>CAMECJ010000027.1 GCA_945913025.1 uncultured Elusimicrobia bacterium | reverse complement strand
GATATTAATTTCCGTCAGCGTTTTGTTTTCTTTTGGGTATGCCTGTTTTTGAAAATTATAACTTTGTTCAGCAGGAAAAAACGCGTATGAAAATAACACCGTTGGCGTTGTCTGGCGTATTTTTGTTAGAACGCGAACCGTTTGTGGATGAACGGGGGAGTTTCGAACGGCAATTTTGTTTAAAAGAGTTGGCGCAGTATGGGTTAGATTTTACTATTTGCCAATGCAATTTATCCGGCAACACCCGTAAATATACGCTGCGCGGGCTGCATTACCAAAAAGCACCTTACCCGGAAAGAAAAATCGTTTCTTGTTTTAGCGGGAGAATATTAGACGTGGTGGTAGATGTTCGGCCGGATTCTCCTACGTATTTGCAACATTTGTCGGTAGAATTGTCCGCTAAGAACGGTAAAATGCTTTATATTCCGCCGCAAATGGCGCACGGTTTTTTGACGCTGGAAGATGATACGACCGTTTATTACCAGTTGAGTGAATTTTTTCATTCCGAGGCATATGCCGGCCTGCGTTGGAACGATCCAAAGCTAAACATCCAATGGCCGACTAATTGCCCTATTATTAATAAGAGAGATAATACTTATGAACTGCTCTAAAACTGTATTTTTAACCGGAGGAACCGGTCTTATCGGTAAAGAACTTCTTGCTCCTTTGGTGGCGGAGGGATTTGCGGTTTATGCGCTTAGCATTGAGAAAGATAATCCATCTGTGCCTAATGTTACTTGGATAAAAGGCAACTTATTTGACGAAACTTTTATCAAACAAATAATGGCGCAAATCAAACCCACCCATTTATTAAATATGGCGTGGTGTGCTCATGGGGATTATGCCTTTTCAAATGCAAATTTCGCCTTTTTGCGGGCTAGTTTGGCCTTGTTGGAAGCATTTGCACTAAATGGCGGCAAGCGTGCCGTTTGTGCCGGTACCTTTATGGAATATGAGGAGAAAAATGCCCCAATTAAAGAAGATGATCCCGTGGCTCCTAAAACTGCCTATGCCCTTTGTAAAAACGCATTTCGGGAAACGGCCGCTTCCTTCTGTTCCCTTAATAACATTTCTTTTGCTTGGGGACGGATTTTTTGTGTGTACGGTAAAAATGAACACCCTACACGGCTGACGGCCAGTATCATCAACTCTTTAAAAGCAGGTGAGCCGGTACAAATTAATTTCGCGCAATTAGAACGAGATTATATGTACAGCAAAGATATCGCCGCAGCTTTTACGCGCTTGTTGGATAGCGATGTACAAGGCACCGTAAATATTTGTACGGGAAAATCCATTCACTTAGGGGATTATGCGCGTGCGGTGGCCAAACTGCTTGGGCGGGAAGATTTGCTGGTGTTAAAAGAAGAAAATACCTCTCAGCCCTCGCTAGTGGTGGGGGATAACCGCCGCTTGCGTGAAGAAGTGGGTTTTACGCCGCGCTATACGTTACAAGACGCATTAAAAGAAATTATATAAGGCCGCTTATGAAAAAGACCGCCGTTATTTGTGCTTCCAGCCCCACGTATGCCTTTGCGTTATATGTATCTCTGCGTACGTTTTTTAAAAATTCTCCCAAGTTAGCGCAAGAGGCGGATGTGTATGTATATGCTTGGAACTGGGGAGATGATTTGAAGCGTTTGATGGCATCTTGCGGACCGGTTACTGTGGTGGATTATGATCTTCCTGCCGATATAGAACGTACGCCGTTTGTGATGAAATTTACCCCGGCCTTATTTGCCCGTTTTGAAGGATTTAACTTGTTGGAAAAATACCAAAATGTAGTATGTTTGGATTCGGATATTTTGGTACAAAAAGAGTTGGTTGGCGTGTTAGAGGAAATGACGGAAAATATAGGGATCACGCGGGATTCCTGCCCTACGGTGGGACATAATTTTACTGCGGCCCCGGAGGGGAATTATGATTTGTCCCGCCCCTGTTATAATGCCGGCTTTTTGGTGCTGAAACGCAACCGTCTGCCCGTTCCCGGAAAGGAGGTTGCCCACTGGCTTTATGATATGCTTAAAAAGTGTGTAAATATTACTTATTTAGGCGATCAGGGTATCATCAACTTGGCACTGCAAAAATTTCAGCTGGTTCCTTATGTATTTTCTGCGTTATACAATTTGCCGGCATCTTCTTCTTTGCGGAAACTGAAAAAGGCGTATATTATCCATTCTACAGGGCATCGTAAATTTTGGTGTTATTATTTCTTTAAAGATTGGTATTGCGCTTATGCTGTTTGGCGGGCCAACGGGGGAAGCCCTGCCTTGCGAAAAAATACTCGTTTGTGGGATAAACTTTTAGCCAAATTAGGACTGCAAAACCGTGTATTTTTTGAACTGGCACCCGATGGATTTAAATATCCGGGTAAATTTATTCTATTTACTCTGAAACGGTGGTTTTACGCTATTTTAGATAAATAAGATTTTCTTGACTTATCTCCCGATAGTAAGTGGTAATGGTGATGGGCCAAAAGAGCCCTACTAAAACCAATATACTATCGGGAGTTTTTTATGAAGAAAAACATCAAACAACCTATTGTAAAAGTCGCTAAACAAAATCCTATTAATTCAGTCACGGTACCAACCAAAGAACGCGACAGCCGATTGCCTACTGTTGGTACAGTTATCACTAAAACCTACCACGGGCAAACCTTTGAAATAAAAGTGCTTGAACACGGCTTTGAATATCAAGGCAAAACCTATAAAAGTATATCCCGCGTGGCTATGGAAATAGTCAAGCGTCCAATCAGCGGATACGTGTTTTTCGGGTTAACTAAATGAGCCCTTATAAGCAACCTCCGCTGTCGTGTAGGTTTGTAGAGGGGCGTTCGGGCAATCCGCTTGGCCGCCCCAAGAAACTGCGCGATACAGAATTACTGCTCATGGCTATTAAGTTTTCTGACGAGTTAGCTAGAGCCTATTATCACAAGGGTAATGCAGCCCGTAAAATAAATCGTATCAGGAAGATTCTAGATGAGAAATAAATGTTATTTGCCGAAAAGTTTAGAAGAACTCAAAGGACTATCTAATGAGAAACTGCAATTCTATTGGGATATCTTCTACCGCTACACATTAAGAGGACGGCAAGGGAAATATCGCCCTCTTTGGTATGCTATTCAGGGCGAACTATATAACTGTAAGTTAGCAGAAAAGTATATCACAAGGCTGGATAAATATTCAGTAGCCCCAGAGGAAAAAATCCGTAGAGCAAACAAAAAGAGATATTATCTTGCCGTTGGAACTATCTTAACTAAAAGTTATAAGGGCAAGACGTTTCAAGTAATTGTGAAAGGAGAAAGTAGTTACGAATACAAAGAAAAAACATATCCTACTTTAAGCGCGGTGGCGAACGAGATA
>CAMECJ010000026.1 GCA_945913025.1 uncultured Elusimicrobia bacterium | reverse complement strand
CACCGCTTTCCCTACACCCGGAAGCCGATAGTGGGGCCACCTCGTTTTTGCTTTAATTGTTGCTCGGTTTCCAATAACGCTTTGATAGTGCAAATGTCTTTATTTTTTCCCAAAATTTCAGCCTTATTTTTGATAAGGGCAAAGTCCCCGGGGGTTAATTGGGTAAGGTTTGCCACTTCTTTTTCATCTACTTTAAAACCCAAAAAGCAGTTAAACGCTTGACATACTTGCGACGTAGTTAAATAATCGTACTTCACTTTGAAACTAAAACGGCGCAAACTAGCCGGGTCAAGCGTATCCATTAAATTGGTCGTGCAAATAAACGGATACGGGTGGTTCTCCATCCAGGTAAGCATTTCATTGACACTGGAAATTTCCCACGAACGTACTGCGCGTGTACGATCTTGCAAAAAAGTATCGGCCTCATCAAAAATGAGTACCATCTTGTTTTCCTTGGCTTTGGCAAAGGCATTAGCGATATTTTGCTCGGTCTCCCCTACGTAGGGGCTGATTAAATCAGAGGCTCGCTGTTGTAGCACTTCCAACTCTAACTGGCGCGCCAAAAAACGTGCATAAGCTGATTTCCCCGTCCCCGACACTCCATACAAGCACAATGAAAAATCAAGTCGCCCTAACGTTTTAAGTTGCGCGGTAAGCACCGGCAACTCTGTATCCGCTTGAATCAACTGCGGATAAAACTGAACTTGCGCCTCTGTTTTGGGAGTTTGTTTGTGCCCACCATGTAATGCCTGAGTCATGATTTTCACATGGGTTTTTACCGTGTCTATATTCCCTTTTGTAAGGCGTGCCGCGCGAGAAGCCCCCGCAATCAAAGCCGGGGATACTTCATATGCGGTAGCCAAGGAACGAATACCTTTGGCAGTTACTGCCACTTCGTTTTTTGCCAAATAGTTTTTCCATAATTGTTGACGTAAAGCTACACCCGGGCGTTCAAAACAAACTGCTAACGTAAAACGGCGGATAAAAGCCGGGTCAATTTCGCGAATGTTATTGGTCGTCCAAATAATAGGACACCCATTATTTTCCAATAAACGGTTGATTTCCACTTTATTATAACGCCCTTTTTTGTTATATAGTGGCGAAAAAACATCCTCTGCCTCATCAAAAAGCAAACAGGCATTTGGCATTTTTTCTAGGATTTTTTGCTTGCGATACAATTCTTGCAGTCGGTTCTGCACTTCTTCATCGGCCGAGCGGGTTTCCGCGACCGTATATAGGTTCTTCCCAGCGCTGGCCGCTAACATCCCCGCAAAATTGGTTTTACCGGTGCCAGGTTCTCCATACAGCAAAATATTACATCCTTTTTCCCTGCTTGCTGTTTTAAAAAGTTTTACCGCAAAGCGGGTTTCTGGCACAAATTTAAAATCTTTGGCCTTCCAATCACAAGAAAAGCTATCCCCAACCAAGGCATGTTGACGTACCGCAGCATTTGGGAAAGGCGTCATCAAAAAATTGGCTATGTCGTCTTGCAAAACAAGCATTTGGTTGCCTAATCGGGCGGATTCAATTAGTCCCCACCTGCGCAATTTGCTGCGGCTACCTATTAATTTGTCTATTTCGCAACGAGAACAATGCAACAAATACAAAAGCATGGATAAATTGCCGGAAGTATGTTCGTTAAAACAACATCCAAAACGCCCCATCATCTCCGTGGAAGTAAACAATGCCAAAAACTCTACAATCAGTTTTTCCTCTGGTGTAAAATCAAAAACTTGAGTAATAAAATCTAAATTTTGAGCAAGCACTCCCTGTTTTTGGGCACATGCTTTTTTGGCTAAGCGCGCAATACGAGTTTTCCACGCCGCCCCAGCCCGGCGCACATAATCCGATTCTGTTTCATCTTTTTGGCGACACGGTTGTGCCAAACGGTATCCTTTGGTCCATTGGTATAAGTTCCGCTCCACAGAACCTTCTTCCAGCGCGTTGCTTTCCATCCAACCCATCAGTTGGTTTACATAATAAAATACACGGTATTCTTCGTAGGAATATGCCATAAGTTTGCTCCTTTTTTGTAAGTTACTTATAGCCTATCATAGGGAACCGACACCGTTTTGTCGCCTTAATTTTGAGTATTAAAAGGCCCCTATACAGGGACCCTCATTCAATTAATCAATTAGCTGTTTTATTTCCGATCGCTTCCAAAATGTTTCATCTGTAAGTAATTTTAGTAATAACTGCACAGGTGGAGTCTGTAACAATTCGGGTAGCCATTGTTCTATTTTTTGAGCATCTATTTCCTGCAAAGCCATCACACGCAACATACCGCCTCCGCCTTTCTGATACGTTTTTAATATAGCGAAATCCCATTTTTCATTTTTCCACCAAAAAGCGTATTTATCTTCATAAAACTCGCCATTATTATGATGAGCGATGTAATCTAAAATATATGAAACTAGATCCATCCTTTTTTCCTTCATTTCAATATGAAAATAAAAAGGGATATTCTCTCCAGGAACACACTTAAAACCAGGCTGTCCATTGTTTCCTAATAACCACTCCAAATGGACAGCTTCTCTAGTGGGCTGAACTATTTGCAACCAATCATAAGCATAGTTTATCCTACTTTCCCTATATTCCAATCCAGCCGGAATATAGGCATGACCAATATCACGCGTCTTAGAAAACAAATGTTGGTGCCTAAACTGTTTGACTACAATTGTTTGCATTTTTTCCAAGTTTTCGCGTGCTTTATTTACCGATTCCATATACTCTTGCACAGCGGAATATTGTTTTAAAAAATTAGGCATATAATTTCTCCTCTACAAATTGTTTATAAAAAGCTTTATAAATAGCTTGATTCACTACTTGATCCGGTGCGCGATAGGAAGCTCGTAATTCCAAATAGTCTATATATTGCTCGACAGCAAAAATGAGTTGTCGTTGGGCGTAAGGACAATATGGCAAGATTTTTTCTTTTAACCATGGCAAAATATCAAATACATAATTTAATTCTATAAAATGCCCCGTTTCATGCATACGATGTTGTTCCTGTTTAGATAGACTATTATCACTCACTTTTTTGGAACCGTCCCAAGTCAAATAAATCGCATAAGGATTCTCAATTCGTTTTTTCATTTCCTTAATATACCGTTCTAATTGCTCTTGTTGATCCTCGGCACCGTTAATTTTATTTTCAATAATAATACCTACAACACCGGGCATAAACAATTGCAAGTCTATACGCTGTTTTTCTTGATAGATTTCCAACTTATATTTTCCTAGATGCGTGGCTACTTCTCTAGCCACTTCTGAATTGATAAATTTTTCTATAAATCGCAAGGCCAAAGGATATGTATTATCTTCCCCTGGATATTGCAATAACCGACACAACACCCGCGAATGAGCATTTTCGTCCGCTCCGATTAAACTTACCAAATTGATACTATATGGTTGCTTTTTTTGCTCTTCTAACAATGTGCGATAAATAG
>CAMECJ010000025.1 GCA_945913025.1 uncultured Elusimicrobia bacterium | reverse complement strand
AGGTAGCGCGGGGGGTCTACTTTGGGTTGGTGGACTTTAAAGCGCAGAACGGGCGTGAGCACTGCCAGAAGGTGGTAAAAGTTTTAGTACCGTAGGAAAATCAAGGGGGATCCTCTCCCCTTGATTAAGATGAACTCGGCTTAATCGGGAAGCCGGAAGCCGCAAGTTTGCGGGAATTTTGCCTTTCCCGTGTGGGTTAAAGTGCGGGGGAAAATGCGCAGTTTTGGATTTTGGCGTTTTTGAACTTTAATCAGACGATAAAAAATCCAGAAAACAGTTGACAAGTAGCGCAAAAGTTGCAAAAATTTAAAGGTACTGTATCGGCGTGTAATTTTAACGCGCCGTTTTGTGCGCATTTTTAGGTGCGCCGCAGCTTTGTAAAACTTAATTTTACGACGGGACATATTCCCCGAATGAATATATACACCATGAACAAACTTAAAAGTTTACTCCGTGTTTTTTTGGGTAAAGCGGTGCTTTGCGCCGTTTTGGCCCTGTTGTTTTCTGTTTCTTCAGCGCCGCTTTTTGCCCAAACGGCTGACGTAAGAAAGGCCGGCGTGTTTTATCGAGAAAACGGTGCTACTGTGGAGACCATGTATTGTAATTTTGGGGCAGACAAGTTAGATGATAGTCATGATAGTGTCAGTTTTGTTACCGCTCCAGCTCCTACGGGAAATAAGACTCCTACTAACGATCCGTGGGTTTCTTCGGCGTTGATTGAGTACGACCAGCCGTATCCGTCCGCTACTGCGTCTGACAATACGTATCCCAACCATTGTTTAGCGTTGTGTATGGATGTGTACTGCTCCAATAAACCGCTGGGGGGGAGTACGTATTCCATTTCTTTTCCGCTTCAACAAATTAAGTTTGACATTGTAAAATACTACAATAACAAAAATGTGGAAAATCCGGAAGAAACTCCCGCCATTCGCACGATTGACTTGTACCCGAACGTCGAGTCGAATGAGGCACGGTGCGGTTCTTATCGTTGCCCGGGTAGTGCGAAATCCGGGAATACTTGTAATTCCGCAGTACTGTATCAGGATCCCAGTGACGGTAGCTGTAGAAATTTTAAAGATGGATCTTACTCTGGTGCCTGTGACGGTAGTTGTCCAAATGGCGTTTGTAATTATATGATCTTTAATAATGATGGTGCCAAATCCGATGGAAATGCTAAACTTCGATTCTGTGCGGCATGGGACGGGTCGTATCCAATTGCGGGGGAATTTGGTAAAACGAACGGGCAGTTTGCATTTCGCGCTACAGTAGCGACAGACGTTCCCGGGGATAACGTCATTACTGATAAGATTCAATTTAACTCCACGATTGTATACCCTGGGATGAACCAAATCCCCATGCAGGTGGACGTGACGAATATCCACACGGTGCGCAGTACGCCGTCGGTGGTGGGTAACATTACGTCTGTATCCGCGCAGCCGTATACGTATGCGTACCGCTTGAGTAAAGATGCGGACGTACGCATTGCCATTTTTGATGCGTCCAACGGGGATAATTTGTCTTATGGTGCCAGCACAACTACGGATATCTCTAAAAATAATCTCGTCCGTACATTGGTAGACTGGCAGCCGCGGTTGGGCGAAGGTTTGAAAGGAGTGGAAAAAGACGTACAGATTACGGAGTTTGACTCGTGGGACGGACGCAACGATGAAGGTTTATTGTTACCTGCGGGTAATTATGTAGTGTCTTTGCAGGCCAAGTCGCAAGACGAATGGGCTGGGGTGGACTTTTCTCGCGCAGTTACAAGACAGCTTTCGTTGGATCCGTTGCGGTTAACGGATATACAGGTGACGGGATTGAATAAACAGTCCACGGGGTATGCGTCTATCAGCTATGTACCCACGGAGCCTGCCAAGATTTATTGGAACATTTATACGCCAGGTACTTCTTTTAAGGAGAATAATGCTGGTGCGGTGTTGACGGATTCTTCTACACCTACGGGTACGGGGCCTGAGATTCTGAATAATACTGGCTCTTTGGTTTACAGCTCGGTGGAAGACCGCACTGGCCGCATGAATTTTACTTCCCGTTGGGACGGATTGTGTAATCAAGAAGGGGGTTGTATCCGCACTTATGCATATAAAGAAAAAAAGTCCGACGGTACCATCTGTGAAACTGAAGCAGGGTGTCAACAAACCTTTGCCTATGGTGCTCCGATGCCGGACGGCAATTATGTATACGTTTTATGGGCGGAGATCCCGTATAACGGCAAATATCTAAATGCTGTTGGCGGCAGCGGAAGGCCTGCATTTACGGCGAACGCCACTTGTTCCGGTTCCGAAGAAATCAACAACCAGTGTTTTACCGGTGTAAAAACGCTCAAATACAATACGGGTATGATAGCGATAGAGCGGGGGATGGTGGATGTAACGATACAGCCGGTAAGTTATTCCACGATAGGCTCCAGCCCTACGGCGTATGGATTGGACCCGTTCATTTTTAAATACTCGGTAGTACGTGAAGCGACGGCGATTGCGAAGGTGGAAAACACGGCGGGTGTAGTGGTAAAATACTTAACGCCGGAAGAAGGCGTAACGCAGGTGGCGCAGCAGTTAAATACCTTGTCTTGGGACGGGCGTGATGATGCGGGGCGTATGGTCACTCCCGGGACGTATATGTTTGTAGTGGAAACGAAGGACGCTATGTTCCCTGCGGTAACAAACCGTGCGGCGGCGGTGTTTCCTGTGGATATGTACCGTGTGGTGGACGTAAGCACGACGGATGTATATGGGGACAGCGAAGCAAAAGCGACGATTTCGTATCACTTATCCAAAGCGATGAACGTGCAGGTAAACATTTATAATAAGGATGTGGTCATTCCCGCGTATAATAACACGACGGGGGATTACAACGATGCGAAGGTGGTATCTAGCGGAACGGATACGGTTTCTGTTCCGAGTATATCGTTCCCTGGTCGGCCGGCTCCGCTTAGTGCGGGGAGTGTGCAAGTAACGATTGGCGGGGTCACGTTTACGAACGGGCAGACGTTAGTGCCGAACACCACCGTAACGGAGCTTGTAGAACAAGGGGGCAAGTGGTATCGGAATACGTGGACGACGGAAGAGGTGTCAGCTGGTGGGGGATTGGTGACACTAAAAAGTTACAAGGTAACGTTACTGAGCGAAGAAGTGAAAATTTCAGACAGCAGCAAAGCGGCGTGGCCTCCGCGCATTTGCGATAAGAAGACGGACGGTACTGATTTAGGGACAGCAGCTTCCATTTTTACGACAGCAGGTGCTGTCAATCCCGCCAAAAACCCGAAATGTATTTACGTAAATGATAACACGTTTACCAACTACCCAGCCGATGCTACGGTGGCGGCGTCCGGCGTGGTGGATGTACGCTTGCAGCCCGTCAAGACGTTTGACCGGTCGTCTACGCGTGTAGGCGAGGGGATGACGGTAACGGAAGAATGGGATGCATTGTATTTCTATAATCCGACGTCCACCAAACAAATCGGTGCTTGTAAAGGGGCGACTGATTTGAAACAATGTCCGTACGAAATGGTACCGGACGGGC
>CAMECJ010000024.1 GCA_945913025.1 uncultured Elusimicrobia bacterium | reverse complement strand
AAGATAAACTCAATCTTGAAATGCTTATCAACATACTGATCCATAAATCTGGGTTGCTATACCTTTTAATTATTCCCAAATCCATACACCGCAAGGCTTACACCCCACGGTGCCGCCGGACTTTGGAACGGCAGAAATCCACAACTGAATAAAGCGAAAAAGGGCTTTCGGAGTCAGTGATTGACCTCGAAAGCCCTTGTTTTATGCCTTTTTCGGCGGTTTTTACCCCGGAGAAGGCTTTTTCTATTGTATCAAAATCAGTAGGAACATAGACCCCTGCTGTGGTTCCGGTGGCATGTTTATCCAAAGTGCTGATTTAGTTAAGTCCAAACAAGGCAACATAGACCGCATTAGTGTATATGGCCAAGAAAAAGATGCCGCTACTTATCGCCTGGCAAAGATGAACTTGGCTTTGCGCGGTATTAGCCATAACCTTGGCGAGACGTATGATTCTAGTTTCTCAAACGATCAGCACAAGGGACTTCACTTTAGCTACATCATGGCAAACCCACCTTTTAACTTGAAAGGGTGGTACGATGCCGACTTGGAAAATGATGCTCGTTGGGCCGATTATGTGACGCCGCCGGACAGCAATGCAAACTATGCTTGGATTTTGCACATGCTCTCGCACTTAAAACCGGAAAACGGTGTGGCAGGGTTCTTACTCGCTAACGGAGCATTAAACGATAGTGATACCGTTGAGATTCGCCGCAGACTCATCCAAAATGACAAAGTGGAAGCTATAGTCGTTCTTCCAAGAGAATTATTTATTACCACGGACATTAGTGTAACTTTGTGGATATTAAACCAAAACAAGAAAGGCGGTAAATATCATGGCCGCACACTCCGCAACCGTGAAAATGAGATTTTATTTATGGATTTACGTACTTGGACGGAAAACCCCGTAAAGAACGAAAACAAGAAGAAAGTGCGCTTGACCACCGAGCAGATAGAAAAAGCCGCAGAGATTTACCACAAATGGCAGAGTGAAGGCACAAATGGAAAGAAATATGAAGTGCCAGAACTGTACCGGAGCGTAGGTATTGCGGAAATTGAAGAAAAAGGGTGGGCATTAACACCGAGCAAGTACATAGAATTTGTGGATCACGACTTGGATATTGATTATAAGAAGGAAATGGCCCGTATCCAAGCGGAAATGAAAGACATTGTAAAGCAGGAAAAGAAATCCCAGCAAATGTTGGAAGAAGCCTTCAAGGGGATTGGCTATGGCATTGACTAAGATTCAAATTGGTTCTTTTGTAGAACAATATAATCAAACTTGCAATATTTCAAATCTGACACCAGATGAAGTATCGGGTATCAACCGTGATAAAGTTTTTTTCGAACCCTCACGCCAGGTCGGTGGGGACACGAGTAAATATAAAATAGTTCCTCCTGACTGTTTTGCATGTAATTTGATGCACGTTGGTAGAGATATAGTATTGCCAGTTGCCTTAAATACAACAAACAGCAACAAGGTCGTGAGTCCTGCTTATACAATTTTTTCCATTACAAATGAAACTCTGATACTTAAAGAATATTTTTATATTTTGTTAAATTCTGACGAAAAGGATAGATATTTTTGGTTCAACACAGACTCTTCTGTGAGAGATGGAATGTCTTGGGAAGATTTTTGTAATTTAGAGATCCAAGTTCCTTCCTTACCAATTCAGCAAAAGTATGTGGATGTTTATAAAGCCATGCTTGCTAACCAAAAAAGTTATGAGCGCGGTTTGGAAGATTTAAAACTAACCTGTGATGCGTATATTGAAAATTTAAGACGGGAAATGCCTTGCGAAAAAATCCAAGATGTTATTCAACTTAGTGACAAAAGAAACAATGATTATAAAGTGAAGGATAATAAAGCCGTTTCTATAGAGAAAATTTTTGTTGATACTCATGCGGATTTAAATGGTGTGGATATTGGGAATTATTACGTAGTAGAAAAGGGACAATTTGCTTACAATACTGTGACAACGAGAAATGGTGATAAAATCTCTATTGCGTATAATGTTGGCAATGACTGCCTTGTTTCCCCTATATATACAGTATTTGATGTGAAAGAAGAAAAAATTATCCCCGAATATCTCATGTTGTGGTATAAGAGATCGGAATTTGACAGATATTCCCGTTTCCATTCTTGGGGTTCCGCAAGAGAGATGTTTACATTTGAAGATATGAAAAATGTAGAAATTCCTATCCCAAGCATTTCCATTCAAACAAGTATTTCTAATATGCATACCGTGTTGATGGAACGCCGAAATATTAATGAAAAATTGAAATCCCAATTAAAAGACATTTGTCCTATTCTCATAAAAGGTTCTTTGGAAGAGGCCAGACGGGAGGAAGCACATGGCTAAGTTGCAGGAATTTAATGGACACTACTGTGAATCCGAGTACGAATATGCTTTCCTTGCCTTTTTAGAGAGCGTTGGGTGGCAGTATGTTGCTGGAAACGATATTCAGCGCACCTACCTTAGCGAAGTATTATGTAAAGATGACCTCGCACAGTTTTTAAGCAAAACCAATCCGGAGTTAGATAAAGACGAGGTTGGACAGTTAGTAGATACCGTTCGCTTAGCAGGGGCAGAGAGTGATTTTGCCACATTACACAAGGTCTATGGATGGATGGTAAATGGGATACAGTTTACGCGCAAAAATGGTACCGCCAAGATGGTATCGCTCATAGATTTTGAGCACCCTAGCAATAATATTTTTAAAGCCGTTAACCAGTTTACCGTAGAATACATTAACAATGGCAAGAAAGAGACTCGCAGGCCGGATATTATTTTATTTGTAAACGGGATCCCCTTGTGCGTTATTGAGCTAAAAAACCCTGCAGCTGCCAATGCTACCGTGCATGACGCTTGGGAACAAATAACCAAACGCTACTGGCGTGATATTCCACATCTGCTGCACTATTGTCCACTCGCTTGTATTTCTGATGGGGTAAAAACTCGCTTGGGAACGGTTCGGACAAAATATGAGCACTTTGGATTTGGTACAAAAAATGGGACAGTAAATAAGGGTAAAAGTATAATAGCTGGTATAGGAGAACCTGAAAAATGGTTATGAAACGAAAGCAGTACACAAAAGAGTTTAAGCGACAAATAATAGAGCTAAAAGAGCAGGGTAAAACGGCTAAAGAAATCAGCAGCGAATATGGCATCAGAGAATCATTAATATATCGGTGGAAAAAGGAATATGGCAAAATAGGGGTTACAGAGAAAGGAGAAACGGTAACTGTAGCCGAATACCGCAGGCTGCAGAAGAAGTTGGCCCAGGTAGAGATGGAGAACGAAATCCTAAAAAAAGCAACAGCCATATTCGCACGGAATCAAGATTGAAGCTCATTGAAAAGCAGGTAAATAAATATCCCATACAGGTACTGAGTCGGACATTAGGTATAGCACGTAGCCGAATATACAGGCATTTAGATGGGGAAGTCAGTAACCGGAAAAAAGAATCCGACCGATTGGAGCAAGCAATCCGGCAAGTGTATTTGGAAAGCAATAAAATATATGGAGCACCCAAAGTATATGCAGCTCTTATCCGTCAGGGCATTAAAACGAGCCTAAAACGCGTGCAACGCCATATGAAAGCCATGGGGATACGTTCTATTATCCGAAAGCAGTATAGACCGTGTTGTAGCAAGCAGGCAAAGCCGGTATGTCACCACCCCAATATACTGAAACAGGACTTTAATACCCCGACGGTTAATCAGGTGTGGTGTGCGGATATAACATACATATATACGTTACAAGAAGGATGGACGTATTTGGCGAGTGTATTGGAATTACATAGCCGCAAGGTAATTGGCTGGAGCTATAGCCGAGTTATGAACACGGCATTGGTCTTGAAAGCTATTAAAAATGCCTGTAATGCGGTACGAAATACACTGGGCATTGTATTACATACCGACCAGGGTAGCCAGTGGATTTGGTACAAAATATGGGACAGTAAATAAGAGAAAATGCCTGCGGTGGATC
>CAMECJ010000023.1 GCA_945913025.1 uncultured Elusimicrobia bacterium | reverse complement strand
AAAGGGCTGATACTCTTGGCGGAGGTAAAAAGCCCTTTTCCCATTCATATGGATGTGCTGACCCATATGAAAATTTTTAAATTCTTATTCAAAGAATTTAATGTAAAGATCGGGAATCCTATTTGATTTTTGCTGAGAGAAGGAAAAATCTGAAGAAAAGAAAAACGGCTGAATAATTCCGAGGCTAATCCCAGTCCCAGTCATTAAACAGCCGTGGTTCCGCATCTAAAATATGCGAAACACTCGGCAGAAGACAAAGGGCTCATGACTTCCCTTCATCTTCTGCCTAAACCAGCTGTTTTGGGACGGGATTAGCACGTTATTAAACGACTTCCTATTCTTCAATAGGATTCCCAAAACAGATAAATTGTATATAAGCCACGTTTAAGGCTTATGTAAGATAAAAATACTCCTAAATAAATTAACTCAGTTTATTATACTAATTTTGTCAAACAAAAATTTTAAAACATCCTTTTATATCCCTATTTTACGGTCATCAGTTTCGTCCCCCTAATAGTCCTATAATTGTTTACAGTCAAGCCTCCGCAGGCTGACAACAAAAGTATCTATTTGTCCTATATCTTCGTCGGAAAAATAAAATTGGACACCCGCCTGTAAAAGCAAAGTGTCCAAAATGTGTCCATTTTTTATAAAAATGAAGAAAAACAGCCATTTCAAACCAGTTTATCTTTCAACAGAAAATCTGCTAAATGGATAACTTGTATTCCGTTAATATTCCCTACACTTAATTTATCACGTGTAATTAAGTATTTGGGATAGTTATCTTTAATTTCCAACAAATTATCAGTTTCTCTTGAAGAGTCCGCAGGTAAGCTAACGCATACCTGTATATAAACCTTTTCATTCTGTTTTTGAGCAATAAAATCTATTTCTTTGGTTTGTTTTTTACCAATAAATACGTCATATCCCCTGCGGCGCAGTTCCAAATACACAATATTTTCAATAACCGACGTCAACATGGTAGCGTTATAACCCATTAACCCGTATTTTAATGATACATCTCCTAAATAGTATTTCTCTTGGGTTTTCAAGATAGCTTTTCCTATTACATCATATCGTTGGCATTTATGAATAATAAAAGCCTGTTCTAACCATCTTAAGTAGTTATAAACAGTTTCTACCGACAGGGAGCGATGTTCACTACGCAAAAACTTAACAATAGCATTGGCAGAAAACGTCTTGCCCATATTATCTAAAATAAACCGGATAACCCTATCAAACAAATCTTGCTTATTAAGGCGATGTCTATTCAAAATATCATTTGTAACAATAGCGTGATAAATATCCCGTACGACTTGATAGGACGTATGTTCATCCAAGTTATTGGCCGCAATTAAAGGAAATCCTCCCAATTTAATGTACTGTTCAAGTAATTCTTCTGTAGATAAAGAATTCCCCTGATTAAACATAGAATACTCACGAAAAGAAAGCGTATAGATGGGAATAGAAACATATCTGCCCGATAAATAAGTGGCAATTTCACTAGACATTAATTTAGAATTGGAACCCGTTACATAAATATCTACATTCTCATTTTCCATTAACTGATTGACTACTTTTTCCCAACCGCTAATTTCTTGGAGTTCATCTAAAAAAATATAATATTTGTTTTTATCTACAATATCCTTTTTAATATCGGCTATCATTTCTTTTGCCGTAATACCACTAAATTCTATATTCGTATAGTTACGAGTGATAATATGAGAATTATCAATGCTTTTGGATTTCAGTTCGTTTTGCACCATTTCAAAAATCGTGGATTTGCCGCAACGACGAATCCCCGTTAAAATTTTAATAATAGGAACATTAATAAATTTACTTATCTTTTCTATATAATCGGGTCTGTTCATCATATTCAGCACCTCTGAATTAAAGTATATAGAAAAAGTTTACAAAAATCAATAGTTTTTATGGTATAACTAGAAAAACTTTAATAAATTATATACTTTTTCTAGTTATATATAAAAATCCACACGTGTTTGAATACTTTCGTGTGTAGATTAATTGTAAAAACGAAATATGAAGGCTCACTCTTCCCGCCTATAACCCTCATAATAGTAGGATTGTTCAATTCCTTTAAAGATGACATCGCGGTCATCTAGTTGGTCGATCAAATGGGGTTCTAATAAAGCACGACCATATTTTCGCATAATAGAACCGAACTACGCTTGGCTGTAGCGGACGAATTAGCTATGTGGTTGGCTGTATTGGAGGATTTGAATGACAAGTATCGCGAGGAGCCAAACCCCTATTATCCGTTCTCAGGAATTGATTAAGGAATAGCGCGCCAGTATAAGACGTGTTTTATGCTTTTGGAGATTTGTCCGTCAGGTGGCTATTGCTTGCAGGGATACGTGTTTGAAGTTCTAGAAAGGCAGGGGAATTTAGGTATAATATAAATATGAAGACCCTGTTTATTTTAGCCGGAGCAAACGGAAGCGGTAAGAGTACGATTGCAGGGGAATTGCTGCCGGAAGAGAACCTTGTCTATGTTAATGCTGATGACATAGCCCGTGAGCTCTGCCCCGAAGATATGCAGTCGGTGCGTATCCAAGCAGGCAAAGAGCTGCATTCCCGGATTGATAAGTTGTTTTGTAAAGGGGAATCCTTTGCTTTGGAAAGTACCTTGTCCGGGGTGGGGCATATTAAAATAATAGAAACAGCACATACACTAGGTTATAAGGTCGTTCTAATTTACGTATTTGTAGATAAGGCAGAAGATTGTATTGGGCGCATCCAAATGCGTGTCAAGAACGGTGGGCATCCTGTACCTAAAGAGGATGTGATCCGTCGGTTTGAGCGCAGCAAATGGAACTTTTGGAAATTGTATAAAGACAAGGTAGATTTTTGGGCTTTGTATTATAATGGCGGGGAAAACATTATTCCCGTGGCTGACCAAGAGGAAGGTCAGCCTATTGAAATCTTAACCGAAAACCTTTATGCTATGTTTATGAGGGATTTATGACAGATTTAACAGCTAAATTAACCCGTATTGCGAATCGTGCTGTACGGAAGGCACAAGAAACTAACCGCCAGAAGGGAATACCTAACCTCTATATTATTAACGGCAAGCAAGTATGGCAGTTGCCGGATGGATCCTTTACGAATAAGAATCCTTTCTAACTAGAATACTATCACTTACCTTGAACCCCATGCCTAGAGCGTGGGGTTTTTGTTTAATTAGCGAACTACAATTCAATAGAAAAATCCTATGTTTTTATGCCGCTCTAAGCCCCGTGGGCATCTATAGGTGATTTAGGCTTATGTTTTATTGTATCGGTTTGGTTTAATTTTATAATAAAGGACGGGATTGATGTAAAAGGATTAGCATTGGAGGAAGCCCGTTGCTTTTTCTACCTGGACTTTGCAAATGCCGACACCGTATTTTACAAACGGTTTTACACTGAGTTCTAGAACCGGAATCCCGTTTGCGCTGAAAAGTGAGCATAACGCTGGGTTAATTTTAAATCGAAATACCCAAGAATAGCGCCTAACATAATAAAATTTTTGGCATATCCATACGGAAACGATAAAGAGAACCAACAATCTTTTGGAACTTACCAGAAATACATAGCTAACTCTAGGAAAACTCCCTGATCCATATTTAATTTTCCCTGCTATATTGTGGATTTCCCTGTACATCCCTGTTTTTTCCCTGTTATCTGTTTTAGGGAATTTAGAGAACTTCCAGCAATAACTTTCAGAAGAGAAATCTCTTTTTTAAAATTACTCCAGTATCCCCAAAAGGCACAAAAAATGTCAAAATTCCCTGTTTTTTCCCTGATAAACAGGGAATTAACCCCCTGCTCTAGCAACCCTAGAAGTATATCAGTCTACCCGCCCACCATTTATTAAGCTGCTTTGTAAAAAGCGGCTTTTTTGTTGTATTTTTACTTACCCCTCCGACGGGGAAATGCCCTGTTTCGCATCCATCATGGTTTTAGAGCACTTTCCCCGACCTTATAATTAGCCCGTAAACTCTTCTTTTTCTCTACAGCCCCGAAAGGCAGGATCCGCTTCTTACCGCTATATCACATCTAAAATACCTAGCTGTGGTGGATTTGGATTTGAGTTAAAACTTTTGATAAAAACAAGATAAATTTTAACCATACTTAAAACTTTTTACAATAATAGCAAATTAAAGGCCAGATTTTGTGACTTCAAGATTATTCTTACTCGTAAAAATGTTCTAAACCGACCACAAAATCAGTAAAAAGGGGCCGGATTAGAACAGATTTTTGAACTACACTTCAACTTTCCTATATTTTTGATAAAAGTTTTCAAAAAATCTTAAAAACTGTTGCTTTTACAAAGTTTTTCCAGTTCGTTAAAAAAATCATTAATGCGGACTTGACTTCCATCCCTCATAAGAGCGTATATGTAGTACGGGCAAAATAAAGCTTATTGTAAGGAGAGAATTATGAAGAAAAAAGTCACTAAAATACCCAAAAATGCCGCAGTTTGCGCGTGTAAAGTCGGGGTTTCTAAAAAAGAACAAAAAAGCGTCAGTTGTGCCGCCAAAGCAACGCCTATTAAAGCCTCTGTAGAGAGCGTAATTGCCAACCCCACCATACTTAAAAAGCCCAATACTCCCAGATTGCCCGCCATTGGAACTACCTTTATTAAAAAGTTTAAGGGCAAAGACCTGCTGATAGAAATAAAATCAGACGGTTTGTATTGGGAAGGCAAATGCTACAAATCCCTTTCCGGCCTAGCTATGGCCATTACGGAGTACCCCATATCGGGTTATCTATTTTTCCACAAGGATATAGCGGAATGGGCCGCCAAGAAAAACCCCTCGCAGAATTAGTAAAAATACTCCGCGCAGCATATCCCAAAGGCTCGCGCGTGGTGCTGGTTCAAATGGACGATGTGCAGGCCCCGCCCCTTGGCACACAAGGAACCGTACAAGGTGTGGACAATATAGGGACCATAATGGTGGACTGGGATAACGGGAGCTATTTAGGAGTGGCATTAGGGGCAGACATTTGCCATATGAAGTATTGCAAGGGTTGGTAAAAGACCTCTCCGAGCGCGTAAAAGACGCACAGGAAGGCGTTGATACCTCGGACCAAAACCTTATATGGGAAGTCTGTACGGGATAGATGGCACTGCCGAGCGGATTAGGAACGTCTACGCGGTAATGACCTACCTACATCAAGGAAAATAAGGAGTTTTTATGAGAAAAAGACGCATTTGCCCAAAATGTGGCGGCCCTATGGTTGGCTATCCGGCAATAAGCCGCAAAGATAATCAAACGGAAATATGTAGCACCTGTGGGCTAAAAGAAGCGTTGGATGCCTATAAAAACAGGGGTTAGAAATTAATCTAACCCCAATCTTTTTGTAGCAAGAGAATCCCCTCGGGGTGAGTACACACACAAAGCGAGATAAGTTAATTATTTATCTTTGGGACAATTTTTTGTTTTAGTTTTCGTATTTCCTCGGCCTTTTCAGGTTGTTTTAACGCCCCATAAAGCGCAATGAGATTTTTATAAGCAATAGTGTATTGGGGATCGAGTTCTATGGCTTTGTTGTAATCGGCGGTAGCGCCTGAATAATCTTTTAAGTCTTTCTTGGCTATGCCGCGGTTATAGTAAACAT
>CAMECJ010000022.1 GCA_945913025.1 uncultured Elusimicrobia bacterium | reverse complement strand
TTTGAGCGCGAAGTATCGGCCGAGCGTGTGCGCGATAAACTGGCCGCTACCAAGGCTAAAGGCATGTGGGTGGGCGGTGTGCCGTCTATTGGATATGACCTCAAAGACAAACAGCTAGTGCCTAACGAACAAGAGTCCGAAGAAGTTCGTCTTATCTTTCAAAAATATCTAGAACTCGGCAATATTATGGCGGTGGCAGAGTGGATGAATGCGCAGGGCTACCGCAGTAAACGGTGGAAAACGAAAAAGGGGGAAGAACGAGGAGGAAAGCCTTTTAGCCATAGTTCTATCTTAAAGATTTTGTCTAATCCCTTATATGTGGGCAAAATGCCCCATTTTACGGCCAACAAAGTCTATCCGGGCAAGCAGCCTGCCCTTATCTCCCAAGAAATGTTTGAAGCCGTGCAAGCAAAAGTGGGGAATTATAAAAACGGTTTGCGGGAGTATCGGGCCTATATTCGGGAACAGACACTTATGGCGGATAAACTGTTTGACGATAAGAAAAACCCTTACAAGCTGACCAGTACCACCAAAAACGGGCAAAAGTTTCAATACTATTTTATCCGCAAAGGAGTTCATATTCCGGTAATTCAATTGGACGGGTTTGTGCTAGATACCATACGTAGAGCTGATTTGTCTTCCGTAGACTTACAGGTGGATAGCAGCCAAATTACGTTTGATGAAGTTAAAAAGTGCCTTAAACAGGTAATTTGTGTGAAAAAGGGTACAAACTGCCGTTTACAGATTGCGCTAGATAAAGAGGGGTTTTTGGCTATTTGTCATAACCGTCAAAAGCAAACCGAAAAGCCAAGTAATCCTGTATCACCGGAAGTGGGGGCTGAAATCATTACGCTTCGGGATGCCTTTTATATAGACAATGTAACATCTACACGTTTGCAACATGGCACATCACAAAACATACTGACGGTACGTCAACTTAATGAAAGTTTAGTGCGTGGCCTAGCCCGTGCGTGGAAACTCAAAAAACTGTTAGAAAAGGGGCTGACAACCCGCGAATGGGAAAAGGCCAGCGGAATGAATAAACGCAACTTCGCGCGGTATATCCATCTGTGCTATTTATCCCCACATATTGTGGCGGATATTTTAGAATACAAAAACCCGCGCAATTTGACATTGCGGGAGCTGATGAATTTGGCTGAAGGCCAAGTCAATTTTGAGGAGCAAGAAAAGGTATGGTACGGTTAAACGGATCCTGCAATTTTCGCGGTTAGAGAAAAAGGCCCGAACAGGGCCTTTTTTGTGCGCATCTAAAAGCACTCTATGACCCAGATGGATAAAAATCAGCCAAAAACACCGACGGGGCGGGGAAAATAAGACAACAAAAAAGCCGCTTACTTAAAAGCGGCTTTCTAAATGGTCGGGTCTAATAGATTAGAACTCGCGTCCTCATTCTTTTTCTGCCCATTTGACGCGGTTTTGTGGCGCCTAAAAGCCCCTGTGTGCCACTTTGTTTTACCGTGGGTATGGCTATACGCCTTAAACAACAAAGAGAGAAATGTTATACAAGTTAAACAAAGAATGTAAATTGCGGCCTTTATATTATTCCTCGAAAAATGTTGCAAACTGACCACAAAATCAGTAAAATGTGGTTGGATTAGTGTAGTTGTATAGGAGAATTATGAAAAAAATTATGGAATATATTCGTACCAAACAAATGAAAGAGGGGGGACTGTCAAGCCGCCAAATTCAAAAATTGGTAGAACAAGGGCAGCTACTTAAACTTAAACAAGGGTTGTATCGCAATGCAGATATGTTTTTGCAGGATCAGAGTTTCTTGGACGTCTACTATGCCATACCCTACGGCGTTATTACGGGTTTTTCCGCATTGGCCTATTATGGGCTTACTACACACATTCCACAGGATGTTTCTATTGCTATTCCCAAAGCAAGAAAAGTATCTAAAATGATATATCCACCTGTTTCGGTCATCCGCCAAGATATAAGTAAATTTAAACGCAATATTGTCAAAGTTAAACGCGGCAAGTATTCATTTAACATCTATGACATGGAAAAGGTGGTTTGTGATACCATCAAAAACCGCAATAAGATGGGCACAGACACAATGAAAGAAGTATTGCGAGAATATCTCAAACGAAAAGACAAAGATATGCTTAAACTTTACGAAACTGCGCGAGAGTGCCATGTTTTTGATAAACTCGATGAAATTCTGACGGTAATGAGATAACTATGCGAAAAATTACAAACATCGGAGCTTCCAATTTCCGGAAACTTTTACACCAAGCCCAAAAAAATAATTTGGATTTTAATACGCTACTTAAACGCTATCTGCAAGAACGCTTTTTGTACCGCCTATCCAAGAGTGCTTACAAAGATAATTTCATCTTAAAAGGTGGTTTACTGCTTATCACCATAGATATTCCGGCATCCCGTCCTACCATGGATATTGACTTGCTAACCCACAAGTTGGATGAGGCCAAAGTCACAGAAGCGTTTAAAGAGATACTTGCCATTGAGTATCCGGACGGAGTTACTTTTGATAGTGCTTCTGTGCAAAGTGAGCCAATTACCAAAGACGGAGCCTATCAAGGAACTCGGTTGAAATTCAAAGCATACTTTAACGGTAGCCGCAATGATATGAGTATTGATTTGGGATTAGGAGATTATGTAATCAATCCACGTGAGATTACATTCCCAACTATTCTTCATGAAGATTCTCCTATTTTGACGGCTTATTCCCTTGAAACAATCATAGCTGAAAAATTGGAAGCTATGGCCAAATTGTTATACGCCAATAGTCGCATGAAAGATTTTTATGATATCTATACCATTCTCAATACCCATACTTTGTCCAAAGAAACTCTAGCAAAAGCAATAAAGGGCACTTTTGAGCATAGACAAACTCCCCTTAAAGATTTATCTATCATCTTCTCTGCGGATTTCTCTAATTCTGCCAATAAACAAACACAATGGACTGCCTTTTTGACTAAAAACAAAATTACCAATGCTCCTGCGCAGTTTAAAGATGTAATCAAAGGTATGCAAGAAAAATTGCAGGGACTCCAAATCGTTAAATAGCCCCTGTGTGGCGTTTTATCTATAGGATAGGCATGGCTGCCCCTTGAAGGAAACCCAGAGAGAACCTCTTTCCAAAATCCACTCAGTTTTCCTTATAGTGCATAATTTATCTACACTAAACTATACACTATGCACAAAAAGTTGTTGCGCTCCTAAACAAATGACTAGATGTTCGATCAGCCTATAAAATAATGAGGTCGCAGGTTCGAATTATAAAATAGTAGGGGGAGACCCAAAATTTCGGATCCTGCAAATTTGGCCCCCAGAGAAAAAGATAAGAAAACGGCCTTTTACGACGGGGAAAATACTACTCTAAGACCGAGATGGATTAAAAAAACAGGTATTCTCCGACGAGAAAACTTTAATTCTTAGACGAAAAAAGCACCTTAAAAAAGGTGCTTTAGAAGATGGTCGGGTCTAATAGATTAGAACTCGCGTCCTCATCCTTTTTCTGTCTGTTTACGCGGGTTTGTGGCCACCAAAAGCCCCTGTGTGGCGTTTTATCTATAGGCTAGGTATGGCTACCCCTTGAAGAAAACACAGAGAGAAACATCTTTTTCAAAATCTACTTGATTTTTAAAGGTTTATAGTGTATAGTTTATTTATAATAAACTATGCACTATATACAAGAGGATATTTATGGAAAAAATTACGAGCCACATGAAAAGGCAAATTGAACTTTTAACACAAACATTTAAAAATCCGCAAGCTGTTGCAGTTTTATACCAGTGGTTAGATACGGAACTGGCCTATACTTCCAATCATATTGAGGGGAATACGCTTACCCGTCAGGAAACAGCTTTGGTAATTAGCGAGGGCATTACTAGGGGGGAAAAACCCTTAAAGGATTACCTAGAAGCTAAAAACCATGCGGAAGCGTTTAAATATATTTTCAACGAATTATCTAAAAAGAAAACAATAAGCCAAGATGATATCTTAAAGATCCATTCTATTGGACTTAAGGGGATTAATGATGCTTTTGCGGGCAGATACCGTAATGTACCCGTACGCATTAAAGGAAGTAGTGTTATCTTACCTAACCCAGTTAAAGTGCCAGATTTAATGGCCGCCTTTGAAAAGTATTTACAAACGGAACAAGATGTTATACAGCGCGCTATTATGGGGCATTTCAAGTTTGTATCTATCCACCCGTTTATAGATGGAAACGGGCGTGTGGGCCGTCTGTTGATGAATTTAATTCTTTTGCAAAATGGTCTATGGCCCATCATTATCCGTCCCCGGGACCGCAAGAAATATATTGGAAATGTTGAAAAAGGGCAACTCACACAAGATACAACCGCTTATGAAGAATTTATGTATAAGGCCCTAGAACGCAGTTTGGATACGTACGTAGATATGTTTTATCCCAAGACGGATGAAACCAAACTGCTTAAAATCGGGCAATTTGCTAAAGCGGTTGGGGTACCTATATCTACAGTGCGTTACTGGTTGCGTGTAGGTAAATTAACCCCGGTGGCTAAATCCGATGGTGACTTTATGCTTTTTAGCTCAGAACAGGTAAAAGAGTGGAAAAAGAAATAATGAGGTCGCGGGTTCGAATTATAAAATAGTGGAGTACATCCTGAAATTTCGGATCCTGCAAATTTGGAGCTCAGAGAAAACGCGGGAAAAATTGCAGTTTACGACGGAGAAAAAAGAACTCTGAGACCGTAACAGATAAGAAAAACAGGTATTCTCCGACGGGAAAACTTTAATTCTTAGACGAAAAAAGCACCTTAAAAAAGGTGCTTTAGAAGATGGTCGGGGCGGCGGGATTCGAACCCACGACCTCACGGTCCCGAACCGTGCGCGCTACCATCTGCGCTACGCCCCGTATTAATTTTAAAATGGTCGGGAAGGCGGGAATCGAACCCGCGATCTCTCGCACCCCAAGCGAGCGCTCTACCTCTGAGCCACTCCCCGAAAAAAGCAGTCTTTTACTGACTACCTAAATATTTTATCATTATTTTAACAATTCTTCCAGTATTTCTTTTATTTCTGTTAAAAGTTTGACATCGCTGTGGGCTTTTTCGGTTTTGCTTGCTGTCGGAAATTGATATTTAGACAGTTGTTTTTTAGCGCCTTCTAATGTTAGTTTGTGTTTGTAAATTAAATCTTTAATTTTGAGAATAGTATAAACATCTTCCTTGGTGTAACGGCGGTGTCCGCTTTCCAGGCGAATTGGACGGATGAGCCCAAATTCAGCCTCCCAATAGCGCACGGAATATTCCGGCACACCGGTAATGCGCTTTACATCGCCGATAGAAAAATAGTCTTTTTGTTCAATTTCTTCTATTCCCATATCCGTATTATATCAATTTGGGAGAGCGGTGCGCTTTATGAGTGTTTTTTAGGCAGTTTGCCTGCTCCCGGCTTCAATAAAAAGCCCCGCAAAAGCGAGGTTTTTAAGTTTGCGCCCGGCGGGAGTCCCCTACGGTATTTTTACTGACGTAAAAATCCTTCGGGCCGGGCCTCGCGGTTTTTGCCTTTCGGGCTGAACAATACGGCTTGCCCTCAAACAAAAACATCGCTCCGGCCTTCGCCTCCCGACACAGGCAAAGCAGTTTGCCTGCTCCCGGCTTCAATAAAAAGCCCCGCAAAAGCGAGGCTTTTAAATTTGCGCCCGGCGGGAGTC
>CAMECJ010000021.1 GCA_945913025.1 uncultured Elusimicrobia bacterium | reverse complement strand
TTTTCAAAAACAGGCATACCCAAAAGAAAACAAAACGCTGACGGAAATTAATATCGCTTTTAATAAAAGCTTCGTTTAATTTACTGCTGCCAAAGCGCGTGTAATTTTTGCGGAAAGCCCCCAGTATATACCCGCCAAACCCGTGACGGCCTAAATTATCAATAATGTATGTTCTAAGTTTAGGGTCTTCTATCATTTGCAACGAGTTTAAAAACCCTACCGTCCAAAACATATTTTGTAGCATAACGGGAGCATAGGTGTCGTAGCCTTTTAAACTCCACTCATCACCGGACGTTTTCGTATCAAATGTACACTTATCCATAATTTCCCCTTGCGGCAGAAAAATAGTTCCCTTGCGGTTAAGTACCGCACAACCAACCGCCAAATGCGGAAACATATTGGGAATGTTAGACAACATATTCATCAGTACGCCGCTGGTAATATTGGCCGTACGATAAATACCCGCAGGCAAAAACGTCAGTTGACGGATGATTTTAGCGATATCACTGGTACCTTTTAAATCGTCTTTGCGGGTAAGCAAAATATCGTACTGCTGGGTTTGTAAAGCGTTTTCTATTTCGTGCCACGCGTCCCAGCGAAAGGAATCATCATCACACACTACCCACACATAGGGTGCGCGCGCCAGCTCAAAACAGCGAACGATATTACCGTTTCCCCCAATATTTTTAGGGTGGCGGATATGGATAACATTTGCAAATTTCTTGGCAAAAGTTTCTATTACCTCGCTTGAACCGTCCGTAGAGGCGTTATCTAAAACCGTAATGGAGCAATTTTTAACCGGGCTGTCCGCCGCTGTTAATTGTTCCAGCGTGTGTGTGATATATGGTTTGCGGTTGTAGGTCGGAATAAGAATCTGAAGAATATCTTTTATATTCATAATTTTAAAATAGTTTATGGTACAATTTTTCTCATTAATGTTTTTTATTGAATATTTTCAAAAATAATAATTTAAACAAAATATGTGAAGGCATATAGAATTTATAGGATTTTAAGGCCATTTCAACAGAATTTATTAAATTTTTATTAATTGGTAATTCAAAAGGCTTTATTTCTGGCAAAGATTCCGCCTCTTTATGCAAAGCAGATATGGCGGCTTTGTCAAATCCGTTTTCAGACAAGAAAGACATAAAATTTTTGTACAGAGAGGAATAAGCCTTATTCATCGGTTCAAAATTAACTTGCTTATATAGTTCTATGGGGCGTCCACCTCCTGGAACATAAGGAATTTTAAATAGTGAGCACATTTCGTAGGCACGCAAATCATCATTAGTCATTACGGTTGGGATGCCACAATTTAGTGATAATATCCCACCGTGCACACGGCTAGAATAGTTATAATCAAAACTTGATACAAACTTTTTCCATAATTCTATGCAAGCAAAACCTTTTTGCAAAGGCAAGGATAACAAATTGGGTAACCGCAACGAATTAGGAATAGAAAAATTTTCCTGTGGCCAATACAAACATTTAAATAAGGCTTGCTCATCTTGCAACACAGATTGCCCCCCGTCACTTGGTGAAAGTATGGCTACTGGTGTATCTTTTTTTTGGATAGCTTGTCTGTTTGGGCCCATTTCAAAAAAAGTTGGACAGCCTACGGGAGCCACATTATTGATGCCCAATTTATGTAATATACGCTCTGATTCTAATCCACGCACTCCCAACGAGTTGGATTTCTCAGAAAGAATATGTACAAAACGAACTAACTCTGGATTAAAATTTTTGTAATAATCCTCGGCTTCGCCTTTAAAAGAATTAGTACCTAAGGAAATGACCAAAAAGGGCTTATCAATACGGCTAATAAATTCTGTTATTTTTTTCCAGTTCGGTTTTATTCCATAAGATTGGGAATTTCGTAACTGGTCTTGCAAACAAAAAACAATATGAGAATATTCTTTGTTAATCTTTTGAATTAATTCATCTTGATTTTTGAAATCGTAGGAAAAAATATTTTTAATTTCCGGAACTTTTATTAATTTCCCGTAGAGAATTTTAATAATAGAATACCCTATATAAGAATTGCCCGTATTACCACCTACATTATCAAAAAACTGGGCAGATGTTTGGCACTCATCAAGGCCATAGCATAAATTAGTATTAATAAAAAAGGGTTTTAGCATTGAGTATTTTCCTCCATTTCTTTGCGGTCCAGGAACGGATACATATCTTCCAGGGACGGGCTAATCATTGTGCCGTCAGGCAGTTTGCGCGCGGAAAGTTTCGGCGCAAAGGTGTAATTTTCGGTACAAGTAACCTCACACACTACGGGGCCGGGCATTGTTAGCACACGCTGTAATTTGTCGGCCAGTTCGCTGTTGGTGCTGATGCGCACGGCGGGTAAGCCAAAGGCTTGGGCCACTTTTACAAAGTCCGGCACTTCCACCCCGCTTTGCACGTTGCATCCCGTCAGCCGTCCGTCAAAAAAGTTGCGCTGGGTTTGGATAATAGAAATATATTCTCCGTTTTTCAGTACAAAAATTTTAAGCGGAAGATTATTGGTTTTTACGGTTTGCAATTCCTGCAAATTCATCATAATACTGCCGTCGCCTTCCAAACATACGATTTCTTTACCCGTGGCAACGGCTGCTCCTAATGCAGCCGGTAGTCCATAACCCATTGAGGCATTGCCCGAGTTCAACAGCAACCGCTGATCTTTTTTACTAGCAAGCGCTTGAAAAAAAGCCACGCACGCCGTACCGTTAGAGGCAACCGCATTTGCCCCTTGCGGCAACAGGCGGCCCAAGGTATCCATAAATAAATAAGGATGCACTTTATCCTGCGGGCAGATATTAAATTCCCTTAATGGCGGATATTGCTTGCGTAATTTTTGACAATGTTCCAGCCAACCGGGAATCCCCAAAGGCTTTTTAAGGTTTTTTATTAAATAAGGCAGAATTTCTTTTAAATCGGCACAAATAGGCAAATCCGGGCGCAAGGTGGGTTTCTGTAGTTCGGCTGAATCTATATCTACCACGATTTTTTTGGCATTTTTGGCAAAATTTTCCCAATTATAGCTGACTTGGCGTATATTATTACGCGTGCCTAAAAACAACACAACGTCGGCATTTTGCAAAGTAAAATTGCCCGCGCGCTGCCCCACAGTGCCAATACGGCCCGCAAACTGCGGCAAATCAGACGGAACAATATCCATTCCGTTAAACGTTGTAACCACCGGTATTTGGGTTTGTTCTAGCAGCTTTAACAAATCTTTTTGGGTGCTGCTAAGGCGCACGCCGTGCCCCGCCACAATAAGCGGCTTACGGGCCGATTTTAACCATTTAACCGCCTTTGTAAGTGAGGCAGCCAGTGCGTGCGATTTCGGTTTTTTGGGCTGAAAAGGTTTTACTTTTTTAGAATCAATCAAGGCGGCTTGCACGTTGATAGGGATATCCAGCCAAACCGGCCCGGGGCGGCCCGTGGTGGCGTGGAAAACAGCTTCGCCTAAGGCTTTTTCAATATCATAGGGATCGGTGACCATTTTTGCAAACTTAGTTAAAGGCTGTACCACACGCACGATATCCACTTCTTGATCGCCCAACTGGCGCAGCGGAATTTGCGGGCAGGAGGCCATCGTGGTGGTGTATTTTACTTGGCCGGAAATAAACAGCACGGGGGCACTGTCCGTCCACGCCCCAAATAATCCGTTTAAGCAGTTTAATCCCCCCGGCCCCGTGGTAACACACGCAACGGCCAGCTTGCCGCTAGCGCGGGCATATCCTTCCGCACAGACGGAGGTGGCTTGTTCGTTATGATTAAAAATCAATTTAATTTTTTTGCTTTGGCCAAAACTGTCATCCAAATGCATAGCGCCGCCGCCCGTTACCATAAAAGTATGCCGTACGCCATATTGTTCAAGTCTTTTAACTAAATAATCCGATAATTTTATCATTAAAGGCCCCGCTCATAAATAAGTTGTTTTAATGCCTGATTTTTAGCATAAGGGCTGTCCACATCATCTATTTTAATGGGTGCATCTTTTTTAATATCCTGCTGCAACATTTCGCCACTCATAAACTCGCGACAAGAAATCTGGCCTTTTTGCAAAGGAATAGCCAAATAAATATCTTCTTCGGTAAGTTTATGTCCTTTGGGCAAATCCCACCGGGCATATACACCGCGGACCAACGCATCCAAATAAGTCACTTCTTTGCGCGCGGGAATATTTTTGCTATCTGCACTATGGCCGCAAAGTTCTACCGCACGTTTGTAACCTTTAATCCAACGGTCTAAATCATGCGGCAAAGAACAATATGGAGAAACAGCTATACCATCCGCATCAATATCAATATGACGCTCAAAGGTACGCGCTCCTTTGGCATAAGCCAGCATGATACCATACTCAATATCTTCATTCCCTTCATGAGTAGAATAACCAATAACATGCCCGGGATAGCGATTTTTCAAAAAATCAATTTGATTAAGTTCCAATTCACATTTAGGACAGGGATAAACAGAAACACAATGGTTAATTGCCAGAGGAATCTCGCGCCGTTCAAAAAATTTCACCAAATCGTCAATGTCCTTAAGTGAAGATCCGCCAGTAGATACGATTACCGGTTTGCGCGTAGAGGCAATTTTTTCAATCAACACCCAATCATTAATATCAGAAGAAGCAATTTTAATAATATCAATCCCTAATTTTACGCAGTTGTCTACTGACACTTCATCAAACGGAGTAGACATCGTTACACAGCTGCTTTTACGCACGGCATCCACCAGTACTTGATAATCTTTAATATCCATTTTGGTGGCCATTGTTTTTTTAATATAACGAATATCTTGGCGATTTTTAAAATCCCGATGAATAAAAGAATCTACATCTCTGAATTGCAACTTAATAGCAGCGCGGACATTGTTAAAACGTACTACTTGGGCAAATTCTTCTATAATACGCAGTCCGCGTTCCCTATTACCCCAGTGATTATTAGCTAATTCCAGCACAAATAAATCTTCAAAAATTTTATTTTGGTTATTCATTTTTTATTCCTCACAAACAATAATTTCCAGCCAGCATAGATAATCCAACCAGCGTTTCATCAGCAGCATGTGTAATTTGTACTTTCTTTTGAAATTTTTTCTGAAAATAATCCGCTAAAACAATATTTTTAGCAAGTTTCCCCCCGCTAAGAATAATACAACTGCGGTTTGAGGTATCTAATAAAGAAAGTGATTGTATATATTGTTCTGCAAAAGAATAGAACAGGCCCGCCCAGCACCGTTGAGAAGTTAAATTTTCCAACGTTAAACCCGTTATACTTCCCCGAGGCGTTAAATCTGCGCTCCAGGCATCGGCAAACAAGGCCAAATTAAAATGAGGGCAGGAAACGGGGTCTTCCTTTTTTCCGGCAGAAGCAAAGCAATCCCAACCGTCCGTTCGGCCGCTAATACTTTCATAGAATGCAATCCAAGCGGCCAAAACACGTCCAGCGGGTATATGCGTAATCGTTTGCATCTGCAAACCATGTAAAAAGTGACGGCGTTCCGTATCCGCAGTAGCAGAGGCTTGCGTACACACAGCAGTTACCTGGCTGCCTGTACCGATATTGACAGATAAAGTATCTAATGTATTACCCGCCCCATAAACAGCACATTGGTGATCCCCAATACCCGTATAAAGCATCACACGACGGCCGTTCACTGTTAACTGCGCGGCGGGTTCTATTTCTTTTGTAATTTGATTAAATTCCACACGGGATTTAGTGTAGGATTGAATAAAATCTAAAATCTGCGGATTTGGCAATTGGGATAAAAAATCTATACAACCGCTGCCGGCCGCCATAGTAATATGTACTTTATTAAACGGCTTGCCCCCTAAACACAATGCTTCCGGCAACGACAACACCCGCACACACGGATAGGAGTTTTTACGTAAGAAATCCAAAATTTTTACTACCGGAAATCCGGCCCGCAACCGCATACCGGTAATATCTTTATAATTACCGGCAAAAGCGGCAGAGAATATTTCCCAAGAAGATTTTTCCCCTTCATTCAAGGGTTGTAAAGCACGTTCGTCTTGCCAACTGATATAATCGGTCAAAGGCCGGTTTTGTTCATCCGTTAATACAAAACCATGCATTTGGCTGCACACAAAAACCCGTTCATAAGGCGCAATAGCATCATAATGCTGCAAGACTTCCTGAAAATCTTGTAATAGCTGCTGTAACGGAATTTCTACAAGGGACCCTTCTCTGCGAGCCGGAGTAGAAGGATAACTTTTAACGGCAAACAGTTCGCCGTCTTTCCCACATAACGCGGCTTTCAAACGGGTAGCCCCAAAATCCAACAGTAAATTAGCGGGCATAAAACTCCTGATTCAAAATATCAATAATTTCTTTTATCAGTTCAGCCGTAACTTCTAATTTCACAAAAACTGTATCGCCGACGGAGCGAATAAATACAAACTGTACAGCATTGCCAACACTCTTTTTATCTTTAAGTAAAAGCGTCGGCAGGGCAGACACAATGTCAGCAGATAAATGAGCCGTTTGGAATAGATCCCGCGCCAAAGAACGTATATACGCACATTCTTCATCAGAAAGCATATTCCGGCGGCGACTCATTTCATTGACAACCAAAAGCCCCATTGTTACCGCTTGCCCATGAGGAATAACATAATCAGATAAAACCTCTATTGCATGCCCCAGCGTATGACCATAATTCAGTGATTTGCGCAAATTAAGCTCAAATTCGTCTTTTTCCACTATTTGTTTTTTCACGCCTAACGCGCCAAAAATCAGCGATTTAAAAACAGCAAAATCCGTAATATCTCCGCCAGCCGGAACTAACTTTTTAAAATAAGCCAATAACTCCGGGCCGCCAGTAATAAACAGTTTTAAAATTTCTCCTAAACCGGATTTAATTTCCCGCGGCTGCAAGGTACGTAAAAAAGCCGGACAAATCAGCACGCGTCGCGGAGCAGAAAACAACGCCAGCTGATTTTTTGCCTTATGATAATTAATACCGGTTTTTCCGCCAATACAAGAATCACACATAGACAACAACGTGGTAGGAAGCAGAACCCAAGAAATACCTCTTTTATAAACGGCACCTACAAACGCACCAATATCTTGGGTAATCCCTCCGCCAACGACCACTAAAGTTTCCCCTTTGCCAAAACCGTTCTTCTCCAAGAAAGCCAACGCCTCTTCTACCCCATTATGGAACGTTTTGAATTCTTCATCGGCACGCACAAAAAATACACGTTCTAAATCCAAGGTCAAATTTTGACAATGCAAATCCCATACATTTTTATCAATCAACAACAAATTTTTAGAATTTTGCGACATCAACTGCCCAATTAATTCCGCCGGAGAAGATTTTTCTTCCCAAGAAACTTCATAATCCCGCGGAACTGAATGCACAACAAACCGGTCTGCACCCAAAAAGGATTCATCAAACGAAAATTTTTCTTGTTCTACGGTAAACACAAATTGACTCATATATGCTGAAAACCTCCTGCCATAAATCCGCCGTCCACTACTATATCCTGCCCACAAATATACCGGTTTTGCTCGCTACACAAGAAATATGCCGCTTCCGCTATATCCAAAGGAGCCGCCATAAAGCCTAAAGGGATTTTACGTTCTAACGCGGCAATGGTTTGCGGCGTATTATTTTTAACAGTCATTTTAGTTTTTACAAATCCCGGAGAAAGCGTATTGCACAAAATGCCACTCGGTCCTAATTCCAACGCTAAGGTGCGCATTAAGCCGTTGAGAGCATGTTTGGACATGGCATAAGCCACACGGCCTTCCCGGCTAATACTGCCATATAGGGAAGAAATCCCCAAAATATAGCCGCCTCTGCGCCGCTCAAAACCAGCCCGTAAGGCACCCACAATTTGCGCCAAACCGACACAGTTGACCTGTAAAGTTTTTTGTATTTCTTCTAAACTTTGCTGTCCTACAAGTGCAGGATTGTTGCGCCCGGCACAAAATATAAGCGCATCAAAATCTTCTCCTTTCAGCGCATCCATATAAGTGGTTATATCTTGAGAGTTAGATAAATCCAACTCCGTGCTGCGCGGGGCTAACACTTCATACCCGCAAGCAATAAATTTTTCTTTAATGGCACTGCCGATTTCTCCGCCGCCACCTAATAAAAGTAGTTTTTTCATTTATCTTTTAATAACGCTTCACGCGTAATCAGCTGTTTATTAGCCAAATAATACGCATATAATTCTTTTACGGCTGTTGTAAGCGGCGTAAAGGTTAAGTTTGGCATTTCGGCACGCAAACGCGCGTTAGAGCCGGAATAATTAAGGCCATAGCCTTCTTTCCCGACGAT
>CAMECJ010000020.1 GCA_945913025.1 uncultured Elusimicrobia bacterium | reverse complement strand
CCAATATCGTCCACTCCGGTTACAGTGCCTTGTGTCCCTATGGGCGGAGCTTGTATATCATCCATTTTCATCAACTCCACCCTAGTCCCTTTGGGGTAATTAATGCGGAGCATTCCAACGGTTGCCCGAATTGCATCTTTCTCTATTTTTTTTGCCATTCCAATAACTCCTTGTGGAAAAATACATAACCGCTAATTGGGTACTCCGTAATGGCCATAGCTAAACCGGAAAGGGATTTATAACACTTCCCTTCCCAGTACAAACCATCTTCTTTTACTTCAATCAGTAGGTCTTTTCCCTTAAACTTTTTAATAAAGGTAGTCCCAACTGCCGGAAGCCTCGGATCCTTGGGTTTTTTAAGTATGGTAGGGTTAGCAATTACGCTCTCTAATGTGGCCTTAATGGGCGTAACCTTTGCGGCGCAGGTAATGCTCTTTTTAGTGTTGGCTTTTTTAGTACTTTTTTGGGGCATTTTTTAACTCCTTAATTTGAGGTTTTCTATTCGGGGATTTCGTCCCGTACTACATATACGCTCTTATGAGGGATAGAAGTCAACTCGTATTTTTGCGCCGCTTTAACACGACAACATGTTGTCGCCACGAAGTTATATATTATAAAGAGGGCAAAATTGTTAGAATATGAATTAGAGGGTATTTTATGGCAGACATCAATTTAAAGAAACTTAAAGACAATTTATGGAAATCGGCAGATATGTTACGTGCCGGAGCTCACTTGGCGGCTAATAAATACGGTCAGCCCATTTTAGGTCTAATTTTTTTGCGCTATGCTGACGTTCTATACAAACAACACAAAGCGGCCATAGAGAAAGAATATAACGAGAAAAAGGGCACAAGACGGGAACGCTCTTTAAAAGAAATTGCCATAGAAAAGTGCGGTTTTTATTTGCCGGAATGTGCATATTACGACGATATTAACAATGCCCCCGATGATGCCAAAAAAGCTGTCCTAGTTAAAAAGGCCATGGAAGCCATCGAAAAAGAAAACGAGAAAATGGACGGTGTCCTCCCCAAAGAAGTATATGGGCAACTTGTACCGGAAGAAGAACCCGAATTGCTTTCTAAAATTATCCGTATTTTTAAAGATATTCCCGAGGACATAGATATAGATTTATTCGGGGAGATCTACGAATACTTCCTAGGCAATTTCGCCTTATCGGAAGGTAAAGATGGCGGAACATTCTATACGCCTGCCTCTGTTGTGCGCTACATGGTGGAAGTGCTTAAACCGGAAATCGGCAATAAACTGTTCTTGGACCCCGCCTGTGGTTCCGGTGGTATGTTCGTACAGGCCGCTCGATATATGCACAAACACAATGCCACGAACGAGGATATGATGAAGTTTATGTGCTACGGAGTGGAAAAAGATCCCGACACTGTTAAACTAGCCAAAATGAACCTGCTTTTGCACAATGTACGCGGAGATATACGGGAGGCCAACTCTTTTTACTCAGATCCGCACGATGCAGTCGGTAAGTTTGATTATGTAATGGCAAATCCTCCTTTTAACGTGGATGAAGTTGTATATGATAAAGTAAAAGATGATCCTCGTTTTAACACCTACGGCGTACCTAAGAACAAATCCAAATCCACGAAGAAAAACTCTGACAAGAAGGAAACTGTACCCAATGCCAACTATTTATGGATTTCTTATTTTGCAACCGCACTAAATGAAAACGGACGCTCTGCGCTTGTTATGGCCAACTCCGCCTCTGATGCAGGTGGAAGCGAGTTAGACATACGGAAGAATATGATAGAGTCCGGTATTATCAAACAAATGGTAACTTTGCCGTCTAACATGTTTACTTCCGTTACGCTTCCTGCTACGTTGTGGTTTTTTGATAAGCAAAAGCCCAGCACCGCTAAAAAGGATGAGATATTGTTTATAGATGCCCGTAATGTGTTTACTCAAATAGATAGAGCGCACCGCAAGTTTTCTAAAGAGCAGATTAAGAATTTAAGCATTATCTCTCGGTTATATGAGGGAGATACCCAAGCGTTTAAGGACTTAATAACCGAGTATAAGGAGTTAATAAAAACGGCTCCTGCTACGTCAGATGACAAACAAACCAAAACGAAGGACTATTACCAAGCGCAAATTGACTGGCTGACGGAACGGTTTCCCAAAGGCGAGTATCAAGACGTTATCGGTCTTTGTAAAGTAGCCAAATTAGAGGGCGAAGATGGTATTAAAGATCAAGATTACTCTCTTAACCCAGGCAGATATGTGGGGGTGGTCATTGAAGATGATGGAATGACCGAGGAAGAGTTTAAGGATAAGATGCTCGGGTTAAATAAAGAGTTTCAAATGTTAAATAAAGAAACGATTAAACAAGAACAATTGATTGTCAAAAACTTAAATGATTTATTAGATTGAGTATGTACAAGGAATATCGTATATCAGAAATTGGCGAAGTCGTAGGAGGAGGAACTCCATCCACAAGCAATGAAGCGTATTGGGGTGGCGATATCCCTTGGATAACTCCTAAAGATCTCGCAAATTATAATTCAGTCTATATTAGCAAAGGGCAGTATTCTCTTACCGAAGAAGGTTTGCGTTCAGGTACAAGAATTTTGCCTAGAGATACAGTTTTGTTTACTTCCCGTGCGCCAATTGGCTATGTAGCAATTGCTCAAAACAAGATAGCAACAAATCAGGGATTTAAAAGTATTATATGTGATGAAAAAAAATGCCATCACTTATACTTATATTATTTCTTAAAATCCAATCTTTCATACATTAAGCTATTTGGCTCTGGCGCAACTTTTCCGGAAATTTCGGGAAGTGTAATGAAAAAGATAAAAATAAACATTATCGCTGATGTAGCAAAACAGAAAAAAATTGCCTCTATTCTTTCCACCTATGATGATTTAATTGAGAAAAACAATCGGAAGATAGCGATTTTGCAGGAAATGGCCGAGGAAATATACAAAGAGTGGTTCGTGCGTTTCCGTTTCCCAGGATACAAGACCGCCAAGTTTAAGGATGGTATTCCGGAAAGGTGGAAGTATAGACCATTTGGAGAAATTGTAACTTGTGAACGTGGCATTTCTTATTCGTCGGAAGAGATTGATTGTGAAGACGGAGTCAATTTAATAAACTTAAAGAATATCAATGCCTACGGTGGTTTTAGATTAGATGGAACAAAGAAGTACAACGGAAAATATAAGAATAATCAAGTTGTGCAATGTGGGGATCTTGTAATGGGAGTAACCGACATGACGCAAGATAGGAGAACCGTTGGGGCGGTCGCTCTAATTCCACCATTTGACAACACCTGTGTAATATCTGCTGATTTAATTAAAGTTGTTTCTCATATAGACAATATTTTTATCTATTGTTTATGTAAATATGGCTACTATTCGAAGTTTTTCTCACAGTTCGCAAACGGATCAAATGTGTTGCATCTAAAACCTTCTTCATTAAAAAACCAGAAGGTGCTAATCCCGACAGAAGAATTAATAAATAAATTCGTAAAAATAGTTAAACCAATAAATGATACTATTAATAATCTGAATAGGCAAAACGATACATTAACACAACAACGGGATTTATTACTCCCTCGGCTTATGTCCGGAAAGTTGGAAGTGAAAGCATAAGGAGTCATTATGGCGTTTATTTCGGAAGATGATATTGAGCAAGCAATACTCGCTAAACTGAAAAGCGAGGCGTTCCGTTATAACGTCATTATTTGTGGCTCGGACCCAGCACATAAAGAGGACCTTAACGATGGAACAGGTCGCTCTAGCAAGAAAATGTGCGTCTTGCCCGATATCCTCAAAGCGCAACTGCGCAAACTTAACCCTAACATTCCGCAAGAAAAATTAGATGAAATCTACCGAGACCTTACTGCCGATTTTACAGAAAGCGATTTGGTAAGTAAAAACTATGTCCTCTACAAGAAAATACGGGACTACATAAAGGTGGACTTCCGGAAAGACGGGAAACCCACGTTTGAACTAGCCAAACTCGTGGACTTTGATAACCCCGAGAATAACGATTTTACCGCCGTTTCCCAAATGTGGATACAAGGCCGCTACGGGTGGAGAAGACCGGACATTCTGATCTTTGTAAACGGCCTGCCGCTTGTATTTATAGAACTTAAAAATGGAATTGTAAAACTGCAAGAAGCATATAATAAAAACCTGCAGGATTATAAGAAAACCATCCCGAATCTGTTTGCTTTTAACCAAATCTGCGTACTGTCTAACGGCTTGGAAACCAAACTGGGTGCTTTTAATGCCACGTTTGATTATTTCTTTGAGTGGTTAAAGGCGAGTGAAGATGATAAACCCAACCGCAAGGCCATCCAAGAAGAAGGCGTGTCCGCTAACTATTTTGTGGACGGGTTACTGCATAAGAAAGATTTAATAGATTACGTGGAAAACTTTGTCTTGTTCTATAACCAAAAGATTAAAATTATCGCCAAAAACCACCAGTTTATTGGTGTAAATAACCTGTTTAAGTCCGTACTTAACCGCGAAAAATTACAAGGGAAACTTGGTGTATTTTGGCATACGCAGGGAAGCGGAAAGAGCTTTTCCATGGTTATGTTTGCCAGGAAAGTTAACCGCAAGATAAAAGGCAACTTTTCGTTCCTCATCATTACGGACAGAGACGATTTGGACACGCAAATTTACAAGAACTTCCTGCGTACAGAGGTTATTGGCGAAAAAGACCAATGTCAACCCAAAAATAGTGAGCAGTTGCGTAACTTCTTACAAACCAATAAGCCCTTTTTATTTACCCTTATCCATAAGTTCCGCTATGACAAAGGCAAACAATACCCTGTATTGACCACCCGTAACGATATTATAGTGCTTGTAGACGAGGCACACCGCACACAGTACAAGGATTTAGCCGAGAACATGCGCAAAGCCCTGCCTAAGGCCAATTTTGTGGCTTTTACGGGCACTCCTTTGCTTGGTCCCAAACGCTTAACCAACCAATGGTTTGGGGATTATGTGTCTGAATACAATTTTGCACAGTCCATAGCAGATGGCTCCACCGTTCCGCTTTTCTATTCTCGCCGCGTACCGGAAGTCGGGTTAAAAAATGACTTCTTAGATGACGACATAGTGGATATTATTGAAAACGAAAATCTTAACGAAGCAGAAACACGGATCGTGGAGAACTCCACATCCCGCATTTTGGAAGTTATTAAGCGTGACGAGCGGTTAGAAAAGATTGCCAAAGATATCGCCCACCATTTCCCTAGACGCGGATTTTTAGGTAAAGGGTTAGTGGTTAGCGTGGATAAATTTACTGCTGTAAAGATGTACGATAAAGTCCAACGCTATTGGGAAGAAGAAAAGAAAGCCATTATTGCTGAGCGCAATACTGCCCCAACCAAAGAGAAACGAGACAAATTAACCCGTATGTTGGAGTATATGAACACCACGGAAATGGCAGTAGTAATATCGGAAGAAGCCGACGAGGTAGAGAAATTTACCAAACAGGGCTTGGATATTACAAAGCACCGGAACAAAATGAACGAACTGGTGGATGGGGTGGATTTGGAAGATAGATTTAAAGACGTTAACTCCAACCTGCGCCTCGTTTTCGTGTGTGCTATGTGGCTGACCGGATTTGACGTGCAAAATCTCTCTACACTTTACCTAGATAAGCCGATGAAAGGCCATACGCTCATGCAGGCCATCGCTCGTGCTAATCGTGTGTTCCCTAATAAACCGTGCGGAATAGTGATAGACTATGTGAACGTGTTTAAGTACATGAAAAAAGCACTCGGGGAATATGCCGGAGGTAGCGAGGGAGACGAATATCCAGTTAAGGATATTGAGAATTTAAAAAAACTAATCGAACAAACCATCGACGAAACCGACCAGTTTTTAAAGAAAATAGGCATCAACTTAGACGATATTTTGGCTGATGCGGACACAATTGATAAATTGGATAGTTTGAGGAATGCCTACAATAAAATCGTTGAGAAAGACGAAGATAAGAACAAATTTAAGGTCCTTTCTAACACCCTTGTTAACTTGTATGAAGCATCCAAACCGGAAATATTTGAGATGCACTGGTTTAATGATAAATTCTCGCCCATTATGTACATTCACGGACTTATGCATAACCTTGTGGACGATGAGAAAATTGCCCGTGCTAAGCTCAAAATCGGGCAAGTATTGGATACTAGCGTAACCTCTACGGACACTAACCCTCAACAATCTGAATATATGATACGAGAGGGTAAGGTTATCAATTTGGCAGACATTGATATAGAGGCATTGCGTAAAGAACTCAAAAACACGCCTTATAAAGCCATAGAAATCGACAATTTGAAAGCGTATATTGATGAAACCTTAAAGATGATGATTAACAAAAACTGCGAACGTGTAAAGTTTTCCGAGCGTTACAAGGGAATAATCGATAGATATAACGCAGGTGGAACTGAGAACGAAGAATTTTATAACCAACTCGTAAAGTTAGTAGCCGACATGAAAAAAGAAAGTGAGCGGCCTAACTTGTATGGTTTAACCGAGGAAGAGTTGGAAATATTTGATTTGCTTATTAAAGGGAAGACACTTACAAAAGCCGAGGAACAGAAGGTTATTCTCTCTGCGAAAAACCTCTACCAAAAACTGAATGCAAACCGGAATACTCTTTTTGTAGCAGACTGGTACAAGGACGAACAACCCAAAGTACGTGTTAGAAATGTAATCTTGGAGACTTTGGATACCGGATTGCCGGAGAGCTACGACAAAGAAGTATTTAATGCTAAAACGGACTTGCTACTCAACCACTTTATTGACATGGCCGTACAAGGATATGGTTGGATAGGAAGACCGTTTTAACTGTCAAATTATATTAATAAGACATTGTAGAGATATGTCAAAACTACATTTAGTGGTCAATGAAGACCCCTTACCGAAAAATGTCCTATTTAGATTTCGCCCTTTAAAAATCACTACTAAGAAGGATGTGGTCAGGGAGCTAAAGAATAGGGAAATATTCTTTGCTTCTTTAGATGAAAATAATGATCCTACAGAAGGAATGTTTTCTCCGTATTGGCAAGGAACTCCACTGGTTTGGCGATATACCATACGTAAATATTTATATACTTTGGGAACAATGTTGATTGTAGGTATGGCCGGCCCTACTGAAAAAATTGAAAAAGCATTTCAATACGCTTTTGGATTTTCTATTCTTAGACCCAAGAAGAAATTACGAGTGATGGATCGATATGTTGACAGAATACTAAATACTAATCAGATTATTAAAAATCTTATTCAAACATTAGGAACAAATAGATATTCCTACCAAGAGATCGTTGAAATTTTTGCTGTTCATAATATGTATTTCTTGCAATTGATAACTCAAGAATTACTTAAAAAAGATCCTAACAACTTATTATTCAAATCGTGTCATGATTTGTATCCAGAAAAATATGTTTTGTCTTTTAAATTATCTCCTAGTGAACCAAAAATTGCTTCTAACAAGATACAGCAAGCAAAGGAGTTTTCTATATTAAAATCTTTAAGCGAACAAAAAATTCCTTTTCGTGGAAAAACATTTAAACGTATTTTATACTTCGAAAAATATTTCTTTTCCTCCTGGGTTTTTGCTTCTATCCCTCGAAAATACGTGTGTTGTTTTTGTCAGACTCCCGGCGATGCTTCTTTATGGGGATATTATGCAGAAAAACATAAAGGAATTTGTTTAATTTTTGACTCTGATACAATAACTTCAAAAATTATAAAAAATTCAAAAGGCAGAACTCCCACTTTAAATCCCATTAAATACGTTTCTAGAACAAAAGATATTAATATATTTAAGTGTTTACGAAATCTTACTTCTTTCCGACCAAATGAATGGTTTGGAAATGTTAGAGATAGCAAAGATCCTTTGATTTCTTTTTACCAAGACCATTTGAAAAGTTCTTCTTATATCAAAGAAATAGAGACACATATTTTAACCCATAAATTAAATCTATGGGCACACGAACGAGAAACAAGGATGACTATGCTTTCAATAAATACGCTTCCGCTTCCGATAGATAGAAGATTATATCACTATCATTCATCATTGTTAAAAGGGATTATTTTTGGTATTAAAACGCCTCTTGATTATAAAATTAAAATTATAAAATTATTACTAAAACAGCAGCACCAATGTAAATTTTATCAGGCACAATTTGAATCAAAAAAGAGTAAGATCAAAATTGTTCCTCTATTGAAAATTGCTAATAGAGGATATGATTATAATTTATTTAAGGATCTGTCACAACAAATGGTTGATTTTTGACGAGAAATAGCGTATAATAATAGTAAG
>CAMECJ010000019.1 GCA_945913025.1 uncultured Elusimicrobia bacterium | reverse complement strand
ATCGTCGGGAAAGAAGGCTATGGCCTTAATTATTCCGGCTCTAACGCGCGTTTGCATGCCGAAATGCCCCTTTTATCTTTTACGCCGCTTACAACAGCCGTAAAAGAATTATATCAGTACTACTTACAGAACAAATCTCAACTGGATAAAGCCCTGCTGGAACGCGATAAATAAGGAAAAACAATGAACAATTTAGAAAAAAAGATGTTAGAGACGTTAAAAGATTTAAAAGCGAATCATCACGTAATTGGCATTAAGGCCGAGTTTGAAGCCGAAGGCACCCGTTTAGAAGAAGCTTTGCGTTTAAAGGAAGTGGTTACGCTAGCTGGTTTAGATTTAATTATTAAAGTGGGGGGCTGCGAAGCTATTAAAGATATGTTTGATGCGCGTGTTATCGGCGTAAAAGGGATTGTCGGCCCCATGATTGAAACTCCCTACGCTATGACAAAATACGTGAAAGCCACACATTTTGTGTTCCCGCAGGAAGAACGCGAGCAAATGGAATTTTTTATCAACGTAGAAACCAAAACCGGTGCGGATAATTTAGATGAAATGATGGCCCGCCCGGAGTTTAACGAATTGGCCGGTGTGGTGCTGGGCCGCGTGGACATGACGGGTTCTATGGGCCTTACCCGTGAAGATATTAATTCTGACACTATTTTTCAAATAGCCGATACCATCAGCCGCAAAATGCAAAAAGCTGGCAAAAAAATGGTGATTGGCGGTGGTGTTTCAGCTCATTCGCTTCCTTTCTTTAAAAACTTGCCGGCGGGTTCGCTGACGAAGTATGAAACGCGTAAAATTATTTTCGATGCCCAAGCCGCTTTAACCGATATTCCCAACGCCGAAAAAGGCATTTTGAAAGCGGTTGGTTTTGAGCTGATGTGGCTTAAAAATAAACGCGATTTCTACGGTATGATTTTTAAAGAAGACGAACAGCGTTTAATTATGTTGGAAGCGCGTTATAAAAAACTGATTGAACAGGCCGGCGGCGAATTATGACCTCCGTACTGCTTACGGGCGCAAGCCGCGGGATTGGAAAGGCTATAAAGCATTTATTCTTGCAGCGGGGAATGCAGGTATGGGCACCTAGTCGCCAGGAGATGGATTTGTCTGATCCGGATTCTATTAGCCGTTATACAGCCTCATTAACAGAAGGGGTAGATGTTCTTATTAATTGTGCTGGAATTAACGAATTAGCCGGTGTAGAAGAAATGACGGATGAGCAAATAGAAAAATCAATTCAAATTAATTTACTTGCACAAATGCAGTTAATTCGTTGGGTGGTGCCTTTTATGAAGCATCGTGGCGGCGGTAAAATTGTTAATTTTGCGTCTATTTGGTGCAGCTTTTCCAAACCCAGACGTATTATATATAGCGTAGCCAAAGCAGGCGTAAAAGGGCTGACTACAGCAGCCGCCGTAGAGTTGGCGACGGATAATATTTTGGTAAATGCCGTAGCACCGGGATTTATCAATACGGAAATGACCTCACAAAATAATTCCCCTGCCCAAATTCAAGCGCTTACTCGGGCCTTGCCTATGAAACGGTTAGGACAGCCCGATGAAGTGGCGGAATTAGTGTGGTTTTTAATTTCTGACAAAAATACTTTTATGACGGGTCAAACATTATTTATTGATGGGGGCTTCTCATGCATTTAAACAGCTTGAAAATTCAATCCAATTTACGCGATTATCAAGTCTATTTTGAAGAAAACGCAGCATTTATTAATGAATTAGCTTCTTTGGAACCGGCGGTTTTTATTGTGGATGAAAATGTATGGAACTTGTATAAAGATAATGCCCTGAAAACTTTGCCCAAAGAGCATGTACTAGTATTTACTGCAAAAGAAGAGGATAAAAACCTGGAAAGCTGTTGCCGGTTTTATGAGCAGATTATGGCTTTTAAACCGCGTAAAAATTTGAACTTGGTATCAGTTGGCGGGGGGATTGTACAAGATGTAACGGGGTTTGTAGCCTCTACGCTTTATCGGGGTATTAAGTGGACTTTTGTGCCTACTACGCTCTTGGCGCAAGTGGATAGTTGTATTGGTGCTAAAACATCTCTTAACTTTAAACATTATAAAAATTTGATAGGTTCGTTTTATCCTCCTCAATCTGTCTATATTTGGCCTGGGTTTGTGCAGACCTTGCAAGAGGTGGATTATTACTCCGGAATTGGCGAGATGGCCAAATTACATCTTATGGACGGGGAAATTTCTACGTACGAATTTTTAGCAGCATTGGCAGATATTGCCGAGCGGAAGGAAAAAGTCTTGCTTGGAAGGATTTGCAAATGTTTGGAAATCAAAAAATCGTATATAGAAAATGATGAGTTTGATACCGGTCGGCGGAATATGCTTAATTATGGGCATTGTTTTGGCCATGCGTTGGAAAGTGCCACAGATTTTGCTGTTCCTCACGGACAGGCGGTAGTATTGGGTATGTTGTTGGCTAATTGTTATGCTGCGCAAGAAGGGGTGTTGGACTCTCAAACGGAAGAATTTTTGCGGCGGCGTATTTTACTGCCCATTCTAAAAGTAACCGCTGATAAGATACATTTTGATGTCGGGAATGTTATATCCGCTATGGGACAGGATAAGAAAAATATTGGTAATGGGTTAGCTTTGGTTATGTTGGAAAACAATTATCATATGCGGAAGATTACGGACTTGTCCCCAGCGCGGGCTGAAGAATTATTGACAAGGTTTGGGGACTTGTTACAATGATAAAATTATCGGATTATTTAGTTAAAAGATTAGAACAGTACGGTGTGCGCCACTCTTTTATGGTAACGGGCGGCGGTGCTATGCATTTGGACGACAGTTTTGGCCAAAGCAAAAAAATTAAATTAGTTTTTAATCATAACGAACAAGCCACCTCCGTCTGTGCGGAAGGATATGCCCGCGCTAGCGGCAAGCTGGCCGTTGCGTGTGTTACCACGGGGCCGGGGGGATTAAACTGCTTAAACGGATTATTTGGGGCGTGGACGGACAGTGCCCCCGTGCTGTTTATTTCCGGCCAAGTAAAATACACCACCACGATGGCCTCCTGCCCGCAAATTCCGCTGCGCCAGTTGGGCGATCAAGAAGTGGATATCGTGCGTGTGGTACAGCCTTTAACTAAGTTTGCAAAAATGGTCACCGATCCCTATGATATTGAAAAAGCCTTAGGCGAAGCTGTTTTCCACGCCACCACGGGCCGCCCCGGGCCGGTTTGGCTGGATATCCCTATCAACGTACAAGCCGCCTTGATTGACCCTAAAAAAGTAAAACCTTTTCAGCCCAAAAAACCGAAATCGTACGCGCTGGCTGCCTCACTTGCAAAGGCGGTTAAATGGTTAAAATCGGCTCGTAAGCCGCTTATTGTGGCGGGGCACGGCGTGCGCCTTAGCGGTACGCAAAAAGATTTGTTAAAACTTTTAGAACGAACTAATATTCCAGTGGTTACGACATTTAACGGAATGGATATTATTACGTCTGATTTGCCGCAGTTTGCGGGCCGTATTGGCACCGTGGGGCAGCGCGCGGGTAATTTTACCTTGCAAAATGCCGACGCTGTGTTGTTTTTAGGCACGCGTAATAATATACGCCAAGTCAGTTATAATTGGGAAAATTTTGCCAAAAATGCCAAAAAAATCGTGGTAGATATTGATTCAGCCGAACTACAGAAACCCACTTTGCGGCCGGATTTGCCTATTTGTGCCGATTTAAAAGAAATTCTGCCTTATTTAGTAAAAAACCTTAAAAAGCCCTTGGGGATTCCCGGTTGGCTGGAACATTGTCAAAAATTACGCAAGCAATATCCGCCATTAAGGGAATTTAATATCTGCCCGCAGGATAAAGTGCATCCTTATTTATTTATGGATACCTTGGGCCGCCTGTTGCCGCAAGGGGCAAATGCGGTTGCCTCTAACGGTACGGCGTGCGTGGCTTTTTTTCAAGCGCTTGCTAGTAAAAAAGATCAGCGGTTGCTGTTGAACTCGGGCAATGCCTCAATGGGTTATGGACTACCGGCTGCATTAGGAGCAGCCGTTGCCACGGGTAAAGAAATCGTATGTTTGGAAGGCGACGGCAGTATTATGATGAATTTGCAGGAATTGCAAACCGTAAAAACCAATAATCTTCCGCTTAAAATTTTTGTACTGAAAAACGGAGAATATATTTCTATTATCCAAACCCAGCGCAACTTTTTTGACGGACGGCTGACGGGATGCAACGTGCAAAGCGGGGTGGAAGTGCCGGACTTTGTAAAAGTGGCCCAAGCCTTTGGCTTACCCGCCGTGCGCATCAGCACCAACAGCGAACTGGCCGACAAATTACAGCGTGTGCTAACAATGCCCGGCCCCGTAGTGTGTGAGGTTACTTGTACCGAAAATTACACCTTTGCGCCGAAACTTTCCGCGCGCAAACTGCCTGACGGCACAATGATTAGCCCGTCCCTGGAAGATATGTATCCGTTCCTGGACCGCAAAGAAATGGAAGAAAATAGGTATTAATTAAATGTTTAATATTTCTGAGAGATTGGAAATTGTTGTTATTACATATAACAGGGAAAAATATCTGAAAAACACATTAAAAGTTTTGTTTGCGGATAATTCTCCCGTTAAAATGTGTAAGATAACTGTTTTGGATAATAACAGTTCTGATGGTACCTCCCACCTGTGTGAAACTTATCAAGAAAAATATTCCAATTTTAATTATATCCGTCATGCTCGTAATGTTGGTTGGGGCAATATCGCTCTGGCGTATTGGGGGGCGAAAACAGAATATGTATGGGTTCTGGCAGATGACGATGAATATAATTGGGCGAATTGGCCACAGGTTGAAGCGGCTATAAAGGAAAAAATAAGTGTAATTTGCTGTTGCAATTATTTATTCAATAAGAACAAAAAATGGCAAGATGATTCATTAGCGTTTATTCAACTTACGTTGCTTCCTGCCGGTATTTACCGGATAAAAGATTTCCCGGACACCGTATTTAGGAGTATGTTCGAAAATATTTATTCCAATTTTCCGCATATGGTTTTTCCGGTTTATGCAAAAAATTATGCGCTTTCCGTTCGAGTGGTGGATGAAGTGTTAAAAATCGGCATACATTTGGAGCAAACGGACTGTTCTTATACGAGGGGAAGCAATCGGGAGGATTTGTTTCCTAAAATTCAGACTATGTCTTGGGCCTCGGGATTTGCCTGTATTTGTGCAGGTTTAAACGACCGCGCTTTTGCTAGGGAAACATTTGAGTTGGCTGTATGTCAGGATTGGGTGTATGGGAGTAAAAAGGACCTTATCCGTTCTGTGTCAAAACAATATCAAGACAGTCGGAGTTGGGGAAATTTTGCCGACATCTTGGGGAGCGTCTCTCCTTGGGAAAGATGCTTGCTCTTGTGCTCTTTTTGTTATAGAAAAATTAAATCCCTTTTGCGAGGGCATTGAGGATATCTATGTATACGAATTTTTTAGATTTTATTTTTCCCACAAAAAACAGATGGCATTTGATTGAACCCACTTTTCAGTCGTTTTTAAAACAGACGAACCAAAATTTCAACTTGCTAATTGTTGACAACAGTGATATGGCGGAACAGGAAATTTTAGCCCAACGGTTGATTGCTAAATATCGGGATAAGTTGCATATTAAATATCATCGGACCGGCGGTTTAAATATGTTGGACAATTGGGATAAAGGGTACTCGCTGTCCGATGCTGATTACTGTTATTTGGTGACCGATAAAATTGTATTGGATGTGAATGCGGTTAAAATTTTTTCGGAAGGGACGAAACGCTTTCCCGAAATTGACATCTTTCTCTTTTCAATTACGGGAAATACATTTTGGGAAAAGAAAAAATCCGAAGATTTGTTAAAGTTGACTTTGAATGATATGTCGCATTTTTTTAACGCTTGCTGGGGGAGTGAGTTAAAGGCTTTTTTAAAACGGGAATTTAAGAATGAATTAATTCGTAAATACAAAAGAATAATACATTTTATCGGCGGTGATGTGGATGAAGTATATTTGGGGCTAATGAACCGTAAAGAATTTGCCTCCATTCATTATAGTATTATTCAATCCCGCAATCATATGGTGGGCAGCGTAGGGCGTAGTGGCGAATACGGCGGGGATATTTATAAGCGGTATTTGCAGGAACATCAGTTAGATTACGATAATCTTTATCCTTTTGCGCCTGTGAATGTTCCAAACAATTGGAACGGAATGTATAATGATTTGTTTGCCACGGCGCGTTTATGTGGATATCCTTGCGACGTTAGTCAAATAAATAAAGTGAATTATATTATCGGTTTGTATATTTCACTAATTCAATTCCAGCGGTTGTACCAAGTGGCCCGTCCGCAGGATTTCTTAAAATTGCACAATTATATAGAAGAAAATAATTTACAATTTCATCCAGAAATTAACAATTGTTTTCGCTATTATGCGAACCACTATACCATACAAGATTTTAGAATCCCGGTAAAAAAAGAATGTACGCACAACAAATTTTCGCCTTTATTAGAAAAAATATTTTCTGTTAAAAAGGAAAATGGAAAAAAAATTATTCGGTGCTTGGGGTTTAAATTATATATAAAGAGATAATTTATGAAATTTAAAGAACAAAATATTCCAGGAGTTTATTTAATTGAAATGGAACTATGATACACTTTACAGGAAGCATTAAAAGAAATTATTAACTAATAAAATATGTACACAATAGATGATATCCAGATTTTTGTAACCACTCATAACAGGGCTTCTTTGCTAAAAGAAACTTTGCAGAGTATTCTTGCGCAAACTGTACCCATAAAAAACATCACAGTATTAGATAATGAAAGCACAGACAATACCGCAGAAATAGTGCTTCAACTAAAAGACAGGGGGGTACATTATGTTCACACAACTGGTTTTTTGGGTAATTTTAAAAAAGCACAAGAATTAGTTTCTCGTCCATATTGTATGCTATTTCACGATGACGATTTATTGCACCCAACCTATTTGGAAAACGCATTAAAAGCACTTAATTCTTACCCCAATATAGCCCTCATCACAACCACCCATTCCGCCTTTGCAAACAATTCTGTTCCGCAAATGCCGAAGCAGGCTTCTCCTAGTCATATTTGCTTTACTTCGCCCCAAAAATGGGCACAATATATATATTTCTACGAAGGAGTTTCGTATGCCCCGGCAATATACAAAAGCAAGGCATTAAAAGAATCTTCGTTGGAATATGAAAAATTTAACAAATTTAATGATTGGCCTCTTTTAGCCAAAATGGCACTGCACGGAAATGTCGTTTACTTTACAGATAAACATTTTATGTATATGCGCCAACATCAAGGCCAAGATAGTAACTCCTTGAATTTTCCAACTATCCAACAAATAGTTAATTGGGATAAACTATTCTATGAATTAATGGGCGCAAATAACAAACATTTACTTCTTCACTATCTGTACGCCTGGCACAACAAACATTTTTTGTTCGGCAAATTAAATATCGGAAAGAAGTTAGATGACAAGCACTATACCCTTGCGGTTTTAACAGCGTGCTGCAAAAAAGAAAATTTACCTACTTGGAATTTTAATACAAAACCTTTCAAATGGCTTTTTCTGCCATTTTTGAAACATTTGGAGCGCTCTTTTTTATCCCAAATAACAAATACTTGGCCAATAAAATGAATAAATTAGAATTATTTTTAATCACCTATAACCGCAAGGATAAATGTAAAAAAACCCTGGAAACTATTTTGGCAGATAATTCTCCGCTAAAAGGTTTGCCTCTTACGGTTTTAGATAATGCCTCTACGGACGGTTCAAGTGAGGTAATAGAAACTTTTGCCAAGAAATTTGCAAATGTTACCCATATCCGCCACCCTAAAAATATCGGCGGTAATGCCAACATCACCCGCGCCTACGAAATGGCTACCGCCCCTTATGTGTGGGTTGTGTGTGATGATGACGAATATGATTGGACAAATTGGCAAGAGTTAGAGTTTGCGCTTAAAAACAATCCTCCGGCCGTTGTGGTAGCAAACTACAACGCGCCGGAAAAGGGGATTCAATATCTATTTAAGCAACTTTCATTTGTGCCTGCGGGCATATATCGTACGGACTTATTAACAGCCGATATATTGATGAATATGTACTTTAACATTTCCAATATGTTCCCGCAATTGGCAGTTGCGGCAGCCGCTATCAACACGGGAGAAAAATTGCCAATTTTACAAAAACCTTTGGTAACTATGAAATTGAATCCCGGTAATGATTCCTATGTCCGAGGAGCCAAAAAAGTTAATCAAGTGCATCCTTTACTCAAAAATATGTTTTGGGCGAAAGGCTATTTAAGTTCTATCCCAATGTTACAAAGCCCGGCTTACCGTCAAAAATGTTCTTTTTTTGCCAATGCCGAAAATGAAAATTTTTACAATTTTTGCGGCCGTTATTTGGCAAACGGAAAAGGTTTATTTTATATCTACGCAACAGGAATCCATTTAAGTTGTGGTTGGGCTAAATTAGCCTTTGCTTTATTGGCGCCGGTTGCATATTGCTGTTCATTTTTTAAGGACGAAAAAGGATTAAATATTCGCTTATTTGGTCATATAAAAACAAGAATATGGAAATTCAAAAACAACTAGAAATTCTTATTCCCACTTATAACCGGAAGGAACATTTAACGCGTACGCTTACGCAGTTAACCGCGCCAGAAAGCCCTGTGCGCGGTGTGAGTATTACTGTGCTGGATAATGCTTCCACAGATGGTTCGTCTGAAGTAATTGAAGAATTTGCGGCTAAATTTGCAAATATTACGCATATCCGCCATCCTAAAAATATTGGGGGAAACGGTAATATCGCTCGCTGTTTTGAGCTGGCGCGTGCACCCTATGTGTGGGTAGTGTGTGATGATGATTCCTTTCGCTGGGACGCGTGGCACGAAATAGAAAACGCTTTACAAACCCAGCAGTACGATATTTTGCTTACCCGCAAAGACGATTTAAAAGGTACCAGTGATATCGCTAAAATCATCCGTCAACTGACGTTTTTGCCTGCGGGTATTTATCGTACGGCCAATATTACCAGCGGCGTACTGATGAATATGTTGTCTAACATTCCCAATATGTTTCCGCATTTGGCGGTTGGTTGTGCGGTACTTAACCGCAAGGGAACTATTTTTCTGCCGCAAGGGGAAATTATGGATAAGTGTACGTTTGATACAAAAACATCCGGCGATGAGTGGAGTTTAAAAGGCTACGACACCTATGTCCCCGTTATGCTACAAAATATGTTTTGGACAGTAGGATTTTTAAACTCATTGCAAATGATAGAGGACCCTAAACTTAGAACGTATATTATTGATCATTTGGGCCACCATGGGTTTGGCGGATATATGATGGGGGCCTTTCGCAAAAATTATACGCGGTTTGGCAACAGTAAATTAAACGAAGCTTTTATTAAAAGTGATATTAATTTCCGTCAGCGTTTTGTTTTCTTTTGGGTATGCCTGTTTTTGAAAA
>CAMECJ010000018.1 GCA_945913025.1 uncultured Elusimicrobia bacterium | reverse complement strand
GCACCTTAAAGATATAGCGAATGACGGCGTCCAATCTACTCACCCAGAAATGGGCATGATTGCGAAAATGCGTAACATGTTCACGGGTGCGGCATTAGGTGGCCGAGCAAAAATTTTATTTACACAACTTACGGCTATCGGAGTCTTTTCGGACGCTATTCCGGCTAAAGATTATGCCGTTGTGGTAGCAGACTTATTACGACACCCGAGAGAATGTACAAAAATTTTAAGTGAATCGTACTTGCTAAAAGATAGACAGAACTCTATAAATATGGAAATTAAGGACATTGTACGTTCACAAGAATTTCAAGCTATTACAAGATATAAAGATTTTAGAAACTCTTTGTATTTCTTTACTCAAATAGGCGACAAATGGAGTATCGTAGCCGGCGGTTGGGCGGTTTACCGCGAGGCATTAAATCGTACCGGTGATAAAGCAAAAGCCATGGAGGCCTTTGAGCGTGCCGTGGATACCTACCAACAATCGGGGCATATCGACCAGTTAAGCTCATGGCAACGTGGCGGACCATTCCAAAAGGCTCTTACCATGTTTATGTCCGACCAGATGAAACAATTACGCATGGAAGTACATGCCGTAAGGGACGCAATTCTTTTTAAAGACGCGGAACATATCGGAAAAGCGGCTAAGACAGTTGCTATTGTGCACTTTATATTACCTACGCTTGTACAGTTTGTGGCTAATGGTTTTGCATGGGACGACGAGGACCAATTAAAAGCGGTAATACTAGGGCCGTTCACATCAATAGCCGTAGTTGGACAAATACTTTCAGCGGGCGTAGCTCTTGCCATGAAAGAATACGGAGCCGTAACGGATAATGAAAATTTAAAAGATATGGACGCTTTTGAAAGTTTAGATATAAACATCTTTGGTCCGATAAATAGGCTGAAAGATGAAATTAGTAAACTAATTGACAAACGATATAAAGACGATATTTCTGACGAAGACTTAAACGAATTTTGGGCTAATATCTTTAAAAATACAATCGGCCCTTATATGGGTATCCCTTTAAAATTTGGTTTTGATATTTGGGATAAAACGCCAGAGTATTACGAAGACGGGCGTGTATTAGATTTAATCAAGTTATGGGGCGGTGTAAGTCCTTACGCGATTGAAGAAAAAGGCAGAAAAGAAGAATAGGAGGTAAAAAGATGTCAGTTCACAGTAACGACAATAGCATTTTAAAAGCGTGTGGGACTCTTACACATTTTGAGTTTGGCTTTAAAGTGTTCAAAGACGAGGACTTAATTGTGTCGCTTATGGATCCGGGAACACAGGATTTGACACCACTTAAACTAAATGTAGATTATACTGTTAATATCAGTAGAATTGGGGACGGCGGATCTATTGAATTGAATGAAACGCATAACGGATATAGTCTTTATGCTTACAGAAAAATCGAAATTATACAACCGCATGAAGTTCCAACAGAGGGTTATTTCCCAGAAAGTACAATCGAAAACGCTCTTGATAGGGGTATTATGATAGACCAACAGTTACAAGAGCAAATCAACAGATGTATTGCTATTCCGGGGACTTCTGGCTTTTCCGGTGTAAATGTTCAATTGCCTGTACCTAAAGCGGGTAATACGTTGGCCTGGAGTGAAGACGAAACGCACCTAGAAAATTTTGACGTAAAAGGGGCTAATGATAAGTTTAAAGCAGATGTTAATACCTCTTTGGCGAATGCCCGTAGTGAGTTTACTACGCAAATTAGCCAGTTTGAAAGCTCAACCAATACGCAGATTAATAATTTTAAAAATGATGTAAACACACAAATTACAGAAGTATCAGAGGCCGCGGCTAAAATTAAAGAGTTAGAGGGGGCAGTACAAACGGCAGTAGAAAAGGCAGACGTAGCAACTACAAAAGCTGAAACGGCCACAACCGCGGCTACTACCGCAACAGAACAAGCGGATAGAGCGAGTGGGATCGCAAACGAAATGAATAACAAATTTGCTGATATTGAAAGCTTTAAAAACTCTTTTCCAGCAGCCGTAAACCTTACTACACTCGCGAGATTAAATGACGGAAAGCTATATAATATCCCGTTTGATGATATTAAATCTGACGTTAACCAATTTATTAAATATGAAAGTACAGAAACTAGACGCTCATTGAGATTTAAAGGTAATACCTTTATTAAGTTGATAACAGAAACAGACACACGCCATTTTGTACTATGGAATGATTTAGTTATTAATGTGGAAGATTATTTAGACACAGGCTCCGCACTCATTAACGGTAAGGATTATAGTATTTTCTTAGTTCCAGACGGAGAAAAGAATGTCGCTATAAAAATCTCATTAAATAAAACCGCGCCTGTTGGATACGATACCGTTAATACCAGACGTATAGGCGGTTTCCATACAGAGTGTGCAGACGTTGGAGTAGTACAAGCCGGTAACGAAATGAACAATTGGTTAGCGGGTGATATTATCCCTAATTCGGTTTGGACGTTATGGCATAAACCTCTAATTGCTAGTCCGTCCGGTGCAAGATATGTTCCAGAGAGGGACGCATGGAAAACAATATACCGCCAGTCGGGAACACTCAAAAATACAGTTTTTGAGTATGGCGCGACTCTCACACGTTCACGAAGTGCGTGGGATCATGAACTAGACTTAGGCCTAGTAGGTTGGGAGTTCCCAATGTCAATTGACTTTACAATATCAGAGTTGGGAATCGTACCTTTAAAAGCCGTTGCGGGTAAAGCTGAATCGTCATGTACAAAAGCTGGTGGCTGGAAGAATGAAAATAATATTAGATTAACAACTAGCGGCGGTGATGAAAGTACATGTGGTGGCTTGTGGACGATACTGCAAGAATACGGTCCATGTGGTGGTCAAAATTGGAATACATCAGGTGTTAATACAATTACATCACCACGACAATACGGCTCAATTCAGCGCTTGATGGGTGGCGGTGCTTGGGATGACTCTGGTTACGCTGGTCCGTCTTCTCGTTTTGGGACTGACTCGGCTCTGAGTACGGATGCGGGTGTCGGTGCGTGCGGTTGGAGCCGTCCTTACCGACCTAGACAATAATAACCAATATATCCGTAATGTACGGATAGACTGGATTACAAAGGTTATGAGTCTATTAGTGCGCTTGATAGGTGGCGGTAATTGGAATAACTCTGGTTACGCTGGTCCGTCTTCTCGTAATGGGAATAACTCGGCTCTGAATACGAATGCGAATGTCGGTGCGTGCGGTTGGATACGTAATGCAGCAGAAATGCTGCGGACGGCTGGACTCATACCCTTTCCCACTAGGGGGAAAAACACACTACTTAAACGCCCTTTGTTAGTAGGGTACCCGAAAGTAAGGGGCGTTTTATCTAAAAAGGGACAACATGGTAATAAGACACGGGGACGTTTGGGACACCTTTGTAAGTATGGAAAATCTGCGTTTAGGCTTTAACGACGCAATACGCGGAAGACATAGGAATAAGCAAGTACAAAAAATACTAAGTAAGCAAAAATACGACATTATAGGTAAGAAACGCAAAGGGGAAACAAGAGAACAATACTTAATCCGAAAAGAAAAAAGGATTACAAGATTTCTAAGGCACTTACAATTTATGCTAAATACAGGACAATACAAAACAAGTAAATACGAAACGAGAGATATAAGAGATCCAAAACCTAGGACGCTTTATATCTTACCTTTGTATCCTGATAGAATTGTGCAACAAGCCTTAGTAAGACGACTTAAACCTATTTGGGATAAACAATTTATATATCAAAGTTACGCATGCCGTAAAGGAAAAGGGCAACACAAATGCTCATTAAAAATGTCAGAATGTGTTGCTAAATACAAGTATTGCGGGCTTACGGACATTTCAAAATTTTATCCAAGTATCCCGCATGATGAATTGTTTTCAATAGTTCAAAGAAAAATTAAAGATAAAAAAATATTGGCTTTATTAAAAGATATTATATATTCGATAGGCGGTGAAAGAAATGTGCCTATTGGCAACCTTACAAGCCAATGGCTAGGTAATCTTTATTTGAATGAATTAGATCAATATGTCGCGCATGTATTAAAAATTTCGGACGCACCGAGATATATGGACGATAAGGCGTATTTTAGTAATGACAAAAAAGAATTACGAAAAAGTTTAGAACTTATTGAAACTTTTATTTCGGAAAAATTAAAACTCAAACTTAGTAGAAAAACTGTTTTAAGATGTGATAAAGGTGTTCCGTTTATAGGTTATCGACATTTTCCGGGCTACGTCTTGCTACGTAAAAGAACAACAAAACGAATTAAACGTAGAATACCAACTACACAAAAAAGGTATAAGAAAAAGCAAATAACATTAGTACAGTACACTTCAACGCTTGCGTCCTATTATGGCTGGGCCAGTTTTGGTAATACCTATAACTTTCGTAAAAGTACCCGCCTAGACGTTTTGCTTGAAAGCGCAAGAAATAAAATAAAGGAGGTAAAAATGCGCGGTTTTCCAAAATACACAGATATTGCAACAAAGTATGACGTGAACAATCTTAGGGACATTTTCCCAAAAGAAACAAAACAATTCCTAGAGTGTTTAAAGGGTGATAGGTTTATTTGGGAAGATAAAGGGGACATTCCGTCAATAGAAGACGGTATTGTTGACGATACTCATAAAGTTGTTGAGGTCTTAATTCAGCCTACATGCGAGGGAGAAGAACCTACAAAAGAGTTACACCAGTTAGAACTTATCGAAGATAAAAACGCAAGAGTATTCCGCATGGGCTATACTCTAAACGAAATAGACTCAATTATAGAAGAATTGTCTTCGTTGTCGTAATCCCTTTATATGTGGAGGGCATGCCCTCCACTTTCTTTAATGGAATAACTTATAACTCCAAGAGTTCTTTATGTCTTCAATTTTCTTCTTTAGTTCTAAATTTTCCGCCTCTAAAGTTTCAAACTTTTTCAATAAGTCTTCATGCTTAATAGATAAGGTTTGATAATTCGCATTAAGCTCAAAATATTTCTCTTCCGTAATTCTAGCACTATCGGTAAGTAGTTTGGTTTGTTGTCCGGAATTTTCTAAAGCAAAGCGTAAGGCGTTTATTGCTTCGCCTAAAATCCTAACTTCGGAATTTTTTGAACTTTGTAAATTTTTTGAAACATTTTCAAACTCAACATCTTGTATTATTTCGGAATTTGTCGGACTTATTTGGACTGTTTCAAACTCGTTTGAATCATTTTCAAACTGTTCGGAATTTTCCAAAGTTTTATAGCGTTCTATGTCTTCACGTGTCAATAGTGCTTTTATGCCGTCCGCACGTTCCACAGTTTCAAACTTTCCTGAATTAATCCAGTAATAAGCTTTTGACTTCTTCCAATTTAAGACTTTCATTAGCTCTTGAGCTGATAGTTCTAATTTTTCCATTTTCAAACTTTCCTAAACTTCTTTAAACTTTTGTAATAATTTTAAAACCTCTTGACAAAAGTATAGCATGACTGCTAAACTCATGCATGTTTTGTGAACGATTGTAAACGCAAAACAACGCAACGGGGATATGCGCATATTCTCTAGCGAGAAAAATTAAATACAAAAATGAAAAAAGGCCTTGGCTAAACCAAAACCTTAATGTATTCGCAAACACATTATACCACGGTTACGCCATTAGGTCAATAGAGAGCTACGCAAAAAATTTCGGGAGGTATTGAAAATGGCGCTAAACGCAGTAAACGCAGAACTTTTGAACTCTGTTTGTAATCATGACATGTTATCATGTCATAAAGAGGATAGTTTAACATCATGTCATAGTCATGTCTTGTCATGTCATGATCAAGGTCATGAAGTTATACAAAGATACTCATGTCATGAGCCTGGAACAGAAGAAAATTACAAACAACTTAGCAAAAGTGATTGGAATTATTTGGTTAGTGTTTTAGAGTCTTGGAGAGTTTTTAACCCACGCTCAGTTATTAAACGCTACGGTGCTTTAAATTGTTGGGACGCTATGATTAGAACAAAAGATTTTACACCACGAGTACCGGGGGCGTATTTCACAAAAGTTATACGACAAATAACGGGTATGAACGGTAAGTTACAAGAAGTAAAAAAACAACAAGAAAAAACAGTATCCGCGATTGAGGCATTTAGAGATTTTAAAGCGGCTAGAATGTACTTATCATCACTCACGGACAGAGATTTAGAAAATCACGAAACACTAATGAATGTAGAAAAATTAAAAAGAAAATGGAATTTAGGCTAAAGTAATTGTAAAGGTTTCCGCACAACCTATTGAATTTGCTTAAAAAATCGTCAATAATGGTATTGTCGAACACAAAAAATCGTAGGTAGTAGGAAATGGATAAGGATACTTTGGTTAAATACGGACCGGTTGCTTTGGTGGTTATTGCTTTAATTCTTCAATGGAATTTATTTGTAACACCAGAAAAGCTAGAAATTAAACACCGTGAAATATTACACGACGTATCCGAAACATACACTACAAAAGAGCAATACAATGATTTAAAGGCACAACTTTCCAATATGCAAGCCAAAATCGACAAGATCTACGATATTGTTACAAGCAAAAAATAGGTGTCGAAAATGAAAAGGTTAATTATTCATTGGACTGCTGGAACAAATAAACCGTGTCCTACCGACTTATTACATTACCATTTTCTAGTATCCGGGGCAGCGGAAGTTATCCCCGGTAAATACAAAGTGGAAGATAACGAGAATGTAAATGACGGGAAATACGCGGCTCATGTAGGTGGTGGAAATACCGGAAGTATCGGCGTTGCTATGTGTGGTATGTATGTACCTAATGGTGTAAACATTAAGCGAACAGAATACCCACTAACGAAGAAACAATGCGAAAGAACATTTAAACTTTGTGCGGATCTTTGCAAAAAATACAACATTCCTATTACACCAGATACTGTTATGACTCATTATGAATTTGGTAAAAAGCACCCTAAAACGTCTAGCGCGGGTAAAATTGATATTACTTATCTAACCCCGTGGGAAGAGATAGACACAAACAGAATAGGGGACTTTATCCGTAATAAAATTAGGTGGTATTCCGAGCAAAAATAGGAGGACGTTATGGACGTTAAAAAACTTAAAGCCGGGTTGCAAGTTATTCTTGCTTTATCTAAACCGTTTGTGGAAAAACTTATAGAAACAAAGTTTATCCCAATGGCGAAATGTTATTTGTATTCTTCTTTTCAAAAGAAAAAGGACAGATTAGTTGCAAACATTTTGAAATTGTATGAAAAATATCAAAATTGCGATAATCCAGAAAAGAAAGAACGACATAAAAAAGGCTTATTATTAGGGTTAGACGCTATGGAACAAATAGCACAAAGTCTTATTGATTCAGTAGAAAAGATTAGGGCAGAGATTAAATAGTGTTACTCCTTAAATAAACACACACAATATCAAAAACGATAGGGCTGTTTACCCTATCGTTTTTTCTGACGCTAATACTAATTTTCTCTCTTCAAACTTTATTTGTCGCCCGTATTCTGCTATAAGTAACGCGTCGCATGTTTCTAGTGTTGGACTTAGTTGCGGAAAGCGTTTTATAGCCTCGTCCCTTAATGCTTTTTTCTTGTCCCTATATTCCAGACCACGAACTCGGAGCTTTAAATAAGATTGCCATTTTACCGGCAAAACATCTACTCTCGGAAGTTTTAAAGCAGTTAAGAGTCCTATCAATATGCCGTAATTCTTCCCAAATGAAAAGGCTTGAACTTTCCCGTCCTTTGGCATAGCGTGTACTTCTTCAATAAAAACCGATATATCATAAGTTAAATCGTACTCTATTAAAAGGTTTACAATGTCGTGATACGTTAGTTTAGCAAAAGAGTAGGCCTTGCGTTCAGCACCGTCCAGAGAAACAAAACTCATGCCCCCATGCGCTCCCGGATCTATCCCAATAATTCCTACTCTCATTTTAAGCCCCCTAGAATACGATTTAAGAGCGTTGGTTTATTTTCTTTAAAAAATATATGGATACAAACTTTATTCTTCATAGCTGGCGTTTCTACCCCCTTAGCTTTAAGTTCTTTGTAATTCTGTTCGTTATTCATGAACTTTTTAAAAATTTCTCGTAATTCGTCTTCAAAAAATGGGTTATAAAATTCTTGGGCCACCATTTTAATAAGCATATACTGGGGGATACGCATTATTAGCTCTGAATACGCACCCTGTAGCCAGATATAAACACCGTCTAAAAATCTTTTTTCGTCAATAACTGTACAAATTGTAGGTTTTACATCAGAAAATGGGAATAGCATAAACGCGTGGCGTCTTATTCTTTCGTATATAAGGCTTTCAATGTTATTGCCGTCTTTTTCGTTAAATATTCTTTTTATTGTCATACTCTCTACCTCTTTCTTTTTTAGTTAGGTGGTACCTATTACATAAAGGGCATTTGTAAACAAACAATTTCAGCCCTTTTTCTTCTTCAATTTTCTTTGCTATTCCAAACGCGTAGTCTTTCGTTCGGTATGCCTTTTTGTGCAAGCAAGTCCTCCACATTGTTTGTGCCGTCCATGTCATACTAACCTCGCTTTCAGTTGCGCTCTGCGTGTATTTTCTGCTCTTGATACTATTTCTAGGTTTTCAAATCTATTATCAAAAGTATTACCATTTACATGATCCACGACGTACCCTTTAGGAACAGACGGTATAAGCACTCTATGAACTTGTTTGACATAAGGCACCATTGTTACGGGGTGTTTACCGTACACACACGGGTATAGCGTTGGGTTTCTTCCCTCGCGTTTAGTGTTTGTGCTTTGAATACAAAGCCCTTTAAAGCCCGGAAAACTAAAAAGAATTTTATACGAGCTTCGATTAAGTTTTAATAAATGCCTACCATTAGTCTTAGAGTCAATGTATAGGCTAACGTATTCTTGTTGTATCATTTCCTATACCTCTCACCTATCCAGCCCTCTGCAACGATAGGACACGTAGTCGCCCATTCTGGAGTCGTACATAAAAGTTTTTCAAACTCTTTAACGTCCCCCGTCCCTTTTTTACAAGAGGCCACAACCTCATCATGCACAGTCATTCTGATTTTATAACCGTGTTTTTCAAGATTAAGCATGCCCCAGGCCATTAAGTCCCTAGCGGTTGCTTGTACTATGTTTTCCACGATAGCCCCGCCGTAAGTATGCTGACGTTCCCATTTACGCGTAACAGGGTTTTCAGCCATAAAGGTAAGTTGTTCTTTGATTTCGCCCCATTTCGTTTCAATAGGTTTGATAACAGGCTCACAATAAGCAATACATCTGCCAGAAAGTAATCGGCAATATAGAAATTTGCCCTGTACTTTCCACATAACGGGCCCCTCTTTAATAATTCGCCCTGCCTCTCTTACGGCTCTTATAGCTGCTCTTTCTTGGGCGTACCAAAATGCTACTACTTCTGGGTATGTTGCACGATATGTTTTTACAACCAGATCCGCCGTTTCTCTTGAAATATCTAAGCCCGTTTGTGTTTTTACTTGTGCCTTAAATCTATCCGGCCCCATTTGATAACCGCAACCCAAAACACCCGTCTTACCTAGTTGTCGTTCGTCTTTATCTTTTTTAGTAATCTTGCGTTTGTATATTTCAGAGGCAAGCTCACAATAAATGTCCGCCCCCTCTCTAAAAGCTTTTAGTCCTTTTTCTGCTCCAGCAAGCCATAAAACCACACGGGCCTCAATTGCAGAAAAGTCCGCGGCGATTAAGTCCTCCCCGTCCTCTGCTTTGATAAAGCCTCTAAGTGCCGTACTTATCGCGTCCACGACATTAGGATATATAAACTCAAACGTATCGTAATCAAGAGTTTTTAAGTCCTCGATAACTTTGTCGCTATCATAAGATTTATCGCCTCGAGGGAAGTTTTGTACTTGTATCCCCTTACCGCTCCAACGTCCGGTAGAGGCTCCGTGGTACATGAGAATATCGCGTATATTTCCGTCGGGACATATACACAATTTCATTGTTTCCAGTTTAGATGTCGACGATTTACCCGCTTGTT
>CAMECJ010000017.1 GCA_945913025.1 uncultured Elusimicrobia bacterium | reverse complement strand
CGTTCCAACGTTCACGTGCGGTTTGCTGCGCGAAAATTTTTCCTTTGCCATTTGTAAAACTCCTTATGATAAATTTAAATTTCCGCGTCCGGACTTGCCGAACGCGGAGTTAAATGTTTAAGCGGCCACTTTTTCCGCGGTGCGTTTTTCAACAATCGCTTTGGCGACGTTGGCCGGCACTTCGGCGTAGTGGCTGGGTTCCATCGTAAACGACGCGCGGCCCTGGGACAGGGAGCGGACGTTGGTGGCGTAACCGAACATTTCGGCCAGCGGTACTTCGGCGCGGACATAGCGCACGTTTCCGCGCACGCCCATTTCGCCGATTTGACCGCGGCGCGAGCTCAAATCGCCGATAATATCGCCTAAGTTGGCCTCCGGAGCCACCACTTCTACCTTCATAATAGGCTCCAAGATAACCGGATTGGCTTTTTTGGCACCGTCTTTAAGCGCCATAGAAGCGGCGATTTTAAAGGCCATTTCGGAGGAGTCCACTTCGTGGAACGAACCGTCAAATACGGCCACTTTAATATCCACCAAGGGGTACCCCGCCAACGCGCCGGAATCCAACGCTTCGCGGCAGCCCTTTTCAATAGCCGGAATATATTCTTTCGGAATGCGGCCCTGGGTAATCTCGTTGACGAATTCAAACCCTTTGCCTTTTTCCTGCGGTTCCAAACGCAGGAATACATGGCCGTACTGACCGCGGCCGCCGGACTGGCGGACGAATTTGGTTTCCTGTTCCACCGTTTTGGTGATGGTTTCGCGGTAGGCCACCTGAGGAGCGCCCACGTTGGCCTGTACGTTAAATTCGCGTTTCATACGGTCAACGATGATATCCAAGTGAAGTTCGCCCATACCGGAAATAACGGTCTGCGCGGTTTCTTCGTCGGTGCGGACGCGGAAAGTCTGGTCTTCTTCCGCAAGGCGCGCCAAGGCGTTGGACATTTTTTCTTCGTCGGCTTTGGATTTCGGTTCCACGGCGATAGAGATTACCGGCTCGGGGAACGTAATGCTTTCCAGTACAATCGGATGATCGGGAGAGCAGATCGTCTGGCCCACGCGGGAGTTTTTGATAGCCACGGTGGCGGCGATTTCGCCGGCGCCAAGTTCTTTTACTTCTTCGCGTTTATCGGCCATCATACGCATCATACGACCGAATCTTTCCGTGGCATTTTTGCCCGGGAAATATACGGCATCACCGGCTTTAATGGAGCCGGAGTAAATGCGGAAAAAGCTCAGTTTACCCACAAAGGGGTCGGTCTGCACTTTAAAGATAAGCCCGCAGAAAGGTTCGGAATTGGAGGGTTTGCGTTCCGTTTCTTCGCCGGTGTTAGGGTTGATTCCTTTGACGGCGGGGACATCTTCAGGAGAGGGAAGATAGTCGTTCACGCAGTCCAAAAGCGGCTGCACGCCTTTGTTTTTGTAGGAAGAACCACAGATAACCGGAAAGAATTTACCCGTAAGCGTACCTTTACGGATGGCTTTTTTGATTTCTTCAACCGTAAATTCCGTTTCGCCGCCGAGGTAACGTTCCATAATGTTTTCGTCAAAATCGGCGAGTTTTTCAATCATTTCCGTATGCGCAATTTTGGCGTCATCCAAAAGTTCAGCCGGAATTTCCACTTCGTTGAAAGTGGCGCCGTTATGGTCGCCGTCCCAGATGATGCCTTTCATTTTAACCAAGTCAATCACGCCGACAAATTTATCTTCGGCGCCGATCGGCAGTTGGATCGGGCAGGCGTTACCGCCCAATTTTTCTTTAATGGAGTTGGCGGAACGGACGAAATCCGCGCCGATGCGGTCCATTTTGTTAATATAAGCGATACGGGGAACGTGGTATTTATCCGCCTGGCGCCACACGGTTTCAGACTGGGGTTCTACGCCCTGCACGCCGTCAAAGCAGCAGACGGCGCCGTCCAGCACGCGCAAAGAACGTTCCACTTCGGCCGTAAAGTCCACGTGGCCGGGAGTGTCAATAATGTTGAGCTGGCAGTCTTTCCACACGCAGTAAATGGCGGCGGAGGTAATGGTAATCCCTCTTTCTCTTTCCTGTTCCATCCAGTCGGTCACGGAAGCGCCGTCGTGCGTTTCGCCGATTTTGTGCACTTTGCCCGTGTAGTACAGGATGCGTTCGGAAGTGGTGGTTTTACCCGCGTCAATGTGCGCGATAATACCAATGTTTCTAATTTTGTTTAACGGATAGGTTTTGAATTCAGCCATATCTTAATTCCCGTTTACCATTTAAAGTGGGCGAAAGCGCGGTTGGCTTCGGCCATTTTATGTACGTCTTCGCGTTTTTTGAAAGCGGTGCCTTCTTTTTTGGAACCCAAGATGATTTCTTCGGCCAATTTTTCAGCCATCGGGCGTCCTTTGCGGCTCTGCGCGGCGCCGATGAGCCATCTCATCGCCAAAGAGGTGCTGCGCAAGGGTTTTACTTCGGTGGGAACCTGATAGTTCGCACCGCCCACGCGGCGGGCTTTTACTTCCACGAGCGGGCGCACGTTTTCGATGCATTTGGTGAAAACGTCCAAGGCGTTTTCTTTGGTTTTTTCGGCAATGATAGCCAACGCATCGTCGAGCACACGTTCGGCGGTGGAGGTTTTACCTTCAAAATTGAGTTTGTTAATAAACCGCGATACGAGCACGGAATTATATTTGTAATCCGGCGCGGGCTGCGGTCTTCTGTCTCTGGGTCTTAAACCTTTTCTCGGCATATTCTGTTTCAACTCCTAAAAATTATTTTCCGGCTTTCGGTCTCTTTACGCCGTAAAGAGAGCGGCCTTGTTTTCTATTTTCAACGCCGGACGCGTCAAGCGCGCCGCGGATGATGTGGTAGCGCACACCGGGCAAGTCTTTCACACGTCCGCCGCGCACGAGCACGATGGAGTGTTCCTGAAGGTTATGCCCCACGCCGGGAATGTAAGCGGTTACTTCCACTTTGGAGGTGAGTTTTACACGCGCCACTTTTCTCAAAGCGGAGTTCGGTTTTTTAGGGGTCGTGGTATAAACACGGGTGCAGACGCCGCGTCTTTGCGGGCAGGCCTGCAACGCCGGCGATTTCGTGCGGTTAGCTTCTTTCGCACGGCCGTATTTTACTAATTGGTTTACTGTCGGCATTATTACTTCTCTCCTGTTTCTTTGCGTTTTTGTTCAAACTCTTTGGCAATTTGTCTGGCGGAAATACCCGTACCCGCCGGAATCAAATGGCCTACGATTACATTTTCTTTCAGACCGGCGAGTTCGTCCACCTGGCCTGTGATAGCGGCGTCCGTAAGGACTTTAGTCGTTTCTTGGAACGACGCCGCGGAGATAAACGATTCGGAAGCGAGGGACGCTTTGCTGATACCCAAAAGGATGGTTTCCGCGTCAGCCAACCGTTTACCGGCGGCTTTCATCTTTGCGTTTTCCCTAAGCCAGCTCGCGCGGCTCATCACTTCGCCTTTCAGGAAATGCGTATCTCCCGCATCCAGAATTTTCACGTTCCCTAACATCTGACGGACAATAACCTCGATATGTCTGTCGTTGATTGTTACGCCCTGCAAGCGGTACACTTCTTGGATGGCGTTTAACAGGAACTCTTGCGCTTCTTTCTCGCCCTTCACGCGCAGCACGTCGTGGGGGTCGATGGCGCCGTCGGTAAGGGCTTCGCCCACGCCGACATGGTCGCCTTCGTACACTACAAGGTGTTTACCTTGCGGAATGCTGTACTGCTTGACCTGGTTGGTCTCTTCATTCCGTACGACTACTTCAATCAAACCTTTGGGTGACGTTTCCAAGCTCACAATCCCTTCGAACTCCGAAATGATGGCGGGATTTCTGGGTTTGCGCGCTTCGAACAATTCCGCGATTCTGGGCAAACCGCCGGTAATATCTTTGGTACCGCCGGCTTCGCGGCCGATTTTGGCCAACACATCGCCGGGTTCCACTTCTTCACCGTTTTCCACCATCAGGATCGTATCAATAGGCAAGGGGAAATTAATCTTCTTGTCTTTACCTTCAATGCTGATGCGCGGGTTCTTTTTGCCCATGCGGCTCGCGGTAATTTTGCGTTCAATAACGCCCGTCACTTTGTTACGCTCTTCCTGCAAGGTGATACCTTCCACCACGTCCGTCAAGCGGACTGTACCGGACACTTCGGCCAGCACAGGGATAGAGTGCGGGTCCCACTCCGCGAGCAGGGAACCTTTTTTCACGGCCGCTTTATCCGCGGTGTACACGGAAGCGCCGTACTGAATCTTGTATTCTTTTATTGTACCATTTCCGGCCTCAACAAAGATAGAGCCGTTTCTGGAAATACAAATTTTATTGTCGTAGCGGTTGGTAATCAGTTTAATATCTTTAAACGTTACTTTACCGTCGATTTCGGCCACCGCCTGACTGCGCGAAAGCACGCGGGAGGCCGTACCGCCGATGTGGAAGGTACGCAAGGTCAGCTGCGTACCGGGTTCGCCGATGGACTGCGCGGCGATAATACCCACGGAATCGCCCGGGTTGCTCTTGGACGAAGTGGCCAAAGACAAACCGTAGCATTTGGCGCACACGCCGAACGGAGCTTCGCAGGTCAGCACAGAGCGGATGCGTACGGATTCCACGCCGTATTTCTTGACGAGTTTGCTTTGTTCAAGCGTAATCAAATCGCCTTCTTTGATGATGGTTTTTTCTTCTTCGCTGCCGTCGGATTTTTTCACTTTGACGACGACGTTCTCCAAGCTGGTGCGGCCCAAAATACGTTCTTCAATGGGTTCCACCATTTCTTCGCCGCTCATCAACGATTTCACGACGATGCCGTTATGCGTGCCGCAGTCTTCTTCCGTTACCACCACATTGTGGGCAACGTCCACCAGACGGCGGGTTAAGTAACCGGCGTCGGCGGTTTTCAAAGCGGTATCGGACAAACCTTTACGTCCGCCGTGTGTGGAAATAAAGTATTCCAAAACGGACAGACCTTCGCGGAAGTTGGCGGTAATCGGGCTTTCGATAATTTCGCCTTGGCCGCCGGTCAGTTTCTTCTGCGGTTTCGCCATCAGACCGCGCATACCGGCCAGCTGGCGTACCTGCTGGCGGGAACCGCGGGCGCCGGAGTCCGCCATCAAGTAGACGGAATTGAAGCGTTGGCCGCTGTGTTCTTTATTGGTCGGGTCATATTTGGCTTCTTCAAATTTTTTCATTTCTTTGAAGAGTTCGTTGGCCACATCGTCAGTGACGCGCGTCCAGATATCAATGACTTTGTTATAGCGTTCGCCTTCGGTAATGATACCGGCTTCGGCCTGCGCCTGAATTTCTTTCACTTTCTTTTTGGCGTCATCAATATATTTCTGTTTGACGGCCGGAACGGTCATATCGGCGATGGAGATGGACAAGCCGGAAACGGTGGCGTAGTGATAACCCATTTTCATAATCTTGTCCAAGAGCTGTACGGCTTCGTAGCGGCCGTATTTTTTGCTCTTATAGCATTCATCCACCAACGCGGCCAATTCCTTCTTGCCGACGGGTTTATTGATAAATTCCCAGCCTTTGGGCAGCGCTTGGTTGAAAATAATGCGGCCCACGGACGTAAAATCTTTCCATTTGGAAGCGTCTTTTTCGTCTGTCGGAGTCAAGCCCGCTTCGGGAATGGCGTTGATACCGCGCACTTTGATTTTGGCGTGGTAAGACAGTTTGCCGTATTCCAAAGCGACGAGCGCGTCCTCTTTGCTGCCGAAAATAGAACCTTCGCCGATATCGCCGTCTTTAATTTTGGTCAAAAAGCTGACGCCCAAGACCATATCGTGGGACGGAGAGGCAATCGGTTTACCGGAAGCAGGAGACAAAATGTTGTTGGACGCCAACATCAGCGTGCGGGCTTCCATTTGCGCTTCCAAAGAAAGCGGCACGTGTACGGCCATCTGGTCACCGTCGAAGTCGGCGTTGAACGCGGCACAGGTAAGCGGATGCAGCTGAATGGCTTTACCTTCAATCAGCACGGGTTCAAACGCCTGAATACCCAAGCGGTGCAAGGTCGGCGCGCGGTTAAGCATGACCGGGTGGGATTTGGTTACTTTTTCCAAAATATCCCAGATTTCCGGACGGACGCGTTCCAACATTTTTTTGGCGGATTTCAAGGTCACGCCTTCTTTTTTCATCAGTTCGCCGATGATAAAAGGTTTGAAAAGTTCCAGCGCCATCAGCTTCGGGAGTCCGCACTGGTGGAGTTTCAAGTTCGGGCCGACCACGATGACGGAACGGCCGGAATAGTCCACGCGTTTACCCAACAAGTTCTGGCGGAAGCGGCCATGTTTACCCTTAATGTTATCGGAAAGGGATTTTAAAGGTCTGCCGCCGGCACCGATGAAGAATTTACCGCGCGCGCCGTTTTCGATAAGCGCGTCCACCGCTTCCTGCAGCAGGCGTTTCTCGTTGTAAATCATTACTTCGGGAGCGCGCAGGGATTCAATGTGTTTCAAGCGGTTGTTGCGGTTGATGATTCTTCTGTACAAATCATTGAGGTCGGAAGCCGCAAAACGGCCGCCGTCCAAGGCCACGAGCGGACGCAAATCCGGAGGAATGACGGGCAGTACGCTTAAAATCATCCATTCGGGGCGGTTTCCGCTTTCTTTGAACTCTTCCATTGTTTTAATACGGCGGATGAGTTTCGTGCGTTCCATTTCGCTCTGCGTGGATTTTAATTCTTCGTGCAAAGCGGGGATTTCTTTGTCAAAATCGATACCTTCAAGCAAGGTTTTGATGGCGGGCGCGCCGATGTCCACTTTCAGGCGGGAACCGTGTTTTTTGCGGGCTTCGCGCACCTGCACGTCGGAGAGCAGCGTGCCTTTTTTGAAATCTACGCGTCCGGTAACGCTGTCCACACAATCTTCAATCACCACGTAAGCGGCATAGTAGACCACGCGTTCCAAATCGCTCGTACGCATATCCAAAATGATACCGATGCGGGACGGGTTCTTTCTCAGAAACCACACATGCGCCACGGGTACGGCCAGTTCGATGTGGCCCATGCGTTCGCGGCGGACTTTGCTTTCGGTAATTTCTACACCGCAGCGGTCGCACTTAATGCCTTTGAATTTTACCCAGCGGTATTTGCCGCAGGAACATTCGTAATCTTTGGTGGGGCCGAAAATACGTTCGCAGAACAGACCGTCGCGCTCCGGTTTCAAGGTGCGGTAGTTGATGGTTTCCGGTTTTTTTACCTCGCCGAAAGACCAAGCCATAATCTGTTCCGGACTGGCAATTCCCAATTTAATGGCGTCAAAGTCAAAGAAATTTAATTCGTTTAATTGTTTAACTTTTTTCGTTTGCATTTTTAAATCCCCGGCTTACTTGGCGGCTCCGGCTTCTTCAGCCTCGGCTTTGGCCTCCGCTTTTTCCTCGGAGGCGGACGGCGCTTCCGCGCCGCCCTCTACCTTCTTGAGCAAATCTACGCTAAGACCCAACGCTTGGAGTTCTTTCACGAGTACTTTGAAAGATTCCGGCACACCGGGTTGCGTGGGAGCTTCGCCTTTGACGATGGATTCATACATCTTGGTGCGGCCGACAAAATCGTCGGACTTTACCGTCAGGAATTCCTGCAGCGTATATGTCGCGCCGTAGCCTTCCATAGCCCACACTTCCATTTCCCCGAAGCGCTGGCCACCGAACTGGGCTTTACCGCCCAAAGGCTGGCGTGTAATCATACTGTAAGGACCCGTAGAGCGGGAGTGTACCTTATCTTCCACCAAGTGAATCAGTTTCATCATATACATATAACCGACGGTCACTTTTTCTTCAAAGGGTTCGCCGGTTCTGCCGTCGTAGAGCGTAATACGGCAGTAATCGTCCGGCAAGTACTTGGCCGCGTATTCTTCGCGCGCTTTGCCGGTCAGGCCTTTGTCATCCAAAATTTTCTCTTTGGCCAAACGCACCTGTTCCACCACTTCCGCTTCGCTCGGGCCGTCAAAGACCGGAGTCGCGGCGTTGTAGTGCAGGTAGTGCGCGGCCCAGCCGAGCATCGTTTCCAAAAGCTGGCCGATGTTCATACGGGAAGGAATACCCAAGGGGGACAACACAATGTCGAGCGGCGTGCCGTCCGGAAGGAACGGCATATCTTCTTCCGGCAGAATGCGCGCCACCACCCCTTTGTTACCGTGGCGGCCGGACATTTTGTCGCCCACGTGCAATTTACGTTTGGAAGCAATATACACTTTAACGGATTTGTTCACCGTCACGGCAAGTTCGTCGCCCTGTTTGGAGAACTCAATTTCGCGTTCGTAGTGTTCCATCGCTTTCTTTTCCATTAACTTGTACAAATCGTTAATGCGTTTTTCTTCGGCTTTTAAAGCGGCGTCTTTTTGGATCGTTTCTTTGGCGTTGGCCAACGCGCGTTTCTTTTGTTCTCTCAAAAGATCCATTGTGGAATTTTTTTCGTCTTCTAACGCTTTAAGTCTGGCTTTTTCTTCAGCTTTGGTCAGTTTTTCTTTGCGCACGAAGACGCGGGTCCCCACAATTTTGCCGCTGGTCCCGGGCGGAACACGCAAGGAAGCATCCACCACGTCATCGGCTTTTTTACCGAAGATTACCTTCAAAAGTCTTTCTTCCGGTGTCAGCTGCTGTTCGCCTTTAGGCGTTACTTTACCGACCAGGATGTCGCCGGGTTCCACCACTGTGGCGGGAAGGACGATACCGTCATTGTCTAAGTGAGACAAAGCTTCCGCGCCGATGTTCGGAATATCGCGCGTAATTTCTTCCGCGCCGAGCTTGGTGTTGCGGGCGTCCACCGTAAATTCGTGCAAGTGGATGGAGGTAAACACGTCGTCTTTCACCAGGCGGGAAGATACCAAGATGGCGTCTTCGTAGTTATACCCTTCCCAGCACATAAACCCGACCAACATGTTGCGGCCCAAGGCCAGATAGCCGTTGTCCATAGACGGACCGTCGGCAATCACTTGGCGGGCTTTGACGTTATCGCCCGTCTTTACAATCGGGTGCTGGTTGATACACGTATCGGAGTTGGAGCGTTTGTATTTCAGCAAATCATACACATCGGTGCCGTCTTTGGTTTCGATGATGATTTTGCTCGCGTCGGCGAACTGGACGCGCCCGTCGCGCTTGGCGACCATGGCGGTGCCGGAGTCGCGGGCGACTTCGTGTTCAATACCGGTGCCCACGTAAGGAGCTTCCGGCATCAAAAGCGGCACGCCCTGGCGCTGCATGTTACAACCCATCAAGGCGCGGTTCGCGTCGTCGTGTTCCAGGAACGGAATCAAAGCGGCGGACACGCTGATAACCTGCAACGGAGAAACGTCCATATAGTCGACGTTTTTCGGGGCGACCATCGGATAATCGGAGCGGACGCGGCAGGCTACCAGGTCGGTATCCAATTTGCCGTCTTTGGTGGTAGGCGTGTTGGCCTGCGCCACAAACTTATCGTCTTCCGCGTCGGCAGTCAATTCTTCAATTTTATCGGTTACTTTGCCGTTTACCACTTTGCGGTACGGCGTTTCAATTAAACCGTATTTGTTTACTTTGGAGTAGCACGCCAAAGAGGTAATCAAACCGATGTTCGGCCCTTCCGGAGTTTCAATCGGGCACACGCGGCCGTAGTGCGTATAGTGTACGTCGCGCACTTCGAAGCCGGCGCGTTTGCGGTTAAGACCGCCGGGACCCAAAGCGGACAGACGGCGTTTGTGCGTCAGTTCGCCCAACGGGTTAATTTGGTCCATAAACTGGGAAAGCTGCGAAGTGCCAAAAAATTTGCGGATAATCGCCTGTACGGGCTGCGCATTGACAAGCGCGCGGGGCGTAAAGGAGGACAGCTCGCGGTTCATACGGTCTCGCGCGGTTTTCGCCATCTGGGAAAGCCCGATACGGATCTGGTTTTCCAACAGCTCGCCGATACCGCGCACACGGCGGTTACCCAAGTGGTCGATATCGTCGATTTTAAAGGTAAAACCGTCGCCGTACATTTTCTGCGCGTCTTCGCCAGCGTTCAAAGCTAGCAGGTATTTTACCGTAACGATGACGTCTTCCGGCGCCAAGGTGCGGCGGGTTTCCGCCGGAGTAGTGAATTTTTTAAATTTGAATTGGCTGATTAAATCAAACATCTTCGCAAATTTTTTGTTGATTTTATAGCGGCCGACAAAACTTAAATCATATCTGCGGATGTTGTCAAAAACCAAATTGTCAAGGAAGGTTTCGGCTTGTTCTTTTACGACGAAATCCTGTCCTCTCATCTTTTTGTAAATTTCGGCTTGCGCTTCGGCCGCGGTGCGGATGGAATCCTTGCGGTGTTCCAAGGTGGCCAAAATACCGGGGTCATCCTGACGCGGTTTGCCGGAAATTACTTTAATGGTTTTAACGTTCTTTTCAACAAGCGTTTTAAAAAGTTTATCGTCAATCGGCAACGCGGCTTTATCGTCTAAGTTCCACAGCACTTCGCCCGTGGCCGGATCGTAAATGTCGTCCGCAGCGTAGCGGCCGATGACGGCGTCGATATTGGAAGGTTTTACTTCAATATCTTCGCATTTGTAGAAGGTTTGGATAATCTGTGCGTTGGTTTCCAAACCGCAAGCGCGAAGGAACGTAGAGGCCAGCACTTTTTTCTTACGGTCAATGCGGACCCACAAAGCGTTCATCAAGTCAAACGAAAATTCAATCCACGCGCCGCGGTAAGGAATAATGCGGGCAACGTAGAGGCGTTTACCGAAAGTAGACTGTTTCTTCTCTTCGTCCTCTTCGAAAATGATGCCAGGAGAGCGGTGCATCTGGCTGACGACCACGCGTTCTGCACCGTTAAACACAAAGCAGCCCGCGTCGGTCATCAAAGGCAGATCGCAGAGTGTAACGTCCTGGTCAGAGGCTTCTTTCATTTTGCCGTTTTTCTGTTTTACATACAGGCGCATCATCGCCTTTAAAGGGGCGGAGTAGGTGCTGTCGCGCACGGTGGCTTCGGCCGGCGTGGCGTAGCGAGGGGCGCCCAATTCATATTTTAAAAATTCTAGTCTCATACTCCCGTCAGGAGCTTCAATCGGGAAAACATCTTCAAAAGCGGCTTGCAAGCCTTTTAATTCGCGCTTGGCGGGAGGCACATCGAGCTGCAAAAAGTCCACAAAGGACTGTTTTTGCATATCGAGCAAATCGGGTAAGGGAAGTTTGGTGGAAATTTTGCCGAAATTTGTTTGTTTTTCAATCATTTCTATTCTTCCTGCGGTATCAACGGGCGGACATTTTTGCCGCACGCACTCGCGGCCAAAATATCGGTCCGTCGTTGCGCCGTTTTAAGGGCACGTAATCCCAATCCCCGTTTTCACGGGGAATTGGGATTAATAATTCATCGGTTGAACTATTTGAGTTCGACGGTGCCGCCAGCTTCGGTGATTTTCTTTTTGAGTTCTTCAGCTTCAGCTTTGGCAACGTTTTCTTTCACGGCTTTGGGGGCGCCTTCTACGAGGTCTTTCGCTTCTTTCAAGCCCAAACCGGTAATTTCGCGAACTACTTTGATTACGCCGATTTTTTTGGCGGCGTCAACAGCGGTCAACACGACGTTGAATTCGTCTTTTTCTTCAGCGGCGGCAGCGGCCGGAGCAGCGGCAGCGGCAACAGCCACGGCCGGAGCAGCGGCTTTCACGCCGAATTTTTCTTCGATAGCTTTCACAAGTTCAGAAAGTTCCAGAACGGTGAGTTCAGCAATAGCGTTAACTAATTCTTCTTGGGTCAATTTAGCCATTTTTATTTTTTCCTTAATTTCTTATAGAGTAGCTGCCTTCTGCCTAAACCGTGTTTAGGCCCGTACATTTATCCCGTTAGGGGCTACTACCGCTCTTGGCGGGTTTAGATTTTACCCGTTGGAAAACAACCGGCGTACCGGACGTTTATTCCGCCCGCACTATTTTGTATTTTTGGGCGGATTTCCATTTTGTTGCTCCTTACGTAATTACCACTACGCTGCGTCGCAAACAAAATGAAAATCACGCCTGCAAAAATCCAAAATCACTCCGCTGGCGAGTCCGCCGGCCAAAGCCCGACAGTTCTCCAATGCGCAGCCCAAAGGCGCGCGCGTCATTATTTGCCTTGTTTTTCTTCCAAAGCTTTGATGACGTAGGCAAAATCCCGTATCGGAGCTTGCAACACTTGCGCGGATTGGGCAACCGTGCTGTACAGCACGCCGGCCAACTTGGACAGGTTTTCTTCTTTGGTACCGATGGTAGCCAACTGTTTTACCTGTTCTTCGTTGTACCATACGCCATCCGAATAACAAGCGCGAAGCTTCAAAGCCGCAAACTTTTTCTGAAAGTCCACCAACGCCTTGGCAACGGCAGCGATATCTCCGCCTACCGCAATAGCCGTAGGCCCTTGGAAGAGCTTGGAATCAGCCCCTTCCACATTGGCCTGGCGAATGGCATGTTCCACGATCGCGTTGCGTTCTACACGGAATTTTGCACCCGTAGGAACCAACTGCGCGCGGAGCTCGGCCATATCCACGAACTTCAAGCCTTGATAGGCCGTGAAGAACAAAGTGCCGGCAGCGGTAATTTCAGAAGCCAAGTCTTGCGACTTTTGTTTCTTTTGGTCTTTTGTCAGGTTCATTTTATTGCCTGTTTTAAAACGAAAACCGCGCCGTTTTTTCCGCTTTTTAAGCAGAGAAAACGACAGCCACAAATCCCTTTCCCACGTTGTACCGTCGGCGGAATTATGGTTCTCGTTAAAAATCGGGTTAAATACTTCTTTTTTATTTTATCAATAAAAGCCGCCTATTGCAAGCCATTTTGCAAACGTTTTATCCGCGGCTCTTATAATTATTATAACAAAATCTGATCTTTGAAACAAGCAGATGTATTCATGGCCTACACTATGCATGCTGTAAAAAATTTACCTACCGGTAAGTAAAATATGTTATACTGGTTTTAGAAATATTACGTTGCGCCTCCGTGTGCACCAAAGGAGATACGTTATGCCCACTGGGAAATTATATACGCGCGAAATCTGCCGACTTCCCGCCGCACGACTGCCCCCAAATTTTATCCAGCAATTACCAGAATCTTTTCCCCGCAGCGGACGCATTATCCATAACGCACGCAACCAAATCCGTGTATATTCATTTAAAGGGAAAGAAATCAACGTAAAAAAATTTTGTATTCCTCCTATTGTCAACCGCATTTTGTATTCAATCGGATGGCGGATTCCCAAGGCCAAAACAACCTTTTTAAACGCACAGGAAATCCTCAAACGCGGGTTTCACACTCCACGGCCTTTCGGATACCTTATTGAACGCAGTGCAGGGCTGATTAATTACTCGTATTTTATCAGCGAACAAGTACAGGGATTTACCCCTATCCGGCGCGCGGAAAATATTCCGGCACTGATTAAAGCTTTGGCAGAATATACCTCCAAATTACATCAAGCCGGCCTAATGCACCGAGACTATACCCCCGGGAATATCTTATACCGCGAGGAAAACGGCGCATATACGTTTATGCTGGTGGATATCAACCGTTTTCGTATACAGAACAAACCTATCTGCCTGTGGTTTTCCGTCAGGAATTTGATGAAACCTTTTGAAGATGATAAATGGCTAGAATCTTTTGTAACCGAATATGCCAAGCGCCGCAATCTAAATGTACGGTTCTGCATCTGGTACGTTTTATTTTTGCGCCATACGCGCAACTGCTATGATACTTTTAAGCGCACGCTCAAACATCTCCCGTTTGCTTATCTTTTTCTGAACAAACCCTTAGGGGAAAAATAAACCGTTCCCCTCTTGACTGTCCAAGCTTACAACGCATACGAAAGCCCCGTCTCATTGACGGGGCTTTTGATTACTCGTTGGAGATTTCCTCTTCCGGATCGGGCTCGGACTCGCCAAGCAGTTGGGCCTTTGGGCCGGTCAGTTCTTCTACGCCGCGCAGCGTACGGTTAATGGCCCGTGTACGCCTGCCCACGATATCCGTAAGCGTTTTATCGGCGGTTTGAAGCTGCTTGTGGGCTTTATCAAGCATTGTACCGAAATGAATAAATTCCGCCTTTACGGCACGGAGAGTATTCCACACTTCCTCGGAGCGCTGCTCAATCGCCAGCGTTTTGAACCCCATTTGCAAGGAAGCCAAAAACGCGGAAAGCGTCGTCGCCCCGACGGCAGTAACCTTATATTTATCACGGAGTTCTTCGAATAAAGCCGCATTTTGCACCACTTCGGCGTAAAGCCCTTCCGTAGGCAGGAACATCAATGCAAAATCAGTAGTTTTGGGAGGAACAATATATTTATCGTGGATATCTTTTGCAAAACTGCGGATTTTAACCGTCAGCGAACGGCGTGCCTCATCAATCGCTTGTTTTTCCTCCGCTTCCAACAGGCGGTTATAATCTTCAATCGGGAACTTGCTGTCAATCGGCAAGAGCAGCGGTTCTTCCCCCTTTCCCGGGAGGCGGACCGCAAATTCCACCCACTTGCCGTTGGCGATTTCCACGTTTGTTTCATATTGGTTGGGAGCCAGAATATCGGAAAGCAGTTTCTCCAAACGGACCTCTCCGTAAGTGCCGCGGTCTTTTACATTAGTCAGCGCATTCTTCAGCAATTTTGCGTCCGCCGCCAGCGCCTTCATCTCGCCAAGCCCTTGGCCGACGCTTTCCAGCTGCTTGCTGACTAATTCAAACGATTGCGCAAGGCGTGTTTCCAGTGTTTTTTGTAATTTTTCATCTACTACGCCTTGCATCTGTTCCAGACGTTTTTCGTTGCTTTCCTGCAGCTCCTTTATTTTCTGGGCCAGCGTGAGGGTAATCTTTTCAATATTCTCATTATTGGCCCGTTGGAGAGAAAACAGCCGCCCTTCCACCTGTTCTCCAAACGTGTGCAGCTGGTTATTTTGTTCCTCGCGGCTCTTTTGCAGCGCGGTTGTTACGGTTCGGCCGATTTGTTCGTTGCTGTCCGTACCCGTTTTTTGAATGGAGGTTAATTTCGTCTCCACTTGGACTTGAAACTCGCCCAGTTGGCGATTGACCTCCTCCCGATTGGTTGACAAGGTATCCTGAATACTTTTCTGGATCACGCCAAAACGGGCAAATTGTTCCGTAGCTCCGCCGGAAATTTGTTTTTGGACGACGTCGCGCTGCTCTTCGGATGTTTGTTTTAACAAGGAGATAATCTCCCCGATGTCCGACTTTTTGCGTCCTACAAGTTGCAAGATAATAAGCACTAAAAGTAAAAAAATGATTACACCGCTTACAAAATCCATGTTCCGCCCCTCCCTATACTCTATTTTACATCATAATACATTCAACCGTCGATTACAAGATAACCCGTTAAAATATGACTGTAAACGCCAATAAATTTTTAATTTGGCCCTATAAAATTGGCCGCCGCTTCCCGACAGAAAGGAAAAGAGAATTATTTAATAACTATTTTACCGGCCCAAAGTCTCTTATTCTTCTTGTTTTTTTGTCTAATACCCCTATATCTCGTTTGCAGGAGGAAGAAGAAGCAGCGCGCAGAAAGCGCACAAATTTACAATTTCACTATATTTGAGCCGTATGCATAAGCATACGGGATAGTTAATTACTCTCAACCAGGCCAAATATAGTCGTTTTAGGCACAAATTCCGGGGAAGTCATGAGCCCTTGACTTTGTGCCGAGTGTTTATCGTCTAACGATAAGCTACGGCTATTATATTGGGGGATCCCTGTTTGAGCCCCTGTATAGTGGCCGTTTTTTATATAGGGCTAATCGGATGAGAGGGATTGATGAAAACACTCTATTTCTATGTTTTTGACCACTACAAGAAACGTGGTTTTACCTTGATTGAAGTATTGGTAGTAGTTTTAATTATCGGCATTTTAAGTGCAATAGCTTTACCCCAATATACTAAAGCAGTTGCAAAAAGCCGCGCCACGCAAGGGCTGGTTATGCTTAAATCTATTGCTTCTGCCTATCACACCTATTATATGGCTAACGGAGAGTGGGACTCTTCCTTAGACGATTTAGACATTCAAATTCCTTGGAATGGCTCTACCGCTTGGAAAATCGGTCTAAAAGATACCCGATCTACACGAGACTGGTCTGTACAATTACAATGGATGGTTTATAACTCAAGGCTTCTCCCTGTGTTATATATAGGCAGATTAACGGGAGATTATCAAGGGACCGGATTTGCTTATTTTTTTGGACAGTGGGATAATCGGCCCGATGGTTGGGGAGCAGCACCAGATATTATCTATTGCGTAGAACAAGTTAGAGGAGATGGAATTATTTTTCCTCAGACAGCGGGAAATTTTTGTCAAAAAGTAATGGGAGCCACCCAAATGATTCAATCCGGAGATACCGTGAATTATTATAAAATGCCATAAAAAACAGAAACGATAGGCAACAGCCTACCTCCTTCTAATGTAAACTACCACGGGTGAAAGCCCGTGGTTTTTACGCTTCGCAAGTTTTAAACAGCCTTGCTATTTAGGCACGCCAACTACAAAGAAAAAATCTACGATTTTAGCGCGGCCTTTCTACTCTTCCACAGGCTACCGGCTATGATCCACCGGAGATTATAAACTCTCTGGTGTCTTTTGCTCCGACATCTCAGCTTCTTCTGATTTTACTTACCGCTAACGAAGAAAAAAAGGACACTTCATTTTCTTTGAACGGAATTTGCATTTATTCTCGGGTAAATCCCAGCAGTTTCTTTCATCAATACTCTATGGGATAAAGAACGAAGAGCCTTTCTTGTACTCTTAGTATAAAACAAAAAGTTGCCGCTGATGAGAAAATCCCTTGCAAAATAAAACAACATACAGTTTTTTATTTGCTGGGCTTTTCTCCGCCCCATACCAAGACAGTAGAAAAGAAAATAAAAAGCTTATTTAGGTTTTCCCTTGAAAACCATACTATAAGTAATAGGTTGATGCATCCCGATAAATGGAAACTCCCCAAGGCAAAGCACGGAGGGGGTGTACCGTATTTATAAAAGCACACCTTGCCAATACTGACTGGAGAGAGGCCCCGTTACCAAGCAAATAGTTAGAGGATATAAAACAAAAAACCCCGCCTAAGCGGGGTAAATTAACCAATTAAAAAGGCTAGGATGAGAGCGACAACGATCTACTCTCTCAGCGCCGAATTGGGCGCCAATACCATCGACCCTTA
>CAMECJ010000016.1 GCA_945913025.1 uncultured Elusimicrobia bacterium | reverse complement strand
CAAGGATGAAATATACCTTGTTCCTTTTCGTTTACCCAGGGCATTCATAGAAAATTGGATTTGGTACAAAATCTGGGACAGTAAATAAGGATAAAAGTATGATAGGTTGTATAGGAGAACTGGGAAAATGGTTTTGAAACAAAAGCGGTACACAAAAGAGTTTAAGCGATAGATATTGGAGCTAAGAGAGCGAGGTAAATCGGTGAGTGAAATCAGCAGCGAATATGGCATCGATGTGTATCAAAATGGGTAACTCATCATCAGGCCTGTTCTCTTATTTACTGTCCCACTTTGTGTACCAATACCAAATGGACACATGCTCTTGTGGGTTTTTGATATACTATGAATAAGTATTATAATTCTATGAAGATTTTATTAATTTTTGTATTGGGGACAATGGCATGAAGAAAATATTAATATTATTACCTGTTTTGATGGTGTTTTGTGGTTGTGCTACAAATCAATTCAAAGATAATTACAACGATGAAGGGTTAAATATTATAAAGAAAATCCACGTGAAAGCCAAAATTATTGAGACTACAAATCTTCAAGAGAGAGTATTACAATATGCTGACCAAGGGTATGTTGTCTTGGGGAGTTCTCATTTTGAGGGTGAATGGGAAGCACGAATAAAAGCAAAAAAGTGGGCGGAAAAAATTGGCGCGCCTCTTGTTATCATCGGTTCGCAACAAACAGGTACGCAAGAACACCAATATACCTTGGCGGTTCCTCAGGTCAATACGACATATCATCAGGGATCTATAAATACGACTGGATATCATTCAGGGACGATGAATTCATCTGCATACACTTACGGTAATATAGGAAATTCTAATTTTAGTGCAAGAACATATGGAAGCGGTTCGTATTCTGGAATGTCTTCTTATAATACCACATATTCGGGGACATCAACTTCTGTATCTACTTCTTTTGTGTCAGGGGCTTATGAAACGGCTGTTTTTGAACAACTAGCTGTATTCATGATTCCAAAAGAACAGGTAGAAATTATGTCTGAATACTCTGAAGGAGACAATTTCGATAATCCGAAAGCGGAAGAGAGAGAGGAAAAAAGCTTATGAAAAAATGTATTACGTTATTGTTAGCGTTAATTTTAACAACTGGATGCATGTCTTTTCGAAGCGGTTCTCTCCCTCGCATACCTAAAGAAGATCTTAAAGTAGATAAAGATTACAAGAGAAGAGATGTTTCTTTTTCTGTTTCTTACTATCAGCAAGTTGGCGATGACATAATCATTTCCCAAAAACAATTAAAGGAAACTATTAAGGATTCATTTAAAAAATCGCAGTTGTTTAATCGAGTATATTCTACGACATTTGCTGCAAAAAGCAACTATCATTATCACTTTGATTTAAAACTAACTGGCACATCGTATGAAGATCAACAAGCAACAGGATTGGTGGCAGGTTATCTATTGCTAACTATCCCTGTTTGGATGAATTTTTACCTAGATACGACTATGTATTTATTCGTTGATGGAAAAGAAGTTTATTCAGTCACGACATCTGATCGTGTTACTGATTTAATATGGCTGCCACTTGCTGTTACTTGGATATTTGCGAACCACGCAACTATGGGGGCGCATATTAGAAAACATAGTCTAAAATATTTTATTAGTGAAATTAAAAGGAATAAACTATATGCTATCCCGACTGCCGACCATGCCATGCAAGCTCGACCGAGCAATCTAAAATTCTTAGATAAAGATAATTCTCAGGATGAAGAAATGGAAAACGATACAGATACAGCATCAAGCAAAGAAATACTATAACTCGTTACTCCTTAATCTGATAGCCGCTCCTTTACAGGGGCGGTTTTTTAGTTCCAAACTCTGTCCATTAACCATATAGCTTATTTGCTTAATCTTGCTTATTTACTGTGCCCAAAAAGCGCACAAGGCATAATAAAAGCCCAAGAAATGGCAAACCAGTAACCGGAAAAACCACGCGGATATAGTGTCCAAACTGTGCCCAGTATATTCATAGTTTTGCGAGGAAGTTTTAGTAGTTTTTGGACTTCTTCAACGAGAACTAATAATTATAGTATGTAAAAAAATCTTGGGAATTTAAGTTGTGCGGATATAGTTTGCAGAAAAATCATGTATATTTACACTTTTGTCGACGAGAAAAAGAGAAAATCCAAGCATTTACTGTACACCATACAGGGTCCACTAAGAATATACAAGATTTGCGTAATTTTGCTCATTTTGCTCAAAAAGTGTCGACGAGGAAGTATAAGAAAAAACCCGCTCTCGACGGAGAACGGGTATATTTTAAGACGTGCGCCCAACAGGAATCGAACTTGTAGATAGTCCTAACATTCATTTACTTGACTTTGCTCCCGATAGTAAGCGGTAATAGAAATGGGCCAAAAGCCCATTACACCATATACTATCGGGAGTTTTTATGAAGAAGAAATCTAAACAAGTAGTTGTAAAAGTTGCCAAACAAAAAGTCGCAGATGTAGCCGCTCCAGAACCTAAAGAAAGAGATAGCCGCTTACCTGCCGTCGGCACAGTTATCACTAAAACCTACCACGGACAAACCATAGAAGTAAAAGTGTTGGAAAACGGCTTTGAATACCAAGGCAAAACCTACAAAAGCATATCCCGCGTGGCGATGGAAATAGTCAAGCGGCCCATTAGTGGATATGTGTTCTTCGGGTTATCCAAATGATGCCGCGCGTACTGCCACCCGTTAAACACCGGTTTGTAAAGGGGCGTTCTGGTAATCCGCTTGGACGCCCCAAGAAATTGCGCGAAGCGGAACTCTTACAGACTGCCATTAAGTTTTTTGATGAATTAGCCAAGGCCTACTATTTCAAAGGAAACTCGGCCCATAAGATAAACCGCATTCGGAAGGTGCTAAATGAGAAATAAATGCTATCTTCCTAAAAGTTTTGAGGAGTTAAAAGCCTTGCCCGACGAAAAACTCCAATTTTATTGGGATATATTCTATCGGTATCAATTACGGGGGCGAAAGGGCAAATATAGACCCTTGTGGTATGCTATCCAATGCGAATTGTATAGTTGTAAACTAGCAGAAAAGTATATAACTCGCCTTGATAAGTACGCAGGTAACCCAGAAAAATACATTCAGCGGGCCCGTAAATGTAAATATAATTTAGCGATAGGAACTATCCTAACCAAAAAATACAAAGGACAGATTTATCAAGTAATAGTGAAAAACGAGAAAGAATACGAGTGGGAAAACACCATATATCCTAATTTAACCGTTATCGCGCAGAAAATAACAAGGGGCCACATAAGCGGCCCTAAATTTTTTGGACTTACTCGTTAGGTCCATAATAAGAACATAGCTGCTCCCAAGTAAGCTGAATCCCTTTGTCAGCAAGAGCTTGCTTCCGTTTTTGGAATAAGAGGTCTAATAGTGGTCTGATATCTTCTTTTTTCCCGTGATGTAACAGCCTGTGGCAATGAGGGCATAGCGCTACAATATTTGCTTCTATGTCCAAAGAAAACGAAAAATTATCCTCTTGTTTTAATGGAATTAGATGGTGTCCTTCCACATAGTTTTGATGGGTAGTGCGGGATTTAAAGAGGGGGTGATTATTAGAGATTTCACACAAAAAATTGGCTTTTCGGATAGCATTTGCTTTTTTTCTAATATCACGGGGATAAATAGCGTGTGCCGAAACACTAGAACCTTGGAGTTTGGGTTCGGGGCCTAGCGGCTCTTGAAAAGGGCGGTGAAGGTGGTTTTGCCTTTTAATTTCTTTTTCAACGCGGATAGTTTCATTTCCCTGATTAAAATCAGCTAAACGGTACGCCAATGCCTCTTCGGCTCCTTTAGGTGCGGCTAAAACAATAGTATCTTTGAATAGTTTGGAAATGGCTATATTGTCTATAGTGCTAGTCCGGATAAAGACTCCGACTGCACTTTTATGTGGGTTCTTACCAACAGTAATAATATGTTGGTAACAAGGAACTGCTTGCTCATATTTGCCGATAAATCGCAAATGGATTTCTCCATTTTCTTCAGCAAGTTTCCAAAAGGCCTGTTTATCTTTTGGGAAAATATAATAATCATTATTTTGCCCATCTTTCCTCTGGTATGAAATGTACCAGTTCTCGTCTTTTCTGTACGGCATAAAATTTTATCTCCTTGACTTATCTCCCGATAGTAAGCGTTACTGTGTATAGGAGAATTATAACAAATATGCCAAAAGTTAATTGTGCTATATACACTCGTAAATCTACAGAACACGGCCTAGATATGGAGTTTAACTCGCTCCAAAATCAGGAGGAGGCGTGTAAGGCCTATATCCTCTCCCAAGCATTCAATAACTGGGAATATTATAAAACATATTCGGATGGCGGCATTAGTGGCGGTACCATGGAGCGCCCCGGCTTAAAAACACTCCTTAACGATATCCGCACCCGCAAAGTTCAGGTAGTTGTCGTTTATAAAGTGGACCGTTTGTCGCGCTCTATTATAGACTTCCACAAAATGATGCAGGAGTTTGATAAATACGGGTGTAACTTTGTGTCTATAACGCAATCGTTTGATACCAGTAATTCTATGGGTAAACTGACGCTTAATATGCTTTTATCTTTCGCTCAGTTTGAGCGGGAGGTATCAGCGGAGCGCGTACGGGATAAAATCGCAGCCAGTAAGGCCAAAGGACTATGGATGGGGGGAACTCCGCCACTTGGCTATGACCTAAAAGACAAGCAGTTAATCCCGAACTCACAGGAGGCGGAACTTGTTAATCTTATTTTTAACAAGTATTTAGAACTGGGAAACATACAAGCCACAGCCGATTGGATAAATCAGCAAGGCTACCGCAGCAAATGCTGGCAAACTGCGTCAGGGGATAAACGTGGCGGATATTTGTTCCGGCACGGGTCTATACAGCGAATCCTTGGAAATCCTGTCTATATAGGCAAAATTGCGCATTTGGCCCTTAAAAGGGTATATCCCGGGAAACATAAAGGGATTATCCCGCAAGAAGTTTTTGAGAAGGTACAGGCCAAGCTCGGCGCAGATAAAGAAGGACTAAGAGAGCACCGTAGGCATATCCGTGCTGATACCTTGCTTGGGGATGTACTTGTGGACGAGCGGGGGAGACCCTATAAACTATCTTCGGGGCAGCAAGGTATCAAAGTGTTTAAATACTATGTGATACGCGATGGGGCGCATTTGTCTGTGGGACAGTTGGACGGCTTGGTGTTGCGAACGGTTCAAAATGCGGATTATGCGGATATTTGTCCGCGTACAACGGCGGCGGAATTGAGTAAAAATGAGGCTAAAACCTATTTAGAAAGGGTTGTTTGCCAGAAGATAGATAAAGAGTGCTATATCACAATATATTTGAAAAAACAGGCATTCGAAGCATTTTTGGAAAAACACCTTGTGGAAAATCCACCTAGCGGTGGGGTGTACGCGCAGATAAAGGCTGATAGTATCATCCTAAAAGACACATTCTACATAGATAATGTGTCCTCTACGCGGCTACAAAATGGCACTGCCAATAATATTTTGACGGTACGGCAATTAAACGAAAGTTTAGTACGTGGGCTCGCGCGAGCGTGGCAGTGTAAGAAGATGATAGTAAGCAGCATGACTTCCCGCGAATGGGAAAAGGCAAGTGGAATGAATAAGCGGACTTTTGCTAGGTATTTGAATTTGTGCTATTTGTCCCCGCGTATAGTGGCAGATATTTTGGAGTACAGAAACCCGCGAAATATGAGTTTGAAAGAACTTATGACCTTGGCAAGCGAAGCGGTAAATTTTGAAAAACAGGAAAAAATATGGCGTACCGAATAGAAGTTGCGATCCTGCAATTTAGCCCATTAGAGAAAAAGGCCCCAAACGGGCCTTTTTTGCACTCCACTAAAAGGTCTCTAAAACCGGTATGGATATAACTAGCCCCTAAACGCCGACGAGAGAGGGGAAAATCAGACAACAAAAAAGCCGCTTACTTAAAAGCGGCTTTCTAAATGGTCGGTCAGTGGTTAGTGACTGTGCCTGCATCTAAGAACGCCCGAACGCGTACTGAGAGTTCCCTGCTTATCAGGCAATTAACAGGCAAAAAACAGGCATTTGGGTTTGTTTTTGCCCATTTTTTGGATTCGTATCTATATAGCTTCTCTTCAGAGAAATCGCTGCTAATATTCTCCAAATTCCCTATTAGAGATAACAGGGAAAAAACAGGGAAAATAGTTGCAAGCGTAGGGAACACTCTACCTGTTCTTGTTCTGTCCTTTTTGCGCTTTTGCAGTTAATTTTTTAACTGCACGGTCAAAGTCGGATTCTATCTTTTGTTTTTTGTTAAACTTGTCGTACTCGGCTTCAGCGTGTGCCTTGGCTTGTTCGCGACTGATAGAGCCCTTATCTGGCAAGATTTTGTATTTGCGGAAAGCCAAAAACTCGTTTGCGCTGGCGGCAAATTGTTCCATGGTAAACGTATTCTCGCGTTCAATTAAATCTTCAATATAGTCAAAATAGCCCGTTACCGTACGTTCCAAGCGGCGTATTTGGTCCATTGGCAAGTAATTTTTGGCAATAGACACGTCTGATTTTAGAATGCGCCCATCAGGAGCATTTGCCCATGTTTCAAGTCCCATGTGATCTTGGGTACTGTCAGCTTTATAATAGACGATTTCTGCGGCGGTTTGGCCTGTAATCGCATAATGAAACTTGTTTTGGACCGTAGCAAAAAGTCTTGGGTAATTTTGGAGTTTTTGTCATAGTCAAAGCTACATTCTTGAAAAATATCAGTGATCTGCTGCCAAATACGCCGATCACTCGCGCGAATGGAACGGACACGTTCCAATAACTCTCTGAAATAATCCTTGCCAAACGCACTAGTGCCTTGTTTCAAGCGGTCATCATCCAACACAAATCCCTTTTGGATGTATTCTTTGAGTACCTTGGTAGTCCAGATACGGAATTGAGTTGCGCGCGCAGAATTAACCCGGTAACCTACGGAGATAATGGCATCTAGGTTGTAGGATTGAGTTAGATAATTTTTACCATCGCTGGCAGTTGCCGAGATTTTCTCGGTAACTGAATTTTTCTCCAATTCACCTTCGTCAAAAATATTTTTTAAATGAAGTGAAATGTTGTCTGTAGAGCATCCAAATAACTCAGCCATGGCCTTTTGGGTTAGCCATAGTGTTTCATCTTTGATAACGGCATTGATTTTAATGTCTTCACTTGGGGTTGTGTAGAGTAAAAATTGTAAATCTTTCTGCATAAAATATCCTTAGTTCATGCGTACAAGTTTGGCTAAGATTTGGACGGAATCGTCCGCCGGGAATGGCTCGTATTTGGCCTTATTATCCGATACTAACCGGTAGGCAAGGCCGTTTTCAGTGTTATATTGGCCTAGGCGCTTGATTTTAAGCCCATCCGCTCTGCGGCATAATACCACACTACCCACAGTTGGCAATTCACTCGTTTTGCGGAACATTAGCATATCGCCATCACTAATAGTCGGCTCCATAGAATCGCCCTTGGCCTTAATAAAAAATAAATCCTGCGTAGGGGTGGGCAAAAACTTAGTGGGCATATTCACATAGTCCACAATGTTTTCTTCGGCAAAAATGTCCGTATCTCCGCATTGGGCAAATCCGTAAAAGGGGATAGGCGTAAACTCATCCACGGGCCTATGGGTAGCAATAAGCGCGTGCCCGTTGCGCTCTAAAAAGTTTTCTTTAATGAGTTTGCGGATATGCACGTGCACGGTGCTGACCGATTTTAAGCCAACCGCTTTAGCCAGTTCTGCCAAAGTGATTTGCGGGTTTTGCTGGACGAGTTCTAAAATTTGTTTTTGTTTTGCCGAAAGCATGGTGATCTCCAATACAAACAGTATAACTTTTTTTGCAAAAAGAGTCAATTTCTATAAAAAATAGAAAAACTTGACATAAAATAGAAAATATGTTTTAATGTAGCATGGGTTTTGCCGTTATCGGCAAGGGAAAATTATAAGTTCGAGAGGGATAACTATGGAAACAAATAAAACATAACATAAGGAGCTGTATATGAACGAAACTGAAGTAAAAGAAGTAACCGCGCAAGCGGAATCCATTACCACACCCAAACAATACGAAGTGGGGTACGGTAAGCCACCTAAAAGCACACAATTCAAACCCGGTCAAAGCGGTAATCCCAAAGGCCGCACCAAGGGCAGTAAAAACGGTATCTATACTTACATTCAGCGCGAATTAAACTCGTCCATTACGCTTACGGACGGTTCTAAAATTACCAAAGAACAGGGTTTTGCAAGACAACTAACCAATAAGGCACTTCGTGGCGATATCCAAAGCCAAAAGCTATTATTTAACATCCACCAAAAGGGTCAGCGCAAGGATAAGGCCGAACTGTTTATGGGCCGCCTGATTAAAGAGGGGTATGTAACGGAAGAAATGATAGATAATTTCTTGTACCACAACAAGATTATATCGTCTGCCAAGCCGTGTGACCCGATGAAGTGCGACCTTAACCTAAACGCCATGTTTAAGCAGGTAGGCGGCCGGAAGGCATTTGGAAGTGCGCTTATTTTGTCGGACCTGCTATGTACTTACGCTTGCCTTGCCATTTTGGAAAACCTTTGGGAAGAAATATCCCAAGAATATGCCTATTGGCAAGGGGTAGATGATGCTACTTCCAATCTTGCCGAGGAACAAAAAAGCGCACTTTACCAAACACTAGCCGGAAACCGCTCCATGGAGCGAATTACGGACGAAGAGTACGAACAAATCCAAAAAGTAATAGAGTTGGTTCGCGTTGGGTTTGTGCGGCAATTCAAAGAATATATGGACCTAATGACAGAGAAAAGCGAGTATGCCACGGCTGAGTGGGAGTTTAAGCGCGGCGACATGTTGACCCAAGCTCTAAAAAAGACACATTTCCAATGGGAAATGGAAGAATTAAACGACAGCTACGAGCATTTCAAGAATGTATACGAAACCGCTCAGATGTTGCCCGACGCCAAACAATGTGAGAAGTACATTGCCGAGCTAAACATTAGCGAAGAAGATGCCATAAAAACAATCAAAGAATTAATATTGCCTTTGTTGAACAAGGGGGAAGAAGATTAATGAAAACCCTAATTGGTATAATTTTAGCATTTTAGTAAATTAGTATTAACTAATTACTAAAAATCATATATACTATTCATATAACCAAACAAGGAGGATGTGAATATGAAGAAAAATATATCTATTAGTATTGACGAGGAAACATACAAAACCTTTCGTGTTGCTTTAGATTTTTCCGGTCAAACAGAGGAGGAAGCATTGATGCAAAGTATTCATTCGTATATTGCTAAAGTTTTGGGAAAAGTAGTTAATAATTTCCAAGCCAAAAGTCTCCAAAAACGCGGAGAGGGAAGCTATGCTCAAAAAGCCAAAAACCGTATTCCGATATGGGCCAATCGTAAAAATCAATGCAATCATAAAATTATAGAAGCATACTTTACAGCATTGGATAGATATGGCAAAGCTACTTTGAGCAATATGGAAGAATTATGTACCAGTACGTTTGTCAAACCAATGAGTCCATATTCTTTCAAGAATAATTACGCCTCTATGAAGTTAGACAATGGGCACTCACACGGAAAAATTTTTGAAGACGATGGTAATAAGGTCTGGATATGGAAAGAGATTGAGCCAATCCTGATGCAGTATAAGGATCAGTTTTATACCAAGAAGAAATAACTGCTGCTTTACCTCATAACCCACTCTCTACACATTAGGGGGTGGGTTATATTATTGTTGTGTTGGAGTTAAAATAGCTTCTTCGCCTTTGATTACTTCCGCGTGGTCCGATAGATTGTATCCTTTCACTTTCCAACCGCGTATGGTTTTGCGGTTGCAGTCAATCTCGTACCAATAGTCAATGTCTGTGTGAGCTTGGAAGGCGATTTTGTACTCGTCATTTATATCCTTGACAAAATTATTGACGAGGATGTTCCCATTCCACGTGTTGAGTTCTTTTTGACGGCGAATCAGATCAGCTCCGACTCCTTCCGGATATCCATCCCAATGGTGGTACAACAGGACTTCCCTGTGTAGGTACGTTATTTTTATTTGGCTTCTAGTGCTCATATTTTCTCTCCTTTTTAAGCGTATAACGGTCTTTGCCATATACACATTCACGCTTCTTATAGGTCTAGAAGTCAAGCTAATTGAGTTATGGAAGTGCCTGATAGGGGAAATATATAGCGGAATTTGTGAGTCTTCTCGTATTTTTGCTAAAATGTAAGCGGAATTTAACAAAATAAGGAGTAATGTAGTAAAACCCCAGTTGTGGGGTAAAGTACAATATGTGATTTAATCTGTTTTTGGAATTCTATGAAGAATAGGATGGTTGTTAGGGTAACCTAATATCCAAAGCGCTCCAAAAGCGGTCATTCTAGGTAGAAAATCTTGGGAAGTCATAAGCTCATTTCCTTTTAGACGAAGGCTCACTGTTCTTGTAGCAGGAGCTACGGGAGTTAGTTCATGTTGTATTAGGTGCGCATGAACTAATGACCGTCAAATTGAGATTTATATGGAGGAAAACATATGGATAAGAAAAAGAAGCAGAAACGGAAGCCGATTCCGACAGCACAGTACGACAAGAATGAAGAGTGGGTTAAGACCCATATTAAGCAATTTGGAGAGGAACCGTCCTTCTTTTGAAATATATGAGTGAGTTTATTTTAGGAGTAGGTGGTCATTGAAAAATGATTTTTGCGCTATTTACGGTTGTTGGATTATTTGCATTACTCAAAGGAGTCGCTTGGATTAAGAGAGACCCCACCGATGTAAATGCCCAAAACCCGTATTTATTCCCACAATACATTGATACACAGTTGGATTCGGCTATGGCCCAAGCGACCCACAATATGCCCGCAAAGCCCTCCTACGTGCCCTCGTGCTATACAAGCTATGTAAAACCTGTTTTAGATGCTCTTTTATCGTTTGCAGGGCTTGTTTTATTAAGCCCAGTATTTTTAGTCATTTTCATTGCCATTGTGGTAGATGATCCAGGACCAATTTTCTTTAAACAAAAACGCGTTGGCAAAGGCAAAACTTTCTTTTTACTACATAAATTCCGCTCTATGAAAATGTCCACCCCGCATGACGTGCCGACCCATCGGCTGTCTAACCCCGAGCAATATATTACGCGGGTAGGAAAATTTTTACGCAAGACCAGTTTAGATGAATTGCCGCAGATTTGGGATATATTTCGTGGAAAAATGAGCGTTATCGGCCCACGTCCGGCCTTGTGGAATCAAGCCGATTTAGTGGCTCAGCGCGAACAATACGCCGCTAACGATGTAAAACCCGGCCTTACAGGGTGGGCTCAAATCAATGGGCGGGATGAGCTGGAAATCCCCGTAAAAGCCAAACTGGACGGCGAATATATTGCTAAACAATCGTTTTGGTTTGACGCTAAATGCTTTTGGGATACGTTTGTATCTGTCTTAAAACACGAAGGTGTTGTAGAAGGCGGTACAGGCCAATTACACAGACAAGAGATATCCAAATGACACAAAAATTTTCTGTTGTACTTTATGTTTGGCCAAAAGATTTTCCGGCTTGGATTAAAGAAGCATTGGATAGCGTTTTTTCCAATACCGTTAAACCCACTGAAGTTATCGTTATGGTAGATGGCCCTGTTAGTAAGGATATACAAGCTGTCATAGACGAAGCTTCAAAAAATGATGCTATCCGAGTATTGTCACATCCCGTTCCCATGTTACGTGCCGCTGCGCTTGCTTTTGCTATCAAACAGTGCCAATATGACCTAATCGCCATACAGGGCGCGGATAGCATTTCTCTGCCGAATCGTTTTGAGAAACAGCTGTCCTATTTCGATGAGCATCCAGAAACTGTCGTATTGGGTGGATATGCTCAAGAGATGGATAGCAATGATGATCTTTTACCAACAGCTATCCGCGAGGTTCCGGAGTCCGAACAAGAGATTAAAACCTTCTTAAAAAATCATTCCCCATTTATCTGTCGGACCGTTATGTTTAAGAAACAGGCCATTTTAGATGCAGGTAATTATAAAGATTTTCCCAATTTAGAAGATGAATATCTGTGGGTACGTGTAATAGGAAAAGGATATAAGACAGCTAATTTGTCGGAAGTGCTTGTTAACATACATTCGGTCGATGCATACAAGCAGATGGTCCTTGCGCTACCCCACTTTCAAATGAAAAGAGAACTTTTTAACACGATGCACCAAATGGGGATGATTGGGAGTTTTACCTACTACCGTTTGGTATGCACCGCTTTTATTAAATACTTGATTTTACCGAATTGGTTCCGGCGGATGTTTCATCTCTATGACATACAGGCTTAAAAAGAGAAGCATATGAGAGAAAAATTACTTTTAATTGGGGCAGGTGGTTTTGGACGGGTTGCGATGGAGCAGGCCGTTAAAGAGTACGACTGCTTTTTTGTAGATGATTGTTTTCCCGAAAAAAAAGAAGTTTGCGGGATACCTCTAGTTGGAAAAATCAGCGATTTGGCTAATTTGTTTAGAACGTATAAAAAATTAATCGTCACAATAGGGAATACTAAACTGCGTGAAAGCATCTATCAAGAGGCCAAAGAAATCGGTTTTACATTTCCAAATATTATCGCTACAAGCGCATATATTAGCCCTTTTGCATCTGTCGGGAACGGATGTGTATTTTTAAATAATGTTATCATCCAAAACGCTGCACACGTTGGGAATGGCGTTTTATTAAACCCTGGGGTAGAAATTCACCACGATAGTTTTGTGGATGATAATGCGCTAATTTATTCTAATTCAACAGTACGAACATATGCTCATGTAGGAAAAAGAGCATGGATAGGGAGTACGGTGTCAATCAGCGTCAATGCAAAAGTAGCAGATGACGAAGTTATACCGGACGGAACAGTGAGGAGTGCCTTATGAAGATTTTAATGGTATGCCAACATTATTATCCCGAGCGATTCCAAAATCAAGATATTTGTGAACAAATGGTCCAAGATGGCCATGAGGTAACTGTCCTGACGGGTTTGCCCAATTATGAAACTGGTTTTGTACCAGAAGAATATAAAAATGGCAAACATAATGATGAAAAAATTAATGGGGTACAAGTCTACCGCACCTTTGAAATAGGCCGCCGCAAAGGTGTTTTGTGGCGTATTTTGAACTATTTTAGTTATATGTTGTCGGCTTCTTGGTGGGCTGTTAAAAACCGCAGAAAATACGATGTAGTATTTTCTTATCAGCTTTCACCCATATTGATGATGCTTCCTGCCGTAATTACCGCCAAAAAACAACATATTCCTCTTTTTGTGTACTGTTGTGATTTGTGGCCGGAATCTATGAAGATGATGCATCCCGGCGATAAATGGTTTGTGTTTAAGCCGATTCATTGGATTAGCCGTTGGTTATATCAACGGGCTGATGCCATTTCCGTACAATCTAAGAGTTTCTTTGAATATTTTGAGAAAGTAAATAACATCCCCCCTAAAAAATTGTCGTATATACCGCAAATGGCTTCTTCTGAGTATTTGGATATGGATTTTACGCAAGATAATGGGGTTATTGATTTCGTATTCTTAGGCAATATGGGTAACGCCCAAGACATTGAACTTATTCTAAACGCCACCGAAAAAAACAAAGAATTCCCTAATTTTGCGGTGCACTTTGTGGGAGACGGTATTTTCCTTGAAAAAGCCAAGCAACTACTCAAGCAAAAAGGCCTTGAAAAATTAGTGACGTTCCACGGAAGAAAACCTGTAGAGAAAATGCCGGAGTATTACAAACTAGCGGATGTGTGTTTGGTAACACTCAAAGCGGGAAGTATTATCAGCAAAACAATTCCTGCCAAAGTACAGGGGTATATGTCTGCCGGAATCCCGATTTTGGGCGCATTAGACGGCTATGGGGCAGAAGTAATTAACGAGTCAGGTGCAGGGGTGTGTGTTCCCGCCGGAGATCTGGAGCAATTTTCCACACACATGAAAGATTTTATTTTACATTATGGCAACTACAAAGCATGTGCGGGGAAAGCACGTACTTATTTTAAAAAGCATTTTACAAAACGAATTATATTGGACTCAATAGAATCCAAACTGCAGGCATTGATTCAAAGTAAGAGAGGTAATAACGCATGACGGCATTTAATGGGGCAACCCTTATGATTACAGGCGGTACAGGCAGTTTCGGCACTACCGTTCTTAAACATTTTTTAACTAGTGATATTGGGCAAATCCGCATATTCTCGCGTGACGAAAAAAAGCAAGATGATATGCGCCACGAACTACAGGCCAAACACCCGGAACATGCGCGCAAAGTAAAATTCTACATTGGTGATGTGCGTAACGCGCAGGCCATTAAAGACGCGATGCATGGGGTGGATTACGTATTCCACGCGGCGGCCTTAAAACAGGTGCCTTCTTGTGAATTTTTCCCAATGGAAGCAGTGCGTACCAACGTAATGGGTACGGATAATATGCTTCATGCCGCCATGGAGTGTGGGGTAAAACGCGTGGTATGCCTATCTACGGATAAAGCGGCGTATCCCATCAACGCCATGGGTATTTCCAAAGCCATGATGGAACATGTCATTTACGCCAATGCCCGTGTGGCTGCAGACCGCGGAAATACAGTTATTTGTTGCACCCGGTACGGTAACGTTATGTGTTCGCGTGGTTCTGTGATTCCGCTGTTTATTGACCAAATTAAACAAAAACGCCCTATTACTATTACTGACCCGAATATGACCCGGTTTTTAATGAATTTGGACGAGGCTGTTGCGTTGGTACAGTTTGCCTTTGAACATGCTAACCCCGGTGATTTGTTTATTCAAAAAGCGGATGCTTCCACCATTGGCGATTTAGCCAAAGCCGTACAGGAACTTTTCGGAAAAACGGAGACCAATATTATCGGTACGCGCCACGGCGAAAAATTGTACGAAACGTTGATGACGCGCGAAGAAAGACTTCGCAGTGAAGATATGGGACAGTATTTTCGCGTAGCCACAGACAGCCGCGATTTAAATTACGATAAATTTGTTGTTAAGGGAGAGGTACAAACCATGGCGGATGACGCATATACTAGCCATAATACAACCCGACTGGATGTAAAAGGAACTGTTAAAAAGTTATTAACGACAGACTATGTAAAAGACGAATTAAAACAGGTAGGCAAATGAAAATACTTATAACAGGCGCAAAAGGTTTTGTTGGCAAGAATTTAGTAGCCAATTTACAGGCTATTAGAGACGGCAAAAACCGCACGCACCCTAATTTGCATATGGAACGTATTTTGGAATATGATGTGGATACTACACCACAAGAGTTAGACCAATTTTGCGCCCAAGCCGATTTTGTATTCAATTTAGCAGGGGTAAACCGTCCACAAAACCCTACCGAATTTATGCAAGGCAATTTTGGATTTGCTTCCACTTTGCTAAATACACTTAAAAAACACAAAAACACCTGTCCTGTAATGTTATCGTCGTCTATCCAAGCCACTTTACAAGGCCGTTACGCAGGGTCAGAATACGGCAAATCTAAACTGGCAGGAGAAGAATTGTTTTTTAAATATGCGCAGGAAACAGGGGCTTCCGTATATGTGTACCGCTTTCCCAATTTATTTGGCAAATGGTGTCGCCCCAATTACAATTCAGCTGTGGCCACTTTTTGCCACAATTTATCACACGATTTACCTATTCAAGTAAATGATCGCACTACCCAATTAGAACTCCTCTACATTGATGATTTAGTAGAAGAAATGTTAAACGCCTTGGAAGGCCGCCCGCACCGTTGTAATTATGAGGGAGTAAGCCCGGTAGCGGCAGAGGATGGTAAATACTGTTATGTACCCAGCACTCACCATACTACGTTGGGGGAAATTGTAAATTTACTGAATAGTTTTAAAGCGCAACCGCAAACTCTTATTATGCCGCAAATCCCGGCGAACTCGCTTGCTAAAAAACTCTATTCTACATATTTATCATATTTGCCAATTGAAAAAACAAAGTTTGCGCTTAAAATGAATACGGACGTACGCGGGAGTTTTACAGAACTATTAAAAACGCTTAGTTGCGGTCAATTTTCCGTTAACATTTCTAAACCCGGTATTACCAAGGGCCAGCACTGGCATAATACCAAATGGGAGTTTTTTATCGTGGTAAGCGGCAGTGCCCGTATTGAAATGCGCAAAATAGGTACGAATGAAAAATGTGTATTTGAAGTATCCGGGGAAAAGATAGAGGCTGTACACATGCTGCCTGGTTATACGCACAACATTATCAATACCAGTACTACGCAAGATTTGGTAACACTGATGTGGGCTAACGAACCCTTTGATCCACAGAAACCTGATACTTTTTTTGAACCAGTCTAGGAGGAAACCATTATGCAATTTAAAAACAACGGTAAATTGAAATTGTTAATTATTGTGGGAACCCGGCCCGAAATTATCCGCTTGGCCGCTGTTATTAAAAAATGCCGACATTACTTTGATGTACTTTTGGCACATACAGGCCAAAATTATGATTACAACCTAAACGGTGTATTTTTTAAGGACTTACAACTGGCTGAGCCGGAAATTTACCTAAATGCCGTTGGTAAGAATTTGGGCGAAACCATGGGAAACATTATTGCTAAATCGTATGAACTAATGGTGCAAGTTAAACCGGATGCGTTGTTAGTGCTTGGCGATACTAATTCGTGCTTGTCTGTGATTGGGGCGAAACGCTTGCATATACCGATCTTTCACATGGAAGCAGGCAACCGTTGTAAAGACGAGTGCCTTCCCGAGGAAACCAACCGCCGGATTGTGGATATTATTTCGGACGTCAATTTAGCCTATAGCGAGCATGCTCGCCGTTATTTGACCGATTGCGGATTACCTAAAGAACGTACGTTTGTGACAGGAAGCCCTATGGCGGAGGTACTGCGTGAAAATCTGCCCTTCATTGAAAAAAGCGATATTTTAAAGCGTTTAGACCTAGAAAAGGGGAAATACATCTTGCTTTCGGCCCACCGCGAAGAAAACATAGATACTGAAAAGAACTTTACCTCTCTTTTTGCGGCCATTAACAAACTGGCCCAAACGTATGATATGCCCATTTTGTATTCTTGCCATCCGCGCAGTAAAAAACGATTACAGGAAAGCGGCTTTACTTTAGATAAGCGCGTGATGGCACACGAGCCATTGGGGTTTCACGATTACAACGCCTTGCAAATGAACGCTTTTGCCGTTGTGTCAGACAGCGGTACACTCCCCGAAGAAAGCAGTTTTTACACGTCCATTGGTAAGCCCTTCCCAGCGGTGTGTATCCGTACGTCTACGGAACGACCCGAGGCCTTAGATAAAGGATGTTTTGTACTAGCCGGAATTGATGAAAAAAACCTGTTACAAGCGATAGCATTAGCCGTAGAAATGAAACAAAACGGGCACAATGGGATTCCCGTGCCGGATTATGTGGATGAAAATGTGTCGGACAAAGTAGTCAAAATTATCCAAAGTTATACAGGCGTCGTCAATAAAATGGTTTGGCGCAAATAAAGTATGAAAGTTTTATTTATCAATTCAGTTTGTGGCATAGGTAGTACAGGGCGTATCTGTACGGACCTTGCCCAACAGTTTGAAAAAGAAGGCCACACGGTCAAAATTGCGTATGGGCGCAGTAACTATGTGCCGGAACAGTTCCAAAAGTATGCCGTGCGTATCGGCACCGATTGGGACGCAAAACTCCATGCACTGCAAACGCGGTTATTTGATACCCACGGTTTTGGCTCTAAACGCGCGACCAAACAGTTTTTACAGTGGGCTGACCAGTACAACCCGGATTTAGTGTGGCTACACAATATCCACGGCTATTATATCAATATAGAAATGCTTTTTCATTGGCTAAAAAGCCGCCCGCAAACGCAAGTAAAATGGACGTTGCACGATTGTTGGGCATTCACGGGGCATTGTGCTTATTTTACAATGGCAAACTGTGATAAATGGAAAACCCATTGTGAAAAATGCCCACAGTTACACCGCTATCCAGCCAGTTTTACGGATAATTGTAAAAATAATTTTGACCGTAAAAAGTCCACTTTTACCGGTGTAAAAAATATGACGTTAATTACGCCCTCCAAGTGGCTGGCTGACCTCGTCAAGCAAAGTTTTCTAAAAGAATACCCGGTAGAGGTAGTATATAACACGATTGATAAGGCAATTTTCAAACCCACCCCCAGTGATTTTAGGCAAAAACACGGCCTAAAAAACAAAAAAATTATTTTGGGTGTAGCCAGCACATGGGATGATCGCAAGGGACTAAACGATTTTATCAAACTTGCCACAATGCTAGATGATAAATATGTCATTGTATTGGTAGGACTAACAGATAAACAAACAAAAGGTTTACCCAAAAACTGCCTGGGCATTAAGCGCACCAATAGCCCGCAAGAACTAGCGGCTATTTATACAGCAGCAGATGTGTTTTTTAACCCAAGCCAAGAAGAAACTTTTGGGCTTACTACGCTAGAAGCAATTTTGTGCGACACGCCGGCAGTTGTTTACGCAGAAACCGCATGCGAAGAAATAGCCCTACAATGTGGCGGGCATGTAGTTACCAATTTAGATGAATTTATAAATTTGGTTCCTGCTTTGGAGGGAAAAAAATGGAATTGATTTTTTGGTTGGATACTCCGCCTGTATGTTGCCGGGGCGTATTTGATGAAGTAAGCAAAAAATGGCCCGAACAAACGTATTACGTTTGCTCGCATGGTATTGGGGGCGTGCGGTGCAAAATTACGAAAGAAGTAGAAACGTACGGCAAAGCCCATTTGATTTTGCTCAATAAACAGAAAGATCCGATAGCATTTGTGTCAAAATTTTTACAAGAACACAAAGACGATGTTCATATTTTTAACGGTTACAAGAGCGGTACGGCTGTGTATTTAGACCAGTTGCTATCTGCCTATCCAAACGCCAAAACGATTGTCTGGGCAGAACGGCCCTGCCCTGAATGGAAAAATAAATTTCCTTGGACCTTGTATCACAGATATTATGCTTATAAATATAAAAATAAAATTGCTGCATTATTTCCGTTAGGTAATCAAGGAATATCTCAGTATACCTCATACGGATGGCCGAAAGAAAAACTAATTAAATTTTTATATTCCCCAGTGATGACCGAAACGTTGCCCCCTGCGTTACCTAATAAGCAAAATACGGTCCGTTTTGTGTTTTTGGGACGTTTTTCCGCAGGGCCTAAGGGAACGGATATTTTAATAAAAGCGTTCCCGTATCTCAAACATAAAAACTGCCAAATTACCTTAGTTGGTGGATATGGGGATTTAACAGACGAGACATTGCGGTTTATTGAACAAAATGTCCCTGTTGCTCAGTTTGGCGGCACATGGCCCATTGTCCATGCGTGTGATCACTTAAATAAATTTGACGTTTGTGTAGTTCCTTCCCGTTATGAGGGGTGGAACGTAACCGTTAACGAAGCGTTAATGGCAGGTATCGGCTGTATTGCCTCGGATGAGTGCGTCAGCCAAGAGCTTATTGAATACAGCGGGGCGGGAAAAATCGTTCAAGCCTGTAACCCCAAAGCCTTAGCGGCTGCCATGGATATTGTGATGGAAAATCCGGCCTTAGCAACCGACTGGAAACAAAAAGCGGCGGCGTACCGTTCTAAAATTTCCAACGGAGTATTGGCTGATTATTTTATAGATACCTTAAGTTATTTATTTGTACGCAATAAAACGGGTCAACACCCACAAGTACCTTGGGAAGTATGAAAGTTATTAAAATAGGACCGATTCGCATGCGTTGGGCTCCAGCATTGTTCATATTTGCTGGGTTATATTTGTGGTTTATGTTGGCAGATTTAGCTTCCAGTAAACAAACTGGAAATGTCTATGTAGAACGCGGAATGGCACATTTGTCACTTATGGCTCTTGTGGGGTACTTGAGTACGTATGTGGCAAGTTCTTGGTTTTTTCTGCGTAGACGGATTAAACTAACCCCTATTTTGTGTTCCCTGATCGCTTTATCTACATGGATATTTGTGGAAAATGCATTTTACGGGAATTTTTCATGGACAATGTTAATTATTTTAAATATGTCTATTTTGTGGATATTGTCATATATTTTCTTTTATTTCCAAACCCTGAAAAATTCCACTACTGTTTATGGCAGTGTTTGGTTCTTTTTCCTTATCTACATGATTGCAACTGTTTATTATTTTATCCACGCTTCTTTTACACTTAACCGCATTCCTGTGCTTAATATTGCTTACTGTGTGTTGGCTTTCCTGCCTTTTATTTTTACAAAAGCAGGGTCGTTTGGCCGGTGCGTGGCTTGTTTGTTGATGTTGGGTCCTGTTTTACTCTCTATGAAACGTGGGGCATACATTGCGCTACCTATTATGCTATTTGCGGAAAACTGGGTGCGCTCTCTTACCCAAAAAGATTTGTTTAAACGCATTCTCATTATGTTGGTTTTAGCAGGATTGTTAATAGCCGGTTTTTATATGGCCGATTTCTATTCTGACGGTTTTATTAGCAGTCGTTTCTCTTATGAACAACTGGCCGACGGTTCCGGCAGAAGGAATATGTACGCACTGGCATGGAAAGATATTTTGCATCGTCCGTTTGGCACATTATTGACAGGAACCGGGGCAGGCTCTAGTATTCAGGCTGTTGGAACTGGTATTCATAACGAGTGGTTAGAGTTTTTATTTAGTTATGGTTTGATTGGTCTTGGACTATATACTTTGCTTATTATCAGTATGCTTGTTAAATTGTATTACGCCCTTCGTTCAAGGTCTCCTTATGCGCCGGCTGTGATTATGATGTGCTCTCTTTACTTGTTACTTTCTATGATAAGTACCGGCTACGGTGGGTATATCGGCCTATTACTCTTTGGGTTTTGGGGATATTTGGAAGGGCTACAAGAACAGGAGAAAATCCAATGAAAAAAATAGCTACTCTTACCATTAACAGTTCCCTTAACTATGGGGCGGTTTTGCAATCTTATGCTCTTAATTGCTACCTAAATTTACAAGGTTATGAGGCAAAAGTTATCAACTATACCTGTTTTAGAGGACACGATAACCGCAATTCTTGGCAAAAATTCCGCTCTATAATTTGGCGCAACTGGATTCGTCCGTTCATGCAGGATACCCAGCGCATTAAAAAAACTGAACTTTTTAAAAACAAAATTATTTTTACACAACCTTTTCCCAGTTTCCAATCTCTTGCGGAAATTGCCAAGGACTATGATGTGTATATTGTCGGAAGTGACCAGGTGTGGAACCCGCGCATGGCCGGAGAAGATACCAACTGGTTTTTACATTTTACTTCCCAAAAAAAGATTGCCTATGCCGCCAGTTTCGGATTATCCGTTTTGCCCTCCCAATATATGGACAAGTATGCTAGTTATATTAAGCACTTATATGCCATTTCCGTGCGAGAAGAATCGGCGGCCACACTCATAGAAAATATGGGGCTTACCAGGCCGCAAGTAGTATTGGATCCGATTTTTTTGCTTAAGCGCGAGCAGTGGGAACAGATAGCGATTTTCCCTAAGCAACAAAAATATATTTTGTGTTATTATATGCCGGGATTTCCGGCCGTTGAAAAAAAGATGCGGGCGTTAGCTAAAAAGTATGCGCGGGAGTATAACTGCCGTATTTTGAATATTGGGAAAAGAGAATACAGCCAGTTTTTCTTTTGGGAAAATAATTTAAGAGGTATAGGCCCAGCAGAATTCGTAGGACTCATAGCCAATGCAGAAATGGTTATTACAAATTCTTTTCACGGAACGGCCTTTTCGGTTTTGTTTGACAAAAAATTTATTTCGGTCGTGAATACGTCGTTGGGAAGAAAAGACCTTTCTTCCCGGATTGTGGATTTATTAACGCGGTTGGAACATACGGGTTCGCTGTTGGACATTGCCCGGGACGTTGCATTTGTTTTGGAACCTTTATCCGCTAAGTCTAAGAAAATTTTGATAAACCAAATCACTGCGTCCAAAGAGTTTTTACGTACTCAATTAGGGGGGGCCAATGACTAAATTATGTGATGCGTCTGCGTGTGTAGGTTGTGGGGCTTGTGCACAGATTTGCCCCAAAAATTGTTTTTCTATGCAACTTGATAAGTACGGTTTTTGGGTCCCTGTTGTAGACCGGAATGTTTGTGTAAAATGCGGATTATGTCAAAAAGCGTGTCCAGCTTTATCCCCCACTTATACTTTGCATGAGCCGCATGCTGTTTTATGCGCTACGCTCAAAAATCGGCCCGAGGTTTTAAAAAAATCTTCTTCAGGCGGGCTAGCTTATGCCTTGTCACACGCAATTATTAAGCAAGGCGGCGTGGTTTTCGGGGCGGCTTATACGCCGGATATGCAGGTTGTGCACCAAGAAGTAACCGATTTAGCGGGGCTGTCGGCTTTGCAAGGTTCTAAATATGTACAGAGTCATTTAAACACCACATACCAACAAGCTAAAAAACGTTTGTTGGAAGGCAAGCAGGTTTTATTTGTAGGTACGCCGTGCCAAATTGCCGGCTTATACACGTACTTAGGCAATACACCGCAAGGTAAATTACTCACGTGCGATTTGTTGTGTGGCGGAGCACCGGCCCCTGGACTGTTTGCAAAATATATTGCTTATTTGGAAGGTAAATTCAAACAAAAAATTACCTGTTTTAATTTCCGCAGTAAAAAATATGGATATGGATATCTTCATCTCCTATCTACTTTTAATGGACGTAAATCGGTTTTGTTAACGGGCAAAGACAGTTCTTTTGTCCGCACGCTAGGGCTAGGCTATGTCCGCAATTCTTGTTTTGATTGTCCGTTCCGTTCGGTTCAGCGTGTGGGGGATATAACAGCGGGTGATTTTTGGAATTTACTTGTCCCCGTTAAGCAGTTTGAACAAGGGCTTTCTTTGGGGCTAGTCAATACCGAGAAAGGACACTCTTTTATAAAAACACATTTGGCACCTGTTATGCAGTTAAAAACTTGCACGTTGCAAGACCTAAAAAATAGCCAAAATGTTTCTATCCGTCCAACCAAGAAAAAGCCGGCTGATTATGATGAATTTTTTAAGCAGGCCAAAGAACTGTCTTGGCCGGAATTAACCAAACGCTATATTTGGCCGAAATCTTCTTTTAAACATAATTTAATGGATTTGTTACCTCCTTGTGTAACCTCTGTATTGCGTAGGACAATTTTAAGGGTAAAATTATGGCGGCAGCAAAAGGCAAAATAATTATTTGGGTGATGCTGATTACCATTTTGTCCAAATGCTTCGGATTTGGACGGGATGTTGTGTTGGCCCATTTTTTCGGTGCCGGTGATATTACAGATGCTTATTTTGTGTCACAGACCATTCCGGAATTTTTATTTAGTTTAGTTGTGCAAACTATCGGTATCGGATTCATTCCAATATATGTGGAAATTTTACACAAACAAAGCAAGCAATCTTCCAATCATTTTGCTACGCAAGTGCTTTTTGGTGCGTGGCTCCTTTGTGTCGGGTTAGTGGTGTTTGTTCATTTATTTACAGCACAAATCGTGCATGTATTTGCCGCTAATTTCTCGTTGCAGGCGGCCCATACGGCTATTACCTTTGTACGCATTAGCGTACTTGCCATGTTCTTCCGCATTTCTACGTCGGTGGTTTCCGCCTGTTTGCAAGCCAATAACGAATTTATTTTCCCGGCTGCTATCGGCTTACCATTTGATATTGTGGTAATTTCTTCGGTAGTCATTGCTTCTTTCACGACGCCAATTCTACTCGCATGGGGATTAGTAGCCGCCGCTGCAACACAAATTATATTTTTATTACCTATTGCATTAAAGAAAATAAAATTTCAGTTTCATCCGCTCTTTCCTTTGCTAACCCCCAATTTAAAGAAAATGGCTTTTTTATTTTTACCAGTAGCATTAGGCGTTAGTGCCAACCAAATTAATATCTTGGTAGACCGTACGTTGGCCTCTGCGGTGCAAGGGGGAATTTCCGCTCTCAATTATGCTACTAAAACAAATAATGTAGTAGAAAATATCATTATTTTGTCGCTAGCCATGGTTATGTTTCCCACATTCTCCACGTATGCTTCCCAGAAAAATTTTAATGCATTTATAACAAGTGTAACTAAATCCTTAAATATCGTCATGTTCACCATGATACCTTGTAGTATGCTGTTTATTCTATTCGCTCCCAACATTATTCAGCTACTTTTTGGGCACGGGGCCTTTTCTATTAGTTCTACGCAACAAACTATTTCGGTAATGCGCTGCTATGCAATCGGATTATTAGGATTGTCTTGCAGTGTTATCCTTATACGCAGCTTATATGCCATACAGAAAGTAGGTTGGGTTTCTATTACGGCCTGTTGTACGGTAACGATTAACGTGATACTCAATTTAATTTTATCACGTTATATGGGTATTTCCGGTTTAGCTTTGGCCACCAGCATTGCGAATATATGCTCTGCCCTGTTCCTCTTTGGCTTGTTAACCAAATATCTGCAAATGTCTCTCTGGCGGCTATTTGTGCGGGATTTGATAAAGTGTTTTTTTAGCGCACTTGTTATGGGAACCGTTTGCTTTTATTTGTACCGGGTTGGATTGCATTTTATGCCTTCTATCCTTTCCTGCGGCGGAAGTATTGTGATAGGGGGAGTGATTTATGTAGCTCTTTGTTCTTTACTGCGGTGCGACAGTTGGAGTTATTCCTATGCTATTTTGTACGAAATAAAAAATAAGTTATTACTAAAAAAATCAACGGAGGTTACTTCGCAAATTCTATAAATGCTAGCAACACGGGTACGCAACATGAAAAAACATCTATGAAACAAATCAAACTAGAACAACTCAAAAAAATTGAATTAGATATACTCAAATATTTTCACCTGTATTGTACTGAACACAAACTGCGTTATTTTTGACGGGAGGCACCCTCTTGGGGGCGGTTCGCCACAAGGGTTTCATCCCGTTGGATGACGATATTGATGTGCTTATGCCGCGAACAGATTATGAAAAATTTATTGCTAATTTTCCAAAAGATCCCTTAAACAAAAACTTTCAAATGGCTTCCGTAGAAACAATGTCGGGCTATTATTTGCCGTTTGCTAAATTGATGCGTCGGGGAACATCCCTGAAGGAAACGGTAGATACAGATTTGGCACTTGGGGTCTATATGGATATTTTTACACTGGATAATATGTCGGACAATTATGACACGGCGTATAAATTGGGCGCGCTAAAGGAGCAAGTGCAACGCTTAGGACAACGGATGAAGAGTTTTAGGACAAAAGACTTTCTGTTTAATTTGTTGTAAAGATATCCTCACCTTAAATTGTACTTCATAAGGGATCAAATTGGTATTGGTACACAAAGTGGGACAGTAAATAAGAGACTATGCCTGATGATGAGTTAACCATTTTGG
>CAMECJ010000015.1 GCA_945913025.1 uncultured Elusimicrobia bacterium | reverse complement strand
AAATTGATACTATATGGTTGCTTTTTTTGCTCTTCTAACAATGTGCGATAAATAGGCAACAATCTGGTATCAAAAGACACATCTTGCGGATAACGAGTAGATATATATTTCTTTATCTCTTCAGACAAATCCAACACATCCATTATGTTATTATCTGCCATAAAACCTCTCTATGTGTTTTATTATAATATTGTGTTTTTATCCAAGCAAATGCCCTAAATCATAGAGAACCCGGGAAACTCGGTAAGGGGCAAAAACAATATGGTAGACCACAATAATTCCTAAGGTACTCCAGTAGTAATTACTCAACTTGGGCCATTTACGCATGCCAATAAGTCCAATCAAAACAGCAACCAGTAATGTTAATATGTATTCCATAAACCCCTCCTATAAAAATTTTTGTTGCTTTTATAGGATAGCAAACCCTACCGACACCGTATCGTCGCAAAAATTTTATGACACCCCCACCTATTTAATGGCATATAGGAGCGCCAATATATATGCCAATAACATTTCATCCGAACTATCAAATCACAAAGTATATCCTTGAAAATCTCTATAAAATAGACTAAATCAAAGAGCAGGTCAAAGATATGCCATTAACGCCATGCGTACTGGCTAGGCTTAAGGAAACCTCCCGCATTATCACTACGCACTATTCCACGGTTATTGAGGGCAACCGTTTAACAGAACGGGAAGTACGCGAGGTATTAAAAGGGCAAGCCATACAAGGCCGAGAACGGGATGAAAAGGAAGTAAAGGGCTACTTTCGGGCCTTGGATGAAGTGGCTGTACTGACTAAAAAGCATATTGTTACTGAAACGAATATCCAAACTTTACATGGGCTCATTATTGGCAAGAATACACCTCCTGCATACCGCACAGAGTAAAATTCGGTAGTGGATGCCCAAACGGGTACGATTGTATATATGCCGCCGGAAGCCAAAGACGTAGGCCCACTAATGACCGGGCTTATAGAGTGGATTAACGAAAGTACCCATACACTGCCTATCCCTATTGTAGCGGCTATCGCTCACTATCAGTTTGTTACTATACACCCGTATTATGACGGGAACGGCAGAACGGCCCGTATTTTGACCACGCTTATTCTGCACCAGGGCGGCTATGACTTAAAGGGTATTTATAACCTGGAAGAATACTACTACCAACATTTACAAGATTATTATAATGCGCTTGCGGTTGGGCCCTCACATAACTATTATATGGGTCGCGCCGAGGCCGATATAACCGGCTGGATTGAGTTCTTTGTATCTGGGATGCTCTATTCATTCCAAAGTGTACAAAAGCACTTACAGGCACATAGCACCGCAAAAGACCAAAGCAAAAATATTAACGCGTTAGATGCAAGACAAAAACAAGCATTGGTCCTTTTTGAAAAGAACGAATTTATAACAGCCAAAGACGTGGAAGAACTGTTCCACTTCGCGGGCAGAACGGCGCGCCAACTGCTCCAAAAGTGGGTACGGCAGAGTTTTGTAGTGATAGCCGATCCATCCAAAAAAGCGCGTAAATACAAGTTAAACAAATAATTCCCTGCTTGTTCCCTGTTCCGGGTTGTAGGGAATCAGGTGAATTTGTATTGGGTGTTAGTACGAAAAACCTTTATAATTTAAAAGAAATTCCTTGTTTTTCCCTGTATTTACCCTGTTTAGCAGGAAATAAAAAGCAAATTCTCGCCTGTTTGTCGCCTGTTTGAAAGTATTTTTACCGCTTCATTACCGCTTCTGCCAAAAGAAATTTGCCATTTTCAGCCGCTTTACTGTCGCTTTGGAAAGAAAAAACTATCAATTTTTGCCTGTTTTCAGCCTGTTTTAAAATCAGCACCCTGCTACCCAAACTACATCCACCGTATTTTAGTTTTTGATTTTCACCATATATCCCCGTTTGACACTTTGCCCGACGGGGATTTTTTTGCGCACCACTTTCAGCATGCTCTTTTTGGCAGGTTTTTGGGTTGACAAGCTTGGACAAGAAGTCGTTTTGATATTATTTACCAAAGCACAAATTAAATATGCTAAACTGGAAATATATTTGATTAAAAGGAGTATTATATTTCCTAAGCCTTAAAAGGGGCTTAGTTACAATTTGAGTTTTTGGAATCCTGTTGAGAGAATAGGATGGTGCTTAGCAATCTCTAAGTCCAAGTTCGTCCAAAAACAACTGTTTAGGCAGAAAGAGCCAATGGGTAGCTCCCAGAAGCATTTTCTGCCGAATGTCGTATATCCTTAGCACATTGCGTGATTTAAGAATTTACGGCTACGGTTGTTTTGTGCGATAAGACCCGAACTTGGCTTAAAGAACAAAGCAACCGTTGTTTTAAACAGAATTTTATTTACAGGATTCCATAACATTTGGAATCCTGTTTTTTATTGGCAAGGTTTGCAGCAAATTACATTAAAAAGAGGTAAACAATATGAAGAATCAAAATACCCGGCAGATTTATACGAAAAGCGGTGTCCCCAGAGGCTTTACTTTAATAGAACTGTTGGTTGTAGTGCTAATTATCGGCATTTTGGCCGCGGTGGCTGTGCCGCAATACCGCTTTGCCGTTGATAAAACACGGTTATTACGGCTGCTCCCCTTGGCGCGCGCTATTAAAGAAGCACAAGAACTTTTTTACCTTGAAAATGGCCGCTATGCTACAAATTGGGATGAATTAGGCACCGATATATTGCCTTTCCAGTTTTCGATTAACGGAGATCAGGCTTATTCTTATGACAAAAATTTAAGGGTAACTTTATACGGTGGCACAGAATACCTAGGAGTAGGACCTTACTCTCCGGATTTTCTTTGGATTTGGAACTATGATCACGGCCCCAGTAAAGGCCGTTTAGATTGTTATTCCTATAATTCCTATACAGTGGAATTAAGAAAAAGAATTTGCACATATGACGAAAGCGCAAAACAGTGGATTTATAAACTTTGATTTTTATCTGTATATTACCCTTCTGAATAATCAGCCTCATTCTCCCCAAACGATGAACACCGCCTTTTACAGACTAAAACCCGCCAAACGGCGGGTTTTTTTATTGACTCAAAACAGGGGCACAAGCGTTTAATACCCGCGCGTGCCGGATAAAGATTCGTCATTATCAATCCATTCCTGTACGTCTACCGTGCGGTAGTCGTTTTCCGTGTCGCGGATGACAACGGTTTTGATGCCTGCATTGATAATCATACGTTTGCACATAGAACAGCTGGAAGAATTTTTAATATATGCGCCGTCGCTCACTTCGCGGCCCGATAAATAAAGCGTGGCGCCCAGCATTTTATCGCGCGGCGCGCTGATAATAGCGTTGGCCTCGGCGTGCACGCTGCGGCAGAGCTCGTACCGTTCGCCGCGGGGAATGTTCAGCTGCTGGCGGATACAATAGCCCAAATCGCTGCAGTTTTTACGGTCGCGCGGCGCACCGACGTATCCGGTGGAAATCACTTCGTCATTTTTTACAATAACGGCCCCGTAACGGCGGCGCAAACACGTGCCGCGTTTGGACACTACGTCCGCCAAATCCAAATAGTAATTGGTTTTGTCGCGTCTTTGCATAAGTCCTCCGGCAAAAAAGAGTTTTCTTATTATAGCATATAGGCTGTGGCGTTTTCCGCTGCCGGCAGGACTCAATTACACGCGCGGACTGGAGAACGGAAGTAATCAAATCGGTTTTATGGTAGGCGGTATGTTTTAATTCTTGCTGTTTCTGCCGCTTGGCGGTATCTTAACACCAAAACTAATCCATTTTTCCCGATTGCGGATACACAGCTGCCCCTTATACTACCCATATACCGTTCACTTTGCGAACGGCGGGATTTACACGCTACAGGGGGTAGTATTTATGGGAATGAAAGGAAGAGAAATTGTAGAAAGAGCAGGGTTGGACGTTGACCGATTACTAAAACATTTAAATAAAGCCTACAGCGATGAATGGCTTGCGTATTATCAGTATTGGGCAGGCGCAAAAGTGGCGGAAGGGGCATTGGCAGGCCCTGTCGCCGCAGAGATGATGGAACACGCCGCCGAAGAACTGGACCACGCGAGCAAACTGGCGCAGCGCATCTGCGCCTTGGGCGGACAGCCGGTACTCAGTCCGGCCGAATGGCTTCAGGAAAGTAACTGCGAGTATTTGGTTCCTTCAAATCCGGAAGCCGCAGCTCTCTTACAGCAAAACATCGCCAGCGAACGATGCGCCATTGAAGTATACGAAAATTTGCTTGAATTTATAGACGGAAAAGACCGCATCACCGAGGACCTGGTTCTGGATATTTTAGCCGACGAAGTGGAACACGAGGAGGACTTGGAACACCTTGCCAAAACACTGCCTGCCGCGCTAAAAGGGAAAGCCTGCGGTTGCTCCGCTAAAAAATAACGGAAAATCTCATTTGCAAAAAACGCTCCCGTTTCTGCGGGAGCGTTTTTTCTTTCGCTTTCTTTTAACGCAATTCGTAATGCTTCCAATTTCGGGTGGAAAAAGCAAACTTCCCCGCCAACATTTTGCTACAAAAAGATTCTTGATGCTTATACGGAAATTCCGAACAATATATTTTGCCTTCTATAAAACCAATAGCGTAACATTGGTATTTTCCGTCGTTTCGCACCACCGCCACATCGCCCGTATACTGTCCGGTGGTACCCAGCGTAACGGCAAAATCGTGCGTATAACGGATATCGGGTGAGGCTAACCCGCACGTATTTGTGCCGGAAGAGGACAAGCCCGTACCAACGGACAAGTCGTCAAAATATCGGGTATATTCCCCATTAGTCATTTTATATTCTTCTTGTGCCGAATGTAACGCACGTGCCAAGGTAAAGGCCTGAGAAGCGCGGGATTTTTCCACCGCCACTTGGTATTGCGGCAAGGCAACTGCGGCTAATATACCTATAATTAATACAACTACTAACAATTCAATTAAGGTAAACCCCATTTTATTGGATCCTGAAATACTATAACCAGACTCCGGATTACAGCCTTCCGGAGTAACGTTAAGCGGAAAAAGCGTCAGTTTATAATGAGGCCAACGCGTAAAACCAAGAGTTTGATACATAGCAATATCCCCCCGTATGCGTCGTCATTCCGTGAGGACGTAACACGGAATCTGCCGTTTAAAACAACAGCTCCCGTATTGCAACCCCGCATAACTACCTTACGGGGCAGGCTCTTACGGGATGACAATCGGAATTATCCCCATGTTATCAAAAAAAAAAAACGGGTCAAGCCCCTTACAGAACTTGCCCGCTCAAGAGCTTCCCCTACTGCCTTAATTATCTTACAGGGCAGTCGTACACCAACGCAGAATACTCTACATTGTCTACAAAAAAAGATTGGTAATAATCCGCGGAAACATCCGGATTACGCCAATTAGCCGTACGCAGCCAAACGGTATTTCCGCCCATACGGCGCGCATTGGAATCCAATCCCTCGCGAATGTGCCGGCTGATATTAAAAATGGAAGACGGCTCCCCCGCCTCATCCGGATTGGCGTCTCCCAAAATTCCCCCTTTAAACACACAGTCGTCCGCCGGTTTATACGCAACTAAATGAATGCCGTTTTGCACCTGCCCTTCCTCCGCCACAATCGGCCCCGCCGTATTGCGGATGACGTTCTGTACGTCCTGCGTTACTTCCGCACAGCCCGCCGCCAAAAACAAAACCATTCCCATTGCCGCTATTTTGTTCATAACGCCCTCCTCTTTTTTACTTTACCGCTTCTTTTTACTTTTTATATGATATGAATATGGGTTATTTTTTAATTATTTTCATTGTAGCCGCAGGAGCGTCCGCTTGGGCGTTTTCCCGCACGCGCGGAGCGCGTTTGGCGCAGCTGGCACGTTTAAACGGTTGTGCGTTCGTGCGCGAAAAAGAAACGGTCACCACGCCGATGAGCGCCGGACGGCTGGAAATTTTTACGCTTTTCTTTCATCATTTTCAAAATGTGTTTACGTATTCCGACCAGCTGGCCTACATCCGCGTGGCGGACGATAACTTATACACAGACGATAACCCCCGCACCCAACCGCACCGCTTTACCATTTTTACCGCCGAAATGCGCGGGAGCCAATTCCCCGCCTTAAAAATTGCACCGCTGGATTCCGTTCTTGCCCCTTCCCAATACACGCTGATGAAAACCAACATTCCGGAGGTGGACAGCCATTACCGCATTCACGCCCCCACGCCCGCCTCGGGCCTGCTCCTTACGCCGTTTATTACAGGTCTTCTAAAAACGAAGAACAATCTTTATTTGGAACTGAACGACAACGCCCTCGTCTATCACGAGCATACGCTTATCGCGCCCGAAGAAATGGAAACTTTCCGCTTCCGTGCGATGCAAATCCTTAACGAATTTGAAAATTTACTTTCCCAGCTGGATACTAAAAATGCGGCCGATACCGCTACGCTATCCCCCACCCCGCAAGACGAGGCGGAAAAACGCGCCGAAGCGATGTTAAAAGCATTATGCACGCAGCAAGCGCCCGTAAAGACCGAATCCGGCCGCCACGGTGCGTTATGGATTTTTATTATGCTAGCCGTACTGGCGGGAATGACGTTTTTGTCCTGGCTGATGCTAAACCGCATAACCCATTAACGTTTTAAAACATAAAAAGATACAATACAAATATATGCCAAAAGACATCATACAGGTAGAAATCAAACGTATCCCCATTGATATCGAGGCCAAAAGCCTAGGTATGGTGGAAATCGCCGATTTGGCCGCCTCCGTGGAAAAATACATGGCGGAACTGCAGGAAGAGGGCGAAATTGACACCTTAAAACAAGCCCTCATGGCCGCGCTGCACTTTGCCGCAAAGGCCTATCTGCAAACCCAAAACGAGGGCGGAAAACGCCAGGAAGAAGAATCGCGCGTGAACGACTTAATTGCCAAATTACAAACCGCATTGGACGCATCCCAAAAATAATTTTATGCAAGAAGAAACCAATATCCCGCTGGCCGCGCGCCAAGCCCCCAAAACGCTTGAAGAATTTGCCGGACAACACCACCTGCTCGGCGAAGGCAAAATGCTGCGCCGTCTGCTGGAAGCGGATATGGTTAAATCCGCCGTGTTCTTCGGGCCTCCAGGGTGCGGCAAAACCGCCACGGCGCGTTATATTGCATCTCGCACGCAGGCGTACACCGTGGAACTGAACGCCGCAGCCGCAGGCGTGGCGGACCTTAAAAAAGTGCTGGCCGAAGCCAAAGACCGCGCTCGCACGCCGACTTTTGACCAAAAACGTACGCTTGTTATTTTAGACGAAATCCACCACTTTAACAAAACCCAGCAGGACGTACTTTTGCCGTCCGTGGAACGGGGCGACATTACTTTAATCGGCATTACCACCGAAAACCCGTATTTTTACATCAACACCGCGCTGTTGTCGCGTTTTTCCGTGTTTGAATTTAAACCGCTTGGCGATAAGGATTTACTCAAAATTTTAACACGCGCCGCCGAAAAAGAAAACGCCGTTATTGACGAAGCAGCCGCGGACTATTTTATCACCCAAGCCAACGGCGACAGCCGCAAAATGCTCAACGCCGCCGAACTGGCGTTCGTTACTACAAAGCCGTCCGGGGACAATAAAAAACATATCGGCTTGGAAACCGCCAAAGAGTGCATCCAACGCCGCCATTTAAATTACGATAAAAAAGGCGACGAACATTACGATATTATCTCCGCTTTTATTAAATCGATGCGCGGCTCGGACCCCGACGCAGCCGTCTATTGGCTCGCGCGTATGTTGGAAAGCGGGGAGGACCCGCGTTTTATCGCGCGGCGTATTTTAATTTGCGCAAGCGAGGACGTCGGCCTTGCCGAACCCGCCGCGTTAATGATTGCCCAAGCCGCATTTCAGGCAGCTGAAGAATTAGGTATGCCGGAAGTGCGTATTCCCCTGGCCCACGCGGCGATTTACGTGGCTTGCTGCCCCAAGAGCAACTCCGCCTATCTGGCCGTGGACGCCGCCCTGCAGGAAGTGCGCGAAGGACGCTACCGGCCGGTGCCGGACCATTTGCGTTCCGGCGGCAAAAACCGCGGCTACAAATACGCGCACGACTATCCGAACCATTACGTCAAACAGCTTTATATGCCGTCTCCCGTTAAATTTTTTAATGCGGGAACGCTCGGCAAAGAGGCCGCACTCATTGAACGGCTAAAAAAACTCAAGGGGGAATAAATGGAACCCGAAGCCCCATTTAGAGGACAAGTTTTCTCCGTTACCGCCATTACGATGGCTATCAAACAGATGCTGGAAGGCGTATTCCGCGGCGTGTTTGTGGAAGGCGAAGTCAGCAATTTGCGCACCGCCGCCAGCGGGCACGTGTATTTTGATTTAAAAGACCGCGAATCGTTACTCTCCGCTGTAATGTTTAAATGGGACGCGCGCAAATACGCCCTGCATTTGCAGGAAGGCATGCAAGTGCGCATAGGCGGCGACTTATCCTGCTACGCCAAGCAGGGCAGATATCAGATTGTAGCCAAAACGGCCGAAGCATTGACCAAGGGCAACCTGTTTTTGGAGTTTGAAAAACTCAAAAAGAAGCTGGAAACCGAAGGCCTTTTCGACCCTGCGCATAAAAAAGAAATCCCTACCTATCCGCAGCGGATTGCCGTCATTACGTCGCCCACGGGGGCGGCGGTGCGCGATATTTTGTCCGTCTTAAAACGCCGCAGCCCGCACTTGGAAATACTTATTATTCCCACGCTCGTACAGGGGGACGAAGCCGCGCCGCAAATCGCGCAGGCGTTAGCGGACGCCAACGCGTTTACCCCCAAGCCGGACGTGATTCTCTTGGGCCGCGGCGGCGGAAGCATGGAAGATTTATGGGCGTTTAATGAAGAAATCGTCGCGCGTGCGATTTTTAAAAGTAAAATTCCCGTCATTTCCTGCGTCGGGCACGAGGTGGATTTTACCATTGCCGACTTTGTGGCCGATTTGCGCGCCCCCACTCCGTCCGCAGCAGCGGAACTGGTCGTGCAAAATTCGCAGAATACGCAGGGATATGTGGCGCAGCTTCAAAAACGGCTGCTGCAGTCCGTCAGCCTGTTTTACGAACGCGCCAAACGACGGTATGATTTGGCGGTGAACAGCCCCGTATTTAAACGCACGGAAACGCTGTTTGCCGCAAAAGAACAGGAGTTGGACGATTTAACGCTGCGGTTGGAAAACGGGATCCGCGAAAAATTTAAAAATTTCGAAACGCGCTTGGAACTTTCCGCCCAAAAACTGGCCGCGCTCGGCCCGCAGGCCGTATTAAAACGCGGATACAGTATTACGCGCAAGGCGGACGGCACCGTCATCAGCCGCGTGGGCGACACCGCCTCCGGCGAAACCGTCTACGTCCAAGTGCAGGACGGCATGATTTACACCCAAGTAAAATGAGGTTTTAACTATGGCACCCAAACTTAATTTTGAAAAACAATTGGCGCGGCTGGAAGAAATCGTCGCCAGGCTGGAAGAAGAACAAACGGACCTTGACGCGTCCGTCAAACTGTTTGAAGAAGGCGTTTTGCTTTCCAAAGAACTTTCGCAGAAATTGGAAACGGTTAAATTTAAAGTGGAAGAATTAAAAAAGAAAGGCGCCGAAATGCTGACGGAACCCTTTGACACCGACCTTGCGGAGAACACGGATGGCGAATAAAAAACTGCGCTTGGATATGGCGCTGGTAGAACAGGGGTTTTTCCCCAGCCGCACGCGGGCGCAGGCCAGCATTATGGCGGGCGAAATTTTGGTAAACGGCGAAGCGGACACCCGCGCCGACCGTACTATACTGCCGGAAGATAAAATTTCCATTAAAGAAAAATCGTGCCCGTATGTGTCGCGCGGCGGACTTAAACTGGCGGGTGCGATGAAAGAATGGAACATTTCCGTACAGGGCAAAACGTGCGTGGACATCGGCGTGGCGACGGGCGGATTTTCGGACTGTATGATTCAGGCCGGCGCCAAAGACGTCTACGGCGTGGACGTAGGCAAAGGGCAGCTCGCCGATGAAATGCGCCGCTACACAAACTTTCACTTTAAGCCCGAAACCAACGCCCGTTATATGACGGCGGATTTGTTTGAAACCGCGCCGGAATTTGCGGCGGTGGATGTGTCGTTCATTTCACTTACGATGATTATGGAACCGCTTTTTAAAGTGATGGCCCCGCAGGCGGAAATCGTATTTTTGATTAAGCCGCAGTTTGAGTTAACGCCCAAACAGGTGCCGCACGGAATCGTCAAGACGGAAGAAAACAGACAGCTGGCGATTGAGCGCGTGCAAAAATTTTTCGAAGAGAATTTAAAAGAAAAATACGGCGGCGAATCGGGCGGGATAATGGAAAGCCCGATAAAAGGCACGCACGGAAACACCGAGTATTTGTGGCACGTAAAATTAAACAAACCCGCTTAACGGCGGGTTTAGTTTTTAGTGTCGTTTAGGGCAGTCTGTAAATCTGTACCGAAGAGCCTTTCATTCCGCCCTCCGAACCACTCCCGGCAGAAATGCCGCCCATGCTTTTACAAACTTTGTTGGCCACCTCGTCGGACGCACTGGCAATACACCACACCATTCCCGCATGCGGCCCGTTATCCAACCCCAGCTGATAACCTACGCGGCTTTGCCCTTCTTTGCCGGAATAGCCGCCCACGTTATACAAACCCGGCGTATTGGTCAGCATATTAAACCACGAGTCCGGGCAAGTTACATGTCCGACGTTGCCTTCCGTACATCCCGGCAAATCTTCAGTCGCCAGTCCGGCGGCAGAATCATCGTACCGGCCGTTCTCCAAATAATACAATTCGGCGGAATCTTTCAGTGCTTTAACCATTGGCATAAGTCTGGCAAGCCTTGCTTTTTCCACCGCCACCTGGTATTGCGGCAACGCGACCGCGGATAATATACCGATAATGAACACAACAACTAATAATTCAATAAGCGTAAAACCTTTCATTTTGATTTTTTCCATTAAAAAGTCATCCTGATTTTGGAGGCCCGCAGGGTGCCGGAATGACGCTTTTTGGCACATAGGATATATCTCCTTATTACGGTTTGGCGGCTTACTATACTTACGTCATTCCCGAATGTTTCTATCGGGAATCTGTCGTTTCGCAAGAGCGAGATTCCGTACTAAAACCTTACGGAATGACGCAACGCAAAGACAACGCCGCCAAACTTGGAATTACCCCATGATATCAAAAAAAAAAACGAATCAAGGCCTTCCAGACCGCGGAGATTGTCCGCACTCTTCTCATTGGAGGAGCCACATTATTTTGGCTATGTTCCAAACAAACTGTTTCTTCTTACTTTTTGTACCGACAAAAAGTAACAAAAAACTCGTGAACCAGACCCCATAAAAGACACTTTTAGGCAGGCATTTTTATAACTCGCCTCCGGCTCAAACAATAAAAATGCTTTCCCGCCTAAAGCGTCTTTTATAAACGGGGTAAAGGTTCACTATTACAACCAAAAAGGATCTTCTCTTATGTTTTTCCCGCCCTTTGCTCCGTCTATAAAACGCGTTCTCTGCGGATAAGAAATTTTATTGTCCGAGAACAGCGAGTTATAAAATTTCCCGCAGAGAACTGCTTTTTATGGAGCCTGGGCGGCAGTCTTTTTGGTTCTTTTTCTGCTGCCAGAAAAAGAAGATGAATATTTTTGTTACTTTTACCCTGCGGGCCGCCAAACACTACAGTTTATCAAAAAAAACAGGTCAAGGCCCAAGCCCTTCCCCTCAATCAACGACAAAAAGAGCGGATAAGAAAACTCTTATCCGCTCCGTTTTGCAATGTAACGTTTTTATTTCTTTTTATCCATACGTTCCTTAAAAATATGCGCGTCCACCAACCGTTTAAACACGCGGCCGCGTTCCTCAAAATCTTTAAATTGGTCAAACGACGAACACGCCGGAGAAAGAATCACAATGTCCCCTTTCCCCGCGCCGCGCATGGCGGTTTCCACCGCACGCTCCAAAGTACCGCAGCGGGTGACGGGGTATCCTTTCAATTCCCGCTCTATTTTGTCCATCGCTTCCCCAATCGTCAACACACGTTTGCAATATTCTTTTAAATAAGGAAGCAATACCTCGTAAGACGCGCCTTTGTCGCGCCCGCCCAAAATCAGCCACAAATTATGACACTTTTCAAAGCTTTTCAACGCGGTAACGGTAGAATCCAAATTGGTGGCCTTGGAATCGTTCACATAAATTACGCCGCGGTGATACGCAAAATGCTCAATACGGTGTTCCATCGCCTGAAAACGGTTGAATACTTGCTGCACCGTGTCCGCCGACACGCCCGCCGCAAGCGCCATCAGCGCGGCGGCCATCGCGTTTTCCACGTTATGAATCCCTTTTAACTGCGGCGGACGGATTTGGTGCCCTTCGCTGAAAATCAGTTCATCTCCGTCAAAAAATACGTCCGTTTTAAGAAGATGCTTCGGATGTGTGGAAAAAGCAAGAACTTCCCCCTTGGCCTTTTCCACCAGTTCCGCACAAACCGCGTCCGCCCCGTTGACGACCAGAACGTCCCGCTCCCGCTGGTTTTTAAACACCTTTCCTTTGGCCTTGATATAATTTTTCATCCCGCCGTGATGATCCAAATGGTCCGGCGTTACATTTAAAATACACGCGTAATTGGGGCGGAAATAGGTGCTGTCCTCCAGTTGATAACTGGAAACTTCAATCACCAAATCGTCGCCCTGTTTAACGGACGAAGCGATTTTGGAAACGGGATTACCGATATTGCCGCAAACGTAAACTCGTCGGCCTTTGCCGCGGGTTAATGCGTCCTCTTTTAAAATTTCTCCCAATAAAGCGGTGGTAGTGGTTTTTCCGTTAGTACCTGTTACCGCAAAAATACGGATGTTCTTGGGCATGAACGAAAGAGCAACTTCCAACTCGCTGAAAACGGGGATTTTATGTTTCTTTCCGGCGGCGAGTACGGGGCTGAACGGCAACACGCCCGGGCTTTTTACCCAAAACCCGCACTCAAAAACTTTATCCGTATGTCCGCCAAGTTCCACTTCTATCCCTTTTGATAAAGGGACCGAATCCGCATTCGGGAAAACAGCCTGTTCGCTGATTAAAACGTCAAACCCGTGCGCATACAGCAATTCCGCTATGGCGCGTCCGCTGCGGCCAAAACCCAACACGCAAGCTTTTTGACCCGTAAATTTTTTCTTCTTAAACATATTTTTTCTCCCTCAAAAAAGCGCGGACGGTTTCTTGATCCGAAAAATGACGTTTCTCCGTACCGATGATTTGATAATCCTCGTGTCCTTTTCCGGCCACAATGACAATATCGTTTTCTCTGGCGGCGGCCAACGCGCGGCCAATAGCCTCGGCACGGTCCGGAACGGTTTCGTAATTGGAAAATTCTTTCATCCCCGCTAAAATATCGCTGAAAATCTGGTTTGGATCTTCGCAGCGCGGATTATCGTTCGTTAAAAATACGCGGTCCGCGTTTAAACAGGCGGTGCGCCCCATCAGCGGCCGCTTGGTGCGGTCCCGCTGGCCGCCGCAGCCGAATACCACCAACACGCGGCCTTTTTTAAACGGCTCCACCGTTTTAAACGCACGCTGCAAGGACTCGTCCGTATACGCAAAATCCACAAACGTAAAAAAATTCTGTCCTTCGTCTATACGTTCCATACGTCCGGGCACGCCGCCAAGGACCTCAAGTCCGCGCACGATATCTTTCTGCGGTACGCCGTTAGCCGCGCAAGCGGCCCAGGCCGCCAGCGCGTTGTATACGTTATGACGGCCAAGCAAATTGATTTTGGCTTTTACGCCGCCCGCCGTAAATTCCGTATGCGTCAAAAATTCGCGGATGTTTTCCGCCTTTAAATCCGCGTCGTTATCCAGCCCAAACGTAACGGTTTTTACGCGGCCTTTTAACAATTCCAGCAAACGCCGTCCGTACGGGTCGTCCGCATTGATGACGGCGGTACGGTTAGGTTTCGGGTTGGCAGGGTTGGCTAAATTTTCAAACAATTTTTGTTTGGCCAAAAAATAATTTTCAAACGTATGGTGGAAATCCAAATGGTCGCGCTGGAGATTGGTAAAGACGGCGGTATCGTACCAAATGTGGCGCACGCGCTGGAGTTCCAGCGAGTGGGACGAAACTTCCATCACTACAGACGAACATTTTTCCTGTTTCATCTGCGCCAGCAGTTCAAACAGCGGCAGGGCCGCGGGCGTGGTATTTGGCGCGGAGCAAATTTTGCGCCCCGCGATGCGGTAACTGACCGTACCCAGCGCGCCGACTTTCTCCCCCGCGCCGGACAACACAGACTCTATCAGATACGCAATAGAGGTCTTTCCCTTGGTCCCCGTTATACCGATCATTTTCATTGCGTCGGACGGACGTCCGTAAAACTCGTAAGCGGCATCCGCCATATCGCGGTCAATATCCGGCGACTGATAATACAACACGGGACACGGTTCTGCAGGCGCAACGGAAGAAACCACCATTACCGCGCCGCGTTTTACAGCATCGGCGATATACCGGTTTCCGTCCGCATTGGCCCCTTTTAAAGCAAAAAAGACAAAACCCGGACGCACGTCCTGCGAGCGGAACGTCAGTCCGTTAATTGTTAGTCCGTACGAGCGGGCTTTTTCCAATACAATACTATCCGCCATATAGGATATAGTACCAAATTGGTAGAATGTAGGAAATGAAAAAAACAGCTTTATTTCTGGAACGCGTATACACAAAATACAACCGGCCGGAGCTCATCAGCCCCGACCCGCTGGAATTTTTATCCCGTTACGTTTCCCAGCAGGACCGCGAAGCGGCCGCGCTGATTGCCGCGTGTTTTGCGTACGGAAACGTCAAACAAATTTTAAAGAACGTAAACACAATCTTGGAAAAAATGCCCGACGGACCACACCGGTTTCTTTTATATTCCGCGCCCGCCCGTCTGCACCGTACATTTAAAAATTTCCGCTACCGCTTTACGGGAGAAGAAGAACTGTGCGCTTTTTTATGCGCCGTTAAACGCGTACTTAAAAAATACGGGTCCTTACAAAACTGCTTTTTGGCGCATTTTCATCCTCAAGACGAAACGGTCCTGCCCGCTCTGCGCGGTTTTGCGCGCGAACTGCGCGCCGGAACCGATTTGCACTCCCTGATACCGGATCCGGATAAAAACAGCGCGCTCAAACGGTTAAATTTATTTTTGCGTTGGATGGTACGCAAGGACGCGGTAGACCCCGGCGGCTGGGAACGCGTTTCGCCCGCGCATTTAATCGTACCGCTGGACGTACACCTGCACCGCATCGCGCGGAAATTAAAACTTACCCGCCGCAACGCCGCGGATATGACCGCCGCGATGGAAATTACCCGTGCGTTCAAAAAATGCTGTCCGCATGATCCCGTTAAATATGATTTTTGTTTGACGCGGTTTGGAATACGCGATGATATGGACTACGAGAATTTAGACGCTTTCCAACAGTGCGCCAGTCCGCAAACGTCAAATGCTGCCCGAGGCAAAGGACGCCCCAGACGCAGCGCGAATGATATTTTACCAAACGCATGAAAAAGACCGTGCGGTAACATAATCGGAGGCGTTCATTTCTTTTTCTCCACCAAACGGGCCATTTCCGCTGCCAACAGCGCCAAATGAGCGCGGATTTGCGGCTGCTTCGTTTCCAACAGAGGCAAAAGCGTACCGCGCACCCAGTTGCGGGTAAAAACATCGTCCGTGTTCGTTTTATCCGTAACAAAAGAAAGCCCGTTTTGGCGCACATATTCTTCCGTTTCCGCGCGGCTAATGCACAGCAGAGGACGAATGATTTCTACCTCTTTATCTAGTGCGCGGCGCACCGGCATACCGGCCAAACCTTTGGCTTTAGTGCCGCGCAGCAAATTTAGGAGGAAGGTTTCGGCTTGGTCGTCCAGATGATGCCCGAGCGCCAATTTGGTTGCGCCCCACGCGCGGGCTATTTGTGAAAAAGCGTTATAGCGGGCTTTGCGCGCCGCGTGTTCGGGGCTTAAATCAAGCTCTTTGGCCAGTTTTTTGACATTTACTTTTTCACAAAAAAAAGGAATATCCAATTCGTTACACAGTTGTTTGCAAAACCGCTGGTCAGCCAACGCATCTTTGCCGCGCAGCCCGTGGTTGACGTGCACCGCCGCCAGTGCAAAGTGTTTTTCCCGCGACAAATAACGCAGGAAATGCAAGAGGCATACGGAATCGGCGCCGCCGCTAAGCCCTACCAAAACCGTATCGCCCCTGTCAATCAAACGGCCGGAAAACGCACGCATACGAGGAAGTACCGAAGCATTAAAACTTTTTTTTGCCATATAAAAAAGTATAATAAATAAGTAGGAGCATTAGATAATACTTATGAAGAAAAGAATTTTAATTGTAGAAGACGAAGCCGGAATTATTGCGCTGTTACAAATGGTACTGGTGCGTGAAGGGTATGAAGTACATTGCTGCCAGACGGGGCGCGATGCAATCTCCTCTATGAAAACAGTTCATCCGCATTTGGTTATTTTAGACGTCATGCTGCCGGGGCTTGACGGCGCCAGTATTGTACGCATTATGGGGGAAGATGAAACCTTGTCTTCCACGCCCGTTATCGTTACGTCGGCGTTGGTAGAATCGGAAAAAATGTTCCTGCCGTTTCCGCAAGTAAAAGGATTTTGTTCCAAACCTTTCGTTTTAACGGAATTTGTCGCCAAAGTAAAACAGGCTCTCGGCGATTAATTGCAAATCATCAAAAAACCCGCTCGCTTGAGCGGGTTTTTTATTGGCAAAAATTTAGTGCGTCGACATAAGCCAATACGCATAATACTTCCAAAAATTCTCCAACAGCTCGTCCAAAAACAGTTCTTTACTTGTTTCTGTACCAATCAATTGTTTCAAACTGACGGACGAATCTTTAGCCGAAGAGGGCAGACGGTTGTTGACGTATACGCCCACGCCCAAAAGGATGACATCGCCTGCCGCCGAAGCTTCCGCCAATACACCGCCCATTTTTTTCCATTTGCGGGCATTGGGAACCCACGCCGACACGTCGCCGTTCGCAGCGGCTTTGGTTTTTACGCCAAATACGGACGATACCGTAAACGACACGGCCTCCGCCGTTTTTTCAGCCAGAGATTCCAACGCACACACCGGTTTGTTCGGACGCAAAATCAGCGTAAAATATACGCCGCCTTCCGCCGCGGAGAACGGGCGGCCGTCGCGTCCGTAAGACGCGGTTTGCTCACAGGCTAAAACAAGCGTGCCTTCCGGCTCGCCGGCAGCGGCCAGTTCCCCGGCCAACGTCTGCGTGCTGGGCACGGTTTCCAAACCAATCACTTGGGTAACCGATTGTAAAGGGAGTTGTCTTTCTTCCATAGTTATATTTTACCAATTTAACGCACGAAACGCGGCAGTGCGGTTATTTTTTCTTACCGTCTTTTACGCTCATCTGGCGGATTTCAAACAAACGGTCGCGCAATTCGGCGGCCAGTTCAAAGTTAAGCGCATCCGCCGCTTGGCGCATTTGTTCTTCAATATCCTTCTCTACCGATTTAATGTTTTTAAGCGTCGGCACGGGCAGTGTTTCACTTAAAATGCCGAATGCGCTTGTTTTGGCCTGTTGTTCAAATTCCTTAATTTCCACTTCCGTTTTTTGAATGGTTTTCGGCGTAATGTGATGTTCTTTATTATACGCTTCCTGCAGTTTGCGGCGGCGGTTCATTTCGTTTAGCGCGTATTTAATGGAATCGGTTTTGCGGTCCGCATACAAAATTACTTCGCCCCCCGCATTACGCGCCGCGCGGCCCGAAATTTGGATAAGCGTTGTCGTATTACGCAGGAATCCTTCGTTATCCGCTCCCAAAATGGCCACCAGCCCCACTTGCGGAATATCAATCCCTTCGCGCAGAAGATTGATACCGACAAGTACATCAAACTTGCCTTGGCGGAACTCTTTTAAAATTTCCACGCGGTCCAACGACTCGATATCCGAATGTAAATACCGTGTTTTAATGTTCTTTTCCGTAAAATACGCACTTAAATCTTCCGCCGTTTTTTTAGTGAGGGCAAGCACTAAGGTCCGTTCTCCCTTTTCTTTGTGCTCGTTAATTTTGTCCACCAAGTGGTCAATTTGTCCGGCGGTGGGATGAAGAATTACCTTCGGGTCTACAAGTCCTGTCGGGCGGATGACCTGCTCCACAATATCGTTTCCGCAAACCGTCAATTCATACGGCCCGGGGGTAGCCGACACAAAAACGGTAGACGGCAGCAAACTTTCAAACTCGTCAAATGTAAGCGGACGGTTATCCAATGCAGACGGCAGACGGAAACCAAAATCCACCAACATCTGTTTGCGTGCGCGGTCCCCATTGAACATACCGCGCACCTGCGGCAGCGCAACGTGCGACTCATCCACCATCATCAAAAAATCGTCATACCGTTTGAAATAATCCAGCAAACACGACGGCCGCTCCCCCGCTTTGCGTCCGTCCATATAGCGTGAGTAATTTTCAATGCCGGAACAAAACCCCGCCTGCAAAAGCATTTCGATATCGTATTCCGTACGCTGTTTCAAACGGTAGGCTTCCATTTCTTTGCCCATGTTAATAAGTTCCGCGTGGCGGAGGGCAAGATCGCGGCGGATTTGTTCGATGGCGTTATACGTATCTTCGTCCGTCGCCACGAAATGTTTGGCCGGATAAATCCACGCTTCTTCAAGCTCCGCCAGCACATTGCCCGTAACGGGATGGATTTCGTAAATATGCGCGACGGTTTTGCCCGCGATTTCAATACGAAGCGCGTTTTGGCTGTAGGGCGTCATAATATCCACATTCGGCCCGCGCAGACGGAAGCGGCCGGAGGTAAACTCCATTTCGTCGCGGTGGTATTGGATTTTGATGAGCCGCCCCGAAAGCTGCGCGCGCGTCATTTCCGCGCCTTTTTTAACGTAAATACGCATTTCGCGGAAGGAATCAGGCGAACCGATATTATAAATACACGATACGGACGCCACCACAATAACGTCCTTGCGCGCGGTAAGTGATGTGGTAGCTTTCAGGCGGAGTTTGTCGATATGTTCGTTGACGGCGGAGTCCTTTTCAATATACGTATCCGTTTGCGGGATATAGGCTTCGGGCTGGTAATAATCGTAATAGGAAATAAAATACTCAACGGCGTTTTCGGGAAAGAACTGTTTAAACTCGGCATACAGCTGTGCGGCCAGCACTTTGTTGGGCGATAAAATAAGCGTCGGTTTGTTAAGACGTTCGATGACGTTAGCCATCGTAAATGTCTTACCGGAACCCGTTACCCCCAGCAGTGTTTGGCGTTTTTTACCCGCCAAAACACCTTGCGTCAACGCTTCAATCGCTTTAGGTTGGTCTCCTGCGGGTTTAAAATTGGATACAAGTTTAAAGCGTCCCATATTTTTATTGTACCTATCTTATATATAAAAAAGGGCGGCTGTAAAGCCGCCCCGCAAAAAATGTGCGGATTACTCGCCTGCGTGCGTAAAGGTGGAATCGAGCACCCCCGGGAGCAGCTGCGAAACGCCGTCAATCATAAACTGCATCGCAATCGCGCACAAAATCATACCCATAAAGCGGATGACAATTTGCGTGCCGTTCGGCCCGATTTTATTAAAAATATAACGGGAGCTGACCAATACCACACCCACTGTAATGGAACACACCAAAAGCACCAAAAGCATCATCGCCGCCATTGTAAACGAAGTGCTTTTTTCCGCATACAATACCACGGTGGTAATGGACCCCGGGCCAATAAAAAGCGGCATCGCCACCGGCACCAGAATATGGCTTAAACGGTTGCGGGCTTGATCGAACGTACTGCCGCTGGCAGCGGCGGTTTCAATACCGTGGCTTTCAAATTTACTTTTCCCCTGTAACATACGAAGACCTACCGTCAAAATGATAATGCCGCCCGCCAAGCGGAAAGCGGGAATCGTAATACCGAATACGGTTAAAATGCCGTTGCCGCAAACGAAAAAAGTGGCCAGCAAAATAAAAATGGATAACGTCATCAAAAGAGCAACCGCGCGCTGCACTTTGGGGGTTTCATTCTCCACGTGTTCCAAGAAAATCGGCATATTTCCGATTGGGTTCAAAATAGCCAACATACCGATAAATGCGTTGACCACAATACTCCATTCCATATCAGGGAAAGGCTCCTTAAATTAAGAAATCGTCCGCCAAATGACGGACGTTTAAACTATAAGTATAGTATATAAAATTCTCAGAAATACGGCACTCCCCAAGAAAAATAAAACTTTCCAAAAGGATGAGGAAAGTGCTATAATAAGATATCTGAAGATTTTGGGCAGTTGGCGCAGCGGTAGCGCGTCCGCCTCACACGCGGAAGGTCACAGGTTCAAATCCTGTACTGCCCACCATTTAATACGCCGCCTTGTCAAAAGCGGCTTTTTTGTTGTATTTTTACCCACTTTTACGACGAGAAAACTCTCAACTTCAGATCCATACCGGTTTTAGAGAACTGTTATTGGTGCACAAAAAAGGCCCCGAACGGGCCTTTTTCTCTAACGGGCAAAATGAGAGGATCCACTTTGACCTCTATATCACATCTAAAATACTCAGTTGTGGCGGTTGCGATAACAACTGACTCAACGCATCGCACTGATCATCATGCTTACTATGTGGAAAGGTTATCAACTCCCGCTCAAAAGCCTCCCACCACACAGGCATATTATTGGGGAATAAACACTCGCCATTCTCTATACGATTGGATATATTGATAAGTCGTGTTGCCTTATCATGTATAGGCGTTATTGGTATAGGGGTACATATATATTTTTCCGATAGGGCTTGGCCAAAGCCTATGCCACTCGCCACATCTTCATACAATAATTGAATGCTGCCACTCCACCATCTTTTGTATGTTTGTTCGGTTTGCTTAATAAGTTCCTCAGCTTTGTGTATCAAATCCGGCAATGCCAATTTATCACGAAATACATCCAGAATATAGATTTTACCTTCCTCTACCAACAAACCTGTAATACACACACTAAAGTCATTATCTTCCCCTATTTTAGATGCTGTATCCCAGCTCTGCATTAACGCCAAAGGACGCACCTGTCCATTAATAATCTGCTGATGTAATTCCTGCGGATTATAGAATTTCAGCCACTCTCGCTTGATTACATTCCCTCCACGAGAGGTCGGATTCTGCTGATACTGTCCAGCAAAGTTATAAGAGCCTAGAATTTCTCTCATCCGATTCACTTCCTCCTCTGAATCGCGACTGGGATGTAATAGTTCTCCAACTTTCCGATAGTAGGTTTTTTCTTTGCCAGTTATCCTGTTGTGGACTGTCCAACGCTCATCTTCCTCTGCTACTATTGGCATCTTAATCTGTTTAAATGACGGATCAGTAGCCAATAAATAGCCAGTAAAATCATTTTCATGACTACGCTGCATAACCACAATAATGCGTCCTTCTTTTTTATTGTCTAAGCGTGAATATAACGTCGTCCCATAACTGTCATTTACCTTCTCTCGTAAAACTTCTGAATCCGAGTCTGCCGGCTTTATTGGGTCATCTATGATCAGATAATTCCCGCCACGCCCTGTGATGGTTCCTCCCATTGATGTAGAAAAACGTCCTCCACCTAAGGTCGTTTCAAAATCATTAACAGCACGCCTAGAGGAAGATAACCGTGTTCCCGGGAAAGCAGCCTTATACCACGCGCTTTCCATAACACGACGACAATCTGCAGCTAGTTTTGAAGATAATTCTTCTGCATAACTTACACAAAGAATCCGCTCTCGTGGATTTTTACCCAAAATATACGCAGGCAAAGCCACAGAGCAGATTATGGACTTTAGATGCCTTGGAGGTAAGTTGATAATGAGGCGTTTTTCTTTCCCTTCCATAGCTAGCTGTAAGTAATGAATGATTACTTCAATGTGCCAATTAGCTTGAAAAGTCGCGTTGCTGGCTACCTCCGCAAAAACCCGACGCAAAAAACTATAAAAGTCTTGCCTATATAGCGCTTTTAACAGGGCTTCATTCTTTTCCATCTATATCCACCCCGTTTTGCCGCAAAAAATCTGCAAGAATATCTTGATCCATACCAGCAGTAGAATTTAACGCTGAGCTTCGGACGTCTGCTTCTAATGCTTGATTTAGTAAATGAGAAAGGACCGTTCCTATGGCTTTCATATCTCCAGCCAGACCTTTATTTACTAATCTACGACATAAAGCCTGTTTTTTAGATATTTTATACGTTCTTCCATTTTCGCTAAGAACTACTTTTTCATTCAAGACATCATCAAGAATGGTATTTATATTCTTAACGCCCTTCTTTCGGCCTTTGGGATTACCACTCTGCCCTGTTTTAAACCGGCTATGCTTTGGAGGTTTGCCATAACCTACTTCATATTGTTCTGACATCTTTTTTCCTCCAATAACTCTTGATAGCTTTTACCACTAGAAAGTAAGATAGCTTCTTTTTTAGTCAACTCCTCCCAACGCCGAATAGCTGTGTCTATATACAACGGTTCTAATTCCACCCCATAACATACCCGTTTGGCCTTTTCACATGCTAACAAGGTACTACCGCTTCCTAAAAAGCTATCCAATATGATGTCTCCCCTGTGTGAGGCATCCAAAATCGCATCCCATATTAGTTCCACCGGCTTAACGGTAGGGTGCAATTTGAGTAGTTTCCTGTTTTTGAAACTATTTATACCCGCATAATCCCAAACATTCGTACGGTAGCGCCCATTGGAACCTAACTCCACATTATTAATATGCGGTACCGTTCCATTCTTAAAGATAAAAACGAGCTCATGCTTGGAACGATATAAAGAACCCATTCCTGCATTACTTTTATTCCATACGCAGACATTTTTGAGCTCATCATAAATATGCCCAGCCTGGCTTATTTCCTCCAAATGCCTCCAATCCATACAAATATAGTGCAAACTCCCTGTACGGCTATATTCTTTTAGCAAAGTGAAATTCTGGCTTAAAAAAGAGGTAAACTCCCCTTGGCTCATCTCGCCAGAGGCCATACCGAACTCTTTATGGTGGGTTTTACCTGCTCCACAGACGTGCCCTTCAATTTTCACATTGTAGGGTGGATCCGTAAATATCATATCCGCACGGCTACTTCCAAATAACTGCTCAAATGTTTCTTTTTTCAGCGAGTCCCCACAAATAATGCGATGAGCCCCTAACTGCCAGATATCCCCCTGTTTGCTGACAATCTCGGACTCCTCAATAAAAGGGATATTATTAAGCCTATTATCTGGCTCTGGTGGCGGATTAAACAATAAATCGATTTCTTGGGTATCAAAACCGGTAATATCTAAATCAAAGCTTAAATCTAAATTATCCAGTTCTTTTAACTCAATCGTCAGCAAATCTACATCCCATTTGCCATTTTCGGTAAGTTTATTATCTGCTATACGGTAAGCGCGTTTTTGCGCGTCACTTAGGTGGGATAATACGATGACAGGTACTTTCTCTAGCTGTAACTGGTTGGCAGCCAATAACCGACCATGGCCTGCTATCAACTCGTTGTTTTCGTCTATCAAAAGAGGATTCGTAAATCGAAACTCTTTAATCGACTGAACTATTTGATAAACCTGCTTATCAGAATGCGACTTCGGATTATTACGGTACGGCTTTACTTCTTTTGGTGAGATATATCTCACTGTCAGACCTTTTTGATCTGAGATGTTTTTACTGCTACTTACGTCTTTAGACATAGAGACTCCTGTTAAGTTTTTGATTTCAAGTATCTTTCGTTTTTCATTTTGCTCTCCCATTACAACCTTAACAAAATACAGATAATGATCTTTAATGATTCACTACCTTTCGTTATTATTATCATATTTTGTAATAAATTTCAACTATTCGTCGTAAACCTCATATTCCACTCCTTTTCCTGTTCGCTAAAGCCACTATACGATTCCGCCAAATCCATTAAAGCACGTAAAGTAAATTTTTTGGGGTTCCGGTACTCCAATATATCCGTTACGATCTTGGGCGATAAATAACACAGGTTTAAGTACCGCGCAAAGGTGCGTTTATTCATACCGCTGGCTTTTTCCCATTCTTGGGTCGTCATCCCCTGTTCCAACAGTTTCTTTAGATGCCATCCCTTGGCCAGTCCTCGCACCAGACTTTCATTAATCTGCCGGATAGTTAGGATATTACAGGAGGTACCGTGTTGCAGCCGTACTGAAGATACATTATCCACCATAAATTCGGCCTTAATCCAACAATTCTCTTGAGCATATGTTACAGGTAGTTGAGCATTTTTATTAGGCCGCACCGCACGGGGAAGATGCGCCAATAATACGTTTAATTTTTGGACATCAAATACTATCTTTAATTGGTGAACGCGGCCCGTTCTATTACAAATAACTCGCAGCAGGCTTCCCTTTATATTTTCTTCGGTTAATAAGCTAGTATCAGCGTCCTGATCCAGACGGCTCCAATCTGCTTGTTTGCAGGCATTAATAACAAACTGGTTAACTTGTTCTAAAGGCAAATAACTCCCGCCGAGGGGATTATAATAATACCGCACTTTTTGACCGTTCTTTTTATTGCTTGATGCCAGATTAAATTTATGCCCCTGTTCATCATATAATTTCCCAAACAGAAGTGCAGGCTTTCGCGCCTCTTTAATAATGTTATAACGTGCTTGTACTCGCCGATGTATATATGCCTGAACACGGTTATACACCTCGGGATCTACAATCCCTTGATGTTTTCCTTTATACACTTTCTGTTTTGCCAAATGGGCAATCTGCCCTATATATACAGGATTGGACAATATCCGCCTTACGCTGGATTCTTTAAAGGCTTTTCCGCCACGCGTTCTACCCCCTTTTACAAACCATTTCTTTGTATGATACCCTTGTTCATTAAGCCATTGGGCTAATGCAGCCATATTACCCAGTTCCAAATACTTATCAAAAATAAGCCGTATTACAGGGACTTCACTTTCTTCCGGTATCAGCTGCCGCTCTACTATCTTATATCCAAGTGGCGGGCAACCCCCCATCCACAGGCCTTTGGCTTTACTGGCCGCGATTTTATCCCGCACACGCTCTGCCGATACTTCCCGCTCAAACTGGGCAAACGATAACAGCATATTAAGCGTCAGTTTCCCCATAGAGTTACTGGTATCAAAGGATTGGGTAATAGACACAAAGTTACACCCGTATTTATCAAACTCCTGCATCATTTTGTGGAAGTCTATAATAGAGCGAGATAAACGGTCCACTTTATAAACGACAACTACCTGTATTTGCCCTGCCCGAATATCGTTAAGAAGGTTTTGTAATCCAGGGCGCTCCATCGTTCCGCCACTGATACCGCCGTCCGAATAGGTTTTATAATACTCCCAGTTATTGAATGCTTGGGATAGAATATACGCTTTACAAGCCTCTTCCTGATTTTGAAGTGAATTAAACTCCATATCTAGGCCATGTTCCGTAGATTTACGGGTATATATAGCACAGTTAATTTTGGGCATATTGCTTCCTCGTCAGTCCAAAAAATTTGGGGCCACTTATGTGAGCCCCTGTTATCTCGTTCGCCACCGCGCTTAAAGTAGGATATGTTTTTTCTTTGTATTCGTAA
>CAMECJ010000014.1 GCA_945913025.1 uncultured Elusimicrobia bacterium | reverse complement strand
AAACTACTTACTTTGGAATTATTATCGCAAGAAATCTTGCCGTTTATAAAGTGAGGGTCATTTTGGAAGGTTTCTGTCCAGAATCTGTCATTTTCCTCTATTTTAATAACAGCAGATCCTGGACTACAACTTTCCAGGATGACAACAAAACAACAAAAACACCCACGGACACTTTGGGCCGCCACCCCAGTATGACGGTAAAACAAAACCAATAAGCCCATATCAAAACTCTACGAGTGTGCACCAAGAACAAATAACCAAAGTATAAACTACTTACTTTGGAATTATTATCGCAAGAAATCTTGCCGTTTATAAAGTGAGGGTCATTCTGGAAGGTTTCTGTCCAGAATCTGTCGTTTTCCTTATCTTAATAACAACAGATCCTGGACTACAACTTTCCAGGATGACAACCTCAACCACCACTATACCCCCAGAGGACCAATCAACAAAAACACACAGCAAAAAGCCCCGCCACGAGGGCGGGGCTTACAACAAAACTATCAGCAGTCAGTTAAGTTAGAACTTAATCAGCATACCCAACTGGCCAACGGTGTTGTCTTTTGTATCTTGATTCTTTCTGCCAAAGGTATCGCTTTCGGCATTGCTGTATTTAGCATAACCGATACCGGCAAAGAGTTGTACATAGTCGTTGTGGTTGTATTTGGCCACCAAGTCGGCTTCCCAAGTGGAGGAGTCTTTGGCGGTGCGGTCTTGGAAGGAGAAACCGTCCAAGGAGAACATAAACTTGTTCCACACATAGTCCACACCCACATTGAACATTCTCACACCATCAGCAGAGTATTTAGCAAAGGAATCACCGTGACCCGCTAATGCGTGGCCGACAGCCAAACCGGGGTAGTAGTTACCAAACGGAGAAACTTTGTCTTTGGCATAGTAGAAGGCCGCTCTGGGAGTGATTACGTCCATATTCAGGGCCGCATCCACTTTCACCATATACGGAGAGTCATTGCCTTCTCTAAACAGTCTGTTGGCTTCGTAACCGCGGGCATATTCCGCGCTTAACGTAGCGGCTTCGGGCGCAAAGGTGGCTTTGGCACCATAGAAACCGATGTGTCTCTTTTCGTCGTTGGCAGCATCATATTTGCTGTTCATAAAATCATAACCGTAAACTTGGGCGGTCAAGGTATCGGTCAGGTTCAATTTCAAGTCCAAACCATAAACAGTCCAATTATCACCTACGGTTGCAGGGGACATATAGTCAACCCTACCGGCGAGCATCGTGAAGGTTTTAAAATCGTCGCTATAAACCAGTTTAGCGCCGTCCAAAGACGGGGCTTTGTTCATACCGAAAAAATAATGGTTCGGGCCGAAATACATAACGGCGCTGTCTTCATCACCATAGAATTGGCGGCCGACCGTGGCTTCCAAGCAGCAGAACAGGTTGGAAAGCACCACATTGGCTTCGGACAAGCGGACTTCGTCCCAATAGTTCTGTACGGTGTTGCCTTCGGTACCGCTCAACCAAGCGTCGTTATATTGAAACAGCACATTGGCTCTTACGTCTTCCACTAAATCAGCGGACAAACCAGCCAACACGCGGAAATTCGTGCCGGATTTATACATATTGCCTTTATCGTGGCGGGCATCAGAGGCAATCGTCTGGATTTCACCTTTGAGGTCCACGTTTTTGAGCACTTCTGCACTTGCCGTAACAGGCCACGCCATAGTCATAGCCAAGAGCAAGCCTAGTAGTTTCTTCATTAGATACTCCTCCTGTATAATTTTTACTACCCTACCTTTTTATTAAACTCTTTTCTTTACGCTTTGGCAACTCCTTTTTTATTTTCCGCTTGACTTATAGAATAAATACTTTGTATTATACTACCCCTTTTGGCAAGGGTAGAGGATGAGGGTCTATTCTGCTTTGTTTGGCGGCCCGCAGGATTTGGGGAGCCGTCGTCTCCGTTCTTGGATTCGTAGTCATTCCCGAAAGTTGTAGTCGGGAATCTGTCGTTTTCCTTTTTTAATAAAAACAGATCCCCGACAGAAACCTTCGGGGATGACGACAAAAAACAATAAAACAAGGCCCGTCGTCCTGAACTGCCGCCCATACCGCTAGGCGGCACCCCGTAGTGTTTCTGTACGGGGTCTATTGATAGGTTTCAGGACCTACCGATTGGGTAGTTAGCAGTTGCCGTCATCCCGGAAAGTTGTAATAACAAACGACAGTTTCCCGAAGGCTCCGCGCCGGCTGACTTTCGGGGATGGCGGCAAAGACAATAACAACAGGTTGAAACCACAAAAAAATCCCGCACTTGCGTTATTTGCACAAGCGCGGGACAAATTTTCTACTTGTCCGGATTAGGCCCAAAGCGAAAGTTTGGTAACCTTATCGGAGCGTCTTACTTTGGGTTCGCCCACCAGTTCCTGAATATACGCTTCGCAAACGTAAATCTTGGTGCCGGGGAACAAATGCCCGCCGATAGCATTGTAATCTTTGCCGCACATCACCACGTGCGCGTGCACCTGGGGGCGGTTATCCTGGATGCTGATATTGCCCGTAAGAGACATCAGTTCCATTTCTTCGTTGATTACTTTTTTATCGTATTTCTTTTTGGATTGGTCATATACGCCGACCGTCGCGTTAGACACCGAGCCCATTACGCTAACGATACCGCATTTTACTTGGTTATCGTGGCAAAAATCGGCCAAGGTTTCCAACAAATCTTTTCCCTTCGGGAGTTTAAATAAATACGTCCGTCCGGTTAAATAAGGTTTTTCTTCTGCCATTTTCATCTCCTATAAATATGTTAAAGCCACTCTTGGGCTTGCGCCAAATCGTGCGCGTAATTTTTTAATGCCGCCAACAGAGAGTTTCCGTCCAACCCGGCTTCTTCATAAACTTTGTCCGCCGAGCCGCTGGATAAAAATTCGCCTTTTTTATGCGGATAGAGCGAGTGTGCGCGGCCGGCCACGCTATTTAACCAGCAATCAAGCGTCGGGAGTGTAAAGTCCGTAATTCCTATTGCAGTACGCAACATTTCGGGCGGCAAGATTTTATCCTGTTCTTCTTTCGGCAACGCTTCAAACAGTTCGCGGCTGGCTACATACAGCACATTTAAGTCAGGCCCGCCCGCGTTTAAGGCAGGCAACACCTTTTCTACCACAATGCGGCCCACACCCGCGCCTTGCACAATTACCGTACCGGCGGCTTTGCCTTTGGCACGGCGCAAATAATACACACCGTTTACAGCCTTAATAGCCGGGTCGGCCCCCAAGGCCTCGCGGTCCATTAACGCATAAGACGGGCGCACCACAAACGGAGCAAACACAGCCGGGCGCAAAGATAAAGCGCGCACCGTAAGCGGCCAAATTTCATCAACTTCCAAAGGTGTAATGGTGATACAGGCTCCTTTGGGGAAATTATCCTGTACCAGTTGCAGAGATTGCGGGTCGGCGTGAGTCGGGCCGTCCTCACCGGTGGGCACACTGGCGTGTCCGTTAAACATAATAAAAGTGTTGGGGTTCACGCCTGCTTCGCGCGCGCTTTGTACCCCGATGGCGTGCAAGCGGGCCGCCACGTGTTCAAAGGCCAAGAACGCACCATACGAAGCAGATACGCCCACGTGTTTTCCAAAGGCGGAAATACCCGTGCAAAGGGCGGCCATACCGTCCTCGCAAATGCCGCCGCCGGACAAACGGCGCGAAAGCGGATTGGTCTGCGTGTTAAAATTACCCGCCGGGAAATCCTTGGCAATCGCCGCGGCCCCCGTAGAGCCGTATAAATCAGCAGAGGCCGTCAAAATCGTACCGCCCGTATGTTTATTTAAATAGGCTAACACCGCCCCCAACACACTGCGGGTAGTATAAGATTTTCCTTTTTCAAACACAAATTCCGCCGGAATTTCCCCTTCGTGGAATTTGGTGTAAAGGTCCTGGCAGTTCCCCAAGTCCGCACGGACGGCGCGTTTTTTGGCAGCCAATTTTTGGCTGGCGGCTTTTAACTGCGCCGCGCCAAAGGCGGCTACCGTTTTATCCGCTTCTAACGCACGGCGAACAGTCAACAAACTGTCCCAATAGTATTTTTCCACATTTTCAGCCGTTTTATCCCCCTCAAAGTGCGGGAATTTAACATTAAAGGTGTTTTCAAACTCTTCCAAAGATTTATAAAACCCTTCGGAAGCGAATTTATGGCCGGAACCGTGGGAAGCCTTGCCCTCAATGCCGTAGTGCCATCCTTTTACGGTGCGATAGACAATCGCCGTGGGCTGGTGGTTCTTGATTTCTTCCGCCAGTTTGTGCGCAATATGAATTTGGTTGTAATCGTGTCCGTCCGGCACGCGGATGACGTTAAAATCGTGGATATAGAAAAATTCCATCGGGTTCCACTGCACATAGTCGCCGGGGTGTTCTCCGTCGGCAGTTACGCGCTCGCTTTCAATAGAGGCTTCGTTCCAGTCAATATGGAAAACCGTGTTCTTTAACTGTGCCGTAGCAGCCATACCCGCTACCTCGCTCACGCGCCCGGCCGTTAAACCGCCTTCCCCTTCCACAATATGCACTACGGGGCAATTTTCGCCGTAGGCATCTGCCGCCGCAAGCGCAAGCCCCACAGCCGAGCCGTCGCCCACACCGCTCGCGCCCGTAGAGGTACGCACAAACGGAACAAGCGGTTCCGGGTGTCCGCCCAAGGCTTTGGAGTGGAATTTTTTAAAAAGAGGAGTTCCCTGCACTTTGGGGTGGCGGAAACCAAGCAAATCTTCCAAGCGCAGTTGTTCTTTGTCGCTCGCGGGCAACAGTTCCGGTGCCGCAATACGCGCGCACTCGTTGCGCAAGGCCCACATAGCATACAGGCCCAAGGCTTTATGACCCGCCGCATAAGAAATAATATCGGCTTCGTCTTTGTGCGGGTGAGTGATATCATAGGCCATATCTTTATATAAAAGGTGTTCTACAAACCGCCCGCTGGAAATACTGCCCCCCGGGTGGCCGGAAGTGGGCACATAGTTATATAAAAGGGAAACCAGTGCGCGGTAGGCTACATCTAAACGCGACAGGGATTTTTTATCATCTTCGCTTATTTGGTAAGCGGGGTTATTCAAATAATCTGTTACGTCCAAAAAAACGGCTCTTTTTTTGCCTAATTGAAATGTACTCATAATCTATCCTCCGGCCTATGCTTTCAGGCCGTTCTGCCCCACCCAATACGCCAGGCGGAACGTATTTTCCAGGTCTTGTTTGCTGATAATTTCCACGTTGGAGTGGATATTGCGCGTGGGTACTGATAATCCGCAAGTGGGTACACCCGTTTTGGACAAGTGCACCGCGCCTGCATCATTTCCGCCGCGGGGTGCCACGCGCACCTGCCGGCGGATATTGTGCGTATCACAAATCTGTTTGAGTTCGTTCAATAAATTTTCGGGCGTAATCGTCCGAGCATCCAGGGCCGTAAGCCCCACGCCGCCGCCCAACGAACAAATATAATCTTGCGGCGCACAGCCGGGGATATCGGCCGCACCCGTAGTATCTAAACACAAGGAAACATCTGCCTTTACGCCATAAGCGGCCGTAGTAGCCCCACGCAAGCCGACTTCCTCTTGCACCGTAAAAACGGCATATACATTATAAAAGGGATTTTTTAAGGCACGCACCACTTCGGCCAGGACAAATACACCCGCCCGGTTATCCAAAGCCTTGGCAGAAATTTTACCGTCGCCAAATTCCTCGTAACTGCGGTCCAATACCGCCCAATCTCCGGGCTCAACCCGTTTTTTTACCTCGTCGGCCGGCAGCCCCAAGTCAATAAAAAGTTCTTTTATGCCTACCGCCTTGCCGCGGTCTGCCTCGGTGGTAATGTGCGCGGGTTTGGTACCGATGATGCCGAGCAACGCACCCGACTTGGTTTGTACGCGCACGCGCTGGGCCAAAAGCGTGCGGGGGTCAATTCCCCCCACTGTTACAAAACGCAGAAAACCGCGCTCGTCCACAAAGTGAATCATCAGGCCCACTTCGTCCATATGCGCACAAAAAAGCAAATTTTTGTCTGAGGTTCCTTTTTTAAAAACAATTAAATTACCCAATGTATCAGTGCTGATTTCGTCCGCCGAATCTTTCAGCAGGTTTTTTAGATATTCCCGTACAGCGGTTTCACGTCCAGACACGCCGGGAAGTTCGGTCAAGGTTTTAAGAATAGAAAAATCTAATTTTGCGTCCATTTTTACTCACTTTTAGGCAGTTAAGGTATCTACATTATACCCACAAAGGCATTTTTTTGCAAGTTTTTCCGTCGGTTTCCCCGCCAACCGCACCACGTAAATACACCAGGCGCGGCAACTAATCCAATTCCGCCGCCCCACAAAACGCAAAAAATAGTAAAATATTTAAGACAGAAATATTTTTTAGGAGGATGTCCAATGACCGTTTCTTATAAAGAACTGGGTCTGGTAAACACCAGACAGATGTTCAAAGACGCTATGGCTGGCGGTTATGCCATTCCGGCTTACAACTTTAACAATATGGAACAGTTGCAAGCGATTGTTACCGCTTGTGTACAGACCGGCTCCCCGGTAATCTTGCAGGTTTCCAAAGGCGCCCGCCAATATGCCAACTCCACGCTCTTGCGTTGGATGGCCCGCGGTGCGGTGGAAATGATGAACGAAATCGGCAAACCGGTTCCGCTCTGCTTGCACTTGGACCACGGCGATTCCTTTGAATTGTGCAAAGACTGCATTGACAATGGTTTCTCTTCCGTAATGATTGACGGCTCTCACTTGCCGTATGAAGAAAACGTAGCCTTGACTAAAAAGGTTGTGGAATATGCCCACCAGCACGACGTAACCGTAGAAGGCGAACTCGGCGTGTTGGCCGGTATTGAAGATGAAGTCTCCGCCGAACACCACACCTACACCGACCCCGCCCAAGTGGAAAACTTTGTAAAACGCACCGGGGTAGATTCTTTGGCTATTTCCATCGGTACGTCTCACGGTGCTTACAAATTTAAAGTACAGCCCGGTGAAAAATTGCCCGAACTGCGCTTTGACATCTTGGAAGAAGTTTCCAAACGCTTGCCCGGTTTCCCGATTGTATTGCACGGTTCTTCCAGCGTTCCGCAATGGGCCGTCAAACAAATCAACGAATACGGCGGAAAATTGGAAAACACCGCCGGCGTGCCCGAAGAACAACTGCGCAAAGCCGCCAAAATGGCTGTGTGCAAAATCAATGTGGACTCCGACGGCCGCTTGGTAATGACTGCCACCATCCGCAAAATCTTCGCCACCAAACCCAGCGAATTTGACCCGCGCAAATACTTGGGCCCGGCCCGCGAAGAACTTATTAAAATGTATGCCGAAAAGAACCAGAACGTCTTTGGGTCTGCCGGTCGCGTTAAATAAGTAACTTGTTTTAATGTAAAAAACCCCCGGTTTAATGCCGGGGGTTTTTTACGGATAGATTTTCTTGAAAAGGCCAGTAAACAGATTATGGGCGTGCTTTATCTATAACTGTTGGTGTAAATACTAATATTGGTACGGCCTTAGTTCCGGCGTGTTTGCTTCCATATTTTAAAAGTGGAACACAATGCGTTTGGTGAATTAAGATTTTTCATTTACTTCGGTCTGCTTTTCCACGCGGTTTGCATAGATGTTAAATAACAGTTTAAATCCTGTTAGATGTCTTGTGTCCTGCTCGTAAGTCAACAGGGCAATATAAACCGATTCATTGGCGTATTTTTTATACGAATCCACTTCGCCCATTAATTTCGGGTCAACTGAAATGACGGCAATATACCGCTGGTTATCCTTTTGTTCAACGGAACAGGTATAGGTTTTAAATGGGGTTATATTTTTTTGAGAAACGTTTTTTACAACAGGGCTCAATTGGCATTGGGATAAATAGGGAAAAAAATTCGCCACTTGGGGATTAGACTGAAAATAACTCGCAAGAATTTGGTGCGCCGCAGCCTCGGTGCTTAAATCGGGCATAGGCTTATTAGATTGGCAAGCCGCTAATAAGAGAAGTGCCCCACCTAAGTAAAAAAATTTTTTCATATTGTATTACCTGTCCATAATTATAAGAAAAGCACCCTGGCCCTATACCAGGGCACTTTTCCGTAAAAGAATTATTTATTTTCCACAGGGGGAAACTAATTCGCTGATAGACAATACACCTAACAAATAGTCATTGGTGCAGACTTTTTTTCCGCCCACAGTACCGCGGGTACCCGTGCAGGCAGCCATAAAAACACAAGCCATCATTAATAATACGATTTTTTTCATATAGATATAACCTCAGGATTATATAGAATAAAGGTAAAAAATACCTTCGTTTTATTGTATATTTTTTTCACGAATATCACAATTCGGCTACGGCTGTTAAAACATACCGTTGCAAAAAGAGATAAACCCTATACCGAATCTAACTGATTAAACCGTCGGTATTTGTCTGAACAAAGGGTAACTCTTATTCTTCTACTTTTGGCGTGGTGCGGGCCCACTCTTCTGCTTCCGGCCCCCATTTATCCTTTACTGCTTGCGGAATTTTGAATAAAAGACTCGTGCACTTGGCCGAAACGGTGCCGTCCGGCAAAACAATTTCGCCCTCCACTTGCGCGCGGGAACCGCCGTCCCGTATGACGCGTCCTACGGCTTTTAGCGGAGTATTTGTAGGTGTATTGTGTTTGTACACCACTTCCATTTTTAGCGTAACCATCAACCGGTTGAAATCGTTATCCAGCAAAATGGCGCGTCCGGAAGTTTCGTCCAAAATGGTGGCAATAATGCCGCCGTGTACCGTGCCGGGATAAGAGCAATAATCGTCGGATAGGGTGAAAGTGGTTTCAATTTGTTTGTTTTCGTAATTGTTGAACCACTCCAATTTCAAACCTATGGGGTTGTTTTTACCGCAGGCAAAACAACGCAAAGAAGTAGGTTGGCGTAATTTTTTCATAAGTGTTCTCCTAACTTTTATTATACTTTTTTGCTAAACTAATTTTATGCCAAACATAGAAACTGAATTTAAGTGGGAGAGCAATTCTCCCCGCGCGTTTGCCAAGGTACTCTCGGCGGTTTTGCAAGTCCCGTCGGTGAGCCTTTCCGCGCCCCGGGTTTTGCATATTTGCGATACTTATTTGGATACTCCGGAACGCTTTTTTGAGCAAAATAAAATTGCTTTCCGGGTGCGGAATACAGACGGCAAGTGGGAGGCTACCTACAAAACCCGTACGGAAGTAACAAACGGCCGTGCCGTCCGGCGCGAAGAATCTTTGCCGTTGCCGGGTATCAAAAATTTGGCGCAGGCACTAGCGTTTTTAGCAGATAAAAAAGAGTGGGAGCATTTACCTTTAACCGGGTTAAAGGTGCTCTTTGCGCTCCGGAATAAACGGACTTCGTATGATATTCTTTTTAATGGAGGGGAGGCGGAACTTTCGCTGGATAATTTTATGATTTGCGTGTGCGGCAGGCGCGTGCTGATGAAAGAGGCTGAACTGGAATTAAAAAAGGGGCAGCCTGATACATTGGACGAACTGGCGCGCCAAATTACGCAGGCTTCCGGTTTGGCTTATGCCCGTGTGTCCAAAGTGAAGACGGCCCTCTCCCTGTTGGCCTTGTGGGGGGATAAATGACAGTTTTTTTTGCATTACTGTTTAGTTTGGTGGTTCCCGGTGCGGGGCAGATTTTTACCGGGCACTACGGCGAGGGAATTGCGTTAGGTTTACTGTTTGCTCTTGGCAAAAGCGTGCTTTTGCCGCTTGTTTTGCGGGTATTTAAAGTGGAGTCTTTAAAGCGTACGTTGCAGATTTTTTACGCTTGTAACTGGTGTTATATTTTGTTAATTTCCTATGCGGTTTGCTCTGCGGTTTGGCACGGTTTTTACGCGCAACAAACGCACGTGTGGTATGCGTTTTTATTTGCTTTGGCTGTTTCTTTGGGGTACCGCAATACGCTAAATGCGTTTGTTTTTACGGCCCTTTGCGGGCGCACGGGCGTGTATAGCATTTTGCGCCAGAAAAAGCAATCTCCGACGGAAAAATGAGAAAAATAAGCGCTTGATTTTTTTAAAAAAATTATTTTACGACGAGAAAATGTTTGCATTTTAAAATAATTTGTGCTATGATTTTTATGAGGTTAAAACTAATTGTCTCGGGAGAGAAAAATGGCTGTTAAAAAAACCGTGAAAAAGGCTGCCGCTAAAAAGCCAGCCGCCAAAAAAGTAGCCGTTAAAAAGGCCGCAGCAAAAACACCTGCTAAAAAGGTTTGCAAAAAAGCCTGCTGTGCCAAAAAAGCCTGTGCAAAGAAAACCGTGAAGAAAGTAGCCGTCAAAAAGGCAGCAATCAAAAAAACCGCCGTTAAAAAAGCGGCAGTAAAGAAAACCGTGAAAAAGGTTGCTGTTAAAAAGACTGCTAAAAAAGTAACCGTAAAGAAAGCCGCCGCCAAGAAACCGGCTGCTAAAAAAACGGTAAAAAAAGCAACAAAACGAAAATAATTTAAGTTCCAACCAAAAGGCCGGAGGGCAGCAACTCTCCGGCCTTTGCTTTTATACAATAAAAATTCCCCGGCTCTAACCGGGGAATTTTTATTGGCACAAATGAGGTTATTTAATATTGTAGAACTTGGCGACGATATCCCAGGCTTCTTCGGCGGTTTCCACCGTGGTGCAGGATTCGGCTTCTTCGGGCGAAATCACGCCGTAGGAGGCCAAGCCCGGAATATTTACTACCGTATTCCAGAACTCTTTGCCGACCAAGACTATCGGAATTTCCTGTTTTTTGCCTGTTTTAACGAGTGTTAAAATTTCAAACAGTTCATCAAACGTGCCGAACCCGCCGGGGAACACGACAAAGGCTTTTGCGCGCATCACTAAATGCAGTTTGCGGATAGCAAAATAGTGGAACAAAAATGCCAAATTTTTGGTAATGTACGGATTGGGATGTTGCTCGTGCGGCAGAGTAATGTTCATCCCGATACTTCTCCCTCCGTTTTCAAAGGCTCCGCGGTTGGCGGCTTCCATTAAGCCCGGCCCGCCGCCCGTTACTACGGCAAAACGGTCTCCTGCACGTTGTACGACAATTTTGGCAAATTTGCGTGCTTCGTCGTAATATTTGGAGAGTTTGGCTAACCCTTCCGCTTCGTACACGCGGTTTTGCAAATGCTTGTCAGACGGATTTTTTGAAAGGGCTTCTTGGGCTGCTTTGAGTTTAGCGGCGGCATCTTTTTCCTCGCGCACGCGCGCACTGCCAAAGCAAACTACCGTGTCCGTTACGTTGAAATGGCGAAGGTAAAGTTCCGGTTTCATTACCTCTAATTCCATACGCACGGGGCGCATAATGTCTTTCTTTAAAAGCGCAATATCTTCATACGCTTTAATATAAGAATCTTCGTGTTCAATGGCCTGTTGTTCTTTGGTAGTCATAAAGTCCTCACTTTATCCATTTTAAGATATGGTCCGTCATCTGTCCGGCATTAAGGCCCAACTTGTCAAACAAGTTAGCCACTTTGCCGTGCTCTACAAATTCGTCGCCGATTCCCAGGCGAAGAAGTTTAAAATTAGCCTGTTTGTCGGCCAGATATTCGGCTACTGCCGAGCCAAAACCGCCCGCGAGCATATTATCCTCTACGGTAACCAAATGCTTGGAAACTTTTAAGGCTTCATCAATAATTTGGGTGTCCAGCGGTTTTACAAAGCGCATATTGACGACACCACAGTCAATTTTATGCTTTTTGAGCGCTTCTGCCGCCGCCAGCGCGGGGTGAACGCGGTTGCCGATAGCCAAAATAGTGGCATCTTTTCCCTTTTTAAGCCACACACCCTTGCCGATAGGCAAGTCCTGGGGTTCGTCATCTAATTTTACGCCGAAACCCGTTCCGCGCGGGTAGCGCAGGACGAAGGGGGCTTTTGCGTCAAAGGCGGTTTTAAGCATATGCTGCATTTCGTTTTCGTCCGCCGGTGCGGCCAAAATCAAATTCGGGATATCGCGCAGAAAACTTAAATCAAACACTCCGTGATGTGTGGGACCGTCTTCCCCTACCAATCCGGCGCGGTCAAGCGCAAATACAACAGGCAGTTTTTGCAAGCAGATATCGTGTAAAATTTGGTCGTAGCAACGCTGGGCAAAGGTGGAGTAAAGGGCCACTATGGGCTTTACGCCTCCGGCCGCCAGTCCGGCCGCAAAGGTGGCTGCGTGTTCCTCGGCGATTCCAACGTCAAAGTAGCGGAAGGGAAATTTATCGCGGAACGCATCTAATCCCGTTCCCTCGGGCATAGCAGCGGTAATAGCGGCAATAGACGTATCCTTTTCCGCCAGTTTCAAGAGAGCATCGGAAAATGCTTTTGTAAATGTCAGCGCAGAAGATTTCCCTAAGGAATCACCCGTTTCCACGTCAAAGATACCAATGCCGTGAAACTTGGTCGGTTTTTCTTCGGCGGGTTTATACCCCTTGCCTTTTTTGGTAACGACGTGCAACATTACCGGGCCTTTTACATCTTTTAAATTTTCCAGCACTTCAATCATTTCGTTGATATCGTTTCCGTTTACAGGGCCGAAATAGCGGAAGCCCATTTCCTCAAACAAGGTGCCCGGAAACAGAATAGAACGCGCCCGTTTGGCAAGTTTAGCGGCATTATTGCCCAGTTCGTCAAAGCGTTTTAAAAAGTTGGTGGCTTTTTCTTCGGCCAGTTGCATATATTTGGTGGTCAGCAGTTTGGTAAGAGCCTTGCCCAGCGCGCCCACGCGTTTGGAGATAAACATTTGGTTATCATTTAGAATAACCAACATATCGGTACGCAAAAGGCCCGCGTTTTGCATGGCTTCATACGCCATACCGCCCGTCAAACACCCGTCGCCAACTACCGCAACAACTTTGTTTTTTTCCTTGCGTTGGTCGCGTGCGATAGCCAAGCCCAGCGCGGCGGAAATAGCCGTGGAAGCGTGTCCCGCACCGAAAGTGTCGTATTCGCTTTCTGTACGTTTGGGGAATCCGCTCAGACCGTTTTGCGTGCGGATAGTGGCAAATTCCTTTTGGCGGCCCGTGAGCAACTTGTGCGCATAGGCTTGGTGGCCGGTGTCAAACACAATTTTATCTTCGGGCGTGTTGAAAACATAGTGTAACGCAGTTATAATTTCCACCGCACCTAAACTGGAACCCAAATGACCGCCGTTATGGCTGGCGGTATCTATAATCACTTGGCGTAATTCCTCGCATAGCGTGGGGAGAAGTTCCTTTTTAATCAGGCGCAAATCGCGCGGATTTTGAATACTGGGGAGAACTTTCATATTACTCCTTAATAGGTTCTTGTTTTGAAAAATTCCGCCATTTCATACAGCGGCCACAGATTTTTCTTTTTAACGTTTTTGAGAGCATCTAACGCCTTTTGCGCATTGGCAATAAGCAACTGTGCGTGCTTGCGGCTGCCTTCCAAGCCGTAAAGGCTGACAAAGGTCAGTTTACCGTTTTCCTTATCGCTGTTGGATTTACCCAGTTGTTTAGCCGAGGCCGTAACATCCAAAATATCATCTACAATTTGGAACACCAAACCAATGCAGTTGGCGTATTTTTTAATGAGGGTTAAATCGCTGCCTTTGGCTCCGGCCAATAATGCACCTGTTTCCACACTGCCGCGGATTAAAGCACCCGTTTTGTTGGCGTGGATATAATTCAAAATGGTTTCGGGAGTGGTTTCTTTGACGGTAGCGGGAAGCATAAAATAGTGCAGGGACTTATCTGCAAGCGGTTTAGAAATTTTGCGGAGTTTGTCCGCTCTTGTGCTGGCGGCATCGGCCGCACCCATCCCTTCGGCATACACATCGGCCACCTGTCCGCCGACCATACCCGAGGCGCCGGCACAGTTGGCAAAATTCATTAAAGCGTTTAACGTATTTTCTGCGCCGATGGCTTTGACTTTGCCGTTTTGCGCAAAAACTTCAAACACATATGTTAAAAGAGCATCCCCGGCCAATAAAGAAAGGTCCTCTCCAAATACTTTGTGGTTGGTGGGCTTGCCGCGGCGCAGGGAATCGTTATCCATAGAAGGCAAATCGTCGTGGATTAAGGAATAGGTGTGCAACATTTCCACGGCGCAGGCGGCGGGCATAACGTCTGCCGCTTTTTTGCCAAAGGCTTCGGCGGTGGCCATAAGCAAAATCGGGCGTACGCGCTTGCCGCCGGCTTCCAAAGAGTAATCCATTGCGTCGGTCAAAATTTTAGGAGAGTTTTTAATTTTAGAAATATATTTGGAAAGATTTTTTTCCACTAACTTGGCACGGTCTTTTAAGTACACGTCAAACTTATTCATAGTAATAACCTCTCGGTACGGACTTTATCTTATTATACCTTATATTGAGCCTGCCGCACGGACAGCAAGCGGGGAAAAATATTATAATTCCTATTATGGTAAAAGTAAACAGACCGCATATCGGCATTTTTGGAAAAATGAACGTGGGGAAAAGTTCCCTTATTAATGCCTTGACGGGGCAGGAGGTTTCCGTCGTGGCCGCCCACCCGGGTACGACGACGGACCCCGTTAAGAAGATTATTGAAATTTTGGGCATAGGCCCGGTAACCTTGGTGGATACCGCCGGGATAGACGATTCTTCCGCCTTGGGGGCCCAGCGTGTCCGCCGCACCAACGAAGCCTTGGACCAGGTGGATTTGGCTATTTTGGTGTTTGCGGATGATTTTGATTCGTATGACCAAAGTTTAATGGAAACCTTTCAGGCGCGCAGCGTGCCTTTTTTTGTGGTGCATAACAAGTGCGATTTGTATGCAACAAATACGGAAATTAAGGGCGCTGATGTGGTGGATTTTTCGTGCAAGGAACCGCATCTGCCTATCCTGTTGGATATGATTAAAAAGCATCTGCCCAAGAGTACCTATTCCCAAGATGTTCTGTTAGATGATTATGTGGAACGCGGGGACGAAGTAGTGCTGGTAATTCCGATTGACGCGTCCGCCCCCGAGGGTCGCCTTATTTTGCCGCAGGTGCAGACAATACGCAACCTGTTGGATATCGGCGCGGCGGCGGTGTGCTTAAAGGACACCGAGTTGCGTGAATATTTGCGTTTGCATACCCCCAAACTGGTGGTAACGGATTCACAGGCGTTTAAATACGTCAGTTCCGTAGTGCCGCCCACTATCCCGCTGACGAGTTTCAGCATTTTATTTTCGCGCCTAAAAGGTGATTTTGGGGCGTATTTGAAAGGAACCCGCACCATTGACAAACTGCAAGACGGCGATAAGGTGCTGATTTTGGAATCTTGTTCCCACAGTGTGAACAAGTGCGATGATATCGGCCGCACAAAAATTCCCAACTGGTTACAAAAATATACGGGTAAAAAATTGCAGTTTACCGTGGTGGCTAATTTAGATGCCTTGCCAGATGATGCGGAAACGTACAAATTAGCAATTCAATGCGGCGGGTGTATGGTAACGCGAACGCAAATTATGCGCCGCTTGAATATATTAAAGGAAAAGGGTGTTTCACTTTCCAATTACGGGTTAGCAATAGCCTATTGCAATGGTATTTTTGACCGCGTAACGGAAATATTTAGGAAACAGGACCAATAAATGTTGCCTGTAAACGATTAGATAAAAAGCGTTTTGTCCTAATCGTTACTCTTGCAACTTTAATTCGCAATTTTAGAAAAATAGTTGAAGTTGCGCTATATTTTTGCTAAAATAAGAATTGTCCTAGTTAAGGATATTTCAATTTTCGGATCGGTAGCTTAGTTGGTAGAGCGCCTGCTTTACACGCAGGAGGTCAGGGGTTCGAGTCCCTTCCGGTCCATTTTTTAGATTCCCCGTCTGAGAGACGGGGATTTTTTGTGTCCTAAATTGTTTTTCTCCGACGAGAAAAAGTGGCTTATCATATCCTTCGCCGTCTTAGAGTGCTCTATCTTGGGAGGTTAGGGCTACTAATTCCGCCCTAGTTCTCTGACGACAGAAATTGCAGGATCCACTTCGGACATTTACTTCAATTCCTTCCGAGGTCACAGGTTCTAGTCCTGACTGATATTAAGTTGTTTTAATACCTAATCCTAAAATAGTCCAACACGGCTTTCATTTGGTCTTGCGCCGCTAAACAAGTATCAGTTAAGCGTTCGTGATTTTTCGGCCACTCGTTAAGCTCTTTGTAGTAAAACATTTTTATTTTATCTGTAATGATAAACGGAATAATGTTATTACGCAGACATTCTTTGAACAAAACGAGCCGCCCGATACGCCCGTTCCCGTCTTGGAACGGATGGATGGCTTCAAACTGGTAATGGAAATCTAATAATTCCTCAAACGTGTGTTTATGTTTACGGTTATACTTGGAAAGTAAGCTTTTCATTTTAGAGGCTACCTGTTCCGGACTGGTAGTGGCATGCCCCCCCACTTCATTGGCTTGGCGCTTATAATCCCCCACCGCAAACCACGCTTTGCGACTATCCGAAGTACCGTTTTTAAGCACACCGTGTAATTCTTTTATAAAACGTTCGCTAGGTTTATAGTTGGCGTTCTCAATAATCATATCAACACATTTGAAGTGATTGGCGGTTTCTACAATATCATCTACCTTTACGGTATTATCTTCCATACCAATCGTATTGGTTTCAAAAATGTAACGGGTTTGATCGTGCGTAAGTTGGCTGCCTTCTATATGATTAGAGTTATAAGTGAGGTCAATCTGTATCTTATGATAAATGCCGCCATGCTGTTTGGAGAATTGCTCGGCTTTTAATATATTAAGCAAGGTGTTAGCGTGCTTGCTTTGTTTGGGTTTACGCACAGGTGTAGAGGTATCTGCAGGGATATTCCACGTTTTGCCAGTTAAGAATGCTCCCCCAATACGGCCATGCGCACAATAATTACGTACGCTCCGCTCCGAAATCTTCCACTTTTTAGCTGCTTGTGCTGCCGAAATATATTCCATAAAATTCTCCTATTATTACCAGTATAACTGATTATCGGCAATAAATCAATAATTATATTATAAATAAATTATTATATCTTGCCGATAACGGCAAAAAACTGCTTAACATTTAATCTTAACATCTGGATTATTTTATTTGCAGAATTGATAAGTTATTATTAACATTTGTCTCTGTGGTTTTTTCTGCGGGTACCTATACCCGCCTTACTCTAAAAGCCCCACATTGCCAGGGTTTTCCCCGACAACAGCCCTTGTACAAGAGAAAAATATAAAAGGTAAGAGGTTCGAGTCCCACACGAACCAAATTGATTTTCCCCGTCGAAGAGATGGGGATTTTTTTGTGTTTAAGTTTATCTTTTACCGACGAGGAAAGTTTTAACTTTCTATCCTTCTCCGTCTTAGAGTGCTTTATCTCTTGCCAAAAATACGGATAATTGGGCACGAGTTCTCTGACGGCAGAAATCGCAGGATCCACTTTTGGGAATTACTTAAATTATCCAGGGGGTCACAGATTCAAGTCCTACTTGGTATTAACCTGCTTTAATACTTAATTTTAAAATAATCTAGCACGGCTTTCATTTGGTCTTGTGCCGCTAGACAAGTATCGGTTAAGCGCTCGTGATTTTTCGACCACTCGTTAAGCCCTTTGTAATAAAACATCTTTATCTTGTCCGTAATGATAAACGGAACGATATTATTACGCAAACACTCCTTAAACAGTATCAGCCGCCCGATACGTCCGTTCCCGTCTTGGAACGGATGGATGGCTTCAAACTGGTAATGGAAATCTAATAATTCCTCAAACGTGTGTTTATTTTTACGGTTATACTTGGACAGCAAGGTTTTCATTTTAGCCGCTACCTGTTCCGGGCTGGTCGTAACATGTCCCCCCACTTCATTGGGTTTGCGTTTATAATCCCCTACGGCAAACCATGCCTTGCGGCTATCCGAAGTCCCGTTTTTAAGCACCCCGTGTAATTCTTTTAAGAAATGTTCGCTGGGTTTATAGTTTGCGTTATCAATAATCATATCAATACATTTAAAGTGGTTAGCGGTTTCTACAATATCATCCACCTTTACGGTATTATCTTCCACCCCAATCGTGTTTGTTTCAAAAATATAACGGGTTTGGTCATGGGTAAGTTGGCTGCCTTCTATATGATTGGAGTTATAGGTAAGGTCAATTTGTATCTTATGGTAGATACCGCCATGTTGCTTGGAGGATTGCTCGGCTTTTAATATATTAAGTAAGGTATTAGCGTGCTTGCTTTGCTTGGGCTTGCGGTCAGGTTTAGAGGCATCTGCCGGAATATTCCATGTCTTTCCGGTTAAAAAAGCCCCCGCAATACGGCCATGTGCACAATAATTACGCACGCTCCGCTCCGAAATTTTCCACTTTTTAGCCGCTTGTACTGCTGAGATATATTCCATAAACGCCTCCTGTTACTACTAGTATAACCAATCATCGGCAATAAATCAAGTAATATTTTATGAATAAATAATTATATTTTGCCGATAACGGTAAAAGTTGCTCCACATTTAATCTTAACATGGCAACAATTTATCTTCGGGATATTGAAAAATTATTCTTCACATTTGTCTCTGTGGGGTTTTCTGCGGGTACCTATACCTACCCGGCTCTATAAAGTCCACGTTAGGCGAATTTGCCCCCACAACATCCCTCACACGAGAGAAAAATCCAGAAGGTCACAGGTTCGAGTCTCGCGCGGACCACCATTTTTTAAGGCACTCCACACGGGGTGTCTTTTTTGTTGGGGTAGTGTTTGCGTGCTCGTCGGGGTTTAACCGATTTTCTTATCTATCCCCATCTTGGAGAACTTTTTGGTAGGAACGAACAAAGCCACTAACTAGCCTTTTTCTCTAATGGGTAAAATTGCAGGATCCGGATTACTTAGAATTTAAAATATATTTGATTTTTATTCTTATTACGAGAACATGAAGGACATTTAGAATTTTTAAGTGTTCTAATTCTAATTTCTGTTTTCCATTCATGCCCGCATTCTTGGCATTTCCACCACACTTTCTTGCCACTACCTGGCAGAACATCTTTAGGCGTTAATGGAGTATTTTTTTCATAGCACCATTCTTTGGATATTTCCGGAAATTTGGTCCCGAGGTCATTTACACCTGGTTTTGGTACCCTTCCGCTACAACAGGGACAACCAACCCCTTTTTTGCGGTTATTGGGGCTTGCTTGCCATTCGTGTCCACATTTAGGGCACAACCACCAAACCGGCTTAAACTTACCCGCTGTAATATCATGAGGAGTTAATGCCCCATTTTTGGTAGGATGCCATTGTTTTGCTATTTCGGGCATGGTTTCTGCGAGAGAACCAACTTTTTTCACAATGCCCATTGTAAAAGTTCGACCTTGGCGCATTTTAGAGCATATAGCACAACCGTATCTACCTTCTCTAGTCATACTATTAATGCTACTCTCCCATTCATGTCCGCAGTCTGGACACCTCCACCATACCTTCTCATTGGAACTGACAGAAAACATGGCTGGGGTTAGATTCCCATTTTTATCATAATTCCATTTGGCAGCCACATCAGGCCGTTCTTTTTCTAAAGAATTTTCTATTGTCGTGAGATATTCTTGGATTTTGTTTTTATCTTTTAGAACATTGATATTTACTGAAAAATTACTTCTTCCGCCAATAGCCTTTATATCGTTTAAAATAAGAGATATCGTGTTTTCCAATGGGGAAAAATCTGTTCTCTTTACTTTTTTTAGATAGTACACTTTGTCTGCTACATTATTCCAAGTTTGTTTAGAAACTTCCTTTACCCTAATCAATGTCATATGGTGCTTCTGACAAAGAGCATATTTTTTAAGTTCTCTTTTATGTTCAGCTTCTGTACGGTGCCAATTAGCTCCATCATACTCGACAGCAACTTTAACCGAAGGAATATAAATATCAAATTCCATAAAAGTGTCGAAGATCTTTTTATATCGATTACTAGCGTCTGGAAATACTTGCTTTATGTAATAAAAAATAGCTTGTTCAGGAAAGGATGTAAACTTCCGAGCACTACAAATAGGGCAATTTGTCCCGCCGATTCCCCTATCATGCATACTGGCTTGGTACTCATGTCCTATGGGGCATTTCCACCATACTTTCTTTCCACTTCCAAATGTAACATCCGAAGGTTTCAACGTTCCATTCTTAGTAGGGTGCCATTCTCTGGCTTGTTGGGGATATTTTGTAGCAAAATCGTTATATCCAGCCAATGCTTTATGTCCTGAACAAATAGGACAGGAATAATCACGAGATGTCCTTTTGATAAGAGATTGTTGATACTCATGCCCTTCTGGACATAACCACCATACTTTTTTCTGACTTCCTGCGATCACATTCCAAGGAGTTAGCTTGCCATTTTTGGTAGGATGCCACTCCTTCGCAATCTTGGGATAAGTTGTGGCAAGGTCATTAAATTCCTTCCAAACTTTATTTCCTGCACAATATGGGCAACCCGACCCACGAGTTGTTCTTAGCATAATAGCTTGTTCATATTCATGGTCATGGGGGCATATCCACCATGCTTTTTTATGAGTAGAGGCCTTCACATCTCTTGGAGTAAGCGTTCCATTTTTAGTAGGATGCCACTCTTTTGCGATTTCAGGAAATTTTGTTGCCAAATCATTAAATCCTTGAACTAATACTTTGTTGGCGCAAGCAGGACACCCTGTAAGATCTTTGCCAGCTCTATATATAATCTTTGTTTCCCAAGTATATCCACAATCAACACATTTCCACCACACTTTTTTATTGCTTCCTTGAGACAGGTCAGCAGGATTTAAAGTGTTTTTCTTATAATCCCATTCTTTCATTAATTTTGGATTATCGATTAGTTTCATAGGTAAAAATATTTTATCACATTCTTTCTATCTCCACTCCCTTTCCTGCCTCTCGAAATCACTTTCCCCCTCCGCCAAGTTCATAAGCTCTTTTAAACTTATATTACGCGGGTTTCGGTACTCCAAAATATCTGCCACTATCTTGGGCGATAAATAACACAGGTTTAAGTAACGCGTGAAGGTGCGTTTATTCATGCCGCTTGCCCCTTCACATTCGCGCATTGTTTTTCCCTTTTCTAGCAGCCGTTTTAACTGCCACCCGCGTGATAACCCACGCACCAAACTCTCGTTTAACTGGCGGACGGTTAAGATATTCCGCGCCGTTCCATTTTGTAGTTTGAGTGATGATACATTATCCACTATAAAAGTATTTCTAACATATAATGTGCCGTCTAGTTTTTCTGTGTGTAATATTCGTTCTTCCGCTTGTCCCGATATCCGAGGACACGCACCCGAATCCGTCCTTATCTGTTTTTCATTAAGGAAAATGCTTAAATAATGCGTTTTGTCCACACTTTGGCAAATGACTTTTTCTATCCATTGTTGCATTTGGATATCCGTTAGACTATTTCTATCCGCCAATGGCTCCAAATCGTAAAAATCCGTCATTTTAAGCGTTTTTAGCACAAAACTATCCAATTGCTCCACGGGAAGATAATGTCCACCTACGCCGTTGTAATAGTACAGAAACTTTTTTCCCTTCTTTTTAGATGAAGTTAACCGAAAAATCTGTCCTTGGTCATCATATAACTTACCAGAAAGTATAGTTTTATGCGTTTGATAATGGCTAAAAGCATAAGGATTTGTAATTCGTCGCCGAACGGTATCTTGCACGGCTTCCCATACACTTTTAGGCACAATAGGTTTATGCCGCCCCGCATAAACCTTATTTTGAGATTGATGTGTTATCTTGCCGATATACACAGGGTTCGTCAAAACCCGTTGGATACTGCTCTTTTGGAACGCTTTTCCGCCTCTTATTTCTCCGCTTTTTGGAACCCACTTCTTGGTATGATAGCCATTTTGGTTAAGCCACTCCGCTACCGCTAGCATATTTTCCAACTCCAAATACTTGTAAAAATCAGATTGACAAGCTCCATTTCCTGCGGGTTCGGGACTAACTGCTTGTCTTTTAGGTCATAGCCAAGTGGCGGTGTCCCACCCATCAATAGCCCTTTGGCTCTACTGGCTGCTATTTTATTCCTCACCCGCTCTGCCGATACCTCTAAAACAACAGGATAACTTTCTATTTTCTTTGGATGTAGAGGCAAATATTGTAGTGCTGTGCCCTCATTGTCACAAAATGTTACATCACGGGACAAAAGAAGACATCAGACCGCTATTAGACCTCTTATTTCAAAAACGAAAGCAAGCTCTTGCTGACAAAGGGATTCAGCTTACTTGGGAACAACTATGTTCTTATTATGGGGCTAACGAGTAAGTCCAAAAAATTTGGGGCCGCTTATGTGCCCTCGTGTTATTTTCTGCGCTATTGCCGTCAAATTAGGATAGATATTATTCTCCCATTCGTATTCTTTCTCCCCTTTTACGGTAACTTGATATATCTTTCCCTTATACTTCTTGGTTAGGATAGTGCCTATTGCTAAGGAATACTTATTTTTATTCGCCCGTTGGATATATTTTTCCGGGCTACTGGCATATCTATCTAGCCTAGTGATATACTTCTCTGCCAGTTTACAGCTATACAACTCGCATTGGATAGCATACCAAAGAGGACGGTATTTGCCCTTTCTCCCTCTTAACGGATACCGATAGAATATATCCCAATAAAATTGGAGTTTTTCGTCTAGCAAGGCTTTTAACTCCTCAAAACTTTTGGGAAGATAGCATTTATTTCTCATTTAGCACCTTCCGGATACGATTTATCTTGCGAGCCGAGTTTCCTTTGAGATAATAGGCTTTGGCCAGTTCGTCAAAAAACTTGATAGCAGTTTGTAAGAGTTCCGCTTCGCGCATTTTCTTGGGCCGCCCAAGCGGATTACCAGAACGCCCTTTACAAACCGGTTTTTAATGGGTGGCAGCACGCGCGGCATCATTTGGACAATCCAAAGAATACATATCCGCTGATAGGCCGTTTGACGATATCCATCGCCACACGGGATATGCTTTTATAGATTTTTCCTTGGTATTCAACGCCATTTTCCAACACTTTTACTTCTATGGTGTTACCTCGGTAGGTTTTAGTGATAATGCTACCCGGCGCAGGTAAACGGTTATCGCGTGCCCGGGCCGACACTTTTTAACGGTATTTCTGCAACAGCAATGAACGGACAAACCGGGTACGCTCGTAAATCTTCCGGAGCAAAAATGTCCGCTCCCCGACTACAAGTGTTTTAGTTATAGGACCCACCGCGTGGATAGGCCCTTTGACCCTGTTTTTTGTTCCCTTGTTTTCTATATAATATATATATGAAAAAATTAACTGTTTTTTTGATTTTTGTTTTATCCGCTTGCACGGCAAATCTGGCGTTTGCCCAAGGCAAGTTGGTTGAAGGCGCCGCCAAGGCTAGTGCAAAGGCGGGCGAAGTCGCGGTCAGTTCCGCAGCCAAGGCTGGACGAGCGGTTACCAGCGGAGTAGCCAATGCTATGCCGAAAGTGATGCTCCAACAGGCGAAACTGGCGCAGATTACCGAACAAATTAAAATTTCTACGCCCACGCCTGCACAGACTTCCAAGGCAACGACATCCCGATTGTCCAGCATTACTGGCACTTTAAAACGCTTAATGGGCAGAACCCCAGCCGTCCAGTTGCCGCCACAAGTTTTGCACACAGATTTATCGTTAGAAATTAATGATTTCTCGGCCTACAAAACCGATTTAAAAACTCTCCCCGCCGAAACCCCGTGGAAAGAAACTCCGCAGGACATGTACCGCGCGTTAAGTTTGCCCGCAGACGGAGCGGCCTTGCGCAACATTATGGAAAACGGACTCCTGTTAAAAGATGTGGGCCAGTTCAGCAACAACAGAACAATGGCTTATGTCAGTGGGGACCCGCGTATGGTCAGAACGGTTTCTTCTATGAAATTTAACTCTTTGGCCAGCAATCCGAATACCGCTGTTTACTATGCTAAACAGCACCACAGCAAAGACATTATCGTCGTGCTTCGCGTACAAGGATTGCCAGAACACGGAAATGTCATACACGTGGGAAGAGATATCCCGGCAGAAAATATTAAAGAAGTTATCGCCGCTTTAAAAATCGGCGTCAGAACCGTATGGTGCCGGATAAAAGCAGAAGAGGACGGCTTTACTCTTAACCCGTATCTGTTTGATGTTTCCGGATTATAGGTCCAAAGACCTATGGTTTTTTAGCCGAGGACCCTTATACTATAAGTAATCCCGAGTAAGGAGTTTTTTATGAAACGCACCCTATTCCTTTTGCCTATTATTGCCGCCTTGCTTTTATCTGCGCCACTTCAAGCGCAAAACTTGGTAAAGGCAAGCAAAGGGGCAGAAAAAGCCACCTCTACCGTCCTAAAAGCCAGTGAGGCGGGGGCTAAATCCGCGGGCAAAGCCGCAGCCGCCGCAAGCACGGTATCCTTTTCCACGCGTTTGGCCCAGCAGTTCCCAGGCGTGGTGGTAAAAGCCTATGAATTAAAAGGGCTTTCTCGTCAGCAAGCCTTGCGCAAAGCCGTGGAATTGGGCGCTAACAAAGCCCAACCCGCTTGGCCCAAATTGCAAACCGACGGATCTATTCACACGCAAACATTTAAAGATTTGACATTGGACGGGTACAAGGGTGCCATTCCCGCTCTGCCGCACCCGAACCGCAACATTTATTTGCACCGCGGTATGGGGCTGACGGAAGAAGGCTTGGTAAAGGTATTACAAAAGGGCGTCCTTTTGGAAGATGCCGGTGGGGCTTCTGACTGGTATAACACCGCTTTGGCGATGGGCGGCCTTGCCTCGCCGGGGATGTCCCAATCGCTATTAGATAAAATGTCCGAAGCCAAAGCCATTAACTTTACGATTGATGCGCAGGAAGCCGCGCACTATGCCCAAAATAACAGTTTTAAAGAAGGAAAAGTGCCTGTGGTGGTAACTACGCACGGTATGCGCGACAAGGACCCGGTGTCCGGCTATTACACATTTAAAGAAGACATCAAACCCGAACAATTTACAGCGGTAGCGGTCTTGCTCAAAGGGCCTATGGGTTTTCCGCTTTGGTTCCGCGCCAGCCTAGGCCAAGACGGCAAAACGATTGTCTTAACGCCCTATCAAGTAACAAAAGAATAACTTTTGCCCGGGGTTTTTAGAAGCCCCGGGAATTTTATGCTTTACAGTTTTCCCCCTCTTATTAATTCCAAAACCCGCGTACTGGTGGTTGGCAGTATGCCAGGAGCGGCCTCTTTAAAAGCGCAGGAATATTACGCTTACAAATACAACCAATTTTGGAGAATTATTTTTGACCTGTTCGCCGGCGGGCGCATACCCCAAAACTATGAAGATAAAAAACAAGTGTTGCTCGCCAAAGGCATTGGCCTATGGGATGCCTTGGCCGCCTGCCAACGAGAGGGCAGTTTAGACGGGAATATAACGGAACCCACACCCAACGATTTTCCCACTTTATTTAAAAAATATCCCAGCGTACACACCCTATTATTTAACGGGCAGGCCGCGCGGAACCATTTTAAACGCGCCTTTGGCGACGGCGGCAAAATTTGCGTACTTCTCCCCTCCACTAGCCCCGCCCATGCGTCGCGCCCTTACGAGGAGAAAAAAATTCTCTGGAAGCAATCCTTTTTGACGGCGTTAAACCGTTCTATGTAGTCCTCACGCTTTTAAATAGGATAATTTTTGACTGATTAATTTTTTTTGCTTTCGGCGAGTTCCTTTTTCCGTACGGCCTTACCGGATACCTCTTTTTGACCGTCCTCAAACCCGCTAAACGCCGCACCAAGGAAAAAAAGAGGCTCTTATTTATCAAGCCCCAAAATAGAGAAACTAAACCAAAAGCAACCTTGTCCAATGAAATTGTATGGCGGACCCAAGTTCAACTGGTAGAGTTATTTCAATCAAGCAAATCTAATATTAGTAAGCATATCTTTGAAGAAAGAAATTTGGCGAAAAAAGAACCACTCTTTTTCAGAACGGGTTTTTGTTTAAAAGTGCGCCCAAGGCCGTATTGTAGAAAACGGCATACAAGTTCGCTTGTGCGCACAAAAAAACCACGCTTTCGCGTGGTTTTTAAAAGTGCGCCCAACAGGAATCGAACTTATATTCCTTTTATGTTGTTGTACTTGACTTC
>CAMECJ010000013.1 GCA_945913025.1 uncultured Elusimicrobia bacterium | reverse complement strand
ACATATTAGGTAATCTGAATGCGTTTGTCGTCTTTGCCTGTTTCTTATGATAAAATTTACCTTTTTCCCAGCCTAATTCTTTTACCATGATATGTGCAACACGGCTTAATTCTCTATTAGTCGTACGGCTTACCGTTATGCCGATACATTCTTCAAGAATTTCGCGACTTGTTACAACAGTTCTAGCCGCCCCTAATTCTAGGTCCGGTTTAGCTAACCAATCTTTTATAGGTTCTAGCCATGGATCCTGTTGTCTTCGTTTTTCTGTTTCTTCGTGTGCAATTCTTGCTATATCGTCGTCTAAATACAATTTTTCACCTCTAAAATATCTGTCGCACGCTTCCGCTAATAATTGTTCGCGTGCGGCTTTTAAACCCTCAATATTAACTTTTTTACACGTAACGGGCCAAAAACGTCTATTACCTGTAACGTCTTTTAGGTATCCGCTACCCTCTTCGGGGTTGATAGTACCGATAAAGATACTTTGTCTTGGGTAATCCTCCGCATTTCTACGGTATGCAAGTCTTACACGATCAGTCGTTTTAGAAAGAAAAGACTTTAATTTATCCGTGTCAACTTTTCTACTACATACCATTTCTGATACTTCAATAATCCAATTCCCGCGCATAGCGTCAATAGTATCTTTATCGCTATCGGTGATTGAAACGTCCCCGTACCATTCACCACCTAAAATATTTACAAGTGTACTTTTGCCAATACCCTGCTCACCCTCTAAAACAAGCATAGTATCGAATTTAATGCCCGGATTAAATACTCGGCCAACCGCCCCAATAAGGACTTTAGCCCCTACGGCTCTTGTGTATGCGTTATCATCAACACCCGCAAAATCTGAAAGCCATGTATCTAAACGGCTTTTCCCGTCCCATGTAATGCTTTTTAAATAATCTCTTACAGGGTGATACCTAAACTTTTCAGCGGCAATAATAGCCGCCTCTTGGCATAACGGCGTAGAAACATTAAAAAATCTTACGCGACTTAACCAGTATTTAAAATTAATAGCGTCGGAATCAGTCCATGAGCCTAATTTTTTTCCGTTGTGCCATGGTGCTGGTTTTACAAAAGTTATATCATTCGTAAAATCATTGTATTTAAGTATCCCCAAAAACGGATAGTCTTTGCATAGCAAATAATTTACGACATTACGGATTGTAGGCTTAATGGCATTGTTTTTATCAATGTCCCATATAAGTTTTTCAACGTCTTCCCCGACTTCGTCCTCGTCCATATCGCGGAATTGAGCAAAGTCGTTAGCTGCTGTGTTTTTTCCCACTTTATCAGCATTATAGGCATAGGCGTTATGTACTTTTTTCTTTAAGTCTTCAAGTTCCCACTCCGGTTGGCAGCGAATATTCCAATATTCCGACATAAGCTCAAAAGTTTTCATTTCTGATAATGCCAAATCTCTGCCACGGCAAGCGGTTTTGAATGTTGTAATGTCGCCGCCCTCACCCTCAATAGCTGCTGGTGCGGTTTGCAAATATGTTATATATCTTTTTACATTCTGCTCTTCGTCAGAAAAGTCCATTTGCTTTTCTGCGAGTTCTATTTCTTGTCTTTTAATAGCATTGAGTAAGGTTTCTGGGGCTTGTATAGGTTGAAATGCGTTATTCTTTACCTCGTACGCTTTCCCCGTGTCTGGGTGAATACTACCCGCGCCTACAACTTGTTGGCCAACGCTTTTAAATTCTATTCCGGGGTATTCTTTTAAAGCATTCCTTACCGGAATATCAGCGGGCTTTTTGAAATATATGTGTAGCCCATTCCCACCAGTCTTTACAACAAAAGTGTCTTTTGAAGAAAAATGTAAATCCGCGAAAAGTTTTAATAAAACATTTTCGTCCTTTGGAAACCTGCGCGGATCTACGTCAACGATTAAGTCATCACTACGTAATACTACCCCGTAGTTCCCCTCAAAATCACATGCTTGTATTAATGGATCATATTCAGTTTTTACCCAGTCCTTTATTGTCGGAATTTTACCATTGAGCGGTGTTAAAGTGTAGCCCGCGTCAATGTAACCCTCTATAAGACTTTCCCTACTTAACATCACTATCCGGCTGCTCCACGTATTTATTCGCTATTGCTAAAGAGTCCACTTTTTCTGGATCGAAATACCAATTATCATCAATCCACTTTACGGCTGGGACTTTTCCTGTTCTTGCGAAATGACTCCATGCGGAACGTGTACCGCCTTTAAGTTCTGCCATTTCAGAAGACGAATAATGTGTAACGCCGCTAATAACTCGCGCCATTCTCTCTACCTCCGAAAAGTTAAATATTCTATTGTGTTCGACAATATAGGTCAATAAACCTATGTGTATTATTATCCACGCTAATAAAGTTTTGTCAAGTATTATAAGTAAACTTTACAAAACTTTAATACTACCAGCGACCGTACAATGGTGCAATAAAAATAACGTCTGGACCGCTTGACGTATCGGGCATAACACATTCACCCGTCATGTGGTCATAATATACTAACGGGCTTTTACCAGATTTGCCCTCGGCTTTATTCCATTCTCGGGCCATGCTCTCGCAATACCTAGCTTTGCTTTCTGCATATTGAGCCTGTACAACTCTTAGCTTTTCAGCGTTTTTATACGATTTAGTGTTAGTCGTATCATACCCATAATTATGTAATAGCTGATTTATATTTTCAGCGTGTACAGGTAGCGACAACATTAAAATTAAAAATGCGAATACATATTTTTTTCTCATACTTTTATTATTCCTCATTTTAAAAATTTTACAAGGTTTTTGTTAAGTTGTGTTACTGCTCCTTTGCTACTGATTCATACGTTTGTTCAAATATATCAGGTTTACAAGGATAAAATTCACCCTGCACCCCTTTGATTATAAAATCATTTTTACTAGCAATCATTATCCCTTCAAGAGTTTCAATTCTACAAATATCATCTTCAAACTCGATATATCTGCCACTGTTTTTAGTAAACTTCGCTATTTCTGCCATATTTGTACCATTCCATTGTATAGCCTCTATTACTACTGGTTTCTTTTTATATTTCATGTTTACTGCTCCTTTGCTTTATTGATTATGCGTTTCATTAACCGAATGTTGAATGCGCTACAACCGCCTAAATTCATATCACAATTTTCGCAATCATCTATGTCATCGTAAAAACACTCGCCACTTGTTTTTTTTGCAATTTCTTCAATCTCATCAAGTGCTTGTTTGTATTGGTCGAGTTGTTGCTTAATTTGCTTTTCTTTTTCATAAATATAAGACTTATATGAAACCGTATAGTCTTGTTGTCGTTCTAACTTTTCTTTTAATTCCTCGCACTCTTGCTCTTTGCGTTTTAAATCAAGATAATGCTCAATTTCTACGCTTACAAAACCCATTTTTTGTTTTTCAGTCATTATATTAGTCCTCCCCAAAAATTTATACCTTTTAAAATATGCGCAATAACATCAACAGTCCAGCCATTCCCTAGCATTTTATACCTCTGTGTGTTGCTTATCCCCGCTCTTTCAAGAGCAATAGCACCGCAACGCATACCGTCAAAGAGGCTCAACACATTTCTTATTTGCATTTTTCAACCTCCTGTGCTTGTAGTAAAAAATGTAGTCTTGCTAGTGCATTCCATGCAACATGATCCGCGTGTAATAATTCACTCTCACTATCGACTCCGGGGCCGTCGCTTTCTGCCATTAAATGCCTTACCATAGCGTTACTGTACCTGTTAAAACCGTTCTCTACATATTTCCAGTTACCTTTTGAATACTTATCAGCCCCAAAAGCCCATATTTTTGCTACATATTCTAACGGTATTGAAAAGTCTTGTATCATTTCCCCAACTCTTGGCTTACCCTCATCTAGCTTAGTGCCGATATGAGCGCCGAAGTCTGCAAGGCTACAAGTTTCCCCTGCTATACCGTCTGTTAATTTTTTTGAAAGTTTTGCGTAATCTTCACCTATTGTCATTTTTAGCTCCTCCCTTTAAATGCTACCGTACCAAATGGGCGTGTCATATCCCAAAGCACCTTAGTCCCTTGTATATATGTTCCGTTCCCAAATATTGCTATCATAATTTTTTGACTCGGTTTAATCTCTTCTAGCTCTTGGCCCGGTACAATAAAACCGACTTTGCCCGGCAAGAACGCAAACAGACAATTTTTATTCTTCAAAATGTATTCTTGGTAATACTTAGTTTCTAATCTATCCGCCGGTAGAACAGAATATACCACCGCTCCCTTATTAGCCTCCTCAACGGCTTTTTGCACCCAAAATTTTGTAAACTTAAATGGCGGGTTCATAAAGCAATAACCGTGCCAGTTTTCTATTAAGCCATTATGCTTACCGTCTATGTAATGCCATAACGCCGGTATATTCTTTTCGCTACAACAAACGTCTAAATGAAATTGCTTTATCCCCGCCAATTGTAGTAACGGCTTATATAAGTCAGCTGGAGTCTTATAGTCCTGTCGCTCCGCTCTGTAATCCTTTTGTGCCATATAGCACCCTCCTTATTTTTGTATTTCCTGTAAAATTTTTTATAGCAAAACGAAACGTCCACAACGGTTCTTTAAAACTGTTGCGGACGCCCTCGCTCCGATATTATATAGAAAGTGTGGTTTGACTAATCGTCTTCAAAATTAAAATCTTGTAAATCTTCGAGTAATTGAACTAACGGCTCTATGTAATACCTGTTTAAGTATTCCCATTTGTCAACATCTGGCGGGGTACTTTCAAAACGGTTAATATAATCTATTTTATTTAAAAATTGCTCTAGTGGTTCAGTATCCGGAAGACTTGCACCGCTAATAAGATTTTTATATTTCGCGTATTGGCTAACCTCTTGCGGCATGTTCCCGTTCCATTTGCTCTGTTTTTCAATCTGTATTGAAACATTGCTATCGCGTTCTACTTCTTGAATTAGTCCCAAAATAACTGCGTTTGTATTGTTGTCGCCGTCCTCAAAAAGTTTTTCCCATTCTCGGCCCGTGCATAATGAGTTTTTAACTCTAAAAATTGCCTCTTCAATCATTCCTTTTTGCTTTTTTGTAGTCATTATAAAATACCCTCTTCAATACATATTTGTAAATTCATGTAATCGTCTTGTATTTGTTTTAGCTCGTTTTTAGCGTTTGCATAACTTACGCATTGGCACCCGATAACTATTAATAAAATTAAAATAAAAAAATTCTTTTGCATGTGGCGTTCCTCTTTCGTTTTTCTTTTGTATGTTCGACAATTAGTAAATGTTTTCTAGTAAAGCGTCAATTTGTTTAAACTCTAGCCCGCGTTCTGTTAGCAAATATTCTTCTAAAGCCCATTGACCGTAAAACGCTTGTATAAGTTCTCCGCGCTCCATAAGATAATATTTATCTTTTGCGCTATCATACTCGATTTTAAAATTTTTGTTTTTACTTTTGTTTTTTCCCATGTCGTTCCTCACTTTCATTTTTTTTAACTTGACCGGGACGGGGGAACACTCGCCCCGGTTTCGTCTTAATTTTCAAAGACTCATCAGAAGTTTTTTAGCCGCGTTTTTTCTGTTTCGTGTGTAGTTTTTATAAGCCGCTTGAACGCTTACATGGCTTGTGCCTCTATTCCCGAAGTTATCAAAAACTACTACTAAATCGTTAATACCCTTATCATTTACAAATTTTGTATATATGCTTAGTTTCATGCTATTTCCTCCGATTCTAAAATTTCATTTTTAATTTGCTTTATAACTTCATTTATTTTTTGCTCAAATTTCCGGAATAGCTCGGAATCTGAAAATACAACATCAAGGCGGCCGTTATTGTATAGCGTAACCTTGCAGCCGCAAAAAATAAAAGTTTTGTCTTTTCTTAACGCGTCCCTTATTGCCGTATACTGCTCGTAGTTGGTTGGCTTTGGATTGTTTAGTAAATAAATACAATCTAAAATTAAAAGCATTTTATCAAAGCCCGCGCTTTTTTCCGTGTACGTGCAATTTCTAAGCCCGAAGTCATACGGCTTTTTGTGCATAAGTTCGTTGTATACGTCATAATAAAAAGCATTATTATAAAAAGTATCTATGCTTCTTTTATTTATTGCCCTTATATGCTCTTTTACTGTTATATTATTTGAATATGCTTGATATTTTCCGTTATATCTTTGCAAATTGTGCCTTTTTAAAAGATACTCAAGCTCGTTGTGCGCCTCTTGCTCTATATCTCCGAAATGAGCTATACTAGGCACCACAACACTAAAAACACTATTATAATGTATGCCTCTGTAATCATAAGGCCCGATAAGATTTTTTAATTTTTTTAGAAAAATTTTTGACCTAACATATTTTTTAAATATTGCTTTTGTTTCATTTTCAAACATTTATATTTTCCTTTCCGGCCCCGATAGGGCGGGGCCTATTGCCCCGTTATGCTATCGTTTGATATTTTTCTTGCCAAAGGTTAAGAGTTTTTTGCTCATAGTCTTTTGTAGTTTTTTTCATGCTTATTTGTTTTACTTCCGGAATTGCTGCGGGTTCGTCGCTTTCGCTTGCTCTAGTTTGTTCAGAATTAAAAACGCTATAGCCCTTATAATAAACTTTTGTTTTTTGTGGTTCGTCGCTTTCGTCGTCTTCTTTTTGCTTACTGAAAATAGCTACAGTTAAATAAGTCGATTTTTCGCCCTTTTTAACTGAATTTTTAGCGGTTTTGTATTGAGCAAAAGTTGACCATAAGCAAGAAGTATAACCGTTTTCAAGTCTTTTTATTTCAAGTGTCCAGATATTCCAGCCGCTAAAATTATGTTTTGTTAGCGGGTTGCGGTGGTTAGCCGGTTTTAAACCATTTTCCCAATATAAAGCAAATAGCGCGCCCTCTGGGAATGCATGCTTTTTAGCCTCTTTCAATAGTTCTAGCTTTTGGGCCAACTCTTCCGGAGTTTCGTTTAAATCAACATCAACATAATTTGAAAAAGCTTTATAATTTACATCAATATTTTTAACGGCTTTTTCTAGTTGGTTGTGAATTTCTTTTAAAATTTCATTACCTTTTACGCCGTAAATGTCCGGGTGGTACTTCTTTACAAGTTGCTTGTAAGTTGCTTTTAAATCTTCTGAAGATTTACAATTTTGAAAATAGTTTGTCATGTCGTCCTCACTTTCTTTTTTTACTTGTTTTTGTAATAACTGATATTTAAAATATTTTCTTTTTTACTGAAATTTATAATACATTCCCGGAGGAAGTCCGCCGCGTTTATATCCGTTCGGCCCGTTGGCGTTACTATGGAAATATTAAAGCGGTCTATTTGTTTAATTAGCTTTTTTAAATTAGTTTTTTGCATTCGACAATTATTCCTTATGTTTACATTCTAAACGATACCGTTTAAAAAGTCAAGCATATAATTAAGAATATCGTTACAAATCTTAATAATAATATTGACATTCTAAACGATACCGTTTAGAATAAGTATTGTAAATGGGTATTTTTGCCCGGAAAGTGAGGACAACATGAAATCTATTACAAGCCCTGACAGAGCAAAAGAAATTGAAAACCAGCTACGCGGTGCTATTGCTGCTAGTGGGCTGAATGCTACACAATTGGCGGACTTAATAACCCAAAAATGCGGGCGTCCGGAAAGTGTTCAAAGTTTTTCGCAAAAACTCAAACGCGGTTCAATAAAGTATGCGGAAGTTTTAGAAATTGCGGAATTATTAAATTTTGAATTGATATGGCACAAATTAAAATAGTTATAAAACGCGCGGGGATAATTCCCCGCGGTTTGTTTAATGAGTCCGACAGTATATAAAAGTTAATATATTAAGTTTTCAATGTTCGGGCGGGAATTAGCTCGCCGTGTGCTTTTCTGCTACTTTGTGCATATTGCCCGCCCGTTTATTTATCGTTTATTACCGTTCATTATCGTTGAATTTTAAAATATATTGCGTTAATATGTAAGTAACCACGAAAAGCGTACAAGGCGCATGCCTTTTCCCGTTTTTTGTGTTCGACAATTTTATTGTACGTCTGGCCCGCTGGGGCTTGGCGTACTTTTCTTTTTTGTTATGAATATGAATAATAAAATAGCGCAAAGTCATATATAAACGGATTACAACCGATTATAAATAACTTTGCGCTTACTTCTTTTGTAATGTTTGCTATTGTTAGCCGGATTAAAAACCGATTACGCCAAACGCTAACAAACACGCAATTTATTTTATTATTCAATTTATAACAAAAACATTATATAAAACGCGCGGTTTTATGTCAATACACTTATGAACTTTTATAAACTTATATAAAGCATATTTACAAGCGACGCGGCGGGGCATTTGAAACGATAAAAAAGTCCTTACCCTCTTACCCTTATAATTTTGTTTTGTGGGTAAGACTAAAAGTAAGTATATATTACATTTATTCATAAATCTTAATAGTTAAATAATCTTACCTATGTATCGGGGTAAGAATAGCTAAAAAGGTAAGATAAAGGGTAAGACTAAAAAGCCCCTAAAATCAGTAGTTTACACTATAATCTTACATATCTTACATATAATTATATTAAATATATTATAGTAATATGGTATTTTATGGAGTATATACAAATAATTTACTTTTTTTGTAAAAAATTTTTTTATGTTTTTTGGGGTGAGATGTGTAAGAGAATTTTTGAGGCTAAAAAGCGGGATATTTTTTATTTGATTTAAAATTTTAAATCTTTGTAGCTGGTCCACTCAAAAAAATAAAATTTGCTCCCGCGTGTTTGTAGTTTAAAAAATTTTTTGCCCTGATTTACTCCGATTTGTGAAAGTCTTATTTTTATATATTATGTATATCTTATTTTATATATTGTTTTCGTGTTATCATGTAAGCGTCGGAAAGTTGCTAACGCTAAAAGCCGATTTAAGACACTTGAAACCTATTAAAATATATTTTTTGTACCCTCTCGGGCTTGTTACATAATTTTTATTATGTGTACATAACGAAACGATATAAATAAAAGCCGTAAACCTTTCAGGGCTTGCCTTTTGCTTTTTATATCTATGATATGTATTTAATTATTAGATAGCTTGAAACTCAATAGCCGTAAGGCTTTACAAGTTTTTATGTTGTCGTGCAAAAATAAAATGCATGAGCCTGCACACTCTGACAGTTAAAAAATGCCGAAACGCGAGGGGGCCCCCTTACTTTTGACCCCATAGCGACCCCGTGGCCCCGCGTCCCTCTGACGGGTGGGGACCCCTCTGTCTTTTAAGCCTCCACAATTTTTAAGGATAACTAGACTAGGGACTTAATAAAAAAATATCCACAGAAAATTTTTAGATTTTATTGTTACGATAATAAACGCAACTCAAACAAACTTAAAAAAATATTGCGAATGAACTTAAAAAGTTGAATAATGAAAATAAAATACAATTTGTCGAACACAAAAAATTAGGAGATCTCAAAAATGGCAAACGTAAAAAACAAAGGTGTAAAATACACCTTCGCGGGACAGTATTACACAGGCAACAAAGAACAATCGGAACAAGTGAAAGACTATGAATTACAAGTAGTTTTTCCGCAAGTGTTTCCAAACGCTTTATCAATTTTTAAAACAAGTCTTATTAAGCAACACGATAGCATTTATCAAATGATGAAAAAGAAATACCCGAACTTTAAAACTGTTAGAACCTACGCAGTTACTAACATTGAAGATTTAAACGGGACATCAGTAAACACCCATAATATTGCTACTATGAATACGAAACAACTTATTAAGTACATTGAAAATAATGAGTTGGAAATAGACGCAAAAGTTTATGAGGGCAATATTACCGGACTTCGTAACGCTATTATTCTTGCAAAGGAAGAACCGGAAAAATTTAAGGAAGTTTACGCAGCTGACGTTCAACAGTACGAGTTTAATAAGCAAATTAACGAATTAAACGACGTACAGGGTGAGGCGGACGGACAAGCTGAACAAACTGGCGAAGTTGAAGAAGAAAACGGTACAGACGAAAACGAAAAAGATATTGACGACTTATTAGGTGAGGCTGATAAAGTTGGGGAGTAATGTACCAATAAGAACAACGGCTATACAATGGGTAAACGGTGTACCGGAACCCATTGTAAAGCATATAACTCCTACGTCCGTAAAAACTCTTGCAACAACGGCATTATCTATGCCATATCAAGGCGAATATAACGAAGAGCTTGACATGTACATTATCGAGCCACGATTTGCGGGTATGACTAATGCAGAAGTTATGTGGATACGGACGGCAGAAAAGGCAGCGAGTGGGGACTTAGCTGCTACTAACTTAATCCTAGACAGAGTTTTAGGAAAACCAAAACAAAGTGTAGAAAGTATGTCTATGTCTATGTCTTACCCAGAATTTCTGGAATTTCTTGCAAAAAAAGAGGATAACAAAAATGGCGGAATTGAGCCAAACGGCTATTAGATTAAATGAAAGACTAACTAAAGATTTCCCATTCTTTGCGAAAAACTGTTTAAAAGTTTTGAACAAAGCGGGACAGTTAGTGCCGTTTGAGTTAAACGCGGCTCAAAAGCTCGTACATGCTCACGCAGAGGATATGCTACGCAGAACGGGTAGAGTCCGTTTGTTAGTCCCAAAAGCAAGACAGGGCGGAGTTAGTACGTACACATCTGGTAGATTCTACCATAAGAACAACCGTGTCCCTAACCGTATGACATTTATTCTTTCGCACCAAGCAAAGACTACGGACAAACTTTTCGATATGGCAGATAGATACCATGAAAATTGCCCAGAGGCAGTACGTCCGAAAGTTCTTGTAGATAACTCCCGTCAATTAGTTTTTGAAAATGGGAGCGAGTACGCCGTAGGTACTGCGGGTAGCGGTGATGTAGGTCGTGGTTTTACAATTCATCAGTTACACTTATCAGAGGCGGCATTTTTTGAGAATACTGATGATTTAGACACGGGTATCTTACAGGCGGTATCTGATGAACCCGGAACAGAAATTATTGTCGAGTCAACCGGTAATGGGATAGGTAATTGGTTTTACAGGGCTTGTATGGACGCTTTAAAAGGTATTGGCGATTATGAGCTTGAATTTATCCCGTGGTTTGTTATGCCGGAATATAGAAGAGAATTACCAGAGGACTTTGTTATTACGCCTGATGAACAGGATTACAAAGAGCTTTATAACCTAGACGACCAACAGATTTATTGGCGTAGAAAAAAGATTGAAACATTAAAAAGTGAATGGAAGTTTAAGCAAGAATACCCTGCGAATATTGATGAGTGCTTTCAAACTTCCGGCGATCCGTTAATCAATACAGAAAAAGCTATGGCGGCACGTAAGTGTAAAATGGCTATGAACCCACAAGCCCCATTGATTATGGGTATAGATCCCAAAGGTAGCGGTAAAGACGAGGCGGGTATAGTTTTCAGACGAGGTGATGTTATCCCCGGCTATAAATTGTATTTAGGGGAAATGGACCCTATGCGATTTGCGGGAATTTGCCAAAATCTTATTGACACAATGAAAGTGGATAAGGCATTTATTGATAACGGCTATGGCTATGCTATTGCTCGTCGTATGTGGGAAAATGGGTATAGAGATATTGTACAAACGGTAGATTTTTCAGAGGGCGCATTAGATCCGGACAGATTTTTAAATAAGCGTGCCGAAATGGGCGTTACCTATAAAGAATGGTTTGAAGAGGGTAACGTATCTATCCCAGACACGGACGAGTTTTATGCGGATACGGTATGTGTCCCTCATGAAGTAGAAACATCAAACGGGAAACTAAAACTTGTCCCAAAAGACGATATAAGAAAAGCGATAGGGCGTTCGCCTACTCTGTTTGACGCAGCAATACTGACATTTGCGTATCCTGTGCGCAAAGCCAATGCCAATGCTAAAGAGAGATTTAAAAAAGTGAATACAGAGCATAAAGGCCCATTAAAGACTTTGAACAGAACACGAAATAACAGAATGAAAGGTAAAGAGGAGGTTTCAGTATGGCACCCTTAATTCCAATATTTGTAGCAGTCGGTACCGCAGTCGGTGCGTCAGCTAGTACGGCCGCAGTCGTTGGTGGTGCGGTAACGGCGTTAGCAGTCGGTGGTGTAGCGGCTGGTACGGCGGCAATAGCACATTCCGTTGGTAAATCTTCCGGGGCAAAAAATGCTGCTAATTCAATGTTAGCACAACAACAGGCTCAACAGTCAGCGGGGGATAAAGCAAGTTTAGACTCGGGTGGTGAAACAGGTACAAGTGCTTCACGCTCACAGGCATTATATTCTAACGGATCTTCTGGGATTCTCGGTAATGCGTCCGTAGGTCGCAGACAGTTACTCGCAACATAGAGGTAATAAGACATGGCTAGTTCAAGAATTAATAACATTTTTCAGAGATTTAAGGTTTTAAAAAACAATAAACGTAGTCTTATATCTTTATTTAAACTGATAAGTGAATACGTGTATAACAGAAAGTATGACGGGCAAGACATACCTAACGCGGGGATATTTGCTGATGAAGATATTTACGACAATACGGCGCAACGCGCCAACGGTATTATGGCTAATGTTATGGTTAATAATATTTGGCCTAACGGTCCTCGTACCTTTTCTCTTGGCCGTACTTGGGATACGCCCGATACAGAAGAAGTAAAAACATATTTTTCTTACGTCAATCAGCAAATGTATTCCGTTATGGATAATACAAAAGCAGGGTTACAAACCGCACTAGATGAGTATATGCTAGATCAGGGGGCATTCGCTACGAGCGGTATTTACGTTAAGGAAAAGGAAGACGATAGGGCTGTACCAGTACGATACGAGGCGTGGAGTATAAAAGGACGTTATATTGATGAGGGCCCGGACGGGAATATAGATACTATTTTTTCTGAAATATCCATGTCAGTAAGGAATGCCGTAAAGGTTTATGGCTACGAGAACTTGTCGGCAAGAGTTAGAAAAGACTTTGACAATGGGGACATTGAAAACAAAGTAAAAATTTTACATGTTATTGAGCCTCGATTAGAAAGAGATAAAAGTAAAAAGGGCGTAAAGGATATGCCTATTGCGTCTATTCATATTGAGGTGGATACAAGAAAAATTTTAAAAGAAAGTGGTATGGAAGAAATGCCGGTATTTATTGGCAGATTTTCTAAAGTACCGGGGGAAATTTACGGACGCTCTCCGGCTATGGTGGCCATGGCTGATATTCTTGAAATAAACGCAGTCCGTGAGGCTATATCCATTGCTACTGAAAAACAACTTGATCCGCCTATGGCCGTGTACGACGACGGGGCGTTAGGAGCTGGTGCAATAGATACAAGTGCGGGGGCTATAAATGTTTTCTCTGTTACAGGTAGGTTGAATGCGGGTAAACCGATAGAACCACTTTACACCGTTGGGGAATTGCAAAGCTCTTACACTCATATTGATACATTAAAAGAAACTATCAATAACCATTTTTACCTAGATAGATTATTGGACTTTAACAATGAAACCCGTATGACTTTAGGTGAGGCACAATTAAGGAACGCATTACGCGGTCAGTCTTTAGGTGCTTTTTATGCACGACAAGAGAATGAAGTTATTACGCCTATGATTGAAAGAACATTTAATATTCTTTTAAAATTGGGGCGCTTAGGCGTAATACAGGGGAGTAAAGAAGAAGTAGAGCAATTAAAACGTGGAATGCAACCGGTATATATTCCGGAGGAGCTTGTTCAAAGAATGATGAACGGGGAAGATTTTTACGAGATTACGTATCTTTCACCAGCGAAAAGAACAATGCAATCCGAAGAACTTAGGGGCATTATCGAAACAGCTAATTTTGCGGTACAAGTTGCCCCGGCAAGTCCAGAAATTATTGACAATATTGACTTTGATAAGTTGATAGCTCGCGTTGCGAAATTGAGCGGTGCGCCTATGGAACTTATTAAGGATAGCGATACTGTTAAGAAGATTAGAGAGGCAAGAGCTAAACAACAAGAAGAAATAGCTAAAATGGAACAAGCAAGACAACAGAGCGAAATAGGGCGTAATGTTGCACAAATGAACGCTATGCAAAAACAGGAGGCGGCATAATGACAGAGGGAAAAACGACAAGTAAGCAAAGTGCGGAGGAAATTGCGAAAAAGTTAAGAGCCGAGTTAAGGGCAAATTTTGACGCAGTAGCGAAAACTCCGGAGGGCAAGAAAGTCCTACGTTGGATTATGAATTATAGCGGGTATGGAAAAACCAGCATGATAATGAACCCAAGCACTTGCGAAATCAACACGATAGGCGTTGTATATAATGAGGCACGAAAAGATGTGTACTATGCTATACGACGTTTACTAAGTCCTAATTTTGTAAATGAAATCGAAAAAATGGAGGAATAGCGACAATGAAAAAATTTAGACTTTACGGGATTGGCCCATGTTATCTAGTGGGCGACGGACAGGGTGGTCCACAGGGCGGAGCTGGTGGAACTGGGGACGGTACAGGCGGACAGGGCAACCCACAAGGCGGTAACGCTGATTTTAATTTTGAAGAGTTTAAATCAACTTACGGTAAGAATTATGCTGATAAAGGCTTTATGCAAGAATTGACAACACCAGAAAAAATGTTTGAAAAGATTGATAACATGGAGTCCTTAATTGGTAAAAAGTCTTTTGTACCGGGTGAGGGTGCAACTGAACAAGATTGGAATGATTACAGGGATAGAGTTGGGATTAAATCTACTGACGATTATACTCTTGATAATTCAAATTTACCGGATAATATAAAAAATTTGCATAATGACGAGATACAGGGCAAAGTCAAGCAAATGTTTTATGACGCTGGTCTAACTCCGCAACAGGCAAAAATTATCAATTCTCGATACGATCAGATTATGACAGAGGCTCATAAAGACGTCATGGAACAATACGCGGCTCAACAAAAACAAGCCCAATTGTCAGATGAAGAGTTTGACGCATTAGCAAAAGAAACGTGGGGGCAAGAACGCGACAATGTTATTAACGTAGCAAAATCTTTAATTCAAGAGTTTACGCCACCTAACTTAAAAGACGCTATGGCTACAATGGATAATAAGAGCTTAACCATTATGGCAAGCGTATTAAAAGGCGTTTCTGATAAATACATTTCGCAAGACGATTTAGACGCCCTTAAAGGTAATAGCGTTAATAATCCGGACTCATTAAGAGAAGAGGCTCAAAAAGAATTGGCGAAATTATCGCAAATGAGTCAATTCGATAAAGGCTATGAGGCTCAAAAACAAAAAGTAAATGAGCTTTACGGATCCTTATCCAAAAACACAAAATAACAACTTCTCCCCGAGAGCATGGAATAGCGGACAGTTTTTGTCCGCTATTTGCTTTTATATATCTTAATCAACGGAACTCTTGAAAACTTTACAAACACTTGACGAGTTTATAAAAAAAGTAAATAATTAGGATATAGGGGTAGTCCTTTGTGGATCCCTAGAACGATACTAAAGTATCCGGTTTAACAAGCCGTATAAGTTATAGGTTACGTCCGTTATCGGGTAGCGTTGCCGATTGTCGAACACAAATTAAAATGAGGAAATTAAAAAATGGGTAGAGTAGATGAGGCGTTAATTACGCAATTTACCGACATCTGTCATCAGCAATCGCAACAGATTAAGGCTAGATTAAGACCTTATGTAAATGTTATCCCAATTAAAGGGGACGTAGCTACTTATGACGGTGTTGGAACTGTTGAAGCTAGAGAAATCTTAGGACGTATTCAACCTGTACAATTTACAGACATTGAACATTACAGACGTAAGATTACTCGTAGAAGATTTGAAGTAACTATCCCTGTAGATAGTTCAGATGTAAGAGGTATGCTTACAGATCCTCACTCTAAATACGCACAAGCTATCGTTATGGGTATTGAAAGACGTTTTGATAGATTGTGTTTAGAGGCAGCATTCGCTGATGTTTGGGTAGGTCGTGAGTTTGACAAAAAACTTACTGCGGTAGAAGACGGCGTTATTACAGTTGACGCAACTTCTGGCTTAACTTACGAAAAGTTGCTTGAAATTAAGCAAAACTTTATTGACGCAGATGTCGGCAACGATATGCCAGAAAAATTCTTCTTAGGTATTGCTGGTGATGAACATACCGACATGATGAACGAAACTAAGTTAATTAGTGGCGATTATTCAAGACAGTATGTAATTGATAAAGGCGAAATTCAAAACGCTTTGGGCTTTGACATTGTTAAGTACGCTGGAAAAGCTAAGAAACCAATGCTTAAAGTTGACGGCTCTGGTAACAGAGAATGTATTGCAGCGTCAACAAGAGGTATTGTAGTTGGGGTAAGCCTAGCACCTAAGTTATCAGTTGATAACAGACCTGATTACTACGAAACAGACCAAATTCAAATGATCGTTGAAATGGGTGCCGTTCGTACAGAGGGTTGTTTGGTACAAAAAGTTAAAACTACTGCGACTGCATAAGTCGCTTTAGTTTTGCACACAAAAGGCATAGGAGAAAAATAAAAATGACTACTTTTGATAATTACGCAAACGACGAATTGCTGGCTGGTAAATCAGCAGAGGCGGTAAATGTAAGCGGTAATAAAGTTGTTCACATGATACAAACCGTTAATATCGGAACAGAAGACGGAGCCGGTGCAATATACAGACTTTTCAGAGTTGGGGCTAACATGATCCCGCTAGAAATGAAAGTGATTTGCGGGGCTATTACAGGTGCGACCGATTGCGATTTAGGTATCTATGAAGAGGGTATCGGCGGTAAAGTTCTTGACGCAGACGTTCTAGCAGACGGTTTGACACTTGCTACTGCGGCTGGTATTGCGGCTCCGCTTAATGGCTTGAAGTCCTTAACTCTCGATAATCTTGGAAAAAGAATTTATGAGTTAGCGGGACACGAACGAAAAAATAAAGATACAGGTTATGACATCTGTCTTACCGCAAATGCAGCAGCTACCGTGGCTGGTAAAGTTGCCGTACTTGCAACATTCGTTCAAGGTTAGAGATAAATCTGATGTGTATGTGGTGTACATGTTGATTGGTGGTAGGGCGTGCGTTTGCACGCCTTATCCGTAATAAAGAGGTAGGATTATGTCAAAGACTCCAGTAGATATATGCAACAAAGCCCTAGACCTATTAGGACAAGTCGCAGATATTGGGAATATCGAAACTCCGACAACAGACAACGAAAAAGTATGCGCGAGGTGGTATAGTGATACCCTCGGCTTTTTGCTACGTAGGTATATGTGGAATTTTGCCGTATGGAGTACAGAGTTACCAAAAGACTTAGTCGCTAAATATTACGGATATTCTGACGCGTATAAATTGCCGTCAGATTTTGTGCGTCTTGTTTCAATAGACGGCAATAAGGCACTTAATCTAATCGACTATAAACTAGCGGGCGGGTATCTATTCCTCAATGGTTATGGGGATAGTATCCATTTTGAATACATCAGACTTATTAAAGACGTTACGGAATATGACGAGGGCTTTAAGCAACTTCTTACGTTATATCTTGCTGCTAATATGGCTTTTAGGTTTACGAATAAGCAAACAGTCGTAGAAAGATTGTATAAAATGATTGAAGTTGAAGAGGCTAAAATTATATCTATTGACGGTCAAGAACAACCGCCTACACGCATTCAATACTCAAAATACGGAAGAGCAAGACACGGCTATACAAGAAGAAACAACTTTATGACGCGTCCTGTAGAATTTGTAACGGAGGACGATAATGCCTCTAGTTAATGACACAAAGAGAAATTTTGCCGGCGGTGAGCTTAGTGTTTCTGTTGCAGCAAGAGGGGATATTAAAGTTTATTCTAACGGCTGCGAACGCATAGAGAATTTTTTACCGGAAACAGTTGGTCCGATTAAGTTTCGTACTGGCACTAAGTTTTGTAATCCTACTAGACGTAACGCCGTAGCTAGGTTTATTCCGTTTCAATTTTCTGACAAACAAGCGTATCTAATTGAAGTTACACCGGGTTGGTTTAGATTCTACAAAGATAACGGCATTATTGTTGATGATGTAAAAGATAAAACAATTTCTGCTATTACCGCCGCAAGTCCGGCAGTAGTTACAATGGCGGGACATGGTTTAGCAAATGGGGACGAGGTTTTTATAAAAGGCGTTACCGGAACAATGAAAAGCCTTAATGGTAAATCGTTTGTAATTAAAGACGTTACAAGCGATACCTTTGCTTTATATGACGACGAAGAAAAACCGATTGATACATCAGGGTTAGAATATTCTTCTAGCGGTACTGTTTCAAAAATTGTAGAAGTTGAGAACCCTTATACAGACATAGAGGGTAAAACCGATGAGGAAATACTGGAGTACCTTAACGAAATACAATATACACAGAATACGGATACCATGATTATGGTACATCAGAAATACCCGCCTAGAAAATTGACGCGTAGCTCTCATACGTCATGGACTTTTAAAACGTATGAACGTACAAGCGATTACATGACTGGCCCGGGGAAATATCCGGGGGCGGTAGCTTTTGACGGAAACGGAAGACTTATTTTTGGTGGGTTTGAAAATGAACCAGATTTGCTTTTAATGAGTCGTGGGCCAGACTCGAAAACAGGCAATACCCGGTATGACGATTTTACAACGGGAACCTTAGCCAATGACGCGATAAAAATGTATCTTGCACCAGCTAATGGTAAGGTTATTGTTGTAAAATGGCTTGCGGTAAATAACAGGTATTTTCTTGTTGGGACTGAAAGCGGGTTAATCCGTATTACAAGCTCTGACGGGTACGATAGCGCTTTTAGTGCTGAAACACTACCAATCGCACGCCCTATTGACTCATACGGTTGCGCAAAAGCAAAACCGGTGCCAAAGGGGAATTTATTATTTTATTTGCAAAAAGGCTCATTAATATTCAGATGTCTTGAATACGATTTGGTATATGACTCTTATAAGTCCGTTGATAAAAACCTTATCGCAGATAGAATCACGTCTGGCGGCTGTCTTGAAATGGCCTTTCAGTCCGGTAGGCCTGATGTTATTTGGATACCTAAGAAAAACGGTATTCTTATTGGTTTAACGTATCACGAAACCGAAGACGTTGCGGCATGGCATAGAACGATTATAGGCGGTAAGAACACAAAAGTCCTAAGCGTTGGTATCATGCCTAGGGCGGACAAGTTCGATCAGTCATGGTTAATTGTAGAGCGCCTCATAAACGGTAAGATAAAACGCTATGTAGAGTTTTTTGCTGACTTTGAAGAATTTTTATCAAAGGAAGATTTTTACACGGATAGCGAAAACGAAGTAGAAGATACAGAGCGTTATAACAATGATATGTTTGAACGTCAAAAATTGGAGTGTCATTTAGATTGTAGCATGATGTACGACGGGGCGGACGTTGGTGCGAATGCAGAGGCTACTCTAACAATAACCGAACACGAGAACGACGAACTTTTTACAGTAACGTCGGATAAAGATATTTTCGCTGAAAGTGATTTGGATAGGCAAATTTGGCGTATTCATGAAAAAGGATACGGTAGTGGTAGAATGTCAATCGTTGAGTTTACTGACTCTAAAACGGTTATATGTAGATTACTTAGGACATTCGATACTATGACACTTGCTCCAGGCCTTTGGGCTTTAACAACTGATCATATCAAAGGGCTTGAACACTTAGAGGGGGAAACTGTAAGCGTTGTAACTGACGGGGCGGTACATACAGATTGTATTGTCGAAAATGGCGAAATTAAGCTAACAGCACAAGCAGACGTTATCCATGTGGGGTATAAGTATCGAGGACTTATAAAAACTACTAACCTAAATATTGGCGGGACTTCTGGTAGTGCGCAGAATAAAGCCCGTAACGTGTATAAAGTAATTTTTGAGTTCTTAAACTCTTTAGGCGTTAAGTTTGGGACAAATTTATACAGACTTACAAAACTTGATTTTAGAGGGGTTAATAGCAGACTTAACAGACCAAGCCCCCTATATAGCGGTCCGAAAGAGAAAGTTTTTGACGATAAAACAGAATGGCGCAAGCATTGTTATATTGTGCAAGACTCCCCTTTGCCGTGTACTATCCAAGCGATAGATGTGTATATGGAGGTAGTTGATGATTAAGGTTATACCTTTTAAAGCAGAACATATAGAATGTATGGACGTTAGGGACTATGAGGCTAAAACAGTTTGCTCAATGCCCCAGTTTGAGGCTGCGGTAAAACAATGGGAAGATAGCAAATGTTCAGCGACTGTCGTTTTCGACGGAAGAATCCTTGCTATTATTGGCTATATGGTTTTATGGCAAGGCGTTTGTGAAGTTTACATATTACCGTCAAAATACTTATCAGATTACCCACATGCATTCGCTAGATGTTTACGCAGAGTGCTAACTTCTGGGGCGTTCAATAATTTTCACCGAGTACAACTTAGAGCCTTAAAAGACGATTTACACAGTCGTTTTAATAGATTTTTAGGTTTTGAAAAAGAGGGAGTTCTAAAAAAATATGACTCCGAGGGAAATGATTTTGTAATGTGGGCTATAACTAGGGAGGATAGATAAAATGGCTACGGGTGCATTAGTCGCGTTTACGGCGTTATCTGCTGGTATGTCAATATATCAGGGAGTGCAACAGAACGCTGCTTATACCGAGCAGGGTATAAACTTGATGAAACAAGCTCAAATAGCACAACAGGAAAACGCATACGCAGTAAGACAAAAGCAAAGGGAAATAGACAAAGCGGCGGCGCGTCAAGTTATGGCTATGTCTAAAAATGGTTTAAATACGAGTGCCGGCTCACCCTTAGAAATTTTGTACGAAACATACACATTAGGCCAAGAAGAAGTGGACGCACTTAAAAGACAGGGGCAAGCACAAATTTGGAAATATACTACTGACGCTAACTCATCTTTTAATAGCGGGCGTTCTGCTTTAATCGGCGGTGCGGCAAGTGCTATTTCAACGATAGCCTCTACGGGTATGGCCGCGTACGCTAAAGGCGGTAGTTCTCTTGCGAGTGCTACAAGCTCTGGTGCAAAATCTGCGGGAACGGCTACAGGTTGGAGTCCTAGTCTTTCTGGTGGTTATTCTGGTGGTTATTCTGGTGGTTATTCTGGAACATTACCAAAATTTTAAGAGAGGAATAAGACATGGCAAAAGTTAATCCTTACGTACAAGATAGACTTGCGAGTTCTTTAGGAATAATGCCCGGAATGGATACGTCCGGGGCAGAGCTTGCACAAAGTTTAGGAAAAAGTGTAGATCAAGTGCAAAATCAAGCACTTAATATCTACGTGGCTAAAAAACAAGAGGCCGCAAAGAATAAAGCGAAATTAGAGGATATAAACCATACATTAAGTGCTTACGAAAAGTCAATGGCGGTAGAATCCAACTTATGGGGAATGATTGACAAGACAAAAGAAGAGTATATCAATGACCCCGAAAGCGGTATGGAAGTTATTAGGTTATCCGGTCAAGCAACGATAAGACAAGCTATTGAGAGCGAAAACAATCCCGCCGTTAAAGAGAAAATGGTTGGCGTTCTTACGAATAGTTTTCGCGGAAAAATGAACGAAGTTAATTCATGGAAATTAGCACAAGATACCGCCAATGCTTCTAATAAAATTCAAAATACATTTAATCAAATGTACACGGTAGCTGCAAGCTCTAGCGATTGGAACCGCGTACAAGAATTAATCAATGCCGTTGATAGCTCTGAAAATAACTGGGACAGAGAGGGTAGCGAAGATAGTAAAGAAGTATTTAAGGACTATGTCAATTTTACGTATGGTAAAAAGGGCTTAGAAGAATTAGACAAAGCAAAAAGGGGTATGGCCGCGGCATACATTTTAGGAATGATTGATAGAGGCGAATGCGAACAGGCTAAAGCAGTTCTTGACACTAATAAGCTAGACGCGTACATGGATCCGGAAACAAAACATAAATTTCGTAATATGGCTGACGGAGTTATCAAAGCTAAAGAAAAACAAGAACGTATGGACAATATGTTTCAAATTTTTGATATTAAACAAAACGCCGTAATTAAAGCCTCAACAGGTGATTACACGATCAAGGACGCGGTAGCTGATAATGAAAAGATTAAAGCGCTAGGCGGTACGCCTACAACGTCTATTACTAATGCGGGTGTTAAAGGTGAAAAAGTCCATACCGTACAGGAGTATAAAGAGAAAAACAGACGGTCTTTAGAAACACTAAATAAAGAGTTCGAGGGGCTTTTGAAAAAAGGTAAAGTAGATCCCGAGGCAGAATTAAAGGACATACTTGCTTTTCAAAATAAAGTGGAGTCTTGTAAAAATTATTTAACACCCCAACAGTACCAAAGCTATATGAGCAAATTATCCGAGCCCCGTATCAAAAGGCTAAAGAAAATGAGAAAAAATATTTTTGGAATGCCACAGGGGGAAATTGCGGGAAATGATCCTACGCATAAATCTTACTTAGCAATTTATAATTTTGCTCATAAAGCATACGCGGGTAAGGATAACCAGCAACACGCCATTACAAATATGTTGCTTGACTTTTCAAAATACGCGGAGCAGTTGGAACACAAACAGGGTAAACCTATCACACAACAACAGGCTAATAATTTGTGCAATAAGGTTATATCTGACCAAAGACGAAGAACTAACCCGTACCTTAATAATATCCCCAAAGAGGGGCGTGTAATGATGGATAAGTACGGGCATAAGGTAAGAGTTTACGCAGACGGAAGACATGAACCAATAAAATAAGGGGCTTAAAAATGGGAGAAAACGACATCAATTTAGAGGAAATAGATATTGCGGACTTAACAGAAAACGGGGAGTCTTTACCGCCGTTGCCAGCAACGGCACCGGAATATAATGAGGATCCTACGTATAACGCGTCTTCTGAAAATAGAATGCAAGAGTATATTGTTGACGACAAAGGGGACGTGCAAAATTATGACGATTCTATTGACTGGGGGAGTTTACAACCGGTTGACGAGAGTGGTTTTTCTAATGCACAAGAACCCGATTACGATAGTTTAAAACCTTATGATGTTGGCGCAAACGCCAATAGTATTTGGGACGAATTAGGCGTAAAAAAAGATATGGGAACGCTTACAGAATATCGCGGACAGTTGGCCCGACAAGTTGCAAGCGGAAAGTTATCTCTTGAAGAGGCACAAGCTATGGTACAAAGAAGACACGGGGACATTCTTAATAAATACGGAATGTCAGAAGTACCCGAGTTCTCTTTTGCTAAATTTAAGCAAAACCCCGTAAGAGCTTGTTTTGGTGAAGTCGCGGAAATGTTACCATTCTATTGGGGCGGTACTAAAAAAGGGCTTGCGGCGTCCGTTGCGACTGTACCCGGAACGATAGCGAAAAATGCAGCCGTCGGGGCTATGGCCGGTACTGTTGAACCCGGTTTCGGTAACGCTATCGGTGGTACGGCTGGATTAGTAAAAGGCGTAGTAGAGGGCGTATCTTCTGGTATGCTTGTTGGGACATTCTTAGAGTCAATGGAAACGGAGGGCGGAAACCTTTACATGGACTTACGCGAAAAAGGAATATCACATGATACGGCTTATGGCATGAGTCTTGCGGGTGGTATTACTAACGCCCTCTTAGAAACAGCGAGTTTCGGCATTGTTACCGCACCAATAAAAGGGGCGGCTAAAAAAGCCGCGGCTAAAATGTTGTGGAAACAAATCGAGCATAACCCCGTGGCGAAAAAAGGCGTTGAAAGTGTTATTAAAAAATGCGTTACAGAGTATTGTAAAAGAGTAGGTGCGGAAGTTACTACGGAAATGTTACAAGACGTAACAGGTAATGTAATGACGTTATTAGCTGCACAGGCTGATAGCGTGGAAGAGGCAAAACCTACTATGAAAGACTGGGGGGCAATTCTGAAAGAAACAGGCCCTAAAACCGCTGCGGCCATGTTAGTTATGGGTGCTATCGGTACTCCGTTTGATGTTATGAACGCTAAAGTAGGTAGTGTTAAAACTAATGGTGGAGAATTTAAACCCGGAACCAAAGAAGAAATCGAAACACATTTAAAAGATCATTACGAGGGTAAGGAAGTTATCACGGGTGAAAGTTTTACTCTCGAGGGGCGTATCCAGTATGATGAAGTAGAAATGTCAGAATTAGAGGCGGAATATAACGAGAGCCAAAGCAAAATTGATGAGCTTTCAAAAGATGTTACACGTCTTGAAAAAAAGAAAAACAGAACCGCAGAAGAAAGCGAACAACTTGCTAATACTAAGGCTGAATTAAAATATGAGCAAGACTATCAGGGCTTAATATCAGAAGAAATGGAACGTACTGTAAATAAACAAACTCAACAAGAAACGGTTAAAACTCGTAAGCAAGAGTTGACAGAAAAAGGGAAAAAAGAAAAACTGACTCCAGAAGAATTACAGGAGCTTAACGATATTTGGATTGAAGAAGAAAAAACAAAAGGTGAAAAAGAAATTAACGAGAGCACGCAGAAAGCCCGTGAGCGAGAGTTAAATAAAAACATAAGAGATTTAGACGCCAAGATAGAAAAAGTCCAAAAGAAAGAGGATAGCGCGCGGGAAAATCGTAACGAGATAGAAACTAAGCAAGACGAAAATAATAAAAAAATTTCAGAGCTTGAAAAAGAAAACGCCGAAATTCAAAAGGCATTAAAGAAAACGGATATTGAGGAAGATGTTGCAGAAATGAAAACAACACTTTCAAAAAATCGTGAGCTTATCTCTGAACTAAAAAGAAATAATAAGACTCTTGAAAAACAACGTCTGAAACTCAATGCTGAAATTGAGAACGCTATTGCAGAGGGTGAAAAGCTAGGAAATGAAAGAGCGTCATTAAATGAAGAGCGTTCACAACTAAGCGAAGGCATTATAAACGAAAACGGTAAAGTAGATATTACCGCTGGTGGATACAAAAACGCCCAATTAAGTGCATTAGCAAAAAGGCTTAAAGCTATGCAGCAAGGCATTAAGAGGGGTGTAAGAATGGCACGCCGAGAAATTAGGGACGTGCAAAATTCCGCTATTCAAATGATTAAAAACTCCGCCATGAGTGATAAAGATAAATCTAGCTTTTTGACTACTATTAGAGATTTGAACAGTAGCGAAAAGTTTGCGAAAGCGTTGCCTAAACTCATAAACAAAATTTCGGAACTTGAGGAACGACATAACAAAAAAGAGCTAATAAACTACATAAACAAAATGCTCAAAAAGGCTAAACCTAAAAAGGGCGGTAAAACGCCACAGGGCAAGTTTAATGCGGACATACAAAAAATATTAGACGATATTAGTGCAGCTGCAAAATTAAGCGAAACAGAGGCGTATAGTGAAATTGAAAAAATTTTTGATACCGCTGGGGATAATCCGCTAACGGACGAACAAACGGCAAAGGTACGAACTTTGTATGACTTTGGGGGTATGAACGGCAAAAAATCTAGTGAGCTTTTACGCAACGCTAGGGCTATTCGTATGCTTATTGAAGAGGGTAAAATCGCGGGGCAATTCAGAGAACAGGCAAAAAAAGAGCATAAAGAAAAGATTTTGGCGGAGGCTAAAGAGTCAATTATCGGGGACGTTGAACCCACGGGAAACAGAAAGAAAAACTTAGCAAATGAGATTAAGCAAGCGTTTAGACGTTTCAATGTTATTTCAGAGGGCTGGGACGGTTTAATGCAGATTGCAAGTTTACATGATAGAGATAGAAAACTTGCAAAACTTTTAGACGTGTTCCCGTCTAAAATGGCGCGTATTAAAGGGGAAATGGAAAGTTTTAATAAATTCGCTAAAATGGCCATGGAAGCTCTTAATTGTAAAAACACTAAGCAATTTAACGCTAGAGTAAAAAAAGACTCTATAATTCGTGATGTCGGAACATATACTGACGCTAACGGTAACAAAGTAACATTACAGGCTAGTAAGGCTGAAATGCGAAAACTCTACATGGAAATGCAAGATCCTACACTTAGAGAACAATTAAAAAACAATAACGGCTATACTTTCAGGGAAGATACGCAAACCACCCCTGACGTAAAAAGCGGTAATGAGTTGGATATTTTATTTAACAAAAACGATAAAAACTATAATATGGATTTCGGTATTCTTGATAAATCAACTGAAGAGTTAATTGAGGAAAATTTAGAACCGGAAGACTTTGCACTTATAGACGCGGAGTTTAAATTCTACAAAGAATATCACGGCAGATTAAATGCTTTTTATAGAGAAAAGTTTGGTATAGACATGCCGTTTAATGAGTTCTATTCACCTATTGCAAGAGAGTTAGACGGGGGCGATAAAACAGAAGACTGGCTAAACAGGGAATCATATCAAAAAAGTATGATACCCGGAAACTTCAAGAACCGTATTAATTCCGATAAAAAAATTGTTCTTAAAAATGATATTGCGGTTATGCAAGAACATATTGCAAATAGTGAGCATTTTATGGCTATGGATAAATTTGTTACGGACGCTAATACTATTTTCAGTAATGCAGAGATTAGGGACATTAT
>CAMECJ010000012.1 GCA_945913025.1 uncultured Elusimicrobia bacterium | reverse complement strand
CAGGGAATTTGGCACAAAAAACTAACAGCATATTGCTGAGCAAACTACACACTCCGTGATTTAGTGTAAATTAATTAGATATAATCCACGATGAACTTTTTTCTCGTCGTGGATTTTTTATTTTACTTAAATCTTAAATGCTCGTTTTCCATTTCCCCGTTTACTTCAAGAATTTCTTCCGCCCATGCTCAAAATTTCGTTTTCGCAGTTCCGAAACTTAAAGGCCACCGCATGTTGGCAGTAGCCTTTTACCTAGAGCTGATACTGTATCTATTTATGTTGACTGCCCTGTTCAAATAACTGTTTAGCTGTTATCTCTCGTCCTTGTGTACCAATACCATTGCATATGAAAACTATACAAGACCAAATTACATTCCAAACAAAAGAAAAAATCCAACACTCATATCATTTTCTCCTAAATAGCCACGTTCTCCCTTGTGTTTTGGAATAAAACGTGCCTTTGCTAGTTAAGGCAATAATTTCATTACCCACAATTTGCAAATCTTTAAACTGCCCGGCAGTTGTGCCTAAATACCGTACCAACCAACTGCGCCCGCCGTTATAGGAATATTCTATATGACACGCGTTTTTAGGGCTAATGCGCAAGATTTCTTTCCCTACTGCAATTATTTGGCTCATATTATTCCTTATTTTTCGTCAAATTCTCCTGAATCCTTTTTATCCTTGAATTCTTTTTTTGCTTCTTCCATAAAACCTTTGATATCAAATTCCTGGCTTATTTCTTTGGCAATATTTTTCATAGCATCAAGAGATAATTTGCTTGGATCTTCCCCAGCTTCAAAAATATTAGTCATAATTTTAAGGTATACAATTCCACTCGCCATAGTCAAACCATACACAGTAGCGCCCACCACAACAATTGCCCCTATAGAACCTACAAATGGAATGACAGATAATACCGATCCGACCACTACAGAACCAATAATACTAGCTCCTAAATTTGTAATAATTCCCGAAGCAATTGTTTTAAGTATATTTTCCGATAATTCGATTCCAATTTCTTTGTTAATACGTGCATACATACTCCAAATAAATCCAGCACTTGTCAAAAAAGAAATAACTGCTCCAACGCCGGGTATAGCACCTGCCAGGGCTCCCGCGGTAGCTCCTTTTGTATGAAACTTAACAATATCTGCCAATTCATTAGGCAAATTCTTATCTGTTGACCTATCTAGGGATTTCACTAACTTAACACTTGTTTTTAATACTAAACTATCCAACATAATATTCTCCTTATTTTTTGGCTTTTTCTATATGAGTTACTAGATCTAAAACAGTTAATTGCTCATCATCTTCGAAGGGGAATTTCACGTCAAATTCTTCTTCTACGGCCATAATAGTTTCTATTCTATCCAAATCATCCATACCTAAATCATTCTGTAGGTTTAAGTTTAAAGATATCTGGTCCACATCTACTCCACTCTGATCTGCCACAATTTGTAAGACCTTATTTACTGTACCATCATCCTGTAAAGCATGGGAAATATCTCCTTTAGGTTTAGATACTTTTACACTTCGTTTTTGTTCATCTACTCCTTTAGCCACTATCTTAGCTGTACTTTTGAAAAGTCCTTTCCAAAGCATGCCCCCCAGTATAGGGATAGACAACAAGAATGAGGGTGGAAAAATAGTAAAAATAATACAAGCCACCCCCATCCCTATCAACAAAGAAAGGCAACCTGGTTCTTCTTTTTGACTCATTGTTAATCCTCCAAATAATATATTCCTTTAATGTTTAATATACCTTCATCTTACCAAATCTGTGCGACAACTCATTTGTCGGGCTAATTTGTTATGCTATAGGTGACGGACACAAAAAAGGCGGCGCGTTACGTTGAGCCTTTGGAATAACCCACATAACCGCCGCCTGTCCGTCCCATAGGAACGGACTCGAACGATTATTTTGAGGATTCCAAAGTGCCGCCGGAAAATCCGTCAGCTCTGTTTGGCCCCTAGCCAAACTTCCTAAAATAAATCACAAATTGTACAGGGATTTCTCCCTTCACAAATTATAACATTATATTTGGCATCTACGGGGAAAATAGCATATAATAAAGCTATGATTAAATCCGCCACTTTACATAAATTTACCCGCATCTTATATCTGCTGAACAAGTTAGATAAAGGCACCGTTACGCTTACGCAGGAAGCGAAAGAACTCGGTTTTTCCACGCGCACCTTACAGCGCGATTTGCGCGAAATAGAACGCGCCGGATTTCCGCTGTGTGAAGCGGCGGCAGGCCGTTACGGTTTTGCGGAAGGGTTTTCTCTAAGCAAAATGCCGTTGTCCGCGCGGGATAAGGCGCTGTTAAGCCTTGTTGGGCAGTTGGCGCAATCTCTCGGCCCCAACTGGCAAGCCAGTTTTAAACGGCTGACCGGCCAGCTTGTACGCCCTACCCTGCAGGAGGTTTATTTCCTTAAAATGCCGCGAATGCGGCACAGCGTTTCGCCAGCCATTTTGGGAACCTTGGAACAGGCTGTTTTAAAACACCGGTACATAGATGTGTATTACACCTCCCAAACCAAACGGGCGTGGAGCTGCGAACTGCGTCCTTTAAAAATCGCGCTGTTTGACGGTTTTTGGTATTTAATTGCGCTAAACAACTGGAACACATTTATGAAATTTTCCTTGGACCGCATTGAAAAAGTAAATATGCGTTCCAAAACCTTTGTTCCCGTGGATATCAGCGACAAATTGGCCGCTTCGCCCAACATCTGGTTTGATACGGAGCAGAAAATCAACATCCGATTAAAGGTTGCGAAACCGGCGGCCGGCTACTTTAAAGAAGTGGAATTTTTTCCCTATCAAAAGATAGAAAGAGAAAATAAAGACGGCTCTCTCTTGATTTCCTGCCGTACGGCCAATTTTATGCAGGTTCTGCCGCAAATCCAGCGGTGGCTGCCGCATATTCGGGTCGTCGGCCCGTCGGAATTGGAAAAATTGCTGACGGACCAACTAGCCGCTTATCTCAAAAACAAATAATAGTTTATTGGAACAAACGGACAAAATCACCCAGCACCCGAAACACACGATACGGGGCACACACAAAATACTGTACGAAGCAAATTCCAAACAAGGAAATTTTAATTTTCGCCGCCGTCTGCGGCGCAATCGTCCTCTTCTTCGTCAAAATCTTCTTCTTCGGCGCGGATATCCGCCGCGAACTGCGCCCACGCTTTGGCAGGAGCTTCAAAATTGATATTTAACCCCGTATTGGAATACGGCCCAAACACTTTATCTTCGCCGGCCAAGATGTTCTGCTCAAGCGTAATTTGCATCTGGAAATCATCCGGACGGTTATACGAAGAGCAGCAGCCGGCGGCTTGCAGCGGATGCATATAGAACGACGCTTTCGGCTCCGGCATTATCCAGTTGTTCTCTTTCCGTTCGGCCAGCGTTTCGGCGATAAAGTCGGACAAATAAATGCTTTCTTCGTCCTTTACGGCCACCAGTTTATCCGCCAAGGCAGGGTTAAAAACAGGTTCGCCTTCACAGTAAAGCGCAATTTGATATTCCATAAATTCCCCTTCGCTGCCCGGGTTAGACCAAATGGTAAGCGGAGAAATTTCCAGTTCCAGATGTCCGTGTTTGCCAAATTTGATTTTTGCCATAATAAAAACTCCTTTTAAATCATAAAATGTCTGCCGCTTGCCTAACGCACAGGAAAGGTTTGTAAATCCAATATACCAAATACAAAGCCGTTTCCTATTTCCATTATAGTAAATCTGCCTTTTCTTTCCGTTCCTTTTTGATAAAATATAACAAGAGGTCTGTAATGCGTTACATTCTGTATCTTTTTACGATGGGGCTGTTGTTCGTGGGCGGTATGATGGTAGGCAATATGTACCTGCCGGACCGCGCCGCGTCTTTATCGGCGGCGGTATCCGCACCCGAACTGAACAAAACAAATCCCGCCCTGCAACACGCCTCCCGCGAAAACGCACAGCGTAATTTGGCGGCGCTCAGCAGTGCGCTTTCCTCGTGCCCCGTGGTGGTAAACGAGGAAAAAGACCGTTTGATTAACCAGCTCCGGCTGCAGTTGGCGCTTGATGACTTTGAACAAAAGAAAATGAAACTGGAGCTGGAACTGTCCAAAAACAAGGAAGCCAACCGCCCGACTTCCGCACTTACGCAAGCCGCCGTGGATTACAACCAAGCGCGCGCCGCAGCCGAAAAACTGGCGGACGAATTATTCCCCCTGCCCGCCGAAGCACCTGCCGTTCCTGAACCCGGAGAAGACCAAAAAGCCCCCGCGCCCGAAAACGCGGAGGCCGCCAAACAATAATGTTGTTAATGGTTATATTTATCCAAAACCGTATGACACGCGGTTTTCTGCTCAATGGCCGTGTGCGGGCAGACGATGCAATCCTCCAACTTACAATCTCTTAAATCGGCCCCATACGCTACGGAAACATACGGCCCCAACACGCAATTTTCAGCTTTTACACCGTCCTCAATCCAGCAGGGCGGAATAATGGTATTGTTTTGTTCCAACTCCGGCGGAATATGCTGGTGCCGCGTCAGCAGCAGGCGGTTGGTTTGCAGCATTACTTCTACCGTTCCGCAGTCAAACCAGTCATTCATATATACGGGAACAATTTCCTCCCCCCGCCCAAGCAAAACGGATAATGCGTCCGTCAGTTGGATTTCGTTCTTTACCATCCTTCCGGAACGGATAACCTCTTCCAACGCGCCAAAAAGTTTAGCGGAATCCAAAAACGAATACGCCCCGATAATCGCCAAGTCGGACTTGGGATGCTCCGGCTTTTCTTCAAATGAAATAATTTTGCCGTCCTTAATTTCCACGATTCCAAAACGCGACGGATCCCCTACGGGTTTAATGCCCACCGCATTTTTTCCGCCGTGGACGAGCGGACGCAAATCCCCGTCCACAATCGTATCTCCCAACAAAATAAAACACGGGCCGGACACCTCGTCTTTTGCCAAATATATGGCGTGCCCTAAGCCTTTGGGTTCGGGCTGCTGTACAAACGCTGCGTCCAGATGGGGATACCGCTCGCGCACGAATTCCACAATCGCTTCTTGCTTATATCCCACAATAAACACGACTTTTTGGATACCGCAGCTCTCCACCTGATCCAAAATATGGCCCAAAATGGGTTTTCCCGCCACGCTGAGCATCGTTTTGGGAACATACTCCGTATAGGGCAGTAAACGCACGCCTCTTCCGGCGGCAGGGATAATTGCGGTAAATTTACTCATCGTCAAAGGGCTTGACAGGCACGGCCCGTCTCCTTTAAAAGTTCGCGGTACTGGGCCAGCTGCGGCGCGTAAATTTCCGCCGCCTGCGCGGGCGTATAGGCGCTGCGGTACGTCCAGTTTTCCTCACCTACGGTGCCGGGCGTATTCACGCGGTCCAGCGTACCGATAATGTCCTGCCACGAAAATAACGTAATGGCGGAATTGGAATCCAGTACGCGGCGCAGAATGGCGCGCTGCGAAGCCGAATCAAACGGAATGTTTCCGTCCGTTTTTTGGGCGGAAATCATCTCCCAGATATTGGCGCGTTCGCGTTGGTCCATTGTTTCCCACCAACCGCGGACGGTTTCCGTATCGTGCGTAGACGTCGTAGCCAGCGATACGGCGGGATAGTTGCGCGGTTCGCGGTAGTAATCGTTATCTTCACGCTCCCAGCGCAGCACTTTATACCCGGGAATACGCAAATCCGCCAACATACGGCGCACATAATTGGGAATAACGCCCAAATCCTCGCCTATGGGCAGTTTGCCGCGGGCTTCATCAAGCACCATACGCAGGAAATTATATCCGCGGTCAATTTGGTTTTGCTCTCCTTCCAAATCAAACGCGCCTTTTGTATCTTCCGGCGCAAAAATGTACGTGCGGAAAAATCCGACCAGATGATCCAGCCGGAAAATATCATAGAGTTCCGTTACGCGGCGGATTTTACGGCGCCACAAATCCAAATTATGCTGATGTTGGTACGGCCAGTTATACGCCGGAAGCCCCCAGCGTTGGCCGCCTTCGGAAAATTGGTCCGCGGGCGCGCCTGTTTCCCAACCGAGCAAATAGTTTTCCCGTTCGGACCACACTTCCGCGCTGTCCAAATTTGTACCGAACGGGATATCCCCAAAAATCAGTACGCCTTTTTCGCGCGCAAACACTTTGGCGCGGCGGAGCTGTTGGTCCAAAATCCATTGGACGTACGAAAAGAAACGGACGTATTCGCTATATTGGGCTTCAAACGCGTCTACGGCCTCTTTTTTAAAGTCGCGCAGTCCTTCGGGCCACAGGGTCCAAGTCTGCCATTTATAAAATTCTTTTACAGCGCGGAAAACGGAATAATTGCGCAGCCAGCCGGATTGCGCGGAACAGTACGCCTCAAACGCGAAAAAACGCGCAGAACGGACGGAACCCTCGTCGGTTAAAAACCGTTGGTAGCCGTACCATAAGGCTTTCAATTTGGCTTGCTTTACTTTAAAAAACGGCGCTTTGGGGGCATTGTGCCACGCGGAAATATCATTTTTTAACGATTCCACATACGCACGTCCGTTTTTGCTTGCCCACACGTCTTCTACAGCGGCAATATCGGCATAAACCGGATCCGTGGCAAATGCGCTGAGCGCGGAATACGGACACGTTTCCAGCGGAGCCGTTTCCTGAAGCGGCAGAATTTGCAGGATTTTCGTACCCTGTGCGGCCAAAAATTCCGTCCATTCCATTAAAGAGGAAAAATCGCCCACGCCCCAGTCTTTGTCCGTTTTCATCGCAGATAGCGGCATCAAAATCCCGTTTGAACGGCCGGAAAGCAGCTGATCCTGTATCGTCATATTATTTCTTTGCAATAGCTTCAATTAAAATCGCGCTGCCTTTGGGCAGGCCTACCACCTGAAGCGTCACGCGGGCGGGCGGATTTTCTTTAAAGAAAGAACCGTACACGTCATTCATTTCGGCAAACTGCGTCAAATCGGTCATATAGACGGTGGTTTTGACGACGTTTTTTAAACCGCATCCGGCTTCTTTTAGGATATTTTCCAAATTTTTTAAAATCAGCTCGGTTTGCACGCGCACGTCCCCGTTGTAAATTTCGCCGGTGACGGGTTCAATAGGCAGCATACCGGAGGTAAACACGAACCCGCCGGATTCCACCGCTTGCGAATAAGGCCCAATGGCTTTGGGAGCGCTGGCGGAATTGATAATTTTTTTCATAGATTAAACCTCACAAATTAAGTTCGGGAGCGGCCCGTTTTTTATATGGTAGCAAGGGCGCGAGCAAGATGTCAAACTCTTTTACACGAGATAAAAAATAAGTTTTTGACCTCGCCCACCAAAAACTGCTATAATAAATTATCAAAGAAATCAGACGTGTCCAAATCAAATAAAAAAGTTGCGCACAAAATTATTTTTTTGATATAATAAATAAGTCGGGTTTAGATGTAATGCGTTTAGGCCCAGATATTTGAACAGTTTTTAGCGCTCGTAGCTCAGTGGTAGAGCATCCGCCTTTTAAGCGGGGGGCCGTGAGTTCAAGTCTCACCGGGCGCATTTTAATGCCCTCTTCGTCTATCGGTTAGGACGTCGGATTTTCAATCCGAAAAGGGGAGTTCGATTCTCCCAGAGGGCGTTTTTTATTTGCAATTACAGGCATTTACAAGGAAGAGTGAACCGCTCTTCCTTTTTTGCTATGATAAAAACCTCCGGTTTTGCCGGAGGTTTTTACCTATACAAACTAGCACAGCCCTCTTTATGATTTCCCCTCAAAACTGTTTTACAGAATAAAGCGGCTTTTCCCCCGTAGTGCGGCGAACGGAGTTAGAAGTTTGTTCCTTAGCGGCGGCCCGCAGGGTCTAAAAGCGTTTTACGCGGTGGTGGCAATAAGGCTTTTTGCCGGTGCGCCGGTAATAATGCTGATGATACGCTTCCGCCGGCCAGAAATCACCCGCCCTCGTGATACGCGTTACCACAGGAAAGCCCTTTTGGCGCAGTTCTTCCACCAGTTGTTCGGCAATTTGTTTTTGATCGGGAGTCGTATAAAAAATTTCCGAACGGTATTGTTCGCCCCAATCAGGCCCCTGCCCGCCGAGCTGAGTAGGATCGTGAATTTCAAAAAATCGTTTGGCAAGCGTTTGGAACGACACCCGCTGCGGATTAAACACAATACGCACCGCTTCGGCGTGCCCCGTTAAATGGGAGCAAACCTCCTCGTAGGTGGGATGCCGTCTATGCCCGCCGGTATATCCGGCTTCAATACTGACGATACCCGCCACGTCTTTCATTAAATGTTCCACTCCCCAAAAACAGCCTCCGGCAAAAATAGCCGTCTCTAATTTTTCCTTGGCTTTTCCCGACGGCTTAAACAACACCGAAACGGAATTGACGCAATAACGCGTATTTTTAGGCGTCATCCGCTCCCCTTCAAACACATGCCCCAAATGGCCGCCGCACTTGGCGCAAACGATTTCGGTCCGTTCGCCGTCCGCATCGGCAACGCGGCGCACGGCGCCTGCAATTTCCGCATCAAAACTGGGCCAGCCGCAGCCGGAATTAAATTTATCCTTACTGTCAAAAAGCGGCGCGCCGCAACGGCGGCACAAATACGTACCCGCCGCTTTATGGCGGTAGTATTTCCCGCTGAAAGGGGCTTCGGTTCCTTTATGCAAAATAACGCGTTGTTCTTCTTCGTTGAGTGGTTTCATATCGTACTCCTTTGGTTTCAGTTTACCCGTTTGACGCAGAAATGGTCAAGCGGAAAAACTAGTTAGAAAAACACATCCCGAAAAGCTATAATATAGACACGATGAAGACTTTTTTGCTTTTATTTTTAACCGTCTGGCTGGGCGCGTGCAGTGCGATGATTCCGTATAAAAACCAGAATTTGGACTATTTGCACGGCATTGAAAACAATCCGGACGCCTACCGCGGCAAAGTGGTTTCGTTCGGCGGCGAGGTCAAGGGAATTACCGAGGACGCGCGCCGAATGCGCCTGATTATTAAGATAGACGTTCCCTTTTATTATTACGCCACAGGCAAAGACCCGCTTTCTTATGAGCTGTTGCTGATTTCTTTTGATAAAAAAGGTATGCCGCAGATGACGGGAATCCAAAAAGGAAGCGACGTAAAAGTATTGGCGCGCGCGGCTAATTACGAAACGCGCAAAAATCTGACGGGCAAGCCCATCGCCGTACTTCATTTAATTGCGTTTGCCGTGGCGGACCGCACCCGCAACAAAGATTTTTTCCGTCCGGAACCGCCCTATAAACAGCTGTACGAATCGTGGAAATCGGGAAAATTATTTTATAGCGAACAGCCCCAAGAGGTGGAAGCCCGCCACCCTGCCTTGCAACGCAAAACGACGAGCGTTATTCCGCTCCCGCCCGCCGCCCCCGAAAACGCGCCTGCGCCTTCAAAAGGGATTGTATACGATGAGGAAGAGCCCGCCTTTATTCTGCCGCCGGACCCCGGGCCCATTAAACCCGCGCAGACGGATCCTGCCGACACGAGCGAAACGCAGGAGAGTGACAGCAAACAACCTTTGCAAACAGCAGTGCCGGAAACACCCGCTTTAGAAACAGCGCCTATAAAACAGGCTGACAACACGGAAACCCAACCGCAAAAGGAAGAAAGCGAAAACAATACAGAAGAACCATATCAATAAGGGTCATCCTGTAGTGTTTTTATACGGGATCTACCGATTTTAAAAAATAAAGTAGATCCCGAGCAGAAACACCTCGGGATGACTTGTTACACAGACTGGATCCTGAAACAAGTTCAGGATGACAGAAAAAAACAACAAACAAACGACGGATTCCGGATTACGACACTCCGGAATGACGATAAGCGATACGACGGATTCCGGATTACGACTCTCCGGAATGACGCGGCAGGATAACACGACGGATTTCCTAGACACAACAAAAAACCGCCCCCCAAACTGCAGGGAGCGGAAACTTCATATTTACTTTAAACCTACTAAGCAGCATCTGGTGTGTCACATTCGCCTGTAGCAGACGTATTTCCATCACTGCAGCAAACATAGTTAGCAGCGGGTGTACCTGTTATATCTACACCGCAGAAATCCGCACACAATTCCGCACCATTTGCGTTACCGGCAGTGCACAAAGTCCCCTGTCCGCCGTAAAAGCGTTTCAAGGAGTAGGCGTACTGCAACGTACCATTACCGGTACGAGTAGCCGTCGCAAAACCATTATTCAAAGCAGTGCCCTGGAGCACGACGACGAAGCCATTTCCGTCACCGCATTGGTTAGTAGATGTAGTGGGGGTCACTGCCGCAGTATCCGAAGAAGCTTGGGTACCTTTCGTACAATAAGCAGAACCCGTGGCGTCTTTCGGAGCAACGTCAAGTGACCGAAAGCTAGCCGTATAGTTGTTGATCTGCATATATTTGCGCTGCTCGGACTGAGCAATGCTCCCCAACAAGCTTACCGCTTCGCTCATACGGGAGCGTTCTACCGCTTTAAAATACTGCGGCATAGCCATAGCGGCCAAAATGCCGAGGATCAATACGACCACCAGCAATTCAATAAGGGTGAACCCTTTATTATTCATAAAACCTCCTACAGTTTTATATATAAGTTAGGTATGCAGTCCCCATGGGACTACCTTTACAGTTTATAACTAAAAGAACAAAAAATCAAGCCCTTTTTCAATGCTATTTATTCAAACCTGCGCCCGTCTGCCGTCTACGGGCGCGGATCGGCAGGCAGCTCTTCCGGCGTGTCTACGCCCATAAAATCCGTACACATCAGCACGCTGTCCTCGTGGGTTAAATCCGGAATACAAAACGTGCGGGTATCTTCAAACGGACGGACCAACGTATATTTGTATCTGCCCCAAGCGCCACCCACACGGTCCGCCGTAATAAACCAGTTGCCGCCGTCTAATTCTTCAAATTTTACCGCAAAGCCGGGTTTGCGCTCCGCATCATCTAACTCTGCGCCGCCGCGCGTGTAGAAAACCGTCCCGTCGGAACTTAAAAAGCCTTTGCCGGAACCGTCCGTATTTATCGGAGAATGAACCTCCACCGGCACGGCATCCAACTTTGCCCAGTATTTTGTATATTGATGCTTGGACAGCCGATAACGCTCCTGCGCCGCACGTTCCGTGCCAATCAATACCAAAGCGTCCGCCATACGCATACGTTCTATAAACCGTTGGTAAGAAGGCCACCCCACCGCAGCTAAAATAGCAACAATGAGCACCACCACCAATGTTTCTATAAGCGTAAAACCTCTGTTCTTCATCACGCAAACCCCTATATTACAGATTGCCCAGCAACAATACGAACAATCCCAAAAATACACCACACAGCAGCAGTTTCGTTATACCCAAGTGTTTTTTCAGGAAACTATTAAAACTTTGCGATTCGTATCCCAACAACGCCAACACAAACACCGCCACAAGCGGCACAATAAACATCAAATTATAAAGTACCAAATAAGATACGGCCCGCACACGAAATTCCGGATCCTGCATAATCAGCACGCAAGTAGGCACATACACCTGCCCCGTACATACGGCTTCCACCAAAGACACGCCAAACCCTACCGCCAAGGCCGCCAACGTCAAGCGCAGGGCGCTTTTATTTTTGTCGCGCAGGAAAAACCCCATAATTTTATGGATACGCGTTTTCAAACTAAGCGGCAGCTGCAAGAGCATGCCGTCCGATTTTTTTGTTTTATAGTATACCCAAAAATCGTACACGCTAAGCGCAAAAAACAACAAACACAGGCCCGCCGTCAACATATAAAAGCCTTTGATCACGTACGAAAACCCGCGCAAGGCGTATAAGAATTTAAATACGCCCAGGCCCAACAATAAATACGCGCAGAAAACAGCCGCGCAATAGGCCGACCCTACCAAAATAATTTCACGCCGGTTGTACTTATAAACGGTCAAGAAAGAAATAAAGAACACGATTACCGCAAACGCGCACGGATTAATTCCGTCCACAAGCCCCCCGCCGATAATCGCCCAAAACGTGATTTTTTGGAACGCTTTTTCAGGCTCTCCCGCCGCGCACGCCCCGGTACGGACGTCCGTCTTTTCCCCCAGCGCAAGGGCGCGTTCAATAGCGGCCTCGGCATAGGTGCCGATTTCGCTGGGATACCCCATTAAGAAAGTCTTCCCCACCGCCGCGGCCGGATAGCCTAGGCCTTCCGTAAAACCGTACGCTTTGGCGGTTTCCATAAAAATCAGGTGGTTGCCGTCAGCGGATAAATCATACTCCGTAAAATGAACGGAGTCTTTATATTTTTCTTTTAGCTGCGGCCAGTATTCGCGTTTTAATTTGTTACAATGCACACAGCTCGGGCTGACAAACAGCGCAAATTCCACTTTCGGCGCGTTTTGCGCAAATCCGGCCGCCGAAAACAAAAAGAAAGATATTAAAGCAAACCATTTTTTCATTTTCTAAAATTCCTTATAAACTCATAAATTTGGAAATACCGCCCATGACCATATCCACAGACATTAACACCAAAATCATACCCGTCAAGCGTTCAATAGCCGTCAACCCGCGCTTGCCCAAGAGATTGCTGATCGGGAAAGAGGACATCAAAATAACCGAGTTAATAAGCGACGCCACCACCACCGCACCCAGCGTAATAAATTTATTGGACTGCTGCGCGGCCGTAATCATCACCATAGAAAGCGCGGCCGGCCCCGCCACCAGCGGAATAGCCAGCGGCACGACGAACGGCTCGTCCTCTTTCGGGTCGTTCTTGGTTTCTTCTTCTCCGCCGAACACGAGTTTAATGGAAATAATAAACAAAATAATCCCGCCCGCAATACTCAGCGAATACTCCTGAATACCAAACGCTTTTAAGAACCACTTTCCCAAAAACAAGAATGCCACCATAATCACAAGCGCAATCGCCAGTTCGCGGAACAGCACGACTTTACGGCGTTCGGGAGATACCTTTTTCAGCGCGGCGATAAACAGCGGGATATTTCCAAACCCGTCCATAACAAGCGCCAACGTGATAACGGAAGAAATAAACGAATCCATACTATAAACTCCTTGGAAACGCGCCAGCAGGGCGCGTAATACGAAAAAACGAGGGATTTCCTTTTTATAGTATAGCAAATAATGAGCCTTACGGCCCGCCCGCCGCGCGCGGACCCAAAATTCCGCAAGAAGCGTAAATACAGTCCGTTTTTTTTGGTAAGATATATACTATGTTAAGCGAACACAGAAACAATGTTTTAAACATTATTAAATGGTTTTTTTTAGCCACGGGCGTGGGGTGCGTCATCGGCGTTTTTGACGCCGCATTTTTAAAAGCGTTGGACGCGTCCATTGCGCTGCGCAACCAAGTGCCGCTTTTCTATTTGGGGCTGCCGTTTGCGCTGTATTTGGTGGCGGTGCTGTCGCGCCGGATCGCCAAGAAAGACAAGGATTTCTCCACCGACGCCGTCCTCCACAAAATAAATACCTACGAAAGCATTTCCCTCGTATCCGTAATCAAAGGGTTTGTGCTGTCCATCGTTACAATGGCCACGGGCGGTTCCGCCGGTAAAGAAGCCCCTTGCGCCGATACGGGGGCGGGAGTGTCGGCCGTACTCGCCAAAATACTGTGTATGAATCCCGCCGACCGCAGGAAAATGATGATCTGCGGCGTAAGCGCGGGGTTTGCGGGCGTGTTCGGCGTGCCGATATCGGGCGCGCTCTTTGGGTTGGAAGTATTGTGGGTGGGGCATATTTTCTATGAGGTAATGTTCCCCGCCTTGGTGGCCGGCATTACGGCGTTTCAGGTAACGTCTTATTTAGGCGTGAATTATATTTATCATCCCATTCATTTCGTACCCGTATTTTCGGAACAGTTTTTTTTAAAGATGATTATTTCCGGAATGTTCTTCGGGCTCGTCGCGCTGTTATTTATTGAAATCATCAAATTTATGCGCGTGGTTTTCCGCTATATTGCACTGCGCACGCGAATGTTTTGGGCGTGCTTTATCGGGGGGCTGGTGCTGATCGCGGTCGGACATTTTATTTCGCCCTTATACTTGGGCCTCGGCGCCGCGGGAATTGACGGGCCGCTAAGCGGTCAGCCGTTGGATTCCCCTTTTGGATTTCTGTATAAAATGATTACCACCGCCGTTACCTTCGCCTCAGGCGGAATCGGCGGGATTGTAACACCGATTTTCTTTGTGGGCGCGCAGGCGGGAGCGATGCTGGCCGATTTTATGAACGTGGATCCAGCAACGCTGGCTGCGCTGGGGCTTGTAGCCGTATTGGCCGGAGCCGCCAACACGCCGCTGGCCGCCAGCATTATGGCGATAGAACTCTTCGGCCCCGCCATTGCGCCGTATGCTACGGTGGCGTGCGTCATCAGCTTTTTGGTAACGGGACAGCAGAGCGTGTATCCCAGCCAGCGAATCTCGTGGGACAGCGGTAAAGATTTGGAAAGTGCGCCGCGGGCTGAGTCCGCCAAATTCGGCCGGCGCGCCTCGGACCGGCAGAGCAAAATCCGCGCGCGCAAGACTCTCCTCAAAAAAGCGTTTAAAGAAATGACGCGCCACCTCATTCCCAACACCAAAGATTTTGACGAAAAGAAATAAAGCAAGAACGGGCAGACAAATCATTTCTGCCCGTTCTGCCAATGATAGAAGTTAAGTACAGCCGTTAATAAAGCGGAATGTTGTACTCTTTGGCCAGTTGATTATACCGGTCAATCACTTTCCGGACAAACTTCCGTTTCTCAATATAGCTGCCAGGAAAGAAACCGCTCTTAAAACCGGCAATCACAATGTTTTTTAACTCTTTGGGCAAAAGTTTGATGTTTTTAACCAACAGCTCCATCTCCTTCGTAACAGTGGTATTGGAAACCAGGCGGTTATCCGTATTAATGCTGACGGGCAGCCCGAAGCGGATCATCTCTTTAATCGGATGGTCTTTAACGGACTTGATTTCCGGCAGTGTCTGCAAATTGCTCGTCAGACAAACCTCAATTCCAATGCGCTCGCTGGCAATATAATTGGCGAGAGACTCCACATACCCCTGTTTGTCTTTTACTTTTTTATCTTTAATCATATCCGCCGCAAACAGGTGCGTGCCGTGGCCGATACGGTTGGCGTAACAGTCGGTAATCGCCTGAAAAATGGATTCCGGCCCGTACGCTTCGCCGGAGTGGACGGTTTTGCGGATAAAATGTTTATGCACGTAGCGGTACGCATCCAGATGGTCGGCGGCGGGATAGCCCGCCTCTTCACCGGCGAGGTCAAACCCTACGACGGGCAGTTTTTCTTCTTTCGCCAGTTTTACCACCATGCGCGCCAGTTCCAATGAGCCGATGCCGAAAATTTCGCTCCGGTCCGACTGCGAAAGCGCATTAATCAGCGTCGCATAATACGGCGACATAAATTTGTTGAAATTGCGCATCGCACACGCAATAATGCCGAAGTAAAATTCCAAATCTTCCCCTTTTTTTACGGCGGCGGAAGCGTTGTGTTCGTGCTGTGCGCGTTCAAGCCCGCGCACTACGGCACGCACGGCTTCCTGCGCGGAGAGTTTTTCGTTCGCGTGCAGCTGCGGCGCAAAACGCACTTCCATATACCGCACGCCTTCGGCGATGGCATCCTGCCCCAGCTCATACGCCACCCGCTCAATGTTTGCCGCGTTTTGCATTACCGCGCCGGTATAAGAAAACCCTTTTAAATACTCCACCAAAGAAGCGTATTTGTCTTTAAACACTTTTTGGCGCAGACCTTTTTCGGTATACGCGGGCAGCTCCACGCCTTCTTTTTTAGCCAGCTCAATCAGCGTGGAAAGCCGCAAAGAACCGTCCAAATGGACGTGTAAATCGGCTTTCGGGATACGGCGTAAAAATTCGGCGGGTATTTTCATCATTTATTTTTTCTCCACTTGCTGGCCCTGCGGCGTATCTTTTACAAGATATCCGGCTTGGGCGATTTCGTCGCGCAGTTCGTCGGACTTTTTCCAGTCTTTGGCTTTGCGCGCGGCGGCGCGGGCGTCCAAAAGCGATTGTATGTCCGCCGGAATATCGGCCTTGGGTGCTTCTTCTTCCCGAAACAAATCAAGCGACAAAATGGAATCGGAAAACGTCAAAAAATCCAGTTTTTCGGCAGCGGAAAGTTCCGCGCTGCGTACCGCTTCCCACGTTAAAGCAAGCGCTTTAGGGGCGTTTAAATCGTCCTCCATCGCGGCGGTAAATTTGTCTTTCCACGTTTTGCTTTTTTCCGTTTCCGCGGGAGCAGCGGCATCCTTTTTGACCTGCACGCACAGCGCGCGCAAATTTTTAAGGCTCTTGGCCGCCGCATCCATACTTTCGTATGAAAATTCCAGCTGCGTGCGGTAGTGCGCGCCCAAGCACAAATAGCGGTAAGCGAGCGGCTCATACCCTTTTTCTTTCAGCACGTCCAGGGTTACAAACGTACCGCCGGACTTGGACATTTTACCTGAACGCAAAATCAAAAATTCGCCGTGCACCCAGTAATTGACGTATTTTTTACCGGTGGCGGCTTCGCTCTGGGCGATTTCGTTGGTATGGTGAATGGTAACGTGATCAATCCCGCCGCAGTGGATGTCAAGCGTACTGCCCAAATACTTCATCGCCATTGCGGAACATTCAACGTGCCACCCGGGGAAACCGACGCCCCACGGGCTGTCCCATTCCATTTGGCGTTTTTTGTCTTTGGGCGAAAATTTCCACAGCGCAAAATCGGTCGGGTTGCGTTTTTCGTCGCTCATTTCTACGCGCGCACCGCCCTGCAAACCGCTGATGTGGGCGTGGCCGACAAGTGCGTCGTAACGGTCAAATTTGGACGTATCGTAATAAATGCCGTCGGAAGTCCGGTAGGTATACCCTTTGTCCTCCAAGGTTTTGACCAGTGCAATCATTTCTTTAATATGCTGCGTCGCGCGGCTGATGACCGTCGGGCGCGTGCAGTGGAGCGCGTCATAATCGGCCCAAAATTTTTCTTCGTAAAACTTGGCGATATCCCACGCGCTTTTGCCTTCGCGCGCCGCGCCGAGTTCCATTTTGTCTTCGCCGTCATCGGCGTCGGAGACCAAGTGCCCCACATCGGTCACGTTCATCACGTGCGTCAGCGGATGACGCAGGCGGATGGTGCGGGAAAGCAAGTCTTCAAAAATATACGTGCGCAAATTGCCGATGTGGGCAAAATTGTACACCGTCGGTCCGCAGCAGTACATTGTTATATTTTGCGGATTATTCGGTACAAACTCATCTTTTTTTCGGGTGGCGGTATTATACAAATACATATCAGTTATCCTCTTTGCTCAGTTCCAGGTATTGGGTGCGGATTTCGTTAAAAAACAGCGTACAGGTAGCCTGCCCCACATCGTTAGCAGAGCGTTCGCTTAACTTACAGCTTACTTCTACATCGGACAGAGGATTAACTGTCCCCACCCCGCTCATCGCGTACGTAAAACCGGAAGGGCGGTAGGTACGCAGCGCTTTGGCATATCCCCGTTCCATCGCTTTTTGGAAAACAGCCATTTCCTTGCGCGACGCGGACGGCCCCAGTTTAAATTTACGCGCGGCCACGGTTACCACCACGTCGCCGTAATTGCCGTAAGTGCCGGCCATATTTTCAGACGTAAAATCTTCATCTTCGTCAAGCGGGGCATCTTCGCCGGAAACCACCGGTTCAGGCCGTTCTTCCGGCAAGGAAGGCTGTTGCACCGGAATGGGAGACGAAAACTCGTAATACGCTTCATTTCCGCGGTAACGCGAATAATCAATCCCCTGCGTCACGCGTTTGCGCGAACGGTAGTCCGTGCTGCTGCACGCACACACCAAAACGGCTAAAAATAAAGAAACGATGATACGGATTTTCATACACACTCCTATTGCGTAATTTTTACGGTTGCCACGGCGTGGCACATAGCCGCTTCCCCGCGGCCGATTTCGCCCACGTGTTCATGGCTTTTTGATTTAAAGCTGATATTTTCCACAGGCATTTCAAATACCGCAGAAAGCGATTTGCGCACCGCGTCGTAATGCGGTTTGATTTTGGGTTCCTGCGTGATGACCGTCGCGTCGATATGCACGATTTCGGCCTTGTGCGCACGGACGATTTCCAACACTTTTTTGGCAATCGTCACGCTGGAAATGCCTTTAATAGACTCATCCGTCGGCGGGAACAAAATGCCGATTTCCCCCGCACACAGCGCGCCCAAAACGGCGTCGCACAGCGCGTGGAGAACAAGGTCCCCGTCGCTGTGGCCCAAAAAGCCTTTCGTATGCGGAATTTCCGTTCCGCCCAAATAGAGTTTCCGCCCCGCTTCCAAGCGGTGCAAATCAAACCCGAAACCCGTGCGGTATTGTACGTTTTCGCTCACTAAAGCCTCCGCAAAAGTTAAATCTTCCGGCGTGGTAATTTTGTTGTTTTTATAGTCGGACATTACCACGCGCACTTTAACGCCCGTCTTTTCCACCAGCTGGGATTCGTCGGTAGCGTCTTTTTCCGCGCCAAATTTAGCCAGCGCCTCCGCCAACACTTCACGGCGGTAACACTGCGGCGTTTGCGCCGCGCGCAAAACGGAACGGTCCAAGGTTTTTTCCACCGCGCCGTCTTTACAAATTTTTATGGTATCCTTAACGGGCACGGCAAGCACCGCCGCCCCGTACGCGGCCGCTTCAACCAGGCACGCTTCGATATGCTGCGGGTTGACAAGCGGTCTTGCACCGTCGTGTACGGCTACGGTCTGGGCGGACGGATCCGTCAGCGCAAACCCGTTTTTGACGGATTCCAAACGGGTGGAACCCGCATCTGCATAAATTAAATCCGAAAAATACGCGTTTAAAACGGCGCGGTTTTCTGCTGGCGTTACTACTACGATTTGGCGCACGGACGGCGCATTTTTAAACGCTTCCACCGTACGAACCAAAACGGGCTTTCCGCCCAAAGGCAACATTTGCTTAGGCCGGCCCATACGCGTGCCGCTTCCGCCTGCAACGATTACCACTGACGAAAAACCCGTCTGCTGTTTCATAAAAATTTTATTTAATCTGCGCAAAAATCATCCGGCCCGACGGCGTTTGTAAAATGGAATATACGGATACTTCCGCCCGTTTGCCGATATGCTTGCGTCCGTCCTCTACAACGACCATCGTCCCGTCGTCCAGATACCCGATCCCCTGTTCCTTTTCTTTCCCGTCTTTCATAATAAACAGCGACATCGTTTCCCCTGGCAGTACCACCGGTTTTAAAGCCGTAGCCAAATCGGCCACGTTTAACGCCACCACATTGTATAAAGCGGCAGTTTTATTGACGTTAAAATCAAGCGTTACCACTTCCGCGTCCAAGCTTTTGGCCAGTTTTACCACGCGTTCTTCCATCGTGTCGGCCTTAGGCGTTTTGTTGGTAATGCGCACGGCCACTTCGGTAAGTTCCTGCAGGCGGGAGGCTACATCCAACCCGCGGCGGCCTTTGGCGCGGACCAGCGGATCTTTGGAATCGGCCATTTTATTTAATTCTTCCAACACAAATACCGGCAGTACGATAATGCCGGAGAGAAAATTAATTTCGCACAAGTCGACGATGCGTCCGTCCATAAGGGCGGTAACGTCGGCTACTTTTAAATGGCTGCCCGTATAGGAAAGTCCTTCCAAATCGCGCGATTTAAACAAACTGGCCAGTACGCCGAACACAATCAAACCGATCTCAATTTTGTACGCGTGCAACGCCCAAAAGGCTATCATATCGCGCGTAGCCAAATGCGCCATTCCGTAGTCAAACAGCACAAACAGCAGATAGCCCAACAGTACACCGGCACACGCAATCATCAGCTTAATCAGGCGCAGGCGTTTAAACAACACTTCGCCCGCCACCAACAGCGCGCCGCACAGCAGCCCGCCTAAAACAGTCATCCAATCTTGTCTGATATACGTATAGGTAAGAAAAGGAAACGCCACTAACGTGGAAATACGAAAAAGCCAAATAGGCATAAATCCTCCAAAAATATAGGGAAAATTCCCCCGATTAAGACTCGTTATATTTTACCACTTTACGAGGGTTTTTGCAGGTTTTGTTTCGGCGGAAAAGTCCGGATACGTCCGTTTGAAGGCCGCAGCGCGGGGCCGAGCCGCAGCGCGCGGCGTATGCTTCAGCGCAGTTTAAGCGTCAATTCGCCCAAATCCGCAAGCTCTGCAAGCGTCATTCTGGACAGTTTTTCTTTTTCCGGTTTGGTAACGGCGGCGGAATAGGCTTTTTTAAAGCCGAGCCGCTGGGCCTCCTCCAGACGGCGGTCGATAAGCGGCACTTTGGCCGCCTGCCCCAAAATACCGACTTCGGCCATAAACACGCTGTCGGGCGCGAGCGGAATTTCTTTGCACGAGCTGATGACCGCCGCGCAGACTGCTAAATCCAAAGCGGGGTCTTTTAGTTTAACGCCGCCCGCCAAACTGACGAAAATGTCTTTATTGTCCAAGGGCAGCCCCGTGTGTTTTTCCAGCGCGGCAAACAACATTAAACAACGGTTCAAATCCACACCGGTTGATACGCGGCGCGGAAACGGATAGCGCGTGGGAGAAACAAGCGCCTGCACTTCGGTTAAAATCGGACGGGAACCCTCCAGCGCCAACGAATAGGCGCGGCCTTTTAAGGCGCGGTCGCGCGAGGTTTGCGCGAAGTATTCGCTGGCGTTTTCCACCGATTCAAGTCCGTGTCCCGTCATTTTAAACAGGCCGATTTCGCCCGTGGAGCCAAAACGGTTTTTATGCGGACGCAAAAGACGCAGCACGTTGTCCTTTTCCGTATCAAAATACAGCACGCAGTCCACCATATGCTCCAAAATTTTTGGGCCCGCCAGTTCGCCGTCTTTCGTTACGTGGCCGAGTACAAACGTAATAATCCCTTTGGGTTTGCACAGGCGGACAAGCTCGCCGGTGCATTCGCGCACCTGCGCCACAGTTCCGGCGGAGGACGTAAACTCCGGATGGTAGACGGTTTGAATGGAATCCAAAATCAGCACATCGGGATTTACGTTTTGCACCGACTCCACAATTTTCTGTATGTCCGTTTCGCAATGCAAAAAGATATTGTCGCCTTTTACGCCCAGCCGTGCAGCGCGGCCGGAAATTTGGCTGATACTTTCTTCGCCGGATATATATAACACTTTTAAATTTTTGGAAAGTTCCGCCGCCACCTGCAGCATCAGCGTGGATTTGCCGATCCCGGGCGCGCCGGCTAATAAGGAAAGCTGCCCCTTAACAAGTCCTCCTCCGAGCAGGCGGTCAAACTCGGATATATGCGTTTCAATACGGGGCTCTTTGACGGCTTTGCTTGCGGAAAGCTGAACGATTTCGGACGAAAAGTCCGTAAAACTGCGCGTGCGCGCGGGAGCTTTTTTACTCTCCTGTTGCTTTACTTCTTCCACGAGCGAGTTCCACTCCCCGCAGTCGGGGCATTTACCCGCCCATTTGGGGGCTTCGTAACCGCATTTTTGGCAGACGAACACCGTTTTAAATTTCATACCTATTTGGTTCCCGCCATGGCTGCCAAACCGAAGAAGGACGCAATGTCCTGATCGTTAAACGAGATGTTGGCCTTAACGGCAAAATCGTTTGTTTCCAACACGTCGCGGCCCCACGCGCCGACGGAGAAGAAGCGGTTAAAGCGGAAATCCACCCCGTACGACAAATTGGGCTTGTCAAACAGACGTCCGTTGATGACGCGGTCGCGCCCCCAGTCGGAAAATTCTCCGGTAAACGTAAAGCGGTCTAAAAACTCTTTATTGTAAAACGGTTTAAGTTCTAGCGCCACGCCGCCGGCACCGCGGATTAAACCGGCGGAAACGGCTGCCCATTTGTTATAGAGACCGAAGCGGACGTCGAACTTGTTTTTTTCCAAATAATCTTTGGAATCCAACTTGTCGTCCTCGTTGCCGATGTTGGAAATCCCCGCGCGGTAGAACGTGTAGCCGCTGGACGGGAAAATTTCAAGCGCGAGATCGCTGACAGCAAGGCCGGAATCCGGCATATAGAAAAAATCGTAATCCCAATACACGTGGAAACGGCTCATTTTACCCACAAAGGTTTTGACTTCGCTCATCGTTTCTTTTAAACTGGTCACGCTTTCTTTTACGTCTTGTTTCATCTGTTCGTCTTTCATCAGCCCGCCGATAACGCCCTGCCCCTGTTCAATGCCGGCCAACAGCGCGTCCAAGCGTTCGGTTAAGTCATCCAAGTTCCGCGCGGATCGGGTTAAGTACGGTTTCATCGCGGCCACAAGCTGGTTCAAATTGGCGGAAAGCTGGCGGACTTCTGTCATCGTTTGGTTCAGTTGGTCGCCAAACGCACCCTGATTGTTGACACTGTCCACAAATTCTTTAATGCTGGACATCGTTTGGGTAATCATCGCGTCCATAGGCAGTTCGTTTACGCCGTCGATATACGCGCCGGATTTATAGACGGCGAGCATCGTGTCGCCCTGTTCCACTTTTAAGTATTTGGAACCGATAATCCCCGTCATCACCACGGAAAACCGCGCGCCGGTGTGAATGGCGACGCCTTCGTTAATCTGGGCAACGACAATCACGTCCCCGTTTTCAATTTTGATTTGTTTTACTTTTCCCACTTCCACGCCCGACAGTTTGACGGGCGCGTTGACGGGCAGACCGGAAACGTCTGCGAATTTAATGTTCAAATCGTACGAACGCGTGACGGAAAATCCGCCTAAAAAATACAGCGAGAAGCCGAATACAATAAGTCCCAATACAGTAAAAATACCCAATTTGGTTTCTGGTTTCATAATAGTATCCCTTATGTTAAAATAAAAAATCTTTCCTTTACCGCGGCAATTGGAACCGCCTTGATTTCTACGTCAGACTGCGCTCTGATTTTTCATGTTTTTGTGGCGGTTTTTGCATTTTCTTTGCGGAGAAGCGTATTAAAAAATACGCAAGCAAGCAAAAAAATGAAAAAGATCCCAAAAACGCTTAAAAATCAATCTTTTTTTAATTTCATTTGGATAGGCCCGTGACTGCTGCCTTCCACAAACTGCTTTACGTACGGATTGTCCGTTTTCCGGAATTCTTCGGGCGTACCGTAGAGCAAAATTTCTCCTTCGTACAAAAAAGCGATGTAATCCGCAATTTTAAAAGCGGAGTGCATATCGTGCGTGATGACCACCGAGGTCACGCCGAGCTTGGATTTTAAATCGATAATCAAATCGCTGATAATGTCGGACATAATCGGGTCCAAGCCGGTGGTGGGTTCGTCGTACAAAATCACTTTGGGGTTTACGGCCAGCACGCGCGCGAGTGAAACGCGCTTTTTCATACCGCCGGAAAGTTCGCTGGGATTTAAATTTTCCACGTCTTTTAATCCGACGAGCGCCAGCTTTTCTTTAATGATTTTGGGATATTCGCTTAGCGGCGTATCGGTTAAGTATTTCAGCCCAAACGCGACGTTTTCCCCCACGCTCATCGAGTCAAAGAGAGCCCCTTCCTGAAACAAATAGCCGAAATGGCGGCGTATGGCGGCGAGTTTGATTTCGCTGCGGATTTTCGTGATGTCTTTTCCGTCGACGATAATTGCCCCGCTCGTGGCGTCCTCCAGCCGGATTAAGCACTTGATAAGCGTACTTTTGCCGGAACCGGAGCCGCCCAAAATACAGGTGGTTTTTCCTTCTTCAATCGTCAAGTTTACCCCGCGCAGCACTTCTTTGGGGCCGAAACTCTTTTTAAGATCCACGATTTTAATCATATTAAATCCCAAACGCCGTCAAAATGGCGGTTAAAAAATAGTCCAGCACTAAAATAAGCACAATAGTGGTAACGACCGCGCCGGTGGTGGACTTACCCACCCCTTCCGCGCCGCCGCGCGTACTGATGCCTTTATAGCAGCACACCACCGCCACCATAAATGCAAAAATAAACGATTTGATAAATCCGTGCAAAAAATCGTTCACGTCCATAAACGTAGTAATATCCGTCATATACACTTCCCCCGGGACGCCCAGCGCATACGCAGCTACCAAATATCCGCCCACCACGCCGAATAAATTGGAAAAAAGTGTGAGAACGGGCATCGTCAAAAGAAAACCGAACATACGCGGAAGTACCAAATAGCGGATAGGGTTAGTGCCTAACGTATAAAGCGCGTCAATCTGTTCTGTAACGGCCATCGTGCCGATTTGCGCCGTTACCGCCGCACCCGCCCGCCCCGAAACCACCACCGCCGTCAGCACGGGGCCCAACTCGCGGATCAGCGAAAACGTAACAATCGTACCTACAAAAATCGGTTCGCCGAAGATATTTCCAATCGTATTACCCGCCTGAAGCGCAAGCACCATTCCCGTAAACAAACTCGTCAGCGCTGTTACGCCCAAAGATTCCACGCCGATGGTTACGCTCTGCTGCGCCGCCTGATGAAATTCAAAACGCGAATGGGTAAACCAGAATACGGACGAACGCACCATATCGGCCGCGCCGCCCACTTGATCAAACATACGGGTCATAAATGTTCCGATCGCAGTAAACATTATTCTTTATAAATCCTCGGTACACGCTGCATAAGAAGCGTACACAGTTCGTAATCAATCGTTCCGGCTTTCTCCGCCAGTTCCGCCCAAGAGATTTCCTCATCCCCCTGACGGCCGGCCAACACCGCTTCGTCGCCGACGGACACCTCCGGCCCGTCCGTGATATCCACCATCATCATATCCATCGTCACGTTGCCCAGCACGCGGCGCCGTTTACCTTTAATCAGCACGTCGGCTTTGTTGGAAAGCGCGCGCAAGTATCCGTCTCCGTACCCGACGGGAAGCGTAGCCACCTTCATCGGTTTTTGGGTAATAAAACTGCGCCCGTAACTGATACTGCTTCCGGCGGGAACGTCTTTGACGTACACGACCCGCGTTTTGAAAGACATTACGGGTTCGTACCCCGCTTCCAATCCAAACGATGCGTGGCCGGGGCGCACCATATCGTAAAAGATATCCGTCCGCGCCGCAATGGCGGGGGAAGCCGCCAGATGTATGTGATTAATATGAATCCCGTGGAGTTTGACGTTGGTCAGCGTATCGCGGAAATAGCCTATCTGTTCTTCGGTAAAAGCCGGATCCGTATCCGCACTGGACAAGTGGGAATACAAACCGTCCAAAATGACGTGCGGGTTTTTGGCAAGCGTTTCAATGACGCCAAATACGTTGGCGCGGCGGGTGCCGATGCGGCCCATTCCCGTATCCTGTTTAACGTGGCAGAGCGCTTTTTTGCCTACTTTGGCGGCGATGTTACACACTGCGTCCGCCGCGGCTTGGCTGGCGATAGTTATCGCCAAATCATTTTTAATGGCGTATTCAAACGCCTCAAACGGATAAATGCTCCCCAGCACCAGTACGGGCAGCGTAACCCCGGCTGCGCGCAGCGCAAGACCTTCTTCCACCGACGCTACGCCAAAAAAATCGCACAAGCTGTTTTTTTGCAGAAAAAGCCCCACGGGTACCGCGCCGTGGCCGTACGCGTTGGCTTTTAAGAGCGTTAAAATTTTGACGTTCCCCACCCGTTCGCGCACGTGATGCAGGTTACGTGTCATTTTTTTCAAATCCACTTCGGCAATCGTTGGGCGTAAAATCGGTATTTGCATAATTACTCCGGAATCATCATAGTATCTCCGCCCATATCTTGGGCGGCTTCCATATTTTCCGGCGCGGGGTTAGTAAACAGCGCGTATTCGCTGAAGAAAGCGAGGTCAATATCGCCTACGGGGCCGTTACGCTGTTTGGCGATAATCAGCGTGGCCTTATTTTTAAGCGATTCGTCATCGCGCTTATAATACCAGTCGCGGTGAATAAGGGCCACCACGTCGGCGTCCTGCTCAATAGAGCCGGATTCGCGCAAGTCGGACAGTTGGGGTTTGTTGTCGGAACGGGATTTATCCTCGTTCTTACGGCTCAGCTGCGAAAGCGCAAGCACCGGCACGTTAAGCGTACGCGCCAAATCTTTAAGCATACGGGAAATTTCGGACACTTCCTGCTGGCGGCTTTCCACACGGCGTTCACCGCCGCGGATTAACTGCAAATAGTCAATCACGATAAGCCCCAATTCTTTGCCCTGTTTTTTCAGTTCCGAGGCCAAGCGGCGCGAACGCATACGCAGTTCGGTAATGGAAATGCCGGACGTATCGTCAATAAAAAAAGGTGCGGAGGCCAATTCCCCCATAGCGCGCATCAAATCCGGCCATTTGCCGCGCTCCAAATATCCTCTTCGTAAGGAATGAATTTCAACCTGTGCGGCGGCCCCCAGCATACGTTCAAAAATGCTGTGCCGGTTCATTTCCAGCGAGAAAAACGCCACCGGAATCCCGCACCGCACGCAAGCATAATGGGCCATATTTAAAGCAAGGGCCGTTTTCCCCTGACTGGGGCGCGCGCCCAAAATAATTAAATCCGATTTGCGAAATCCGCCCGTTTTCTCGTCAAATTTAGACAAACCGGTAGGAACGCCCTGAATGGCGTTTTTATTTTTAATCGCATTTTCCAAAATTTCCATTACTTCCGGCGCGAGGTCTTTTGAGGCCACAAAGCCGGAGAGTTTTTGTTTTTGGCTGAGTTTATAAATTTGATCGGCGGCGGAATCAATCAGCGTTTGCGGGTCGTCGTCTTCCTCTTTATAGCAGCGTTGGACAAGGCCCGTAGCGGTGCGGATTAAATCGCGCACGACGAATTTTTTGTACACGATTTCCGCATAGTGCTTTACGTGCGCCGACGTGGCTACTTTGTCCACCAACTGCGTGAGGTAAATTTCCCCGCCCAACCGGGTAAGCAGATTGCTGCGTTTTAACTCTTCCGAAAGCGTAACGATATCAATCGCCTGACTGCGGTCCGCCAAGTCCTTCATTGCGGCGAAGATTTTTTGGTGCGCTTCCTTATAAAAATGTTCGGGTTTTAAAATTTCAAACGCGGTTTCCACCGCTTCCGCGTCCAAAAGCATAGAACCCAAAACAGCCATTTCCGCGTCAACCGCCTGCGGAGGAATACGTTCTTCAAGTAAATTGCCGGCCATAAAAAATCCTTAAAATAAAAATCGGAATAGTTTTTACCCTGCGGTAAAATACTATCCTTTTTATTGTAGCAATTTAGAGCAGAAAAGGGGATAAGGACTACTTTTCCGTATAACAATGGCAAGAGCCGCGGCCCCCGCAGCCGTCGTACCAATCGTCATTTTTCATTTCCGCGCTGCAAAGGGAATCTCCCGCGAAATCTGTGTCTTCATAAGCACAACAAATACGATTGTTATTGTCGCAAAACCAAAGCAAAGCAGCCACCGTACGCGGCTTGTAGACGATTCCTTTCTTTAGCAAATAACACTCCACGCGGCCCCCGTTAGAACGACACAAGCCGTCGGCCAAGGAGACCTCATTGCCGTTGATGTTAGGAAACGTCACATCCAAATCCGATAAATTATCGGCATACCCTCCATTCGCCATAGAAAACGCCTGTTGGGCTTGAACAATAGAACGGGCCGCCGTTACCATTTGGGTAAAACGCGACCGCATAACCGCTTTTTCATATTGCGGCAGAGCAACCGCGGATAAAATACCGATAATAAGAACAACGACTAATA
>CAMECJ010000011.1 GCA_945913025.1 uncultured Elusimicrobia bacterium | reverse complement strand
GCCCGTCCGGTACCATTTCGTACGGACATTGTTTCAAATCAGTCGCCCCTTTACACGCGCCGGGCTCTTTCGTGGACGTCGGATTATAGAAATACAACGCATCCCATTCTTCCGTTACCGTCATCCCCTCGCCTACACGCGTAGACGACCTGTCAAACGTCTTTATCGGCTGCAAGCGTACATCCACCACGCCTGAGGCCGCCACCGTTGCATTCGCAGGGTAGTTCGTAAACGTCTTATCATTCACATAAATACATTTCGGGTTTTTGGCAGGGTCAATGTAGTCGCCGGTAAAAGAGGCGACATCCGTCGTCTTGTCGCAAATGCGCGGAGGCCACGCCGCTTTGCTGCTGTCTGAAATTTTCACTTCTTCGCTCAGTAACGTTACCTTGTAACTTTTTAGTGTCACCAATCCCCCACCAGCTGACACCTCTTCCGTCGTCCACGTATTCCGATACCACTTGCCCCCTTGTTCTACAAGCTCCGTTACGGTGGTGTTCGGCACTAACGTCTGCCCGTTCGTAAACGTGACCCCGCCAATCGTTACTTGCACACTCCCCGCACTAAGCGGAGCCGGCCGACCAGGGAACGATATACTCGGAACAGAAACCGTATCCGTTCCGCTAGATACCACCTTCGCATCGTTGTAATCCCCCGTCGTGTTATTATACGCGGGAATGACCACATCCTTATTATAAATGTTTACCTGCACGTTCATCGCTTTGGATAAGTGATACGAAATCGTCGCTTTTGCTTCGCTGTCCCCATATACATCCGTCGTGCTTACATCCACCACGCGATACATATCTACAGGGAACACCGCCGCCGCACGGTTCGTCACCGCAGGGAACATAGCGTCTTTCGTTTCCACTACAAACATATACGTCCCGGGAGTGACCATACGGCCCGCATCATCACGTCCGTCCCACGACAAGGTATTTAACTGCTGCGCCACCTGTGTCACGCCTTCTTCCGGCGTTAAGTATTTTACCACTACACCCGCCGTGTTTTCTACCTTGGCAACAGCCGTCGCTTCGCGCACTACCGAGTATTTAAAGATGAAGGGATCCAAACCGTAAGCCGTAGGGCTGGAGCCTATCGTGGAATAACTTACCGGCTGTATCGTTACATCCACCATCCCCCGCTCTATCGCTATCATACCCGTATTGTATTTGAGCGTTTTTACACCGGTAAAACACTGGTTGTTGATTTCTTCGGAACCGGAACAAGTGGCGTTCGCCGTAAATGCAGGCCTTCCGCTGCCGCCAACAGCATTTAGATATTTGCCGTTATACGGGATCTCCGCCCATAAAACGTATACATAATTGCCGTCCGGCATCGGAGCACCATAGGCAAAGGTTTGTTGACACCCTGCTTCAGTTTCACAGATGGTACCGTCGGACTTTTTTTCTTTATATGCATAAGTGCGGATACAACCCCCTTCTTGATTACACAACCCGTCCCAGCGGGAAGTAAAATTCATGCGGCCCGTACGATCCTCTACAGAGCTGTACACAAGCGTGCCGCCAACAGGCTTCGGAGCCGTACCCGTAGGTTTAGAAGAATCCGTCAACACCGCTCCAGCATTATTCTCCTTAAAAGAAGTACCGGGCGTATAAATGTTCCAATAAATCTTGGCAGGCTCCGTGGGTACATAGCTGATAGACGCATACCCCGTGGACTGTTTATTCAATCCCGTCACCTGTATATCCGTTAACCGCAACGGATCCAACGAAAGCTGTCTTGTAACTGCGCGAGAAAAGTCCACCCCAGCCCATTCGTCTTGCGACTTGGCCTGCAAAGACACTACATAATTACCCGCAGGTAACAATAAACCTTCATCGTTGCGTCCGTCCCACGAGTCAAACTCCGTAATCTGTACGTCTTTTTCCACTCCTTTCAAACCTTCGCCCAACCGCGGCTGCCAGTCTACCAATGTACGGACGAGATTATTTTTAGAGATATCCGTAGTTGTGCTGGCACCATAAGACAAATTATCCCCGTTGGACGCATCAAAAATGGCAATGCGTACGTCCGCATCTTTACTCAAGCGGTACGCATACGTATACGGCTGCGCGGATACAGACGTAATGTTACCCACCACCGACGGCGTACTGCGCACCGTGTGGATATTCGTCACGTCCACCTGTATCGGAATTTGGTTCATCCCAGGGTATACAATCGTGGAGTTAAATTGTATCTTATCGGTAATGATGTTATCCCCGGGAACGTCTGTCGCTACTGTAGCGCGAAACGCAAACTGCCCGTTCGTTTTACCAAATTCCCCCGCAATTGGATATGACCCGTCCCACGCCGCACAGAAAGGAATAGATACATCTCCCCGAGACTGTATACCGTCACTATTAAAAACAACAAAAGTGCATACACCGTTATCGCAAGTACACTTATCTTCCCGCTTCCCATCTGACAACCTATAACACGGATAACCCGCCCCATACCCACCTATTGTAAAATGTGTTGCAGAATTACATACCCAGCCGTCTTTCGGTCCCCCCGGGCAACGATAAGAACCGCACCGGGCCTCATTCGACTCGACGTTCGGGTACAAGTCAATCGTGTGAATGGCGGGAGTTTCTTCCGGATTTTCCACATTTTTGTTATTGTAGTATTTTACAATGTCAAACTTAATTTGTTGAAGCGGAAAAGAAATGGAATACGTACTCCCCCCCAGCGGTTTATTGGAGCAGTACACATCCATACACAACGCTAAACAATGGTTGGGATACGTATTGTCAGACGCAGTAGGAGAGGGATACGGCTGGTCGTACTCAATCAACGCCGAAGAAACCCACGGATCTGTTGCGTTGGAGTTGCTAGAAGGACTAGGCTTATACACAAAACTACGGTTATCCGAAGAGTCGGGGCCTACAAAAACTTTATTATAATCGTAAATTTCATAATTATCATAAAATGTGTTATATCTTGCACCCTGCTTAGGATAGTATGAACCGTATGCATTTTCTTCGCAGCCACCTTCTTCGTAATATTCATGCTGCACATAAAACTCGGCCCCCCTTTCATAATGCGTGTCGCTAATTCGCGACGTTCCCGAGGAGGTAGTAGCTTTTTTGGAAACTAAGCGAACTAGAAAGTCACCATCGAGTCTAATTTCTCCCTCCTCCATAGCAGTTCCCTTGGGGGTACAACGTGGATTACCAGGGCGCTGCGCACCACTTGGTAACAGTATAGTGGAATAAAAATCAGGCTCCGGAGAAGCCGTTTTGAATTGAGAAAGAGTATTAGTAATGGAATAATCACAATATACGTTTTGTACAGTTGCCCCAGAAGGATGTTCTTTATAAAACACGCCGGCATATCTGACGTCGGCCGTTTGCGCAAAAGACGAAACGCAAAAACCCGCACACAAAAAGAAAACGAAAAAGAAACCCAAGAGTCCCCCCCAAGGGCGAAATACGCACAAATCTATTTTATTCACTATTTTCATTATGTTCACTATTTAAAACAAGACTGAAATGATATATATTAAAATCGTATCAAAAAACTGCAATAAAGTAAACCAAATGATATCAAATGCAAATTCCCCAATATAACAAGGGGGTTTCTTATGCGGGTTCCGGCAAATGCGGCCTCAACGGCGCCTACCATCAAGCTGTCACCCCGTAGGGTTTCTATACGAGGTCTAGCCTTAGAAAACAATAGATCCCGAATTACTGCCTTTCGGGATGACGTAGTGGGGAGATTTAGGGATAACGTAGTGGAGAAATCCAGGGATGACGCAGCGGGGAGATTTAGGGATAGCGCAGCGGGAAATTTCGTAATGACGTAGTAAGAAATTTCGGGATGACGCAGTGGGAAGGTTCCGTGATGATAAACGATTAATCAACTTGTTTATTTTCCCGGGCGTGAAGATTTTGCCGCAGACGCATCCGCAGCTGGTTCCGCCGGAGTTTCCGTCCCCGCTTCCACGGCAGCTTCCGCCTGTTCGGCCACTTCGCGGTATACCGCAAACGAACCGCGCCCGTTCTGCTTTACCACATATAACGCTTTATCCGCTTTTTCCAGCAATACTTCCGGCGTTTCGCCGTCCATCGGGAAAGAGGAAATCCCCTGGCTGATGCTTAAATGCACGGCTTCGCCGTCCGTATACCGTTCGGGCAGCGTAATGGCGTGGATACGGTCTTTTAAACGCTTGGCGATGATTTTGGCTTCTTCGCCGTTGGTGCGCGGAAGCATAATAATCATTTCGTCCCCGCCAAAGCGACAGGGCACGTCCGTCTGGCGCAAACCGGTACGGATTACGCGGCTGACCTCTTTCAGCGCCCAGTCGCCGATTTGGTGGCCGTATCCGTCGTTAATCTGTTTGAACCAGTCAATATCCATAATAATTAAGGAAAGCGTTAAATCAAACCGTTTGGAACGGTAAATCTCTTCGGCGAATTTTTCGTTGAAATAACGGCGCACGGGCAGCTTGGTCAGTTCGTCGTAATTGGAAAGCTCCTGCACGCGTTCAAACAGGCGGGCGTTGTCAATCGTCAGCGCCATTTGCGTGGCAAACTGTTGGAGCGAAATAAAATCCAAATACCCGATTTTGCGGCGGGATAACAAGTTGTCAAACGTCAAAAAACCCACTTTGTTGCGCTGTACTTTAAGCGGAATATACACCACGCTGCGTACGGAACGGTATGTGGCCGAAGAATCAAACACTTCTTTTAAAATCTGCGTTTCCCCTTCACCCAAGTTTTTACCGTCCTCTTGGGTTACCTTGCCGGATACGTCCACCCCCAGTACGGATTTGATTTTACTGCCGTCGGCGTCCGTCAGATACAGCCGCACGCGGTCAAAACGGAAATACTTTTGCACGCCTTTTAAAATCAGTTCGAGTCCGTCATTAAGCCGCAAAGAGGACGCAAAAATGGTGGACAAATCATTAAGCGCCGTAGACACGCGCAAACGCTGGTTTTTGGCCTGGTCAATCTCCGTATTACGCAAATTATGGGAAATTTCAAGCCCCAAATCTTTAATCAAATCAATTTCCGCATTGGTAAACACGCGGTTTTTGCGAAAGCGCTCCAAACGCAGCACGCCCACACGGTCCTGCATATAGGAATGAACTTCCCCCGCTTTCAGCTCCAGGCTGGGCCGCTGCCATTTTACCAGTACGTACAACGCGGGATAACTTAAATCGGTCGTTTCGGCAATACCGGTTTGTAACAGCTGGCGTAAAAAAACGGGTTCGTTTAAAACGGAAATATCCTCCTGCATATCCATACAGTATTCTTTTTTGCACATCATTTTTAAAGACAGCAGCGCGCGTTCCTGCTGCCAGTCAAAAAAGTATACGCGGTCCAGCTTAAACAGATTGCGCAGCGCAGGCAAAGCACATTCCAACAGCGACCGTTTATTTTGGAAAGACTGGTTCAACTGTTTATGGAATTTATAAAGCGTATAGGATTTTCGGTCAAGCATTGGTTATCCCTCGTAAATGGACAGCAGGTATTCCACTTCTTTGGCGGCCAGGTCCAGTTCGCGGTCCAAAGAAGCCTGCGTAAAACGGTTCTCCACAATCTGCGTGGCGCAGACGGCCAAAATGCGTTTGAGAATTTCCATAATCGTGCCCATTATCGTAATATTCGGCAGTGTGCGCGCGGAGGATAAAATCCCCGTATAGGTTTGAAGCCGCTGCGACGAAGAAAAAATAAATTGTTCAAACGCGCCTTCAAACGCCGGAAAAGCTTCCACCATTCCCGCGTAACGCAGTTGGATATCGGGCCGCGCGCAGAATTTAATAAATTTTAATGCGTCTTTTTTATGCTCGCTGCGTACATTGACAAACAAATTCATGCCGGACAAATACGCGTGGCTTTCCTCCCCCGTAGCGGGAACGGGCAGCGTGCGCACCCGCAGGCCGCGGCGCACGTTAAACGTCTTAATACCCTGCTTGCGGGAAATCATCATACTGGCTTTTCCGGAAGCCAGCGTGCCCAGCGATCCGCGTTCGCGCAAAATAGGCATATAATTTTTAAGGGCCAGTGTTACGTAATCGTGAATACCCTCTTTAAAATTTTTTGTTCCCACTAAGGTTTCGCTCCGGTTTTCGGACAGCAACCCCCCGCCGCGGCTCCACACGCACGGAAGCGCGTTACGCATAGACAGCGAACCGCGCCAATCGCTGTTTTGCATCGGGTAATAACCGGCCACGCCGCTGAATGTTTCGCGCAGGGCTTCACACACGTTTAACAAGCCCTGCCAAGTGGCTAAGTCTTGCTCGGGATGAGCGGTGACGAGTTTTAAATGGTCGGCGCGGTAGTGCAGCGCGCTTAAATCAAACCACCAGGGATAAGAGTAGATGTCTTTCGTACCGGGTTGGTAACAATGGGCTTTCAGCGGCAGCAAACATTCGGACAGGGATAACCCCGGGTCCAATTCCGACAAATTGGCCGCCACTCCTTCGCGCACCAAAAGCGCCGTCCAGTAATGCGGAATTTGAATAACATCCGGTATTTCTTCTTCGTGTGTCGGGTTTTTAATGGTAAACATCCGCCGCCAAAGAACGTTGCGCGTAAAAATGCGTATGGTCAAATCCGCAGACGGATATTCCTCTTTAAACAGCGAAACCAGCGTATTATACTGCTCTCTGCTCTTGGCGCCCGCATCGGGCATAGCCCACAAAATCATTTCCAGTCCTCACTAATCCCAATTACGCACTTTCATATTGGGGTCTATATTAATATTCTTTTTTACCGGCTTGCCCGTTTTTTCGGCGTGTTCCAGTTTTTTATAAGCGGCCAAGGCAATCATAGCGGCGTTGTCCGATGACAGCTTCCGATCTACAAAGTGCGTCTCAATTCCCATCAGTTTGGCTTTCTCCGTCATCCGCCCGCGCAACAGCGTATTGGCCGCCACACCGCCCCCGACAGCCACGTGTTTTACCTTATATTTTTTGGCGGCCAGCAGGGTTTTGGTAACCAGCGTTTCCACCATTGCCTCTTCAAAACTGGCGCACACGTCGGGAATGCTAACCTCTTTATGGTCGCGCAGATAATAACTGACGGCCGTTTTAATACCGCTGAACGAAAATTCCCACGTCCCGGGCAGCAGCGGACGCGGAAACGCAATCGCATCGCGCCGGCCGCTTAACGCCTGTTTGGAGACCTGCGGCCCCCCCGGGTACGGCAGCCCCAACAGCTTGGCCACTTTATCAAACGCCTCGCCGGCGGCGTCGTCGCGCGTGCGGCCCAAAATTTTATAACTGCCGTAGCCTTTTACGTACCACAGCTCCGTATGTCCGCCCGAAACGACTAAAGCCACTAGAGGGAACGACAAACGCGCCTTCGCTTCGGTTCCTTCAAACTCACAAGCGAAGATGTGCCCCTCCAAGTGGTTTACTCCTATTATAGGCGTTTTTTTAAAATTTGCAAGGGTCTCGGCTGCTACACGCCCTACCATCAGTCCCCCGGGCAGGCCAGGGCCGCTGGCAAACGCCACATAATCAAGCGGGCGGTCGCCCAATGCTTCGTTAATAACAGCGGCGATTTTGGCCGCGTGCGCACGGCTGGCCAGTTCCGGCACTACTCCGTGGTATTTTTTATGTTCTTCAATTTGAGAATAAATCACGTTGGAAACAATTTCCCTGCCGCCTTTTAAGAGCGCGGCTGACGTTTCGTCACACGTAGATTCAATTCCCAAAATCATTAAATCTTTTTTCATATTTATTTTTTACCGGCGGATTTCTTTTCGTTTTGCGCTTTGCGTTCTTCCGCTTCTTTTTGGGCAATTTCTTTCGCTTGTTCCAATGTCATTTTTCCGGTTAAAATTTCCACCGCCCGGTCCAACACAGGATCTTTCGCCTTAAATTCCACGACGGGAGCCTTTTTGCCCGGGGTATAAATAACGTCGTTATATTGCATAAACACTTTGGCTTCTTCTTCCGGCGAGACCAGAATTTCCACATCCGGCAGAATACCGCCTTCTTCGGCTTTGGATTTATCGCGGTAGTCGCGCTGGATAAGCCGTCCGGAAGGCGTATAATATTTGGCAATCGTCAGCCGCAGCCCTGCCCCTCCGGCAAGCGGCAGCACCTGCTGAACACTCGCTTTGCCGAACGTCCGCTGCCCCGCCACAAACGCGCGGCCGTTATCCTGAAGCGCGCCGGAAACAATTTCGCTTGCGCTGGCGGAACCTTGGTTGACCAAAACGGCCATTGGCAGCTCCGCATATTCACCCTTCAGCGAGGTTTTAAATTCCTGATAGTATTCCGGTTTGCGGCCTTGGGTGTAAACAATCATTTGGTCCGGCCCCAGAAACAGTTTAGAAATATCCACCGCGCCCGTCAGAAGCCCGCCCGGGTTAAAACGCAAGTCCAGCACCAGCGTGGTCATTCCCTGCTTTTGCATATCGGCAAGCGCCTTTTTGACCTCTTCGCTGCTATGGCCGGAAAAATCCACCATATAAAGGTAGCCGACTTTGCCGTCCAACATGCGGTGGTAGACGACTTTGGGTACGATGGTTTCGCGTTTAAAGTGGAAATCGGGCAGTTTTTTATATTCGCCTGTTTTTTCGTCTTTACGGCTTATCGTAATTTTAACTTTACTTCCCACGGGGCCGCGCATCAAATCGACCGCTTCGTCCAGTTTCATTCCGCTCAAATCTTTGTCGTCCACAAATAAAATACGGTCGTTAGGCATAACGCCCGCCTTAAACGCGGGAGTATTGGGCATAGGCGTAACGACGGTAACAAATCCGTCGATTTGCTGAAGACGGATCCCCAAACCGCCAAAATCGCCGCGGGTATCGTTTTTTAATTCTTTGTAATCTTTCGGGTCCAAATACTGGGAAAAATCGTCCAACTCGTTGACGACGCCCTTAATCGCGCCGGAAATTAACTTATCCGTATCGGTCTTTTCCACATAGTTTTCTTTTACGAACTCCAACACGTCCACAAACGTACGGAGCTGTTTCAAGCTGCTGTCAGCCGCCGCATAAGCGTACGGAAACAGCGTTCCCATAAAAAATAATACGGCCGCTAAAACGGCGTAACGGTTGAGTTTTTTTGATTTCATAATTCCTCTCAAAATTTATTTCAGCCAAATTTGCGGATCGACTGCGGCGGCTCCCTGGCGGATTTCAAAATATACCGCGTTCTTGCCGGTACCGGAACGGGCCTGCGTATCCTGCCCCGCCGTACCGATAACGCCCTGCACGGGCAGTTTGTCTCCCACGGAGACTTGAATTTCTTTCAAAAATCCGTAAATGGAAAAGAAGCCTTTGTTATGGTCCACAATCACCACGTTGCCGTACGAACGGAACGGCCCCGCGTAAATGACGCTGCCCGCCGCCACGGAACGGACCGGCTCACCGGACGCGGCGGAAATTTTAATTCCGTCGCGGAAAATCCACGTGTTAAGGTCGGCACGGTATTCTTTGCCGAATTTGCTGATTACCTTGCCGCTTACCGGCCACGGCAGGCTGCGGGCCGGCGCGTCAATCTTCGGGCCGGAAGTTTTTTTATCTTCCGCCACCTTTGACGAAGAAGATTTTTTGGCCGCATCCGCTTTACGTTTGCGCTCAAAAGAAGCGAGCAAGTTATTCAGCTCCTCAGCAGATTTGTTCAGTTCGTTGATTTCTCTGCGCACGGCGTCGGCTTTACGCTGGGTAACGTCCAAATCCTGTTTCTTTTTGTTAAACGACTGCGAAAGCACCGCCTGTTCTTCTTTAATTTTGGAACTTTCCGCCAACAGCTTGCGGTTGCGTTCTTCAAACGAATGAATACGCTCTTTGGCTTCTTGATTTTCTTTTTTAAGCTCAGCGGCAAATGCAGCTTTGTGCGTAACCATCCGGTCCACAAAAATATCCTGCTCCAAGCTGTACCCCCCAACGCAAAACGCGCAGGACGGCGTAAAATAATAGTTTTTCAGTTCTTCCGCCACCACGCCCTGCCACATCGGCATACTGCGTTCCAGCGCGGCGCGTTTTTCTTCGATAGACAACAAATTTTGTTCCACAAAAGAAATGTCGGACTCCACTTTGTTTTTCAACTGCTGCGTCCGTTCTTTACGGCTTTCCAAGGCGGAAATTTCTTTGGAAATTTTTTGTTCCTGTTCGCGGTATTTTTTCAGTTCGCTTTCTTTTTGCGCGGCTTGTTTTTTAAGACGTTCTATTTCCTGCTTGCGTTCGGCGGCTTCGTCGCAAAAAAGCGGCGAAGCACAAAAAAGCAAAGCCAGTAAAACGCTTAAAATTTTTGCCATTTGGATAACGTCCACCCGAAAAGCCCGCAAAAAGCGAACACTAAAATTTGCCGCTCGGGCGTGGTAAACTGCCGCGCGGCGTCATTTAAAAAGCCCGTCGGATACAACAGAAGCGCAAAAAACGCACACGCACAAACGCCCGCCAGCACGCCGGATACGGCTCCTCCAAAGTGGTGGGAACGCATCTCCTCCGTCGGATGGGCTTCCACTAAAAACATAAACGCCAAAAACAAAAGCCCCGCAAAAAGCAAAGACAGGCGCAGTGTTTTGGCGCATAAGCCGGTGTAAAAAACAAGGCGCGCGTGCTCACCATTATAACGCGGGGAAAGAATCTGGTATTCCGAAGCCAAATTATCCACAAACGGCCCGATGTTATTGACGGCCTGCGGGGTAAGTTTCAGTTCGTAATAAGCCGGCATTTTATTCCTCCCCATCAGCAAAAGAGATTCCGCCAGCTGCGGATTTTGGCGGTGGACCTCCGCCAACGCGTCCTCGGGCGAATAAAGCCGTACGGAAGAAACATCCGTTTTTTGGTTTAACGAATTGCCCGTCTGTTCCAGTGTTTCGTTGGACGGACGGCCTTCCACTACCAAAATCACTTTAAAGGAATCAGACAGTTCCCGATAATACCTTTCCAATTTAGCGTCCACAAAAAGAAGACTCTGCCACAATACCGCCACGGCAAACACCAACAGAAACAGCCGTCTGTACAAACGCAAAACGTGTTTTGGCTTGGCCGGCGCGTTTTGTTCTAATAAATCCGCCATAAATCAGTCCTCATTCCAACCCAGTACATCTTTTAAACGCAGCAGGATATCCGTATTATGGTAAACGCCTGTAAAACGCTCCGCGCCTTCTCCGTAGGCCACCCCAATCAGCGGCGCGGCGGAATGATTTTGCGTTGCCCAGCTCATACCGCGCTGTTCATTTAACTGGCGGAAAATACCGGAAATATCGGATAGGTTATAAAAATCGGAAATATCCGCCTCATACCCCAAGGTCTGCGACAGACGCTCTTGGATATGTTCCTTTGTGCGTTTTTCCGCCGGCAAGGCACGCAATTCCCGTTCCAGCGTATACAAACTGCCTTTTTGTTTTTCCAACAGTTTATATGTATTGAATGAAGCATAATCCGTACCGCCGCCGTACACTGCTTCCCCGCGGGCGGTTTTGCGGGCGCGTTCGGAGCGGCCGATATAGCGGTAAACAAAGGTTCCCAAGCCCGTGTCGTGGTCCGCATTTACATAGACGAGCGTATCCGGATGTTTATCGGCATACTCCACGGCAAACGCAATCAGCGCGTCAATCGTTTTCATTTCCGCCAGTACGGCGCCCGCGTCGTTGGCGTGGGCGGCCCAGTCGATTTTACCCGCTTCCGCCATTAGGACAAATCCTTCTTTATTTTGTTCCAACACTTCTACGGCTTTTTGCGCCATTTCAACCAAAGCGGGCATTTGCGGGTATTTGTAAAGTTCTACGGCCAGCGGCATTGCCTCATCGGAAAATAATCCCAACACCTTACCCGATTTTACTTTGGATAATTCTTTTTTATTTTTGACTACGTGATAGCCTTGCAATTTGGCGCGGCCCAACAGCAGCGCATTTTCGCCGGAATTAAAATACTTTAGGCCGCCGCCCAAAATCACATCCGTTCCGGAAGCAATTTGCTGGCGCGCAATTTCCATTTTTTGCCCGCGGCCGGAAGCGTGGGCCGTAAATCCGGCGGGGGTGGCGTCGGTTATGTATGTATCCGAAACTACGCCCACGGATTTGCCTTTTTCCTTAGCCAATTCCATCAGCGTTTTAACGTCTTTGCCGTTAAAATCGCGGCCGATGACTTCGGGGCGGGTCAATACGCCCGTTGCCATTTGCGTAGCGGAAGCGGCAGAATCCGTTACCACCGTATCGTATGTATTGTTAAAATAGAGCCCCCACGAGCCTTTATTCATCATTTTTTCGAGGTGGGATATATTGTCCGGATATCCCTCAAGACCCGCGTAACGCGCCCCCTGCATAAAAAATCCCATCAGTTCCGGCCCCATACCGTCCCCGATAATCCAGATGACGTTTTTCACGCCGGCGGCGGACAACGCTCCCGCCGCGAACAAACACACCAAAGTAAGTGACAGTGTTAAAAATTTTTTCATAATACCTCTTTTTAATCCCTGTTTATTAAATGACCGTTTTGCGGTACAAATCCAAATACGCCTGCGCCGATTTATCCCAAGACAAATCCTGCCGCATCGCGTTTTTAACAAGACGGTTCCACACTTTTTTGTTTCCAAACGCTTTTAACGCTTCTTCAAGCGTCTGGCAGATTCCTTTCTCGCTGAAATTGTTGATAAAGAATCCGGTGGCGGACTCTTCATTGGATCCGTTGTAACCTTTGACGGTATCCACCAGGCCCCCCACGCGCGAGACGACGGGCAGCGCACCATACTTCATCGCAATCAACTGCGACAGCCCGCACGGCTCAAAACGAGACGGCATTAAAAATAAATCCGCACCCGCATAAATCCGGTGCGCCAAATCCTCGTCCAAACGGCCGTTGTAACTCACTTTGCCCGCATTGTTGCGCGCCAGACTCTGGTATGCTTTTTCCAGCATCGGGTCGCCCATACCCAAAACGACAAATTGGGCGCGGTCTTTAAATTGTTCCATTAAATTAAGCGCAATATCAAGACCTTTTTGATAGTCCAAACGCGACACAATACCGATGAGCGGCTTATCCGGATCCTGCTCCAATTTACACTGCTGCTGAAGAGCCAGCTTGGCGGCCAGTTTTCCTCTGACAGCTTCGGAAGCGTCATATCCCACCGGCAGAACGGGGTCAATTTCCGGATCCCATACTTCGGTATCGATTCCATTGACAATTCCGCAGAAATGATCCGCGCGGTGGCGCAGCAGCCCTTCCAATCCAAAACCCATTGCCGGATCGCTCTGCACTTCGCGCGCATAGTTGGGGCTGACGGTATTAATATTATCGGCAAACACAAGTCCGCTTTTTAAGAAACTAATCCCGCCGTAATACTCAAATTTCTCCGGCGTATAATCCACCGGATGGAAACCCGCTTTGCGGAAAGAAGAATACGGATAATGCCCCTGATAAGCAATATTATGAATGGTATACAAACAGCGGGTCCGTGTATAAAAAGCATCTAATTTATATACGGTTTTTAAATAGGCGGGAATAAGCCCCGTCTGCCAGTCGTGGCAATGAATCAAATCGGGGCGGAAACCGATAAACTTGCACCCTTCCAACACGGCGCGGGAAAAGAGAATAAAGCGTTCGTCGTTATCGGGATACTCCCCGTCTTTGGTGCGGTAGAGGCCTTCGCGGTCGAAATATTTGCGGTTGCCCACAAAAAACACCAGTACGTTGCCCCAGTTAATATAGGAAAGAGAAACCTGCTCTATTTTATCTCCCACCGGAATTAAATATACGCCCGGAACAACTTTTAAAGACGAAACGCGCACAATGTTGCGGTAGTGCGGTAAAAATAACAACACTTTATTATTTTTACGGGAAGAAAACTGCTGGCACAACGCGCCGACGACGTCGGCCAATCCTCCGGTTTTACAAAACGGAAACGCCTCGCTGGCGGCTAAAACGATATTCATATTAATTTCCCTCCTGATTGGACCGCTCCTCTGCGGCGGGTTCGGTTTCAGATTGTTGCACATTTTCTTCACGCGCGGTTTGCCGTGCGGCCGGATCATCATCGGCAGCCGCCTCTTGTTGTGCAGCGGCGGACGATTCGTCCGGCACTGCGGCAGCCGGCGCGGAAGCGTCCGCATCTTGCGGCGCGTTCGCTTCCAAGGGTTCGGCAAAGAAACCGCCGCGGTTATAACTGTTGCGCGTAAAAAACGGATCGGCGGAGGAAGAATCCAACGCTTCCAGCTTCTCTTCCCCCTCCAGTTCTTCCAACGGAATAATAGCCGGTTCGCCGAGTGGCGGAAGCGGCTCGCCAAACGGCAAATCTTCCTGTTTTTCGTGCAAGGTTTTGGCGGCAAACACCTGCAAATCCGGCAGTTCGGAAATTTTATTCAGCCCGAACATACGCAAAAATTCGTCCGTCGTACCGTAGACCATCGGGCGGCCGACCGTATCTTTTTTGCCCACTACGCGCACCAAGGCGCGTTCCAACAACCGTTCCAACGGCCCCGCCACGTCCACACCGCGGATGGCTTCCATTTCCGCGCGGGTAATAGGCTGTTTATACGCCACAATCGCCAATGTCTCCAGTGCAGCATTGGATAGTTTGGTGGTCATTTTTTCGTTATATAAACGACGCACCCAACGGCCGTACTCCGGTTTGGTAGACATCTGGAAACCGCCGCCGAGTTCCACAATCTGCACGGCACGTCCCTGCGAAGCGTATTCGTCCTGAAGTTCGCGGATAATTTCGCGCACGCGGCGCGCGTCAGCCGTTTCCACCACGTCGGCAATGCGGGCGGGTTTTACGGGACGGTCAGTAATAAACAAAAGGGTTTCTATGATTTTTTTCAGATCTTCCGTTTCCACCAGCTCACCTGACAGGGCCTCTCCGTCCGCGCCGGTTTCATTTCCGGCGGCGTCTGCCGGCGCCGGCTTGGTTTCCGGCACGGCTTCTGTCGAAGGAGAAGCCTGCGCAACATTCGTTTGCGCTTCGTTTATAACGGGGTAAATTTGTTCTTCGCTCATATCAAAATTCCTCCGGACGGTTTACGCGGCCGAACCGTGCATCAGGATTTTAAAATCTTTGTCTTTGTTTTCCGGATTTAAATAAATGCGGATTTGGCCTTCTTTCTCATCCTGCCGCGCCAACAGTTTTTTAATTTTCATCAGCTCCAAAAGCGCCATAAAACACGTAATAATGCCGCGTTTTTTGGTTTCGCCCACAAAAATATCATCTAAAAGCACCCACGTGCGGTTTTTCAACATATCCACCACTTTTTGCATTTTCATTTCAATGGGAAACTCTTCTACTTTCAAAAGTTCAATGCGCCTGCGTTCGTCCAGCCGCTCAAAAGCGCGTTTAACGGCGGCAAGCAAATCAAACATTTGAAGGTTGATGACTTTTTCGCCGTCGTCAAAAATTGGCGCCGTGCGGTAGAAATTATCTTTGTTTTCTTCAAACTTCCGGTTCAAAAATTTGCTGGCTTCTTTATACTTCTGATATTCCACCAATTTGGCAATGAGCTCCTTAGCCGGATTGGGGCCTTCATCCTCTGTTGTGGGAGCTTGGGAAGGAAGCAGCGTTTTGGCTTTAATTTGCATCAGCGTGCTGGCCATTACCAAAAACTCGCCGGCCACTTCCAAATTCAGCTCCTTCATTACGTTTAAATAATCCAAATACTGCTTGGTGATTTCCGCGATGTTGATATCGCAAATGTCCAAGTTATCTTTTTTGATAAGGTGCAAGAGAAGGTCCATCGGACCTTCAAAGACATTGATGTGGACATTGATCGGCGCAGTATTCATATCGTTATTTAACCGCCTTTATGGGGTGATCCGCATAATTTTTTTAACGCTTGCCAAGGTTTTGGCGGCGGAAGCGCGCGCTTTTTCTTTGCCTTCCGAAACGATTTTTTGCAGGAGGTCCGTATCGTTTTCAAACGCTTTGCGCCGTTCGGAGAATGCTTTAAGTTCAGGCTCCATTAATGCAAAAAGTTCTTTTTTACACGCCACGCAGCCCAATGCGCCGGCCTTGCATTCTTCGCAGCGTTTGGCGGCGTCGGGATTATAAATTTTATGGAACGCAAACACTATGCAGCCTTCGGGGTCGGCGGGGTCGTTGGCTTTTTTCTTATTGGGGTCGGTAAACATCGCCATTACTTTTTTACGCACGGAATCCAAATCTTCGCCCAACGAAATGGCGTTATTGTACGATTTGGACATTTTCCGTCCGTCAATTCCGGGCACGCGCGCAACGCTCGTAAAGAGCGGTTCCGGTTCCATAAACGCGGGCGTACCGTAAATTTCAGCGAATCGGCGGGCCAAATCCCGCGCAATTTCCAAGTGGGCCGTTTGGTCTTTGCCCACGGGCACGTATGCGGCTTGGTGGATAAGAATATCCGTCGCCATTAAAACGGGGTATCCCAAAAAACCGAACGAAGAAATTTCTTCGTCTCCGGCGATGGAATTTAATTTTTCGCCCAACGATTTTTCGTCCAGCTGTCCGGCGTATTTTTGTTTTAACAGTTCTTGGATTTGTTCTTTGTACGTCGGGTTACGCAGCAGCCATCCAAGCGGCGTAATCATACCCAGAAGCGTATTCAGTTCACTGATTTCGGGTACGTCCGACTGAATGTAAATGGTGCATTTTTTGGGATCTAACCCCGCAGTCAGCCAGTCGGTCAACATCGCTTGGGAATTGGCCGCCAAATTTTGCGTTTTGTCATACGCGGTGGTTAACGAATGCAAATCCGCCACGAAAAAATAACAGTTGTATTCATCCTGCAAACGCGTCCAGTTTTTAAGCGCTCCGTGGAAATTGCCCAAATGGAGTCTGCCCGTCGGGCGCATACCGGATAATACAATTTTTTCACGGTTCATAACATACCTCTTTAAAGCATTAAAAATTTGGCGAACAAGCTCATCATAAAAACAACTGCGGGCATTACAATATAACGCACGCCGCCCGTTAAAATGAGCGCCAAAATGATATACATTCCGTAACGGCTGAAAAATAACTCGTACTTAAACGCGGCGCGCACGGGCAGCAGCGAAGCCGCAATGCGTCCGCCGTCCAAAGGCGGAATGGGAATTAAATTAAACACGGCCAGCAAGATATTGACCGTTATACCGTATTGCAACAGGTGGAAGAGCGTTTTTACAGTAGTCTCGGAAATATGGGAAGCGGTTATCAGCAAAAATTTTAAAGCGATGACGCATACTACCGCCAACGCAAAATTGGCAAAAGGACCCGCCAACGCCACTTTGCCCATATCGGCGCGCGGAGAATCTAAACGCTGTACGCTGATGGGCACGGGCTTGGCCCAGCCGAACATAGGCAGTCCCGTCAAATAACAAAACGCCGGAACAACGAGCGTGCCCACAGGATCTATATGTTTTACGGGATTGAGCGTTAAGCGCCCCAGCATATAGGCGGTATCATCCCCGCAGCGGTACGCGGCGTAACCGTGCGCAAATTCATGCAGTACGATGGAAAAAAATAAAACGGGTAATAAAACAATAATCTCCATACTCTTGTATTCTACTAATTTATACCGCTTCCTGCACGCATGCGCGTACGGAAAAAGCGGGCAGACGTACAATTTGATGAAATAAATATTGCAAATATAATTTGTTTTAATTATAATATATCTAATCTTAATTATTTAATTATAATAATTAAGATTAATAACTAAAGCAAAAGTGATAAAAATAAAAAGCGGGCCGGCACACCCACTTTTTATTTACGGAACCGAAACGGCCGGCTAACTTAGGGGCCGGCCGTTTCCCTGCATAATTGATAACGGAAAGACCGTTTCCCGCCTCGCCCATAAAGGCGAATGTTTCTTTTCCGACACCCCTGGGGAAGTTATGCAAAAAAGTGATGACCTTTTATTTTTTTAAGAAAGCGGCGGCTTCTTCGCGGTTGGTTACTTTTCCTTCCCACTGCGCCCGGCGTACACGCTCGTGAGCCAGAGAAATTTTCCTGCCGACAAACCCCATTTCTTTGAGTTCGCGTCCGCGAATAAAACAAGGTTCCAGCGCGGCGGAAGGCAGATTGGGGCACACGGCTTTGATGATTTCCGCCTGCAGCGGAGAAACGGGCGACAGCGGACTCATCTGTTCTTCCAGAATCGTCCACGCGCCGTGAATTTCCTGCCCGAACTCTTTGGGCAGCCGCAGGCTGCGCAAAAAATCTTCTCCGCTCGTGCCCAGCATGCACACCAAAATCCCCGTGCGTTCCGCCACGTCTTGGGTACGCAACAGGGAATCGTGCCAATGAAGTCCGGGCCACGCGAATTTCAACAAATCATACTTTTCCATTAACTGAAAAATCTCGCGGATTTTTTCTTCCTTCAGTACTTTTAAAAATTCGTGGCTGAAACGTTCGCGCGACAGTAAAAGCGGGTACTCTTCCCGCACGGCTTCCTTCAATAATTTTTCGGTTTTCGGGGCCAGTTTCCAACCGAAACGGCCCGCAAAGCGCACCGCGCGGTACAGGCGGGTGGGATCATCCAAAAAGCTTTTGTCGTGAAGCACGCGGATCAGGCCGGCATCAATATCCTTTTTGGCGCCGAAGGGGTCGTATGATTTTCCGAAAGAGGCCGGATGAATGGAAAAACACCAAGCGTTGACGGTAAAATCGCGGCGGAACAAATCGTCTTTTATATCTTGCGTCGGCTCAATTTCCGGCAGGGCCCCGGGATAAGGATATGTTTCTTTTCGGGCGCGGACCATATCAAATTTAAGGCCGCTCGCCATATTTACGCGAAACGTGCAAAAGCGGGAGAATTTTCGTTTTCCGCCGCCCCATTGTTTGATGCAAAATCCGGCGACGGATTCTTGGTTTCCGTCAAACGCAAGGTCAATATCCAGCGTGTCTTTACCCAAATAAAAATCGCGTACGGCGCCCCCCGCCACCCAAGCTTTTAAGCCCAGTTTGTGCGCGTACGCGCCCACGGCGTAGAGTTGCTCTTCATATTTTTTCGGAAGGAAAGCTCTCATAACAATATCGGAGCGTCGGCTCCGTCCTCGCCCATCTTATCTTCAAAATGGCGCAAAAGCGTGCTGGCTAAGCCTGATTTCAGCACCTTTGCAGCCGCCACGGCAAAACCGTTAGCGCTGCGGTCTTGCGCGGGCGCGGGAACATAGAAAGGAAAATGGTGCTGCCTTGCGTAAGACGGTTTCAAACGCGCCACGCTAAATTCCAATGAAGCGGCAGCGGCGGCGACAACTTCCGATTCAAAACGGTTTTTTTCTTCTTCCTGCAAAATGTTTTTTAACGCTTCCAACCCGAAAACGGATACGGGAGGATAATCCATATTTAACTGTTTTAAAAGCGTATTTTTAATAATGTTGTAATCTTCCCGCATACGCGCCAAGAGTTCGGATTCTTTTGCGCGGTCCTTTTCCGAAAACACAAAAACCAACAGTTCCGCAGGCGCGTCAAAATAAATCAACTCCCCGTCGTGGTGGAAAAAAGTTCCGCACTCCGGACAGCGCACTAAATTCAGTTCCCCGCCGAGTACGGCGGTTTTTAAATCAGGGTCTTGGTCCGCACTCACCAGAGACCAGTATTCCGCGTCAAAAGGTTCACAATGGCGGGGACAGCGGACGGTCCCTTCATTTTTAATTGATTTCATAATATTATAGTTATACCAAAAAATTTTTATTCCCGCCAACCTAAAAAAATTAATTAGAAAACGCCCGCGCCGTTTTTTGCTAAAATAGATATACGCCCCGTTAGCTCAACTGGATAGAGTACCGGTCTTCGGAACCGGTGGTATGGGTTCAAATCCCATGCGGGGCAAACTTTGTTTGCACCGCAAGCAGGCAAACTGCTTTGCCTGCGTTGGGATTTGAAGGCCGGAGCGTTGTTTTTGTTTGCGCCTGCTAAGTGCGCAAGGCAAAAACCGCGAGGCCCGGTGCGAAGGCGCACTCCCGCGTGCGCAGGAAATTTCCGTCAGGAAATTTACCGAAGCAAAATCCCATGCGGGGCAAATGTTTTCTTCCTAAAACGGGTTGTTTCCCCGCAATCAAAAACCCCCTCTTCCGCCGCGCCAAAAATTTGCTAGAATAGAAGTATCTTATTTTGCAGTAAGGAGATACCTATGGGTGGACATTCGCACTGGGCCGGCATTAAACATAAAAAGGCCCTCGTAGACGCCAAAAAAGGCAAAGTTTTTACCAAAATTTTAAGAGAAGTAACCATCGCCGCCAAGATGAGCGGCGGCAACCCTGACCAGAACCCCCGTTTGCGCAAAGCTATGGACGACGCCCGCGCCGCCAATATGCCGATTGACAACGTCAAACGCGCCATTATGAAAGGTACGGGCCAGCTTCCGGGCGTATCTTACGAAGAAATTACGTACGAAGGCTACGGCCCGGGTTCCGTGGCGGTCATCGTAGAGTGTACGACGGATAACAAAAACCGCACGTTTGCGGAAATCCGCAAAATTTTTACCAGCCACGGCGGCTCTATCGGCACGGCGGGCTGCGTGTCCTACATGTTTAAAAGCAAAGGCTTAATCGTCGTCAAAACGGAAGACATTTCCGAAGATGATTTGATGAACCTCGCGCTGGAAGCGGGCGCGGAAGACGTGCGCACCGCGGGCGACGTGTACGAAGTCATTACCGCGCCGGAAATGGCCGCGCTCGATGCCGTAAAGAAAGCCATCGAAGCCAAAGGCATTACGCCGGAATCGGCCGATCTCTCCATGATCCCCGATACGGACGTAGCCGTTACCGACGAACATACCGCCGAAACGTTAATGAAAATGCTTGACGCACTGGACGATCACGACGATACCAAAAACGTGTACGACAACTCCAGCATCGACGAAGCCGTCGCCGCCAAATTAAACGCTTAATTTGAGAGGCCGCTTGACGGATAACACAACCACCGTTTTAGGTATAGACCCTGGTTTGGACAGAACGGGATGGGCTATTCTTACAAGAAGCGCCCGTTCCGTTTTGTCTTTACGCGCGTGCGGGTTGATTCACACGGGTGCGGACCAGGAACTGCCCGAACGGCTGGAATACATTTACGGCGAACTCCAAAAAATCTTAACCGCCTACGCGCCTGATCAGGTAGCGATGGAACAGAACTTTTTTCTCAAACGCGCCATTACAATGGCCAACACCGTTCAAACGCGCGGCGTAATTATTCTGGCCTGCCAGCAAGCTAAAAAACCGATTACTTTTTATCCCCCCAAACGCGTTAAACTGATGATTTGCGGCACGGGCACCGCGGACAAAAAACAGGTTCAGCGCATGGTACAGCTGACGCTGAATTTGAACAAAGCGCCTTCTCCGGATGATACCGCAGACGCGGTAGCCATCGCCATCTGCCACTTAAAAACGGTTCCGTTAAACAACAAGTTAAATGTAAAAGCGGCGTTTCTGGCCAAACTCAAAGCCGCACAGGAAGATCAAATAAAAAAGCGCAAAAAATAAATTCTCCGCCGCCGGAAAAATCTCCCGCCCCAAAGAAGTCTCTCCTAACAAACGGCTAAAAGAGAAGCTTGTTTTTCCGAAAAAAATCTCAGAACGGTTTTTCCGTTCCGAGATTTTACACATACAGCTAACTTTTTTGGCAATTAGGCCAACTTTTTAAATAGTAGCACCGCAAGCGGAAAACTGGGAAGCAAAATAATCGGCACAATTCGCGCCGGCGCAAGTACGGCTGACAACTTTTCCGCGCTGGCACTGTATCGTTACCGTAGCATCCCCCGAGCCGGCGGTAATGATGATATTCAAAGTCGAGCTACTTGGGCTATCAAGCGTTAATGTAAAATTTTTCAAAGCAGGGGCCTCAACCGTTAAATCCGCTAAATTCGTAGTATATTGACGGCGTTCAAAAAAATACAAATTGGCGGAATCCGCTACGGTTTTGGCTGCCAATACGGCTTCCGCGCCGCGCGCCCTTCTAACAGATTTCTCATATTGCGGCAATGCCACTGAAGACAAAATTCCGATAATGAGTACTACCACCAACAACTCAATAAGCGTAAAACCTTGTGTCATCTCTTCCTCCTGTAAACCCTATATAACAGTTTAAAAAAACAAGATTAAAAAATCAACCCCTTTCTTGCAAAACGCGCGGGCGATTCTCCCCGCCGAATATGGTAAAATGGAAATATGATAGCGTATTTAAAAGGCGAAATTTTAGAAGTAAAAGAAGACGGAGCGATTATCCTCTGCAGCGGCGTGGGGTACGAAGTAAACCTCGCCCGCGGCAGCGCGCTGGAACTTACAGTGGGGCAGGAAACCGCGTTTTACGTGGCGGAATCCATCTCCCCCTACGACGGCACGGTGCTGTACGGATTCTTAACCAAAGAAGACAAAGAACTCTGGACGCTTTTCAAAACCGCCATTCCCAATACCGGCCCCAAAAAAGCAATGGAATTTTTAAATAAAGCCCTGCGCTCGGTGGCCGATTTTCACAACGCCATTTTAAAACGCGACCCCAAAATTTTGACGGGTATCTTCGGCTTTACGGCCAAAACCGCCGAAAAATTAATCAACTCCCTAAAAGACAAAATGGACGCGCTGACCGTTCAGGGCGAAAGCAAAATTAAAGTATTGGATGAAGCCCCGTATTTAAGCGGCGTACTGGAAGCATTGGGAGCGTTGGGCTATTCCGCCGCCGAAGCGCGCCGCGCTATGGAAAAACTGCACGCCGATGGCGTTGACCCCGACGAACCGTTGGAAACAATCATTCGGGAGGCCCTGCGGGTACTTAAAAAATGAGCAACCAAAACGAAATTTTAGACGTCACCCAACTGCCCGACGAATCCGCCGGATTTGAAGCCGCTCTGCGCCCCGCTTCGCTTGCCGAATTTGTGGGCCAACAGAAATTAAAAGACAATTTGCATATTTTTATTGAAGCCGCCAAATCCCGCAAAGAGGCTTTGGACCACTGCCTTTTTTATGCGCCGCCAGGGCTGGGCAAAACGACGCTCGCCAACATTTTGGCGCACGAAATGGGCGTAAACATTAAAGTAACGTCCGGCCCCGTGCTTGCGCGCCCGGGGGATTTGGCCGCTATGCTCACCACCGAACTTTCCGAAGGCGACATCTTGTTTATTGACGAAATCCACCGTCTAAACCCCGCCGTGGAAGAGGCCTTATACCCCGCGATGGAAGATTTCACTTTTTTTATTAATACGGGCAAAGGGGCGGGATCTACTACATTAAAACTGGCCGTGCCGCGCTTTACGCTCGTGGGCGCGACCACGCGCTCCGGCCTCTTAACGGGTCCGCTGCGCGACCGCTTCGGCATTGTGTTTAACCTCGGCTTTTATGAAGTGCCCGAAATTACCGATATTTTGGAACGCTCCGCGCGCCTCTTACACATTGACGCGGACCGCGAGGGCCTTACGGAACTGGCCAAGCGTTCCCGCGGCACGCCGCGTATCGCCAACCGCCTTTTGCGTCGAGCGCGCGACTTTGCTCAAGTCAAAGGCAAAGGCGTCATCACGCGGGAAATTGCGCAGACGGCGATGGACTCTTTGGATATTGACTCCGAAGGGCTTGACAGTATGGACAAGCGCATTTTGGAAGCGCTGATTGACCGTTTTTCCGGCGGGCCGGTGGGCGTGGAAAATTTGGCGATTGCCGTGTCCGAATCTGTAGATACGCTGACGGACGTCATTGAGCCGTTCCTCATCAAAGCCGGATTTATCGCGCGCACACCGCGCGGACGCGTGGCCGCACGCAAAGCCTATGAACATTTAGGCCGCAAACAGCACGCCGACCTGCTTTTTTAATGCTTATGAAAAATTTTCTGCGCACTCCGTTTGTTTTTCTCTGTGCCGCCGTTTTATGTGCATCGTGCGCCGCGCCGTCCCAAAAACGCGCGCGTCAAAATTTCTCCGCCGCCAAGGGCGAAAGCCCCGTAGTTTCCGCCCCCCAAACGCCCGAAGAAAAACTGCCCGATCCGCCGTCACAGGACCCTGCCGCCAAAACGATTCCGGCGGATAAAACCGTCCGCGTATTACTGGCCGAAAACAAAAAATCGGCTGACATCAAACATTCGGGGCGCGTGTATATTTACACGCCGGATTTATCCAAAAAATACAAAGTTTCCGCAGCCGGAACCTTGGCCGTAAAAGCTTTAGGAGGCGGCAAAATCCAGTTGGGTACGCTGCAAAGCGCGCAGCCCATTATTTTGGAACCCGCCCAAAATACGCTTCTAACGTGGGATAAAAACGTCTATTCCGGCAAAATTTTCATCATTCCGGCAGGCAATTCGTTTCACTTGGTGGAACATGCACCGTTGGAAACGTATCTCTACGGCGTACTGCCGTACGAAATGAGCTACACGTGGCCGCTTGAAGCCTTAAAAGCCCAAGCCGTGGCCGCGCGGACGTATACGCTGAAAAGTTTGGAAAGCGTTAAGAATCAAAATTTTGACCTATACAGCGACGTACGCAGCCAGATGTACAAAGGCGGCGGGAAACAGTACGATTCGGTCAAAAAAGCCGTGGACGAAACGCGCGGGCAGGTGCTGACCTATAACGGAAAATTATTTTTTACCTACTACCACGCCAACTGCGGCGGCGGAACGGACGATGTGCGCAGCTGGAATTTCGGGGCGGAACCCCTTAAACCGCTCTCCGGTGCGTCCTGCAAGTACGACAGCCACTCCAAAAGCCACTCGTGGCAGATGACTGTTTCGCACAACAAGGTCCTCGCCTACGCCAAAACAGCCGGCCTTACGGGAACGCTTAAAAGCATTAAAATCGCCCGCAAAACGGAGACCGGACGCGCCACCAATTTAACCATCCGCACCTCCAAAGGCAGTAAAACCGTTGCGTGCGGAAAATTCCGCTTGGCCACTGGTATACGCAGCTGCAAAATAAATAAAATTTCCGTACGCAGTAAGGACGTGTATTTTGAAGGAAAAGGCTACGGCCACGGCGTAGGAATGTGCCAAGACGGCGCCAACGGAATGGCCCAAAGCGGCAAAGATTACCGCAAAATTTTGAAACATTATTATCCGGACGCGACACTCGCCGAAATCAAATAGAGGTTTATACAATGGCTTTTGAACGCTTTAAACAATTGGATTTAGACCCGCTTATCGCCAAGCAGCCCACCACTCCGCGCGACAGTTCCCGCCAAATGGTGCTGCACCGCGATACGCACACCATAGAACACCGCATTTTCCGCGATATTCACGAGTATTTTAACGCAGGCGACGCCTTGGTTATCAACAACACCAAAGTTTTCCCCGCCAAACTGTTTGCCCATAAACCCACCGGCGGAAAGGTGGAGGTTTTACTCGTACGCCCGACGACAAACGCCCATACGTGGGCGGTGCTCACGCGCGACTATAAAGATAGTATGACGCTTGATTTTGGGGACGGCTTAACCGCCAAAGCCGTGGGCAAAACCGAAAACAACGAAGCGCTCTTGGAATTTAACCAAGACGATATTTTGCCGTTTTGCGACGCGCACGGCTTAATGCCGCTTCCGCAATACATTGAAAAAGCGCGCAAACACGACGGAATGACCGCCAGCATTGAAACGGACAAAGACCGTTATCAAACCGTTTACGCCAAGTATAAAGGGTCTATTGCCGCGCCGACGGCGGGGTTTCACTTTACGCCGGAACTGTTGCAAAAACTGACGGATAAAGGCGTTAAAATTTGCTATATTACGCTGCACGTCGGCTGGGGCACTTTTAAACCCTTACGCGGAGAACCCGAACAGCACCGGATGCTGGCCGAACTCGGCGAAGTATCGCAAGAAACGGCAGACACGCTGAACCAAGTACGCCGCTCCGGCGGACGTGTTTTTTCTTGCGGGACGACCAGTACGCGCACGCTGGAAAGTTTTACGGATGAAAAACACGTCACCCACGCAGGCAAAAAATGGACGGATTTGTTTATTTACCCGGGATACCAATTTAAAGCCATTGACTGCCTGATTACGAATTTTCACTTTCCGGACTCTACGCCCCTGTGTATGACGTCCGCATTTGCGGGAGAGGATTTTATTTACGAAGCCTACCTGCAGGCGGTGGAAAAAAAGTACCGTTTCTATTCATTTGGCGACAGCATGATGATTTTATAAATCTGCCGGAACCAACTCCTAAATAACCGCGCTACAAGGCGTATATATGCATCTCTTTTCCTTCTCCGCAATTAATAGGGAAAGTCTCTTGCGTATAGTCCGTGCTTAAACGGCCTCCCATACTGCGGCATACTTGTTCAGCCGTTTGGTCTTCAGCCATAGCCAAGCAATACGATGAACTGGCAAAAGATGAAGCGTAATTGGAAATCTTTGCATATCCGATATGGTATTTTGGTGAGCAAGCCATCACATCCGGCCAAGAGCCCATAACATCTATAAATAATCCGTTCTGGCATAAACCCGCCGCAGCACCCCGCAGAGAGCAGCCTGCCGGAAAATCAATTGTCCATTCGATATCCGTATTCGCATTAGAAGGCCAAGAACCGTTTTCCAAATAATACAAATCCAAGGACTTAAGCATTCCGTCTACTACGGGCATCATCGTTCCTAATCTGGATTTCACTACTGCTACTCTGTATTGCGGCAAAGCAACAGCGGCTAATATACCCATAATTAATACGACAACTAACAGCTCTATTAACGTAAATCCCCGTTTTTGACACATCGGACATATCCCCCCTTATAGAAGAAATAATAATTCCAATATATCAAAAAAAAAAAACGGGTCAAGGCACGGAGCCTGCGCCCCCTTTCCCACCGCCCTCATTAGACTCGTTAAAGCCACACTGTTTAAGACACGCCGCAAAGTTACGCACTACTTTTTGTATCGACAAAAAGCGATCAAAAAACTCCCCGCTCAAAAGAACGGAGAGTTTTTATGTTTCTAAATACGCTTAACGCGGCGGAAGCTTTTTATAAAGTTTTGCCGCGTCCTTGTTCTTTAAACGGGCCGTTTCCAAATACCGGCGGGCCTCGTCAAACTTGCCTTGCTCAAACGCGACGGCGCCCTTGTGGTAGGCCACCTCCGCATCACGCGCGGCCAAGTCGTCCGATACCGATTGCAATAACTCCGCGGCTTCTTCCAACTTGCCTTGCTTAAAATAAATCCACGCCTGCGTATCAATAAAAGAGGCATCCTCCGGATCCACCGCCAACGCGCGCGCCGCATATTCCTGCGCCAACTCAAGCCGCTCGCCGCGCACCGCCAAACTGTAGGCGTATAAATTCAGCGCGGCCGCGTTTTGGGGATTTTCTTCCAAAATGGTCTGAAGTTCGCGTTCCATTTCACTGTATTTTTTCAGACTTTCCAAAGTAAACGCGTATTGCAGACGCGCCTCGGCGTAAGAGGGATTTGTTTGCAATACCTTTTTAAGCACGCGGGAAGCCTTTTTATATTCTTTTGCCTCGTTTAACGCCAGCGCGTAAAAGAAGCCAACCTCCACATTGCCGCCAAATTGTTGGTACGCTGCCGCCAAGGTTTTTAAACTTTCTTCCGGCTGGTTTAACTTCTGCTGGTAAAAAGACACTTGCAGTTGCTTGGAAGCAGAGTCTTGATAATCGGCAGCATCTTTTAGATATCCAATCGCGCGGGCATACTCCCCTTTTTGCTCGGCCAACAGGGAAAGAAAATACGCGGCGGGAACGTCCGCCTTATCATCGGCCTTGGCTTTTACAAAGTATTCCTCCGCTTTGGCAAAATCTTTTACCAGCACAAATACCGATCCCATCCGCGAATAGGTGGCGGCATTGCCAAAGCCCATTTTTTCAAGCTCCTCAAATTCGTGCAGCATTAAAAAGTATTGCGAAGATTTTTCGTAAATAATGCCGCGGCCGAAACGAGGGGACGGATTATCGGGCGACGCGGCCGCCGCTTTATTAAAATACACCAGCGCATTAGCCCAATCCGCCCGCCGCAAAAGCACATTTCCCGCTTCCGTATACAAAACGCCCGCCATTTCCGGCTGTACGGCAATCCATTCTTCAAAAACTTGAGCGGCGCGGTGCGGCTCCAGTACGGACAACAGGGCAACGTATTGGTAAGCAATCCGGAAATCGTCGCTTTGCTTAACGGCTTGAAAATACGCTTGCTGCGCGCCGTCCACATCGCCTTTTTTCCATAAATAAGAGGCGTATACGCTCCAATCTTCGGCGTCATTTTCGCCGCCGTTAATAAAGTCCGCATACGGTTCAGCCTGTTCCGGTTTATCCGCCGCCAGCGCGGCGGACACAAACAGCCGTTTTAGGTATTTGGAATCCGGAGCGAGAGACAAGGTGCGCTGAAGGCGCGAAAGCACTTTTTTGTCATTTTCGCGCAACGCGTAAACCGACGACAGAAATGATTTAAACAGCTTGGCTTCTTGCTTGCTTTCCCCGTTAAGGGCCAAAGCCCCCGCCGGCACCCAAACCGCGCACAGCGCAAGCGTTAACAAATTTTTCATAAATTCATCCCCATAATCAGCGCGTCCTCCGTGCCGTTATAAAAACCTTTCCGCAGTCCGCACGGTTTAAACCCCGCCTTGGTATATAACCCGACGGCGGGCGCGTTTTTTGCGTTTACTTCAAGCGTTACCCGTTCCCCGCCGAGCGCACGGACGTCCGTCAGCGCGAAATACAACAGTTTGAAACCGATGCCGCGGCGGCAGGCGGACGGCGCGACGGCCAAATTCAAAATTTCGCAAAACCCCGCGGCCAACCTCAGCGCAATAAAACCGTTAATCCGGCCTTTTTCTTCCCAACACCAAACAAACGAATACGGATTATGAACTTCATCCGCAAACCCCTTTTCCCCCCAATGTGCGCTGTACGGCTGGAGTTCTTCAATTTGCGCCAAACGGGACGCGTCTGCGGGGAGTAAACGCCGGATCATTTGGGAGTTACCAATTCAAAACGCGCGGGTTTTAAGTAAAGCGGTTCCAGCGCGGCCTGCGCCAGAGAATCGTCCTGCGCCATTTGCACTAAAGTGGCGGGACGCACAAAACAATCCTTTTCGTCCGCATACGCATAGGCGCAGTCCGTCAAATCCGCAAGCGGCGCGCCGTTTTTATCGCTCCCCGCCAGCAAAAGCGGTGCAGGATAAGCAGCCAAACGCTGCAGCAATTCTTCGTGCGAAAGCCAAGCGGGCGGGTTGTTTTGCCCGTCAAAAATTTGCAAAAAGTATTCCTCGCGAAACGCGTGCAGCACCACCGCCACCGCGCCCGAAGGATTATTTTTTGTCCACGCGGCAAATTTTTTGGAAGAGATAACCTGCCGGCGCAGCACTTCAAACAGCGTCGCCCCACGGACTTCGGTTTGGTTTAAGTATTTAAGCATTGACGCAAACGTCAGCGAAATACGTATTCCCGTAAACCGTCCCGGCCCGCGCACGATAAAAATACGTTTAATATCTTTTAACTCGACCCCCGCGGCCGCCAACGCGGAACTGACGGCGGGGAACAACAAACGCTCCTGTTTAATGCCTTTTCGGCGGCGGGCATAAATTTTACCGTCTTTTTCAAGCGCGGCGATCAGCGGCGCGCCCGACGTATCAAGCCCTAAAGTTACCGGTTTGCGGCTTTGCATAACGCCTCCAACAGCGCGTCCGACACGCGCCCAAACGAGGATAAACGAATCACGCGTTCGTCCCCTTCCTGTAAAATAAAATCCATTTCCAAACGGTCCTGCGGCAGCATACGGCGGATTGGGTCCGGCCATTCGGCCAAAATAACAGCGTCCTCATCCTCCAGCATTTCTTCAAAACCGAGGTTAAATACTTCGCCTTCTTCCAAGCGGAACAAATCAATGTGAAACAAACGGCGGGATTTGTTTTTGTATTCTTTCATCAAACTAAAACTTGCGCTGGTGGGCGAACTTTTTAGCCCCATAGCCGAGGCCACTCCTTTGACAAACACCGTCTTGCCCGCGCCGATCGGCCCGCGCAAAAAAACGATCTCGCCGCCTTTTAACGCGCGCGCAAAATCCGCCGCCAAGGCCAGCGTTTGTTCACGCGATGAAGAAGAAATTTCAGCTGTTTTCATTATCTTACCGTTTTAATACAAACTTCGCGTCCGTCCACAATGCGGCGGTCTTTATTGGTGGGATCCGCCACGTCTTTTCCGTCAACCGAGAACACGTACTTGTATTCCCCGCCCGTCAGCGCGACGGACGTTTCAAAATAGCCCTTGCGATAGGCTTTCAGTTCAATGGGATCCTTGCCCCAGCGGTTGAAATCGGCCAGCAGTTCCACTTTTTTCGCCCCGGGGGCGGTGAGATAAAAGGTGCGGTATTTCACTTCGGTATCGTATTTCCGCCGGACCGGAGCGGAGCGCGTGAGAAGGCTCTCTTTATTAAGCGGCGCGACGGAAGCGGAGCTTTCAATCGTGTCGGAAGTGTAATCGTAATAATCCTCCGACGCGGCAAAAAACCACGTCAAAACAAGCGCCAACAGAATTAAAAACAGGACGAACAACGCCCCCGGGCGTTTAATCTTGCGCATCTAAAAAACTCCTTAAATAGAAAATGGCGCCGTCGGCTTCGGCAATTTTCTTGACGGCGGCAGGGTCGGCGCCCGTTTGGTCCACGCAGCTGGCCACCACCCGCTCAAATCCGGCGGCGGCGCACAGGCGGATAAAATCGCGCACCGCGTCAAACCCGTCCTCATACCCCTCGGCGGGACGGACGATTTTCTTCCAGGTTTCGGCATCTTGCGCGTTTAAGCTGATATTTACCAAATCCACCACTTTGGCCAGTTCCGGCACGATGTTTTTATGATTAATCAAATTACCGAGTCCGTTGGTATTTAAGCGGATTTTAAACGGCGGGAATTTGGCTTGCGCCCGCCAGCCTTTAAGCGTTTGGGCCACAAACAAAAGGATTTCCAAGCGCATTGTCGGCTCGCCGTAACCGCAAAAAACAACCTCTTTAAACGGCGCCTTTTTGAGTTCTGCCTCCAACGCAAAGACCACCTCTCCGCCGGACGGTTCATTACCTGAAAGGTTCAAATTATTGCCGTGGAAATCCATTTTCCACTTGGTTTTAATGCAAAAAGCGCATAAGTTCGGGCAACGGTTGGTCAGATTGATATAGACTCCGTCTCCAAAACGGTATACGGTTTTCGGTGTATTGGTTGGTTGCATAAAATTCTCCCTCTAGCTATTATAGCAATTTGGCGGGGACGGGCCAGCGGGGAAATGGGTTATAATAAAACTGGCACAAGAACGGTAAAAATTAATAAAATAAAAATAGGGAAGGGTGGCCGAGTGGTTTAAGGCACTAGTCTTGAAAACTGGCATACCGCAAGGTATCGAGGGTTCGAATCCCTCCCCTTCCGTATTTTAGTTTTGCTTTTCTTACAACAATCCCCGTTCGGGTCATCTCCCGACGGGGATTTTCTTTTGTACAACTTATAGCAGGCCCTTTTGTGTGGATTTTTCCGTTTTACGGCGTTCTTTATAATTTTATGCTGTCTTTTTGTTGGGGAAGTTGTTTAACGGAAGAATTCTTCCTGTTCCCGCCAGTTTGGCGTATGGATAGATAGTAAATGTTTGAGGGTACAATCTGCAGGCTGCTTGCCTGTTAATATGGCCCGTATGATTTTTGGCGATAAAAAACTTAGTTCAAGGATTCGCCGTACATATTGTTCGGATACTTTCTCCCTTTCGGATACCTCTTTGAACGTTCTTCCAGTTAATATATCTTGGTGCCATTTGTAGG
>CAMECJ010000010.1 GCA_945913025.1 uncultured Elusimicrobia bacterium | reverse complement strand
CCTACAAATGGCACCAAGATATATTAACTGGAAGAACGTTCAAAGAGGTATCCGACAGGGAGAAAGTATCCGAACAATATGTACGGCGAATCCTTGCACTAAGTTTTTTATCGCCAAAAATCATACGGACCATATTAATAGGCAAGCAGCCTGCAGATTGTACCCTCAAACATTTACTATCTATACATACGCCAAACTGGCGGGAACAGGAAGAAATCTTCTTTCGTTAAACAACTTCCTCAATAAAAAGACAGCATAAAATTATAAAGAACGCCGTAAAACGGAAAAATCCACACAAAAGGGCCTGCTATAAGTTGTACAAAAGAAAATCCCCGTCGGGAAATAACCCGAACGGGGAATATTGCGTATAGAGCAAAACTAAAAAACGGGGATTACCAAATTCTATATTGCGGTTGAAGCGGACGTTTCTTCCGTTTGTTTCTTCTTGGGAGTATACTTGGGCAGGAGCGAAAACAGCGCAAATGCGCTCAACATCTGAAGCGTAAAACAAAGCGAAATAAATACATACTTATACACTTTCATCCCTTCTACTGAAGGCGTACCCAACAAAAAATACACACGCCCGAATACGCGCGCCAACGGCGCAAACGTAAAGTCCGCACTGCTCAAGAGCGCAAGCACTCCCTGCAGGACCGTTAGTATGCACACATACCGTTCGTGCAGCAAAATAAAAGCTGCCTGCGACGCATACAACACTAAAAAACCCGCGTGCAGCCGCAGTAAAACGCCGTCGGAAGACAAATCACGGTAAACGAGGATGCTGTTGGCAAACATCCCCAACAGGCAAAAGAAAAAAATTACTTTTACCCATACATTTAATTCAAAAAACCGTTTGACCACCGCGTTCATAATTATCTGTTTAACGCCAGCGCGTCTTTACGCGCGCGGACATCCAGCGCAAGGCGGATCAGGCCGTCTAAAATTTGGCCGTAATCTTCGCCAGACGCTTCAAAAAGCTGCGGGAAAAGGCTTGTTTCGCTCATTCCGGGAAGCGTATTGATTTCGGAAAAATAATACCGTCCGTCTTTATCCATTAAAAAATCCACACGGGCCAGTCCGCTTGCGCGAAGCGTGCGGAACACAGCCGCTGCGTCTTCCCGCATACAGATTTCCGTATCCTGTGCAATGTTGGCCGGCACATTGGTTTCGCACCCGCCGGACACAATATATTTGGCATTATAGTCAAAAAATTCGCCCGCCACCGTACGCAATTCCCCGCACGCGGAGGTTTTTAAATGTTCCCCCTCTCCGTAAATCGCACAGAAAAGTTCGCGCGCGCGGTCTATGCCTTTTTCAATCATCACGTCCGAATCAAATTGGAGCGCGAACGATACGGCATCATGCAGTTCTTCCAGTTTTTTTACTTTCCGCACGCCGACGGAGGAGCCCAAACGCACCGGTTTGACAAAAACGGGCAGACCCACTTCTTTTACCCACGCTTCCAGTTCCGCCTTGTCATACGCTTCGCCGCGCGAAACGGTAACGTACGGCAGAATTTCCACCCCCGCCTGCGCGGCAAGCAGTTTAGAAATTTCCTTATCCATTCCCATAGCCGACGCCAACACGCCGCAGCCGACATACGGAACGCCCAGCGTCTCCAACAAGCCTTGCATTGTACCGTCCTCGCAGTTCGTACCGTGCAGAACGGGAAAGAACACGTCCGCCTTAAACGCCAGAGACCCGTCCAGGGCAGCTACATTGGCGTCCGCACGCAAAACAGGCGTAACGGCAACGTCCTGCGGTGTTTTAAAACCGCATTCTTTTTGCAAAAACCAAAAGCCTTGTTTATCAATAAAAACGGGATAAATTCGGTATTTTTCCGGCTTGGCTTGAAGCATACGGCAAACCGTCTGCGCGCTGTGCACGGATACTTCGTGTTCGGTGGATTTACCGCCGTATAAAACGACTATATTTAAACGGGACATATTTTTTCCTTTTTGTTAAAAAGCCTGATAAAAATATCAGGCTCAGATAAGCGGGTTATTTGTCTTCTCTGAAAATGGACCATTTCATACGGCCGATAAAACTGTCCGTTTTCTCCAAAAAATCTTCCCCGTCAAAAAGCTGTTCGTGCTGGGGCACCGGATCCGCCACTTTAATCTCCGGCAAATCCGCCTCGGTCACCACGGAGGATTTGGCCCGCGCATTCATAGAAACGGGCATTTCCGACAGTGGAATTTGTTCTTTTCCGGCTTCACCAGCAAGCAGTTTTGGATCCGTTTGTTCCGAACGTAAAACGGGCCGCTGCGGCTCTTGAGGTGCGGCGGGAGGCTGCGGAGCGGCGGAATTAGAAGAGGCAGCTTTTCGGAGCTTTTCTTCTTTGTCGGCGCGTTCCTTTTCCCGTACTAGACGGGCAGCCAAGAGCGCCGCACTTTGGTTACGCAGCTGACGGTTTTCTTTCGTGAGTTCCTGCTTTTCCGCCGACAGCATTTCCGTCTGCTTTTGCAGCTCCAACGCGCGGAGAGAAAGTTTTTCTTTCTCACGGTTTAAATCTTTGGCGCGAACTTCCAGTTCATTCTTTTCGCGCGTCAATTCTTCGGTGCGGGAAGAAAGCGCCGCTTTTTCGCGCGTCAACTCCTCCGCCGTACGGCGGGCTTCTTGCAAGTTCTGCGATAAAGAAACCTTTTCTCCGCTTAATGCGCGGGTCTGTTCTTCAAAGCGTTGTTTTTCGCGAGACAGCTCCGCAGCGCGCACGGAAAGATTTTCTTTTTCACTGGACAATTCCTGCGTTTGGCGAGCAAGTGCTTCGGTACGTGCGGCAAGTTCGGCTTTTTCGCGCGACAATTCCTCTGCCGACGTCCGGGCGGCCTGTAAATTTTGCTCCAAAGATGCTTTCTCTGCGCTTAATATACGGGCTTGTTCTTCCAGCGCATTTTTTTCGCGCGATAATTCCTCGGTGCGGGAGGACAACTCTGCGCTTTGGGCGGACAAAGAATCTTTTTCCAATTCGACAGCTTGCACACGCGCGTCCAATGCTCCGTTGGCGCGGGCGAGTCCTTCTTTTTCGTTCGTCAAGCGCACATTTTGCTGGGTTAAGTCTTCGTTTTGGCGGCCCAACACGGCGATTTTTTGCTTCAGTTCTTCAATTACCGCGTCATTGGCATTGATTTTTTCCACCAATTCTTTAAAGTTCTTTTCAAGCAGTTCTTTTTCCTGCCGTACGGCGTCCAGCTCCATACGGGCAGATTCAAACTGGACGGAAAGTTCGTCGCGCTGGGTTTGGAGCGACTGCAATTTTTCCGTAAACGCAATCAGCTGTTCCTGCGCGCTGCGGCTGTGGTCGGCTTCCAAAGAGGCCATTTGTTCTTTAAGCGCCTGCAGCTCGCGCTCTTTTTCTTCCAACCGCTTCAGGGCGGCTTCTTTTTCCGCGGCAGCTTTGTGGAGTTTTACATTCTCCGCACGCAACGATTCGATTTCCTCCACCTGCTTCATACACGTATCGGAAATCTCCTGCAGCTGCGTTTCTAAACTATCTACTTTTTGCTGGTATTCCTGCCGGATAGAAATAATACGGCCTTCAAAATCAAATGATTTAAAGCGTTCTTCAGCGGCGGTCAGCTGGTCGCGCAAAGATAAAATTTCTTTGGCCTGCTCGGCCGATTTTTTAAGCGCTTCCATTTTTTCCTGCTGCACTTTTTTAATTTCCCGGTCCAGCGCGCTGTTGACGGCCTTTAACTGGGAAGCTTTTTGGTGCAGGCTGGAAATAATACGCTCTTTTTCTTCGCGTTCCTGACGCGCTTTTTCTTCTTGTGCGGCGCGGTAATTTTCCGGTTCGTAATGGTAAATGGCCGTATGGGAATGATTTGCCGGCGGGGCGTCAAAACCGCGCTGCACGTCCGGCTCCGGATACGATAAGCGGTGCTCCTGCCGCGCGCGGGATAAATTTTCCACACTGGCTTTTAAATTGGCAATCGTGCGGGAGATGTGTTCCAAAAAAGCGTCACGGTCTTTCTGGCGTTCCATCGCTTCGCGCGTACGCGCAAGCTCGGAAAGAATCATTTGGTTTTGGCTGGCGGAGGCTTCGAACCGTTCTTCGAGTTCCTGAATTTTTTGTTCCAGTTTTTCAAATGTGCGTTCGTACTGGGAAGGTTTAGGAGAGATTAATCTCCCGCCCAAATCCGCGCCGGCGGGCGTAACGGAAGAAGAAAAAGACTGCTCCTTAAATTTTTCCAAAAATTGGGCGATATCCCCGTGACCTTCAAATTGGTTGTTGTCTAAAGACATAGCTGGCTCTCCGCGCAAAAATACATATACTAAATTTAACCACAATAGAGCGCGTGTGTCAACCCTATTTTCTGACGGAAAAAGGCGTCCGTTCTACACGCGTTTAAACGCTCTGTTTTCCAGCTTTGCGCGCACCGCGCCGACCAGATAAAAAGACCCCGTACAAAGCGTTTTTTCGTGTGAAAGCGCAAGCCCAAGCGCTTTCTTCCAGTCCGGCTCGAACACAATTTGCGCGTTTTTGGCAAGTGCGGCGCGGATTTCTTCTTCCCCCGCCCCGCGCGCAGACGGCGGCACGGTAACAATAACCGTTTTAAAATACGGACGCAAAAGCGCGAGCATTTTTTTATAGTCTTTGTCCTTCATAAACCCGCACAAAAGAACCGCGTCCTCGGAAAGTGCCGTTTTGCGCCAGAATTCCATTAAAAGTTTCACAGCCTGCGGGTTATGCGCGCCGTCGAGCACGACGGTATTTTTACCGCTGTGAAAAATTTCAAACCGCCCCGCCAATTCAACCGTTTCAAACGCTTTTTTGACCGCGCGCGCAGGCAAACCGAGTGTTTTGGCCGCCTGATATACCATGCAGGCATTTAACACTTGGCGCGCGCCCAAGGCGTGCAGCGGCCAAACGGAGCCGTCATCCGTGCGCATCAGCGTGCGCCCCGACGGGATATCCACTGACGATTCCCAGAACGGTTCGCCCTGTCCCACAAACGTCAGCGGGGCGTTTTGGACTTTGGCCGTTTTGGCGATAATTTCACGCACGGTGGGATTCATTGCCCCGCTGATCACGGGTACGCCGGCTTTGATAATGCCCGCTTTTTCGCGTGCGATTTGCGCCAAGCTGGAGCCGAGATATTGCGTATGGTCAATCCCGACAGCGGTAATAATGCTCAGCGCGGCGGTGCAGGCGTTGGTAGGGTCTTTTCGTCCGCCGAGGCCCGTTTCCAATACGGCATAGTCTACTTTTTTGCGCGCAAAATAAACAAGCGCGGCGGCGGTTAAAATTTCAAAAAAATTGAGTTCGTCCTCTTCTTCCTGAAATACGTCCACAATAACCTGCGAAAAGGATTTTTTGGAAATGGGCGTTCCGTTAATTTGAATACGCTCCGCGGGGCTTATTAAATGGGGCGACACAAAAAGCCCCGTCTTATATCCCGCACATTCCAACGCGCGGGCCGTCATCGTCGCCACGGAACCTTTGCCGTTCGTTCCCGCCACGTGGACGATTTTAAATTGTTCCTGCGGGTTTCCCAGCCGCTGCAAAAGACGCGCAAATCCGTCCTGTCCTGCGCCGTAATCCACGCCCGTACGTTTTAAAATGTAATTAAAGACGATGTCGAAACTCATTTTTCGGGATTATACCGCTTGATTTGCGCTCCCAAAGAGGTCAGTTTTTCTTCCAAGTTTTCATACCCGCGGTCAATATGGTAAACGCGCTCCACTTCCGTTTCGCCCTTGGCGCACAAACCGGCGATAACAAGCGCCATTCCCCCGCGCAAATCGGACGCTTGGACGTGCGCGGCGGAAAGCTCTTTTATGCCCGTAATGCGCGCGACGCTTTTTTCCGTCACAATTTCCGCCCCCATACGCACGAGTTCGGGCGCGTGCATAAAACGGTTTTCAAAAATATCCTCGTCCACTTCGGCGGTGCCGGAGCAGAAACACATTAACGTCATCCACGGGGCCTGCAGGTCGGTGGCGAAACCCGGGTACGGCGCGGTGCGAACGCGGATCGGTTTAATGTCCCCGTCGTAGGCGTGGACGCGCACGGAATCGTTGGTAACGGTCAGCGTGAAGCCGGCTTCCTGTAAATCCTCCAGCAAAATGGCGTTATGTTCGGGTACGCAGCCGGTAACGGTAACGTCGCCGCGGGTGGCGGCGGCGGCCAGTATATAGGAACCGCTTTCGATTCGGTCGGACATTACTTCGTGCTCCGTGCCGTGCAGCGTTTTTTTGCCGTAAATTACCAGGCGGCCTTTGTCGTCGGCGGAAATATCCGCGCCCATTTTGTTTAAGAAATCGACTACATCGTCAATTTCCGGTTCTTTGGCCACATTTTCAAGTACTGTTTCGCCTTCGATTAAGCACGCGCACATCAGCAAATTCTGCGTGGCGCCCACGCTGGGGAAACGCAGCACGATTTTAGAAGGCACGAGTTCCTGCGCGCGCAAAATGACGTTGCCCGCTTTGGTTTCGCACGTCGCGCCCAGTTTTTCAAATCCTTTTAAGTGAATATCCACCGGACGCACGCCGATGGCGCACCCGCCCGGGAGCGGAATTTCCGCCTCCAGAAAACGCGCCAAAAGCGGCCCCGCCACCCAAAAACTCGCGCGCATTTGTTTGACGAGTTCGTACGGCAAACTGTTTTTAAGCTGTCCGTCGGCGGAAACGGTAACCGTACCGTTTTCGTACGTTACTTTTTTGCCCAGATATTCCAAAATTTTGAGCGTGGTGCGTACGTCGCGCAGGTCCGGCACGCGGTGCAAAACGCACGTCTCGTCCGTCAAAAGCGTAGCCACCAAAATCGGCAGCGCGGCGTTTTTGCTGCCGCTGGCGCGCACCGTTCCCTGCAATTTTTTGCCGCCGCGAATTAAAAATCTGTCCATAACAACTCCTAGAAAAAATTAAATTTTTTGGGCGAGTACAAACCGCTCTATCCCCACTATATCTTTTTTTACCTCGGCGTTCCAGCCGATTTCCATAAGTCCCCGCGCCACCGCCCCCGCCTGACCTTTGCACAGTTCCAACGCCAACAGTCCGTCCGGATTTAAATAGTCCGCCGCCAAAGAACAAAGCGGCCGCACAACATCTAACCCGTCCGCGCCGCCGTCAAGCGCAAGGCGCGGTTCGTGTAAAACTTCCCGCGTCAGCGTGTCCACAATTTCCGACGGGATATACGGCGGGTTGGAAATAATTAAATCAAACGTATCCTGTACGTTTTCCCACACGTCCGACTGCAAAAACCGAATACGGTCCTCCAAATGCAGCCGCTTGGCGTTTTCCTGCGCCACCAAGAGGGCTTTTTCAGAAATATCCGCCGCCATAATGACGGCGTTGGGAAAACGATCCGCAAGCGCAAGGGCAATACACCCGCTGCCCGTGCACATATCCAAAAAACGGTACGCGCCGCGATGTTCAAAACGCGCGCTGACAAGGTCCGCCAGTTCTTCCGTTTCCGGACGCGGAGTTAATACGTCGGGAGTTACGTGAATATTAAGCCCGCAGAACGGCTGAAACCCCACAATGTGCGAAAGCGGTTCCCCCGCTTCTTTGCGCACGAGCATTGTTTCGTATGCGTCCTGCTGCTCGGGCGTAATGCGCTCCGCGCGGTTGACCAGCAAATGCGTGCGCGTAACGCCCAGCGCACTGGCGAGTAACCATTCGGCGTTGGCCTGCGGTTCGTCCGATCCGGCGGCAACAAGACGGGAAACGGCTCCGTCCAAAACTTCTTCCAAGGTGGGTTGCATAAAATGAAAAACCTTTAAAAAACGCCGGACGCGCCTAAATAACGCCGTCCGGCGAAATCAAAAAACAAGCGCGAATCAGATTTGCAAATTTTTGAGTTTCTGTTCCACGCGGTAAGCGCGCAAATCTTCCAGTATCGGGTCAATCGCGCCTTGCATAATTTCCATTAAGTTATGGTACGATTTATCGGTGCGGTGGTCGGTTACGCGGCTTTGCGGAAAGTTATATGTGCGGATTTTTTCCGAGCGGTCTCCGGTTCCCACTTGCGCTTTGCGTTCATCGTAAATTTCTTTATTGCGTTTTTCTTCTTCAATCTGGTAAAGTTTGGCGCGCAGCATAGCCATCGCTTTTTCGCGGTTTTTGCCCTGGTGGCGTTCTTCGCGGCAGGAAACCACAATGCCCGTAGGTTTGTGGATAATGCGCACGGCCGTTTCCACTTTGTTTACGTTCTGGCCGCCCGCGCCGCCGGAACGGCACGTTTCCATTTCCAAATCTTCGGGGCGGATTTCGATGTCGATTTCTTCGGCTTCCGGCATAATCGCCACCGTAACGGTGGACGTGTGCACGCGGCCCGCGGTTTCCGTATCCGGCACGCGCTGGACGCGGTGGGTGCCCGCTTCGGTGCGGAGCCAGGAGTACGCGCCGTCGCCCTTGATAAACATACTGACGTATTTACAACCCTTGAGTCCGGTGGGCGTAAACTCCAAAATTTCCGTCGTCCAGCCTTTGGTTTGCGCAAAATGCTGGTACACGCGCAAGAGCTCCGCCGCAAACAGCGCGGATTCGTCGCCGCCCGCGCCCGGGCGGATTTCCAAATAAATGTTTTTGGAATCGTTCGGATCCGGCGGGATAACAAGCACGCGCAGTTCTTTCTGCAGAACGGGCAGTTTGGCTTCCAGTTCCGCCAGTTCTTCGGCGGCCATTTTAACGAGTTCTTTATCCTCACCCGCTTCAATCATCGCGCGGTCGTCCTCGATGGCTTTTTGGGTGGCGTTAAGTTCCTGCTCTTTTTCAATAATGGGTTTTAAAAACGCGTGGCGTTTGGCTTTTACGGCCAAGTCCTGACCGGACAAATTGCCGGAAGAAAGCTCCTCTTCCAACTGTTTAAATTCGGCTACATATTTAGAGGTGTCCATAACGGTTCCTTATTACAAAGAAAAAGAGCAGACTTCCTTGCGGGCAGTCTGCTCTTTAAAAAAAGCGTTGCTATTTGGCTTCGGCGGCTTCCGCTTTTTTGGCCGGTTTTTTGACGGCGGCTTTTTTGGCGGCTGCCGGTTTTTTCGCCAATTTGGCTTTGGCTTTTACTTCGGTTTTCGGTTTGCGGACCAAGGTTTTGCCTTCGGTTTTCGCAAAGCGTTTGTTGAATTTTTCCACCATACCTTCGGTGTCCAAAAGTTTCTGTTTGCCCGTAAAGAACGGATGGCAGGCGGAGCAGATGTCCAGTTTTAACGTTTTGGCGGTGGAGCGGGTGGTAAATTTATTGCCGCAGGCGCACACGACTTCGACAAAATCGTATTTGGGATGTAAGTTTTCTTTCATTGTTAATTCTTCCTTTCAAAAATCTATATAGATTATTTTACCATAATCGGACGTTTTTGGGCAAAAATTTCTTTTTTCCGCCCAACTAAAACGCGTTCATTTCCATTTGTTTAAAGAAATCTTTATTGGATTTAGTAGACGAAAGTTTATCGAGCAGCAGCGTCATTGCGTCCACGGAGCTTAACGGCGCAAGCACTTTGCGCATAATCCACACTTTGTTGAGTTCGTCTTCCGAGAGTAGCAGGTTTTCCTTGCGGGTGGAGCTGCGGTTGATGTCCACCGCGGGGAAAATGCGCCGTTCGGACAGTTTGCGGTCCAGCGACAGTTCGCTGTTGCCCGTACCTTTAAACTCTTCAAAAATTACTTCGTCCATACGGCTGCCGGTATCCACCATAGCCGTGGCGATAATCGTCAGCGAACCGCCTTCCTCAATATTGCGCGCCGCCCCCAAAAAGCGTTTGGGTTTCTGCAGGGACGTGGCTTCCAAACCGCCCGTCAGCACGCGGCCGGAGGACGGCGCCACCGTGTTGTACGCGCGGGCCAAACGGGTAATAGAGTCCAACAATACCACCACATCTTTCCCCTGTTCGGCCAAGCGTTTGGCTTTCTCAATGACCATTTCGGCAACCTGCACGTGGCGGTCGGCCGGTTCGTCAAACGTAGAAGCGACGACTTCGCCTTTTACGCTGCGGCTCATATCGGTTACCTCTTCGGGGCGTTCGTCGATTAAAAGCACCATTAATACGGCGTCTTTGTAGTTTTCGGCAATAGAGTGTGCAATCGCCTGCAAAATCATCGTTTTACCGCTTTTGGGCGGAGCCACGATAAGCGCGCGCTGGCCTTTACCGATAGGCGCAATCAAATCGATAACGCGCTGGGTAAGCGAGGATTTATCCACCTCCAGCGTAAAGCGTTCGTTAGGGTGCAAAGGCGTCAGGTTTTCAAACAGCGGGCGGTTATAAATTTTATCGGAATCCATCCCATTTACTTTTTGCACCTGCAACATGGCAAAGTAGCGTTCGTTGTCTTTAGGCGGACGGATGAGGCCTTCAATCGTATCGCCTTTACGCAAACCGAAGCGTTTAATTTGGGAAGGAGACACATAAATATCTTCCGCTCCCGCCAGATAGTTGTTTTCTTCCGAGCGCAAAAAACCAAATCCGTCGGGCAGAATTTCCAGTACGCCGCCGCCGTAGACGGAACCGTTTTGTTTGGCCTGTACGGCAACGATACGGCCAATGAGTTCCTGCTTGCGCAGACCGGAAATATCTTCAATGTTATAATTAACGGCCAGTTTGGTCAGTTCCTGCACGCTGAGTTTATTGAGTTCGCGTGCGTCCATCGGTTTGGCACCGTTAGGGCGGGCGGGCGCGGCGGGTGCATTTAACGGACGTACCGATTGCACACAACGCTGCGGAGTTCGGCGTTCATATACGGGGCGGGTTCTTTCTGTTTTTGACGTATCTGCGGACGGTCTGGCCGTCTTGGTTTCTTTGGCGGGTTTTGCGGTTTTTTCCTGCGCGGTATTTTCTTCCATAATGTATAGACTCCTTACTTAAATCCGTAAATATATTCCAGCGCCCGGCAAAGACGCTGCACTTTTAGTCCTAAATCTTCTTTTGAGCCCCCGTTAAAAAACAGCACATTGGCAAGGCGGGCTTTTTTGCTGTCCGGCATTTGGACGGACCGACGGCGTTCGTACTCTTGGCGGCTGAGGCCCCGCGCGGCCAGACGTTCGTCCAGCATTTGCGGGTCGCCCACCACTAAAATATTAAGATCGGTCAGTTTGTTCCACCCCGCTTCAAACAACAGCGGTACCTCGAACACAACAAAGGGCTTTGCCGACGCGTGAATACGCCTGACGGCCATATCGTGCACCAAGGGATGCAAAAAATCTTCCAGTTTTTTACGGGCCTTGTCATCCGAAAAAATACGTTCGGCCACTTGGGCCGCATCGTATGTGCCGAACCATTCGGCCAGCTGTTTTTGCACAGCGGGAGTTTTGTAAAGCTCCCGCACCAAATCGTCGGCGGACAAGGTATCCGCTCCGTTTTCGGCGAAATACGCAAGCGCGGTGCTCTTGCCGCTTGCAATGCCGCCCGTAAGCCCCGCCACCAATTTATTTTTTACGCGCAACGTCATAAAGGCAGTTTTTCCAGATCGTACCAGTTGGGGCCGGCCTTGGCCGCCGCCAACAACGGCACACGCAGACGGACAGCGTTTTGCATTAACTCTTTAATGCGTGCGGCCGTTTCGCCCAAAATATTTTGCGGTAGTTCAAAAATGAGCTCGTCGTGCACCTGCATCGTCATCTGCACGGCCGTACCGCGGTAAGCGGAGAAAACGTCAATCATCGCTTTTTTTATGATGTCCGCCGATCCGCCCTGCACAATAGTGTTAATTGCCGCACGCTGCGCAAAAGACGCCATAGCTCCAATACCCATATTAAATTCGGGCAAATAACGCACGTGGCCCAACATCGTTTTAACGTAACCGTTCTGGCGGGCGAGCGCGACGTTTGCATCTATCCATTCGCGCACAACGCGGAAGTTCTTAAAATAATTGTCGATATACTCTTTGGCCTCGCGCATAGAAATCCCCAGCGCTTGGGAAAGCCCCATCGGCCCCTGTCCATAAATGATACCAAAATTAATTGCTTTTGCACTAGAGCGCATTTCGTCCGTAACCATTAAAGGCATCACGTTAAAAATCTGCGAAGCCGTTTGGGTGTGAATATCTCCTCCGTCTAAAAACGCCTGAATAAGCGCCGGATCCTGGCTTTCGTGCGCCAAAACGCGCAGGTCAATTTGCGAATAGTCCACACTCAGCATTACATTGTCCGGCGCGGCGCAGAACGCTTTACGCAGCCAGCGGCCCTTTTCGGTGCGGACGGGAATGTTTTGCAGGTTGGGGCTGGAGCTGGACAGGCGGCCCGTAACCGTACCCGTTTGGTCCAGATACGAGTGAACTTTATCGTTCTCGTCCGCCATTAAAAGCAGATTATCCACGTAAGTAGACTTTAATTTGGCGTTGGCGCGATAGTCCAGAATGTCGCGCGCGACGGGATATGTCTGCGCGATTTGTTCCAGCACTTCTTCGTCCGTGGAATAACCCGTTTTCGTTTTTTTAACGGGCGGAATTTGCATCTGTTCAAAAAGAAGCGTCCCCAGCTGTTTGGTGGAGTTGATGTTGACGGGATATCCCGCGCGGGCGTCCACGTCTTTTTGCAAGCGTTCGATTTCGCGCTCCAGCAATACTTTAAAACTTTCGAGCCACCCCGTGTCTACGCGCAGCCCCGCAAATTCCATATCGGACAGCACCATCATCAGCGGCAATTCCAGTGTGCGCAGCAAATCGAACTGTCCGCTTTCTTTTAGTTTTTGCGTCAGAATTTCCCGCAGTTTCCACCCGAAACGGTTGTATGCACGCAGCAGCTCTAATGGGTCTTCGTCATTAATGATGGCGGAAAAATAATCCGCGCACGCGCCCGAAAAACTCAAATCGCCCGACGGATTTAACAAGTAGCGCGCCAAGCGGCCGTCAAAACAGTTGATAAACTGTCCGCGCACGTTAATGTCCAACTCACGAAGCGTCAGCTTTAAATCATAACCGATTTTTTCCGCCGCATCGTTTTCCACCAGCTTTTTAAGCGCTTCGCGTTCCCACGGACGCACCTCCGAAAGCGGCGTGAGGGACAATTCCTCCTCGCTAAGCCCTAAAAGCAAATAATCATCCTGCGCGTGCAAAAATATGCGCGGCGCGGTCCCGGCCTTTTTCAGCGCGTCCGAAAGCGTCATTTCCGCCGCCGGAGTCTGCATCGTTTGAACGGCGAACGGGCGGCGCGGCGCGTCATACAAATCAAGCAGATTTTTAAATTCGTACTGTTCAAACAGCGCGGCTAAATCCGCGCGGTCCGGCGTGCGGACGCGGTAATCGTTTAAATCAAACGCCATATCCAAATCGGAATCAAACACAACGAGCTGTTTGGAAAGCAGCGCCTCCCCCTCGTGTTCGCGGATTTTTTTGGCGACGGAGGCCTTGATATCCGGGCTGTCGTTATGAGCGGCGCGGAGGATATCCTCCAAGTGTCCGAATTTTTCAATCAAGTCCACCGCGCTTTTGGGACCGACGCCCATTATCCCCGGGATATTATCTGCAGCGTCGCCTACAATGGAAAAATAATCGGGCAGAAATTTTACGTCTACGCCGAATTTTTCTTTGGCGGCTTCCGGCCCTTTGAAACCGTCCTTTCCGCCGCCAGGCCAGATATGAATGAAATCATTTAAAAATTGATATACGTCTTTATCGGTAGTGGCAAGCACGCTCGGCACGTTTTCGCGCGCGGCGCGGCGGGCCAAAAAAGCCATTAAATCATCGGCTTCAATTCCTTGCTTGGCTACCATAGCCAGCCCCAGCCGTTCCACCATTCCGCGCGCTAAATTCAACTGGCTGATGAGCGCGTCGTCCGGTTTTTTGCGCGTACCCTTATAAGCGGGCCACAACTGTTTGCGCCGCGCACAGCCGCCGGCGGAATCAAAACAAACGGCGGCGTAGGCCGGATTATATTCGCGCAGCATTTTAATCAGCCAACGCATAAACCCGTACAACGCACCCACCTCTTGGCCGGAGGAGGTAGTCAGTTTCGGCAGCGCGTGATAATTACGGTGCAGAAAATTATGGGCGTCCACTAAAAAAAATTGAGGCTGGAAATTGGTCATAAAACGGGATAGGTAAATAAGATACCCGCCCCGTTTACAGGGCGGGATAAAGCATTTATTTTACACGAGAAACAGCGGAATCAATTTCCGCTTCCAGTTTGGCTTGCGAGTCCGGAGAAAACCCGCTGTGGGAAAACATTGGCGTATCATTATACAACACAACAAAGGTCGGCGCCTGCGAAACACCCAGCTGTGTATACAAATGCGTACCGTCCGAGGCGGCTTTGTCCGCGTCTACGGGGAACACATACACGTGTACATTGGAAACATTTTCGTATTTTTTGACCAAGGCCGGCAGCAGCGTTTTTTTGGCTCTTACGCACGGACCGCAGCCGCTCATGCTAAACATAACGACATATACGTCATCTTTCTTCATAGAGGCATACGCCGCGCTGGTCAGTTGTGTAACCGCAGCCGGAGTCTGTGCGCGTAAATCAACCGCGCAAAACGCGAAAAAACCAACTGCTATCGCAACAATCATTTTTTTCATATAATACCTCTTATAACAAGGCGTTTAATTTTTCCTGTAAAGCGGCTTTGGATTGTAATCCCACCGTTTGTCCGGCGATTTGTCCGTCTTTAAAGAAAATAATGGTGGGCACGGAAGAAATACGGTATTTGGCGCAAGCGTCGGGAGCCTGATCCGTATCCAGCTTGCAGATTTTGGCCTTGCCCGCATATTCGGCGGCAATTTCTTCCACTACCGGAGCCAACATACGGCACGGACCGCACCAAGTAGCCCAAAAATCCACCATTACTGTTCCTTTATACTTCAGCACTTCTTCTTCAAAATTTGCATCGGTCAACACAACTTCACTCATACCTTCCCCCTTAAAATTTAATCTATGTATATACTGTACTATAATTAAAGGTTACCAGACAAACACTAACCTGTCAAGCGTTAAAACAGGAGAGACTGCTTTTGTCTCTCCTGTGAAATATTTTCTTAACCGCGCAACATCAGCTTACCAATAGCCGTCATAGTCATAGTCATAATCATAGTCGCGGTCGGCCCCGTCTTCAAATTCCTGATCTAACCTATCCTGTTCTGCGTCCCACGCGTCTTGATCCCAACCTTCACAGTCAACTGAATTTCCGCACGACGCGTTGTCGCGATCGTCTTCGCTGTAACCGGGGGCCAACACACAACCACAGCTTCCCTGATCCTCGTGATAATAAGGAAACGGACAGCTACATTTGCAATCCGTCGGATTCCAAGTTCCGGAAACTCCGTATGCTTCTGACGGTTTCGTACACCAATAAATATCTTGTCCCCACGCTTGGGCCAATTCATCAGAACATTCGCTAGTTACACATTGTTTAAGTTTTCTATCCCACAAACTTCCCTGCGGACATTGACACCAACAATCGCCCCAATTACCACCTGCGGAAATACAAGCATCCTCCGCTTTTTTTGCATCGTATTTATAATAATCCCAACAACCTATACATTCACCGTTTGATGTATCCAATGATGTCCCCGCAGGGCAAGTGCACGAACACGTATCCAGATTCCATACACCGGTATGGCCCGTATGAGACGGCCTTTCACACGCTTCTTGCTCGCGGGTATTGTAACAATTTGACGTACATTCTCCCAGCGAATCCAATGATGTCCCCGCAGGGCAATCGCAGGAGCAGGTATTCATATTCCACGTACCTGTATGGCCGCTATGGGATACCCCTTCACAGCGTTCTTGCTCAGCCAGCTTATTACAGAAAATACAGGCGCCTTCGTGATCCAGAGTCCCCCCCGCAGAACATTCACAACTACAACTTGTTTTATTCCAATACCCTGCCACCCAATTTGGGTTATGTCCGCCCATTTCGCAAGTTTGTGCACGGCTAGAAACGGCCGGATTATTCATATCACAAACAAGAGTACACGTATCCGTCCATTCACTCCAATCCCATACGCCGTTTTTACATACCGCACTGCGCGTCTGCTCTCCCGTATATCCGTTCCCACACGCTTTCCTTTCCGCAGAAGGCTTTGCCGGACACGCAGGATATACCCCCAATTTCCACACATATCCCGTAGAAGCGTTGCAACTCCACGTTGCACTAACCGTGCCGCACTCACACGATTTAACAGATTTTTCCCCTTGATAATGACTACCGTCACACGACGGAGCGGGAGTCTCCCCCGCACAATCCGCAGGGGATTCTTGGTAATCCGCTTTCGTCTTTAGTTCCTCACACGTGGGATAGTTCTTGTTTAACTTGCTGCACGCCGTTCCATCACAACAAATTCTCCCGTCCGCATAGGACAACATTTTTAACGTGTACGAGTATTTCCCTTTACTTTCTGCGTCTATCCCGCGGGACGCCAAAGTTATCGTAAAATTATTCGTATCGTTATTCTTTACGACATCCGTCAGTTCGGACATCTGCATTAAATACGGCTTGTCCAACGCACAGCGTTTTTCCTGCTCCGTACGCACGGCCGCCATCAGCTCTTCCGCTTCCGTCGTCTTACGCGTTTCAATGATTTTGTTAAATTTCGGCAGAACCGCCGCAGACAATACGCCTATCACAATGACGACGACAAGCAGCTCCGTCAGCGTGAAGGCTTTCTTCTTACTTTTCATACGCCCTCCTCATAAAATATAGGGAAGAACGGGCATACCGATCTTCCCGTTTCCGGTGTCTCTTGAGGAGGGACTGGCCGGTTAAATCTTTCTCCGGTCAATTTTAAGCAATTAAACACCCCTTGTACATCGCCAGTCCACTCCTCGACCTGAAAAATGGTATCAAAAAAAAAAACACGAGTCAAGGCCCAACGGTCGGAGGCATACGGTGTGTATGGCTATTTATTCAACAAAAAAATTATTCAAACTGATAAACAAATAAGGCTAAAAAAGCTTGCCTTACCGGACAATCTTCTCTATTTGTCTTACTGACAAGCCCCGCCCCATCTGATTATATACACCCCGCTATTTAGGGATAAGAGAAATGCAAGCGCTTTTCAACAAAATGATCCAAAAAACATCAGCACAGCGCAGTATGTATAAAAATTATTGTAAAATAAATGTAAATATACCGGAGAACTCCGTATGAAAGAAAAAACAATTTGTATCGTTACCCCTACCAGCCGCACTTATTTTAAGGCGATTCCGCTGGCCAAAGAATTTTTGGATAAAGACCATAACGTCATTAACATTTCCGGCACGCTGCCCGAAGGCACATTGGAACAAATCGAAGTGACTGCAAAAACCGTCAAAACGCTAAAAAACGGAAAAACGGACGGATTACTGGAAGTAATCAACCTGCAAGATAACTCCGTCACTTTCAGCGAACTATATCAAGACGGGCAGCTCCTCAACGTTACCAACCACACCGCCGCGGCACAGAACGCCGCTAAAAATAACGCGGAAGAACCAAAAGAAACGCCGTTCTATGCGGGCACTACCGTCAAAAGCGGCAAAGGCAGCCGTTCCTTTTATGTGCAAGGAAAAGAAGTGGCGGAGGAAACCGTTGCATCCAACGGAATGATTGTAGAACTGCTTGGGGAAATTCCGGACGGAAACGTCAAAGAATTTAACGAAAGCGGACAAGTCATTATGGAAGCCGTTTACCGCAACAATAAATTAAACGGCGAAATGGTGCGCTATACCGATACAGGCGAAATACTTTCGCGCGAAACGTACGAGGACGGCATCCTGCACGGAGACGCACATTACTACCAATATCAAAGTGCGGGGAAAGCGTGGTCGGACTGTGTATACCAAAACGCCCTCTTGCACGGAACACGCAAAGTATATTATCCATCAGGCGTTTTACAAGCGGCAGAAAATTTCCGCCACGGCAAACTAACTGGGGAACGTCAAACTTACTACCGCAACGGAAACTTGGAAAGCAAGGAACAATATCTGGACGGTAAACTTACTGCAGAACGCACGCTTTACTTTCCCGAGGGGGGCTTGTGGTACCGGGAAAACTATAAAGCCGGACGCTTGGACGGCGACCGCACAGCCTACTTTACGGACGGCGCCGTACGGCTGGAAGAATTTTATGCGGACGGTATGCGCGAAGGCCTGCGAAAAGTATACGCTGCGTCCGGCGAGCTGTTAACCTCGGAGGAATACCACTGGGGCGCGCTCGTGCATAATACGGAGAGAGAAGCCCTATGAAAATCACGCGTTTTTGCCCCGCCAAAGTGAATTTATTTTTGGAAGTCTGCGGCAAACGGCCCGACGGCTACCACGAGCTGGCCACGCTGTTTGCCAAAATTAACTTTGGCGATACGTTAAGCGTAGACGCTACACCCGCCCCGCAAACCGAAATTACGCTCAAACTGACGGGCCCCGTAGGCAAGATGCTAAAATCCGACGAAACCAATTTGGCTTGCCGCGCCGCGCGCGCATTTTTGGAACATTTTAAATTGTCCGCCCGCATTGACATGACACTCGACAAACACACCCCCACCGGCGCGGGCCTCGGCGGAGGATCTTCGGACGCGGCGGGCGTAATACTCGCATTATGCGAAATTTTCGGCAAAGATAAAAACGAGCTGCTTTCCGCGTGTGCCAAACTGGGAGCGGACGTACCGCTTTTTATGTACGAGGAAACTTTTTTAAAAGGGGAAGGCATCGGCGAAAAATTAACGCCTGTGCCCGCCGGCGGCCCGCTGCCGTGGCTGGTGCTCGCTTACCCCAATACGGTTGTGCCCACCAAGGGGGTTTTTGCACGGTTAAAATTGCCCGATCAACAAACGGTCTTGACAAACCGCTCTAATTTAGATAAATTAATAACATACCTAAGATGTGCCAGTTCGCTGGCCGGCTGGAAGCATTTGTTATTCAACCGGCTGGAGGAGTGCGTTGTTCCTTTTACAAACTCTGTACGAAATGTGCTGCTCGATTTGAGAAAAACAAATACAGATGCAGTTTTAATGTCTGGTTCCGGCTCCACGGTTTTTGCTTTAGTTGAAACTGAAAAGGATGCAAAAAATTTGGTACGTAAATTACAAAACAAGGAACGGACTGTTTTCTTTACGACATTTCATAGGAGTTTAACGAATGAAAATTACGGAAATAAGGATACATCTTATGGGAGAGGATCGCCTAAAGGCGTTTGCCAGCGTGACGTTTGACGATTCTTTCGTTGTAAGAAATATGAAAGTAGTGGAAGGAACAAAAGGCGTTTTTTTGTGTATGCCTTCCCGTAAATTGCCTGACGGAACCCACAAGGATATGGTTCATCCCATTAATCAGGATTTTCGGGAATATTTAGAAGCGAACGTTTTGCAAGCATACGAACAGGAATTAAAAAATCATCCGCAAGGCGCAGCACAAAACGTGAGTTCCGATTATAACGAAGGAGACGCCGCAGGCGATAGTGAAGTAAAATAAGGGTTCAGCACAGAAATTTCCGTTATTCATCCCGCTAAGCTGTGATGAAACAATTTACTTCCGGATGGTGAAATGGTATCACTACTGGTTTTGGTCCAGTCATTCTAGGTTCGAGTCCTAGTCCGGAAACCATACAAATACAGCCAAACATTAAGTTTGGCTGTATTTTTTTGGCAGGAAGCAGACCAACTGCTTGGTCTGCGGCTGGGACGAGAAAGCCGGAGCCTTATACGAGTTTGAGTGCAAGCCGATCCGGCGAACACGAAAGGCGAGTATGGCGAGGCGGGGCCGCGAGATTTTTCCGTCAGGAAAAATACTTGTGGCCGAGTCCTAGTCCGGAAACCATACAAATACAGCCAAACATTAAGTTTGGCTGTATTTTTTTGGCAGGAAGCAGACCAACTGCTTGGTCTGCGGCTGGGACGAGAAAGCCGGAGCCTTATACGAGTTTGAGTGCAAGCCGATCCGGCGAACACGAAAGGCGAGTATGGCGAGGCGGGGCCGCGAGATTTTTCCGTCAGGAAAAATACTTGTGGCCGAGTCCTAGTCCGGAAACCATACAAATACAGCCAAACATTAAGTTTGGCTGTATTTTGTTATTCCCCCCCTTTTCTCTATTTTAAAATCTTTACACGTTCATCTAAGGAGATAAAATCCTTTTGTTCCGCCGGAGCGTACGGCGCGCCAAACGGCATTTGCGCAATTAACTTCCAACTTTCCGGCACGCCGAACTCCCGCCGCACAGCCTCGTCCACCAACGGATTGTAATGCTGTAAACTTGCGCCCAAGCCCGCTTCGGCAAGCGCGGCCCAAATAATAAATTCCACCATTCCGTTGGACTGGTACGCCCAAATAGGAAAGTTATCCTTATATGCAGGGAATTTTTGCTGCAGGCCCTCCACCGTAGCCCAATCTTCAAAATATAAAATCGTGCCGCGGGCATCATCAAAAGAAGCGAGTTTTTCTTGCGTGGCCGAAAAGTTTTCCGGCGGTACGATTTTTTGTAAAGCCTCTTTCGTTAAACGCCAAAAGGCGTGGTGTTTTGCCCCGAACAGCACCGCCAAACGCGCACCCTGCGAATTAAATGCGCTGGGCGCACATTTAACGGCAAAGCGGATAATTTCCTCTATTTTATCGTCAGACACAGGGCTGCGGTCCGTCAGCGCATACCGCGTACGGCGGTTTTCTACTGCGTGCAAAAAATTTTTCTCTTTTTCCATAAATTCCCCCTCTGTATTCAACCTAACCCGCACACCGCTGGAGGACAATGTGTTTTTTGGGTTAGAAAAAGTTGGCAAACAGATATAAATTCTTTATAATAAATTATACTCATAAAAGGAGCATGCAGGACCAAATAAGCCTTAAACGCGGCTTACAAAAAATTTAATTCTGTTTTTGGAACCGTATGCGGAATACGGTGCGCTGTTGGGATACCAACGGCATAGTTAGGATCCAAAAACAGTCGTTTTAGACAGAGTATGCTCGAGCTGATCCCTTGGGTATACTCTGTCGAGTGCTTCCCGCCATATTTTATATGGCGGGGGCCACGGCTGTTATTATTTGGGTTATCCTAACTAGCTCAAATATAGCGGCCGTTTTTGTTTGCCCGAAAACAGAACAAGGAGAAAAAAATGAAGCAGTCGGGCTTTACCTTAATTGAACTATTGGTGGTGGTACTCATTATCGGTATTTTGGCGGCGGTGGCGTTGCCACAGTATGAAAAGGCAGTAGCAAAAAGCCGTTTCACCCAGTTGCAAACGGCAGGAAAAACGCTTAAAGACGCTATGGAATTATATTACATGGCTAACGGGGATTACCCGCAATTATGGAATCAGTTGGACATAGAATATCCGGGCTGCCCGACTGGGGGCGGGCGTTATATGTTATGGTGTGATAAATTTGCCGTAGATATGTTTATCGGGGAACAAGCCAATTTAAAATTTTGGGATACGCATGGTCTCGCCGACAACGGCAAGAATATGGATGTGGGGCAACTAAATCAGCAGGCTCCTTCCTATTACATCGTTTGGTTAGATAATTCGGAAAACCCCGGCAAAACGGAATGCCTTAGCAAAATTGCGGGTTTATGTAAAAGTATGGGATATTAAACCAACAGCAATCAGTTGCTGTTTTCCGGACATAAAATAAAATCCGCGCACAAACGCGGAGTGTATTTCAAAGCAATTTGTGCCAGTTCTAGGCGCGGACGGGCGAAGTATACCGCCCCCGCGGCGCGTATGCGCCGGAGTATTCGAGCTCGGACGCAACAACGAAATGGCGCAAACTGAGAAGAAATACCCCCGGCGGGAGTTGAACTCGCAACCTCTTCCTTAGGACGGAATCGCTCTATCCAATTGAGCTACGGGGGCGTAAATCAGTTTGCTTTTTTGGGTCCAGATTTTTTAACAGTTTTTTTCGCCGCAGATTTAGCCGCGGATTGAACCGCGGACTTTGCCGCAGCCCCAGAAACGGATTTTTTATCAGACGTTTTTTTACGCGGAGTTTTTTCTGCTTTGCCCTTTTCCGCCGAAGCTTTCCCCTTTTTAGAGGACGCTTTTTTCGGCTTATCGGGCGGCCCGAAGGTCTCACGCGTTTGTTTTAAAAGTTTATCCAAAAAGCTCTTGCCTTCGGCTTCTCCCAAAATATTCGTTTTTACACGGGAATGCATCGCACTATGCAGCTTGCGCGTGCGGAAATCTTCCGCAGAAGGCTCCAAAAGTCCGCTTTTTAGCGCTTCGCGGCGCAGCGTACCAATCGCACGCTCCTCAATTTGTCGTACGCGCTCGCGGGACAAACCCAAAATTTCGGCCACCTCGCCAAGCGTTTTCGGTTCATTATCATCAAGACCGTAACGCATAATCAGGATTTGGCGGTCGCGGTCGTTTAAATCTTCCATACTTTTTTTAAGGCTTTGTTGGCTTTCGTTTTTAACGAAAACGTCGTGCGGATTGCCTTTTCCGTCGTCGCTGATTAAATCCTCCAGCGTGGTTTCGTCTTCTTCGTGCACCAAAGAAGCCAAGGAATCCACGCCTTTGGCGGCGCTGAGCGTATCTATAATCGATTTTACCTGCCGTGCCGATAAATTCAATTCCTTCGCCATTTCGTTTAGGGACGGGTCACGCCCGTTGGCTTCTTTCAGTTCGTTCCACGCGCGGAACCACTTTTTCAAATTTCCCCAAGCGTGCGACGGAATTTTGATAGATCCGGACTGCTCTTCAATATATTTGCGGATGTACTGTTCAATCCAATACACGGCATACGTGGAAAAACGGTAACCTTTTTCGGGTTCAAATTTATCAATCGCTTGCAAGAGGCCGAGGTTTCCTTCTTCAATTAAATCCATTAATTCCATACCGGGACGCTGGAAACGCTTTGCCGTCGGTATGACCAACCGCAAGTTTATCTCCATAATTTTGTTTTTGGCGTCCTGGTCGCCTTGTTTGGCAAGCTTCCACAATCGGGCGTTTTCTTCACGGTCAATATCTTTTGTGATTTTGCCCAAGTGTTTAAAATACTCGTTGACGCTGTCTAAAGAGTCGTTTTCCATATATAATATGATATCAAACTTTGCGTTTACGCTCCAGCGCGTTTTCATAGAAAATACTTCCGCGCCGCCAAATAAATAGTGTTATAATGGGAAGTAGCAGCATCTTGATCAACACAGAGGAAATATGACAACCCAGAGACCTCCCAAGACGTTTTTACAAATGATGTATATGTGTTTAGGCTTTTTCGGCATCCAGTTTGGCTGGGCGCTGCAAATGGGCAATATGAGCGCAATTTATTCGCGCCTGGGCGCCAGCGAAGACCAAATTCCCCTTTTATGGCTGGCCGCCCCCGTCACAGGTCTGCTCGTACAGCCGCTCGTCGGTTATTACAGCGACCGCACGTGGTGCCGCCTGGGCCGCAGACGTCCGTACTTTTTGGGCGGCGCCATTTTCGCTATGATTGCGCTTATTTTAATGCCGCAGGCGTCGGCTATTTGGATGGCCGTGATCGCCTTATGGATTTTGGATACTTCCGTCAATGTCAGTATGGAACCGTTCCGTGCGTTCGTGGGCGATTTACTGCCCGAAGTCCAGCGCAAAACCGGCTACGCAATGCAAAGCGTGATGATTGGCACGGGCGCGGTAATCGCTTCGTTCCTGCCGCAGATTTTAACCGCGCTGGGCGTCAGCACCGAGGCCCCCTTAGGGCACATTCCCAATACGGTTAAATACTCGTTTTACATTGGCGCGGCCGTGCTGATTGCCGCAATTTTAGCCACCGTCAAAACCACGCCCGAATATCCCCCCGCCGATATGGAAGAATTTAACCGCTTAAAAAAACAATCTTTTAGCGCGCTTAAAACGATTAAAGAAATGGGTCAGGCTTTTATGACTATGCCGTCCACCATGTGCCGCCTGGCCGTCGTACAATTCTTTACCTGGGCTGCATTTATGGTCATGTGGGTCTATTTCACGCCCGGCATCGCCTCCGCCGTGTTCCACGCCGCGCCCGGCACCGCCGCTTACGAAACCGCCGCCAACTGGGGCAGTTCCTGCTTCGGCATTTACAACGGTGTGGCATTCGTGTTCGCGTTTGCGCTTTTGTGGCTGACGACCAAATTTTCCGCCAAAGCGATTCACATCGTCTGCTTGACCATCGGCGGCATTGGGCTTGGCTCGCTCGGACTAACGCTTTTTGGCGTGGAATTTACCAAAACGGGGCTTGTCTTCCCCATGGTGTGCATCGGCATTGCGTGGAGCAGTATTTTATCCATGCCCTACGCCATGCTTTCCAATGCGCTGCCCGCCGAAAAAATGGGCTTTTATATGGGCGTGTTTAACTTCTTTATCGTCATTCCGCAAATTTGCGTAAACCTGTTCTTTGGCCCGTTTATGAAACATCTGCTCGGCTCGAGTGCCATCGCAGCCGTAGGCGTGGGAGGAATCAGCCTGTTTATCGCCGCCGCGTTTACGCTGTGGGTGCGCGACCATAAAACCGCCGCGCGGGAGTAATTATGAAACTGACTTTCCAACTTTTCTATAGAACGGTATGGGGCGAAAATATACACGCCGTTCTGTACCGCGCAGGCGCAAGCGCCAACGAACGCAAAATCAATATCCCCCTCTCAACACAAGACGGGCAAACGTGGCGGGGTGAAATTCAACTGCTTTTAAAAGATCCGCTTACGGTACATTATCATTACGAGGTCCGCACCGGCCGCACCACCTTGCGCCGCGAATGGCAGGCCGTTCCGCGCACGCTGGAAATCAATCCCGCCGCCGCAAACTACTTTTTATGCGACAGTTGGCGCGACCTGCCGTCCGAATCCTGGCTGTATTCTTCCGCCTTTACGGATGTATTCCGCCCACGCAAACACGTATATAAGACACTTCCGCTGTTTGCCCGCACCGTTATTTTACGTGCGCAAACGGCCCGGCCAGAACCCTGCGAAACATTATTTATCTGCGGCGCGCCGGACAAGCTGGGCCGCTGGAACCCGGCAAAAGCACTCCCTTTAACAGAAGGCGAACATAACGAATGGAGCCTTGCGCTCAATGCCGAACAGCTGCGTTTTCCGTTTGAATACAAATTTATCGTAAAAAGCAAAGACGGCGCGGTATCTTGGGAAAGCGGCCCCAACCGTATTTTGGATATTCCCCCCTTGCCTGCGGGCGACGTGTGGGTAAAAGATGATTTACGCCCCGCCTTCGACTGGGAAACAATGTTCCGCGCCGCCGGCGTGGTACTGCCCGTATTTGCCCTGCGCGCGCAGGACGGCTGGGGTGCAGGAGACTTTGGCGACCTTGAAAAACTGACCGACTGGGCCGTGCAAACGGGCCAAAAAGTTATTCAAATCCTGCCGATTAACGATACCACGCTTACGCATACTTGGCGTGATTCTTATCCATATAATGCCGTATCGGTCTATGCGTTCCACCCGCTGTATGCGGACGCGCGCCAGCTGCCGCCGCTTGATAAAAAAGCGGAACAGCAATTTGAAACGGAACGCAAAAAAATAAACGCACCGGACCAAATGGATTACGAAGCCGCTACCCGTTTAAAATTAAAACGGCTGCGCGAAGCGTTCAAACAACACGGCGCGCAAACGCTTGCCTCGGTAGAATTTAAAAACTTTTTTTGGGAAAGCGCCCACTGGCTGCCCGCCTACGCCATGTTCTGCGTGTTGCGGGACCGCTACCAAACAGCCGATTTTTCCAAATGGCCGGAACACGCCCATTTTTCGCCGCAGGATCTTAAAGCGTTTACCGCGCCCGCATCGCCTGCTGCGCCGGAAGTGCGCTTTTGGTATTATGTGCAATTTATCCTGCATACGCAGCTGTTAAAAGCCACGCGCCGCGCCCGCGAAAAAGGCGTTATTTTAAAAGGAGATATTCCGATAGGCGTTTCCCCCCACAGCGTGGAAGCGTGGACGGAACCCGCCCTGTTTAATTTAAACGCGCAGGCGGGCGCACCGCCGGACGATTTCTCCGCCGCCGGACAAAACTGGGGCTTTCCCACCTATAACTGGGACGTTATGGCGCAAGACGGATACCGCTGGTGGACGCACCGTTTTACCCATATGGCACGCTATTTTGACGCGTACCGCATTGATCACGTACTCGGCTTCTTCCGCATTTGGGAGATTCCGTCACACAGCGTAGAAGGGTTATTAGGCCAATTTACGCCCGCCCTGCCTATGGTAAGGGAAGAAATCCAACGTTACGGCCTGACGTTTAGGGACGAATTTTTAAAACCGTATATTTCCGAAGCATACCTGGCGGAAAAATTCGGAGAATTGGCCGAAGAAGCCAAACGACGCTTTTTAATGCCGGCGGAAAACGGTCTGTTTACCCTGCGGCCGGAATATGACACCCAGCGCAAAACAGAAGCCGCACTATGCGGAACGGACGACAAAACGCTCCGTTTGAAACAAGGCTTATTTGCGCTGGCTTCTAACGTGCTTTTTGTGCCGGACCGCACAGACCCGAACAAATTTCATCCGCGTATTTCCGCGCTGTCGGACGGTGCGTTTGCCGCGCTTTCCGCGTTGGAAAAAGAAGCGTTCACCCGCTTATATAACGATTATTTCTTCCGCCGCCACAACGAGTTTTGGAAGCGCGAAGCCCTTCAAAAACTGCCCGCTCTCATTCAAAGCACACGGCTGTTGTGCTGCGCCGAAGACCTGGGGATGATACCCGGCTCGGTGCCCGAAGTTATGCGCGCTTTGCAAATGCTCAGCCTGGAAATTGAACGTATGCCGAAACGGTTGGGCGAAACCTTTGCGGACACGAAAAATTATCCGTATTTATCCGTCGCCACGCCGTCCACGCATGATATGTCCGTCGTACGCGGCTGGTGGAAAGAATCGCCCGAAACAATGCAAAAATTCTACAACACCGTTTTAGGGCGCGAAGGCTGTGCTCCGGCGGAAGCGGACGGAAAAATCTGCGAAGACATCATCCGCCTGCATTTAGAAAGCCCGTCCATGCTGGCGCTCATGTCGTTTCAGGACTGGACGAGTATGGACGAAAAACTGCGTGCGCCGGACGCAGACGGGGAACGCATTAACATACCCGCCAACCCGCGCCATTACTGGCGCTACCGCATGCACATAACGCTGGAAGAATTAATGAAAGCAAACGCGTTTAACGCTAAAGTAAAACGACTGATAAAAGAAAGCGGCCGATAAAACGAATTGCCACAACTTGGGCAATCCGGCTCTTTTCCACCGCCGTTTGATATTGCGGCAGGGCAACGCTCGCCAAAATACCGATAATTAAGACTACCACCAACAGCTCTATAAGCGTAAAACCTTTCATTTTGTTTTCCCCTATAAAAAAGTCATCCTGAGTCCGGCGGCCCGCAGGGTCTCAGGATCTACCGCTTTTAGCAAAACAAACTATCAAAGGGAGATCCCATACAGAAACACTACGGGATGACTTTACTTTATCAAAAAAAAAAACGGGTCAAGGCTTTCTTCTTACTTTTTGTATCGACAAAAAGTAAGCAAAAAACTCGCAGGCCGCACCCATAAAATCCAGTTCCGTACGGCGCATTTTACAACTCGCCTACGGCTCGGACAAATAAAATGCTTTTTCCGTATGGAACGGATTTTATAGACGGGTTAAGGCCTGCCAAACAACAAAGACAAATAGGCGGGAGATTCCCGACTACAACCTCGGGAATGACAGCAACTAGAAAATGCCGGGCAGATTAGAATAACATTGCGCCCACATCGGCTGATTTTTCAGATTTGCGCTAAATTTGCGTTGCCAGTTGCTCAAGGAAGTACTGCCAGGTACGCCGAGTGGCAAGGGAACGCAAAGTTAGCCAAATGTGGAAAATGGTTGCCCGTAAAAGCAACAAGGGATAAGAAATATTTTTCTTATCCCTTGTGCGCTAATTATTAGTTAAGTACAAGTCTTTATTACAACGGAATGTTCCCTTTGTGGGGATTATTCTTCGGGTTACGCTTCTCTTTGAGCACCTGAAACGCGCGGATAATTTTGGTACGCGCTTCGGCGGGCTCGATAATCTCGTCGATAGACCCGTTGGAAGCCGCCTGGTAAGGGGAAGCAAATTTGTCGGAGTATTCCTGCGTCATCTTTTGCTTTAGCTCTTCTTTTTTGGCTTCGTCGGTTTCTTTTTTCAAATCGCGCGAATATAAAATTTCCACCGCGCCGCGCGGCCCCATAACGGCAATTTCCGCGCTGGGGAAGGCAAAGTTAAAATCACCGCGCAGGTATTTGGAACCCATAGCGATATACGCGCCGCCGTACGCTTTGCGAAGGACAAGCGTTACTTTCGGAATGGACGCTTCGGAATATGCGTACAACAGTTTCGCGCCGTGGCGGATAATCCCCCCGTGCTCCTGTTCCACCCCGGGCAGATAGCCGCCGGTATCGACCAGCGTCAAAAGCGGGATATTGAAAGCGTTTAAAAAACGGATAAAACGCGCAGCTTTATCGCTGGCGTCGCAGTCAAGCGCGCCCCCCATACAAGCCGGATTGTTGGCTACTACGCCCACTACCTGTCCGCCCATACGGATAAAACCCGTTACCACATTCTTGGCGAAATTTTGGTAAATTTCAAAAAAAGCGAAATCATCCGCCAAACGCCAGATGACGTGGTGAATACGGAACGCTTTTTTGGGGTCCATCGCGCAGATGCTTTCCAGCACCGGTACAGAACGGCCGATTAAATCGCTCGTCGTATCAAGAGGAGGTCTTTCCTCGCAATTTTGCGGCAGAAAGGACAACAACTCGCGCACTTGGCGGAAACAGTCCTGCTCCGACTTGGCAACAAACTGGCACACGCCGCTTTTTTCGCTGTGGGGCTGGGAGCCGCCGAGCGTATCAAAATCCACCTCTTCGCCGGTAGCGGCTTTTACCGCGCCCGGACCGGTGATGAACATGTGGCTGATGCCTTCCACCATAAAAATAAAATCGGTAAGCGCCGGCGAATATGCCGCGCCGCCCGCGCAGGGGCCGAGAATGACGGAAATCTGCGGAATTACGCCGGAGGCTTTTACGTTGCGGTAGAAAATTTCGCCGTAACCGTTTAAGCTGTCCACCCCCTCCTGTATGCGCGCGCCGCCGGAGTCAAACAAACCGATAACCGGAATTTTGGCTTCCAGCGCGCGGTCCATCAGCGCGGCGATTTTCTGCGCGTGCGCTAATCCCAAGGAGCCGCCCAACTGCGTAAAGTCCTGCGCAAAAAGCGCCACTTCGCGCCCGTTAATACGGCCGAAACCGGTAATAACGCCATCGCCTTTGATGTGTTTATCTTTAATACCGAAATCGCTGCAAGAGCTTTCCATCAAACTCTTGATTTCAAAAAAGCTGTCTTTGTCAAGCAAATAAGAAATACGTTCGCGGGCGGTCATCTTACCTTTGTCCTTTTGGGCTTTGATGCGCGCCTCGCCGGCGCCTTTTAAGGCGTCTTGGGAAATTTGTCTAAACTTAACCAAGCTGGCCGGAGCGGGTTGGTCCGACGGCTTGTCCAGTTTGGGGTCCTCAAAAAGTTCTATCATACTCCCTCCGAAATCCGTATAGTTCTATTTTACTAAATATATGCGCTTAACGTCCGCCGGAAACTCCGTTTCCGTAAGCGGCGGAAAACATAAAGCCGGAAATAAGTCCGCACGTTTGCACTGAAATTTCCGGTGCGCCGATGGCGTTATACACGTCCAGCGCGGGGCCGAAAAACTGCGGTCTGCCGTTTACACACCGCACGTCGTAGCTATTCAGCGAAAGCCCCGTGCCGAGCAGTTTGACAAGCGCTTCTTTCTGCGTCCAAAGCGCAGTTAAAAATGCGTCGCCCCCGTCCGTCAGTTCGGACGGATGAAAAAAACCGTTCGCCCACGCTTCTATGCGGTGTTCTGTTTTTTCCAAATCGATTCCCAAAAAGCGGTTTGTCTTGCTGACGGCGGCAACGGCATATCCGCGGCTGTGCGTAATACTAAATGCTAAGGGGCAGGGCGCTCCCCCAACCCATAACACAGGTTTGCCGCTTTCGTGCGGCAATACTTCAGCCTGACGCAAATCCGTCAGCCCCAACGCTTCAGCCGCCAACTGCTTTAACGCAAATCTGCCCCCGAGCCATTCGGTACGCCTCTTGGGAAAACGGAGCGTTTCAAAAAACGCCCGTTCCCTTTGGCTTAACATACCGTCGGCCGGAGGCAGACCGGATAAATCAACAACTTTTAATTGATAAGACATTCCGCCGGATTATTGGCCAATGGCCTGATACCCGTGGATTTCCACCCACACATTGCCCTGCACGTCGAACACATAAGCGTCGTGCAGCGTTTTTCCGTCGGCTGTGGTTCCGCGGTTTACGCCGTACAAATACAGCTGGGCGGGCGGAACTTGGCGGTTGAATACGGCCACTTCGGCAATACCGTCCGGCAGCGTCATTTTATGTTCAATGCTCATATCTTGGAATCCGCAGCATTGGAACGCCGCTTCAATTAACATCGGATTAGCCAAAAGCGTGCGGGGCGCGTCATTCCATTGCGGGCGCGGCGTCGTATTATACACAGCCAAAGAAGAATGTTTGTCTACGCGCACGATACCGCCCAACACTTGGAAGGACGGACCGTGGAAGTATTTTTTGTAAATTTCTTCTTTCGTTACCGCATACGTTCCGGCAAGGCCGGTCATCGCTTCGGCTTTTACACTTTCCCAGTTGGAAGTAAACGAACCCAAGGTTTTAGCCGTAAAGTGGCGGCGGGTGTTACCCATTTTCACGCCCTTGCTGTTGATGAAATCGGATTCGATTTCCATGGACGCTTCATTTCCGTTAGCTTTACCGATGACGCGCACAGCCTGCGGGCGGTTGCGCAACAGCTTAATCGGCAGATAGAAATGTACGTCTTTAAGCCCTTGCGGTACGTCGCCCATTAAAGCGGTGGCGGTTTCCATAAAGGTTTCAATACCCATTACCCCGGGGACGTAAGGCGTACCTTCGATGGCGTGATCAGCCAGATACGGATCGGAATCCAAATTAAATTCTTTTTCCAGATGAATTTCCGATCGTTCCTGCAAAGATGTTACGTTTCCCAAAAAATGTTTGGCGTTGGCTGCCGGTGCGGCGGATGCGGGTGCGGCTGGCGTTACGGGAGCGGCAGAACCGGAACTTCCGTTCGCGTTATCATCGCCGCCCTTGGGCGCGTTTTGCGCGCCCGTGGGGACGATTTCATCCATTTCCAAACGGTGCTGATGATCCCAGTCCAAGCGGCCCAAGGAACCCGTCAGAACAATTTCGGGCACGTCTCCGTACACGATTTCGTCCAAGAAGATTTGCATACCGTCTTCGGGATCCACAAAGTCCACGCCGTTGGAGCGCAGGAAGGTTTCTACGCCTGCTCTTACACCCATACCCACGTTTTTGTAGGCGCTCATAGCAATTGCAATGGCGCGGTAACCTTGGTTAGTCAGCGAGAAGGCAGATTTGGCCAAATAGTCGTTGGCGGAGGCGTAGTCGCTCTGGCCCAGGTTGCCGTATTTTCCGGCAATGGAGGAAGCGAAAGCGAAGAAGCCTTTTTCGCGCACGATGTTGTTCGCCAGGAACGAAGCGAAACTCGTTGCTTTTACGTCAAAGATACGGTAGTATTCCGCCGGATCTTTATCGTAAATTAGTTTGGAACGCTCGAGACCTGCAAAGTGGATGAGTCCGTCCACGCGGCTGTTTTTGGCTTTAATCTTGGTACAGACTTCTTTTACCATAGAGCTGTTCAGCACATCGCAGTGGTAGTATTCCACCTCACTGCCGAGCTCGCGCAGTTTCTGCAAGTTGTTGTAAAGCGTAATGGAATCTTTCACACGGCCGAAAGCGCGTTCCAGCAAGACGGGAGTGGCTTTCTTAGTCGGGTCGGCCTTTAAATCTTCCCAGATTTGTTTTTTGAGCGCAGCCAGTTCGGCTTCGTTCATTGTAGCCCAGAGTGGCGTTTTTTCTTGGATTTCAATAATATCCAAGACAATGATTTTGCTCTTGTACTGGGCGGCCAGTTTCTGTGACAGCATCGCGCCGATACCGCGGCCCGCACCCGTAAAGATGACGGTTTTGCCCGTAAGGTCAAAGCGTTTTTGACTGCGGTCCAAACGCACGGGAACGGACAGAATCGTCGATCGTTCGCCGCCGCGGGTACCGATCATCAAGCGCAGATCGCCGTGGAGCACTTCGTCCATGGTTTTTTGGGCCATTTCGTCCGGCGTGGCCGTAGGTTCAAAATCCAAGAGTTTGCTGATAGCTCCGGTACGTTCGTACACGTCTTTGCGGTAGCAGGTTACGCCGCCGGTAAGCGCGCCGGAAATCGGGTTGAACTCTTCATCCGTGGTGTAGCCGAAGGTGCCGTCGATTTTGGTGTTGACGGCAAAGAACGTATCGGCGTCCGCGCGGTTGGAAAGGCCCTTTTCAAATACGCGAAGTGCAATGAACAACGGCATCACGTATTTGGTCAGTTCGGCGTGCGGGCTGGCTTTTTTGTCAAATTTCTTGACGTTCGCCCCGAGCAGGTACACGATACCCTGGATGTTCGGGTCCTCGGCGGCGTATTCTTTCAATGCCGCTTCGGTTTCTTCGTACGATTCCCAGTTTACGATCGTGGTGTTTTTGCTGCGGGTTTTGAGTGTGGTGAACACGTGGTATTTCACGCCCAGTTCTTTGCATTCTTCCGTATACGCTTTAATAAGCTGGGAATTATCGGCAAAGATGAGGACCGTGCGGTCTTTGGCCAACCGTCTGTTTTCCCGTTCGGACAGCGGAGCCGGAGCCACCACCGTTACGCTGCGGAGTTTTTTCTCGTGGCAATGTTCGCCCGCATAGCCTTCACGTTCCGGGCGTTCCGCCAAGGATTCGTGCAGTTTGATGGGAGCAGTGGGATTGGTGGTCAGCATGTCTTCGGACGGTTTTTCCACTTTATCCGCAGCGGGGACGGCTTCCTGCACCGTCGCCACATGGATTTTGGGCAAACCGTTGTCCCGTTCCACCACGGCGGGCTGTTCCGTTACCGCAGGCTGCGACGCTTCAGTGGACGCGGGAGCGGAAACAGGAGCTTCTGCCGCCGGAGTTACGGAAGCCGAAGCCGCCACAGGAGCCGCAGAAGCGGCACCCGCGTTGTTCAAAGCAAAGTTAATGCAATGGCGGATCGTCGGATAATCTTTCAGCTGGATGCCTTCCTGCTGGGCAATACCGTAATGTTCGCGCATCGCGGCAAACAGTTCGGCCTGTTTAACGGTGTCGATACCAAGATCAGCTTCCATATCCAAGTCCAAATCGAGCATATCTTCCGGATAACCCGTCTTTTCGGCTACCATTTTAACGACTTCTTTCGTTACCGCAGCTTCGTCCAAAGCCCCCGCTTTCAGTGTGGCTACAGGGGCAGCCGCCGGAGCGGGCGCGGGCTGGGCAACCGTCTGGACGGTCTGCGGCATCACTACCGTTTGGGCCGCAGCCGGAGCAGGTTGGGCTACAGGAGCCGGAGTTACAGCCACAGCGGGTTGGGCTATCGGAGCTGCTGCTGCACCGCCCGCATTGTTCAAAACAAATTTAATGCAGTGACGGATCGTCGGGTAGTCTTTCAGCTGGATGCCGTCCTGCTGGGCGATACCGTAATGTTCGCGCATCGCGGCAAACAGTTCAGCCTGTTTGACCGTATCAATACCGAGGTCGGCTTCCATATCCAAGTCCAAATCGAGCATATCTTCCGGATAACCCGTCTTTTCAGCTACCATTTTAACGACTTCTTTCGTTACCGCAGCTTCGTCCAAAGCCCCCGCTTTCAGTGTGGCTACAGGCGTTACAGCCGGAGCAGGTTGGACTACAGGAGCCGGAGTTACAGCCACAGTGGGTTGGGCTATCGGAGCGGCTGCTGCACCGCCCGCATTGTTTAAAACAAAGTTAATGCAATGGCGGATCGTCGGGTAGTCTTTCAGCTGAATACCGTCCTGCTGGGCAATACCGTAATGTTCGCGCAAGGAGGCAAACAGTTCAGCCTGTTTAACGGTGTCGATACCGAGGTCGGCTTCCATGTCGAGATCGATATCAAGCATATCTTCGGGATAACCCGTCTTTTCGGCTACCATTTTGACGACTTCTTTCGTCACCGTCGCTTCGTCTAAAGAGGCGGCAGGTTTCGCGGCCACAGGGGCCGCTACAGGGGCCGCCGCGGCCTGCGGGGCGGGTTGAGCCACGGGCGTTACCGCAGGGGCCACCGTGGCCTGCGGGGCAGCCGCCGGAGCAGACACTCCTGCGTTGTTCAAAACAAAGTTAATGCAATGGCGAATCGTCGGGTAGTCCTTCAGTTGGATACCGTCCTGCTGGGCAATACCGTAATGTTCGCGCATCGCGGCAAACAGTTCAGCCTGTTTGACGGTGTCGATACCGAGGTCGGCTTCCATGTCGAGATCGATATCAAGCATATCTTCCGGATAACCCGTTTTTTCGCCGACCATTTTGACGACTTCTTTCGTCACCGTCGCTTCGTCTAAAGAGGCGGCGGGTTTCGCGGCCACAGGAGCCGCTACAGGGGCCGCCGCGGCCTGCGGGGCGGGTTGGGCAACAGGCGTTACCGCAGGGGCCGCCGTGGCCTGCGGGGCAGCCGCCGGAGCAGACACACCCGCATTGTTCAAAACAAATTTAATACAGTGACGGATCGTCGGGTAGTCTTTCAGCTGAATACCGTCCTGCTGGGCGATACCGTAATGTTCGCGCATCGCGGCAAACAGTTCAGCCTGTTTAACAGTGTCGATACCGAGGTCGGCTTCCATGTCGAGATCGATATCAAGCATATCTTCCGGATAACCCGTTTTTTCGCCGACCATTTTGACGACTTCTTTCGTCACCGTCGCTTCATCGAGCGCAACAGGTTTTACAACAGGAGCTGGAGCCGCTACAGGGGCCACCGCGGCCTGCGGGGCGGGTTGGGCAACAGGCGTTACCGCAGGGGCCGCCGCCACCACGGCGGGTTTAACGCCGTGGACGGCATTTACTTTATCTACAAACGCCTGGGATCCTTCCATCACCAAGGCGGGTTTAACGCCGTGCTGGTAGTTGTCTTTAATGCGAAGGGTGTTCTGCACTACTTCCAAGACGGGGGCCTGCTGGCCGGAAATTTCTTTCAGCCACGCCTGGTGTTTGGCTTCATCCGCGATGCGCGGTTCGCCTACCTGCCACACTTTTTCGAGTAAAGTCATACCTAATTGGGAACCGAAACCGGCGGCTAAGCGCAAGGCGTATTTAAAGTTGTAATGCCCGCCTTTGCTCAGCGTAATGCCTTCCAATTCGGGGTCGGCCTCTTTAAAGTTCGCAATCGGCGGAACGAGCCCCGTATTGAGGCAGCGCACGGCGATAGCGTCTTCCAAACCGGCGCCCATGGAGTGGCCGGTAAAGCCTTTGGTGTTGCTGACGATTACACTGCTTACGTCCGCACCGAAGGTAGATTTCAACGCATACGCTTCCGCACTGGCGGAACCGCCGCGGGCGGGCGTATACGTTTCATGGGAGATAAATACGAGCTGCTTGGCAATGTCGGAGCGGTTAAGTCCGTATTCCTTTTCGGCGGTGGCGACGAGGCGGTTCATTACCTGGGCCACGTGGCCGACGTCCAAGCGGGTTACGTGGAAACCGCTGTTGGAAATTTCCGTAGACAGCAGTCTGGCAAGCGGTTTCATGCCGCGTTTGGCGACTTCCGCTTCGTCTTCCACGATAAGGGACACAGCACCCATACCCACAATCATACCGTTGCGGCGGCGGTCAAACGGAAGGGCGGCTTTAGTAACGTCGGATTCCGTCGTAGCGGCACCGGAGGCCAGGAAGGCCGTCAAAATCCATTCGGACACGTTGTCGTTGGTAATGTCGTCGGCGCTGATGACGATGACGCGTTTGCAGCGGCCGAGTTTAATCCAGTCCTGCGCCACGGAAATGGCCTGGGCGGTGGAAGCGCACGCGGCGCTCATCGCAGTCGCCGGTCCGCGGGCGCGGATCCACTGGCAAAAATGCGAGTGGGCGATAATAATGGTTTTTAAGATAAATTCGGAAGTAAACGCTTCGGGCTCCACTTCTTTATCTTTAAAGTTGGCCTGATACCAAGCTTCGATTTCGGCTTTCAGGGCCGGATCGGAAATTTGCGCGATAAATTTGTCGCAGAATGCGCGGACTTCTTTGGCGGTCTTATTATTAAGGAGTCCCGCCACGCGTTTGGACAAATCGCCCATCATGCTGTTGGCCACGGGGAAAGCGGAGGTAAAAATCACGCCCGTTTCGTCAATCATATCGGCCGGCAGACCCCAACGGTCCGGCAGGTAGCCGCCCGTAGAGGTGGGTTTATAATAAAGGACGAGCGGAATGCCCGCGTCTTTAAGAGCTAAAATACCCGCGGCAATCGCCAGCTGGAAGGAGCGGTCCATCGAACGGACCCATTTGGCCGGCAGACCAAATTCTTTTTCCAAGTCAAACGCGCCGCCTTTGGCCGCCAGTTTAATGGCCTGCATCGGGGAGGTCAAGCGTTCGAAGCGGTGGTTTCCGTCTTTGGATTTAATGACGAACTCGACGTGTTTGTCGATTTGTTTCTGCTGGATTTCGGCGGAAACGGGTTCAATCATATTGCGGCCGGAGAGAATTTCGTCCAGCACGCCTTCGCGGAAAATTTTATCCCAGCTGCCGGGGCCGCCCGCGGCGATACCGCTGATGACCACGGATTTTTTGCCGCCGTTGTTAGAAGCGGTGCACGCGCAGGCCGGAGCTTCGGCTGCAGGGGTCTTGATGGTTCCTTCGGCTTTTTCCACGGGGGTGGCGTTGCCCGTTACCCAGTTTACAAAAGCGGGGTTAAAAGTGGAGTTGTCGCCGTACATATCGGTACCGTTCCAATCCAGGTGGATGCCGGAAGAGATGAGGTTGGCGAACAAGTCGTTAAATTCCACAATACCGCCTTTTTTGGGATGGTTCGAGGCCAAGACTTTGATGTCCTTCTTGTCGGACAAGGTGTTGGAGGCCAAGGCGGAAAGCACGCGTTTGGGGCCGCATTCCACAAACAGGCGTACGCCGGAATCGTAAGTGGTTTGCAGCTGTTTAATCCATTCCACGGAGTGGGAAATCTGCGTGACCATAAGGTCTTTGATTTTCTCCGGATCGGACGGATAGAATTCCGCCGTCACGTTGGTGGTAATGGGCATCGTAGGCGCGTTGAATTTCAGCGTGTCCAAGAACGCGCGGTACTGCGGCATAGCGGGGCGCACTATGGCGGAGTGGAAAGCGTGCGAAACCGGAATTTGCACTGCTTGAATACCCATATCCGTAAACATTTTAATCGCGTCGTCAATAGATTTGGAAGCGCCGGCGATAACCGTCTGCGTCGGGCAGTTTTTGTTGGCTACGGCCACGTAACCGTTAATGCGCGCAAGTTCAGGTTCCACGCGTTCCACGGGGGCGGCGATGGAAGCCATTTTGCCGTTGTCCTCCACTTTAATTTCGGACATTACTTTACCGCGGGTGCAAACGGCTTTGAGACCGTTTTCAAAATCGAAAATACCGGCGGCGACGGCGGCGGCGTATTCGCCCAAGCTGTGGCCCATCACTACGTCGGGCTTAATGCCGAAAGAGGACAACAGGCGCATCATCGCGATGTCCGCCGTCAGTACGGCGGGCTGGGTCATTTCGGTTTTCTTGATGGCGGCTTCGCGTTCGGCGATTTTTTCTTTCGTTTCGCCGGGTTTGCTCCACAAGGTTTCCGTCAGGGTCTGTCCGATGATGCCCGTCAGCAGGCGGTCAGCTTCGTCAAACGTATCCTGCACGATTTTGTATTTGGAAGCCAAGTCCTTCATCATATCCACATACTGGGACCCTTGGCCGGGGAACATAAAGCAGACTTTGGGTTTGATTTCGCTGGGCGTAAAAGGATAAATGCCTTTCATGCGCAGGTACAACGATTCCTGTTCCCAAACATCCTGGGAAGAAGCGGTTTTTTTGAAAAATTCGATTTTTTCTTTCAGTTTTTCCGGCGTTTCCACGTTAATCGTTACCGCAAATTTATCAGCTTTGGCAATGTGATTTTTATAGGAAATGCTAGGCAAGTAAGTGGGATCGTACTGAATGGCGACGAGCGCTTTGTCCAGCACGTTAAAAAGTTCCTGCTTCGTGGCAGCGGAGAAGGTTAATACGTCGCTTTGGATTTTTTCGCCGGGCACGTGAAGGGTATAAGTCATATTTGCTTTCTCCTGTTTGGGGGTAGAGGATACGGAACATTGGCACACTTTGGTTTCTTGGGCATTGGATTCTTGGCAAACGGCTGCTTCTTTTTTAAGCAGACCGTCGTTCATTTCTTCCATAGCCACGTGGAAGTTGGTTCCGCCAAAACCAAACGCAGAAACGTTGGCGCGGCGCACTTTGTCCGTGTTCCAGTCTTCCAGTTTGGTAATCACGCGGAACGGGCAGGTGGCCCAGTCCACGGTCGGGTTCGGGGTTTCAAAATTGACGGACGGCGGCAACACCTTATTATATAAGGCGAGCGAAGTTTTGATTAACGAAGCGATACCGGCCGCCGCTTTGGCGTGGCCGATTTGGCTTTTTACGCTGCCCAAACCGATGGTGCCTGGTTTGGCGTGCGCGCTGAAAATTTCGTTTAACGCGTTGAGTTCCACGGCGTCGCCCACGCGGGTGCTGGTGCCGTGCGCTTCCACAAGGCCCACGTCGCCGGGGGTATATTCCACCTGTTCAAACGCTTTTTCCACGGCGATTTTTTGGCCTTTCGGGTTCGGGGCGGTAATGCCTTTTCCTTTCCCGTCGGAAGACGCGCCGACCGCGCGGATAACGGCGTAAATTTTGTCGCCGGATTTTACAGCGTCCGAGAGGCGTTTTAAAATTACCATACCCGCGCCTTCAGCCATAACGAAACCGTCGGCCTTGGCGTCAAACGGGCAGGAGCCTTTTTCGGAAAGCGCACCGATTTTGCAGAATTTGATGTAAGCGGACGGGGACATCATCTGGTCCACGCCGCCGGCGATAGCCATATCAAAATTGCCCATGCGAAGGCCGTTTACGGCCTGGTCGATGGCGGCTAACGAAGTGGCACACGCGGCGTCCACGGCGAAGTTGGTGCCGTGTAAGTCGAATACGTTGGCCACGCGGCCGGGAATTACGTTGGCGAGCTCGCCGGGCATGGAGTCTTCGTTGACCGGAGTGAATTTTTCGCGTACGCCCGCGTCCATTTCGTCCATCATTTTCTGGGCGTCTGCCGGAGCCAGCGATTTATACGTAGGAGTATTTTTAAGGATTTCGTACAAGAAAGGTCTGTTTAGGCGGGTGTTGGACATTTCGTTCTTCATGCCGCCCATGGAGTTACCGATAATTACCGCAGTGCGGTTGCGGTCAAACTCTTTTTTGTCATAACCGGAATCTTCCAACGCCATGCGCGTGGTTTCGATAGCCAGGTGCTGCACAGTGTCCATCTGTTTGGCAATTTGGGGAGGAATGCGGTATTTGAGGGAATTGAATTTAAACGTCTGGGGAATAAAACCGCCGATTTTGGAATAAAGTTTGTCTTCGGCTTTATGGTCGGAACTGTAGAAAAGTTTGTAGTCCCAGTAAGACGCGGGAATTTCGGTAATGCAATACTTGCCTTCTTTAATGTTGCTCCAGAATTCGTCTTTCGTCAACGCTCCGGGCATGATAGCGCCGATACCAACTACGGCGATAGGTTCAAGGTGTTTATTTTTCATTTGTTCTCCTAACGGAAATCCTTTTTCCTTGCTTACTTCTATATAGGTATATTTTATAAATTTAGGAGAACTAAAACAAATTTACATACACTTTTTTGTATAAAGACTTGACAAAACTTAATTCAACTTGTCAGAATTTTATCTCTTTTCAAACCTGATATCACACCGTCCCTTCCGGACAGGCGCCTTAAAAAGAAACCTATTTTTGCAAATTTGTGCATTTTTTGGACTGTCTCTTGGTATTCTATACCCCCTCGCTCACAAAAGCAGAATTGTAAGAAATGGAAATTAAAACCGGCCTTTAAACAACTTGGTTTAAAGGCCGGTAAAATTCATTTTACGCCCCAATTATTTAAAGTTGGAGGTACCCAGCTTCTGCTGTAAATATGTTTTCAGGCCGGACGGATCCCCTGTATGACCAATCGCTTCCTGATAGCTGATTTTCTTTTGCATATATAAATCACCCAGTGCTTGGTTCATCGTAATCATACCCATACCGGCGTTGGTTTGCATGGTAGACAGAATCTGCTCCGGTTTCCCATCGCGAATTAAGCTGCGGATAGCAGAATTAGCCAACATGACTTCAGCCGCCATTGCGCGCCCGCCTGTCAGTGTGGGAATTAACTGCTGGGAAATAATCGCTTCCAGCACGAAGGACAGCTGCGTGCGGATCTGCGGCTGCTGGTTGGGAGGAAATACATCGATGATACGGTTAATAGACTGCACCGCATCGTTGGTGTGCAAGGTAGCAAACACCAAGTGACCTGTTTCGGCCAGCGTCAAACACGCTTCCATCGTTTCAATATCGCGAAGCTCGCCCACCAAAATAATATCCGGATCCTGACGCAAAAAGTGTTTCAATGCATCGGCAAAAGAATGCGTATCCGAACCGACCTCGCGCTGGTTGACGATACTGCGTTTATGCGGATGAACGAATTCGATAGGATCTTCCACCGTCATAATGTGGTTGCTTTCGTTCATATTCAAGTAGTTAATCATACTGGCCAAAGACGTAGATTTACCGGACCCCGTACACCCCGTTACAAGCACCAGCCCTTTATTTAACTTCATAATGTTATATACCACGGGAGGCAAATTTAACTCTTCGAACGATTTAAATTCATTGGGAATGGAACGGAATGCAGCCGCCACACAACCCTTTTGTTTGTATACGTTTACGCGCAGACGGCCGAGCGATTTAAGGCCGATAGAGCAGTCCAGCTCTAGCTTTTCTTCAAACATTTGGCGTTGTTCATCGTTTAAAATAGAATAAATCAACGTCTGTGCGCTTTCTTTGGTAAGGGATTCAAATGGCGTCTGGTACAAGCGGCCCTGAATACGCAAGACAGGCGGCACGCCGACTGTTAAGTGAATATCGGAAGCGTTTTTCGCTTTCATTAATTTAAATAAATCATCCATCGTGGCTTTAACCATCGGTTGCTGTTCTGCCATAAAACCCTCTCTTCAGTAAAATTTCCGGCTGCTGCGCCGGCCTTATATACCATCAAATCTTACCCACTAAATCCAATGCGGCGTTATTGAGCGCGCCCGTCAGTTTGCCTTGGGCAGCATCCGCCTGAAACACGTATACCACGGGTTCCAAACGCGTTTTGCTTAGTCTGTATTTTACAATATATATATTCTTATGCAAAGCTTCCGCGCTCCAATTTCCCGTATATCCTTGGGAAAGTTTCGTTTTATATATCCGGTCAAAGTACGAAGCGATTGTTCCCCTATCACCCGACAAACGGTAATTCTGCACCGCGGCCAATGCTTTATCCGCCGCCGTAAGCGGAGCAGGCGGAAGGACGGGCTTTACCTCCGGCGCACTGCGCACGAACGGAGGCGGCGGGGTAACGGAAGGAACCTTGGCGGCGGAAGGACCGGAAGGCGCGGCTGCCGGAGCGGAAGATACAGCTGTGGTTACCGCAGCGGAAGGCGCAACGGCGGCCGGCGGTGCAACAACGGCGGAAACCGCCGGACGCGGAGTTACAAAATGAACAATCGCATATAAAACACCCAACGCAAGCAGGCACGCCAAAATCCACAACATCATATCCGCTTTTTTATTGCGGGAACGGCGGATAATCCGGCTCTGCGTATCTAAAAAGCGCGTAATTTCCGGCGTTTGGTTCAACTTAGGTTTTATTTGATTTACTTCCGGCTCCACGGAAAGTGCCTTAAGCGGCTCTTTCAATTCTTCTTCCGCCGGAACCGTCAAATTGCCGCGTAAAATATCGCGGACGGTTTGTTCCCTGGGATCTTCCTGCGTCGGGGCGGTGGTTTCTCTGCATACCGTTTCACGCAAATCCGTCTGTTGTTCCCCTTGTTGATGTGTTGCGGCGGGAACAAGTTCCTCCGGTTCAGTGTCGGACCCTTGTGCCGGTTTCGTTTGCGGAGCCTCCCCCAGTAGTGTTTCTTCGGCAGAGATTAGACGGGTTGACGTTTTAGATGCAGGGTTATCCGTTTCCTTAGGCAACGGCTGCGGCGCGGAAGCAGTTTCCGTTTCCGAAGATACTTGGGCCGCCGGTTCCAATGCCACTTGTATTGTATCAATCGGCTCCTGCAACTCTTGTATAGGAACAAATAATTCTTCTTCCGCTTGTACCGGATCTGATCTAAAAACACCGTCTTTAGGTATTGACGGCAGCGAAACCGTTTCGTTCTCCGCTCCTATCAGCGGAAGCGTACACGTAGACAGATTTTCTGGTTCCGGTTCCGGCTCCGGTTCAGAATCCGGTTCCGGTTCGGACGGCGTTTCTTCCGCGGGGGCAGAATCTTCTTCCGCCGGAACGGAAGCAGTTTCCGCTTGCCGTTCCTGATCCTGATGCGCCGGCAAAACAAGAACGGGATCCGCATTTTCCTCCACCACGGAAATCGTTACAGGGGTCTCCTCTTGCGCCAATTTTACGGAAGCGGGTTCCTCCGGCCGGACGCGGCGCGGAACCTCGGCGGTTTGCGGCGCGGAAGTTGCTTCCGTTTCCTGTGCGGCGGAATTTGGCGGGACGGGAACATCGGCCGTTTCCGCAGACAAATCCTCCGCTGCGGCGGGTTCTTCCGCTTCTTCCGCGTCCGCTTCTACAAAATCAATTTCCTTATCCGAAGGAGGAACGGTCTCTTCAAATTCCTTTTCAAACGCGCGCGGAAGATTCATATCCGAATTTTCGTTCGGTTCCGGAATACCTAAAATACCGCCTAAATCTTCGCTGTTAATGTTGTTGAAATAATCTTCAATAGGACCGGGTTTGGCGGGTTTTTTGGGAATTTCAAGCGCAGGCCCGTCCGGCGCGGGTTCGGCCGTGCCCGCCAAAATGGACGGGTTTTTGAGAAACGTATCCATTTCTTTGTCAAATAAAGCAGCTTCTTCCGCCGTTGATTCGTCAGTGGGTTCCGCTGCCGGCGGGGCGGAGGGAACGGGCTGCCCGTCCTGCCCAAAATCAGCAAACGAGGACGCCGTTTTCCAGCTGTCCTCGTCTTCGCTAAAATTTTCAGGACACACTAAACTGTTGGAAACGGAAAATCCCTTTCTCCGCAAAAGTTCTTGCGGCGAAAAAGGACCGACTACGTCGTTTCCGTCAAAAAACCAGTATTTCATAGCGTCCTTGCCGGCAACGGCAGATCAGCTGCAATTATTTGCAGTATGACAGCGCGTGATTTAAGCGCGCGAGTACAACATCTTTGCCCATATATTCCAGCATTTTAAACAAGGTCGGCCCGTGGGTGCGGCCCGAAACGGCCACGCGCACGGGGTGGAAAATCTGCCCCGCTTTCAGTCCGTTTTCCTTGGCGGTTGTGCGCGCGGCGGCTTCCAGATTGGCTTCGGTAAAATCTTCCAGTTTGCCGTAAGCGTCAATCATCAGGGTAAGCGCCTGTTTGGCCTCGGGCTTGCCGAACACTTTTTCCACGGCCTCCGGCTCAAACACGGGATCTTCAAAAAAGAAGCGGATTAAATCCGGAATTTCGGTTAGCAGTTTATATTTTTCCTGCTCCAGCCCGATAATGCCTTCCAGTTTGGCGCGGGCCGTTTTGGATACGTCAATCCCCGCTTTTTCAATAAACGGCATCGCAAGGTCGGTCAGGCGGGCAATCGGCGTGGCGCGGATGTATTCTCCGTTCATCCAGTTGAGTTTTTCCGGATCCATCACGGCCGGACTGGGCTGGCAGCCGGAGATGTCAAATTTTTCTTCCAGTTCTCCGGCGGCGAAGATTTGCTGCGAATCGCTGGTGGCCCAGCCCAAAAGCGCCAAATAGTTTTTCAGCGCTTCCGGCAAGTATCCCATATTGCGGAATTCCACCACATTCGTCGCACCATGGCGTTTGGAAAGTTTTTTGCCGTCCGGTCCGTGAATCATAGACAAGTGGGCAAACACCGGTTCCTTCCAGCCGAGCGCACGGTAAATCTGGATTTGCGAGGGCGTATTGGAAATATGGTCGTCCCCGCGGATAACGTGCGTCATTCCCATTAAATGGTCGTCGATAACGACGGCAAAGTTATAAGTGGGATAGCCGCTCGTTTTTTGGATAACGAGGTCGTACAAATCTTTGCTGGCAAATTTTACGTGACCGCGAATCATATCGTCCCATTCCACGTCGCCTTCTTCCGGCATGCGGAAGCGGATGACGTATTTGCGGCCCTGCGCTTCCAGCTCTTTTTGCTGTTCGGGCGTTAAATTGCGGCATTTTCCGCTGTATTTCGGCGGGCGGTGTTCGGCCAGGCATTTTTGGCGGTTGGCTTCCAGTTCTTCTTCGGTGCAATAGCATTTGTACGCTTTGCCTTCGGCGATGAGCTGGTCAATGTATTTTTTATAAATTCCCTGGTCGGCGCGGATGGCTTGGTAGTAGGGCGCGTCGGGGCCTTTATTGGTGCCGTCGGGCATCGGGCCTTCGTCCCACGTCAAATTCATCCACTGCATTCCTTCAAAAATGGCGTCGGTGGACGCTTGGGTGGATCGTTCCTCGTCGGTATCTTCGATTCTTAACAAAAACGTGCCTTTATTTTTTTTGGCGAAAAGGTAGTTGAAAAGCGCGGTGCGGACCCCTCCGATATGCAAAAATCCGGTCGGAGACGGGGCAAATCTAACTTTTACGGTCATAATGTTTTATTTCCTCGTTTTAGAATACATATTTAGAATACATATATAGATATATTATACTTATTTATTGTGTAAAATATAATAAGCGCTTATGCGTTTATCCACAATTTTCGGGGACAATATGTTTTTAGCGGTAGTGACGTTTGTTTTATGGGGAATGCAGGCCGTAACGGGTGCGTGGCTGTTTATCGCATTTCCACGGCTGGGGTGGAAAATCCCCTTCGGCGTGTTACCTGTTTTGCTGACGGCTTTCATTTTATTCGGGATGAGTTACACCCGCACCCACGGCGGCGCGTTTACGGGCGCGCTGTATTATGCGGCGTATACGTGGTTCGGGCTTGTATTTTTGGCCTTTTGCATTAGTGCGGGCTGCGTGCTGGTTAGTTGGATTTTTCAGTTGTTTCACCTATCCGCACGGACGTGGCTGGGGCCCCTCAGCTTGGCAGTAACGGCCCTTGCGTTTGCGCTTGCACTGTGGGGCGGTTTTTCCACTCCGCGCGTCAAACGCATACAATTAACCATTCCCAACGCCCCGAAAATGAAAATCGCCTTAATTTCCGACTCTCATTTGGGAATGGGCGTTTCGCTCTCCCGTTTTGACAAGGCCCTGAAAAAAATAGAACAGGAAAATCCCGACGTTGTATTTCTGTTGGGAGACATTTTTGAATACGGCCCGAATATGTCTGCCTATGCCAAACGGCTCAAGCAGCTTAATCCGCCGTTAGGCGTTTACGGCGTATTCGGAAACCACGAGTATTATGTGGGGTACGACCAATCTAAAACTCTGTTTCGGGAAGCGGGCGTACGCTTGCTGGAAAACGAAACCGCCGAATTATCCAACGGCGTACGCGTGGCGGGCGTGAAAGACGCACGCACCGCCCGCATTACCGCGCGGGACGTAACCGCTTTGATCAAGCAAACAGACAAGCAAAAAACGCTTATTTTCTTAAGCCACACGCCCGTCTATGCCGAAGAATCTGCCGCGGCGGGCGCGGACTTAATGTTCAGCGGACACACCCACAACGGGCAGATTTTTCCGTTCAAATATCTGGTAAAATTGCAGTTTCCGCGCGTGTACGGATTATACGAAGTAGACAGAATGAAATTTTACATCACGTCCGGAATGTTCTACTGGGGGATTCCGCTGCGCTTTTTGGCGCCTTCGGAAATTCCTATTATTGAGGTCAACCAATGAAAAGTGTACTGGCCGCCCTTCTGCTTATCTGCCCGCTTTTGGCATCGTCCGCGCCCGCGTTTGAAGAATTGTCCTTTGAAGAAAAACTGGGCCAAACGCTCGTCGTGTTTGTAGATGTGGACAGCGCCGAACAAGTCCGTCCGGCCATTGAGGCGGGTAAAATCGGCGGCGCGCTTATCCAGTGGGGCAACTACTCGCTGGAGCAAACCAAACAGCTGATTACCAAACTTCAAACGTGGGCGGCCAAAAGTCCGCATAAAATTCCGCTGTTTATTTCCATTGATTACGAAGGCGGCACCGTCTACACGCCCATTACCTTGGGGTTTGACTACCTGCCCACCAATATGATGCTCTCCGCCGCAGCAGACGAAGAAGGCGCGGCCGCTATCGCTTATCTGGCCGGCCTTGAACTGCGCCGCTCGGGGGTTCACATCAACTTTTCGCCTGTCTTAGACGTGAACAATAACCCCGATAATCCCATCATCGGCGTACGTTCTTTCGGTGCGGATCCGTCCAACGTAACAAAAATGGGACTTGCGCTCATCCACGGGTTTAAAGCCGCCGGAGTAATGAGTATCGTCAAACATTTCCCGGGGCACGGGGATACAGAACAAGACTCGCATTACGCCGTTCCCGTCGTACGCGCGGACACCAAACAAATGCGGCAGGTACATCTGGCGCCTTTTGCCGCCGCCATACAACAAGGAGTATCCGGCGTAATGACCGGACACGTGCTCTACCCCGCTTTGGATGCCAAAAACATCGCCACGTTTTCAAAACCGATTTTGCAGGATTTATTGAAAACACGGCTGGGATTTCAGGGCTTGGTGGTAACGGACAGTTTGGATATGAAAAGTGCCACCGCCTACTGCACGATCGCGGGCTGTGCCGTACGCGCACTGGAAAGCGGCGCGGATATGATTTTGCTCGGGCGGTACATCAAACCATTGACCGTATTCGGCAAAGCGGCACAGGAAGTGAAAGAAAAAAACCTGCAGCCGCGCGTGGAAGAAGCCGCACGGAAAATTTTTGAGGCCAAACGCCGGATGGGGCTTTTTGATAACGAACAAACGATTCCCGCCCCCGCCCACAAAGCCTACCGTACGGAGTTGGAAAAAATCAGCGCAAAAGCCGTTACATTGGTGCGGGACCAAAAAAATTTACTGCCGTTTACTCCCCCATCAAAAAAACCCACCGTCTGCGCCGTATTTTTTGCGCCCGCGCGCTTTTCCGACCAGTTGATGGATTTGAGCAAGCCGTTCCTTGCAAAAGGGTGGAATGTACGAAGTTATAACGCCGCGTTGACGCCGCGCAAGAAAGACAGCCAGCGCGCCGCCGCCTGCGCAAAAGGGGCCGATTTGCTGATTGTAACCAGCCTGCAATGGGCAGACAAAACCAATATCAACCAAAAAAACGCCATTAACGGGTTAATCAAAGAAAACAAAAATACGGTGTTTATTTCCACGATGAGCCCGTACGACATCAAAAATTATCCGGAGGCCGGCACCGTACTGGCCACTTACGGCTTAAACCGTTACGTGCTGAAAACTGCGGCTGACATTATTTTGGGAAACCAAAAAGCCTTGGGCAAACTGCCCGTGGAACTGCCCGAACTTTAATTTTACCGCCTTCCAAACGGACCTATCAAACCGTTACTGCTTTGACAAACAATCCCCGACTGCACGCAACGGTCAGGGGGGGTTAAAATCTAAACGCGTTATTTGTTCTTGCGGTGCGCGGCCCAAAACTCGTACACGGCAGGCAATACCGACAGCACAATAATCGCCAGTACCACATAATGAAAATGATGCTGCACTACGGGCAAATCCGCAAAAAAATATCCGCCCAGCGTAAACAGCGCCGTCCATAACAAGGCGCCGATTACGTTAAACGAAGCAAAGTGGAAATACGTCATCTTTCCGATTCCCGCCACAAACGGCGCAAACGTGCGGATAATGGGAATAAAACGCGCCAAAATGATGGTTTTCCCGCCGTATTTTTCATAAAACGAGTGGGCTTTTTCGAGGTGTTTTTTATTGAGCAGCCAGCTCGTTTCGCGCGTAAAAACCTTCGGCCCCAGCCACTTGCCGATTTCGTAATTGCAAAAATCGCCCAGTACGGCCGCCGCAAAAATTACCGGCATCAACACAAACAGATTAATCGCGCTCCCTTCGGACGCGGCCAGCGCGCCGCACGCAAACAGAAGGGAATCCCCCGGTAAAAACGGCGTAACCACAAGCCCCGTTTCGCAAAAAACGACGGCAAATACCACCACATACAGCCAAATCCCCATCCAGGCAGCCCAGGCGTTTAAATGCACGTCAAGATGTAACATTATGTCTATAAATTGGGATAACAGTTCCATATTTATATTGTATCAATTTAAGCGGCCCACGATTAAAACCGCTACACACTTTCCCATTTTGCCGCTTTTTGCAATGCGTCCGCCGCCGCAAAAACCGGTCTGGACTTTTTACACTTATTTATATTATAATTTACTTACCGGTAAGTAAATTATTTTTAAACAAGCCGCTATAAAGGCATTTCCAAAACATTTTACTTCGGGGGGATAGAAAAGCCCTGCCTAAACACAAGGCAGGGCTTTAGATTTTTTAATCCGCCTTATCTTCCCGCAAACAGCGTCAGCAAAATGCCTTTAAGCAAAATTTTGGGGTCAGAGCCCGAGGAAGATTTTAACAAGGAATCCGCTTCAATAATACGGTTTAAGGCGTTTACAAAATTTTTCTGGGGCGGAAACGAACGTGCGGAGCCGACTAAACGGTTCTCCCAATACATAAGTCCCGCCGCGCGCAGAATATCCGACGGCGCCATCCCCGCGTCGGCCATACGTTTAATACGCGCCATTTTTAAAATGGGAAACGTCATCTTGCTCAGCACGCCGACGGGTTCCTCGCCGTCGTCTAACAGTTTATCCACCAGTTTTACAGCGCGCGTTTTGGAACACGACGTTATGGCATTGGATAATTCAAACGGGTTTTCCTCTTTGCTAAAACCGATACACGCCAACACGTCCTCTTTGGTAACGGTTTTGTCCTGCCGGTCGAGCGCGTACAAATAAAGTTTTTCCATCTCGTTTTCAAGCGCGCTGAGTTCTCCCCCCACGCTTTCACAAAGCAAATCCACCGCGTCAAAATCGGCTTTGAGCCCTTTTTCGCGCATTTTTTCGCGCGTCCAAGCGTTCAGTTCCTCTTTTTTGAGTTCCGCAAAATCCGCCGTTACTCCCGCCGCCACGCACGCTTCGGCAAGGGCTTTTTCCGTCTTCATTTTTTTGGAGTCGTTATGCGTCAAAACAAGCGTGGTGGACGGAAGCGGATTTTCCAAATACCGCAAAAGGGCTTCTTTGGGGTCTTTGCGGATTTTTTCAATCCCCGTCAGCACGACCATACGCGCGTTTGAAAATACAGGCGCCGTGTTGGCCAAGGCAAGCGCTTCGCCCCAGTCGGCCTTGTCGGCTTCGCTGGCGTAGTAGTTAAAATCGTCCGGAGACGCGATTTCGCGGATTTTTTGAATGATTAAATTTTTGCGATACGCGTCGTCGCCCGTCAGCAGATAGACGGGAACAAGCGTATTTTGCGCCAACTGCGCCTGTAATTTTTCCGCGGTCAGTTTGGGCATATTATTGGGTAATGGTGGTATATTCGGGGTTGTTCATCACTTTCTTTTTGTTTTCGCTCATGACGGAGCCGAAACCGTCTACCGTGCGTTTAACAATGTCTTTAGAAAGTTTTTCAAACACCACGTCGCGCGCCTGCACCTCGGTCATACCGCCCGGGAGCGTAGACGCGGCGTAAATCTGCGTACCCAAAAATGCGGGCTCGCGCCACACGGGTGCGTTGGTGGTTTTGTCCATCAGCACCACGTCCAGCCAAATATCCATACGGTAAACGGTGGGAATTAACTGGCTGTCGTACTGAATCGGTACGTTTAAGTAACGGGAAATCGTCGTCACCACCACGCCTTCCGCGCCGTTGTTTTCGGCCACAATTTGATATGTGCCGTTACGCAAAAATTCGTCGTAAAGCTCATTGTAGAACTTATCCTCGAGCGCGAACACTTCGGTTTTGTTTAAAATCGGGCGGACGGCTACTTTTTTAATATGCTGGGGCATAATCTGCGCCTGAGGCGTATAGACGGCGCCCTCGCTGGCGCAGGCAGAGAGCGCGGCTAAAGCACAGACGGCAAGCAAAAATTTTTTCATACTTTCTCCAGAAAATCGGGCGGCTGTTGAACGCGCCGCCCGTAAGATTATTTTTTCGGCACGGCCACCACGCTGACCATGCGCCCAGGCACGACAATGATTTTTTTGATTTCGAAACCTTCCAAATTGCGCTGCACTTTTTCGCTCGCAAGCGCGATTTTTTCGATTTCTTCTTTGGACGCGCCCGCCGGCACCGCCACGCGGTCGCGCACTTTGCCGTTTACCTGCACGCCGATTTCCACGCTGTCGTCCTGCAGCAGGTTTTCGTCGGCTTTCGGCCAAGCAGATTTTACCAAAAACCCTTCGTTTCCGCGCAGCTGCCAAATTTCTTCAGTAAGATGCGGGGCGAACGGGTGCAACAGTTTGAGGAAAGTTTCAAACGTGTGTTTGCTTACCTGCGGCAATTTGCTGATATCGTTAAACAACACCATGAGCGACGAAATCGCCGTGTTAAAGTGGAAATTTTCAATGTCTTCGCCCACTTTAACGATGGTTTTATTTTTCAAAATTTCGCTTTTCTTAGGGTCGGCGCATTCAGAAAGCCGCACGTTTTCGCTCCACGCAGCCACACGTTTTAAAAAGCGCGAAATGCCTTCAATTCCTTTCATATCCCACGGCTTGCTGGCTTCAAACGGCCCCATAAACATTTCATACATGCGGAACGCGTCCGCGCCGTATTGGGATAAAATATCATCGGGATTAATGACGTTTTTCTTGGATTTGGACATTTTTTCCACCATCGGGGAAAGTTCTTCGCCCGTGGTTTTTAAGAAGGCTTTTCCGTCTTTAAAATCAATTTCGTCATAGCCGTGGTACGCGCCCATTTTATCGCGGTACGAGAACGCCAAAATCATTCCCTGATGGCGCAGTTTATGGAACGGTTCCTTGTGGCTGACGACGCCCAAATCAAACAGCACCCGATGCCAAAAACGCGCATACAAGAGGTGCAATACCGCGTGTTCCGCGCCGCCGATGTAACAATCCACGGGACCGTAGGCTTTTTCGATTTCAGGATCCACCAGCGCGGATGCGTTTTTCGGGTCCATATAGCGCAAATAGTACCAGCACGATCCGGCCCATTGGGGCATGGTGTTCGTTTCGCGTTTGGCGGGGCCGCCACAGTGCGGGCAGGTGGTGTTTACCCAGTCCGTCACCGTGGCGAGCGGGGATTCCCCCGTGCCCGACGGTTCAAATTTATCCACTTCCGGCAGACGTAGCGGAAGCTGGTCCTCCGGCAGGGCCACCACACCGCATTTTTCACAATGTACGACGGGAATCGGTTCCCCCCAGTAGCGTTGGCGCGCGAACACCCAGTCGCGCAGTTTATACGTGGTTTTGGCGTTTCCGCAGCCGTGTTCTTCGAGCCATTTAATCATAGCGGCTTTGGATTCTTTTACGTGAAGCCCGTTTAAAAAGCCGGAGTTGACGAGTTCGCCGTCGCCCGTAAAGGCTTCTTTTTCCACACCTTGTTCGCTTTTGATGACTTCAATGATTTCAAGGCCGAATTTTTTGGCGAAAGCATAATCGCGCTCGTCGTGCGCGGGAACAGCCATAATCGCACCCGTTCCGTAACCCATTAAAACGTAGTCGGATGTCCAGACCGGAATTTTTTTGCCGTTGAGCGGATTAACGGCATACGCGCCAGTAAATACGCCCGTTTTGTCTTTATTCAAATCTCCGCGTTCAAGATCGCTCTTTTTGGCGGCCTCGGCCTGATAGGCTTTGACGGCTTCTTTTTGATCGGACGTAACGATTTTTTCCAACAGCGGATGTTCCGGCGAAACAACCATATACGTCGCACCGAAAAGCGTATCGGGGCGGGTGGTAAAAACAGTAACGGTTTCATCGCAGCCGTCCAATTTAAACGTAACGTTTGCGCCGTTGGACTTGCCGATCCAGTTCTTCTGCATTGTCAGCGTGCTTTCCGGCCAATCCAGTTCGTTGAGTCCTTCCAATAATTGTTCCGCGTACTCGGTAATTTTTAAAATCCACTGCCTAAGCGCCTTGCGCTCGATTTGGTGGCCGCAGCGTTCGCACTTGCCGTTAAATACTTCTTCGTTGGCAAGGCCCGTTTTGCAGGACGGACACCAGTTTATCGGCACGGTGGATTCATAAGCCAAACCCTTTTTGAAAAGTTGCAGGAAAATCCACTGCGTCCATTTATAGTATTCGGGATCCGTCGTGTCGATTTCGCGGTGCCAGTCGTACGCGAGGCCGATAGATTTGATTTGGCGTTTAAAATTTTCAATATTTTTCTGCGTGGTAATGCGCGGGTGGATACCCGTCGCGATGGCGTAGTTTTCCGCGGGCAGACCGAAAGCGTCCCACCCCATAGGATGCAGCACGTCATAGCCGTTCATCAGTTTATAACGCACCAAAATGTCCGAAGCCGTATATCCTTCGGGATGCCCCACGTGAAGCCCCGCACCGGAAGGATAGGGAAACATATCCAAGCAATAGAATTTTTTGCCTTGGGGCATTTTAGGGCTGGCGAAAAGATTGGCACTCTCCCAGCGGGTTTGCTGCTTTTTATCAATTTGCGGAAAATTATCAATACTCATATACTTTTTATTTTAACACTTTTTCAGTGCAAAAATCCCCTTTTTTCATTGGGGAAAATAAGAAATTTTTAATTGGCGGGATTTGAGACGAAAAAGCCCGCCGTGGAACTTTTCTCCGCTTGCTTATCCGCGCGGGTGGAATTTCTTGTGCTTGTTTTTAAGGTCCGCCACATCCAAATGCGTGTAAATCTGCGTCGTCGTTAAATT
>CAMECJ010000009.1 GCA_945913025.1 uncultured Elusimicrobia bacterium | reverse complement strand
TGTTTTTAAGGTCCGCCACATCCAAATGCGTGTAAATCTGCGTCGTCGTTAAATTTGCATGTCCCAACATTTCCTGCAAACTCCTCAGGTCCGCGCCGCCCTGCAACAGGTGGCTCGCAAACGTGTGGCGGAATAAATGCGGATGGAGTTTTTGCGAAATCCCCGCTTTGCGGCCTAAATCGGCCAAGTCTTTCCAGACAGATACGCGGCTTATTTTCTTGCCGTTTTTATTTAAGAATACTTCGGAGCCAACCTCTTTATCGGCAAAATATCCTTCGCGCATCGCCAAATAGCGTCTTAAGCGTTCGCAGGCTTCTTGATGAATCGGCACGAAACGCTGCTTACCTCCCTTGCCAAAGGCAAGCACCCAGCCTTCCTCGGTATTGACGTTTTCTAAACGCAGGCCGATTAGTTCACTCACGCGCAGGCCCGCCGCATACAAAAGTTCAATAATAGTAACGGTACGCATCTCGGCCAGCGTCTCGGCCGGATAGGATAAAAGCCGCTCCATTTCCTCGCGCGTGAGCTGGGTAGGGATTTTTTGCGTCAACTTAGGCGATTTTAAAAAACGGGTGGGATCCTCTTTTATTTTTTCTTCCACCATTAAAAAACGGTAAAAACTTTTTACCGCTTCCATTTTGCGGAACACGCTGGAGGAAGCCAAGCCCTCCACCACGCGCAGCTGGTAGTTGTAACGGTCCAAAAAATCGGGCGAGGCCTCTTCGGGCTTGATTTCGTTTGCAACGCAGTATTCTAAAAAACTTTCCACGTCCGAACCGTAAGACAGGACGGTATTTTTAGAAAGCTGCCGTTCAAAAGTTAAATGGTTTTTATAATCTTCCAATAAAAGTTCGTCCATAGCGTTATTATAGGAAAAAATAAAATATTTTTCCGTTTCCGCCTTCTCTGCACTCCGCCAACTTTTCAGTATAACCCCATATACACGCCGTGCAGTGCAGAATAACATCGTAGAAGTTTGGCTGATTTTTCAGATTTGCGCTAAATTTGCGTTGTCAGTTGCCCGAGGAAGTACTGCCAGGTACGCCGAGAGGCAAGGGAACGCAAAGTTAGCCAAATGTGGAAAATGGTTGCCCGAAAAAGCAACAACGGATACGAAACTCCTTTCGTATCCGTTGTGCGTAAAGCGTAAGATAAGAATCTCTTTTTCCAATCTTATTTCTTAGCGGCTTTCCCTTTGGCGGTGCCTTTCGTTTCCGCCTCTTCCTTCGCCGCGGCCTCTTCGTCCGTCAACTTTTTACCGTCATAATGATGCCCCAAATACTTGACGTACAATTTATCTTCAATTTCCGCGGCCAGTTCCGGATTATCCTTCAAATACTGGCGGGCGTTTTCCGCACCTTGGCCCAGTTTTTCCTCTCCGTAAATAAACCAGCTGCCGCTTTTTTCAATAAATCCGGCTTCCACGCCTTTGTCAAGAATACATGCTTCGCGCGAAATGCCTTTGCCTAAAATCATCGTAAATTCGGCTTGGCGGTACGGCGGGGCCACTTTGTTTTTGGTTACTTTGGCGCGCACACGGGTGCCGATGACTTCGTCGCCTTTTTTCAAATTTTCAATACGGCGCACGTCAATACGCACCGACGCGTAAAATTTAAGCGCAAGGCCGCCCGGGGTGGTTTCCGGATTGCCGAACATCACGCCGATTTTCTGGCGCAGCTGGTTAATAAAAATAATGCTCGTTTTGGTTTTGTTGAGCAGGCTCGTCAGTTTGCGCAGGGCTTGGCTCATCAAGCGCGCCTGCAGGCCGACGTGAGCGTCGCCCATTTCGCCTTCAATCTCGGCTTTCGGCACGAGCGCGGCCACGGAGTCCACCACGATTAAATCAATCGCGCCGGAGCGGACCAGTTTTTCGGCGATTTCCAAGGCTTGTTCGCCGGAGTCGGGCTGCGAGACCAACAGTTCGTCTACATTCACGCCCAGATGTTCGGCGTATACGGGGTCGAGCGCGTGTTCCGCGTCGATAAACGCCACGGTGCCGCCCATTTTTTGGGTCTGCGCCGCCACGTGCAAAGACAGCGTGGTTTTACCGCCGGCTTCCGGCCCGTAAATTTCAATTACGCGGCCGCGGGGAAGGCCCCCAACGCCGAGTGCCAAGTCCAACGACAGCGCACCCGTGGGAATCGCTTCCACTTTCTGCACGTTTCCGCCGCCTAATTTACAAATCGCTTCTTTTCCGAAAGCCTTTTCAATTTGCCCGAGGGCCAATTCCAACGCTTTCTGTTTATTTGCATCCATCGCCATTACGAGTGTCCTCCAGTAAGATTTAAATTTTTACGGCTTCTTTTTTAGCCGCCGCGCCGGCAAAAGTCAGTTTTCCGGCTTCTTTATCACAGTCTACAATAATTTTAGAACCTGCAGGATAGCGGCTAACCAAAATATTTTCGGCCAAGGGGTCCTCCAACTCACGTTGGAGCGTGCGCAATAAAGGCCGCGCGCCGAATTTAACGTCAAACCCTTTTTCCACCAAAAATGCTTTGGCGGCGGGAGTGAGTTCGATTTCCAGTTCTTTTTCGGCCAGTTTATCGTCCACTTCTTCCAGCGCAAGGTCCAAAATTTGGCCGATATGCTCTTTAGACAGCGAATGGAACACCACGATTTCGTCAATACGGTTGATAAATTCGGGGTTGAAGGTCTTTTTGACTTCTTCCATCACGTTCTGGCGCATATCTTTATATTGGTCCTCTTCCGACTGTTTGGCCGCAAACCCAAGCTGCGAGCCTTTGTTGGTGATTTCGCGCGCGCCGACGTTGGACGTCATAATAATCACGCAGTTTTTAAAACTTACCTTGTGGCCCAAATTGTCCGATAATGCCCCTTCGTCGAGCACTTGCAAAAGAATATTGTAAATGTCCGGGTGCGCTTTTTCCAGTTCGTCCAACACCACCACGCTGTACGGGCGGCGGCGGACGGCTTCGGTCAGCTGGCCGCCCTCTTCATAGCCTACATACCCGGGAGGCGCGCCGATAAGGCGGGAAACCGCAAATTTTTCCATATATTCGGACATATCCAACCGAATCATCGCGTCCTCGTCGCCAAACAGGAAGGTGGCCAAACTTTTGGCCAGTTCGGTCTTACCCACACCCGTCGGGCCCAGGAATAAAAATCCCCCAATCGGGCGGTGCGGATTGCCCAGTCCGGTACGGTTGCGGCGAATCGCCTGCGAAACGGCTTTTACCGCATCATCCTGGCCGATGATACGCTCATGCAGTTCTTTTTCCATATTCAGGATTTTATCGGTTTCGCTCTGCGTCAGCCGCGTAACCAGAATCCCCGTCCATTTAGAAGCCACGAGCGCAATATCCTCTTCCGTCACTTCGGGCGTCTGCTTGCCGCGCTCTTCCTGCCATTGTTGTTTCAAATGGTCGATGTAATTTTTCAGCCGGTCCTCGGTTTCCTTGGCGGCGGCGGCTTTTTCAAATTCTTTTTTGGAAAGAGCGTCGTCCTTTTCCAGCACGGCTTGATTGTACTCGGCCTGTTTTTGTTTGATTTCAGGCGGCAAAACCGCGTGTTTTAAGCGGGCGCGCGCGCCGGCTTCGTCAAACAGGTCGAGCGCTTTATCCGGCATAGCGCGGTCAGTAATATAGCGGTCCGCAATGGCGGCGGCAGCGCGGACGGCGCCGTCCGTATATTTTACTTTATGGTGTGCTTCGTACTTACCGCGCACGCCTTTTAAAATGGTAACGGTTTCTTCCACGTCCGGCGGGTCGGCCACTACGGGCTGAAAACGGCGTTCCAAGGCGGTGTCGGCCTCAATGTATTTGCGGTATTCGTCAAATGTAGTCGCGCCGATGCACTGCACTTCGCCGCGCGCCAGAGCGGGTTTTAACATATTGGAAGCGTCAATAGATCCTTCCGCCGCGCCTGCGCCAATAATGGTGTGGAGTTCGTCAATAAAGATAATAGCGTCTTGGGCGGAGGCCATTTCATCGATGATGTTTTTCAGGCGCTGTTCAAATTCGCCGCGGTACTTGGTTCCCGCCACAACGGACGCAAGGTCCAAGGCCAACAAGCGTTTGCCGCCGAGCACGTCCGAAATTTCGCCGCGCGCGATTTTTTGCGCAAGCCCTTCTACAATAGCCGTCTTGCCCACCCCGGGTTCGCCGATGAGTACGGGATTGTTTTTGGAACGGCGCGCCAAAATTTGCACCAAACGTTCAATTTCCTCTTCGCGGCCGATGACGGGGTCCAACTTATTCTGGGCGGCCAAACGCGTTAAGTCGCGCGTGTATTCGTCCAGCGTCGGCGTTTTGCTTTTCTTCTTGGCGGCGGCCTCGCGGGAATTTTTGGAAAGAGAATTTAAATTGATTTCCTGCGGCAAGTCCGAAATATCCTCGTTTAAATCGCACGGCTCGGCGTCTCCCAAAAAACTGAGTACGGTATCGCGCACCAAATCCAAATTCAAACCCAAATTTTCCAAAATTTTGCACGCCATCCCTTCTTCTTCGCGAATAAGGCCCAGCAAAATATGCTCCGTACCGATGTGCTCGGTCCCCAACATCTGGGATTCTTCCACCGAAAATTCCAGCACTTTTTTGGCACGCGGCGTGAACGGGATTTCGCCCAGAAGCATAATGGTATCCCCCACGCCCACCATTTTTTCAATTTCTTGGCGCACCTTGCGAAACGTAACGCCCAAATTGGACAAAATTTTATTGGAAACGGTCCCTTCAATGGCGCTTAACCCCAAAAGGATATGTTCCGTACCGACGTAATCGTGGTTCAGCCGTTTGGCTTCTTCCTGCGCGATAAGAATAATCTTCTGCGCGTTTGACGTAAATTTCTTTGCCATCTAAAATACCCCTGGATAAAAAACGATTACTTTTATTATATAAAAATAACTTTCCCCGCGCGGGGCGGAAATAAATTACAACGCATCAGGTTAGAAAGAACCGCGATTTTGCTATAATAAAGTGATTTTACGACAGGAGGATTTCCTTTCGCGCCCCAAGCGCGGAAACGATACAATTTCATCTGTTTTTGGAACCGCACACGGGTGCGGTGTGTATGAAATTCATACGCTAAAGGGCCAAAAACAGTCGTTTGGAGGCACAAAGCAAGCGGCCTAATTACCCGTTTGCTTTGTGCCGAGTGTTTGTCGCCCGCAAGGGCGGCAAACCACGGCTGTTATACAAAAGCTACCCTTTAGCGGCTTGGTATAACGGCCGTTTTTTATGCTAAGCCCGATAAAAAGAGGAATCATTATGAAAACAAACGGGTTTACCCTAATTGAACTATTGGTAGTCGTATTAATTATCGGCATTTTGTCCGCCGTCGCTCTGCCGCAATATAACCGAGCGGTATTAAAAGCGCGCTACTCGGAACTGCAAACCATTATCTCCGCTTATAAAACAGCTGCGGAAACATACTATATGGCCAACGGCTCCTACCCCGATTACTGGACCGATATGGACCTGGAACCGCCCTCCGGCTGCACGGCGGAGGACACGAGGGTGGGAGGCTACCTTTATTGCAGAAAAAAATCATTCGATTTATACAATAATCACAATAAAAATTTAGTAGGGTTCTATCACCCTAACAATAAAACCAAAGCGGCCTATGTACAATGGCTGGACGTATCCGAAAAACCGGGCCGGCGCGAATGCTGGGCCGTTACGGGGGATGAAGAAGCCCGTGCTTTTTGCCGCAGTTTAAACGGCGTTGAAACGGGAGCGGTCTCGCACACCTACTGCAGCCGGTGCACCATATACGAACTGCCTTAAAAGCCGAACGTGCCGCGCCGCCCGATTTGGTATAATACCTATATATGGAAGAACTTATCAAACGGGCTAAAAAAATCAAAGCCATTCTGACCGACGTGGACGGCATTTTAACGGACGGGAAAGTAAACTTTTTCGTTACGCCGGACGGAAAAATAGACGAATTTAAATCTTTTAACACGCAGGACGGCATCGCCATTATGCTCTGCCGCGGTGCGGGCATTATCTGCGGCATTATCACGGGCCGCCGCCACCCCACCACGGTGGAGCGCGCGCGCAACCTAGGCTACAAATACATCTACCAGGGCTTTTTAACCAAAACAGGCCCCCTAAAAGACATTTTAGCGCGCGAAGGCCTCTCGGCCGAAGAAGTGGCGTACATCGGCGACGATATCACCGATATGCCGCTTTTAAAACGCGTCGGTTTTGCGGCCACGGTGCCCAACGCGCTGGACTGCGTAAAAGAATGTTCCCACTACGTTACCAAACGCGCGGGAGGAGACGGCGCATATCGCGAAATTATTGATTTTATCCTAAACGCCCAAGGCAAACTGGCCCCTCAAATTGAGCAGATGGACCGCTCCGAATGGAAAGCGGGCCCCAAGGCGGAAATGGAAATCATTACGTCGCAGGAAGGCATCGCCTAATATGAAAGGAAAATTTATCGTTTTAGAAGGGCCGGACCGCTGCGGCAAATCTACCCAAGCCAAAATGCTTGTCAACCATTTGATCGCGCTTGGAAAAGAGGTGGTACTCACGCGCGAACCCGGCGGCACGCCTACGGCGGAAAAAATCCGCCAAATCGTATTGGAGCCCGGGTTGGACATCCGCCCGATGGCGGAACTGTTTTTGTACGAAGCCTCCCGCGCGCAGCACACGCAGGAAAAAATTCTGCCCGCGCTCAACGAAGGCAAAATCGTCATCTGCGAACGCTACACAATGTCCACCTGCGCCTATCAAGGCTATGGGCGCGGCATTGATTTAAACATTATTGATACGCTTAACCAAATCGCCACGCTGGACATGAAGCCCGATTTGACGCTCGTATTTTTAATGTCGGATAAGTATTTTACCGAACGCGGCGAGTACCTGTTTTCCGACCGTCTGGAACAGGAAGACATGGCCTTCCGCCAAAAAATGCGCCGCGGGTATTTGGAAATGATTGAACGCACGCCCAACGCGTATTTGATTGACGCTGACAAAAACATTTCTGAAATTCAGGCGCGCGTAATAGAACTTTTAAAGGAAAATCACATTACAGACTAATGCCGTTTGCCGATATCCTCGGGCAGGAAAAAGCCTCCTCGTATTTACAAAACTTGGTCCGGAACCAAAAAGTTCCGGCGGCCCTCTTGTTCTACGGGCCGGACGGCGTGGGTAAGGCTAAAACCGCCAAGGAATTTGCAAAAGCTTTAAACTGCCAAGACCCTGCGTCCCGCCAACACGGCGACGCATGCGGACGCTGCCCCAGCTGCCAAGCCATTGAAAAAGGCACCCACCCCGATGTAACGTTTGTGGATTTCGTCTATCAGGCGCGGCTGGAAGTGAAAAAAGATTTCACCAGTAAAGGCTACGAAGAAGAACTGGAAAAAGAAATTGCCAAACAGCAGCACATCAGCGTGGACACCATCCGCGACGTAACGGCCAAATCGCAGCAGAAGTCCGTCTGGGGCGGTTGGAAAGTGCTGATTGTGGACCACGCCCAAACCATGCAGGGCGCGGCGGCGAACGCGCTTTTAAAATTTATTGAAGAACCGCCCGCAAAAACGCTTTGGATTTTAATTACGGATAAACGCTCCGTAATGCTGCGCACCATTTTGTCGCGCTGCCAGCCGCTCGCGTTTGCTCCGCTTCCGCCCGAAATCATCAAACAAATTTTAACGCAAACCGGAACCGAAACGGAAAATTTGGATTTATGCGCCCGTTACGCGGGCGGATCCGTTTCCGGCGCCGTTCGTGCGGACGGGGCGTTAACCCTTTTGCAGGAAGCGGGCTTCGGCCCGAGCGGCTGCAGTCCGCAAGGTCCGGCCGCCGTGGCGGCGGGGCTTAGCCGCACGCTCGTTACCGCGCGCAAAGAGGCGCAGGCCGCGCTCGACGTTACCATAGCTGCTTTGCACGAAGCCTGGCACAACGCGCCGGACGAACGAGTCCGCCGCGCACTGCAAAACGCGCTCCAACGGTTTGAAAATTACAAGCGCAGTATTTCGCGCAACGTGTCGCCCGCTCTTGTATTGGAAACCGCTCTTATGGGACTAGACGGACTAAATGTACAGATTTTTTAGGAGAGTATATGAAGAATAAATTTTACGTTACCACCCCCATTTATTACGTGAACTCCGTGCCGCACATCGGCCACGCGTACACTACGATTGCGTTGGATATTTTATCCCGCTACAAACGCCAAAAAGGCTTTGACGTACGCTTTTTGACGGGTACCGACGAACATGGCGCAAACATTGAAAAATCCGCCGCCGCCAAAGGCGTTTCCCCCAAAGTGTGGACGGACGAAGTGTCCGCCAAATACAAAGAAATGTGGAAAACCCTCAACATTTCGTACGACGATTTTATCCGCACTACCGACGCCAAGCACGAACACGTTGTGCAGGCGATTTTTGAAAAACTCTTAAAAAGCGGGGATATTTATTTGGGTTCCTACTCCGGCAAATACTGTCTGTCCTGCGAGCAGTACTACAACGAAAGCGAAATTTTGGAAGGAGGCCTCTGCCCCGTGCATAAAAAACCCTTAACCGAAGTGCACGAGGAAACGTATTTCTTTAAACTTTCCCGCTACGAAAAACCGCTCCTAAAATACTACGAAGAACACCCCGAATTTTTAAGCCCTAAAACGCGCGCCAACGAAATCATCAATTTCGTAAAAGGCGGCCTGCAGGACCTGTCCGTCACGCGCACGAAAGTAGCCTGGGGCGTACGGGTTCCCAGCAACCCGCAGCATACCATTTACGTATGGTTTGATGCACTGATCAACTACATTACCGCCGCGGGTTTCGGCACGTTGATTTGCGATGACAAAGCCGAACATGAAGCGCAGTTAAAACAAATCCGCGCCGAAAAATTTGAGGATCTCTGGCCCGCCGATTTGCACTTGGTAGGGAAAGAAATCTTCCGTTTCCACACGGTCATTTGGCCGGCGGTGCTGATGGCCTTGGGGCTGCCTCTTCCCAAAAAAGTGTTTGCGCACGGCTGGTGGACGGTGGAAGGCGAAAAAATGTCCAAGTCGCGAGGCAACATCGTAGACCCCGCCGAAGTGGCCGCCAAATACGGCGTAGATCCGGTGCGCGCGTTTCTGTTCCGCGAGGTGCCGTTCGGGCAGGACGGGGATTTTTCTATGGAAAGTTTTAAAAACCGTTATAATTCCGACCTTGCCAACAACATCGGCAACCTGCTTTCCCGCACGCTGAATATGGCCGCAAAAAATATCGGCGAATTGCCGGAGGACATTCAGGGCGACTATAAACTGCTTGCCAAATCGGCCGAAGTAGAAAACGCCATTGACAAAGCCTACGACGAGCTGGCCTTTGATAAAGTGCTGGAATACATCTACGGCTTTGCGGGCGATTTAAACAAACTGGTAGACGAGAAAAAACCGTGGGAACTGGCCAAAACGGACCCCGAAGGCGCAAAAGCCGTGCTGTTGGAATTGGTGGCGTGCTTGCGCAAAGCGGCCTTGTGGCTGGAGCCGTTTATGCCGACTGTCGCCAAAGAAATGCAGCGCAGGCTGGAAGCGGGAAAAATCGAAAAATATCCGCCTTTGTTCCCCCGCCTGGAAGCGGACAAAAAATAAATTTGCTTGGAAAAAGCCCCGATTTTAATCGGGGCTTTTTTATCAGTCAGCTTAAATCTATCAAGTGCCAGTTTTTTTGATAAAGCTCCGCCAGTTTCCGCCGGAATAAAGCGTGTTCGGGCTTCGTAAGGCCGGGGTCCTGCGCCAAAAGTTCGTCGCGGTCTTCAATGGCCTGGTATAAAATATCGCGGTCTTTAAAAATATCGCCCGCTTTAAATTCCAGTTCGCCGCTTTGGCGGGTACCTAAAATTTCCCCGGGGCCGCGCAGCTGCATATCGCGCTCGCCGATTTTAAAGCCATCGCGCGTCGCGCAAATAATATCCACGCGTTCCTTGGCCACGCTGCCCGCGTGCTGCGGCACCAAAATACAAAAACTCTCGTGTTCTCCGCGGCCCACGCGTCCGCGCAGCTGGTGCAAACTGGCCAGCCCAAACCGCTCCGCATTTTCAATTACCATTACGGTGGCGTTTTTAACGTCAATGCCCACCTCAATAACGGGAGTCGCCACCAAAATATCGGTTTTGTGCGCGGCGAAATCGGCCATTACCGATTCTTTCTCCGCTTGGCTCATCTGCCCGTGCAGAATAGCCAAACGAAACTCCGGAAATACCGCTTTTAATTTTTCAAATTCTTCCGTAACGGCCTTGGCGGACACCTTTTCGCTCTCTTCAATCAGCGGGAAAACGATATACGCCTGCCGGCCTTTTTTCACTTCCTCGCGCACGCGGTCATACGCCAGTTTGGACGTGGCGGCTTCGGTTTGAATCGGCTGGCGGTTCGGCGGAAGTTCCGACAAAGTAGACACGTCCAAATCCCCGTAAAAGGCAAGCGCAAGCGTGCGCGGGATAGGGGTGGCGGTCATTGTCAGCAAATCCAATTTGGATGTTTTTTCCTTCAGTTTACTGCGCTGTTTTACGCCGAAGCGATGCTGTTCGTCAATTACCGCCAAACGCAGATTGGCAAATTTCACGTCGTCCTGAATGACGGAATGCGTACCCACTAAAATGTTTATTTTTCCGTCAGCCAGTTCCTTTAAAATTTTCTTTTTGGCGGCGGCTTTGGTGCTGGAAGTCAGCACTGCCGCGTTTACATCTAACCCTTGTAACATTCGCTTAAAGGTCAAAAAATGCTGTTCGGCTAAAATTTCCGTCGGCGCCATTAAGGCGGCCTGATAACCGTTTTCCACCGCCAGCAGCATCGCGCACAGCGCCACCACCGTTTTGCCGGAGCCTACATCGCCCTGCAGAAGGCGGTTCATCGGGCGGGGCGAACATAAATCTCTAAAAATTTCGTTGATTACTTTTTTTTGGCTGTTTGTAAATTCAAAGCCTAAATTTTCCCGAAACGGCGTAAGCAGTGTTTTCTTGATTTCGTACGCATAATCTTTGGCCAAAATTTTGGTCTGCGTACGCTTAATGCCCCACGCCGCAGCAAGGAGCAAAAACTCCTCGTACGCCAAACGGCGGCGCGCGCTTTCCAGCTCCGCCAGCGAATTGGGAAAATGAATGGATTTTAACGCCTGCGGAGCACTTAACAGTTTGCGTTTGGAAATCAAAAACGGCGGCAAAATTTCCGGTTCGCGAGCCAACGATTCCGTCTGCAGCGCCTCGTGCACAAACAGGCGGAACTGCTTGTTCGTCAGCCCTTCGGTAAGCGAATACACGGGAGTTAAACGCCCCGCATGCAGCTGCGTTAACACGTCGTCCGCCGGATACTGTTCTTCGGCGGTAACTTTATTTCCGAAAAAATTGTTTTTGTCGTCCCGCCGGCCGATTACCCAAACCTCGCTGTTCATGCGGAAATCTTTTTTAAGCGCACCGAACGGATCAAAACGAAAACCGCGGTACATTCGTTTTTTGAACCACGTACATTCTATCTGCTGTCCGCGTTCGTCCTCTAAAAAAGCTTTAAAAACCAGCACGCTGCGGGCCGGAATTTCCTGTGTGCGCAGCACGCGGCCTTTAAAAACGACAAGCGCATCCGAATTATATTCGTTAGGCGGCGCACCGAGGCGGCGGTCCTGATATGTGCGGGGATAATAATGAAGCAAATCTTCCACCGTTGCAATTTCCAAACGGTTAAACAGTTTGGCTTTGGCGGGGCCGATTCCCTTTAAGTATTGGATTTGGGTAGATGTCATAGCTATTCTTATTTTACAAATAATATTTGCTACAATTAAAAAAAAGGAGAGACTATGATAAATTTTGAACAAATTTCCCAACAAGTAAGTTCGCACTTTTTGCAGTTGGGTCAGAGCAGTTTGAAGGTTCTCGCCGCCTTGTTGGCAGCAGTGTTGATTTTGGTAATCGGGCTGTATCTTTCCCGATTTGTGGGGTCGGTGGTTAAAAAGATTTTAAATAAAATCGCGTTTGACGAAAAAACCTCCAAACTCGGCATTAACGAATTATGCGTCCGTTTCGGGCTTGGCAAATCCCCCACCTACATTATTTCGTTCGTCCTTTCTTGGGCGGTAATTTTTTACGCCATCGTGTTGGCGGCAGACGTGTTAAAACTGTTTGTCATTCGTGACTTATTTACCCGTTTCTTAGAGTTTATTCCCACGCTGTTTGCATCGGTGCTGATTTTATTTGCGGGCCTGCTGTTCGGCAAATTGATGGGCAACATCATTGAAAATTCCGCCAAAGCCAACAATTTAAAAGGCGGCCTGTTTATCTCGCGCGCCGTGTATGCGTTTATCGTGTTTTTCTGCGCGATGCTGGCGGTAGAAAATTTGGGCTTTGCTACGCAGCTCGTCAACAACGTAGTGATTATCGTATTGGCGTCCTTGGGGTTGGCGTTTGGAATCGGCGTGGGACTCGGTTCCAAAAATATGGTGGAAACCTTTTTACGCGATTTGTTTAAAAAAGACAAAGAGTAGTCTATCCAGTTGCGCCAAGGCCGGAGGAACGCTCCGGCCTTTTTTGTTGTTAAATTCCGCGCGGAATACTTGTCAATACCGGCCAAGCAACGGATTTACAAATCACGTCCGGCGGGGTCTTTGCCGTCTATCAGCCCTTCCTGGTTTTGGTGGCCGTGGATTTCGGCTTTGTCCCTTAGTTTGCGGTGATATGTAATTGCAAAGCGGTGTACCTCGTCGCGGATTTCCATCAGCAAGTTTAACGCGGGATCTCCGATAGGCAGTTTAATGCTCTCCTGCGCGGCGGGCAGGTAAATGCCTTCGTGTGTTTCCGCAAGGGCAATAAACGGGATAAACATTCCCGCGCGTTCGTAGGCATTCAGTGCGGCGGAAATTTGGCTTTTGCCGCCGTCAAGCAAAATTAAATCGGGCGTTTGGGCAGGGTCGCGCTTGATTTGGCGCAGACGGCGGTAGACGCTTTCTTCCATCATCGTAAAATCGCTTCCGCCGCGTTCGGGCAGTTTGGAGCGGATTTTAAAACGGCGGTAGTGTTCGTGGTTTTTCTCGCCGTTAATGTAGCAAACCATACACCCCACGGCCTCGCGCCCGAATAAATGGGAGTTATCAAACGCCTCAATATGCGCGGGCAGTTTGTGCATGCCGATTACTTCGGCCAAGCGTTTAAGCTTGTCGGTATTTTCCATAGCCGTCGTAATTTTTTCGTCTTTAAAACGGCCGACAAGCACGCGCTCCTTCATATGCGAAAGCGCGTGCAAAAAATTGCGGAACACGGCGGCCTGTTCGTATTCCATTTTATCCGAATGGGCCTTCATCAATGCCGTAATATTTTCGGTAATGTTACCAAAATTGCCTTCCAAAAAATCCGCCATACGCTGTGCGAGCGCGCGGTAATCTTCGTACGAAATTTTCCCCGCGCACGGCGCCGGACATTGGCCCGTATGGTAATAGATGCACGTATTTATTTTGCGCGGGTCCAGTTCTCTTTCGCGCGAAAAATTCCACTTGCACGGCCGCAGCGGCGCGTATTTACTCTTCCACAAAAAGCGCATTAAACTTTTCACGATGCTAGATTTGGGATACGGCCCGAAATATAAGTCCTTCCCACGGATTACGCGGCGCGTCATCTGCAACCGCGGATAGTCCTCGCCCATCGTCAATTTCAAATAAGGATAGCTTTTGCCGTCTTTGCCGAGCGAATTAAAAAAGGGTTGGTACTGCTTGATGAGTTTTTCTTCCAAGACCAGCGCGTCGCGTTCGCTGGCGCAAGTAACGTAATCTATTTTGGCAATCAACGGCAGCAGGCTGGGTAGTTTCCAGCCGCGCGAGTAGAGGTTAGACTCCTGAAAATACTGTTTCACGCGGTCAGCCAGATTTTTGGCTTTGCCGATGTAAATAATGGTACCCTCTTTGGCGCGCATAATGTACACGCCGGCTTTATTTGGTAAAATAGAAAGACGAGGATCCATAGTTATATTGTAACATTTCCCGCGTCCTGCTTATCGTGCGGCCTAAAAACGGGTTGACCGCGGGGCGCGGAATAGGTTAAAATATTAGTAACCCGATTTTTCTATAGAGGAATTATTAAATGGCAAAATTAAAAACTGGTAGACACACAAGCGCCATCAAAGCGCAGCGCCAAGCTGAAAAAAGAACTTCCGAAAACAAAGGTTTAATCAAAAAAGTCCGCTTGGCCACCAAAGCCGTGAACGCTTCCGCCAAAACGAAAGCCGCCACGCTGAAAGAAGACTTGAAAAAAGCCGATTCTTGCATTGACAAAGCCGCTAAAAAGAACGTGATTCATTGGAAAACGGCCGCCCGCAAGAAATCCCGCTTGGCCAAAGCCGCCAACAAAGCTGTGGCCGCTTAACCAAAGTCTAACACCATTTAAAACCGCTCCTGCAGGGGCGGTTTTTTATTATGTTTTTTCAAATACCGAAAAAGACTTTACGGTATAACGCAAACTCTTTTCGTATATACCAAAAGCGGCGTTCTTTACGGAACGCCGCTTTTTACACCAAACCAATTTTTTAGTTTTCAGCCGGATTGTGTTTATATTTAAAGATAAGCGCAAACAGTACGGCTACAACCAGCGAATATCCCGCAAAAATAAACCAAGATTCGCTCCACCCCGTCATAATCGCGCTGGACACGTCCGCGGGGTACACTTCTCCGGCGGGCAGGAAGCCGTTGGCGGCGGTATACGCGTTAATATGCACGTTGACCAGTTTGTTAATTACCCACTGCGCGCCCAAGGTGCCGATCATCGCGCCGAAACCGTTGGTCATCAGCATAAACACGCCCTGCGCGCTGGAGCGGATGGACGGGTCGGTTTCTTTATCCACATACAACGAGCCGGACACGTTAAAGAAATCAAACGCCACGCCGTACACAATCATAGACAGAATCAAAAGCACAATTCCCATACCCGTGGACGGGTTGCCCACGCCAAAGAAGCCAAAGCGCAGCACCCACGCCAGCATGCTGATCAGCATTACCTTTTTAATCCCAAAGCGTTTTAAGAAGAACGGAATCAGCAAAATGCACAGAGTTTCGGAGATTTGGGAAAGCGAGATAAGCGCATTGGCGTTGTTCGCCCCCCAAGATCCGGCAAACCCCATCAGAGAGTTAAAACCGTTGATAAACGGGTTGGCGTAGGCGTTGGTGATCTGTAAAGACATACCGAGAAGCATAGAAAAGATGAAGAAAATCGCCATCTTTTTCTGCTTAAACAGCGCAAACGCTTTGAGGCCCATCGCTTCGGCCAAGGTTTGGGCTTTGGTCTGACAGGTGGGGCAGGCGGGCAGCGTAAAGGAGTAAACGGCCAAAATTACGCCGAGCACAGCGGAAAAATACCACTGTACATAGGAATTTTGGAAACCTGCAAAATTGGTGGTCAGCATCGCGCAGATAAAACCCACGGTGCCGAATACGCGAATCGGCGGGAACGAAGTAACCGTATCCAATCCGGATTGGCGCAGCGCCGTATAAGCCACGGAGTTGGAAAGGGCCAGCGTCGGCATATAAAAAGCCACGCTAAACGTATAGCACCCGAATACCGCCGCCAGGCTGATCGCAGGAAGCGAACCGAAATACGCCGCAGCCGCCATACCGGCCGCAGCCAGGAAGTGACAAATACCCAGCATTTTTTGTGCGGGAATCCAACGATCCGCCACAATGCCGATTACCGCCGGCATAAAGAGGGAAACAAATCCCTGTACGGCATAAAACCAGCCGATATTTTCCGCAAGTCCAGCCCCGGCCAGAAACGCGCCCATAGACGTCAAATACGCGCCCCACACGGCAAACTGGAGGAAGTTCATTACGGTCAAGCGAATTTTAATGTTCATAAGTTTTAGCGCGCCGGAGAGTCGTCCGGCGGAAACGATACGAGTATCCTCCGTGGAATTAAGCGCGCGGGTGCGGTAAGCGCGACGCCGCGCGCCGCTAAAACCATTGTACAAAAAAAGCTATAATAATAGTAAATAAATCCAGCCAACGGAGGTTTTATATTATGGCAGATTACAGTTTTGACGTCGTATCCAAAGTGGATTTAAACGTCATCAGCGAAGCCGTCAGCGCGGCTAATAAAGAAATTACCAACCGCTACGATTTCAAAGGCACCAACTCGTCCATTGAACTCAACCAGAAAGACAACGAGTTAAGACTCGCCTCCAGCGACGAGTACAAGGTAAACACCCTGCGCGACATTATTTTTACCCGTATCGCCAAGCGCGGTATTCCGCTTAAAAATATGCAGCCGCAGAAAATCGAATCCGCACTAGGCGGAACCGCAAAACAAACGGTAAAAATCCAACAGGGTATCCCGTCAGACAAAGCCAAGGAAATTTCCAAGGCAATTAAAGACGCCAAACTGAAAGTTTCCGCTTCCATTCAGGGCGACCAGCTGCGCGTATCTTCCAAATCCAAGGATGAACTGCAAAACACGATGGCCCTTTTAAGAAACGGCGATTACGGAGTGGAACTCCAATTCACTAACTACCGCTAGGATACAATGATGAAAAAAACCGTATTTCTACTTACGCTGGCCGCTTTTTGCGCGCCTTGTTTGTATGCGGCGGACGCGGCGGCGGCTTTGGAATTTTATAAGAAGGAAATTTCCTCTTTTACGGCGCAAAACAGCCGCGAAACCCGTATGGCCGCCAAGTCGCTTGCCGAGGGACTCAATACGTGGACGGAACAAAACCAAACTTCACCCGCCGTCAAGGATGCCCTTTTGATGCAGGCGCGGCTTTATCTGCGTGCGCAGGAAAACGGACAGGCGGCGGTTACGCTGTTCCGTCTGCGCCACTTATTTCCGCAAACGGATATGAACTTGCTGACCCCGCTGCTGGCCGACGCCGTTCAGGCCGTTCAATCTAACCGCAGAGATCAGGCGGAAAAGCTTTTTACCGCCGCGCTGTCTGACGAAGAAAAAACCGCGGCCCGGCGCGAAGCGCAAGCGTTGTATGCGCTGTCCAAACTTGCCGGACGCGAAATTTACCCTCCCGCCGCACAGGCGTTTGAAGCTTTTTTCGTCCGCTATCCCGCTTATGAAGAAAACGATAAAGTGGAACTGTGGTACGGCGATCTCCACCGCGAAAACGGCAACCATTTAGCCGCCATTTTCCAATACAAAAAAGCGGCGGAACTGTACCCGAACACGCCCTACAAAGCGGCAAGTTTGCGTTTAATCGGCGACATTTACGCCGACAATTTGAAGGACACCGCCGCCGCCACAGAGGCCTATACCCGCGTGCTGCGCGAATTTGAAGGCTCCGCCGAAACGGGCATCGTCTACAAACATATGGCTATTTTAGACGAAAACAACAAACAGTACGACGGCGCAATTATCAATTACGACAAAGCCATCGAGCTGTTGGGCGCCGCCCCCGCCGCATACGAAGCTTACCGCGGCAAAGCTGACGTTTACGCCAAAACGAAAAATTTTGAAGCCGCGTATAACACGCTCCACCAAACGGCCGCGCTATTTGGCACGGATGAAGAAAAATCAACATCGTCTTTGCGCGCAGCAGCCAAAATCGCAAAAAAACAACTGCGCGACCAAACCAAATATATCCACTCCTTGGAAAAAGCGTTGTTAGCGCACCCATCCGGCCCGAATGCCCCCCAATTAATGTTTGATTTAGGGCAGGCGTATGAACAGGCCGGCAAGAATGTACAGGCCGTGGAAACGTATAAAAAGCTGATTATCAATTACCCCACGGACAAACTTTCTTCCCGTGCGCAGGGAAGATTAAATAAATTGACGAAATAATAGGTTTACGGAACTAAAAACCCGCCCTGAAAAGAGCGGGTTTTTTAATTTAACGGATAACGCATCTCCGTAGAAGACATCTCCCCTGGGCCGCCCGCCAAACTGCGGCATAAACGGGAGCCTTTTTCCGACGATTTCAAATGGACACAAACCCATTTGTCCGGGTATAGCAAATCCAACCAATACCCCCCGCGAACAGAAGAAATTTGCATATGAAAGCCATTGCCGGAATATAAATAAAACCGAAAATCAGAACAGTACATGATAGCATTTTCCACCCGACACGGCGCATTAAAATCCAGCTGGGAAAAATCATTCGTATACACGCCGTTGGCCAGTTTATACACCTCTTGCGCTTGCCCGATGCTGCGCCCCAGCGCATACGCTTCCGCCAACCGCGCTTTTTCCACCGCCAATTCATATTGCGGCAGCGCTACCGCCGCCAATATGCCAATGATTAAAACGACAACTAACAATTCTATTAACGTAAAACCTTTCATTTTTTGTTTCCCCTATTAAAGTCAGTCAGAGAAGTTTCTGTCCGAAATTCGCCATTTTTAAACAAACAACATCTAATCGGAATACCCCGAGGAGAAAAACCTCGGGACAACCCTATGTTATCAAAAAAAAAAAACGGGTCAAGGCCCAGAGTCTGGGCTCCCTTCTTGTCCGCACCCTTTTGATTAGCTAAGCCACACTGTTTAAGACATACCCCAAAGTCATGCACGACTTTTTGTATCGCCAAAAAGTAAGCAAAAAATCTTCTTTCTTCTTTTTCTGACAGTAGCTGGCCCGGAGGGTAAAAAGAAACAAAAAGACTGCCCCCTCGTTCTATAAAAAGCAGTCCGAAACGGAGCGTTTTACAACTCGCTTCACTCAAACAAATAAAACGCCTTTTCCGTTTCGGACGCTTTTTATAAACAGGACTAAGGGCGGGAAAATACGGCAAAACGGATTTTATAGACAGGTCAAGTCCTGCCAAATAATAAAGACAAATAAGCGGGAGATTCCCGTGCAGAAACATCACGAGATGACGATTACAAAACAACAGATTCCGGATTACAACCTTCCGGAATAACGTAACTGTATCAGCGGCCAAAATAGCAAGAACGGGCGGAAAATAATTTTCGCCCGTTCTACAAATTACGTTAGTTAACACCAGCCCTTACTTACCGGCTCCGCAACATTTTTTATACTTCTTCCCGCTCCCGCACGGGCACGGGTCGTTGCGGCCGATTTTCGGCCCTTCGTGTACCACCGTTTCCACTTTGGCGGGCGCACCGGCCTGTTCGGAACGCAGTTCGGCTTCGTGCTCTTTCATCCACTTTTTCATCTGGCGGATACTTTTAAAATCCACGCCGTCTTTTTCCATGCGTTTGGCAATATCGATAAAGCGTTTTTTAATTTCGGGGTCCTTTAACTTTCCCTTAATTATAGCCGGAAGAGAATCCAGCTCGCGCTCGATACGCTGCTCGATAGATTCTTTTTTAGCGGGTTTTTCGGCCGCGGCGCGGGTAGCGGAGGCGTCTTTTTTCTTAAACGGATTCCAGATCATTTCAAACTCCTGTACTTATTAGGAAATTAATTTTTCCACAAAATTTTTGATAATTTCCGCTTTTTCAAAATAATGTTTTTCACGCGGAACCACCAAGCGGTTGGGGTGTTTTTCCCAAATTTTTAAGATTTTATCATCTATTTCAAACGCCTGCTGCAAGTTTTCGGTGCGGACGTTGGTGGCCTGGTAGAAATCTTTTTCGGGCGGCGGAGACAAGTGAATGACCGCGTCGTAGCGGGCCAGTTCCGCTTCCAACGAGCTTTCCATCGCTTCAAAAAAATTCTCCGGCCCGTACGGCCAATAAACGGCACCGTCAATAGAGCCGCGGTCGCACACCATTACTTTGGCATCAGAAGTTCTTTCGGCCAGTTCTTCCAGTTGGTGGACGGTATAGAAAATAATGTTCTGCGCGTGTTCAATATGCACAGGGCTGTTGTCTTTGCGCGGGAATCCGCCGCTGTAAATCAGCGTAGCAGCTTCCTGCACAAGCGCGATTTTGTTGCCGAACGTCTCTTTCAAAATGGAAAGAGCCGTGGTTTTGCCGCCGCTGGGGCCGCCGGTTAAAACGATTTTTTTCATAGGTTATCCTCTAATAATTTTTTCTACAAAATTTTTGATGGCTTCCGCTTTTTCAAAAAAGTGTTCTGTACCGCCGATAATCATACGGTTGGGATGTTTCTCCCAAATTTTTAGAATTCTGCGGTCAATGGCAAAGGCTTCGTCCAAATTTTCCGTACGCACGTGGGTGGACTGGTAAAAAGCCGGATTGGACGGCGGGGACAGGTGAAGTACCGCATCGTAACGGGCCAATTCCGCGTCCAGCGTGGTGCCCATATGCGCAAAAAACGCTTCCGCGCCGTCGGGCCAATAGACGGCCGCGTCCACGGTGCCGCGGTCGCACACAATCAGCTGGGCGTCGGACGATTTCTCCGCCAAACTTTCCATCTGTTTCGTGGCAAAAAAGATAATGCGCTGGGCCGCTTCAATGTGGGGCCGGCTGTTGTCCTTGCGCGGGAATCCGCCGCTGAAGATCAGCGTGGCGGCTTCACGCACCAGTTCCACTTGCGGGCCGAACGTTTCTTTTAAAACGGAAAGAGCCGTCGTCTTACCGCTGTTGGGACCGCCGGTAAGAGCGATTTTTTTATGCTTCATGGGATTCCTCCGGCGCGGCTGCTTGGGATGATTTTTTAGCCGCGTCCAATTCCTTTAAGTATAGCACTTTTAATTCTTCAAATTCTTCGCGCTTGTCTTTCGGTACGTCGCGCACCGCAGAATTGCGGTTTTTCATCTTTAAAAAGTCTACAAATTGATTCTTTTCTTTAATACGGAAATCCAAGTGCGGCCCCGTGGAGAGCCCCGTACTGCCCACATAGCCCACCGTCTGTCCCTGTTTTACTTTGGCACCGGTTTTTACGCCTTTGCCGTAACTTTTTAAGTGGCCGTACATCGTGGTGTATCCGTTGGCGTGCTTCAGTTCCACAAAGTTGCCGAATCCCCCTTTTTTCCCCGCGAATTTGACGGTTCCGTCCGCCACCGCCTGCACGGGGGTTCCCGTTGGGGCGGCATAATCAATGCCCAAATGCGGGCGGCGGATTTTTAAAATCGGATGCAAACGCCCGTATGAAAAACGCGACGAAATGCGGTAATTGCGGAAGCTGATGGGCGATTTTAAGAACATCTTTTTGCTCATCTTGCCCGTTTCATCATAAAAATCGTCTTCAAAATAAAACGCGTACGTGGTGCCATATATTCCTTTATAACTGGCGGCCAACAAATCTTGGCTGGTAATTTCTCCGGAAGCGGTATAATTTTCTTCCCAGAGGGCGGTGTATTCATCGCCGGTGCGGGTATCGGTATTAAAATCAATCGTCCAAGAAAAAGCGTCCGTAAAATCCAAAATAAGCGGCACTTGCAGTCCTTCCGCCAGCATCGCATTAAACAACGAGCTTTTTATAGTTCCCGCCGCGGTTTTGATGCGCGTTTTGATTTCTACGTCGCTTACTCCCGCCACCAGCGTTCCTTCCACATTCGCCACATAATACCGTTTGAAACCTTGTGTCAGTACCAAAAGCACAAACTGGCCGCCTTCTACAGACAGCGAATAAACATCGTTTTTTTGAAGCTTGCGCGTATCTGCCACGGAGGATAATTTGGATACGATTTGCGCCACGGTTTGGTTGGACAGCCCCGCTTCCTGCAAGGCTACATAAACGGGTTTCTGGCCCACAGTATATTCCTGTACCGGAATTTCGCGCGTGCGCTGGTTTTCGCGCTCCAATTCGTTTTTATGGCGCGTAATGTGAAGCGCCGCCACGGTTGCTACGGCGATGACGGCAAGCGTCAGCGTGTAAAACAAAATATCGTGGTAACGGCGGTAATGTTGGTTTACAAACGTCAAAATCCGGTTTTTCATACACAAAATGCGGGGCGGTTTTACCCGCCCCGGCAACAACTATTTTTGGTCTTTTAAATACGAACAGAGCGCGATGGCGTTGAGCTTTACTTTCGGGTCGTCGGCGCGGGACGGCAAAATAACCGGAATCTTCGGTCCCACCAAAACAGCCGCGGCTTCCATACGGTCTCCAAAGAACGCCAGGGCTTTATAGAGCGGGTTAGCCGCGTCCAAGTCCGGCAGCATCAAGATGTCGGCGTCGCCGGCCACGGACGCGCCCTTAATGCCTTTTTCGGCCGCTTTTTCGGCGGAGAGGGAAATGTACAAATCGTACGGGCCTTCCACGGTGCAGCCGGTAATTTTACCTTCGGCGTTCATTTGCGCGAGAGCGGCGGCATCCACGGTGGAAGGAATTTTTTCGTTTACTTTTTCCACGGGGCATACGCAGGCCACTTTCGGGTTTTCCAGGCCGAGTTTGTGCATCGTGTTGACCGCGTTTTGAATGATTTTGGCTTTCTGCTCCAAAGTCGGCGCAATAACGACGGCGGAATCGGTTACGGCAAACGGTTTTTTATATTTGGGCGTGCTGAAGAGCACAAAGTGCGACAAAAGCGCGCCTTCCGGCACCAGATGGGCTTCCTTGTTAAGAATCGCTTTCATATAGTATTTGGTATCAACGAGGCCCTTAATCAAAAAGTCGCCTTTTCCGGCCAGAATTTGGTCCACGGCCAGTTTGCACATCGTGGGGACGTCGTCGCAATCGATAAATTCGAATTTGCTTTCGTCCAGTCCGGCGGCGGCCACCATTTCTTTCACAGCGGCGACGGGACCGATTAAAATCCCATGGGAAATAAGGCCATTTTCGTCGGCCATTTTAATGGCTTCCAGGGCTTCTTTATTGTTGGCGCCCGGAACGACGACGCGGTTGGATTTGCCTTTTACTTGGTTAATCAAATCCGCAAAACTCGTGAATTTCATTTTTCTTTCTCCTTACTGCTGATGATAAAATAAATTTTATGCGTATTCCTGCACGATTTTCGGGTTCATAAGCGCACGGCGCGCCGCTACGCGCAGAGCGTCTTTTTCCTCACTACCCGGGAATACATACATCGGCGCAATCCAGCCCACGTAACGGCCGATTTCCTGCGGGATATATTTGCTGTGCATCAGCCCGCCGGTAAGCGCGATAAAATCAACTTTGCCTTCCAACACCACGGCCATAGAGCCGATATATTTGGAAATTTGATAAATCATCGCATCCTCGGCCAGTTTGGCTTCCTGCTGCGTACAGGTAATCAGCGACCCCGGGCGTTTTTCTCCGGTACGGATAAATTCTTCCAAATCTTTCACGTCTGACGTACCCGTATAGGACACAAGCCCGCCTTTTCCGCGCAGTTTTAACCGCATATCGCGCAGCGAATACTTGCCCGAAAAACACATCTGCACTAACCCGGAAGACGGCACTCCGCCGCTTCGCTGGGGGGTCATCGGGCCGTCGCCCTCGTAGCCGTTGTTGACGTCCACCACTTTGCCTTTGCGGTGGGCGCCTACCGTAATTCCGCCGCCGCCGTGGCAGACAATACAGTTCACTTCTTCATACGGTTTGCCCAGCTTATCGGCGATTAAACGCGCCACACGTTTTTGGCTGAGCGCGTGGAAAATGGAAATGCGCGGGTTTTCCGGCATACCCGAATAACGGGCTACAGGCTGCAATTCGTCGATTACCACCGGATTGGCGATAAAACTGGGGCAACCGGCGTACTGGGCAATTTCACGCGCCAAAATCCCCCCCAAATTACTGGGGTGGATACCGCCGTAGTGGCCGGTTTCCAAATCCTGAATCATTTTATCGTTGACGGCGTACACGCCGCCTTCCACGGAGCGGATAAACCCGCCGCGGCCGATGACGGCGTCGATTTCTTTAAGCGGGACTTTATGGTCCAACAGATAATCTAAAATAAGCTTGCGGCGCAGCGGAAGCTGCTCGGTAACATTTTTGCCTTCGTAAGGCTCCAGATCGGTTAAGGAATAGCGCACGGTTACTTCGAACACGGGCTTTTCGCCCCGATAATAGCCGATATCATCCGAGGTGGAACCCGGGTTGATGACGAGAATATTGTAGTCCACGCGCATAACGGCCCCCTTTGCGTATATTTATATTTTAACAAAATATCAAGGCTTTGGCTGACCGATTTCCGGTAAAAGCGCGTTAATTTTATCCGCCAGTTTTTTAAGAAAAAACAACTGGTCGCGCGTAAGCGGATGACGCGAAAGCGCGCCGCGCAAAAACGCTTTGCGTTGGGAAACCGTCAAATCCGCACGCAAGGCTGCTTTTTGGCATAATTCTTCGGCCGCCGCGATAAAAATTTCCCGTTGCGCGTCCGTAGCGGGGGCTTCTTCTCCGCCCGCACTGCGAAGCGGCTTAAAATCCGGACGGCGGGAAAGCTCGTAACAACACAAAATAACCGCCTGCGCCAAATTGACCGACGGCTGTTTGGCTGATGTAGGGATATTCAAAACCGCGTCGCACCGTGCAATATCTTCGCCCGAAAGCCCGCTTTTTTCGTTTCCGAACACCAAGGCGATTAACCCTTGCGGGACCGTTTGCAGCCGTTCGTTTAAATGCGGCAGAGGCACCACCTCTTGATCCATCCGGCGGTTTCTTATCGCCGTAGAAGCCAGCGAAAAATGCGTATCAGCCAAGGCTTCGTCTAACGTGTCAAACGTACGGGCGTTTTGCAAAATATCGCTTACGCCCACCGCGCTGACGGCTTCGCGCCAGACGGGCGCATAGGGTTCTACTACGCGCAAATCGGAAAGACCGAAATTCCCCATCGCCCGCGCCGCGGCCCCGATATTGTTGGGGTCGCGCGGGCGGACGAGTACAATGCAAAACCGCATCATCTGGACAGCGCCTCCCCGATGGATTCGGCAAACGTCGGGTGGGCGAAAATCACTTCTTTCAGTTGGGAAACCGTCATTTTGGCCGCCAACGCCACGCTTAAAATATGCACCAGTTCGGACGCGCACGCTCCGACCAGCGTCCCGCCCAAAATAAGGCCGGAAGAAGCGTCCTCAACGATTTCAAAAAAGCCTTCCGTTTGCTCCTGCGCCACGGCGCGCCCGTTAGCAAGCAGAAACGCCCGATGCGTTTTTATGGAAATGCCTTTTGCTTCCGCAGCGGATTTGGTAAGCCCCGCCGAAGCAATCTCCGGCGAAGTATACACGGCGCGCGGAACAGCGTTATTGTCGTAAACAGCGGGAACACCGCACAAATTGGAAGCCGCCGTTTCACCTTGGCGCGTGGCGGCGTGGGCCAGCTGAAAGAGTCCGTTCACGTCTCCGGCAGCGTAAATATCGTTTTTCAGCTGCAATGTTTGCGGATGGACGCTTACGCCCCTGCGCGTCCATTCCACGCCGATATTTTCCATTTTAAGCGCGCTTAAATCCGCCGTGCGCCCGATGGCCGCAAGGACGGTTTCGGCCGTCAAAACCTTTCCGTCCGAAAGCGTGATTTGAAATCCGCCGTCCGTCTTTTCGGCCGAGGCCGCGCTTTGGCCCAAATAAAATTTTACGCCGCGTTTAGACAAGGCCTGAAAGAGCGCGCGCGACGCACTTTCTTCTTCCAAAGGCAAAATGCACGGCTGCATTTCCACCACGGAAACCTCCACACCCAGCGCACTTAACAAATCGGCAAATTCGCAGCCGATGACGCCGCCGCCCACGATGATCATCGTTTTTGGCAACGAAGGCATATCAAAGATATTGGAGTTGTCGTAAATTTGGCCTTTTAGCGCGTCAAACGGCGGCGGATAAAACGCTTCCGAACCGACGGCCAGAATCACCCCGTCACACGCAAGGTCGCGTTCGCCGTCCGCGGTTTGCACACGAACCGTATGTTCATTTTTAAAGGATGCTGTTCCCTGAATAACCTCCACCCCTGCTTTTTTGAGCAGCACGCCAACGCCTTGCGTCAGCTTATGCGCGGCGGCCTGCTCCCGCGCTTTGATTTTTTGCCAATCCGGCGTACCGGCAAACGCGGGGCTTTCCGCTGTGCACAACGCGCTTATCCCGCGCGCGGTTTGAAAGCGGTGCGCCGCGTCCAAAAGCGATTTAGACGGTATGCACCCGCAATTTAAACACACGCCGCCCAGTTTATTTTTTTCGATTAACGTAACTTTTGCGCCCAAGGCCGCAGCTTTTAAAGCCGCCGGATAACCCGCGGGGCCTCCCCCGATAACTACAATGTTTTTCATATACCCCCCTTTTGCCATACGGCGTTTTGATTATACCTATTGTAGCATTAAAAACGGTATAATAAAAAAATAGAATTGTACTATGTCAAACACGAGCAAACCCTCTTACACCGGCCACCGTGAACGCATACGCGAAAAGTTTGCTTCCGCGGGATTGGATTCGTTTTTAGATCACGAAGCCTTGGAGCTTTTACTGACGTATGCCGTCGCGCGGCGGGATATGAAACCCATGGCGTGGGCGCTTTTAAAGCGTTTCGGCTCAATCTCCGCTGTACTGGATGCCACACCGGAAGAACTGGCAAGCGTACAAGGCGTTGGGCGCAGCACCGCACTATTTATAAAATTGATACGGGGAATTTTTAAAAAATATATGTTTGACGAAGTAAAAGGACGCGTCGCTATCCGTACGCCCCAAAACGTCATTGAGTATTGCCAAGCATCTTTATCCGGCAAAAAAGAAGAGTGTTTAGAAATTATTTATCTGTCCGTACGTAATACGATTATCAATACGGAAATCATCGCCTCGGGCCTGATTGACCGTGTAGCTGTTACGCCGCGAAAAATTGTGGAATGTGCCCTTCTGGCCAAGGCGTCGGCCATTATTTTGGTGCATAACCACCCGTCGGGAGATGCATCTCCTTCGCAAGAAGATATTACGTTTACGCACGAGGTTATCCGCGCCGCCGCGCTGTTCGGCATTTCGGTACACGACCATATTATCGTGGCCAAAGGCTCGCACTACAGCTTAAAAGCAAACGGCAAAATGTAGCGCCAGCCTCCACCCACAACTTTTTATTCCCGCGCAAACGTATAAGCAAACACTTTTTTGGCTCCCGCCGCTTTCAGCGCGGCGGCGCAGCCTTCCAGCGTAGCCCCCGTAGTAGCCACATCATCGACCAGTAAAATTACCTTGCCTTTAACGTCCTTTGGTTTACGGCACAAAAATGCGCCCGTCATATTTTCCAGTCTGTCTTTCCGGCCCAGCTTGGTTTGGCTGCGCGTATTACGCGTGCGAACAAGAGATGTTTCATCAACGCAAAGGCCCGTCTCTTTAGCAAAGGCGCGCGCCAAAAGCGCGCTTTGGTTATATCCGCGTTGGCGGAGGCGGGAAGAGAACAGCGGCACGGGCATTACTATTTCGGCAGCAGCCAATTCCGGATACTTGCAAAAATTTACGGCCATTCGTTTGCCCATTTCCCGCGCCAAATAATCGGCCCCTCCGTATTTAAGTGCGTGCACCAACCCGCGGGAAGAAGCGTTAAACGCAAAAGACGAACGGATAACGGAACATTTGTACGTTTTGGCTTTGCCGCCGCGGCAGTTATAACAATGCGCCCCGCCGGATTTAAGCGTTACACCGCACCGGCGGCAAATAAGCGGACCCGTGGGCTTTATCCCTTTTTGGCACGAATCACATAAAAAGACGCAAGCGTCCCGCGGCAAATCACACCCACACGCAAAACACGTACGCGGAAATAAAAAATGCAAAATATGTTTGACCAAAGAATGAAGCGCGGCAAAACGCATACGCTCTCCTAAAATTGGACAGTAATATTAGCCGCCACGTTATAGGCGGTATAATCTTCCGTGGCGACGTAAGCGTGATCCAAAATAGTCAGCCCGCCCGACACCGTAAAACGCAGGTTTTGGGAAAATTCGTAATCAAGCGAGGAACTCAAATCGTACATTCTATAGTTTTCTTTCACTTCCACGGGGGAGCGTTTGTCCGTATAGCTGAAGTTGGTATTCCAAATCACACGGTTGGACGCGTTGTACATTTTGTTGATAAACGGCAGTTTAATGCCGTGGGGCAGATTAAAGTCCCAGCGCAAGTTTACACTCGGCACGGTTTCGGTAGAACTTTCGCTGAGTTTGCCGCTTACCAGCCAGCGGTCGTACGAATTATGCGTAATTTTGGGCGTCACGCGCATAGAGCCGACGTAAAAAGAAGTCTGTGCGGATAAATTTTCCTCGCGTACTCTTTCCAAACTGGCGTTCATACGGATATCGGTTTTGTCGGAATTTTTGCGCGTGTAATTCAGCACCGTATCAAAATAATTAAACAGCATAAAGCGCAAGTCCCCGCCGTACTGGGTGGAGTATTGCTCGTCAGACCCCTCGTTAATCTGCTCCGACTTGCCGTAACGCAATTTTAAATTGGACGAACTCAGCCAGCGCCCGCCATAAAAGAATTTTTCCAAATCTGAAATGGAAAACGTCAAATCCGGAAGCGTAAGACTGGTGGAATCGTATGCCGTACCCGTTTGTTCGTTGGTTTGAAAAGTTTTGGTAAAGTTGTTGATGAGGGAAATGGTTTTCAGCGGAGCCGATGCGCCGTTTAATTCGTACTTGGAAAGCGGATTCCAACGCTGGGTAGAAGTAAATGTGTCGCGCAGGGTCATACTTTTACGGTAACCGTACTGACCCACGTCCTTAAACGAGCGGCGGACCCATAGTTCTTTGCGCGAATCAAATCCGCTGTCCACATCCGCCCAAGAGTCCGCATCCTGAATGCGGTAACTGGACGAAATGACAAATGTATTAAACAGTTTGCTTTTGGGAAGCAGTTCGTTTCCGTTGAGCGCCAGCGTTACGCCGCCATCGGCATTGCGGTTGACGGTTTTTACGTCGCCCACTCCCACATTCACGCGCGCGCCGGAAGATGTAATCGTTTTGGCGGTAAGGTTATTGTTTTCCACCGTGCTGATGTTGTAACTGACCGACGGAGCCAGCCATTTATTTATTTTCCACGTACTGTTAAAACCGGTATTCTGGGTCATGGCTTTGGGATAACGTGATGAAGTGACCGCGTCTGTTTCATACTTCATGCGGTCTTCTTTGCTTTTGCTCAAGCTGTAACTGGGGGTAAAACTGAAACGGTTGTTGGGCTGGTACGTTACCTTTACATTCATTTTTTGCGTGTTTTCATCGGTGTTGTAGTAGTTTTCGGATTCCAAGTGGCGTTCGCGGTCGTAATCTACGGAAGAATCGGTAATATAGTATCCCGCAGAAATGTTTTTAAACGAGCCTGCGGAGTGCGTCAGCGTCGCGCCATAGGTGCGGGCGTCATCTTTGCGTTTCATCGCGCCATAGTCCACTTGATCAAGCGTATATTCCAGCCCGACTCTGGGCATATTTGCTTTAATAAAGTCCCCGCGCACGACGGCGGTTTGGCGTTCCACCTTGCCTTTATCAAGCAGGCTGACGGTGTTGTAATCCGAACTGTCCGTAATCAGCGGCGTCACCACCGTACTGCGGGTTAAATTGGCCTGCATCGGGAACTCTTTGATTTTATCCACTTTCAAAAAGTATTCTTCTTCCGTCACCTCTTGGTTTTTGGCGACGCTGAGCGGGGTTTCAAAATTGCTGTCCTGATATTTGTATTTGGCTCCCGCGCTGCCCCAACCGTCCCACTTTACCACCACGTCGCCTTTGTACGCTTCGCCCTCCAGCGTAATGGCTTCGGCCAAGTGAATAACATTTAGCCACACCTCGCCTTGGCTGCCGACGGTGCCTTCTTTTTTTTGCACGCCGGACAAAATTAAGCTGATTTCACGAAAATTGAGCAGCCCCCCCGTCGAGCGGTGACGGGCAACGCGCACATTGTACGACGGGTCGGACACGTTCTCAAGCGTATCGGTAATACCGTCTCCGTCCGAATCCGCCATCCGCAGCGAAATCAGCCGCCAACCGTCGAAATCCGCCGGAACGATGACTTTGTCAAAATTCGTTTCCGTACCTACTTTTAAAAAGAACTCCGTTCCCGCATTGGCCGACGTACTATGCAACAGGAAGCGCAGCTCGCGGTGCTGCGAAAAATCCATACTCCTAAAGTTCCGGTTGGCGTACAGTTCGCCCGCGGGATGAATTTCATCCGTATCATCGGGCACGAAAGGCAGCAAAGCGGTATCAAACTTTAAATTTAGCGCCTGATCCAGCGCGTTGGCGGAATTGTTATCTTTTTTGAAATTATTCACAGAACCGTACAGATAATTAAATACGCGCAAACCGTCGCCAACGCGGTCAGCGAAAATCGGTTCGTAATTGGAATTATCCACGTTATTGATACCGGATACGGCAAACTGGTCGGGGTCCGTGCCGTCTTTTACGTTCCACGCGGTACCGGACAGAGACACGTTGGCGATTTTAATCTGCCCTTTCATTTTTTGGCCTTTTTTCAGCGTAATACGCAGGTGGCGCACCGCCGTCCACTGGCTTTTTTCCGCAGAAGTAATTAACAGCGGCGACGTATACGTCTGCCAAGAGGTATTTGTCGCCAAGTTTCCGGCCAGTCCGTCAATAGGCGCACCCGCAAAACCAAAATTACCTTGCAAAGGAATATCCTCCGCGTCATACTTTCCGTTGCCGTTTAAATCCTGCGTATCAATACGTCCGTTCGGCTGGGATTCGGGATTATAGACGTTGTTGACAAACGGATTATACCGTTCTTCCGTGCCGTCCGGATTGGTAAACAGCCAGCCGATATCCTCATTCGGCGCTAGGCTGTTGCGGCAGGCGACGTCCTCCGTTTTCGGCACGCCCATACCGCACTGGGTGTCCATACCCAAAGAGCTGTCGGAATACTCTGAAATGTTACCAAACGTAAAGTTTACCTGCGGACCGCCTTCTTCGCCGAGCATCGTCAGCTCAAAAGATGTCTTGTCCGACAAGTCTACACCGCTCGTGCTTAACGGATAGACGATGGAAACTTCATCGCGTCCGTCAAAATTGATACCTTGGGAAAAGTCATAATTTAAAACCAGCACTTGCTGCTTATCATTGTAGTCAGCAATCGAATGCGGGTTGATTTCCAACGCGGGCAAATCTTGCGTATCCCAGCGGACGGCGTTTAAAAAGGACGGTTTGCCGCTGTTGGAGTCGCCCTGGATTGTCGGGTTGGAAGCGATAATCCAGTCCCGAAAAATGCGCGAACCGGAGACCTGCTCGTTCGTTTCGTTCATACTGTCAATCATCGCGTAACCGAACAGGTTCTGTTTCTTTCTGCTCTTGGCCACCTCTGCGCTGAAATCCACGGAAACCGGCTCGGCCAGTTTAATGTCTTTCCCGTTTACGTCCGCCCCGTAGACAAGCAATTCTTTGGCATACGCACCCACCTGCGGCACGGAGGAGGGTTTGTCGCTCCCTTCCTGCAGCACCGTCGCGCCCATTACGATTTTATCAAACAATTTATAATCCAAGCGTCCGCCCAAAACAGAATTATTGGAACTGGAACCCGTTACCGTATCATAAGTAATATCAATAACGGAATTTTCGGTAATTTCGTCGCCTTTGTAGAACGTAATAAAGCCGGAGGTATAATCGATGTAATAATCGTTGTTGCGCACCAGCTGGCGGCCGTTTAGCTTGACGCTTTCGGATTCAAGCACGATGTCCGACTCAATAAAATACGTTTTTACCGTAGACTCGTACTGAATTTGAAACGTGCGGTTGCGCGACGATACGGGCGTTACGTTGTAAAGTCCAGGGTCATCCACCATACGGTTTTGCAGCTCGAAGATACCCGTATTAAAATCCACCTCTATCGTACTGGGATATACCTGACGGGGCGAGGCCGACTGCCCCACCTCTTGTCCGTTAGCGTCCAACAAGCGTAAAATAAAGTTTCCTTTGCCGTTGTCCTGCGTGATTTTTTGGGCGCCGATGTTATAAAAAGTTTTGATTTCCAGTTTACTGGCGCTTTCGTCCAAATTACTGCCCCACGATTTGTCGTTTTCCGTTTTAATCAGTTTGATGGTATTGGGAGTTGCGCCCGCCGCGCTAAGCCATTCGCCGCGCGAGTTGCGGTAGTCTACGGCAATGACACTCTCGGCCGAAATAGAACGCTTAAACGTAATAATGCCGCGCGAATAATCCACCGTATAGTCCACGCCGCGGGTAAGCAGCTGCCATTGGGCGGCGTAGCGGTCAGTACCCAAGTAGTCGGTGGCTTCTTTGGTAACGGGAACGTAATCGGACGAGGTGGTATTGCTGTCCAAGTAAATTTCTTCGGATCCCGGGGATATGTTACCGACAGTATCCCGCCAGAAAGAATAGGCGGAAGGGCCGTCCGGATGAATGTTTCCGCCGAAGGTTAAATCATAATACGTCCGGCGGATATAATCCTTATCAGCCAGCGAAATAATTTCCGACACACTGCTCCCCACGAACTGCTTCTGTTTGCTGGAACCTTTCGTCTGCGAACCGATTAAATACAAATTGGCGTTTTTGTGCTGCAAGTGCATTTTGGCGCCGAACAGCTGTTTTTGATACGTGATAAATTCCGTCTGCGGGAGCGAAAGATTCAGATCACCGAATTCCGCCAGCTGCACCAATTCCCCCTCTTTCCCGCGGTATGCTACGGAAATGGTTTTTTCGTCCTCACGCTGGTCGTCATAATCGATATCCACGAAAATGCGATCCATAATTTTACCCTGCATTTTAAGCTGCATTTCTTGGTTCATTTCCATCGTGCTTTCGTTGCGGTCCTCGATATCGTTATTGGGATCTTCTTTGTATTTTTTGGCGGAAAGTTTAAATCCCAGCACATAACGACCCGTCAGGGCGATGCTGGTACCGTACAGCGGCAAGGAAAGCGTCGGATTTAAAAGGGTTAAATCGGGAATAGGTTCCGGCTCTTTATCAAGACGGTAGGCACCTTCTACGGCCGTAACGGCCTGACGCCAAAATTCGCCGGAATAGCGCAAGAGATCGGCGTCGTCCGGAGGGTCCTGAAGGGATAACTCTTCCTCCCGCTTGGCGGCTTGTTCTTCCTGAAAAATGGAATACTGCTCTTTATCCACCAAACTGTACGGCAGCGTTTCCGCACCCGCCGCGGGAGCGAAAACAAACTGAAGAAGCAGAAGAAAGGCAAAGGAGAGCCTCAGTATCCTCATAACAACGCAAAACACCTCATTGTTTCATTTTATAATATTTACCCCCTCTATAAAATCGGTAAAATCCGCTTTCGCTATACAAACCGCCCGCGTACCCATTGAGGCCCTCTCCCGCAAAGGCAAATACGATGTCCCGTACCAAAAATTCCGCCGCACCTCCTCCCGTTTTGCCCGTTTCTGCCGCCGGCACGGTTACGCGCGCGTTTTCCCCCCGAAAAAGCCGATATTTTGTAAAATAAAAATATGCATATCAGCATATTTACCCGTTACATTGCCAAAAGCTTAATCACTTTCTTCGCGGGAGTGGTGGGTATTTTGACGTTCGTCATTTTTATGAACCATTTCATCCGCGTGCTGGATATGGCAATGACGTACGGCACGGGGCTGGGCTGGATTGTATCGTCTTTACTCAACATTTTACCGGATGTATTCTGTTTAAGCGCGCCAATGGCTTTTCAAATCGCCGTTTTGCTGACGCTGACCAATATGAGCGAACAAGGGGAAATGATTGCCTTGCGCGCGGCAGGATTTTCCTTTAAAGAAATTATCCGCCCGCTGCTTGCATGCGCTATCGTTTTATCTGTAATCTTAATCATTATGGCCAACTGGCTGACACCACGCAGTTACAAACAATTTTTAAACCGCCGCGACGAAGCGCGCAGCAAAATTACCAAAGTAACGCTGGAACCGCAAACTTTTATCGACTTGGGAGACTGGGACTTGTATCTGGAAAAACTTAACCCGCTGACTAACGCGGCCGAACTTATCCATTTAATCAAAAAGAATGACGCAGGCGCACTCAGCACCAAAGTAAACGCCTCCTCCGGCAAAGTGATTTTAAGCGACACCGCTATCGGTCTGCAGTTAAAAGACGGGCAAATGCAGCGCATAGACCAAAAGGATCCTTCCACAATCATAGCAGCCAATTTTGACGATTACACGATGAGTATTTCGCTGTTCCGCGCCCACCGGCGCGCACCGCGTATGGGGGAAATGACCACCACCAAACTGCTGCGCCGTTTGCGCAAAAACCCGTTGGACGCGGAAACCGCCAACGAATACCGCACCGGCATCAGTATGCGTAACGTACTGGCGCTGTCTCCCATTATTTTGTTATTTGTCAGTTGTCCGATCGGTTTTTCGCTGGGCAAACGCACCAATAAAGGGTGGGGAATGTTGTTCAGCGTGATTATTATTTTCAGCTTTTACCTGCTGCTGACGCTCGGTTTGTCTTTAGGTAAAAAATACACGTGGATCGCCTATCCGGGCCCGTGGCTGCCGATTTTTGTCGGGATCGGGGCGGCGTACTGGCTGTGGAAAAAAAGGATGAACATCTGATGCGCGCACACCTGATTTATAAATATATTTCAAAAAAATTCTGGGGACCGTTTTTCTTCTCCTTAGGGGTGTTTGCCACCCTCGTAGTATTGGGCGATACATTTGAAAAGATGAAAAATCTGGGTAACGGCGTTACCACCATCTGGGATATTTTGGCCTATTCCACGGCCACGTTTCCCAACTGGATTACTACTATTATGCCCGTAGCCTGCCTGCTCGGAGCAATTTCCGTCATTTCCGAAATGGTTTCTAACGGCGAATGGACAGCCTGCATAGCAGGGGGGTTTTCGCCGCGGCAATTATTTAAACCGATCATTGTGTGCATTTTACTGGTAGCCGCAGTCACCCTGCTGATACAGGAATTTATTGTTCCGCCTTTAAACGCAAAAGCTGATTACATTTATTATACACGTTTAAAACCACATCCCAATTATAACCAATCTTTGGAACAGGACGTAATTATCAAAATTTCTCCCGCCCAGATGTTATTTGCCAAAGAGGTGGACTTGAAACAAGGCGCCATGAATAAAGTTTCCGTAGACACTTACAACAGCCAGTGGGAAATAGCCGAACAGATTGTGGCGGAACAGATGGTGTGGGACAAGGAAACAGAAAGCTGGCTGTTTGTGGACGGTTTGCGCCGCACATTTACTGATGCCACCAATACCGCTGAAGAAAAGTTTACCGCCGCACCCGCCCAAGTGGCAATCCGCCCCGACCAAATGTCCATCAGCCGCGTAGACGAAGATTTAATGAGTGTGCGCGATTTAACCAAACGCATCCGCTTTCACAAACAAACGGGGCTTTCCTACTACTCCGCAGAAACGATGCGCCAAGCAAAATTAGCCACCCCTTTCGTTACGGTGCTTATCTGCCTGCTCGGTATGCCGTTTGCCATCAGCACGCGTCGGAAAAGCAAAATTTTAAACATTATCACTTCGCTCGTCATCGCGTTTTCGTTTTGGGCACTGATTTCTATGTTTACTTCTATTGGCGAGAACGGCTACGTCAACCCGTTTGTTGCCGGCTGGGGGCCGGTGCTGTTTTTTTCCGTCGTCGTATTTTTCGAATTTAAATGGTTAAAACTGTAAGCCGGTTTCATACTGATTAGCGAAAGAAATTTTAAACTTTTCGCCTGTAGAAGAAAGTTAAATTTGACGCAAAAAAGACCCGTGAAGGGTCTTCCTGGCTTCAACACAGCCTTTCTATTTACCGCAGACGTGATGTATGGCGGATAACAACTCATCGGAATCAAACGGCTTATACAGCACGCCGTCCGCCCCCAACCGCTGCGATTCGGCCAAAATGGTATCCTGCCGCAAACCGGTAACTACCAATACTTTTATATACGGATAATGACGTTTCAATTCCGCCAAAATATCCAAACCGTTTTCCGTCGGAAAAAACACGTCCAGCAGCACTACATCCGCCGCGCATTCTTTAAGGCCTGCGCGCAGTTCTGCCGAACCGCCCGCTTCAAAAGCCACCTCAAAGCCGGATGATTCCAATACGTTACGGATAGCCCGCAAAATAACGGAATCATCCACCAACGCAATTTTAATCATACACCCTCTATTTCAAATACGCGGAAACAAGTTTTTCCCCAAATTCGATTAAAGCAAGCGTATCTTTTTTGGCGGCGCTTTCGGCGTAGATACGCAAAAGCGGCTCTGTGCCGGACGGACGGAGAAGCAGCCATTCATCGTTTTCCAAAATGATTTTTAACCCGTCAAAGGCAACTAGTTCCGCCACCTTGCGGCCGTTGATTTTTTTGGGCAGTTTTTTGCGGAGTTTTTCCGTCAGTGCGGCTTTATCCGCCGGTTTAGAAAGCGGTAAATCTTTACGCAAATAAACGGACGCGCCGTACTCCTGCGCCACCGACGCGCACAGCTCGCCGGCTTTCTTGCCCGTAACGGCCATCACTTCCAAAAAAGCAAGCGCCACGGTCAAACCGTCGCGGTCGGGCAGATTGCCTTTCCACGCAAATCCGCCGGATTCCTCCACGCCGAACGCCACATCTTCCAGAGCCATTCGTTCGGCCACATGTTTAAAACCCACGCCCACTTCTTCAAACAGCATTTCGTATTTACGGGCGATACGTTTAAGCAAATACCCCATAGAAACCGTCTGCACGATTTTGCCTTTGAGTTTTTTGTTTTTAATTAAATAATCACACAGCACGGCAGCAATCATACACGGCGTCAAATAGGTTCCTTTTTCGTCCACGAGCGCCACGCGGTCGCCGTCGCCGTCAAAAGCTACGCCCAAGGCGGCTTTTTTCTCTACGACGGTTTTCTTCAACAGGACCAAATTTTTTTCCACGGGTTCGGGCTGTACACCGCTGAAAGTAGGGTCGTGTTCAGCCCGCAGCGCGATGACCTGTTTTCCGGGCAGGAATTTTTCCATATATCCCGCCGCCGCCCCGTGCATATAATCCATTACCACTTTGCCTTTAAAGGTTTTGATTTTTTTCAAATTCACATGCGAAGCAACGTATTTAAAATACACGTCGGAACAATCTTTCTGAACCGCTTTCTGCCCGTATAAAAAGAGAATCGAATTTTGGTCCAACAACGCTTCTACGTCTTTAGTCACGCGCGCGGAAGCCGAACCGCCCGCCAGTTTGATTTTAATGCCGTTGTAGTTGGCCGGATTATGGCTGGCGGTAACCATAATACTCATCCAAAATTTATTTAAACTCAGGCACGCGGCCACCGGCGTAGAGACGGGCCGGTCCGAAAGGGTAACGTCGATTTTGTTGGAACGGAAAATACTGGCAATATCGGCCGCAAACAAATCGGACATAAAACGGCGGTCAAACCCGACAAAAATTTTAGGCATTTTGCCTTTTTCGTCGCTAGGAGCGTTTTCGTTGATGTAATCGGCCAGCGCCTGTGCGACGCGGCGGACGTTTCCAAAAGTAAAATCCCACGCAATTACGCCTCTCCAACCGTCGGTGCCGAACTTAATTTCAGATGCCATACTCTCTCCCTGATTTGTAAGGTAAATCCGTTTTCCAATTTCCGTACGAATATATTTCTGCCGTCTATCGCCGTCTTTCGCCCGTTTATAAAATCCGTTTGCGCGGAACCAAAAGGCATTTTACCTGTCCGACTGTAAGGAGTTGTAAAATGCCCGCGCAAAACTGGGTTTTATGGGCATTGGCGGCCAGTCTTTTTCGTTCTTTTTCTGCTGTCAGAAAAAGAACAAAAAACTTTTTGCTTCCTATACTTTTTCAGCCGAAAAAGTGGAGGTGGGGGGATTCGCACCCCCGTCCGAACATCCTCTCCTCTCAGGCGCTACAAGTTTAGCTTCGCTGGTTTAACCGCAACCTAAGCGCGAAGCAGCATGTTTGCGGTTTGGTTCGTTGGTCTTAGGCAAAGCCGGACGAACCGCGCCCGCTTTGCAGCATTCCATGTGATAACCGCGGTCTTTCAGCGCATGGAAGACGCCAAAAGCGCGGTGGGACTAAGCGTTAGCCCAAGCGACTTGATTGTCGTTAGTTATTTTTGCGGCCCTATTTTAGCCGGCCTGGCCAACCGGCACTTGCTCCCGAGCGGCAACAGATACCCGTCGAATCTATTACACCCCCGAAAATACGGAAATTGTCAAAGAGCTGCTTTTTCAAATGAGCATTATATTGTATCATTTTCTTATAACAATTTTTAGCTTCAATGGCAAATGGAAATGTATACTAGTACCAAACCTACCATTTATTTGATTGACGGACTCAACCTTGTGCGCAGCTTTTTATACCAGTTTGCCCGAACGGAAGAGGACGTAACCGCCGAGTTTTTAGACTTTTTGGCCGAAATTTCCCAACACGAACGATACGCTATGCACGAATACGAAGTAATTTTTGACGGTGCCTACCGTTCCGTCGGCCCCTTGTACCGCGGCGGCGTGCATATTTCGTTTTCCGAAGAAGCGACGGCGGACCAAATCATCTACGAACGCGCAGATTACTTGCACCAGAACGGACGGCGCGTCATCGCGGTGACGGACGACCGCCTGCTGCAGGAAGATTTAAAAAAGCTCGGCGTAAAAACCCAATTTTGCCGCAAGTTTTACAACGGGCTTAAACTGCCCGAAAAATAACTCCGCGGGCGCGTTTGTAAAATTAGTGCAAAAGCGCGCGTTTTTTGTTAAAATAAAAGTAAGAGGGCTGGTGGCGGAATGGCAGACGCGACAGACTTAAAATCTGTTGACCGCAAGGTCGTGGGGGTTCAAGTCCCCCCCTGCCCACTCTTATTTTCCTGCCATTCAATTTACCCCACCGGTATAAAAATTATGTTAGAAGACATTAACCGTACCTTCGCTAAATGTTTTGGTTGGGTTTCCACCGTTTTGCCTATGGGGCTTAAATTTTTTGCTATCGGGGCAGTTGTGTCCGCCCTTTTATTATTTTTCGGCTGGCGTTTTGCCGGAGGGCTCGCCTTACTGGCAGCCTGTTTCTGCGCGTATTTCTTCCGCGATCCGAAAACAAATGTTACCTTTTCCGACGACGAAATTGCCTGTCCGGCCTGCGGTACCGTCTTATCCATTAAAACAGAGGACGACCCCAACTCCGTCGTCGTACGCATTTTTCTGTCCGTATTTGATATTCACGTCCAGCGCGCGACCGTAACCGGCAAAACCGGCGATATTTTCTACAACAAGGGAACCTTCTTGTTTGCCAATAATCCGGCGGCCGACAAAAACGAACGCAACCTTATCCAACTTTTTAAAGACGGCAATCCCGAACGTTTTGCCCATGTGGAACAAATCACGGGTGCAATTGCGCGGCGCATTGAATGTTGGGTAAAACCGCAGCAAGACATTAAAGCCGCGGAACATTTAGGATTAGTGCGCTTCGGCTCCCAAGTAGCCGTGTACATGCCGAAAGACAAAGTGCGCGTGATGGTAAAAGAAGGACAAAAAGTGCAGGGCGGTATTACAGTGCTTGCGCTGTGGAAATAGAGGCTTTATGCAAAACGAAAAAAAAGCGAGCATCGTGGTAAACAAACTTAAACACACCGGCGCAGTAACGGCTCCTTCGTTATTTACGCTAGGAAATTTGGCCTGCGGTTTTTTTGCGATTATCTCCGCCTCTAAGGGCCACTTTGCCCATGCCGGTTGGTTGATTTTATTTGCTATGGTGTTTGATATGTTCGACGGCCGCGTAGCGCGGCTTTTGGGCAGCGAAAGCAACTTCGGCGTGGAAATGGATTCGCTGGCTGACGCGGTGTCTTTCTGCACCGCCCCTGCGCTACTTATGTACTTTTTTGTGCTCCATACACAGCCCGTTTGGGGAGCGCCTATTGCGTGTGTGTACGCGTGCTTCGGCGTACTGCGTTTGGCCAAATTCAACGCGATGGCCTACGCGGGCGAAGGCTCTAAAAAATACTTCTCCGGTCTGCCCACTCCGGCCGCTGCGGCTATTTTGGCTTCGTTTGCTATTTCCTACAGCATTATGGAAGGAAATATGGGCGGACGCAACATCCAGCTGCTGACCGTTTATCTGCCGCATTTGTATAATTTTGTATGGTTTGCGATGCTGATTTTGTCGCTTTTAATGGTATCCAATGTTCCGTACGCCGCTTTTAAAGCCAAACGCGAAAAAGGCCTGTCCGTATGGATGCTGCTCTTAATCGTGTTTTTGGTGGTAATGCTGATCCGCTTCCCGCAGGACGTGATTTTTATTGTATTCTCGCTGTATGTAGTATTTGGTCTGTTAGCCGTACTCTACCGTGCGTTCCGCGGCATTAAAGTGGAAAAATAAGTTTTTTAGACATACAAAACCCCCCAATCGTTATGAGCGGGGGTTTTATTTATGATATAGCTAAAATTAAGGTATGGTCCAACCGCCGGCCAAAAAAGGCTCTCCCCCAAAACTTTTACATAAACTTTCATCCCCTTTGCATAACCGTACGCCGGGCCTGGAAGAATGGTCCAAATAATGAATATAAGAAATTCCTTCCTTTGTGGTGCCCCTCACATAAGCACTTCCGCCGCCCGTTACATAACTGGATACAGCCAATAAGTCTACCACCGTTCCGTCCGAAAACTACAAATAACCATCATCTGTCGCCGAGCCAGCCAAGTTCCCGTCCGGCCACGAAACGTCCAACTCGCCGGAAAAAGGAGTATATTGTCCGTTGGCCAAATAATACGCCTCCTCCGCATCCGCCATAGCCTTTACTAACGGAGCCAAACGCATTAAACGCGTTTTTTTAACAGCTTTTTGGTATTGCGGCAACGCTACAGAAGATAAAATACCAATGATTAGTACAACGACTAACAGTTCTATAAGTGTAAAGCCTTTCATCCTTAACTCCTTTATAAAGTTTGGCGGCTTTGCTATCTCATTGCGTCATTCCGTAAGGTTGTAGTACGGAATCTCGCCCTTGCGAAACGACAGATTCCCGATAGAAACATTCGGGAATGACATAAGTAAAGTAAGCCGCCAAACCTTGAATTATCTCCAGTTTATCAAAAAAAAAAAACGAATCAAGGCTTTCTTCTTACTTTTTGAGTCGCCAAAAAGTAAAAAGAATATAGCAAATTGTTTATCCTAATAAGCAAGAACGGGCAGAAAATATTTTCTGCCCGTTCTGCGAATTGTAGAAGTTAAGTACAGCCGTTATCTTACCAGTTTTTGTGCCGCCAAAAAATCATGACCAGCCAAATCAAAATTAAACAAATTCCCATCAGCATCCAAAACGCATGCGGATGTTGGGACATCGGCAGCGCAACGTTCATCCCGTATGCGCTTACGACGAGCGTCGGCACCATCATCCAAATGGTAATTACGTTTAACTTTTTAATCAGCAGGTTTAAGTTATTGCTGACAATGGACGCGCGCGCCCCCAAGAGCTGCGCCAGAATGTTGGAGTAAATGTCCGCCTGCGTTTTGCATTGCATATTTTCAACAATAATATCATCAAGCATTTCTTCGTCTTTTTCTTCAAAACCGATACGCGCAGACAAGTTGCGCATTTTCTCAAACACAAAACCGTTGGAAGTAATAGCTTCTGCATAATAAACCAAGCTTTTTTCAAGGCTGAACAAATTAAACAGATATGTATTGTCCATCGCTTCGGTCATTTTATCTTCGATTTCTTCCGAAATCATATGGATAATACGCAAATGTTCCACATAATGCGAAATCGAATTGTACACCAATTTTAAGAAAATTTCTTTAATCGTGGATACCGCCAAAAAACGCTTGCCCACAAACAGCGGAATATCTTCGGCGAGCACCACAATAAGCTTGTCCTCAAACAAAAACATTCCGACGGAAGCCACCTTAAATTCCAATTGGTCTTTACCGGAATAATTTTTGGGACGTTTATAAATGGTAACGATATGTTCCGGCTCAAACTCCAAACGGGGCAGTTCGTCCGGATCCAGTGCAGAAGCGAGCGTATGCTCGTCAATTTGATACGAATCCACCAAAAAACGCTGTTCTTCCACCGTCGGGTTGGTGTACACGTACACCTGCGCTTGGGCGGCGTCGGTTTCCAAGAGTTTTTTATTTGAGATAACGTATTTTTTAAGCATATTTTCGCCTTACGTGTTGCGGTTATATTTAAATGATACCACCTAAGAACAGGCTTGTAAAGTTTTTTTGCGGCCTGGCGTGTTTTTTGCGCCAACTCGCCCGCCAAGTATTTCGTATCCGAAAAAACCTTCGTGCGCAACAGCCACACCGCTGATATTTCTCTTTCCGCTCTCTTTTGGTATAGTATAAAAAACACGGTAATGGAAGATTTTATCGAATATGACTCTTTTATTCTCCAAAAAAAATAAAATATCGCGGCCCGCGTTAATTACGCCGCAAGCATACGTGCACCAATTTGCTCGAAATTTAAAACTGCCTTCCAAAGCGGTATTGTGCCCTATTTCCCCGCTGACCAAATATGTGGAAAATCATACACGCTGGAAGAAGTATTTTTGTTTGGCTGATATTTATCTACTGGAAGACAAAAACGCCTGCTATGTAACCGGATTCGGCTCCGGCGCCCCCGCAGCGGCGGCCGCGGCGGAAATGCTTATCGCGTGCGGCGTAAAAGAGATTTTCTTCATCGGCTTGGCCGGCAGTTTGCAGGAAGAAGTATTGGCGGCGGACCTTGTGTTATGTCGGGAAGCCCTATGCGGAGACGGCGTTTCCGCGTGTTACACGCGGCGGGAATGCGTACAGGCCGACAAAACGATGTTCAACAGCTGGGCCAAAACGATGCAAGAAGATGGAAAAAATTTTCACTCGGGGAAAAACTGGACCACGGACGCGTTGTTTTGCGAAACCAAATCCGAAATAAAGCACTACCAAAAACACGGGGTGCTGACCGTGGATATGGAAACGGCGGCAATATATGCGCTGGCTAAAAAACGCGGGGTGCGTGCGGCGGCCGCATACGCGGTAAGCGACGAACTCTTCCGCTTGACGTGGGAACCGCACTTTGGCGACAAACGCATCTTCCGCCAGTTGGAAATATTATTTGAAACCGCGCTGAAAACACGTAAACAGGATTTAAAAAGTGCGGGAAAAACCGTCTAAACATACAAAAGTCCTGCCAAACCGCCGGGGCGTGCTGTCTGCGGACAAAAAAGAGAGAGAAGAATAAAACTCTTCTCTCTTAAATTCGCCGGTTAAACCAAACTTAATAATGGGTTTCTTCCAGTTCATCTTCCAACGGATCAATCGCTTCCAAACGACTCCAAAATTCGTCAATAGACTGGATACGCTCTTTCGGATCCTCCTTCAGCGCATCCGCCAATAAACCGTCCACGGCCGGCGGAATATGGGGAGCCAATTTGGACGCGGGAACAATTTTTTTATTCGCGATATCAAACCCTTTTACTGTCCACGGCACTTGCCCGACAAGCGCCTCATACAAACAAAGCGCCAGTGAGTATACGTCCGACTGCTTACGCATAAATCCTTTCTGCTGTTCGGGGGCCATATAAGCTGGGGTACCCGCCACCGTGCGCGCGCCGGTTTCGTGGTCAACAGATTTTTTCGCCACGCCGAAATCCATTACTTTGGCCTGGTCATTACCGTAAATCATAATGTTTCCGGGTTTTAAGTCACAGTGAATAATATCCTGTGAATGGGCATAATGAAGCCCGCGGCAGACATATTCAAAAATCTGTTTGGCTTTGGAGAACGGCAACCGTCCGTCAATATCTAAACGGGTCTCAAGCGTTTGTCCGTCCACATATTCAAACACCAAATAAAGAGCACTTTCGGACTCAATAACCGTGTAAATTTCCACAATACACGGGTGCCGTAAAAGCGCCACCATACGTGCTTCCGACAAAAACTGTTCGCGCACGTATGCACTGCGCACCAGTTCCGGCCGTACGCGCTTGATAGCGGCTTTGCGCTTAAGCACTTTGTCATACGCCTCATACACTTTGCCCATACCGCCTTCGCCGATTTGGCGGATAAAATCGTACTGTTCTTTTACTTCCACTTCTCTGCGGGAAAAAGCGTTTTTCGGCCTTCGGAAAACATCCTCGTAACGCCAATAGACATACAGCAAAATCGCCGCAAATACCACCATAAAATACATAATAAACCACGTAGGAGATGATTTTTTCTGCGGAGCGGAAACCGGCGCTTCCGGAGTACGCACGACGAAAGTCTCCTTATCCAATTCGGCCTGATATTGTTGCGCCAAAGCGGATTTCGGATTCAATTTAAGCGCAGTATCCAAATCCATCTGACAGCGCTCGTACTGACCTTGTTTTAAATAGGCTCCCGCACGTAAAATATACGCACGTGAATCCTGCGGCGCGACGGCAATCGCCTGAGCAGCGTAGTAAATAACATCATCGTATTTGCCCAGTCCCTCGTAAGCAAGAGCTAAGGTAAGATAAAAACGATTATCCAAAAAATTATGCGAGATAAGCTGTTCAATCCGCTTAATCACTTCTTCATTCCGGCGAAGTTTAAGTTTTTCGTTTAAGGAAGCGATTTCAGCATCGCGGGCTTTTTGGTTAAACACCTGCGCTTTGGAAGGCGTGTTGGTTTGCGTGGAAAAATTCCCCTCCACAATCAGCGGCGTGGAGGACTCGGCCGCGGCAGCCCAGCCGCCGCACACCAATAATAAAGCTCCCGCCAACAACAAAGTTCCTTTTTTAAGCATACAGATATTCTAGCACAAACTAGCGCAACAGAAAAAGGTTTTCTATCCTGCACGCGCCGCCCGATAATTACTATAATTAAAATATGAACAAACAAGCCATCGGCGTTTTTGACTCCGGTTTAGGCGGCCTGACCATTCTCAGCGCGCTGCACAAGCGCCTGCCCAATGAAGATCTAATCTACTTTGGAGATACGGCCAACGTACCCTACGGTTCCAAATCCAAGACCGCAGTAACGCGTTTTTCTCTTGCCATTGCGCGCTTTTTACAGGAGCAGGGCGTAAAGCTCATCGTGGTAGCGTGCAATACAGCCTCCGCTCTGGCGTTAGCCGAACTGCGCAAACAAATTTCTATCCCCGTTATAGGTGTTATTGAATCCGGCGCGGAAAAAGCCGTTCGTTCCACCAAAAACGGGAAAATCGCCGTCTTAGGGACGGAAGCCACCATCAAAAGCCGCGCTTATCCCAAAGCTGTTTTAAAACGGAATAAAACGGCAGAGGTCTTTCAACAGGCTTGCCCGCTTTTTGTACCGTTAGTGGAAGAGAACTGGGCACAAACGCCCGTGGCGCGCCTGACGGCAAAAACGTATTTGGCGTCCGTTATCAAATCCGGTGCCGACACCGTGATTTTGGGCTGCACGCATTACCCTGTTTTAAAACCCGTCATCGCCAGTATTCTGGGTAAAAGAGTGACGATGGTAGATTCGTCCGACACGCTGGCCGAAGCCGTTGAACATCTTTTGGTCCAAAACGGACAAGCCGCCCCAAAACGCAAGGGCCGCCTGACCGTTTTTGCCAGCGACGACCCGAAACGCTTCAAACGTCTTGCGGGCTGTCTGCTGTCCGAAAAAACCGGCGCGGTGCGCCTAAAGAAATTAAACGTATGAATATATATGCCGACAGCCGGATGCTTTCCAAAGGGTTAATCGGAGGAACCGTCTCCCGTCACGCGGGGAATATGCGCCAAACCGCCAACCAAAACAATGTCTTTGGCAAATTGGATGTACCGCAGGACAAAATGCTGCGCTTTCATCAAACCCATTCGGACAGGATTATCCGCATCGCTTCCGATGCGGACGCGCTTTCACGAATTAGCCGGCCGGAACAAGACGCCGACGCGTGGGTTTTTTCGTGCGGAGGCTGGGGCGGCGTCATTCAGACGGCTGACTGCGTACCGCTTTTTCTGTGGGATGAAACCGCCGATGTTTTTGCGCTGGCCCACTGCGGCTGGCGCGGCGTGGCGGCGCAGCTGCCTTATAAAACCGTACTGGCAATGAAAGAGGCCGGCGCGCACGGAGCTATCTATGCGTGGGCGGGGCCGCACATTCAAAGCTGTTGTTTTGAGGTGCAGGAAGACGCAGCACGCCAGTTTTCCGAGTGCAGTGTCATTTATAAAGAGGGCAAAATCTTCGTGGATTTGAACGCGGAAATCAGTTTACAGCTCCGGTTAGCGGGGCTGAATGCTGCGGATATTAAAACGCCGTACTATTGCACCTGCGGCGACAAAGAAAACTTTTTTTCCTGGCGGCGGGACCACATCCGGCAGAACTTGCTGTCCTTTATTTATAAGCCTTAAAAAAGGTATACATTGAGGGGAAACGCCTTGTGTATCTTTACAATATGCAAAAACGCGGAGCCTGACAAGGCTCCGCGTTTTTCAATTTCCCGTACAAATTATCCGAGCAGTTTGCCGAGCATTTGGCTGATGATGCGCGGATTGGCTTTACCTTTACTCATTTTCATCACTCCGCCCACCAGCGCCCCGATAGCGGCCTTATTGCCTTTTTGGTAATCGGCCACAGCTTTGGGGTTGGCGGCAATGGCGGCTTTGGCCCATTCTTCCAGCTGGCCTTCGTCGCTCACCTGCACCATACCGCGTTTTTCCACCACAGCGGCGGGAGATCCGCCCGTTTTCCAAATTTCGTCAAATACTTCACGCGCCTGCTTGCGGTTGATTTTGCCGCTTTCGGCCAGTTCCAAAAGTTCCGCCAAACGCGCGGCGGGAATGGGCGAGTCTTGGATTTCCTTCTTTTCGGCGTTAAGCATACCCAAAAGATCGGTTTGAATCCAGTTGGAAGCGGTTTTTAAAGACACTTTTCCGCTTCGAGTCACTTCTTCAAAATAGTCCGAAATTTCACGCGAACTCGTCAATACGCCTGCGTCATAGGCCGACAGACCGGCTTTTTCAAACCGCGCTTCCTTGGAAGCGGGCAGCTCGGGCATACCTTTTTTAAGGTTTTCCAACCATTCATCCGCCAACATTACAGGGGGCAGATCCGGCTCTGGGAAGTAGCGGTAATCCAGCGCGTCCTCTTTGGAACGCATCGGCTTGGTAACCAGTGCTTCTTTATCCCACAGGCGCGTTTCCTGTTTGACTTGTCCGCCCGCATTTAAAATTTCCGTCTGGCGGTTGATTTCGTAGGTCAGCGCGTCTTTAACGGCTTTAAACGAGTTCAAATTTTTGATTTCCGCGCGCGTACCGAATTTTTCCTGCCCGACGGGGCGCAGCGACACATTTACATCCACGCGCAGTTCGCCTTTTTCCATATCGCAGTTGGACGCGCCCACCCAGCGCATCAGCCGCTTGATTTCGGTCAGATATGCGTAGGCTTCGTCCGGGGAACGCAAGTCCGGCATGGACACGATTTCCAACAGCGGGCTTCCGGCGCGGTTATAATCCACCAGAGAATAGTCGGCAAAGTGCGAGGATTTCGCAGCATCTTCTTCCAAATGGGCGTGGTGAATACCGATTTTTTTCTTCTGCAAGTTATCCTTCGCTCCGAACGTAATTTCAATATATCCCGCGCCGTTAATCGGTTCGTCATACTGGGTAATCTGGTAGCCTTTGGGCAAATCCGGATAGAAATAATGCTTGCGCGAAAAAGTGGAACGGGTATTGACGGTACAGTTCATACTCAGTCCCGCGCGCACGGCAAGCGCCAGCGCGCCTTCGGTTAACACCGGCATTACGCCGGGGTGTCCCGCGCAGACGGGGCAGACGGCGGTATTGGGCTTGGTATCCTCGCCCACACCGTTGGGGCAAGAGCAAAACAGCTTGGTTTTGCTGGCGAGCTGGACGTGTATCTCCAGCCCGATAACGGGTTCAAATTGGGTTGTCACGATATTCTTCTCCTAAATTATTATAATATCAAATATGGTTCATCTTTTTAAGCCCACTTCGTACCGCAGCGGCGCGGCAATGGCCGTAGGCGCCACGCTGGCGTGGAAAATGGTATCGTTCGCCAACGCCCTCTTGGTGGCGTTGTATTTCGGCGCGGACCGCGCGACAGACGTCTATTTTTACTTGATTATGGCGACGGGCTTCGGGCTGACGTTTCTGCAGCGCATGAATGCGGCGGCGGTCATTCCCGAAGCAATGACGCTTGACGCCCAAACGGCCGGAGGCGGAAGGCCCCTTTTAAACGGATTTTTATATTTTTATTTACTGATTGCGCTTGCATTAGGCGCGGCGGGGATGTTCTTTCCCGTAAAAGTGATGGAAATGCTTTCCCTGTTTAGTGCCGATGAACTGGCGCGGGAGCGTAATTTGCTGACGTGGAGCTTTTGGATGTTCGGACTCCAGCTGCTAACGGCGTATTTAATTGCGGTATTGGAAATGTACCGCCGGTTTGCGTCCGCACTTTTTACGCCGCTTAACGCCCTGTTGCCGCTGGCGTGTCTGGTACTGTTAGGCCGGACGGCGGGAATCGTCAGTATGGTATACGGTTTTGTGGCGGCAAACGCCGTTCAAATCATCGTATTTTTATGGATTTTAAAAAAAGAACTGTCATGGAATTTTTTTCTGCGGACGAAACGGCCCTCACGCGCATTTGTCAAAAACCTCATCAGCAACCAGCTCATTGAGTTAGCCAACATCGCCGCCGGCGTACTGCCGCTTTATTTATTAAGCGGGCTTTCCGCGGGGCTTGTCAGTGCGCTTAACTATGCCAAACAACTGGCGGAATCCCCCACCGAAATTTTAACGCTGCGCGTAACCAATGTATCAAAAATCCAACTAACCGAAAGCGCAGCTAAAAACGACACGAACCAACTAAATGCGGACTTTTTGTCCACATTGCACTTTTTGCTTTTTCTCTTAACCCCGCTGGCGGTTTTCACGGCATTTTATGCACCGGAAATCGTCACGCTGTTTTTTAAACGCGGCGAATTTGATGCGCAAGACGTCCGTCAGGCCGCCGCTTTCCTGCGCCCGCTGTTGGGACTAATGCTGTTCATGGGGCCAATCCTGATGCAAAACAATGTTGTGGCGGCGGGACGGAAACTGAAAGAATTTCTGCCGTATGCGCTCTCGGGCATTGTACTGTTTATTGTGCTGACGCCGCCTAGTGTGCGCGCGTGGGGCGCATTTGCGTTTCCGTATGTACAAGTAGGGTGCTGTTTTGCGGGGCTGTATTTGAATTATTTATTCTTTAGCAAGTATTGCCCATATATATCTTACGGGCCGTCCCTGCGCAGGGCGGCGCGGCTGCTGGCAGTCAACGTAATTGCGCTGTTTCCGTCAGCCGTTTACGCGTTTTTCGGGGCGGGTACAAATGCGTTTGTAACCGTACTCATCGGCGGAGTAATCTTTTTGGCGGGGCTGTTTTGGCTGACGCGCAAAAGCGGCGACTGGGAAATATTTTTCCGCCGCCTGACAAAACACATTTAACGTCCAGATAAAATTTCTTCCACGGCCGACAAAACTTGTTGCGGCGAAATTTCCGCTACACAGCCGGGCTGCGCGCGACGGAGCGGACAGCGCGTCATCCAATCGGAAGTCATCCACATACATCCGCCGCAATTTCCGGCAGACAAATTTTTATTTTTGGAGTAGCCGAAAAACCGCACGTCTGACGGTCCGAACAACACCGCGCTTCTGACGTCCAAAAACTGCGCCAAGTGTACAAGCCCGCTTTCCGTATCCACGTGGCAAAGCGCGTTATTTAAAAGTGCCGGCAAATCCGTCAGTTCCGTTTTCCCCGCCAGACAAACGTCTGCTTCCGCATAAACCGGACTATCTTTCCCGCCCAACTGCACTACTTTGATATCGGGGAATTTTTCTTTAAATAAACCAATCCATTTCCGCCAGTGCGGGGTCGGCCAAAAACGCGTGGGCAACTGGGAACAATTTTGGGTTTTACTGTCGTGAAACGTAATATAAGGCGTACTGCCCAAGCCGAAACTTTTTTTGCTTACAGCACGGTGCGTTACCGCATCGTGCGGGAGTTCCGTCCCGCCCGTATACGACATCAGGTCGAACCGGCGGCCGCCGTTTTTCAAAAGCCACCGGCCTAGCGCAGGCTCAGTTAAAAAAGGATCTTCCAATAAGTTTCCCAACGCGTTTTGCGCCGTTTTTGCCCGCTCAAACACAGGTATAAACGAAGGCGCCAATAACGATAAACGGGCTTCATCCGCATACAAAAATTTAACGGGCAAACACGCAAAAACCGCCAAATCGTAATTCCGCCAATATATACGGCCCGACGGCACAGCCGTAATGTACGACAAATCCCCAAACACGGTCTGAACGGCTAGGGGAACAGGCGAATATACTTCAACATCCGCTTCCGGCAGAAAGGTCTTGTAGGCTTCCACCAAACGGCGCGCGCAAGAAGCATCCCCCATTCCGCCGGCCAGATAAAACAATACGCGTAAACGGCGGGAATCCTTAGGGCGTTTGCCGCCCAATCCGTACAGAAATTGACGGAAACCCGATAAAGCGCGTTTTTTATAACGGCTGTATGCGTACGCCCCACGCACGACGCGGCTGTCGCGCCCTTGCAGCGCCAGGGTTTCGCGCAAATCCTGCAAACTCTGCTTCATAGCGGGGCTGTTCCAGTTCATTTGACGGCATCCTTACATAAATTTTCGTACGCGTCAATATAATCTTTCAACGAAAAGCGTTTGATTACCTGCCGCGCATTTTTGGCAAATTCTGCACGAAGCGGCTCGTTTGTCATCAGTTCGGCTAATTTTTCGGCAAGCTCATCGGTATTATCTGGCGTAACCAAAAAACCGTCCACCCCGTCTCTAATAATTACATCCGGACCCGTACAGGAAAAACTGACGGCGGGCACCCCCGCGGACATCGCTTCCAAAAGCACCATTGGGAAGCCTTCCGCACGGGATGACATTGCATAAATCTGTGCACAGCGGTAGACCGCCTCCACCCCCTTTACGGGCGGCACAAACTGCACACCATGCAGTATATCTAAGGTATCTGCCAAGCTTTTTAAACGGCTTTCTTCCGGCCCTGCGCCGATGATAAGCAGTTTCCAATTTGGGAATCCGTTGCACACGCGCTGCCACGCTTTCAGCAAACGGTCAAAACCTTTTTGGTGCACCAAACGCCCCACCGCCGCCACATATTGATAACGCTCCGGCATAAACTCCGGACGCGGCAAAAAACCTTGTTTTGGCGGCAAAGCGGGATTATAAATGACCTGCGGGGTCCATTTGGAATGGTAAAGCTCAATAAATTTACGGTCCCGTTCCGATAAAACCGTAACGGTATGTGCACGGGCGAGCAAGAAATTACTCAAAATCTGCCACTTTTTGGAAAACTGAAAATGCCGTACGTCCAAATGGTCGGCGTAAATATACGGCACGCGCAGGAGAAGGCACGAAACGGCTATGCTGACCGTCATAAAGCTGATGACAACGTCAGGCCGTGTTTGGCGCACCGCGCGCGTCATTTTCCATAACCGTACAAACCCGCCGAAGAACCCCGCTTTTTTAAATGCGGGCAAATTGATACGCGCGCGGGTTACGCCTTCGGGTACCTCATAAAAATCCGGTACCGAATCATCCATCGTAAGGAGCGTTACGGTGTGGCCGCGGCGCACAAGTCCGCCGGACAAATACGTCATCACGCGTTCCGCGCCGCCGCCGCCCAAGGTTCCGATTACACATGTAATGCGCACGCAATTACTCCCATTTAAATAAAACGTAAAAACGCGCGGACAAACTCCGCAAACGGAAATTTGTCTTTGAGTTTTCCGGCTTCCACCGCAATACCCACGCGGCGGCCCCAGTTTACCATCATTTCGTCAAGCGCGATAGTAAACGGTTCTTCTTCTCCCGCATTTACAATCACGCCGTTTACACCGTTAATAATCAGTTCCGTAACAGGGGCAGATTCACACACCACGCATGGCAATTTGCTGGCCATAGCGTCCAGCAAAATATCTGTACGGGAGGGGTTTACCGCCGGATAGGCGAAAATGTCGGCGTTACGCAATAAACTGTACGCGTCGGCGGATTCCGGCACGATTTCCGTACTGGCTTCCAGCCCGTGCTTTGCGATAAATTTTTTAAGTGCGGTTTTAGCCGTTCCGTCACCCACAATGGTTAAATGCCAAGACGTATGGGCAGGCGCCAACCGCGCCCATGTTTTTAACAGCATGTCAAAACCGCTATCTTTGGCCAGCTTGCCGACGGCCACAATGTTGTTTTCTTTTTTAAAGCAGGCGGGTTTGTTGTAGTTGTAATGCTCCACCCACACGGCGGGCGCGGACACTTCGGTTACTTTTAAACCCGTGTAATTTTTCTTGTTGAGAGGTTTATCCGCCGTTTTAATAACAAGCACTTGTTTGGCTTTTTTCAGCAGGGCTTTTTTGGTTTTAACGGCTTTGTCCTCTTTAAAATTCTCTTCTTCCGCATAGACGAACGGGATTTTAGCTTCCGCAGCACATTCACACGCGGCTAAATTCATCAGCGAGATAACAAACTCCACGCCCTCTTTTACAAGCGTTGCGGCCAATGTTTTGGGTTTGGCCGCCGCGGCATATTCTTTGAGCGTTACGCCGGACGCGCATTTTACTTTCCCTTTCACGGAGCGCACAGTTACTTCGTGCCCCGCGTGTTGCAATTCTTCGGCCAGTTTTACACCCAGGCGCGAAGCGGTAAATTCTTTATTTCCCCCGATAAATACTGCTATTTTCATCCTCTTATCCTCCCTGAGCGGACGTTCCCGTCCGCTATATGGTATTGTACATAATAATACGCCGTCTCCCAAGTGGAAAGGCATAAAAAAACCGCCCGTTCGGGCGGTAAGTATTAAAATCTTGCGGGGACTGGATTTGAACCAGTGATCTCAAGGTTATGGGCCTTGCGAGATACCAGGCTTCTCTACCCCGCACTTTATTATAGCAGTTTAGACAAACAAATGCAATCATTTTCCGCGCAACACCCAAAATCGGACTCTTAAAATAATGAAATAAGGACAAAAGGCAAAAACACTTGCCCCGTTCCCGTTTTGTATACGGCTAAATCATTGTCAAAATTTCACACGCGGTATCTGCAATAAAATCCGGACGGAAACTTTCTAATAACTCCCGCGAACGGAACCCCCACGTAACCGCACACACGCGCACGCCTGCGTTTTTAGCCGTTTGCATATCCACGTCCGAATCTCCGACATACAAAACCGCTTCTTTGCGCACACCGGCAGAGAGCATAATTTCGTTTACAATATCCGGATCCGGCTTTACGGGGAATCCTTCGCGCTGTCCCAACACTTCCAGAAAGTTAATTTGCGGGAAAAAATGTTTTACAAGCCGCTGCGTCGCACTTTGGTATTTGTTGGACGCCACCGCCAGTAAAACGCCGCGGGATTGCAACATTTCCAACAGTTCCGTCACGCCGGAGTAAACGGTCGTTTTATCCCATAAATGTTCATCGTAATACTTAAAAAACGCCCCGCGCATCCGCTCTATATTCTCGGCGGTTTTATCGCCGTCCGGCAAGGCGCGCTCCAATAATTTGGTTACGCCGTTGCCCACAAATTGTACACACTCTTCTTCCGCGCGGCGGGGGAAGCCCAGCGCTTCCAACGCGTGGTTGGCCGCAGCGGCCAAATCGGCGATGGTATTTAAAAGGGTTCCGTCCAAATCAAAAATAGCGATTTTCATATTTCTCCTAAAAAATGCCCGCGGTTCGGCGGGCGTACTATTTATAAATTCTGCCGGAAGAAATCCGCCAACCGCTGTTTGTATTCAAACCCGCCCACTTCGGCACATTTATTATGTTTTGCCCCGGGCACCAACCAGATGTTCTTGGGTTGTCCGGCATTCTTGTAAAGCAGTTTTGCCTGTGCGGCAGGCACTAAATTATCGTACCGTCCGTGAATAATAAACACCGGCCGCGGAGCAATCTTGGGAATGTTGTATTTCGGGCTGTAGCGTTCGGGATTGACGCCCAAATATTTACGGATATAGTGCAGAATAATCGGAATCAGCGGGAAATACGGCACGTGATGATGCACCCACGCCCAACGCGATACAACGCGCCTAAACGAATAATACGACGCTTCCGCCGCCACACACAAAATTTCCGGATTGCGCGCGGCTTCGCAAATAGCCACCATCCCCCCCATAGAAAGACCGTACAGACCGATTTTTTCGCAAAATTGCGGACGCGTTTCTTTTAAAAAACGCACAGCAGCCGCCACGTCTTTGAGTTCCAAATATCCTATCGAACTCGTCTTTCCGCCGCTTTCGCCGAGAGCGCGGAAATCAAAGTAAAACAAGTTAAAACCCAAATCGCGCAAGAAATGTGTATTCTTTAAAATATCGGCGCGGTTCATCCCCCAGCCGTGCATCAGAATAATCGTTTTATTTGAGTCTGATTCACTGGTGATAAACCAACCTTTCAGCTGAACCTTGTCCTCGGTTTTAAAACATACATTTTCGTAAGGCAGGCCAAACTGGTCCGGCCACGCGTCAAGCGGCTTGCGTTTGGAAACGGGGTGAAGCACATTTTTGGCCGCGCGCATGCAAAACCATACGGTCAGCAGAGAAATAATCCCCAGTGCGCCCAGCAAAATCAACGCGACGTAAAGTACCGAGTTCATAAATTCCTCCCGTACAAAATCAGTTTAAAATTTCTTTTATGGCCGCCGGAATTTGAAGGGCGGTATCTCCCGCCAAAACGCCGTAATCCGTACGCGCCTGGGCGGCCAAATCGCCCGCCAGGCCGTGGACGTATACGCCGCACAGCGCCGCAGAAAATGCAGACTGCAAATCAAATCCGGCCGTCTTTCCAAGCTGTGCCCACAAACCGCCAATCACACCAGATAAAACATCGCCCGAGCCTGCTTTAGCCAGTGCGGGGCTGCCCGTGGTATTTTGCCACACGGCGGGAAGTTCCTCCTCCGCACAAACCAACGTCCCCGCGCCTTTTAACAAACAAACGCCGCCCGTTTGGCGGGCCAGTTCCCGCACTTGCGAGAGCCGGGCATTTTCATCCCGCGCGATATCCGTTTTTAAGAGCCGCGCCATTTCCCCCGCGTGGGGCGTATAAATGACGGGGGTATTATGCAACCAAACGGTGCCGTTTTCGGCCGCCATAAAATTTAGCGCATCGGCATCCACAATTTGCGGCAAATCCAGCTCCGTCAATAAGCGGGAGAACAACGGGCTTTTGCCCATACCAGGGCCGATAACGGCCACCGACGGTTTTCTATCGGCGCAAAAAGACTGCATCTCGTCAAACGCTTCCGCGGCCAGCTCCCCCGAATCCGTTTCCGGCAGCGGCAGCGTGATGACTTCCGGCAGCGCGGCGGCAAATGCGGGCTGCATACTTTGGGGAAGCGCCCAAAATACAAGCCCCGCGCCGGATAGCAGCGCGCTTTTGGCACATAAAAAACCCGCGCCGCACATCGTGCGCGATCCTGCCACCACCAGCACGCGGCCGAACGAGCCTTTGTTGGCCTCTTGCGGACGGACGGGCCAACGGGAGCGGACTTCTTCACGCGTTATTTTTTTAATCACGGTATACCACCGCCGAAGCCGTCGCGTAATGTTCGGTGTGCGACAGCGAAATTAAAACACAAAGACCGTCAAAACGGCGGTCGTTTACATGTACCTTGGGACGGCCGCTTTCCAAATTGATAACGGAAATACTTTTAAACGATACTCCGTCAAAAGGCAAAGCTTTATAAACGGCTTCTTTAGCCGCAAACCGGACGGCCAAGTGTTGGTAACGGTTTTTGCGCGCTAAACAGTAGGCGATTTCTTCTTCCGAAAAAATCCGCTCAAGCGCGCCCTGTTTTTCGGCAAACGCTTTAATGCGTTCCACTTCGATTAAATCCGTTCCCAAGCCGATGATTTCCATATTATTCCACCGTTACGCTCTTGGCCAGGTTGCGCGGCTGGTCAATATCGCACCCCAGCCGTTTAGCAATCCAATACGCCAAAAATTGCAAGGGCACCACGTTAAGTACGGGCTGTAAAAACTCGCTCGCCTGCGGGACGAGGATAACTTTATCCGCCACATCTTTGGCCTGCTTGGCTCCCTGCTCTGTGGTAACGGCCACCACAAACGCGCCGCGAGCGCGGCATTCCTGGCAGGCGGAAAGCATTTTTTCAAACAGGCTGTCGTACGGCATGAGCATAAACACAGGGGTGCCTTTATCGATAATCGAAATCGGCCCGTGTTTGATTTCTCCCGCCGCAAAACCTTCCGCACTGCGGTAAGAAACTTCTTTTAATTTAAGCGCGCCTTCCAACGCGATTGGGAAATTGACGTTGCGGCCCAAGAATATAAAGCGGTCCGCTTTGTAAATTTTACGCGTTAAGTGGCGGACGGTATATTCGTCTTTTACCGCTTCGCTCATGGCTTTGGGAAGAGCCATCAGCTCTTTATAAAGTTTGTCAAATACGGTTTGGCTGAGGTTTCCGTTGGCGTTGCCCAAAAAAATCGCAAGCGCATACATCGACGTAATCTGGCTGGTAAACGCCTTGGTGGACGCCACGCTGATTTCCGGCCCGCAGTGGGTAAAGAATGTGCTGTCGCACGTGCGCGTAAGCGTAGACCCCAGCACGTTGCAAATGGCAAGCGTACGAAACCCGAGCGACTTGGCTTTCTTTACCGCGCCGATAGTGTCGGCCGTTTCGCCCGACTGGCTGATGGCAATTGCCAGCGTATCCACGCGGTGCGGAACAGTGCGGTATTTGTATTCGCTCGCCAGGTCCACGCTGACGGGGATTCCGGCAAACTGTTCGATATAATACTTGCCGACAAGCCCCGCATGATACGCCGTACCGCAGGCAATAATATGGATATTCTGAAGCCCGCGCAGCGCTTCCGTATTCAGCCCCAGGATTTTGCCAAAGTCGGTCCGCGCGGTGCGCAGGGTGTCTTCAATGGCTTGGGGCTGGTCGTAAATTTCTTTCAGCATAAAATGCGGATATCCGCCTTTTTCGGCGGTTTGCTGATCCCAAGAAATTTTAACGGGTTTTGGCTTTTTGGCTTTGCCGTCCTTGCCAAGCACCGTTGCGCCGTCCACGCGCAGCACGGCAATTTCGCCGTCTTCCAGAAACAACACTTTGTTCGTATGTTTTAAGAAAGCGGGAACATCGGATGCCAAAAAGTTTTCATTTTCGCCGAGGCCCACCACCATCGGGCTCTGGTTTTTCACGCCGACGAGCAGCCCTGGCGTGCGCGCCCATAGTACGCCGTACGCAAACGCGCCGGAAATTTCCGCATTCGTTTTTCGCACGGCTTTAATCAGCAGGTCCGCGTCAGTTGCGGCGGAAACGTGTTTTAAATTTTCTTCGATTAAATGCGCGATGACCTCGGTATCCGTTTCGCTTTTGAAGCGGTGGCCCAAGGACTGGAGTTTGTCGCGCAGGATAAGATAATTTTCGATGATACCGTTATGCACAACGACAATGTCGCCCGTGCAATCGGTATGCGGGTGGGAGTTTTCCTCGCTCGGTTTTCCGTGCGTAGCCCAGCGCGTATGGCCGATACCCGTCGAACCTTTGGGGTTGGCCAGAAGCGCAGCTTTTTCCAGCTCCGCCACCTTGCCTACGGCGCGCACCGTTACCAACCGCCCGTTTTGCAAAATGGAAATACCGGCGGAATCATACCCGCGGTATTCCAATTTTTTAAGACCGTCTATGATGTAAGGAACGCTGTTATTGTTTCCTACATATCCGATAATTCCGCACATAGACGCTCCTTATAATAAGCCTTTCATTTCGCTTACAGCCGCGGGCAGCCCCGCAAATACCGCGCGCGTAATAACGGAAAACCCGATGTTCATACACGCCATACCGCCGATGTCCGCCACCGCCAGCACGTTGTGGTAATCCAGTCCGTGCCCGGCGTGGACTTCAAGCCCCAGCTCTTTGGCGAGCAAGGCCGACAGCGCCAAATCCTGCAAAAGTTTGCGGGAAACTTTGGCCGTTGCCGCTTCGCTGTAATCGCGCGTGCACAGTTCTACAATGTCCGCCCCCAGTTTGGCCGCCGTGCGGATATCCGCCGCCGAGGGGCTGACAAACAGGCTGACTAAAATTTTCTTTTTGTGGAGTTTTTCAATCATCTCCATTAAGCGTTGTTGCACTTTGGGCGTAAATTTAAGGCCGCCTGTGGTGGTTACTTCGCCGGGTTCTTCCGGTACGATGCAGACGGAAAACGGTTTGTATTTAAGTGCGGCTTTTTCCAGTTCCGGCGTGTAGGAACATTCCAAATGGATTTTGCCGGGGAAGGTTTTGCACAGGCGGGCCACGTCTTTTTCGTTGATGTGGCGCTGGTCTTTGCGCAAATGGACGACGATGTAATCCGCTCCCGTGCTGAGGCACACGGCCGCAGCGTCCACCGGATCCGGGTACGGAGCGCGGCGCGCCTGGCGCAAAGTGGCAATATGGTCGATATTAACGCCTAATTTTAAAGTCATTTTAAAACCTCCGTTTTTTGCCGGTACAACGTTTCCACTTCCGTCATTACACGGTCCACCAGTTTTTCTTCTTCCCCTTCCACTAAAATACGCAGTTTCGGTTCGGTGCCGCTGTAGCGCACAATGACGCGGCCCTTGCCGTTCATCTGCTTTTCAATTTCCGCCACTTCCGGCAGAAAACCGGCCAACGATTCCAGCGGCGGTTTTTGAGTAACGGCAACGGCTTTTAATTTGCTCGGATAGCGCGTCCACTGGTCAAAAAACCAACTGACGGGTTTGCCCGAACGCTTCACAAATTGCAAAAATTGCAGGGCGGACAAAATACCGTCGCCCGTATTGGCAAATTCCCGAAAAATAATATGGCCGGAAGTTTCCCCGCCGATGGACAAGCCGCCTTTTTCAAGCGCTTCGGACACATACTTGTCGCCCACGGTAGTCAGTTCTACCTCCACCCCGTGTTCTTTTAAATAATTAATGCACCCCAAATTGGCCATAATAGTCAGCACAGCTTTATTGCCGCGCAGACGGCCGGATTCTTTCATACATAACGCGGACGAAGCGATGATGTTATCCCCATCCAACTGGCGGCCTTTTTCATCGGACGCTATTACACGGTCCGCGTCGCCGTCGAAACTAAACCCGACAAACGCGTTTTCTTTTACCGTCAAAGAACGCATAAATTCGGTATGCAATGCACCGACGTTTTTATTGATATTCGCGCCGTCCGGCTTGGCGGCGGTAACGGTCACATTCATTCCCAGCCCGGCAAACACGTTCACGGCCACTTTATAACTGGCGCCGTTGGCACAGTCCAGCACCACTTTGGTACCTTTTAACAAATCCGCGTCTACAGTGGATATTAAAAATTGTTCGTACAATTTGATGAGGGACTCATCTGTAGAAAAAGTTCCCTTGGGGGCAGGAACGGAGGTTAATAATTCGATTTCGGCTTCAATGGAATTTTCTAATTCCTCCGGCAATTTGGTACCGGTGTTGGTAAAAAATTTGATGCCGTTAAATTCGGCGGGATTATGGCTGGCGGAAATAACGACGCCGCACAAACTGCCCGTTTGTTTAACAAGGTACGCCACGGCCGGAGTAGGAGCAATGCCTACGCTCACGACGTTTGCGCCGCTGGCGCGGATGCCTTTTTCAAGCGCCGCCAAAATGGCGGGGCCGGACGCGCGGGAATCCTGCGCGATGATAACCTGGGGTTTTAGATGCCCGCTTTGGGCGTATTTTTGCAGTTGCTTTAATGCAGCATACCCCAATTTTTGGATGAAATCATCCACCAACGGAAACTCGCCCGCTACGGCGCGTACTCCGTCGGTTCCGAAGTATTTTCCCATGTTGCACTTCCTTTTGCGCGCGGGTTTGGCAAAACAGCCCCAAACGGGCGTGCGGTAGTTTCCCGCAAGAGCGGTGAAACTCAGTCAAAAAGTTCCGCTTGTTTAGCTTCCGGACGGACGTCCTTCGGCGCCTTCGGTTCCTCTTTGGCGGGTTCTGCCGTTTCGGGCTCGGGCGAAGCGTCCTCTTTCACCGCGGGTTTTAAGCCCAAAATGTCGTTAATTTCGGCAGCGTCCACTACTTCTTTCTCAAGCAGTACGGCCACCAATTTATCGAACGCGGCGCGGTGGGAAACAATAATTTCCTTTGCGCGTGCGTAGGACGACTTAATCAAATTCATAATTTCTTCGTCAATCGTGCGGGCGAGTTCTTCCGAATACGTGGTGTGGCGGGATAAATCGCGCCCCAAAAACACTTCGCTTTCTTCGCCGCTGGGCAGTGCAATCGGCCCGAGTTTTTCACTCATTCCGAGCTCCACCACCATCTTGCGGGCGTAAGCCATGGTTTTGTTCAAATCGTCGCTCGCGCCGGAGGTAATTTCCCCGAACACGATTTCTTCCGCCGCGCGGCCCGCCAAAAGAATACACAATTTGTCCAACAGTTCGGATTTGCTCGTTAAAAATTTATCCTCAAGCGGCAGCTGAAGCGTATACCCCAGCGCCTGCCCGCGGGGAATAATGGTTACTTTATGCACCGGATCCGAATGGTTCGTCAGCCGCGCGACTACGGTATGGCCCACTTCGTGCGCGGCGATGACTTCGCGCTCGTGCTTGGAAATAATGCGGCTTTTTTTCTGCGGCCCCGCGATAACGCGTTCTACCGCTTCGTCCATATCAATTTTCTCCACCGCTTCTTTATCGGCGCGGGCAGCCAAAATGGCGGCTTCATTGATCACGTTGGCAAGGTCTGCCCCCACAAACCCGGGGGTGCCTTTAGCAACCACTTTCAAATCTACATCATCCGCCAATTTTACTTTTTTGGCGTGCACTTTCAAAATATCTTCGCGGCCCTTTAAATCCGGCGCAGGTACGGAAATGTGGCGGTCAAAACGGCCCGGGCGGATTAATGCGGGGTCTAATACATCAGGGCGGTTGGTGGACGCCATCAAAATAATGCCTTGTTTACTTTCAAAACCGTCCAGTTCAATCAGTAGCTGGTTTAAGGTTTGTTCGCGTTCGTCATGCCCGCCGCCGATACCGGCAAAGCGGCGTCTGCCGACGGCGTCCAATTCGTCGATAAAAATAATGGCGGGAGAATTCTTTTTGGCTTGGTCGAACAAGTCGCGCACGCGCGCCGCGCCCACGCCCACGAACATTTCCACAAACTCGGAAGCGGAAGCCGAGAAAAACGCCACTCCGGCTTCGCCCGCTACAGCTTTGGCCAAAAGGGTTTTACCCGTCCCGGGGGCGCCGTACAAAAGCACGCCTTTGGGCAGCTTGCCGCCGAGCTTTTGAAATTTTTTCGGATTTTTCAAGAATTTGATAACATCCTGCAATTCTTCTTTGGCTTCTTCGCAGCCGGCCACATCTTTAAACGTAACGGTGTTTTTAGACGGGTCCTGCATTTTGGCCTTGGAACGGGCAAAATTCATTGCACTTTTGCCGTCGCTTCGCTGCGGGCGCAAAAAGATGAACCACCACAACCCGATGAGCAGAACAATCCACAGGATATTAAACAGGATATTGCCAATCCAACTTTTATCCGCTTCGGCTTTGTAAGCGATTTTGGCCGCCGAGAGTTCCTGCACCAGAGACGGGTCCTCCATACGTACGGTTTTAAACGGGGCGAACTGGCCCTGTTCGTTTTTGTACATACCGGAGATAACCCCCGACGACACCGTTAAATCCGACACCTCTGCCAATGCTACTTTCTGTTTAAAAGCGGAATAATCCAATACGGCTTGTTTTGCCGACGGTTTATTAAATAAAAATACGGCCGCCGCAAACACCGCAATCCACGCGGCGATTTGGCCAAAAGAAATGATTCTGCGGCTGTTCGGATTCTTGTTCTTCATTATTTTCTAAATACTCCGATATAAGGAAGGTTGCGGTAAAGCTCGTTATAATCCAAGCCGTACCCAATAACAAATTCGTTCTCCACGGTAAAACCGACGTATTTGGGATGCACTTCGGCTTTACGGTTGCAGGGTTTGTCCAACAGACAGCAAATTTCGATACTGGCCGCTCCGCGGTTTCTTAAATTACCCAGCAGATACTCAAGCGTCAGCCCCGTATCCACAATATCCTCCACCACCACAACGTGGCGGCCTTTAATGCTCTCGCGCAAATCGAGCATGGTGCGCACCTGGCCGGTGCTAGACGTGCCGGAATAAGACGACAAACACATAAAATCCATATTGCAGTCCACGCTGATGTTTTTCATTAAGTCAGAATAAAACAAAATACATCCGCGCAAAATACCGACAAACAGCGGCTGTTTGCCGCGGTAATCGGCAGAAATTTGGCGGCCCAGTTCGGCCACTCTTTTAGCGAGTTGTTCTTCAGAAAATAATACACGTTCTAAAACCGGATTTTCAGGCATAAGCCCTCCAATGGAGAATATATATAATAGGATAGCTTATTTTAGGCCGTCTGGGAAGAGGGAAAAAACAGCCTAATTGCCAAAAAAGTTGATATTTAAATAAGTTTATCCCTATGTTTTGCTGTTAGCCCACTATGTACCCTTAACTTGGTT
>CAMECJ010000008.1 GCA_945913025.1 uncultured Elusimicrobia bacterium | reverse complement strand
CGAAGGCGGTCATACGGTAGGCGCCGGCGTAGTAACCAAAATTATTGAGTAGTAAAATTGTTTAGTTCATACTGTTACGGGGGCGTGTAAGACGCCCCCGCAGATATCGTGGACAGACGGAACTTAAGGGATTTTATCCCATAACCCAAGGATATTTAAGATGGCAAGTGAAAGAATTACGATCGCGCTGATTTGCACCGAATGCAAAAACAAGAACTACTACCAAGTGCGCGGCAAAAAGAAAGAATATAAATTGGAGCTCAACAAATTTTGCAAAAAATGCGGAAAGAGCACCACTCATAAAGAAGGCAAAGCCTAAGATTTTTTGTGGGAGCGTCGGTTAACTGGTAAACCACCGGTCTCCAAAACCGGGACTGAAGGTTCGAGTCCTTCCGCTCCTGCCAGGTTTTATACCAAGGAAAACGGATATATTTCTATGAATAAAGCAATCAATTTTCTTAAACAGTCTTACGGCGAATTAAGAAAATCTACTTGGCTTTCCAGACAGGAAGTGGTGCAATCCACTATTCTGGTAGCGATTGTTGTAGCGCTCGTGGCAGTATATGTGGGCGTTATTGATTTCGGCCTGACGGAAGTGTTGGGCGCGGTAATCGGGGGTCGTTAATGGAAGAGAAAGCTTGGTACGTCGTGCATACCCAAACAGGGCACGAGGATAAAGTAAGAGAAAAAATCCTGCTTAACATCGAAATTCAAGGTTTCGGTGATCGCGTTTTTCAAGTCTTGGTTCCCACAGAAGAAGTCGTCGAAGTTAAACAGAACAAGAAAATTTTGCGTAAACGGAAATTTTTCCCAGGTTACGTGCTGGTGGAAATGAATATGACCAGCGAAGCGTATTGGTTTATCAAAAGCATTACGGGCGTAACCGGTTTCTTGGGCGATCCCAATCCGGTTCCTTTACCGGAAGAAGAAATTGCCGGAATCGTAGAACTTACGGATAATACTTCCGGCAAACCCAAACACGTGGTGGAATTTGAACGCGGCGAAAGCGTCCGCATTACGGAAGGACCGTTTAAGCATTTTATCGGCGTGGTGGAAGAAGTGAACGAACAGAAGAACAAACTCAAAGTAATGGTTACGGTGTTCGACCGTTCTACCCCCGTGGAAGTGGACTTCCTACAAGTGGAGAAAAACTAGATTTTACCGCAGTAAGCAGTAAAAATACGGAGTAACAACAAAATGGCAAAAGAGAAAAAAATTAAAGGTTACATCAAATTGCAGATTCCCGCCGGTGCGGCCAACCCTGCCCCACCCGTGGGTCCGGCTTTGGGCCAGCACGGCGTGAACATTATGGAATTCTGCAAACAGTTCAACGCCAAAACGGCTAAATTGGAAAAAGGTATTAAAATTCCGGTCGTCATTACCGTTTACGAAGACCGCTCCTTCTCCTTCATTACCAAAATGCCGCCTATGGCCGTGCTGATTATTAAGGAGTTGGGCCTTGCGAAAGGTTCCGGCGCTCCGCACAAAGATAAAGTCGGCAAGATCACCCAAGCCCAGTGCGAAAAAATCGCGGCGCAGAAACTGCCCGATTTAAACACGAAAGACGTCAAACAGGCCGCCGAGATGGTAAAAGGCACCTGCCGCAGTATGGGTGTGGACGTAGTAAAATAAATTTAAACGAAGGGAGGGCGACAACGCCCGCTACAACCTAAGGAGTATTTAAGATGGGAAAAAGAATGGAAGCAGCTCAAAAAGCGTACGATAAAGCCAAAGTTTACACGTTGGAAGAAGGCGCCCAAATCGTAAAAGATAACGCCAAAGCCAAATTCGACGAAACGATCGAAATTCACGTGAAACTGGGCATCGACACCAAAAAGGCCGACCAGCAGGTCCGCACCACTGTTGTTTTGCCGCACGGAACGGGCAAGACCAAGCGTATCGCTGTTATCGCCAAAGGCGAACATGCGCAAGAAGCGCAACAAGCCGGCGCAGACCGTGTAGGTGTCGAAGATATTGTAGAAGAAATCGTCAAAGGTAAAATCGACTTTGATGTTTTGGTTGCCACGCCGGACACGATGAAAGATTTGGGCAAAGTTGCCAAAATCTTGGGGCCCCGTGGTTTAATGCCGAACCCGAAAAGCGGCACCATTACGTTTGACTTGGCCAACACCATTAAAGCGTTAAAAGCGGGCCGTATCGAATTCAAAGCCGATACCTACGGTATCGTACACGCCATTATCGGCAAAGCGTCTTTCGACGCCGCCAAATTGGCCGAAAATGCAAAAGCTGTTATGGACACCATCCTGCGCGTAAAACCCAACACCTCTAAAGGTGTTTACGTCAGAAGCATTTCGCTTAGCTCCACGATGGGCCCGGGCGTATTTGTTTCGCACAAATAGTTGTTCTCTTTTGCAAATTAACCCCGCTTCTTACGAGGCGGGGTTTTTTGTCTACGGAAAACCACCGGCTAGGCCGGTGGTTCAGTAAAGGTTAACCGGTGAGTCAGGAAGAGAAACTCCTTTTGCTAGAATAGATTGCCTGTAGTAGCAGACAATTAAGCAAAAGGGGCGCGAATTAAAGTTGCAAGTGCAACGATTAGGACAACGGATGAAGAGTTTTAGGACAAAAGACTTTCTGTTTAATTTGTTGTAAAGATATCCTCACCTTAAATTGTACTTCATAAGGGGTCAAATAGCCTAAACATTTCATAGGGGTATAGTTAATACTATCCTGTATTTTACGTATTAGTTCAGGGGTTAGCTGTCTAAAATCGGTTTGTTTAGGCAAGTATTGTCTAATGATACGATTACGGTTTTCTATAGAACCTTTTTCCCAACTATGATAGGGTTCACAAAAGTATGATTTACATCCTAAGGATTGATTAACTTGACCATGCAAGACATTTTCAATGCCATTATCATAGGTAAAGCTAGTGCAAGGTAAATGTTTTAGGGAGTTAATCAGAGCTTGTTTATTGGAGTTAGCACTTCTGTCGGGTAAAGGAGTAATGAGCAGATATCGGCTCTTACGTTCTACACAAGTTTGCAAGGCTTGCTTGTTTCCCTTGGAAGATATGATTAAATCACTTTCCTATTGGCCGTGTAATCTGCCTGATGTTATATCCCTAACCCAACATACGTTCTATGGTATATCGGTCTTGTTCTTTGAGTGGTTTGTATTTGGACATAGGTCTGCTTATTACACCTTTTGTCCTGTTGCACTTGCAACTTTAATTCGCAGTTCTGTAAGGGGGCTTGACCCGTTTTTTTTTTTTTGATACAGTGGGAAATAGGCCGCCCTATATCCCCTGACTGGGGTGTTGTTTTCTGTTTGTTAAAAAGGGTTTTGGGGCCATTTAAGGAGCTTTTATGAAGAAACTTTATTTCGCTGTATTTATATTGTTGTCTAGTTGTGTATGCGCTGAAGAAATGCAGTTTATTACTGTATTGTCTACGCCTGTAGGTTCATTTAACCGATTGGAAGCGGTGGACCCTTCCGCTCCTGCCCAAGGTACAACGGTTAATTTCTGTACGAAAGTCGGTACGGAAGGGAAAGTACAGCTGAAAGGCAATAATAATGTCGATATCGAAAATACGAATTTATCCCCAAACACCACATTAGGCCGTTCAAACGCGGGTGATTACGTTTTGCAGAAAATCACGTTAAACTCGGCCGGAGAATTAAAAGGAAGCCGTTTATTGTCTAATGTCGTGAATGTATCAGGGCAAGGGGTTGGGAAGTCTAACAATTTGTACGGTACAACGCTGACGGTAGCGGGGGCGAAAGCAACAACGCTGAATGTAAATAACGGAGCATCGCAAATTACCGTACAGCACGAGGCGGCGGATATGGTATGGAGTAATGAGTATCAGACTGATACGGCGTGCGGAACAAATTGCAAACAACAGTATTTGTTAAAATCAAAAGGCCAGAAGAGCACCTGTAACCCGAAATATGGACAGGCTTCTTGGAGTTCCGAGAAATTTGAATATTCCTATTCTTTTAGCGGGGTTGATTTCGCACAAGACACTTGTGACGGGAAAATTACTTACGGTCAGTTTTCGTGCTCAACGGAAGATTTCAATAATAAAAAAGTATGCGTAGACTATTTCGCCGCTACATCAAATGAGGGATGTGAAAAAGAATATCCGGGGGAGTGGGTTATATGGCCGGCTGACGACCTTGCGTTGTCTAATGACTCAGCTGTTATGTCCTATATGGTGTCTACTGTGAATCGAGAAAAAAATAAAAATTTTACAAAAATAGATAAATGTCCGCAAGAAATACTTTCCGTTTTTGAGCAGAAATTTTACGTAGATGTTAAAGAAGTTTGCCCACTATTACCTATGCACGGATCTTTAGGATCTCCGGGGTTCTGCGCTCTTTGGTGGAGGACGAATCCAGGGCAAAATAGTGAGGGTTATACTCCTCGCTATGCTGTTCGGGTGTTGTATTGTGAAGATCCGGTTACAAAATGTCCGGCGATGATGCGTAATGTGGAGTGCTGCCCTGATTAATTTTTATTTTGTATTCCTCTTTGTACCATATAAAAAACGGTCTTCTGATAAAGAAGACCGTTTTTCGTTCCTTTTAAAGCAAGGATTTTTATTTAATTACTTCTTTTACAATTTTATACGGTGCGGGTTTTTTTGCGGAAATTTTTACCGCTTGCTTAAATAATGCACTCCCGTCCTCCAAGCGTTTTTTGTCCGATGCGTACAGCGTGGCGATGACGTCGCCTTTTTTTACCGCGTCGCCGGCTTTTTTGTCCAGCCAGATGCCGGCTCCGTGGTCGATGGCGTCCTCCATCGTGTTGCGTCCGGCTCCCAACAGTACGCCCGCCATACCTGCGGTTTTGGCATCAATGTGTTCTACATAACCGGATTTTTCTGCTTTGTATTCTAATTTAAGTTTAGCGGGTTTAAAGTATTTTTTGGGATTATCCACTGCTTCGGGGCTGGCCCCCTGCCATTTAATCATTTCGCGCAGTTTGGCGGCGGCTTCCCCGTTGTTGATTTTTTCTTCCAATAAGGCGCGTGCTTTTTTAGCGTCTTTAAATTTGCCGCTTAAGAGCAGCATTTCTACGGCTTCGCGCATTAAAAGTTCGTAGAAATCGGGCGCGAGGGTTTTATCGCCTTTTAAAATCAGTACGGTTTGCAGCATTTCGTTGGCATTGCCGATGGCGCGCCCAAGGGGCTGGTCCATATACGTAATTAACGCGCGGCATTTTAAACCGAGCAGTTTGGCGGTTTTAACCAGCGCGCGGGCGAGCTGGCGGCTGTCTCCGAGTTTCTGCATAAACGCACCGGATCCGTATTTTACGTCCATCAGCAAGCTGTCTACGCCTTCGGCGTATTTTTTGGAAAGAATACTGGAAACAATCAGCGGACGGCTTTCCACAGTGCCGGTGGCGTCGCGCAGCGAGTAGAGTTTTTTATCGGCGGGAGCAAGGTCCTTAGTCTGGCCGAACATACATACGCCCAATTTTTGAATTTGGCGGTAAATCAGTTTGGCGGGTACGCGCACTTCAAAATTTTTCATCGATTCCAGTTTGTCCAGAGTCCCGCCCGTGTGTCCGAGGCCGCGGCCGGACATCATCGGCACTGCCACGCCCGCACATGCTACTAAGGGCGCGAGTGCAATAGAAACACCGTCCCCCACGCCACCGGTGGAGTGTTTGTCCACTTTCGGCAGTTTGATGGCGGAAAAATCTAACCTTCCTCCGGAGTGCGCCATCGCTTTGGTAAAGAGGGCGGTTTCTTTATCAGAAAGCGGATTTAAAAAACAGGCCATCAGGAAGGCAGAGAGTTGGTAATCCGGCACGGTGCCTTTGGCCGCGCCGTTGGCGACAAACGTAAATTCTTCCTGTGATAAGGCTTTGCCTCCGCGTTTTTTAATAATCAGGTCAATCATTCTCATAGGTGCGTCCTCCTGTGTGAAAATACCGTCTGATTCTTTTAGCTTATCATTTTGCCGCAGGAAAGAGAAGCCCCCTTTCGCAAGAATAAAAGGGCCGGCTGGCACCGTGCAAAATTTGATATCATATATATAGCTTAATGCGGGAGAAGAATATGCAAAAAAGGGCACTCATTCCAGAGTGGATTAAATCTTATTTTAAGTTTATTTTGGCGAACTGGCTGGTCTTTACGGCTTTTCGTGTTATTTTTTTATTTGTGTTTCGCGCGGCGCTGCTGCCGGCCCACTACCACGAATTATGGGAAACTTTTTACATAGGGGCTAAGTTTGATATGCGCGTGGCGTGTGCACTGGCGATTCCGCTGGGACTTTTTTTGTCGGTGGGGCTTTTTTGGCGCGCCTTGTCTAAAATCCGCAAGTTGATGGCGGTGTTTTACGGCGTGCTGGAAGCGGCAGTATTGCTTGTTTATTTCGCCGATTTCGCCCATTATGCGTATATTGCCATGCGCATTAATTATTCTATTTTTAAGTATTCCGAAAATGCGCTTATTTCGTTGCAGATGGCGTGGCAGACGTACCCGTTGTTATGGGCTGTGTTCGGGTTAATCGTTTGGGGTGTGTTGTGGGGCGTGTTTGTCAACCGGTTGCAGCGCAAAGCCTTTAAAATCCGCGATGCGTATTATTGGAAAGGCCGCACGGCGTGGCTGGTGTTTGGCGTATTGGCCACGGGCGCGCTGATGTTCGGGCAAATCAGCCAGTATCCGCTGCGCTGGAGCAATGCTTATCATTCCACGAATAATTTTATTTGTAATTTAACGCTTAACCCCGCCCTTAACATTTATGATACGGCGCGTTTTGTAAAAGCCGACAGTTTTGATAAAGAAAAAACCGCCGCTTATTACGATACGGTTTCCAAATATCTCGGCGTGCAGCATCCGGATCCGGAAATGTTAACTTTTGAGCGCGTTGTTTCGGCTAAAAAAGGCGCGGAAAAGCAATATAACGTCGTGTTGATTTTTATGGAATCGCTGGCGTGGAATAAATTGTCGCACAATAATCCGGACATTGATCCCACGCCGTTTGTCAAAGAGCTGTCGGACCGTTCCATTTTGTTTACGCAGTTCTTTTCGCCGACTTCGGCTACCGCGCGCGCGGTATTCGCTACGGTAACGGGTATACCGGACGTAACGTCTTTTAAAACCAGTTCGCGCAATCCGCTTGTGGTGGACCAGCATTTAATCATCAATGCGCTGACGGATTACGAAAAATACTATTTTATCGGCGGCAGCGCCAGCTGGGGCAACATCCGCGGTATTTTGGAACATAACCTGACGGGCGTAAATATGTATGAAGAAGGGGCGTTTAAAAATGAACACCGCAACGACGTGTGGGGAATTTCGGATCTGGATTTGTTCCGCGAAGCGAACCGCGTGCTGACCGAAGAACAACAAACGCTTAAAAAACCGTTCTTGGCGTTTATTCAAACGTCGGGATATCACCGCCCGTATACCATTCCCAAAGACAACGCGGGATTTAAGTCGATAGATATCGGTGCGGAATTGGCGCATAAACGCAGCTTTGTCAGCGTGGATGAATATAATTCGCTGCGGTTTTCGGACCACGCCCTGCGCGAATTTTTCAAGTTGGCGGAAAAACAGGATTGGTATGAAAATACGCTCTTCTTTATCTTCGGCGATCACGGTCTGTCGGCTCCTCAGTCCGAAAATATGCCGCGCGGTTATGTGGAGTGGAACTTGATTAACCACCAGATTCCGTTAATCATTGCCGGCGGCCCGATTAAAGAAGCTCGGGTGGTGGATACAGTGGCCAGTCAGGTGGATATTTTGCCTATTATGATGGGAATGCTGGGACGGTCATATATGACGCGGTCCGTCGGGCGTGACATATTGGCGCCGGTCAAACCCGAAGAAGGCGCCCTGATTTACGCTTGGGCGGTTTCTCCGTTTGTATTGGGTTTTGTGCAGGGAGATTATTACTATCACAGCCAAGGCGGAAAGGAAGGCCTTTACAAATATAAAGCTAACAATTATAATGAAGATATGTCTCAAAAAGAGCCGGAGCGTTTTGAACATATGAAAAAATTGGCGCAGGGGTTGTATGAAACGGCGCGTTATCAGTTTTATCACAACCAAAAGAAAACCGAAAGCGATAATTAGGAGAGAACCATGAACGGATTGTGGATTATACTAATTGTTTTAATTGTGGCGGCTGTGTATGCGGTAAGCGTATACAACGGGCTTGTCGTTCTAAAGAACCGCGTGGATGAAGCGTGGAGCGATATTGAAGTGCAGATGAAACGCCGCTACGATTTAATCCCCAATTTGGTGGAAACGGTTAAAGGGTATGCCGCGCACGAAAGCGGCACATTAGAAAAAGTCATTCAGGCGCGCAATATGGCGATGGCCGCGCACGGCGGGGTAAAGGAAACGGCCGAATCGGAAAATATTTTAACGGGTACGCTCAAATCGCTGTTCGCGCTGACGGAAAACTATCCCGACTTGAAAGCCAATGCCAATTTTGTGGAACTCCAGCGCGAACTGCGCGATACGGAGGACAAAATTCAAGCCGCCCGCCGTTTTTATAACGGCAACGTATTGGCGCTCAATACCAAAATCGAGCTGTTCCCCAGCAATATCTTTGCTTCTATGTTCCGGTTTGAAAAACGCGAGATGTTCCAACTGGCTGAAAACGAACAAGAAGCCCGTCAGGCGGTCCAAGTGAAATTCTAGTTTATGGCCACCACTTACGAACATATTGCCCAAAACAAGCGGCGCACCGTGCTGCTTGTTTTGTTATTTCCAATCACTTTTGCGCTGTTTACGTGGCTGGTGCTGTGGGGCGTTTTCGGTTTGGCAGGGGAATCTTCTTCCGCCGGATCACCTTCCCCCGCGCGTGTAGTACGCATGGCGGACGGCAGCGTGCGCCATATTCAAACGCCCTCTTCCGTTCCCGCCAAAAGCGGTTTGCAGACGGCAAGCGAATGGATGATGTATATCGGGCCGCTGTGCTGGTTGGGGGCGATGATTTGGATTTTAATCGCCTACTATTCGGGCGATAAAATGCTGCTTCGCAGCGCGGGCGCGATTGAAATTCACAAAGAGGACCAACCGGAAATTTACCGTTTGGTAGAAAACCTGTGTATTACGCGCGGACTTCCCGTTCCCAAAATTTACATTATGGACGACAGCTCCCTAAACGCCTTTGCCACCGGACGGGATCCGCAACACGCGTCTATTGCATTTACCAAAGGCATTGTGCAAAAGCTGGACCGCGCGGAGTTGGAGGGCGTTGCCGCGCACGAACTGGCGCACGTGGAAAACCGCGACATCCGGTTAATGCTGATTACGGTGGCGGGCATTTCGTTTTTTACGCTGCTTGCCGAGATTTGTTTTCGCGCGGCGGCTTCTTCCGGCCGGCGCAGTAATAAAAATAACGGCAATGCGGCTTTGCTCTTTTTGGTAATGGGCTTTATCTGTATGATTTACGGGTACGTTATTGCGCCGCTTATCCGTTTGGCGCTTTCGCGCCGGCGCGAGTTTCAGGCCGACGCCACCGCCGCGCTGACGACGCGCAACCCGGGCGCGCTGGCAAACGCCTTGCTGAAAATTTCAGGCGACAGCCGCGTCGAAGCGCTCGACAAGCGCGAAAGTATGGCCGCAATGTGTATTGAAAATCCGCTGAAAAAGGCGGGGCTGTTTTCTTCCCTTTCGGGCTTGCTGTCCACTCATCCGCCGATTGAAGCGCGCGTTGCCGCGCTGCGGGAAATGGACGGCAGAATCTAACGAGGTTTTTCCGCTATGGCCACTACATACGATTACGCCGCTTCCAACAACCGTCGGGTATTTTTACTGGTATCGTTGTTTGCCGTAATCGTGTTGGCGGCCGTATGGGCAATCGGGTACGGCACGGGGCTGGCGTATTATTCCCGCCCGCCGGACGACTCCGGCTCCTACGGCACGTATATCAACCGTCTGGTGGCCAAAAACGTGATGAAGCTGGCTTTTTTGGACGGGCGTTCCGGTGCGGAAGATCCCGTGGAGTGGGTGGCGGCGGACGTTCCGGCCCAAGCGCGCTCTTTTGCTTGGCGGGCGACGGCTATTGCGGTATTGCTTTTGCTGCTCCTCTTGTATTCTCCTTTTGCTTTGATGGAAACGATGACGTTAAACGCCGCCCACGCGCTGCGTCTGCAGGAAACAGACCATCGGGAATTATACCGTCTGGCGGGCACCGTATTTATGACGGCGGGGCTGCCTATGCCGCGCCTGTACGTGGTGGAGGATGATTCTCTCAATGCGTTTACCACGGGTTTTTCGCCGCGTTCGGCCTGTGTGGTGCTGACGCACGGAATGTTGGATAAACTTTCCCGTCCGGAACTGGAAGCCGTGCTGGCGCACGAAGCGGCGCATACATCGTGCGGGGACTGCCGGCTGATGTTGACGGCGGTCAGCAGCGTATTGTTGTTCAGTTTTTTGTCGGAAGTGTTTTTTGTAGCCGTTTTCTTGGGATTGCGCCGGAATATTTTTGCTTCCGTCCTTTTTTGGATAATGGGGGCGGTCTGCGGCGTGTTGGGGTTTGTGGTTGCGCCGCTGGGGAGGTTGGCCGTTTCGCGTTCCTGCGAATTCCGTGCGGACGCGTTGGGCGCGCATATTTGCCGCAATCCGGCCGCGCTGGCTTCGGCCCTTGAAAAAATTCAGGCCGACAGCCGCGTCGAAATTTTAGATAATCATCCCACTATGGTCAGTATGTGCATTGCCAACCCGCGTGGCGAAAAAAATTTGTTTTTGGCCGTTACCGGTTTGTGGAACACCCATCCGCCGATTGAAGCGCGCGTTGCCGCGCTACGGGAAATGGACGGCAGAATCTAATGGCTACCGCATATGAATATATAGAACGCAATAAACGGCGCAGTTTGATATTACTTGCGTTGTTCCCCGTTTCTTCCGTTTTGTTTGCGTATGCGGCGGTATTGGGATTTTATCTATTGTGGGGTCTGTTGAAATACGCGCATTACACCAATGTTTTTTCGTTTGCAAGCCTGTGGAACCAGTCTTTTGTTTCGGCGCACGAAACATGCGCGTGGCTGTTGCCTTTTTGTTTTGCTGTCGCTTGTTTTTGGGCGTGGGTGGCCTACCGGCAGGGGGACCAGCTTGTTTTGGATTCCGTAGCGGGCGTACACAGCGTATCGCGTTGGGAGGAATTTGACGCCTACACGGCGCTTGAAAACATCTGTTTGACCGTCGGCACGCCAATGCCGCAGCTGTATGTGGTGGAAGACGAGTCTTTAAACGCCTTCGCGGTGGGGATGCATCCCGCGCGGGCGGGGATAGTCGTTTCCCGCGGGCTTTTAAAAAGCTTGGACCGCGCGCAGCTGGAGGCAGTTTTGGCGCACGAGCTGGCCCATATCCGCCATTACGATACGCGGCTGATGGCGATTGTGATTACCTGTACGGCCTTTTTTACGTTTACGGGTGAAATGTTGATTTACGGTACGGAGCGCGATGAGGCCGACGATTCTTGGCAGGGCCTGGCAAACAGGGTTTATTTCCATTCACACTGTCCGCTGTTTATTTACCCGGGATTTTTGCTGATGGCGTATGGCTATGTGCTGGCGCCGTTGATCCGTTTTGCGCTGTCTCGCACGCGGGAGAGTTTGGCCGACGCCCAGGCCGCTTTAACGACCCGCCATCCGCGCGCTTTGGCGCGTGCATTGTGGCGGATCAGTCAGGACAGCCGCATAGAAGTCTTGGACGGATGCCGTTTGATCGGGGCAATGTGTATCGAGCGTCCGCAGGGGCCGGACCGTTTTTTTGACCGTTTAAGCGGATTGGGACATTCCCATCCGCCGGTGGAGGAACGGATCCGCGCACTGAATGATATGGATGGTTTGTTTGACGGAACAAATCAAAGATAAGCCGCTAAGCGGGAGCTTTCTGCAATAGAGGGTGCTGGGAGTCTTTCCCATAAAAAGGCAGCTTGGTTTAAATCATGTAAAAACGACGCAGACAATCGGCCGGATTTCGCAAAGGGGTTGACGGAAGACGGTTAGAAATAGCACAATAAAAGAAAGGCTTTTTAGAGGAATATTTTTATGCGCCGCAGTTTATTGGTTTTAGCCGCATTTGTTGTAACGCCCGCGCTATATGCGCAGGCGGATTCGGCGCATTTTACGCGTGAACAGGTGTTGGAAATTTTTTCGCAATATAATCCGTCTGTGTTGGAGCGTGCAAAAACCGATACGGATTATAATGCCGTATTGGAAAGCTTTTTGTCCGCATACGAAGAAGCCGGCGAAAAACCGGCGCGTATGGAATTAATCGCTGTTGCCCGCAATTTTGACAATTCTATCCGTTTGCAGGCTTTGGCGGACGTCTACCGTCAAGCTGCTGTAACCGCTGGTCTAATGGGTCAAAACGCTGCTTCTGTAGAGAATTTGTTTCGTGCAGATTTGACGCAGGTTTTCAGCCGCGTATGGGCGGTAACGGTCTGTCTGCGCGAATATGAATTGTCCGAAGCCAAGCATGCTTTAAAAGAGGTCCGGAGCGATAAGTCTTTGACTGCGGAGGCTCGCGAAACACAGATCAAAGCACTTAAAAAACGTATCCGCGTACTGAAAACGGAGATTAAATCGCTTAAATGCAACCGCGGTGCGGCGGTGGTGTCTGCGGTGGATTCGTTTGTCCGTAACATGCAGGAAGAACAAATCCGTCTTTTTCGCGCCGCATTCAGTGCGGATGCTGCATTTGAGGCGGAAAATTTGCAAATTAAAAGCAACAATAAAAAACCTGTCGCTGAATAATTCCCCGCTCCGTTTATGCGGAGCATTTCCTTTCGTTTTGCCCTATTTTATTTTTCGAGGAAAATAACTGTATGATTAGAAGTGTAATTGATAAAATTTTTGGAACCAAAAGCGAACGCGATTTAAAAAAAATCCAACATTATGTAGATGCGGCTAATTTCTTTACTGCCGAATTTGAAAAAATTAGTGACGATGAATTAAAAGCCAAAACACAGGAGTTTAAAGATCGTTTGGCCCAGGGGCAGACGCTTGACGACTTGCTGCCGGAAGCTTTTGCTGTGGTACGTCTGGCGGCACAGCGTGTTATTGGGCTGCGTCCGTACGATGTGCAGCTGTTGGGTGGTATTGTGTTGCATCAGGGCAAAATTGCCGAGATGGGTACCGGCGAAGGCAAGACGCTTGTGGCGGTGCTTCCGTCCTACTTAAACGCGCTGACGGGAAAAGGCGTACATGTCGTAACGGTAAACGATTATCTTGCCCGCCGCGACCGCCAATGGATGGGCCCTATTCACGAATTTTTAGGTCTTACGGTCGGTTATATCAATCACGATATGACGAGCGTCGAACGCCGCGAAATGTACGCCAAAGATATTACGTATGTGACCAATAATGAGCTGGGGTTCGACTATCTTCGTGACAATATGGTCATCTCCCGCGAGGACCGCGTCTTGCGCCCGTTAAACTATTGTATTGTAGACGAAGTAGACTCTATTTTAATTGACGAAGCCCGCACTCCGCTTATTATTTCCGGTCCGTCCGACCAAAGTACGGATAAATACTATATTGTAAACCGTTTAATTCCGTCATTAAAAGTTCGTTTGATTACGGAAAAAGACGAAGTAAAAGCCAAATACGAAGGCATCAAGCTAGACGAAGGAGTGGACGCTGTTATCGATGAAAAGGCCCATACCGCCACATTGACGGATACGGGTATCGCCAAGGCTGAAAAATTTTTAAACGTACAAAACTTATATAACGATGTAGAATCCGAATGGGTGCATCACATCAACCAAGCGCTCCGCGCGCACCACTTATATGAACGCGATGTAGACTATGTGATTAAAGACGGCGAAGTGGTTATCGTAGATGAATTTACGGGCCGCTTGATGCCCGGCCGCCGCTGGAGCGACGGGCTTCACCAGGCGGTTGAAGCCAAAGAAGGTTTACAAATTAAAGAAGAAAACCAGACGTTGGCCACCATTACGTTCCAGAATTTCTTTAAACTGTATAAAAAACTGTCCGGTATGACGGGTACCGCTATGACAGAAGCCAACGAATTTTGGCAAATTTATAAACTGGACGTGGTGGAAATCCGCCCCAACCGTCCTTCCAAACGGCGTGATTTTCCGGATTTGGTGTACTTGACCGAACGTGAAAAATTCAATGCCATTGTGGAAGAGGTGGAAGCTTTGTGGAAGAAAGGCGCGCCGGTACTGGTGGGGACGCGCTCGATTGAAAAGTCGGAAAAATTAAGTTATATGCTTCGGGCAAAAGGGATTCCTCACAAAGTGTTAAATGCCAAATATCACGAAATGGAAGCTCAAATTATCAGTCAGGCCGGCCGCAAAGGGGCGGTAACCATCGCCACCAATATGGCTGGCCGCGGTACGGATATTGTGTTGGGCGGCAATCCTGCGGATCCCAAGGAGCAGCAGGAAGTGGTGGCGTTGGAAGGGTTACACGTAATCGGCAGCGAACGCCACGAGTCGCGTCGTATTGACAACCAGTTGCGCGGCCGTTGTGCGCGTCAGGGGGACCCGGGGTGTTCCCGTTTCTATATTTCGCTTGAGGACGAACTCATGCGTTTGTTTGCCAATACAGCTAAAATTTCTTCCATCTTAAACGCAATGGGAATGAAGGAAGGCGAAGCGATTGAATCGCGCTTGATGACGCGCCAAATCGAAGGCGCCCAGCGTATGGTAGAGGGACGCAACTTCGATATCCGCAAACAGCTTTTGGATTACGACAAAGTGATGAACCAGCAGCGTACCGCCATTTACGGTCTGCGCAACGCCATTTTGGACGGGGAAAATATGACGGAAAAATCGCTGCAGATGATGGAAGAAATCATCGACGAACTGGTGGAGCAGTATTATCATCCGCAGCATCCGCAGCGTTCAGATTTTGAGACGTTAAACGTCAGCCTGCGTAATTTTTTTCCGGCGGATTTCGCTTACACGGCGGAAAATGTAGGCCGCAAATCGCGCGAAGCGTTTGCAGATGAAATTATTGCCCGCGTAAAGGAGTTATATGATGCGCGCGTACTATATTTTACTGAACAGGGAATTAATTTCTCCGAAATTGAACGTATGCTGCTGTTGCAGTTATTGGACAGCGCGTGGAAACAAAATCTATATGAACTCGACCAGCTCCAAAGCAGCGTCAGCCTGCGCGGTTACGCCCAAAAGGACCCGTTGATTGAGTATCAAAAAGAATCCTACAAACTGTATTGCGCTATGCTGAACCGTGTGCGCGATATGATGGTGGGATATATCTTCCGTCTGCAGTTGCCGCCTCGCCGGAAGCCGGCGCAGCGCGCGCAGGGCTCTTCCGCTCAAAATGCTGAAAAGGGAGAAGGCGTTGCCAAACATATTGGCCGTAATGATCCGTGCCCGTGCGGGAGCGGAAAAAAATATAAAAAATGTTGTGGAGCGAATTTATGAAAAATAAAATAAAAAATTTGTTGTTGCTGGCAAGTGCGGGATGCGTGCTTGTCTTGATTCCGGTCTTTTTTGCCCAAGACAAACCTATTGAGGTAACTTTGGCTACCTTAACGGAAAAGGAATTTGCTGCCCAGCAGGAAACGCAGCAAAAAGCGGCACAGGCTACAGCGCAAAAAGCCAAAGTGCGTCGTGTATTCCGCTGTCAGGCGGATGAAGATTGCATTATCGTGGACAAAGATCCGTGCGGTTGTTTGATTGGGCCGGAAGGCGTAACTGCCATTAACGCTTCGTTTACGTTGGATTTTGACGAAATGCAGTCGAAAGCGGTTTCAAAAGCCTGTCCAAACAGGGCTCCTTCCCAGGAAAAGGAATGCAGCCCGTCTGCTGTACCTGTGTGCCGCGAAAATATTTGTCACATTGCATATTAACGTATGAGAGGTTTTAGGGAGAGAATCGCCGAACAGGACGCGCGCCAGCGAATTACGTTCGACGTGCGTCTAAAGCGCTTTTGGACGGGTGCGGGGCGGATATTGTTTCTATTGGTCTGTTCGCTTGCGACGGCTTGGCTGGTGTATGAAAGTTTTCCCCGTGCATCTCATCCGGAACTGGCATGGTTTGCTCTTGCACCGTTTATTTGGGCGATTACCAAAACCCGCGGGTTTTGGTCTTCTTTTTTTTATGCGTGGTTTACGGCGCTGTTGTTTCACGCAGGAATTTTCTATTGGATTTATTATACGTGTTTACACGGCGGCGGTCTTTCGCAGGGATTGTCTTTGGCGGCTTGGCTGGGGCTTAGCGGGTTGTTGTCCGTACAGTTTGCTCTTTTCGGCGGAAGCTGTTATTTTTTAAAAAAGACGGGACTGTTTTTTCCGCTTTTAGCCGCATGCGGATTTGTGGCGTTGGAATGGGTGCATCAAACGCTGGCGTTTTACGGGATAGGCTTTCCGTGGTTGATGTTGGGGTATACGCAGTGGAACGCGCCGGAAGTATTGCAAATCGTTTCGTTTACGGGCGTATACGGGCTCAGCTTTGCGCTGGCGTTTACAGGGGCGAGCGTCGGCTGGGCGTTTGCGCTGCCCGGCGTAAAGCGCGGCGTGAGCCATATGTGCATGGCGGCGCTGGTATTTTTGGGGTTATTTGGGTTTGGGCATTACCGTTTACCCAAAACGCCCTTGCGGAACGGGCAGCCTCTGTTGAGTTTAAGTGCGGCGGTAATGCAGCCGAATATTGACCAATATAAAAAATGGGATAACGCTTTTGAAACGGAAATTACAAATACGCTGATGGATATGGGGTTGTCTTTGTCCGGCTCGGACGTAATGCTTGCTGTCTGGCCGGAAAGCGTTGTTCCGACCTCTTTGCAGGACGAAAAATATCAACGCCTTTTCGACACGCTGGCCATTTCTTCAGGGGCTTATCAATTAGTGGGTTCAAATGTGCCGGAAGACGGTAAACAATATGTGGGAGCTTACTTGGTTCCTCCGGATATGGGCGTGCTGCAAAGCTACCGCAAAATAAAATTGGTACCGTTTGGCGAATATATTCCGCTTGAAAAAGGGGTCCGTACGTTATTTTCGGATGTGGATGTACTGGGAGAGTTGGGTTCTTTTACGTCCGGCGCGCGGGATCAGCAGCCGCTTAATTTAGGCGGGGTGACGCTCGGCCTTACGATTTGTTACGAATCTATTTTCCCGCAGTTGTGGGTGGCTCAAAGCCGGCAGGGGGCTAAGCTTTTTGTAAACCTTACCAACGATGCCTGGTTTTTTGATACAGCCGCTCCGTACCAACATTTAGCCATTAACGCGGTGCGCGCGGCGGAAACGGGCCGTCCCGTTTTGCGCGCGGCGAATACGGGTTTCTCGGCGGTAATAGATCCGTTTGGGAGAATCACACAACAATCCGGTCTTTTTACGCAGGAAATTTTACGCGCAAACGTGCCGCTTCCCGTGGGGGATAAACTGAGTTTTTATGCCCAGTGGGGCGATTGGTTCGCGTGGCTGTGCGCGGCCATTTATTTTACGCTTTTTATTTCGTTGGCGGTTTTTTCGTATGAATAATATTGAATTTAAAGACGTGGAACAAAAGTTGGAAGATCTTTCGGCGCGTGTCGCCAAGATTGAAATAATTGACGGCATCTCCGGCAAACAAAAAGAACTGGCGGATTTGCAGTACATATCGGCGGATCCATTGTTTTGGAACGATACCAAAAAAGCCAAAGAGGTCAGCCGCAAAATCGATTTGTTAAAAACGTCTATTGATACATTTTTCGCGCTTCAAAAAAAACTGGAGGACGATTGCGCTCTGTTTGATTTGTGTAAGGAAATGCAGGACGAAACGGAACTGTCTGAGTTGTCCGCTTCCTTGGCGGAAACGGAAAAACGCGTGGCGCAAAAAGAGGGGGAAATCCGGTTGTCGGAACCGAATGACAAGCTGAACGCCATTTTAACCATTCACGCGGGAGCCGGTGGCACGGAATCGTGCGATTGGGCGCAAATGTTGGTGCGTATGTATACGCGCTGGGCCGAGCAGCACGGGTTTAAATTTTCGGTGCTGGACGCGCAAGCCGGCGATGAAGCGGGCATTAAAACGCTTTCGGCTATGGTAGAGGGTCCGTTTGCATATGGGTATTTGAAAGGGGAAAACGGCGTTCACCGGTTAGTGCGCGTTTCTCCTTTTGATGCTAACGCCCGCCGTCATACGTCTTTTGCGTCGTGCGACGTGCTGCCTGATATCGATGAGGATGTTAATATCGAAATTCCAGAAAAAGATATTCAGCTGGAAACTTCCCGCGCCGGCGGCCACGGCGGACAGAACGTCAATAAAGTGGAATCGGCTGTACGGCTTTTGCACATTCCCACAGGTATTGTGGTTTCCTGCCGCATTGAGCGCAGCCAACTGCAAAACCGCCAGACGGCGATGAAAATGCTCAAAGCCAAATTATACGAAATGGAAATGGACAAAAAGCGCGGCGAAGCCGAAAAACGCTACGGACAGAAAGGGGAAATCGCTTGGGGGCACCAAATCCGTTCGTATGTATTTATGCCTTACCAACTGGTGAAGGATTTGCGCAGCGGATACGAAACTTCGCAAATCAACGCCGTGATGGACGGCGATTTGGATCCGTTTATTTTTGCGTTTTTAAATCACGAAGCCGAACATAAAAAATAATGAAAACCGGTTTATATATCCACCTCCCGTTCTGCAAACAGAAATGCAATTATTGTGATTTTGCTTCATTTGCGGGACGGGAGTTTTTAATTGACGATTATCTGGAGGCTCTTTCTAAAGAAGCTTCCCTGTCGCCCATACGTACGTTTGAAACGCTGTACGTCGGCGGAGGAACGCCCAGCGTTCTGTCGGCCGCGCAGCTTGAAAAACTGGCGCAAATCATTGAAAATCGTTTTGGCCCCATATCCCGTTTTGAGGAAAGTACGTGCGAAGCCAATCCGGAAAGTTTGACGGCGGAAAAAGCCGCCGCGCTGAACAAGGCGGGATTTAACCGCGTGAGTTTGGGGCTTCAAAGTTTTAACGATGCGGAACTCAAAACGCTGGGGCGCGTACATAACGCGGCGGATTTTTTGCGCGCCTATCAAACGGTCCGCGCGTGCGGTTTTGAAAATATTAACGTAGACTTGATTGCCGGCCTGCCGGATCAGACCCTGGAAAGTTTTTTATGCAGTTTGGACCGCGTACTCTCTTTGCGGCCGGAACATCTTTCGGTATACGGCCTTCAAATTGAAGAAGGTACTCCGTTTTTTGAGCGCGGCGTTGTGTGCGACCAACTTTTAATGCGCCGTATGTTGGAGGAAACGCATGTGCGTTTGACTGCTGCGGGATATCATCATTACGAAATTTCCAATTTCGCTTTGTCGGGCAGGGAAGCCAAACACAATACGCACTATTGGAACGACGGCGATTATATCGGGCTGGGGAGTTCGTCCGCTTCGTTTTTTTGCGGGGTGCGGCATCAAAATACGCCGGATGTATGTGAATATATCCGCCGCATAAACGCGGGGGAGTCTGCGGCGGAGTTTACGGAAAAACTGGAAGGAAAAGCGCGTGCGGGAGAGCGGCTGATGCTGGCGCTTCGGAAACTGGACGGGGCGGAATTATCCGCGCAAGACGAAGAAATGTTCGGGCGGGAAATTGAAAAACACGTCAAAAGCGGGCTTCTCTTGCGGGTGGGAAAAAAAGTAAAATTAAGTTTTGAGGGGCTTTTTCTGGCCAATGAAGTGTTCTGCAGTTTTGTAGCCCCGTTTGAGGAAGAATGAAATTAACCGCCGTTCGTACTGATATTTTTAAGCCGCGCGAAGATCTGCCCGCGTTTATTGTGCGTCATCTTCCGCAGGTGCCGGAAAAAAGCGTTTTGGCGGTGGCGTCCAAGCTGTTTGCTCTTTGGAAGGGGGAGATTGTACCGTACGAAAGCGTGTCGCAAAAAGAAGCGCTGATCCGGCGGGAAAGTTCCGCCGCTTTGCAAACGCCGCTTGCGTGGCTGACGATTAAAGACGGTATGGTAATGACCAACGCCGGAATTGACGAATCCAACGCGGACGGGAAACTTTTACTTCTGCCGGAAAATGGCTATGCCGCAGCGGAAGAATTGCGGCAGGAGTTATGTGCGGCGTGGCGTATCAAAAAACTGGGTGTACTCGTTACGGACAGTATGATTTTGCCGCTTCGCGCCGGAGTGACGGCCGCGGCTGTAGCGTATGCGGGGTTTAAAGGAGTAAAGGATTTACGCGGCACGCCGGACATTTTTGGCAAGAAGTTAGAGGTTACACTGGTCAACGCGGCCGATTCTCTTGCATCGGCTGCGGCGCTGTGTATGGGAGAAGGAAACGAACAATCCCCGCTCTGCGTGATTGAAAATGCGCCTGTGGAATTTGCGGACATCGTTAGTCCGTCGGAAATAAAATATCCCGTGGAAGACGATTTATATACCCCGCTCTTTCAAGCGGCGGGGCTTATTAAAAAAGGAGACTGCAATGATTAAAAATGTAATCAACGAATTTAAAACATTCGTTATGCGCGGCAACGTGATTGATATGGCCGTCGGTATCATTATCGGCGGTGCGTTTACGAAAATCGTAAACTCTATGGTGGCCGATATTATGATGCCGCCTTTGGGCCTTTTAATGGGCAAAGTGGATTTTTCCAACTGGTTTGTCGTGCTCAAACAGGGCGCGCAGGAAGGCCCGTACGCTTCTTTGGCTGCGGCGCAGGCCGCCGGAGCGACCACGCTGAATATCGGCACATTTTTAAACGCCGTGATCAGCTTTATTATCGTGGCGTTTTGTATTTTCTTGCTGATTAAAGTAATCAACAAAGTAAACGCGCCTAAAAAAGAAGAAGCGCCTGCCGTTCCGATGACAAAGAAATGCCCGTTCTGCTGCAGCGAAATCGCGCTGGAAGCTACCCGCTGCCCGCATTGTACGTCAGAAATTAAATAAGCTTATTCGCTTCAATCAAAAAGACCGCAAAGATATGGACTTTGCGGTCTTGTTTGTTTAATAACAGGTGCCAATTAGATATTTTTACAAATGCGCCGCAAGTATTTCGCAGCGTTTGTTTGCGCGTCTTTTTCATTGGCGGCAAAATCCGCCAGCACGGCAATTTGGTCCGGCGCATATTTTTGTCCGCGCAACGCTTTTTCTTCAATTTGTCCGCAAATAAACAGCACGGGTTTTTTGTATTTTTTTGATAATTTTAAAACGGCCAGCGGCGCTTTGCCGTAAAAGGTTTGACGGTCCAGTTTGCCTTCGGTAGTGATGATCAAATCCGCTTTCTGGAAATATTTTTCCAGCCCTGCTTTTTGAAATAAAAAGTCCGACCCCAAAAGCAGTTGCGCACCGAAACAGCCCGCCAGCCCCGCGCCTATGGCACCCGCTGCGGCGGTGCTGGGAGTACGGGCGATATTGCGGCCCGTCGCGTTTTTTACGGTGCGCGCGAAGGCGGCCATTGCTTTGTCTAAAATTTTTACCTGTGCGGGAGAGGCTCCTTTTTGGGGGCCGAAAACTTTGGCGGAACTTTTGGGGCCCAAAAGCGGATTGGTTACGTCCGCCACACCGAAAATTTTGATTCCTTTGAATGTTTTCCGGAGTGCGGAAAAATCAGCGTGATTTGCGTTTAACAACGCTTCCGCCCCCAGCCCGAGGACTCGTCCGCCTTTATCCGAAAATACGGCTCCGCACGCGGCGGCCATACCGGCGCCCCCGTCGTTGCAAGCGACTCCTCCAAGCCCTACGTAAACGGTTTTTGCGCCGGCTTTTACGGCGGCCGATAATACCTGCCCCACTCCGTAGGAAGAAGCTCCCAGCGGGTCCAATTCTTCTTTTTTGGCGCAGCCGAGGCCGCATACGCGGGCCGTTTCTATTACGGCGGTTTGCCCATCGGACAATAATAAGAACTCCGTCCGCCTGTTTTTTAAAAAAGCGTTTTTTGCGGTAAGGGAAATTGTTTGTGCGGCGGGATCCAGCGTTTTAAAAAAATCAAGAAATCCGTCGCCTCCGTCGGATACGGGAATAGCGCAGACACGATGCTTTTTTTCAAGCGCGCGCGTAAAAAGAAGCACGGCTTTTGCCGCGCTTAAAGACCCTTTAAAAGCATTGGGTAAAACAAGAATATTCATTAAAATTTCCAGCTCAACTGTGCCTGAACGACGGTATTGGAGGTGGCGGAATCTTTTAAATCATCGGCGCGCTTGGCAAACACCTGTCTTGCTTCAAGCCCGATCATAACGTCATCTACCCACGTTTCCACACCGAGCCCCACGGAGCCGGCAAAACCGTTGGATTTAATGGACTCGCTGCTTACTTCTCCGCGGTAGTTCAGCGTCAGCATTTCGTAGGCAGCGGATCCCGTCAGATAAAACGCGAACCGGCTGTTCGGGTTCAAATAGTAGTTGGTGGCGGCTCCGAAAGTTAACAACTGTCCGCTTGTTTTTACGGTGGGCGTTTCATCGGGGTGCTGGCTGATCCATTCCGGAGTCTGTACGGCAGGGTCGCGGTCTTCAAACGAGTTATTGGGAATGTTGCCTACTCCTACTACGGGACCGAGCCAAAAATTGCTTTCTTTTATGCGCCATAAAAATTTGCCGGATACTTGAATACTTGTGCCGCCGACGTCTGCCGATCCTTCTTCGGTTTCATAACCCGGGCGTGCCGTGTTGGCTAATTGCAAATCCAGTGCCATGGCGCCTGCTTGGACGGCGAAATATTTTGAAAAATCTTTTTCTTTCGGTTTCTTGGCGGTTTTGGGTTCAGTTTTGGCAGTTTTTTGGGAACTCAGTTCTTGTTTGGCGGCGGAGGCGTATTCCCGTTGGGTAATGGCGCCGGATTTTACCTTGCGAAGGAACGCTTCTTCATCGGTCAGCGGTTTGGGCTGTGCCGCCGGCGCAGCCGCGGCGGGGGTAACGACAGCCCCGTTTACCACGGTAGCTTGCTTGGCTTCGAAAACTTGGTCGATATCGGCATCGAACGTCAGTCCGCCTGCGGCCTCTACTTGACGCGTTTGTGCACGTTGCGCTTCCTGTGCTTGGACGGCGGCTTGTTGTTCCTCGCGTTTAATTTGTTCTTCTACAATTTGCTGCTGGGCGGCGGCTCCGCGGTCGTAATCGTACGTTTCGATGGTGACAATTTGCGGCATATCTATATTAACAACTGTGCCGTCATCGGTCTGGAGTTTTAAATTAAACTCGTCCATATCCAAAATTATGCCGACGAGCTGTGTGCCGCCTTTTAAAATAAGGCGGTGTTTGTCGGGTAAAATTTCCTCTATTTCGCGTTGGTTAAGCGTAATATTGCCGTAAGAGGTGGCGAGGTTTAACGTATATTCGGTTTGGGATAAAATGGAGCCGGTAATTAAATTGCCGTTTTTCATTTTTAAGGTTTCAGCATTGACGGCAGCGCTGCAGCAGAGCGCAAAAAGGAGAACGAAAAAATTTTTCATACGGACGGATGCTCCGGAATAAATTTGGGCAAAAAGCGGCGCGCACGGGGCGCGCCGCTTATAAGTTATTTGGATTCGTGTTCTACAACGGTTTCGATGTGGTTTTCATCGTTTTCTTTCGAGCAGCAGCACGGGCTGACGGCTTTTTTAATTTTGCGCAGCACACCCAAGATTTTGGATATGGTCAAAAAGCCGATCGCGGCGCCCAAGTCGCTGATGACGTAGAACGCAAGCGTGGCCCACATCTCTGCCCCGCTAAGCACCGGATGTCTTAAAATAGCGATAGCTTGGAATACAGCGTAAGCCAACGCCAAGTAGAACATCGCGGTAAAAAATACGTATAACCCTTTCAGGCACAACCAGTTATGCGGCCACCATTTGCCGCATTTGCAACATTTAGACATAATTCACACTCCTTTTGATACGGGAAAAAATTCCCTATATCTTATTGTATCAAAAGAACTGCCGCGTGGCGATAGTTCCTTTTCTTGGTTAGTTTATCCATCAAAGCGTTTTACGGCAACCCCAAAAGAGAACTATTTGGCCGACGTTTTTTGTTGGATTTTATGTAGGGTTCCCAATATACGCCATATACACAATTCCGCTGTACCCGCCAATACGGACGCGCCAGCGGCGTAGCCGTAAATTTGTTTGAGCGGCGCAGAACCGGATGCCCATAGTTCGTCGGGAATTTGTAAGACTAGCATCCAGTTATAAACGGCATACAAGCCGAAAGCGAGCGTAGCGTAGAAAAATACAAGCCAAATTACGCGCAAGCCTTTTAAATCCAACCAGTTGTGCGGAAAGTAAGAATTAAACACGTTTTGCCTCCTGTAAAAGTTCGCGGGCGTGGGTAAATGCGGCAGAGCGTTTATCCGCATTTCCGCCCAACATACGTGCGATTTCAGCGGTTAAGTTTTCGCCCGAAAGCGGTGTAATGGTTACATTTGTATTGTTGTGGGAAGCCTTTTTCTCCACGCGGAAATTTTGATCGGCTTGGGCTGCCACTTGTGCCAGATGCGTTACGCAGAGCACTTGGCGGCCTTCGGCGGCGTGATGGAGTTTTTCGCCCACCAGTCTGCCCGTTTCGCCGCCGATACCGGCGTCCACTTCGTCAAACACCATGACGGGAACAGTGGGGGCCAAAACGGTTTTAAGCCCCAGCATTACGCGGGAAATTTCGCCTCCGGACGCAATATTTTTTAATGGACGCAACGATTGCCCGGGGTTGGGCGAAAATAAAAATTCCACTTTATCCGCACCCGCAGGGCCGGGGTTTTCTTCATCCATTTCCACGGCAACGGCAAAACGCACTTGATTAAAGCCCAGCGGCCGGATTTGTTCCGTGATGAGCGCGGAAAGTTTTTCGGCTGCGGCCATGCGTTTTTCGTGCAGCCGGCGGGAAAGCTGTAAGAGTTTGTCTTGCGCTTCCTGCAATTCTTTTTCCAGTTCCTGTTCATGTTCTTCGGCGTGTTGTAAATGGCGGATTTTTGTTTTTAAATCTTCGGCGGTGGCCAGTACGTCTTGGATTTCGGGACCGTATTTGGCTTTTAACCGTTTTAATTTTTCGTGGCGGCCGATCATTTTGTCCAAGGCGTCCGGTTCCAGATTAATATCGTCTTTATACGCCGCCAGCGTGGAAGCCGTGTCTTCAAGCGTCAGTACCGCAGCATTCAGTTCTTCGGCCAGCCGCGCTAAATTTTCATCCAGTTCCGCCATATTTTCCACGGTACGTGCGGCGCGCGAAGCGCGTGCGGCGGCGGAATCTTCCGCCCCGTACAGTTCTTCGTAAGCTTCGGACGCTTCTTCCAACAGCCGGCCCGCGTGTTTCATTTTGGGCAGCGTTTGTTCAAGCTGCAAATCTTCGTCTGCCGACGGATTAACGTCCTCAATTTCTTTAAGCTGATAATTGTACAAATCAAGCAGCCGTTCTTTTTCCTGTTCATTAAGTCGCGCTGCGTTGAGTTGGGCACGCGCGTTTTGCATTGTTTCCCAAGCGGTTTTGGTTTGGGCGAGCAGATTTTCATACTTGGCAAATTTATCCAAAAGCGCCAAATGGACGGAAGCGTGCATTAAACTTTGGTGTTCGTGCTGGCCGTGAAAATCGACCAAATACCGTCCGATTTGTGCAAGCGCGGATACGGTAACGGCGCGTCCGTCCGCGTAGGCTTTTCCTTTGCCTTTGCGGTCCAGTTCGCGGCGCAGGGTAAATACGTCTCCGAAAATTTGTTGTTCCCGCCGGACGTTCTCGGGCAGGGCGGCGGACGAAAATTCCGCCGATACGCGCATTTTGTCTGTTCCGTCTTTGATGATAGAAACGTCTCCGCGCGCGCCGAGTACAAAGCCCAAGGCTTCGATGACAATGGATTTTCCCGCGCCCGTTTCGCCGGAAAATACGTTGAGGCCTCCGGCAAAATCAAGCGTTAAATCCGAAATAATGGCAAAGTTTTCCACGCGCATTCGTTTTAACATTAACGCGCCCCCCAGTTAAGTTTACGGTTTAAAACGGAGAAAAAATCCCGTTGGCCGGTGGCCAGCAGTTTTACCTTTAACGGGCTGCGCGTGAGCCTCACGCGTGCGCCGTCCGGCAGCGGCAGGTTGTTCTGGCCGTCTATGCTTAGTATTGCCTCGTCATCTTTATTTTTAAAGGAAGGAGTCAATTCCAATTCTCCGCCGGCGGGCAGAATAAGCGGCCGCTGGTGCAGCGAGTGCGGACAGATGGGTGTAATCAGCAGCACGTCCACCTGCGGGTGTACAATCGGTCCGCCTGCGGCCAGTGAATAGGCCGTAGATCCCGTGGGGGTGGAGATGATTACGCCGTCGCCGAAATACGGCGGAATTTCTTTGCCGTTGAAAGAAGCATTTACGGTAAACGCGCGCGGCTGAAGCGCGCGGAGTACGCAGTCGTTAAACGCCAGATATTCCTGCACGTCGCTGTTTGGCGTTACAATCTGCGCCCGCAGCATAAACCGTTCGTGCGCGGCGTACCGGCCGCCCAACAGTTGTTCCAAGCGTTCTTTAAAATCGGAAATTTCGCACGAGGCCAAAAAACCCAGCGTGCCGCAATTTACGCCGAAAACCGCCGTTCCCAGCGGTGCGGCGGCGCGGGCGCAGCGCAGCATTGCGCCGTCCCCGCCCATACAAATTAACAAATCAAACGAGGGGTCCAATCCGTCCAATTCCGTAACGGTGCGTGCACAAAGGCCGCGCGCCCGCAAAAAAGAACACGCATCCTGCGCGAGCGTGCGGACGTTCGGTTTATTTTCGTTAAAAAAGACGGCTGCGTTCTTAAATTTCATCTTTTTTATTTTAGCAAAAAACACAGGCGGCCGCGGTCTCCTGTGCGCCTAATCCTTTTTCGGAAAAGCGGGAAAAAATCAAAATGCTATAATTAAAGTATATAGAAGGGGGAGCAACTATGTGGGATTATACCGATAAAGTAATGGATCATTTTAAAAATCCGCGCAACGTGGGGGTTATCCCCGATGCGGACGGTACGGGCCAAGTGGGAAGTCTGGTGTGCGGGGATGCCCTGAAATTGACGATTAAAGTAAATAAAGAAACCGAAGTGATTGAGGACGCCAAATTTGCCACTTTCGGCTGTGCGAGCGCCATAGCCTCTTCTTCCATTTTAACGGAAATGATTAAAGGCAAAACGCTTGCTGAAGCGTCTAAAATTACGAATCAGGATATTGCCGAAGCGCTGGGTTCGCTGCCTTCCGAAAAAATGCACTGTTCCGTCATGGGAATGGAGGCGTTGGAAGCGGCCGTAAAAAGTTACCGCCAAGGCGGCAAACCCGTGGTATTTGAGCAGGAAGAAGAAAAAATCGTCTGCCATTGTTTTAACGTGTCGGAAGAGACTATTATCAAAGCTATCCGCACCAATCATTTGACCACGGTGGAGGACGTTACCCACTTTACCAAAGCCGGCGGCGCATGCGGACGGTGCAAGGGTGATATTCAAAAAATTTTGGATAAAGTAAACGGTGCGTGCGAACTGCCGTCCCGTCCGGCGGAGCAGCCGTTTGCCCAGATGACTCTGGTGGAAAAAATCAAAAAGTTGGAAAGCGTTTTGGAAGAAGATATCCGCCCCAAACTGAATATGGACGGCGGCTCCGCCGAACTGGTGGATTTAAACGGCTCCGTCGTTAAAATCCGCTTAACCGGCATGTGCCGCGGCTGTGCGGGCGCGGCGGGTACGCTTAAAAATTTTATCGAAAAAACGCTGAAGGAAAAAGTGGACGCTTCCCTCAGTGTGGAGCAGGCATAATATGAAAGTAGTGTATTTGGACAATAACGCCACCACCCAATGCGCTCCCGCGGTGGTGGAAGCGATGCTGCCGTACTTTGCCGAACAATACGGCAACGCTTCCAGTATGCACGCGTTCGGCGGCGCCAACCGCCACGCGATTGATTCGGCGCGCAAACAGGCGGCCGCTCTCTTAAACGCGCAGTATGCGGATGAAATTATTTTTACGTCTTGTGCTACGGAAAGCGACAATACGGCCATTTTCTCCGCGGTGCGCAGTTTTCCCAAGAAAAAACATATTATTACGTCAGCGGTGGAACATCCGGCTGTTATGGCCCCGTACCAATATTTAGAGACACAGGGCTACCGCGTGGATTTTATCGGCGTGGACGAATTAGGCCGTTTTGATATGGCGCGCTTTAAGAGCGTGATTGACGAAGACACTGCTCTCGTATCCGTAATGTGGGCCAACAGCGAAACGGGAACTATTTTCCCGATTTCGGAAATCGCCCAAATCGCGCACGAACACGGCGCGCTGTTTCACACGGACGCGGTGCAGGCCGTGGGCAAAATTCCGGTGGACGTGCAGGCGGCGGGCGCGGATATGCTGTCGCTTTCGGCACATAAATTTCACGGTCCCAAAGGCATCGGGGCGCTTTACGTCAAGCGCGGCACGCGTTTTATGCCGTTTATGATGGGCGGACATCAGGAAAAACACCGCCGCGCGGGCACTGAAAACGTGCCGCTTATCGTGGGCCTCGGCAAAGCAGCCGAACTGGCCCAAGCGCGTTTGGCTGGCGGCGTTTCCGCACGCATTGCCGCGCTTCGTGATAAACTGGAGCAAGGGATTTTGGCGGTTATCCCCGACGTAAAAGTGAACGGGGATCCGCAGCACCGCGTGCCCAACACCACCAATATCAGCTTTGGCTACATTGAAGGCGAATCCATTTTAATGTATCTGAATGATTTTGGTATTTGCGCGTCGTCGGGTTCGGCGTGCACGTCGGGCTCGCTGGAGCCGTCTCACGTGCTGCGTGCGATGGGCATTCCGTTCCAGTTTGCGCACGGGTCTATCCGGTTTTCGCTGTCCGACCAAACAACAGAAGCCGAAATCGATTTAGTGCTTAAAGAGCTGCCGCCGATTATTGAGCGGCTTCGCAAAATCTCGCCGTTTTCGCGTTTGTCCGCTTAAACGGAAAAATTTAAAACGCCGCATCCAAAGGGGGCGGCGTTTTTGTATGATAATAATATGCACAAAATTCTTGCAGGATTAGTTACTGTTTTTTTTGCGTTTCCCGTTTTTGCCAAAACGGTAACGCTTTATCACACGAGTGATACACACGGATTTTTTTATCCGCGTTCGGGACAAGGCGGCGCCGCGTCATTGGCGGCTGTACTGAAAAGCGGCCCGAAAGAATATCTGCTGCTTGATTCGGGCGATTTCGCCGAAGGCACGCTGGAAACGCAGCGTTCCAAAGGGTTGAAAGCCGTGCGTCTGATGAATGCGCTGGGGTATCACGCGGCGACGGTGGGAAACCACGAATTTGCATACGGGGATGATGCTTTTTCCGCTATGGTGTCGGCCGCCGAATTTCCCGTTTTGGCCGCTAATTTAACGCTGTCCGAAACGGGCGAGTATCCGTCCGGCATACTGCCGTATCAAATTTTTGAAGTGAACGGCGCAAAAATAGCAGTTATCGGGTTGGCGAACCGCTATCCCAATAAAACCGTCCGCGCGTATACGCTGGGAAGGCAGCTGTCCGCTTTACAAGAAACGCTTTCTGCGGTGGAAAAGCAAAACCCGTCCGCCGTGGTGGTATTGGCGCACGATTCGTTAAAAGACGACCGGAAAGGATCCCCCAACTATATTGGCGATATTGCCCGCCAGCTGGGCGGCCGCGTACATGTGGTGTTGGGCGGGCACGCCCACGCCGTTTTCCAAAATGAGCACCGAGGCGGCGTGCTGTTTGCAGAGAGCGGAAGCAACTTCCAAAACGTCAGCAAGATTACCGTTAAACTAGATGATAAGACGGGCAAATTTGTATCGGCGCGTTCTAAACTCATTCCCCTGGTGCTTAAAAAGACGGGAGAAGATGAAGCGGCGAAAACATTTGCGGATTCTCTGCGCGAAGCGGAAGCGGACGTGGTGGTGGGTACCGCTTTATCCGCATTTCTTAAACGTCCGTCCAAGCGGAAATCCGCTGACAGCGCGGTGGACAATTGGGTGGCCGACGCGATGTGCCGCTATGCGCCTGCGGACGTTTGTATCCACAATACGGGCGGCGGGCGCGTAGGGTTGCCTAAAGGAGAAGTAACCCGCCGCAACCTTATTGAGTTATATCCTTTTGACAATGCCGTTGTTTCTGCTCAGGTCAACGGAGCGTTTTTGCGCAAACTGGTCCGTTCAGGGCTTACGCCGTGGAACCGGTTAGCGTATTCGGGACTGACGGTTTCTTTCAAAAAAACAAAAAGCGGAGATGTTAAAAATTTGGAGATTTGGGTAAACGGCGAAAAATTGCAGGACGATAAAGCCTATACTGTAGTTACCAATTCGTATATTGGTTCCGGCCGCGGCGAAGGCAAACTTTTTAAAACGCTGCCGCAAGGCACTGTCCGTCCGGCAGGCGACAAAACAATGCGCCGGATTCTGGAGGACGAGTTTAAACGCGGTCCGCTTGCACCGCCAAAAACAGGCCGTATTGTACAGAAGTAAAATTTTACTCCGCCCGCCCTTGAGCGGGCGGGTCTTTTTTTGTTAGCATAAGAATATCTACAGAAGGAAAAGGGGCTTTTATGAAAAAAACATTTGTATTGCTGTTTGCTTTTTTGCTTCCTGCGTTATTATTTGCCGGAACCGTTACGGTGTATCATACGAGCGACGTGCACGGTTTCTTTTATCCGCGCAACGGACGCGGCGGTTTTGGCGCGCTGGGCGCTGTGATTAAAAACGGACCGGACAATTATTTACTTTTGGACTCGGGCGATTTTTCCAACGGCACGGTGGAAACGCGAAACTCCAAAGGTTTAAAAGCCGTCCGTTTGATGAATAAAATGGGCTATCACGCAGCTACTGTGGGTAATCACGAGTTTGATTTTAAAGACAAAGGCGTTGCTCCTATTTTAAATGAAGCAAAATTTCCTATTTTGGCGGCCAATTTTTACGACAAAGCCACAGGAAAGTATCCGGCGAATGTAGCTCCTTATAAAATTTTTGATGCAGACGGCGTAAAAGTAGCCGTAATCGGCCTTGCCAACCGCGAGCCCACCAATCCTGCCAAATCGTATTCGTATGGAAAGCCCTTAAAAGCGCTTAAAAAAGCCCTAAAAGAGGTGGAAGCACAAAAGGCGGACGTGGTGCTTGTTCTTGTGCATGATTCGTTAAAAGACGAAAAGCACGGAACGAAGTCTTACGTGGGCGATATCGGCCGCAAATTTGCGGGGCGCGTACACGTGGTAATGGGAGGACACGCACATCAGCTTTTTCAGAACGAATACATTAACGGCGTGCTGTTTGTGGAAAGCGGCTGTTATTTGGACAACGTCAGTAAAATCACCATTGAAACCGATGATGAAACGGGCAAAGTGGTGTCCGCCAAGTCGGAGTTGATTCCGCTTGTTGTCGAAAAAACGGGCGAGGATGAAGCAATAAAGGCGTTTGCTGATTCGCTGCGCGAGCCGAATGTGGACGTTACCGTGGGAGAAACCAAAGAAACTATTTCCAAAACACCCGTTAAAGCAGGCGTGCAGGACGCGCCGCTTAACGTATGGATTGCCGATTTGATTAAAAACTATTCTGGGGCACCTATTGCCATTCACAATAACGGCGGTACGCGCGTGGATATGCAAAAAGGCGCCATAACCCGCCGCGATTTAATCGAAATCCACCCGTTTGACAATACCGTTACGCTGGTAACGGTAGACGGAAAATTTTTGAAAAAATTTGTTAAAACCGGTTTTGCGCCGCGCAGTTTATTTACGTATTCCGGCTTGGAAGTAACGTATAAGTTAAACCGAAAAGGCAAAGTGAAAAAAGTGGAAATTTTTGTAGACGGCAAGCCGGTGGAAAACCATAAACAATACCTTCTCTCCACCAATACGTATATCGCCGGAGGCGGCAGCGAAGGCTTTTTGTTCAAAAAAATTCCGGCAGAAAACAAAAAACTAGCCGGAACGTCCACTATCCGCGATTTAATGGAAGAAGGGCTTAAACCGGGGCCTTTATCCGCGCCCGAAACCGGCAGGATCCGCGAACGGTAATATGCGTTTGAAAGCTTTTGTATTTTGTTTGGCCGGAGTGTTGCTCTCCGGCGGTTGCGTACGGGAAGAGCTTGCGCAGGTGGACGTATTTTACACGGCCGACGCGGAAGGGTTCTACTGGTCCCGCCCCGAACCGCGCTTGGAAAACCGCGAGGCGGGCGGGTACGCTGTGCTCAAAAGTTTTTTGGACAAACAGCAGCAAAGCTTTCTTTTGTTTGACGGGGGAAACTGGTTTGGTTCTGCGCCCGAGGGCTCTATGACTAAAGGCGCTTATGTGGCCGAGCTGGCGGGAACGCTGCCGTATACGGCGGCGTCAGTCAGCGAGAAGGATTTTGTTTACGGTTGGCCGTCTTTGCGCGATGTCGTGCGTGAACTGCCTTATCCGTTTGTCGTTTCTAACCTGACGCTCGATCATCAAATTCCGTGGCCGATGCACGATTACCAAATCCGCACGGTGGACGGTGTAAAAATCGGCGTTTTTGGGATCGTGTCCGCGGCTGCGATTCATAGGAATAAGACCCGTTTGGTTGGTTTTCAGGCGCAGGATCCGGTGGAATGTGCGCAGAAAATGGTGACGCTCTTGAAAGAAAAGGGCGTGGACTATATTATTTTGTTAAGCTCTTTGGGCGACGCCGGAAAAACGGGCGACGCCGAATTGGCCGCAGAAGTAGACGGCATTGATTTAATTTTAAGCGCCAATAAAGATTTGGAAAACGCCGAAACCGACCAAGTGGGCGGAACCTTTATCGTTTACCCGGGTGCGCGGTTGGACAGTGTGGCGCATGTGCGTCTTTTGTTTGACAAAAAAACAAACCGTCTGCGGGATGTATCATTTGAAGATATCCCGCTGTTAAAAGCATCGTTTGGAGAAGATGTGCAAATTGCTTCGCGCGCGCAGACGCTGTTAAATGAAACACGCAAAAAAATGAATGCGCGCGTAACGGAGCTGCCGCGTGCGGTGGAAACGTCACTGTCGCGGGAATCGGAACTGGGGGCCTTGTTAGCGCAGTGTCTGCACCGTTGGGCCAAGTTGGACGGCGCTTTGCTAAACGCCGATTCCGTCCGCGCTTCTCTGCCTGCCGGGCGCATCAGTGAGTACGATTTATACAAAGCGTATCCGTATGGGGACAACATCACTTTTTTGACGATGAAGGGGGAAGCGTTTTTACGCGCATTGGAAGCTTCCGCCGCCGAAAAAGACAATTTTCCCCAAGTGGCCGGATTTACCGTGGAATATAATCCGCAAGCACCCGCGGGAAACAAAATCAAACAGGTAATGCTGGAAAAAAACGGACGCATTATCCGTCCGCGCGAAACGTACCGCTTTGCGGTTACGGACCACGTTTTGGCCGGCGGATTCGGCCACGATAAATTTATTGATTCACTGGAATTTAAAAATACATTCGTGGAAGCGCGCCAGATTATGCGTTCCTGCTTGGCGCGGCAAAAAGAACTGCCTGCTTTTAAACCACACTGGAAAGTTGCCCAATGACGTTTATCCGCCCTTTAACAATAGGTTCCGTTACAACAGAAAATAATTTAATTCTCGCCCCTATGGCGGGGATTACCGATTCGCCGTTCCGTGTGCTTTGCCTGCGCGGCGGCGCGGGGCTGGTGTGTGCGGAAATGGTGTCGGCGCACGCGCTTCATTACGGCAACGCCAAAAGCGGGAAAATGCTTCAGGTAAATCCGAAAGAACACCCCGTATCTATGCAGATTTTCGGCTCTGACGAAGAGACCATTGCCGAGGCCGCCAAAAACGCCGAAGCGGCGGGGGCGGATATCGTGGATTTGAATGCCGGTTGTCCCGTAAAAAAAATCAATAAGGCGGGTGCGGGCTGCGTACTGATGAAGGACGAAGCCAAATTAGCGCGGCTGCTGTCTGCCGCAGTCAAAAGCGTTGCAATTCCTGTTACGCTTAAAACGCGTATTGCGCTTAATCATAAAGAATTTTTGGGGGCAAGATTAGCCAAACTAGCCGAGGATTGTGGCGCGGCGGCGGTTACCTTGCACGCGCGCGCGGCGGTGGACGTGCACAGCGGCGAACCCGATGTGGACGCTTTAGCCAAGGCGTGCGCGGCGGTAAAAATTCCCGTCATCGGCAACGGCGGGGTGCTTAACGCTTCGCGCGTGAAAGAATTTATAGAGGCGGGCTGCCAAGGCGTGATGATCGGCCGCGGCGCGGTGGGCAACCCGTTTATTTTCCAGGATATTATTGATGAGCTGGCAGGCAAAACGCCGTCCTCTCATGACCCCAAAAAACGTCTCCAAACGTATTTGGGGCTGATTGAGGAAAATGCTTCTTTCTACGGGGAGCGTATCGGCGTAAACCGCAGCCGCAAAACGGCCGGATACTGGATAAAAGATTTTCCCAACGCTGCCCAGGTGCGCGGCGTATTTGTGCGCCTGGACGCGCTTTCTGATATTCGCAAGCTGTTTGCCCAGACGCTTGCCGGTTTGTAACAGCTGATATTTTCTGCAAAAAAATTCCGCATTTTGATATAATATATAGGAAACCACGAGTCATTAAGACAGCGGCCACCACTCCGCTGCGCATTAATTACAAAAGGTAGAAACAAAAATATGACAAAAACTTTTTTGCCTTCCGTAAAGGAAGTTGAAACCACCCGCAAATGGCATCATATCGACGCCACGGGTCAAACCCTGGGCAGACTGGCTACCCAAATTGCCGTTCTTCTTATGGGCAAACACAAAAAAACCTATACGCCTAATATGGACTGCGGCGATTTCGTCGTCGTTACCAATGCCGGCAAGGTAAAACTCACCGGTAAAAAACTGGAACAGAAAGTTTATTTTTCCCACTCCGGTTACGCCAAAGGCGGTAAAGAAACGCCGGTTAAACGCGTGTTGGAAAACAACCCCACCAGAGTACTGGAACTGGCCGTTAAGAGAATGTTGGACGAAAACAAACTCCGCGCGCCCAGAATGAAACGCTTAAGACTGTTCGCCGGCGAAGAACATTCCTTCACCGAACGCTTTGGTAAATAAGAGGGATAGAAATTTATGAACAATACGAAAGAACTCAAAACCGGAAGAAGAAAAACCTCCGTCGCCACCGTGGCCTTGGCCAAAGGCAACGGGGTTATCACCGTCAACGCCAAATCTTTGGATGAATACTTCGGCAACCACGCCCGCTGCAAAGCCGCCGTTAAGGCTCCGCTCGTGGTTACCAACTTGGAAAAAGAATACGACGTTACCGCTAAAGTAGTGGGCGGCGGCGTATCTTCCCAAGCCGGCGCTTTGCGCCACGCGATTGCGCGCTCTTTGGCCGTAATCAGCGAAGATATTAAAAAAGCCGTGAAAAAAGCCGGTTATCTTACCCGCGATCCCCGTATGGTGGAAAGAAAGAAACCCGGTCAGCCCGGCGCCCGCAAACGCTTCCAGTTCTCCAAACGTTAATCGTTGGTTGGAACTTTGCAGGAAATGTTTTACAAAACCCCGCTCTTTGGAGCGGGTTTTTGTTTTACTTTTTGGGTCGCCAAAAATGTTTCTATTCTTTTTCTAGCAGCAGAAAAAGAACCAAAAAGACTGCCCGCCCGTGTCCTATAAAAAGCAGCTCGAAACGGGGCGTTTTACAACTCACTACGTTCAAACAAATAAAACGCCATTTCCGTTTCGGGCGCTTTTTATAAGCAGGACTAAGGGCGGGTATAAAATAAGGAAGCGGATTTTGTGAGGACCAAGGGGGTTGACCCGTTTTTTTTTTTTGATAACATGGGAATAATTCAAGCCGTCATCCCGTAAGTTTTTTATACGGGATCTGTCGTTATAAAAAGGATGAGATTCCGTATAGAAACTCTACGGAATGACATTTATTTCAAGGGGGATATCCATGTATCAAAGAAATGGTTTTACGTTAATAGAGTTGTTAGTCGTCGTATTAATCATTGGTATTTTATCGGCGGTGGCCCTTCCGCAGTACCGCATGGCGGTGGCTAAGGCGCGCTATGCCAAATATATGCCCTTACTCACCAATATAATCCAGGCGGAACAACGTTATTATATGGCTAACGGACAATATACTGGTTTATTTGAGAACTTGGATATTTCTCTCCCTGCTAATTTAGAAAGATACTTTATTTCGGATCCAAATTCCGGCGGCGCGCGGGAGCAAGAAATGGTTCATAATAAAGAGGTTCGGATAGAAATAACACCCACATATATTGGCCTGGCGTATGGCAAACACGATGGGGTCGAACTAGTTATTTATAATGAGGAGTATCGTAACTCGGGTCAGCGGATATGTCGGGTGTGGAACCGGGCTGTAAACAAATGGTATAGTAATATCTGTTTGGCGTTGGGCGGACAAAAGGCCCCGTCTTCCCCTCCTAATTTAACTTACTATTATTTTTAATTTCGTTCTTAAAATAACAAAAACCCTAGTTTTTCTAGGGTTTTTGTTATTTCTTGCTTTCTGTCAGAAAAGTTTTATTTTGTTTCTTCTTTCTTTTCTTCTTCGTCAAACGCGGGTTTTACTTTCGGACTTTCGGCCACCAAGTCTTTAATCGGCTTAATCACCTGCGCCTGTTTTTTAAGCGTGCACGGGCCGCCGATACATCCGCCTTTGCAGCTCATCACTTCCAAAAGTTGGAAGTCGCCCGCGCCTTTGGCGTAAGCGTTGAGCATCAACATGGCTTTTTTATCAAGGCCGTTAATCGCCAGTTTTTTGAACGGACGTTTGCCGTTTAAAGCGTTTTCCACCGCTTGGGCTACGCCGCCCGTTACGCCGTAGTAGCGCGCTTCGCCGGAAATGTTCGGGTCCAGCGGCGTATCTTCGCATTCGGCGGGATTAATGCCTTTGGCTTCCAGCATAGCGCCCAATTCTTCGTACGTCATTACGTAGTCAATATTGGGGTCTTCCATGCCTTCCACACGTTTGGACACGCAGGGCCCGATGAACACGGTGGTAAAACCGTTTTTCTTTTCAATGTCGGCGGTATACGAAGCCGGCGTTTTGGTGTGGGATACAAACTCTTTCAACGCCGGCAGGTGTTTTTTGACGGCTTGAATCCACGCCGCGCAGCAGGAAGTGGTCATAAACCGCGCACCTCCTTCCAAGCGTTCAATGAGTTCGCGCGCTTCGTTGGCGGTGGTGATGTCCGCGCCTTCGGCGACTTCGGTTACTTTGTCGAATCCGGCTTTTTTTACGGCGGTCATCAGCTGCGGGAGCGTGCAGTTAAACTGGCCGACGATGGACGGCGCAATCATCGCGCACACTTTGCGGGTGCTTTTAATGGAACTTAAAATGTCGATTAACTGGCTGCGTTCCATAATGGCGCCGAACGGGCAGGCTTCCATACAGTGGCCGCAGGAAATGCATTTTTCGAAATCAATTTCCGCAAAACCGTTTTCGCCTTTGTGGATGGCGTTTACAGGGCAGGATTGTTCGCACGGAACGGGCACATAGGTAATGGCGTTGTAGGGGCAGGCTTCCTTGCACTGTCCGCAGTTTTTGCATTTGTCGGCGTCGATTTTGGAGCGTCCGTTTTCAAACGAAATCGCGCCGAATTTGCACGCCTGCTGGCACGGGCGGGCCAAACAGCCCTGGCAGGCTTCGGTTACGATGTGCCGCGCTTTTACGCAGCCTTTGCAGGCGATGTCCATAACGGTCAGCGGTGCTTCGGGCACGTCTTTGCGCAGGAGCGCCTCCTTGGCGTAGTCGTTGAGCGAGGTGGCTTCGTCGTCTTTTTCCACGCTGCAGCCCAGGGCAGCCAGCGTGCGGGCGCGGAAGACCGCGCGTTCTTTGTAGATACAGCAGCGCACCGCGGATTTGGAATCCTGCGGAATGACGTCAAAAGGAATCCGGTACGCTTTGGTTTCAAGCGTGCCTTCGTCAAAGGCTTTCACGACGCGTTTTAACGCTTCGCGTTTAAAGTATACGGCTTTATTGTCTGATGTGTTCATAATTATTTATATTTTACCATATTTGGGGGTATTCTATTGGAGGATAAGGCGCGCCAAAAGCGGGTTATGGTCGGATGCGTCTGTGCACCGCACGCCCGCAGCCAGCGTTTTTAAACCGCGCGTAAATAAGAAATCCACTTTCCGGCCCAAACAGCGGGTGCGCGTGTCGGGTGAAAAAACCACTTCCGTCAAATGGGCGGCGGAAACCAGTTCGCCCAGCAAATTGCGCCTTTTTTGATTCCACGCGTTAAAATCGCCGCCTAAAATGACGGGGCCTTTAAATCCGCAAAGCAATTCTGCTGCGTGGTGCATATTTTCTTGAAAAGGCGTTATCCCCGTAAAATTAATGGCGTGTACGTTTACAGTAAGAAGCGTTTGCCCCGTTTCAAGCGCAAAAGCGGCGGCAAGCATCATTTTGGGTATTTTTAAAAGCGGTTCGCGCGCCCCCTGTTTAAAGCGGATTTTTTCCGGCGCGGCACAGGCCCCCGTGGCAACGCCGACGGGATACTTGTTTTTTAAGGATAAAAATCCGGCGGCGTGCGTCCAACATAAGCGGGTTTTTTCCATCTGTTTTTTGACTAGAGGGGAGCATCGTACTTCCTGCGCCAAAAATAAATCCGCCGCACCCGCCAATGCGTTAAATTCTTCCGTCCAGCCGGCACATTTGGATTTTTGCCAGTTCCACACGCAAACAGTCAACTCGCGCGGCAGCATCCTTTCTGGCGCGCAGCCGGATTGCGTCACAATTTCTTCCGGGCGGGGTTGTCGGTAAAGCATATCAATAGTACGGAGTTAGCAGCCTGAAGGCGTTATCCATTATGTGCCGCCAAAAGGGCGGGTGCAAATAGTCCTCTAATTTTTCGCTGTGGGATCCAGTCTTTTTGCGGTCAATAATTTTTCCCACCTGTACTGCCAAGTCTTTATCCACACATTCTAAATTGCACTCAAAATTTAATTTAAAACTGCGGACGTCCCAGTTGGCGGAACCGAAAAACAGCCATGCGCCGTCCACCAGCAGTATTTTGCTGTGGTCAAACGGCGGTTTTGAGCGGTAAATTTTTACGCCTTTTTTAAGCAGCCGCGCAAAGTTGGCGCGCATGGCATAATCCATACCGAAGATGTTACTTTTAGACGGAAGAATAATTTCCACGTCCGCCCCGCGCATAGCAGCCAATTCAAGCGCGGTGAGAATGTTTCCCTCGGGCAGAAAGTACGGCGTAACGATTTTAACGCTCTTTTGCGCGCAGGACAGCGCACCGAGCGCCATCATTTCGATTTTGCCGAAATCGCTGTCCGGCCCGTCGGGGATAATGCGCGCGGGTATTTTTCCGCCCGTGTGGCCTTTGGCGCGGAACGAAGCGGGAATAAAATGCTTTTTGCCGGAGAAAATCCAATCTTCTTCAAACACGCGCGACATTTGGTCCACCACCGGTCCTTCAACCAAAAACGTGACATCCTGAATCGGGTCTTTGGGGCGCTGTAACACCAAGTTGCCGGCGGCGATGTTCATTCCGCCGAAAACGGCTTTTTGGCCGTCCACGATAAGCATTTTGCGGTGGTTGCGTAAATTTAAAAACGGTAATGAGACGGGTTTTTTAGAAGGTAAAAACACGGAAAATTCCACGCCTTCTAATTTTTTCAGCGCGGACGCAATCGTGGGCTTGGAATAATTGATTCCTACGCCATCAACTATAATTTTCACTTTTGCTCCGTTCTTGACGGCTTGCGTCAGCGCGGGGAGAAAAAGGCGGCCTGCGTTATCGTTGTCAAAAATATAGCTTTGCAGCAACACTTCTTTTTGCGCGCCGGCAATCAGCTTGCACATTTCGGGATAGGCCTCGTCGCCGTTTTCAAGCAGTCTGGCGGTATTGCCCAAAGCAAAACGCTGGGGGTGTACTTTATACCCCAGCCGTATCAGCTGTAAAAACGGGGCGGGGATTTGCTGTTCAATTTCTTTTGGGCTTTTGCCCGTCAGCGTAAAAATATCCGGCCCTTTGTTGCGCAAGGAGAGTGCGCGGCGGCGGATGCGGTTAATGCCGAATAAAATATAAATCACGCTTCCCAATATGGGGGCAAGCCACACAAGGCCTATCCAGCCGATAGCACTTTTGACGTCATCTTTTTTAAGCAGAATGTGCGCGGTAACGCAAATTTGCAGCGTTAGATAAAAAAGACCTGCCAAACCGAAAGAATGAAGATTGATATCCATATTCATATTATTATAGTACACTCCGCTTGCGGTGCGGCCAAGCCTAAAAACGGGTTAGTTAAAACGGCCTGACGGGCATAGGCGTTCCGGCGGGAACTTTACTGGGCGTGGGCGGCGGAAATTTGGGATTATTTACGCGCGGCATATACATTTGGTCTTCCACCGTACCGCCGTAAGCAAGGGCTTTAATGGGTTGGCGTCGCGCGGCTTGACTTTGTTTTTGCTTTTCAAGCTGGGCGGCTTTGTCTTGTGCCTGTTTGTTTTGGGCGCGGAGTTTTTCGTTGGCTTCCGTTAATTTTTTTGTGTAATCGGCGTATGCTTTTTCCCCTGTCAGCGTTTGGGTCAGTTCGTCGCCGTCGAACACAAAATAGTAAGGGGCAGGTGTTTTGTGGTTTACGTCGGAATAAGTTTGTTTGTATACGGTATAGGTTTTCCCCGCAGCTTCGTCCGTCAGCGCGGAAGATTGGGCGGTCTGGCCGTATGTGTGCAGAAAATCTTTCAGGCTGACGCCCATGTTTACGCCGTATTTTAAATTGACGGCCAGCACGTCTTTTAAATTTGCCGCACAGGCGACGAAGGTTTGCGGGTCTTCGGCCTTAAATAAAAATTTCCGGTAGTCTCCGTCATCTGTTCCGTAGCGCACAAACGCGTATTCTTTACCGTTGGCCGCGCGGAGGATATCGTCTTTGGTGGATACATTTTCCACGGAATAAAGCACGAATGTCCGGTCCTTGCCGCGGAGCAAACGGGTCAGCTGCCGTGCGTTTTTATCCCAAAGGGAGACGGTTTTTACGGGCACGGTCTGCTCACCGTGCATTTCGATAACGATTTCCGGCTCTTCCTGGTAATACGGTGCCGCGGCCGCCGGACTTGCGAGCCAAACCGACAGCAGGGTTATCATAAAACGTTTCATGTTCCCAGTGTATCATTTTGGCGTTCGCGCGCCAAGGCCTTGCACCGTTTTTTTTTTTTGATACAGTAAGAATTATTCTTAATTACAAGGAGTAAATCGGATGAAAGGTTTTACGTTAATGGAGCTATTGGTGGTCGTGTTGATTATTGGAATACTGGCGGCCGTTGCGCTGCCGCAGTATGAAAAAGCGGTAAAAAAGAGTAAATTATCCAACATTATTTCTCTCATTAAGCCGTTTGGAGATGCAGAAGAATTATATTATATGGCTAATGGTCAATATACTCCTTCTGCCGAGGACTTGGATATTGATTTCCCCGCCGGTGGTGTCATAAATGAAAGTGATAAGGGCTTTATTCGTTATCCAAACGGAACATTGGATTTATTGGCAAATGCGGCGTATATTACGGGCGGTTTGTATGCGGCGATATATTTTGATGCAAGTAAAGATAAATTTGTAGTAGTTCATTTTTTACAACAATCTTCCTATCCAGGGAGATGGGTCTGTGTGGATCGGAATAACAGTAAATTTTGCAAATCGTTGGGAGGGGGTGCTTTTACATCAACGGTGTACGGCATACAGGGGGATGCTTATATTTTGCCAATGCCATAAATGTTAAAGAAAATAAACGCCCTACTGCTATAAGGGCGTTTATGTGTTGCGCGGCTGATTATTCAAATAAACCCGTACTCAAATACCGTTCGCCGCCGTCGGGAAGCAATGTAACAATATTCTTGCCCGCATTTTGCGGTTTTTGGGCTTCCTGCAGGGCGGCCCACAGCGCGGCTCCGCCTGAAATCCCTGCCAGTACGCCTTGCGTTTTAGCCAGTTCGCGCGCCGTTTTTACGGCGTTTTCATACGTAACGGGGACGATTTCGTCCAATACGGAGCGGTCCAGCAAGGACGGTACAAAGTTGGCTCCGATTCCCTGAATTTTATGCGGCCCCGCTTTTCCGCCCGATAATAAAGGCGAGTCGGCCGGTTCCACCGCAATAATTTTTATATTCGGGTTCTGTTTCTTTAAAAAACGCCCTACGCCCGTAACGGTTCCTCCGGTGCCGACGCCGGCTACAAACGCGTCCACTTTACCGTTTAAATCGCGCCAGATTTCGGGGCCTGTGGTTTCTTCGTGCGCGAGCGCGTTGTTCGGATTGTCAAACTGGCTCGGCAGAAAGGAATTGGGCGTGTTGTTCACGATTTCCAAGGCGGCGTCCACCGCGCCCTGCATACCTTTGGCGGCGGGGGTAAGCACGATTTGCGCTCCCAACGCTTTAAGCAGTTTGACGCGTTCCGCACTCATACTTTCCGGCATGGTTAAAATACACTTGTACCCGCGCGCGGCGGCCAAAAAAGCAAGCCCGATGCCCGTGTTGCCGCTGGTGGGTTCCACAATCGTTCCTCCCGCGCTTAACCGTCCTTCCCGCTCCGCCGCATTTAACATAAACAGGGCGGCGCGGTCTTTGACGCTGAACGGGTTGCACATTTCCAGCTTAACCCATACTGTACCCGTTCCCGAATGGAGGCGGGTAATCGGAACAAGCGGCGTATTTCCGACGGCTTGTTCAAACGTACTTATTTTCATTTTTTGGCTCCCATCACCGAGTTTTGCGTTTTCCCCGCAAAAAACGATTCAATATTTTTGACGGTGGTATTTAAAATACGGTGTACCGCGTCAATGGAGTTAAACCCGATGTGCGGCGTGATAATCACACGTTTATGCTGCAGGAGCTTGTTGTTGGCGATGGTATTCATAGCAAAGTCCAGCCCGATATCTTGGTCTTTGATGATAATATCATCGTGCAGCAGGAAATCTTCGTTTTCCAGTACGTCCAGCCCCGCGCCCGCCACTTTGCCCGTTACGATGTGTCTGTACAGACTTTCGGTATCAATCAAATCGCCGCGTGCGGTGTTAATGATTATTACTCCGTCTTTCATTTTAGCAAACGCGGCGTCGTTAAGTAAGTGGCGGTTGTCTTTGGTGGACGGCGCGTGCAGCGTGATAATGTCCGAACGGGCATACAGCTCGTCCAACGATACATAATGAATGTTGTAAATGCGCTGGAATTCCTCATTGGGATATAAGTCGTACGCCAACACATGCATCCCAAATCCGCGCGCCAGTTTGGCCACATGGCGGCCGATGGCCCCTGTGCCGATAATGCCGATCGTGTGGTCGTATAAATCAAACCCCAAATAATCGTTGATGTGGACGGAAGCGTTTTTCATATCGTTGCGCGCTTCAATGATTTTGCGAGATAAATTGAGCAGCAGACCAAATGTATATTCCGCCACAGTGGCTTCGCCGTATTTCGGCACGTGGACGACCTCAATATTGCGTTTGCGGCAGTAGTCCAAATCAATATGGTCAATACCGGTGGAGCGTGCGGCAATCAGGCGCAGTTTAGGATATTTGTCCAAGGTTTCGCCGTTCATTTTGGCCGCGGTGTGTACAAAAACGGAAACGGCATCGGCATCTTTAATTTTTTCATATGTGTGCGCGTCCGTATTTTCAATGCTGTTTTCCAGATAGATGACGTCGCAGTCGCACATTTTTTTATCGTGCAGATAGTCCCGCGTAAGGCGGTCCGTGTCAAAAAATACAATTTTCATAAATACCCCCTGTTTAATCTATTTCAGTATAATGGGAGCGGTACTTTTGCCCCCATGGATTTTTGTATTAGTTTTCCTAATCATAAAAAATGCGTTGAGTAAAATAGAAAATTTTATACAATTTGGGAAAGTCGTTTATTTTTCCCAAGGGGGATATATAATGAAGCGTATATTTACATCTGCCGCTTTTTTGGCGTGCGGATTGTGTGTTTTTTTAGCAGCTTGCGGTAAAAAAACAGAGCAGGCTGCAATGCCTGCGCCTATCGTAAGCGCGGTAAAGGTTATCCAACGGGATTTGCCGTGGAACATTGAATACCCTGCACAGGTGGCGGGCTCTTTGGAAATTCAAATCCGCGCGCAAGTGGGCGGTATTTTGGAAGCCCGTTTGTATAACGAGGGCGAATACGTAACCGAAGGAACGCAGCTCTTTCAAATTAACGATAAAGAATATAAGGTGGCGCTCGAAAAAGCGCAGGGCGCGCTCGCACAGGCCATTGCGGAAGAAAAGCGCACCCAGCGCACCTACCAGCGCATTAAGAGCCTCCGCGCCGACAATGCCGTCAGCCAACAGGATTACGATAACGCCCTCTCCGCATACGAATCTGCTCAAGCCAATGTAAAAGTAGCCAAAGCCGGCGTGGGCGATGCGGAAATCAATTTGGGATATACAAAAGTTACCGCGCCCATTTCGGGTATTGCAAGCAAAGAAACGCAGTCCGTAGGCAGTTTGATTTCTCCTGCGGGAGAGTCCGGCTTGTTGACGACGATGGTGCAAATTAATCCGCTGTACGTCAATTTCGCTATGCCCAGCCGCCAGTTTGAAAAATTGGCCAGCGGCTTTTTGTCCGGCCAAATTACGCTTGGCGGGGAAGATCAACGGGAATTGCTCAAGGCCGAAAAATACCGCGCCGTCAGCGCGCAGGAAGCACCCGTCTATGTAGAAGCTGTTCTTGCCAACGGGAAAACGTATCCCGAACGCGGCAAAATTATTTTCTTTGACAGTACGGAAAACTCCCAAACCTCCAGTTTGGCGATGAAAGCGGAATTTTCCAATCCCAAAAACAGCCGTGCTTTAATGCCCGGCCAGTTTGTGCGTATTCACCTGGTGGGCGCCGTATATAAAAATGCGTTGTTGATCCCTTCCTCGGCGTTACTCAATACGCAAAACGGTTTGTTGGCGTATGTGGTGGATGAAAACGATACGGTGGTTGCCCGCCCCGTACAGGCCGAACTTCAGGACAATATGTACATTGTTACCGACGGTTTAAAAGCGGGAGAACGCGTTATCAGCGAGGGGTTGATTAAAATCCGCGCCGGCGAAAAAGTGCAGGTACAGCTGAAAGAATTTGACGTAAAAGTACCGCAAAATACGTCCGGCACGCAAGACGGCGATCTCGGCGCCGGTTTGGGGGCAGCGTTGGTTCCTGCCGGTTCCGACCCCGCCCAAACCGCCGTTTCCGAAGCGCAAGCGGCCGCCGCGTCCGCTTCCGTGCCGCAGCCGGTACAGGACGGCACAAAGCAGCCGCAAGCCAACGCGCAGCCCGCTGCGTCCGCCGAAACGGGGAAATAAATTATGTTTTCTAAATTTTTTATTAACCGGCCGATTTTTGCTACGGTCATCTCGCTTCTTATTTTGCTGGCGGGTATTGTGTCTATTACCATGCTGCCCATTGAGCAGTATCCGGACCTGACGCCGCCCACCATTGCGGTAACGGCCAGTTACCCGGGGGCCAGCCCCGAAGTAATCGCCAACACGGTGGCCGCTCCCTTGGAGCAGCAGGTCAACGGAGTGGAGAATATGCTGTATATGAACTCCACTTCTTCTTCCAACGGCGATATGACGCTGACCGTTTCCTTTAAAGTGGGAACGGATCCGGACGAAGCAATGATTAACGTCAACAACCGCGTGCAGGGGGCAACGGCAACATTGCCCGAGGACGTGCGCCGGTACGGGATTGAAGTAAATAAAAAATCTTCTTCCATTCTGCAGTTGATTGCGTTCTATTCGCCGAACGGCCAGTCCGACACGACGACTATCGGCAACTATGCGCTCTTGAACATTGTGGACGATTTAAAACGTATTGACGGTGTGGGCGACGCGCATGTAATGTCCGCTAACGACTATTCTATCCGTATTTGGATTAAGCCCGACGTGTTATCCCAACGCGGTCTTTCCGTCAGCGATTTGGTGGCCGCCGTACAGGCACAGAACGCCCAGCGCGCGGCGGGGAAAATCGGCCAGCCGCCGCTGCCCGTGAGCGTGGACCGCACGTATTCCATTATTGCGCCAGGGCGTCTTACCAAACCGGAAGAATTTGAAAACATTATTCTTCGCGCCAATGCCGACGGAACGACGCTTCTCTTAAAAGACGTGGCGCGCGTGGAGCTCGGCAGCCAGACATACGAATTTAACGGCAGTTATAATGGTAAACCCGCCGTTCCGGTGGGCGTGTATTTGTCCCCGGGGGCAAACGCCGTTGCGACCGCCAAAGCCGTTTCCGCGCATCTCAAAACGCTGGCGCAGAATTTTCCGGCGGATTTGGATATTGATTACACGGTAGCGTACGACACTACGCTCTTCGTTTCGGCGTCTATTGAAGAAGTTATTCATACGCTTATCGAAGCGATGATTTTGGTATTCTTGGTGGTGTACCTGTTCTTAAAAGACTGGCGCGCCACCTTGATTCCCTGTTTGGCGGTGCCGGTATCTATTGTCGGTGCGTTTGCGGGAATGTTACTCCTCGGGTTCTCCATTAATACGCTGACGCTGTTTGGGCTTGTGCTGGCGATTGGTATGGTAGTGGACGACGCAATCGTTGTTATTGAAAACGTGGAACGTATTATGCACGATGAAGGGCTTGACGTTAAGGAAGCCACCATTAAAGCTATGGACGAAGTGTCCGGCCCCGTTGTGGCGATTGTCCTCGTATTGTGTTCCGTGTTCGTTCCCGTGGCATTTATGGGGGGACTCACGGGCGTGATGTACCAGCAGTTCGCCATTACGATTGCGGTGTCTGTGGTCATTTCCGGTTTGGTGGCGTTAACGCTTACGCCTGCCTTGTGCGCGCTCCTTCTTAAAAAGCAGGAACATCCCTCCAAGGGATTTTTCTACCAGTTTGACCAATTTTTTGAAAAGTTTACAGGTAAATATACGGGCTGGGTGTCGTTTTTTATCCGGCGCATTCCGGTATCTGCCGTAATCATCGCGCTTGTTTTTGCAGGCGCGTTGGGGCTTTTTAAAATTGTTCCGACCAGTTTGCTGCCGGAAGAGGACCAGGGTATGTTAATGGTGGCGGCGCAGCTTGATCCGTCCGCTTCGCTTTCCAGCAGTACGGAAGTGGGGGAACAGCTGGAAAAAATTATTTTATCGCAGCCCGCCGTATCGCAGGAACTGACGTTTACCGGATTTGATTTGCTGAGCAACACGCAAAAAAACAACGGTGTTTCTTCTTTCGTTGCGCTTAAACCGTGGAAAGAACGCAAGGCAAAAGGACTGTCAGCCAAAGACGTGGTGGCGAAAATTTACGGGGAATCTGTATATAAAATCCCCGCCGCCGTTGTGATGCCGTTTAACCCGCCGCCCATTATGGGTATGAGTACGACGGGCGGGTTGGAAGGTTACATCCAAAACCGCGGTTCCGGCGGAAGCGACGAATTGGAAAAACAAGTGCAAGCATTTCTTGAAGCCGCCAAAAAACGGCCGGAACTTGCTTCCGTCAGCACCACTTTTTCCTCGGCCGTACCGCAGTATAAAATGACCGTAGACGAAATTAAAGCACAGGCAATGGGCGTGACGCTTTCGGAATTGTATTCTACCCTGCAGGGTACGTTTGGCGTAACCTATGTAAACGACTTTACATATTCCGGCCGCAGTTTTAAAGTAATGATGCAGGCTGACGGCAGTTACCGCGCTACGCCGGACCAGATTTCCGGCGTGTATGTGCGCTCGTCAAAAGGTGCGATGGTGCCGCTCTCTACGCTGATTACGCTGACGCCTGCCTTGGGGCCGGATATGGTGGAACGGTTTAACGTATTCCCTGCGGCAAAAATTATCGCCAACCCCGCTTCCGGCTACAGCTCCGGCGACGCTATCCGCGCGGTGGAAGAAACGGCCAAGTCGGTATTGGATTCCAACTTTACGCTGGCGTGGACGGGTACCACCTATCAAGAGCAGCTGGCCGGCAGTTCGTCTGCCAATGCGCTCCTCTTGGGTATGCTCGTGGTATTCTTGATTTTAGCCGCGCAGTATGAAAAATGGAGCCTGCCTGTAGCCGTGTTGCTGGCGGTTCCGTTCGCCATTTTCGGTGCGCTTTTGGGTACGTGGGCGCGCGGTTTGTCCAACGATATTTATTTCCAAATCGCGCTGGTGGCGTTAGTCGGTTTGGCCGCTAAGAACGCCATTTTGATTGTGGAATTTGCGGTGCTTTTGAAAGAACAGGGCTTATCCGCCGCCGAAGCCGCCGTGCAGGCGGCCAAGCTGCGCTTTCGCCCGATTGTGATGACGTCTTTGGCGTTTATTTTAGGCTGCGTGCCGCTGGCCATTAGCTCCGGCGCGGGCGCCGCGAGCCGCCACGCCATTGGTACTGCTGTGGTGTTTGGAATGTTGGCGGCCACGTGTATTGCGCCGCTGTTTATCCCGCTTTTCTTCTGCTGGTTTTCGGGCGGCAAGAAAGCGGCGCAGCCTGAGTCTGTCCAACAGACGGAACAGAAAGAGGAGAATGTATGAAAGTAACCCGTTTTACCGCACTGGCATCGTGTATGGTGCTTCTTGCCGGATGTATGTTGGGCCCAAATTATAAACGGCCGGAGTTGGATTTGCCTACGGGAGAAGCTGCCGACCATTTCAGTATTTTTACAAATGTCAAATGGTGGGAGGTGTTTGATGATCCCGTATTAAACCAACTGGAAGCCGAAGCATTGGCGTACAATAAAGATTTACAAGCCGCCGCCGCGCGCGTGGACCAAGCCCGCGCCGCCGTGGGAATTGCCCGTGCGGACCAGCTTCCCAGTATCTCCGCCGCCGCCGAATCGGGCCGCGCCGGCAATAACAACGGATCCGGCCAAACGCAGAGTACGGCGGGCGTATCGGCTTCGTTTGAGCTTGATTTGTGGGGCAAATACCGCCGTTTAAGCGAAGCGGCCCGTGCGCAGCTGCTCGCCAGCGAAAGTGCGCGCGATACGGTGCGTTTGACGCTGACCGCCGATGTAGCAAACAATTATTTTACGATCTTAATGCTTGACGAACAGCTTTTAATCGCCCAACGTACGTTAAAAGCGCGGCAGGAAAACGTCCGCATTTACGAAAGCCGCTATAAAAACGGCTACAGTACGGAAGTGGATTTAAAACGTGTGGAAGCCAATATGTCCAGCGTGCAGGCGCAGGAACGCCAGCTTCAGTTAAAGCTTACCCAGACCGAAACGGCGTTGTCCGTATTGTTGGGCAAATCGCCGCGCGAAATTGTGGAGAACAATGTTCCCCGCGGTAAAAGTATTACCGAAATAACGCTGATTCCCGACGTGCCGGAAAATCTGCCTTCCGACCTTTTGGCCCGCCGGCCGGATGTACGTTCGGCAGAAGGAAAGCTGATTGCCGCCAACGCCAATATCGGCGCGGCGCGCGCTTCGTATTTCCCGTCCATTCCGCTGACGGCCTCAGCCGGATACGCCAGCGGGGCTCTCGACAGTTTGTTTATGGGGCCGTCCGGAGTATGGGCGCTGGGCGGGCAGGTGCTTGCTCCGATTTTTGAGGGCGGAAAAATCCGCGCGCAAAATAAAAAAGCCGAAGCCGAATATCAGGAAATGCTGGCCTCGTACGAAAAAACAGTGCAGGGAGCGTTTAAAGAAGCGTACGACGCGTTGGCCGCCAACCGTTTGAACCGCGAAATTTTTGAATCGTACAAACAGCAAACGGCCGCTATGCAGCGGAGCTACGACTTGACGAAAAAGCAGGAGGATGCGGGGCTTATCGGCGTGACGGACTTACTGGACGTGGAAGAGAATTTACTGTCGGCTGAAATGAACTTGGCTTCCGCCCGTAACGATGAATTGGCCGCGGTGGTCAATTTGTCCAAAGCGCTTGGCGGCGGGTGGAATGCGGAAGGCGGATTTGGCCCGTATGAAGAGTTGGTAAAAAAACAGCAAGCCGATCTGAAAAAATAATAACTGATGTTAACTGACGTTTTACGCACAAGGGACGAAAATATTTTTTCGTCCCTTGTGTCTTTTTTAGAATAAACAATTTTCCAAAACCTGCCGTCTTGCGCCTACCTTGGGGCTTACGTAATTACCACTACGCTGCGCCCCAACTCGTCCGCGCAATACGGAGCGGTTTTGAAAAATCATATAATCATCTACAATGTTATTCTGCCCTGCACGGCATACTATATAAAGTCATACTGAGGCGTTTCTGCTCGGTATCTAGCTTTTTATTGCCGTCATTCCCGCAGAGTGCGGCTCGCAGGGTGCGGCCCGCAGGGTCTCGGGATCTACCGCTTTATTTTGTCGTCATTCCGGCCGTGGAGCCGGAATCCAGAATCGGAGTCGTTTCCTCGTTGCCGTCATCCTAAACTGACGATTTTTCCGCTTGGCGTCATCCTAGAAAGGGCAACCTACAAGTTTTTGGGAGCATTAAAAAGCTACAATATTATTATGTCACGCCTAAAAGGATTTCTTTGCGGAGTGCTTACTTCCGCCACGTTTGGTCTGATTCCTCTTTTCACGCTGCCGCTCTTGGCGGCGGGGATAGAAGTGCCGTCTGTATTGTGCTACCGTTTTTTGTTTTCTGCGCTTCTTTTGGGTCTTATTCTGGCAGCTGTGCGTGAACGGTTTTTCATATCGCGCAAACAGTTTTTCACACTCTTTTGGCTGAGTCTTTTATATACGGGGTCCGCTTTGTTTTTGTTTTGGGGATATCATTATCTGCCCAGCGGCGTGGCGACCACTATTATTTTTTTGTACCCCGTTTTTGTGGCCTCGCTGATGATGCTGTTCTTTGGGGAAAAACCTTCCGCGTTTACCTTTGCGGCTATTGTGCTGTCCTTTGCGGGGGTGGCGCTCTTGTCCGGCGCCGGTTCTGCACAGGGCGTGCAGTTTACAGGCGTGCTGATTGAAGTGGGTTCGGCGTTGTCTTACGCGTTATACATTGTGGGAGTAAACCAGTCTTGCGTCAAAAGTATGGGGGCATGGAAACTTACTTTTTACGTGTTTCTATTTGATGCGCTCACTTTCTTCTTTTTTGCTTTGTTTACGGGCGGCTTGCAGCCTGTTCCAAGTGCGTCGGCAGGCCTTAATTTATTGCTTTTGGCATTGATTCCCACAGTAGTTTCCAACTGGTCACTTGTCTATGCGATTAAAAACATCGGGTCCACTTTTTCTGCGGTGCTCGGTGCGTTTGAGCCGGTTACGGCAATGTGGGTGGGGGTGTTGGTGTTTGATGAGCCGTTTACTCCTTCTTTATTTTGGGGAATGGCGCTTATTTTATGTGCGGTGGGACTGGTGGTAATGTCTCCCGTACTCAAGAAAACATATCGGCGGGGAAAGTTGGTCTATTTAACGCGCGTGCGCCGGATTCATCCGGGTTTATTCCCTTATCATTAATTCCTTTTGCTACAATATAAAAAATTACTTTCAGGAGATATTATGCTTTTTTCCACACGCGGTTCTATGCACACGCTGATGTTTGTTTTAATTGTTTTTTTCGGTTTCGGTCTTGCGTTAGGATTGCCCCAATACCGGAAACATAAAAATATTACCGAAGGCCGCCGCGCGCTGAACCGCGGCGGGGCGTTGTCTTTTACATTGTCTGGCTATAAACAGCGTTATGGGGTGTACACACAGGATTTTTCGCAGTTGGATTTGCCGGAGGAACTGGCCGGATGTACGTTGGAGGAGGGCGGCAAGGCACTCTTGTGCGGGGAGTACCGCTTTACGCAGGAGGGAGGTATATTAACAGCCGCTCACGTACGCTTTCCAAAATGGTTTGAGTTTGACTTGGACGGCGGAATGGTGGACTGTTCCCACGCGGACGATTCGGATGCGGGACGCCATCTTTGCGAAGGAATTAACACTTCGTTTCCCATTAAAATTTGATAAGATAGAATAAATTCTTAATTAGGAGTTATCGCTATGAAAAAAACATTAGCAGGGTTGCTCGTCTTGCCGTTTTTATTTGCGTGCTCTCCCAGCGTTAAACGCGTGGAAACCAATCTGGTAAAAGACGTGGGCGGCGGTTGGAACGATACCGACGCGCAGATGGTGGCGCAGGAAATGATTACGGACTGTCTGCAAAGCGGCTGGTATTCCAAATTTACCACCCGTTACGGCAAAGAGCCTACGGTGATCGTCGGTACGGTTGTAAACAATACGATGGAACACATCAATACCGCCGTATTTATTGAAGAAATGCAGCGTGCTCTCATCAATTCCGCCAAGGTGGATTTTGTGGCCTCGGCTGCCGAACGGGGCGAAATCCGCACCGAACGGTTGGAACAGGATGAATTCGCTTCCGAAGCTACGCGCAAAGCGTTTGGCAAAGAAGTGGGCGCAGATTATATGTTAAGCGGCGTGCTCAATTCGGTGGTGGACCAAGCCGGTTCCAAGTCGCTTGTATTTTATCAGGTCAACTTAAAACTGATTAACATTGAAACAAATCAAATCGTTTGGAACGGACAAAAGCAGATTAAAAAATACGTTAAAAGAAGCAAAGTAACCTGGTAGGTTTTTTATATGAAGAAGGCGCGTATATGCTTGTTGGGGCTGGTTCTTTTTTGCTCCGCGTGTGCGGCGCCTTCTTTGCGTTATAAAAAGGAAATGAGCAGCCTCCTTGCTGCCGAAAAATACCAAGAGGCGGAGGAATTGCTGGTTTCCAAAAAAAACAAACTGTATTCCCGCAAAGACGCGCCGCTTTTTTATTTGGACCGCGCTCTTGTGGCTTTTGACGCGGGCGACATTGATAAAACCGACCAAATTTTTTCCGGTGCGCAAATGATGATAGAGACTTCCGCCCGAAGCGTTTCGGGGGAGGCGGGCCGTCTTTTTATTAATGATTTAACGACTCCCTATTATGCGCCCGCATATGAGCAGGCGCTGACTTATTATTACAGGGCGCTGAATTTTTTGCGGGCAGGCAATGTGTCTGCCGCTGCCGTGGAAGCGCGCCGCGCCGTATTTTTTTTGGATCATTTGCGCGGCCAAAAGAAACAAGGATACAACGATGATCCTTTTGTGCAATACTTTGCCAGTTTGGTGTTTGAGTCAGCCGGCCAACGGTCGGACGCGCGCATCGCCCGTACCAACGCATTAAATGCGTACCGGCGGTTGGGCGCGAAGCTAAATGTTACTGTGCCGGATTTTCCGGTTCCTTCCAATGCCGCCGAACTGGGGGAAATTATTTTTATTCATTCCAACGGGTTGATGCCTCTTAAAAGGAATGCCACTTTCCAGGTGGCGTGGGACCGTGCGCTTGTTCTTGCGTCGTCAGCCGCAGAGGGGGATTCCGTTTCCCCCGAGGTGCAAAACGCCATCAATGCGGGGCTTTCCGGCGGATCGGTCACGCTGTCTTTTCCGGAGTTTGTTGACCAGGCTTACAGTGTCAAAGAGTCGTGGTTGGAAATCGGCGGACAGCGGTTTTATACTCAAAAAGTAGCCGATTTGGCCGCTTCGGCGAAACTGGATTTGAATGAAAAAATGCCGGCCATTTTGTTCCGTACGGCTACGCGCGCCGTTTCCAAAGCGGCGGCAAGCAAAGCGGTTCGGGAGCTTGTAACACAATCGTCAAAGGATGATTCTCTGGGGGATTTGGCCGGAATGCTTGCCGGAGCGTTGGGCGCAGCGGTGGAAAAAGCCGATACCCGGCAGTGGTTTACGCTTCCCGCCGAGATTCGTATGGTGCGCGCGTTTGTGCCGCCGGAAATATATAATATCCGGCTCTTACTGCGCGACGGATATGGTAATATAGTAGGAGAGCGCGTATTTGAAAATGTACGCGTCCAACGCGGCAGACGGATATTTTTACATTTCCGTACCGCTTATTAACGTGAGGTGTTATGAGAAAATTAACGATGCTTGCTTTGACCGTTATGGGGTTATGCGCTTGTTCGGGGCTTAATAAAAATACGGTTTCTTATCAAACGGCCAAGTATGACACCGCCAAATACTATGTGGTGGCGGGCGAGGGGATGACGAAGACGGAAGCCTCCCAAAACGCCTTGGATAATATGCGGCGGGAGATGATTCAAAACGCGCCGGATGCAGCCAATCAGGGCGTGGTGCCGGATTTGATGGCCAATGCGTCCGTAGATAAAGTATGGCGTGACGTGGACGCTTCCGCCAAACATTATTACGCGCTGTCCGTGCTGCCGCGCGCCAATGCGCGTAAAACATTGGAGCCGCTTTTAAAACAGGCTGATTTAAAACTGGCGGGATTGGCCGCACAGTTTGCTTCTCCGGCAGATCCGCTTGCCGATTTAAAAATTGCTTATAAAATGCAGCCGCTCGTGATGCGCCGCCAAGCACTTGACGATTTGTACCAATTCTTATCCGCCGACCGCGAAAGTTTTGAACCGGACTCTTTTCAGCCTTACAAAAATGCGTTAAAAGAAAAACTGTCCGCCGTATTGGTGGCGGTGGACGTGGAAGGAGTGCAGAGTGAGGTTTTTGTAACGTACGTAGTGGACGCGCTGAACCAGATGGGTTTGGGGGTGGCGGACATGACCGATCCGGATAAAGTTATTTTGGTAAAAGTGGTAACGGAGACGGACGAATACGGCTCCAGAAAGGTGGATGGATTAACATGGTGCGCCAGCAGCGCCGCCGTCAGTCTGATGGATGCGCAGCGCGGCATGACGTTTGCACGTTTTAATGTGCACGAACGTGCGGGTACTTCCCGCTTGGCTGACTCTATGCGCCGCAGTATGCAAAGCGCGGGGGAAGAAGCCTCCGCCCAAATTACCAAACGATTGGAAGCATATTTAAAAACAAGATAGGAGAGTATATGAAAAAAATAATTTTGTTAACCGCCCTTTTAATGCCGTTGTCGGTTGTTGCTCAGGATGCAGCCGCACCGGCGGAAGACTTGGCCGAACGTAACAAAATGTTGTATTCGCTGGGTTTTTTGTTGGGAGACAACTTAAAACGCCAGCTGATATTAGACAACGAGGATGATTTCAAAGCCTTGTCACAAGGGATGCGCGACAGTCTGTTGAATAAAAAATCGCAGACGGATGTGGAAAAGTATAAACCGCAGATTATCGAAAAATATGAGCGCGACGCACAGCTGATTTTCGCCAAACGCGCGGCACAGCAGCAGGAATATCTGGAAAATTTTAAGAAAGAAAAAGGCGTAAAAGAATTGGACAACGGTGCGCTGATTCAGCTTTCCCGCGCCGGCAAAGGCAAAACCCCCAAAGCGGACGATACGGTTAAAGTGCATTATACGGGTACGCTTATCGACGGTACCAAGTTTGACAGCTCCCTTGACAGGGGGGAAGCGTTCCAAACTAAACTGACCGACGTTATCCCGTGCTGGACCAAAGCGATGCAGCAAATGAAAAAAGGCGCCCGCGCCAAAGTGGTCTGCCCGCCCGAAACGGCGTACGGGAGCCGCCCTGTGGGGCAGATTCCGGCGAACTCCGTTTTGGTGTTTGATGTGGAAATGCTTGACATGGGGCTGTAATGTCCAAACTTAGTTATGTTTTCATTGGTATTATCGCGGCCGCGCTCATTTTTATGGGCGCGGTCCGCGGTTATCAACTTTACGAACGCAAAACGGCCGAGTGGGAAGAACAGCGCCGAAGAGAAGAGGGGGCCTTTTCTTTTCAAAACGTACCTTTGTCGCTGGCGTCGCCGCAGGCGGAACCGGTTTCTTATCCCGTTTTATTTGACCCTTCCTCTACGAAAGACGTCTTTTTAGAGGATATTCCCCTGGCCGCGGAGCAGGAAATTCAACAGGCAAGGGATACGATTTCTTCTATTTTGGAGGATTATAAAACGGACGTTAATCTTCAGTCTTTCAATCAAGACTTGGCCGCCGCTACTGACGGTAAAGCGATGGATTTACGCGCGCTTTCGGGCGGAGATTTGAAACAGGTATTGGCGGATAATCCCGAGATTAGTGCCGTCGTGTCCAAGCACTTGCAAAACCCTGATTTTGCCAAAACTGTACAGCAAATTTTAACCAATCCGCAGTTTGTAAAAAGCGTACAGGATTTGCAACAACACGAAGCGGGTGGAACGGCTGCTGCGAAAAAAACTGAATAATTTTTGGAAAATATTGTATTCTATAGAATATCAGGAGGCTGAACCGTGCTTAAGATTTTACTCAAAGCCGTAATTTTAGTTTTTATCATTTTAAGTATTTATTTTATTGTCCATCCGGCGGCGTGTTCCAACTTGATGTTAGGCCGTGTGACTAATTCGTCCGATAAAGAGATTATCCTTGAACACGCGGCGGATGTCCACCGCGAGATGTTTATTCCCGCGGGGGACCGCACGCAAAAGGGCGATCCTGCCGCGCAGCCAAGCGTATTTGATACCAATACGTTAAATGATGAGATGCTGCCCGTACCTACATATTCGCAGGAAGATATTGATTATGCCGTTGCCAGCCGCTATGTGGAATTGGAAAACAATTATGCTAAAGAGAATAGAAAAGGCAAGGACGCGGCGAAAGAAATTTCCTACATCGTGATGGATGATTTTGAACTCACCCAACAGGAATGGGAAGATTTCTTGCGGCGTGCGACGCAGAGCAATCTGTTTAACAAAGTCCGCAGTGATATGAAGGCCCAGTAAGTTTTAGATTTGCTGATGAAACGGCCCTCCATTAGGAGGGCCGTTTTTTGTGTTGTTTTTTTGTCGCCCTTCGTCCTGTTTATAAAAAGCGTCCGAAAACGGAAAAGGTGTTTTATTTGTTTGAGCGTAGCGAGTTGTAAAACGCCCCATTTCGGACTGCTTTTTATAGGACCTGGGCGGGCAGTCTTTTTGTTTCTTTTTACCCTTAGGGCCAGCTGCTGTCAGAAAAAGAAGAAAGAAGATTTTTTGCTTATTTTTTGTCGAAAGAAAAAGAAGGAATCTAATTAGCCCTTGACTCGTTTTTTTTTTTTGATACGATAGGGGTGTTCTGTAGGGTTTCTGTTCGGGATCTCCCGATTAGGGTTTATTTCGCCAAAATCGGTAGATCCCGTGCGGAAGCGACCTTTTAAAATAGGAGAAAATAAAATGAAAGGTTTTACGCTGATTGAATTATTAGTTGTCGTATTAATTATCGGTATTTTGGCGAGTATTGCACTCCCTCAATACCAAAAAGCGGTGCTTAAAAGCCGTACGGCGGAGGTGTGGCCAACCTTGAACACCCTCAATATGGCGGGTAATGCATTTTGTTTGGAAAATCCGGGTGGGTGGGTAGATTTTCATAGTGCATTTTCCGATCGTGCAGCTCCTGAGTTAGCTGTTGAAGTGAAGAGTTCAAACTATTTTGATTATCAAGGGGCGGTGGGATGTAATTCGGATTATCCGATTATATTTAGGGCGGTAAGTAAATCTTCTCTTCCTGTCGAGTTGGAGCTTCTTGTTAATCCCAAAACCGGCCGCCGGTCTTGTAAGGGAGCCGGTTGTGCCAAAATAGGTTTTACCAAATATGCTTACGGGGATTTAGATATCTGTACTTTTAGCCAGGGTGCTTCTTGTGGCAGTTTAGACTGTTATTACGCGGATTAAGTTTTCTTTAGATAAAAAAGCAGAGAATTTTTATTCTCCGCTTTTTTGTGTTAAAACTAATTTGCCGTTTTCCCTATCAGCTTTAAAAATTCTTCTTCGGTCAGTACGGGTACGCCCAGTTCTTTGGCTTTTTTCAGCTTGCTTCCGGCCGCTTCTCCCGCCACCACGTATGACGTTTTTTTGGAAACGCTCCCGCTTGCCTTCCCGCCGTATTGCTTGGCCAGCAGTTCGGCTTCGGTGCGTGTCATGGTTTTCAGCTCTCCGGTAAATACGAGCGTTTTTCCGTCCAGCATATTGCCGGATAATTCTTTTTTGGGTTGCGTAAAGTTCAGCCCTGCCGCGCGCAGCCGTTCAATTTGCTCCAGCGCGCGTGGGCTGCGGAAAAAATCGTAAATGCTTTGGGAAACTTTTTCGCCCACTTCGCGTACGCTTTGTAATTCTTCAAGCGGCGCTTCTTTCAGCGCGTCTAATGTGCGGAAACGGTCCGCCAAAATCTCTGCCGTCTTCTCGCCGACAAACGCAATCCCGAGCGCAAACAACAATTTGGCAAGCGGCTTCTGCTTGCTGGCTTCAATGGAGTCCAATAGATTTTGGGCTTTTTTGTCTTTAAAATTTTCCAGATTAAGTAAGTGCAAAAACGTCAGTCCGTAGAGATCTGCAAAATCAGCCACGTATTTGTTTTCCAACAGTTGGTCCATTATCATATCCCCCAATCCGTCTACGTCCATCGCGTTGCGGGAAACAAAGTGCAAGAGGCGCGCGCGCAGCTGGGCAGGGCAGGAAGGATTGATGCAGTAATACCCTACTTCGTCCTGCTCTTTATAAACGGGGTCGCCGCAGGACGGACATTCGGCAGGGGGGAGCACTTCCTGCGTGCCTTTGTGTTCGGCCACTTTTACCACTTTGGGGATTACTTCTCCCGCGCGTTCAATAATTACCGTGTCGCCCACGCGTATGCCGAGGCGGTTGATTTCGTCAAAGTTGTGCAGGGTGGCGTTGGAAATAATTACGCCCGCGCACGGAACGGGTTCCAGTTCTGCCACCGGCGTAATAATCCCGCTGCGTCCGACGGAAAAAATAATGTTATTGACCGTTGTCGTCGCTTGCGGCGCAGGGTATTTAAACGCAATGGCCCAGCGCGGGCTTTTGGCGGTAACGCCCAAAATGCGCTGGTATTCAAAACGGTTTACTTTGACGACGAGTCCGTCCACATCAAAGAGTAAATTGTGGCGGGAGGATTCAAACTGATTGTAAAAACGGATGACTTCGCTAATGAGCGTCGTTTTGGTGCGCGCGGGACAGATGGAGAAACCCCATGCCCTGCATTGGTCGATAAATCCGCTGAAGCTGTCCGCCGTAATGTTCCCTGCACCGAAAGAATGGGCAAAAAATTTAAGCGGTCTTGTCGCCGTAATATCCGGATCCTTTTGGCGCAAAGATCCGGCGGCGGCGTTGCGCGTGTTGGCAAAAATGTTTTCTCGTTTGGTAATTTGCTGTGCGTTTAATTTTTCTAAATCTTTTTTATCTAAATACACTTCGCCGCGGATTTCCAAAATACCGTTTGGCGCGCCCTCCAGTTCGTGCGGAATGTTTTGAATGGTGCGGACGTTGGCGGTAATGTCCTCGCCGGTTTTGCCGTCGCCGCGGCTGGCGGCCTGAACCAGTTTTCCGTCCAAATAGGTAAGGGAACAGGACACCCCGTCGATTTTTGCTTCCACTACCATTTCAAAATCATCGCGCTGCAGTGTTTTGGCGGCGCGGGCGTACCATTCGCGGATATCGTCGGGCGAATAGGAGTTGTCGAGCGACATCATCGCCGCCGCGTGTTTGACGGGGGAAAACAAACCGGCTGCTTTACCGCCCACGCGCTGGGTGGGCGAATTTTTGCTGCGGTATTGGGGATATTGGTCCTCTAAATCTTTGAGTTGTTTGTAGAGCTCATCGTATTGCGTATCGGACAAGACGGGATTGTCCAAATTATAGTAAAGGTTGTTATGGTAATTGATCAGCTTTTTCAGCCGCTCAATTTCTTCTTTCGGGTGCATAGCGTTGCGGGTTATTTGCGTTCTTTTTTTAGCTGGTCCAACAGCCCGTTAATAAACTTGCTGGAGTTTTCGGTCGAATACTTTTTGGCAAGTTCAATGGCTTCGTCGATAATGGCCGGAACGGGAGTGCGTTCAGGGCTGAACACCATTTCGTAAGTGGCCATACGCAAGATAGAGCGGTCCACTGCCGACATACGCGATACCGTCCAATTCTTAGCGTAAGCAGATACTAATTTATCAATTTCCGGCAAGTTTTTTGCGGTGCCTGTTACGAGTTCTTCACAAAACGGGAAGCAGTCTCCCAATTCTTTTTTAAAGTCTGCCGCATAATCGGCCAACTGTAATGCGTCGGCGGTTTTAGCGCTGTCGGCATAATAAAGTGATTGGAGAGCGCATTCGCGTGCCATTCTTCTGTTGCTCATAATTATCCTCTTGCCGTGATAATAAAGTTATATTCATTTTAGCAAATTTCAGACGTTCTTGCTTGTCTGTCCATTCGGCGTATTGGTTATTGGAGTAAGGCATTTAAGGGCCTTGTGCGTGGCGGCGCGTTGACACCTTTCCCGCTAAGTTTGTATAATAGAAAAGTCCTAAACGAGGACTATTTTTTTGAAAGAATAATTAAATGGCCAGATTTGATAACAGAAGAACGTACAAAAAAGATTTGTACACCAGAAACCAAAACATCCGCGCGGCGGAAGTGCGCGTAATTGATTCCGACGGAACTATGATTGGCATTAAGCCGATTGCTCAGGCCATTGCGCTGGCCAAAGAGCAAGAACTGGATTTGGTGGAAATTTCCCCCAACGCGGTTCCTCCCGTTTGCAAAATACTGGATTATAACCGGTATGTATACGAACAGGGCAAAAAAGCCGCCGAGGCCAAAAAGAAACAAGCAAAAGTAACGATGAAAGAGCTGCGCATTAAATCGCGCATTGCTCCGCACGATTTGGATGTTAAAATCCGCCAAATTGAAGATTTCTTGCGCAAGAAAGACATGGTGCGTTTTGTGGTGGTATTCCACGGGCGCGAAAACCAGCATAAAGACATTGGCATGCAAATTTTAAACGATACCGCCAAACGGTTGGAAGAACTCGCCAACGTGGACGGCGGCCTTCAGCAGATGGGCAACCGCATGTCGATGACGTTTGTGCCTAAAAATTAACCGATTTTTCAGGTTCTTTTTGTAGTGAACGGGTTCGGGGCTTGACCGGCTCCCGGCACGGGTTGGGTAAAAAGAACCAGTTTACATAAAGGATAATACAATGCCTAAATTAAAAAATCACAGCGGCGGAAAAAAACGCTTCAGAAAAACCGCCACGGGTAAATTCACCCACAGAAAAGCCGGCAGAAAACACTTGTTAACGCCTGTTTCTGCCTCCATTAAACACGGTATGAGAAAGACCGGCGTCATTACGCCCGAGTCCAACAAAGGGAAGATCTTGGAAAAATATCTCCCTATGGCCAAATAAGAGGTTAGAAACATGAGAATTAAATTCAGCGTTCCCAGACACGCAAGAAAGAAAAAAGTATTGAAAAGAGCCAGCGGCTATTACGGAGATAAATCCCGCCGCTTGCGCATGGCCACGCAGCAGCTGGATAAATCCGGCGTACACGCTTACGTGGACCGTAAAGACAAAAAAACTACTTACCGCCAGTTGTGGATTACCCGTATCAATGCTGCGGTAAGAGAGGAAGGTTTGTCTTACTCTAAGTTCATTAGCGGGCTTACCAAAGCCAACATTACGCTTAACCGCAAAATGTTGTCTGAAATGGCGATTAAGGATCCGGCTTCTTTTAAGAAGTTGGTCGATGCCGCCAAAGCCGCCGCGAACTAAGTTAACATTTGTTTGCAGGAAACCCCCGCTTCTTGTGTGAGGCGGGGGTTTTGTATATGGTAAACTATCGGCTGGCGGATAAATATCCACGGACAAGGCTTTTCAAAAGACAAACGCTAATCTGCCGCTTTTTGAAAGTCATTTACCCGTTTGAAAAACTTATTCCACTCAGGCGAATTTTCATATAGCCGGCGGTTGAATTGTTTTTTGTATTTTTCAAACAGCTTCGTTAGTTTTTGAGAAGTATTTCTGTCTGTTTTTTCTTGCCGAAGGGCATATTCTTGGGCGGTTTTGCTTTGGCTGGCGTTGGCTAAGCTGGCTTGTTCGTCTTGGATTAAAATATATATAATTTCTTTTTTTGCTTCTTTGCCAAATAGAGCGTCCGTTTCGTTGACCAACTGTGCGTTTTCGTTTCTTTTGTGAACTAAAAACGCTTCCAGCCGTTCCGAGGCATCTTTTCCCAAAGCCGTATTGTTTACGGGCGGACGGAAATCCTCGAGTACAATCTGCATAAATGCATTGCCGGAGTCTTTGGACGGAGACATTGTTTTATCGGCAGAGTCAACTATTTTTACCGGTTTTCTTTTTGGGAATCTCATTTTTAAATGTTGGAGCATTGTGACTCGGCGATCGGGCGTACGTCTTTGTTGTTTAAACGGCCGCTGCAAAATGCGGCCGCTTACTGGATATAGGGCGGCTTCTTTCACCATTGGCAGTAGGCCGGTTAATGTTTTGGCGATAAATTGCAGCGATATTCCTAATAAAATCAAGCCCACAATAAAGCGTAAGCGCATAAGCTGTTCTTTGTTCTATAAAGGAGTGTTTATTTGTTTCAGCTTTTTAATACGTCCGCGGTTTTGTACCATAAGTTGGGTAATGTCTTGCTCTTGTTTGGTAAGCAGTTCCCGCTGCCGCGCAAAATAAGAGGCGAAATCCGCGGCGTTTTTGGCTTCCTCTTTCAGTTGTTTTTCGGTATTGGTCGTAATAATAAACGCTTTGGCTTTGACCTGCTCCCCGAAAGCGGTGCCGATATCATTTACCGTTTTTTGGTTGGAGGATTGTACCGCGTTCCAAGCGCGTTTCATCCGCACGCGGTCTTGATAGGAGGCTTTGCCGTCTAATGCATCCGTTTCCATCGTTACGTCCATAAGCTGCGGCTGGGAGTCTGTTTCTTTGCGCGGAGCAGCCTCTTTACGTGCGGCGGAGCCGGACGGAAACATTGTTGTGTCGGGAATATGAGGCGCGGTGCGGAGCGTCATATCGCCCAAACGTTTCATCATCAGATTCGTATATTGCTGCAGCCAGAACATCCGGATTTGCTGGTCCTGTTCAGGGGAAGTACATCCCGCGGCAAGCAGCACAGCGGCGATAAGAATAAAAAAGAGTTGTTTTTTCATAAAGTTTCCTCCAACAGCACTATAACAAATTTATGCGAGTCCGTACAATTCCCGCGCGTTATTTGTGGCGATTTGCGCCAGTTCTTCCAGCGAAACGTTTAAATAATCGGCCGTAAATTGGGCAATCAGCGGAATGTTGGACGGGTCGTTTCTCGTGCCGCGCTTGCCCTGCGGGGATAAATAGGGACAGTCCGTTTCAAAGATAATTTTGTCCGCGCCCGCTTTTTTGACGGCTTCGCGGATATATTCATTTTTTTTGTATGTAAAACAGCCGTTGATTCCCAACAGGAGCCCTTGGTCCAGCGCTTTTTTGGCTTCTTCGTACCGCGCGCAGAAACAGTGTAATACGCCCGCGTGTTTGCGGCCGGAAACGGGTTTCCAATCCCGTTTTAACGCGGCAAATGTATCTTCGTAAGCAGCATAATCTTCGCCTTCGCGCCGTACGTGTAATACCACGGGCAGGTGGGTCTTACCAGCCAGCCCCAGCATTTGGGTAAAAACGTCTTGCTGGAGGTTTTTGTCTGCAATTTCCAAGCAGGTATAATCCAGGCCGATTTCTCCCACGGCCACATTGTTTTTATCCGCGAGTAAATTTTCCAGTTCGCGCAAGCCCGCCTGCGTGAGTTTCGGCGCGTATTCGGGGTGGATACCCAGTACGGCACGGACGAGTGCCGGATATTGGGCGGATAAATCCAAAGCGGGCTGCCATTCCTCGGGCGCGCAGCCGATTTCCACGCTAAGCGTAACGCCTGCCTGTGGCAGACGGGCAATAATTTCCCCGCGGTCCGTATCAAAGGCAGGGTCATTTAAATGGGCGTGTGAATCAATAAATTTCATAGTTATATTGTAACTTTTTAGCAAGAGCTGCGGCAAAACTAATACAAAAAACTACATTGCGTAAAACTGTGCCGTACCTATTATAATTAACAGTGACAAATGGTCTTTGATAAAAGATGGTTCAAAATTAGCAGTCTAAAATGGGGGTTGACAAAAATAAAATAATTGCTTATAATTTTAGCAGAGGGTTTAAAAGAGTGCTAAAATAAATGCACTTTCCCAAGGAACCCCGGGACACAGTATGAGAATCTTAAAACCGGAAATCGCCAAAGCGCGTAAAGAAAAAATTTTGAGGTGGGTGGTCCAACAATTTGTGGAAACCCGCCGGCCCGTGGGTTCGCAGATGATTGTATCGTCCGCATTACAGGACGTATCCAGCGCTACCGTGCGCAACATTATGAAAGAGCTGGAAGAAGAAGGATATCTCTATCAGCCGCACACTTCCGGCGGACGTATTCCTACGGACAAAGCTTACCGTTATTACGTCGATTACCTCGCCAATGTGCAAAAAATGGCCGTTCAGGAACGCCAGCGTATTGAAGAACAGTACGACGCCCGCGTAAACGAAGTAGACAATATCCTTGTACAGACGTCGCGTTTACTGGCTATGCTGTCCGGCGCGGCGGGCTTTGTCTATACGTCCAATGTACAGGGCCAGCGGGTCCAGCGGCTTGATTTTATTCCGCTTGCTCCCGGGATGATTTTGGCGGTACTGGTAACCCAGTCCGGTGCGGTGCGCCATTGGCCGGTGCGTACGGGATATACGATTGAACCGTCCCGCCTGCGTGTACTCAGCCGTTTTATTAACGAGGAAATATCCGGTCTTACCTTGGCTGAAGCACGGCGCATTTTATGGCAGCATGTGCAGTCCGGCCACCGCGAATTGGCGGGCGTGGCAGACCTTGCTGCCCAAGTGTTAAAAGATATTGAACGCCCGCAAACGGGGGATGAATTGTATGTGGAAGGCATTGGGCGGCTGCTGGAAAACACGACCGAGGACGATTACGAAGATTTGAAACAAATGATGCGCGTGGTAGAGGAGCGCGACAGGTTTTCTTCGCTGTTAAGCGAAAAAATGACGGATATGGAAAAATCCAACCAAAAATTAAGCGTAAGCATCGGCAGCGAGAACGAACTGAAAGAACTTAAAAATTTAAGTATTGTTACCACCGCCTGCCGCGTGGGGGATAAAACGGTTGGTATGTTGGGCATTATAGGACCGAAACATATGGAATATACGCGGGTAATGTCTTTGGTGAATTTCATCGGAGACTTATTGGAAGCGTCTATGCAAAACTGGTCTGTGCTGCCCGCTGGGGGAGATGATGATTATGAGTAAGAAACACAAACACGATAAGTCCGCCGTGCCGGAATTGGACGAACGGGATTTGCCAAAAAATGCCGAACCGGAAACGGAAGCCAAACCGCAAGACGAACCGGCTAAAGAAGAAAAGCCCGATTATTACGCCCAGCTTGTACGGCTCAGCGCGGATTTTGATAACTTCCGCAAACGCACCGAACGCGAAAAAGCATCTTTTTTGGCTTATGGCAAAAAACAGCTGGCCGAAAAACTGCTTCCTTCCTATGAAGTGCTTTTAAGACAGGCCGACAAAATGGATAAGCAGGACGCTGCCGAAGAATGTCCGGCAGAACTCAAAGGCTTGAAAGACGGGATTAAAATGGTCCTTTCCGAAATGGAAAAAGCATTCCGTTCCGAAGGAATAGAACGAATGGACGTGCTGGATAAACCCTACGACCCGCAGACGCAGGAAGTGGTGGCGATGGTCCCCTCGTCTAAAGAGCAAGACGGCCTTGTATTGCAGGAAATTCAAATGGGATTTTTAATGGACGGCAAAGTTCTGCGCCCCGCGCGGGTCATTGTCGGACAGCACGCGGAAGGTTAAAAACTAATTTTTCGCTTAGATGTGGGGTAAAAAGTTTTACTCAAAAGGAGATAAAAAAGTATGGCTAAAATTATTGGTATTGACTTGGGTACTTCCAACACTGCAGCGGCGGTAATGGAAGGAGGCAGAGGAACGATCGTTCCGTCCGCCGAAGGCAGCTCTATCGGCGGGAAAGCGTTTCCGTCTTATGTCGCGTTTACGAAAGACGGCCAGCGCCTCGTGGGTGAACCGGCCCGCCGCCAGGCGATCGCCAACCCCGAAGGCACCGTAACCGCGTTCAAACGCAAAATGGGGGAAAACTATAAATTTAACTTGCGCGGGCAGGAATTTACGCCCCAGCAGTTGTCCGCTTTCGTCTTGCAAAAAGTGAAAAAAGACGCGGAAGCTTTTTTGGGCGAACCCGTGGAAAAAGCGGTCATCACCGTTCCGGCGTATTTTAACGATAACCAACGCCAAGCCACCAAAGACGCGGGCCGCATCGCGGGCTTGGAAGTGGTGCGCCTTGTAAACGAACCGACCGCGGCCGCATTGGCTTTCGGTATCGACAAAGCGGGCAAAGAACAGAAAGTGCTCGTATTTGACTTGGGCGGCGGTACGCTCGATGTAACCATTATGGAAATGGGTAAAGAAGGCACGTTTGAAGTAATCGCTACGTCCGGCGATACGCAGTTGGGCGGTACGGATATGGATAATGCCATCATCGCCTGGATGGTGGACGAGTTCCGCAAACAGACGGGTATCGATTTGTCCAAAGACAAACAAGCCCAGCAACGCTTGAAAGACGCGGCCGAAAAAGCCAAAATCGAACTGTCTACCACCATGGAAACGGACATTAATTTACCGTTTATTTCCGCCGGTGCGGACGGCCCGAAACACCTTGAACTGAAATTGTCCCGCGCCAAACTGGAAAGCTTGGTGGACGATATCGTCAAACGCTGCGCCAAGTCTGTCAATCAGGCCTTGTCCGACGCCAAACTTTCTCCCAGCCAGATTGACCGCATTATTTTGGTTGGCGGCCCGACCCGTATGCCGATTGTGCAGAAATTCGTGGAAGACCTCGTGGGCAAAAAAATTGAACGCGGCATTGACCCAATGGAATGTGTGGCGATCGGGGCGAGCGTACAGGCCGGTATTTTGACCGGAGACGTTAAAGACGTGCTGCTCCTCGACGTCACTCCGCTTTCCCTTGGCCTCGAAACCCTGGGCGGCGTATGCACGCGCTTAATCGAGCGCAACACCACGATTCCTACGCGCAAATCGCAGGTATTCTCTACGGCGGCCGATAACCAGCCGGCGGTAACCATTAATGTCTTGCAGGGCGAACGCCCCATGGCCAAAGACAACGTGCCGCTCGGTAAATTCGACCTCGACGGTATTCCGCCCGCTCCGCGCGGTGTGCCGCAAATCGAAGTTACCTTCGATATCGACGCCAACGGTATTTTGAACGTGTCCGCCAAAGACTTGGGCACCAACAAGGAACAGCACATTACGATTACTTCTTCCAGCAAGCTCAGCGATGCGGAAGTTGAAAAATTCGTAAAAGACGCCGAAAAATTCGCCGAAGAAGATAAGAAACACAAAGAACTTATCGAAGCGAAGAACCAGGGCGACAGTGTGCTGTACCAAACCGAAAAATCGCTCAAAGAATACGGCGATAAAGTGTCGCAGGATGACCGCTTGGCCATTGAACGCGCCTTGGGCGACCTGAAAGAAGCCTTGAAAGGCGACGACGCGGCCAGAATCAAATCCGCCACCGACGCGGCGATGCAGGCCAGCCAGAAACTGGGCGAAGCGATGTATAAAGCCCAGCAGGCAAATGCCCAAGCCGGCGCGCAGGCGCAAGCCGGAGCCCAAGCGGGCCCCGAAGCTGCGGGCGCTCAAGCCGGAGCCGCCGGAAACGACGGTAAAGACGACGTGGTGGAAGCCGAAGTAGTCGACAAATAAGTATTTGGGTGGTAAATCAGAGAGTAGAAAGGGGAACCGAAAGGTTCCCCTTTTTAATTGCTCTTCCTTAAATATTTTCTCCTTACTTTTTCTGGTAACAGAAAAATCGTTCTTACTTTTTGCGTCGGCAAAAAGTAAGCAAAAAATCTTCTTCCTTCTTTTTCTGGCAGCAGAAAAAGAATCAAAAAGACTGCCCGCCCTGGTCCTATAAAAAGCAGTCCGAAACGGGGCGTTTTACAACTCGCTTTGCTCGAACAAATAAAACGCCTTTTCCGTTTCGGACGCTTTTTATAAGCAGGACGAAGGGCGGGTATGAAATAAGGAAACGGATTTTTTGGGGGAACACGGAGGGGTTGTTTTGTTTTTTTTTTTGATACCATGGAGATAAATAAGGCTTGGCGGCTTTGCCTTTTCAGTGCGTCATTCCGTATAGTTTTAGTACGGAATCTGTCGTTACGCAACAACGAGATTCCCGATAGAAACATTCGGGAATGACGTAAGTAAAGTACGCCGCCAAACCGTAATAAGGGGGGATGTATCCTATGTATCAAAGAGGCGGGTTTACTTTAATCGAATTATTGGTCGTCATATTAATCATCGGTATATTAGCCGCCGTCGCTTTGCCGCAGTATGAATTAGCAGTATACAAGTCGCGGTTTACCAGAATACGGCCCTTGGTAAACAGTTTGGTTTCGGCGCAGGAAATTTACTATATGGCAAACGGTTCTTATTCCAACGATTTGACCGAACTGGATATTGATTACCCCCCTTCTTGTACATATAAACAAACCTCTCAGACCAACGGCTGGGCCTATGACCAACTGGATTGCCCCGATGTCGGGTTACAGTTGTACGTAGGTTACGGAGGTATTATGGCTTATATAAAGAAATATCCTGTTGGTGGCGGTGTTTGTGCTATATATCAAGTTCCTTACCAGGTTCATCATTCCTTAATGGGTCGGGCCCCCAGCTGCCGACCGTATTCCGCCTCGGAGCAGGTTCGTTCCTTTGGGGAGAGGGTCTGCCAATCTTTAGGCGGGAAAAAAGAAACAAATAATTGGGGCGATTTTTATTACTTGTAGTATGGTTCAAAACCCGCGTATTTAAGCTCGGGTTTTTCTTTTGTACGGAAAAAGTTACAATATCTATTATGCCCCAGTATTTTGCAGATATCAAAGAAACCGAATTTTTCCTCATGGATGCGGAAGCGCATCACGCGTCCGCCGTCGCCCGCCACGAAGAGGGCGATGAAGTGTTGGTGTTTGACGGCTCCGGCCGCCAGTTCGTCGGGCGGATTGACCGTATTCAAAAAAAATTTGTGCGCGGCACGCTGTTAAAACCGCGCGAAACGCGCCGCCCCGCGCTTGAGCTGGAACTTTGTTTTGCGCCCAATTCCCGCACGGGGCTCGAGGACGTGCTTGACAAAGGCACGCAGCTGGGCGTAGCGGCGTTCCGCCCTATCATTACGGAACGCAGCGAATATGATGTGTTGAAAAAATGGGACGGCAAGAGCGACCGCTGGCGGCAGATTATGATTTCCGCTTGCAAACAATGCGATACTCCGTTCGTTCCTGCCATTCTGCCGCCGCTTAAATTTCCGCAGGCCATTTCGGAAGGGCTTCCGTCTCTTATCGCGTACGAGGCCGAAGAATCTCACACGCTCTTTTGGGGATTGGAAAAGCTGGGGCATCCCAAACGTCTGCGCGTGTTTGTTGGTCCCGCGGGTGGGTGGACGGACGAAGAAATCGTCGTGGCGGCGCAGTATAACGTATTGCCCGTTACGCTGGGCGTAAACATTTTACGGGCCGAAACGGCCTGTATAGCCGTAGCCGCCAAACTTTTATAATGAGTAACACTTTTTTTATTAAAACTTTCGGTTGCCGCGTCAACCAAGTGGAAAGCCAAGCCGTTTTGGAACAGTTTTTGCGTGCCGGCTATAAACCCGCGTATTCTTTTGAAATGGCGGATATTTGCGTGCTCAATACGTGCACCGTTACCCACCAAGCCGATAAAGACGTGGAAAAACAAATCCGCCAGATTTTGCGCCGCAATCCGTCCGCGCGCCTCGTGCTGACAGGGTGCTATGCCATGGCGCACAAGGCCGAAGTGCAAAAAAAATTCCCGCAGGCCGAAATCGTCGGCAAGTACGAGTTGGGCCGCGTTCTTTTTAACGAAGAGGACGTGTGTTGGACCGTTTCCGGCCACGAAGGGCACAGCCGCGCATTTATCAAAATCCAGGACGGGTGTGACTGCTTCTGTTCTTATTGCATTGTTCCGTTTGCCCGCAGCGAAAAGCGTTCCAAACCGCTCGCGGACGTACTTTGTGAAATCAAAACATTGGAAGAAAAAGGATTTTCTGAAATCGTGCTGACGGGAATTAACATCGGCAATTACCGCTGCCCGCAGACGGGGGCCGATTTGGCCGAACTGTGTGCGTACATCGCCCGCCAGTCCGGCAGGTTCCGAGTCCGGTTTTCGTCTATTGAACTTCAAACGGTAACGGGCGGAATCATAGACGCGATGGCCGCGCGGCCGGATCGCTTTTGCAATTATTTCCACCTGCCGTTACAGGCGGGGTGCGATAAAATTTTGGCGGATATGAACCGTCATTACGACACCGCCGCTTACCGTGCGCGCGTGGCGGATTTGCGCGCGAAGGTTCCGCAAATCGGTATTTTTGCCGATGTGATTGCCGGATATCCCACCGAAACGGAAGAAGATTTTGAAAAAACGGCTGCGTTCATCCGCGAGGTAAAACTGGCAGGGCTTCACGTGTTTAGCTATTCGCCCCGTCCCGGGACGAAAGCCGCCCTTTTAAAACAGTTGCCGTTGCAGGAAATTAAACGCCGCGCGGAAGTCCTGCGCGCACTCGATAAAGAACTGCGCGCCGCGTTCGCCTTGTCGCTGGTCGGTACGGAGCAAACCGTTTTTGTGGAAGAACATAAAGACGGTCTGCCTCATGGGATTACGTCCAATTTCCAGCAGGTGGTGTTGGAAAATTCCTCCGCTCCAATGCACGGATTAGTCCGCGCCACAATTACCCGCGCCGAAGGGCCGCTTTGTTATGGCGCGGCGCTCTTATAAGGCGTGTGCGGCGTTTGTACAAATGCTACAATATATCCAATGCCCGGGCCTAAGGCAGGAGGTGTCAAAATCCGTCCGCTTGGCTGTCAAACGGGATTTTGATATAATATTTGTATAATTTGTTTTTAAACAAGTTAGATTCTTTTTAGGCAAGAGTTAAACAAAATGGTAGCCAAAAAAAATCTGTGTGTACTCATTCTGGCGGCCGGCAAAGGCACGCGGATGAAATCCCCTCTTCCCAAACCGCTTCATACTGTTTGCGGAATCCCGATAATTGCCCATATTCTAAAAGCGGCGCAGGCGCTTGGCCCTGCGGCGATAGGCATTGTCGTCGGCCACGGCGCGGACGAAGTAATTAATACCGTAAAAAATAATTTAGCCGCGTGGGGCGTTAGTGCGCCCGTTGTGTTTGCGCACCAAACCGATTTATCCGGCTCCGCTTCGGCGGTTAAAGCTGCGCTTCCTTTAATTGAAAAATTTGAAACCGTAATGGTGCTTAACGGAGATACACCGCTGTTGCGTGTTCAAACGCTGGAACAGATGTTTGACGTTTATGAAGCCAATGGCTGCGGCGCGTTAGTGCTGGGTGTAACGGTTCCTAATCCGGCAGGATATGGGCGTATCGTGCGCGCCGTGGACGGAAATTTTGAAAACATTACTGAGGATGCCGATGCGGATGAAGAAACAAAAAAAATCGCCGAAATCAACAGCGGAATGTACGTTTTTAATTCCAAACTGCTGCAAAACGCGCTTACCCAGCTTACGCCGCAAGGATCTAAGCACGAATATTATTTGACCGATACGCTTGCGCTTATCAAACAGATGAACGCGTCCGTTCTTGTGTTCGGCAGCGAAGATTACGAGCAGGCACTTGGCATCAACAGCAAGGCGCAGTTGGCCGAAGCGGAACAAATTTTGCGCGACCGCGTTGCCCGCCGCCTGATGGACGAAGGCGTAACGCTTGTGCGTCCGAAAGAAGTGTTCATCGATCCCGACGTCCAAATCGGCGTGGATACGTGGATTTGCCCGGGGTGTTATATCAGCGGCAAAACGGTCATCGGCAAGAACTGTTATATCGAAGGCAACTGCTATATTAAGGATTCCGTCATCGGCGATAATGTTACCCTTAAAATGGGAACGTATATCGAAGAGTCCGAGGTGGAAGAAAACTGCCAGCTGGGGCCGTATGCGCATTTGCGTCCGAAATCGGTGCTGAAAAAAGGCGCAAAAGTAGGCAATTTTTCCGAAATTAAAAAATCTGTCATTGGGGAAGGTTCCAAAGTCAACCACTTGAGTTACATCGGCGATACCGTTATGGGCGCCGGTGTGAATGTGGGCGCGGGGGCCATTACCTGCAATTACGATGGTAAAAACAAACACCAAACCGTATTGGAAGATCACGTATTTGTAGGGTCTAACGTCAATTTTGTGGCGCCGGTAACGGTGCACGAATATGCAAAAATCGGCGCGGGGTCGACAATTACCAAAGAGGTTCCGGCGGAAGCTCTGGCCATTGCCCGTACGCGTCAGGTTGTTTTGGAAAAGAAAGGTGTGAAAAAAAATGACTAAAAGCGTAAACGGTGATTTGAGAATTTTCTCCGGCAATTCCAATATTGCTCTGTCGCAGAAAATTTGCGAACACCTGAATATGGAGTTGGGCAAATTGCGCGTGGAACGGTTTGCCGACGGCGAAATTGACGTGCAAATCTTGGAAAGCGTACGTGCGCATGATTGCTATATCATCCAGCCTACCTGTCCGCCCGTCAACGAAAACTTGATGGAACTTTTAATTATGATTGACGCGTTTAAACGCGCCAGTGCGGGCAGAATCACGGCCGTGATGCCGTATTTTGGCTACGCCCGTGCGGACCGCAAAGCGTCCCCGCGTGTGCCGATTACCGCCAAACTTGCCAGCAACTTGATTACCGAAGCGGGCGCGGACCGTATTATGACAGTGGATCTTCACGCCGGCCAGATACAGGGGTTTTTTGATATTCCCGTAGACCATTTGCGTGCACGCAAAGTGTTCTTGGATTATTTTAAAGATTTTGACCGCAACGACCTTGTGGTTATTTCGCCGGACGTCGGCGGTGTGGAACGCGCCCGCAAATTCGCCGCGCGTATGGACGCAGGGCTTGTTATTATTGATAAACGCCGTCCCAAAGCCAACGAAGCCGTGGTGTACAACGTCATCGGCGACGTGAAAGATAAAGTAGCGATTATTTTTGACGACATCGTAGACACGGCCGGTACGCTTACCACCGTGGCGCAAAAGATTAAAGAACGCGGCGCGCGCGAAATTTACGCGGCGTGTACGCACGGCCTTTTGTCGCGCAACGCGATGGATAAAATCAACAAGTCCGATATCAAAAAGTTAATCATTTCTGATTCGCTTCCGATTCGCGACTTGGGGCCGAAAGTGGACGTGCTGTCTGTTTCGTATTTGCTGGCGGACGCCATTAAGCGAAACCATGACGGACGGTCCATCAGCGATATGTTTAATTAAAATAAATTTTTTAACGAAAAATACTTGGAGGATACAATGGAAAAAGTTAGCATCTCTGCCGTTACCCGCGAAGGGATCGGCGTGAAAGGAGCTCTCTCCCAAATCAGAGCGGAGAAGAAAGTTCCGGCCGTGGTGTACGGCGGCCATAAAGAACCCGTCAGCGTTACCGTGAGCGTAAAAGATTTGGAAAAAATCGTCAAAGCCGGTAAAAACACCATCGTGGAAATCGCTTTGAACGGCGAAAAAGAACTCGCGCTTGTCAAAGAAATCCAATACCACGCCGTGACCGACAATCCAATCCATGCCGACTTTCAGCGCGTAAGCATGAAAGATAAAATGGACGTCGTCGTTCCGCTTAAACTCGAAGGTACCCCCGCCGATGTTACCGCATACGGCGCTATCGTGGAACACATCTTGCGCGAACTCGAAGTGCGCGCGTTGGTCAGCGCTATTCCGCACGAAATCGTGTTGGATATCACTCCGATGACGATTAACAAAGGTATCTTGGCCGGAGAAGTAAAACTGCCCGAAGGCGTGGAACTCATAACCGACAAAGAAGCCCCCGTCGTGCACTTGATGGTTCCGAAAGAAGAAGAAGAAGCTCCTGCCGCGCCTGCCGCCGATGCCGCCGCGCAGCCGGAAAGCTCTTCCACCAAAGGCAAAAAAGACGAAGAAGGCAATTTGGCCAAAAAATAACTTATGCAATATCTCTTGGCAGGGCTGGGCAACCCGGGAACCCAATATGCGCGTACGCGGCACAATGCCGGATTTATGGTGTTGGACGCAGCCGCGCGCAAGTGGGGAGCATCTTGGAACGCCTGGCAGAGGCTGGGAGAATATGCCAAGGTTACTTTGGGCGGGCACGAAGTTTTCCTGCTCAAGCCGTCTACTTATATGAACGAATCGGGTCGGGCTGTATCCAGCTTGGCCCGATTCTATAAAATCTCGCCGCAAAACTGTTTGATTTGTTTTGACGAGGTGGCTTTGGAGATTGGCAAACTGCGTATTCGCAAAAACGGATCCGCCGGCGGCCAAAAAGGCATGAAGAGCGTGATTGAACAGCTGGGCACGCAGGATATCCCCCGCCTGCGCGTAGGGGTCGGCCCAAAACCCGATAAATTTGATTTGGCCGATTTTGTATTGTCCAATTTCCCCAAATCCCAGGAAAGTGCTTTAGAGGACGCGCTGTCCCGCGCGGTGGAAGCGCTGGAGACCTTTTTTTCCGACGGGATTGAAAAAGCGATGAACCGATTTAATTAACTATTTTTATGCTGTTAACCCCTAGAAACTCCGGCTTGAAACCGGAGTTTTTTGTATGTTGCGGCCTTTTGCGGGCTGTTTGCAGACTGCGCTCTGCGGCGCCTTGACCCGTTTTTTTTTTTTGATAAACTGGGGATATGAACGGAATTTATCAAAAATTATTCTCCGGCAAGAAAAATGCCGGATTTACGTTAATAGAGCTGTTAGTGGTTGTTTTAATTGTCGGTATTTTATCGGCAGTGGCTTTGCCGCAGTATCAAGCGGCGGTGGAAAAAGCTCGGGTGGCGCGGATGCTGCCTCTTTTTAAAAATATTCAACTCGCGCGGGAAGCTTACAAACTGGCTAACGGAATGAATACTGCGGATTTGGATTTGTTGGACATAGAAGTAAATTATAAGTCAAAAACTGAAACTGCAAGCAGTATAGAATATACGGTGGATGGCGGGAACTTTTCGTTATGGGTTAATTCCTCTCCCATTGTTTTTAACGCCGGAAGAGGATATACTATCGATTATTATGGGCCCTTATCCAACCCCAGCGGGCTTTGCTATCCCCATAAGTCCGGCGGGGTGGCAGAACGCGTTTGCCAATCTATGGGAAAAAAACGCGACGCACTAAGTTCTGGCAATACTAACGTCTATGTTTTTTATTATTAAAGGTCGTGCATACGGATATAAATATAAAAAGCCCCGGATTTCTTCGGGGCTTTTTCATCGGCGCAGATTAGTGTAACTCCGGATACAGCGGGAATTTTTCCAAAAATGCTTTTACGCGTCCGGCTTCCTCTTGCAGGAATGTTTCGTCTGTATGGTGCAAAATTGCCTCGTCGATAAACGCGGCCACCTGCGCCATATCTGCTTCTTTCATTCCGCGCGTGGTAACGGCGGGCGTTCCCAGGCGCAGGCCGCTTGTAACAAACGGCTTTTCCGGATCAAACGGAATGGTATTTTTGTTGGCGGTAATGCCCGCTTTGTCGAGCGCGGCTTCCGCCGCTTTGCCCGTTAAGCCTTTGGAACGCAAATCAATGCACATCACATGGCTGTCCGTGCCGCCGGCCACCAACCGGTAACCGCGCGCCATCAGCTGTTTGGCGAGTTCGGCAGCGTTTATTTTTACCTGGTGCTGATACGTTTTAAATTCGGGTTTTAACGCTTCGCCGAAGCAAACAGCTTTAGCGGCGATAACGTGCATCAGCGGCCCGCCCTGCACCCCCGGGAATACGGCGGAATTGATTTGTTTGGCCAGCGATTCTTTGCACAGAATCAGCCCGCCGCGCGGCCCGCGCAGGGTTTTATGCGTGGTGGTGGTAACAACGTCGGCATACGGCACAGGATTCGGGTATTCTCCCGCAGCGATAAGCCCCGCATAGTGCGCCACATCGCACGCCAAATATGCGCCGCACGAATCGGCGATTTCTCTTAAGCGCTGCCAGTCAAATACGCGCGAATAGTTGGACGCGCCCGCCATAATCAGTTTGGGTTTATGTTCAAGGGCTAGTCTGGCGGCTTCGTCATAATCGATTTGTTCCGTATCGCGGCGGACGTTCATCGCAATAACATGGTAGAGTTTTCCCGAAAAATTCATCGGGTGTCCGTGCGTTAAGTGTCCGCCATGGGAAAGATTAAGGCCCAAAACGGTGTCACCCGCCTGCAACAGCGCAAAGTAAACGGCCATATTGGCCTGCGCACCGGAGTGCGGCTGTACGTTGGCGTGTTCGGCGCCGAAGATTTTTTTGGCGCGTTCAACCGCCAAGTTTTCCACTGCGTCTACATATTCGCAGCCGCCGTAATAGCGTTTAGCGGGATAGCCTTCGGCGTATTTGTTGGTAAGCACGGAGCCCTGCGCCTGCATAACGGCTAACGAAGTAAAATTTTCGGATGCAATAAGCTCCAGTTTTTCGCGTTGGCGGGCGAGTTCTTGGGCTACCGCGCCAAAAACTTCGGGATCGGTTTTTTGCAAATAGGGATACATCATAAAACGCTCCTTGGGCGGGGATTGACAAACGGGGGCCGCCCCGTGCGGAATTTTTACATATTTTTCTAGGAAATCCGCGTGTTATTTAATATAATTTACTAAATAGAAGTAAATAAATCCAGCAGAGGTGTAAAAGAAATGGCAAAACTTACCAAAAAAGACTTTCTCAAAGACACCATCAAACACATTGATTTGAAAAAATACAATGTGGTTCCCTTGGTGGATGCCTTTGGGAGTATGGCTTACGCTTCCCGCGAAGTAGCCAGAGCGAGCAAAATCTATAATATGATGCTTTCCGACAAGAAATGCTCCGTCATTTTGTGCATCGCGGGGTCGTTGGTGTCCGCCGGTATGAAAAAAGTAGTGGTGGACATGATTCAAAACAACATGGTCGACGCGATTGTCTCCAACGGCGCCAACATTGTGGACCAAGATTTCTTTGAAGCCCTTGGTTACAAACACTACATCGGCACCCCTTACAACCAGGACGATAACCTCCTGCGCGATCTGCACATCGACCGCATTTACGATACCTATATCGACGAAGACCAACTGAAAGAATGCGACGAAACCATTCATAAAATTTGCAATTCCCTCGAACCCCGCCCCTACTCCTCCCGCGAATTTATTTGGGAAATGGGCAAATGGCTGGAGAAAAAAGGCAAAGGTAAAGATTCTATTGTCTACAACGCGTACAAATACGGCGTGCCTGTGTTTGTGCCTGCGTTTTCGGACTGCTCCGCCGGTTTCGGCTTTGTCGCCCACCAGACAGAACACCCCGAAGCCCACGTGTCTATTGACAGTGCCAAAGACTTTTTGGAACTGACCAAAATCAAAATTAAAGCCAAAGAAACCGGCCTTATGATGTGGTCCGGCGGCGTACCGAAAAATTTCGCGCAGGACACCGTAGTGGCTGCCGAAATTTTGGGAGCGGACTCTCCGATGCACAAGTACGCCGTGCAAATTACCGTGGCGGACGTGCGCGACGGTGCGCTCTCCGGCTCTACCCTTAAAGAAGCCTCTTCTTGGGGTAAAGTTTCCACTGCTCTCGAGCAGATGGTGTACGGCGAATGCACGACGCTGATTCCGTTCATCATCGGCTACGGCTACCATAAAGGCGCATGGAAGAAACGCAAAGCGTCCAACTACATTAAATTCTTACAAGACGAGGACGCCAAAATCGCCGCGCTAAAAGCCAAAAAAGCGAAAAAATAATGCGGCTAAAAAACGCGTTCATAAGTTTAGTCCTGCTGATCTGCCCGTGTGCGTTATGCTACGGGCAGCTCAGTTTTTCGGGGGTAAACGGAGAACGCGGTTATTCGGCGGTGCGCGGTTTTTTTCGGGCGGATTTGGACAACGGCTTTGTGTTTGTTCCCCATTATGAATACTACCGCCAAACCGATAAAGAATACGATGAATCCGGCTCCATTTCCCGCTACAAACTGGAGAGTTCGTACGAATTAAACGACGACTGGCTGCTGACTGCCGCCGCATTCTGGCAGCCTACTGCAGCGGGATACCGCGCGGTGGGGTATCTGGCCGGAACGGAGTGGAAACCGTTTTACCGCTGGGGCCTTTTAAAAAATCCGTTGTTGGGGGTAAGTTTCGGGCAGAACCGCTATAAAACGTATGTGGATAAAATGGGCAACGATTTGTCCGCTCCGTTTCATCAAGTGGAAACTTTTGCCTTAGTGCAGGCACAGACGGAACTGGCCGCCTGGGACTTGAAAGCCGCGTGGCAGAAAGTGATACAATATAAGAACAGCCGTTTCCCTGCTGATGTAACGTTCGGTTGGGCGGATATCCCGTTTATGACGGCGGTTATCCAAGGGTTTATTCAGGACGCAGCCGCGGTGCGCATCAGTTACCGGACCAGTTTTATCACGCCGTACGCGTCCGTCGGGCGGTACAATTACGCCGAACGCAGCGGAACGGCATTGTCCGTCAGCGCGGGGATGCGGGTAAATTGGGGCCGCACTTCTCTTTCCGGCGGTGTGGAAGTGTTTGAACCGCGGCGCGAAGCAAACCGCAAAACCTATTTTTCTGTGTCCGCTGAAGTGGATTTTTAGTACGGAGGCTTGTTGTGCGCCAGATTGATTTACATTGTAATATAGACGAAAATCTTTTTTCGCTTACCGTTTTTTTAACCCGTTTGTTAAGCGGACTGACGCTCCTGTATGTGTCGGCGGGATGTCTGTTTTTTTATCGGGAATTTTTATACAACGCCACCGCACTCGGGCTTCCGCTGCCCGTCCCGCTGGGCATCGGAGTATTGGTAGCGGAGTTATTTCTGGCACTTTTTCTTATTTTAGGCTGGTTCACGCGCTCCGCCGCCGCCGCAAGTGTGATATGTACCGTGGGGGCGGGGGGAATTTTCTTTGCGGCGGACGTAAATAAAATTTACGTTGCGCTTATTTTGTTGTTGATTACATCCCTTCTGCCGTCCGTAATACTTGGTCCGGGGAAAATCAGTTTGGATTATAAACACGCGGTGCGCCGCGCGCAGAAAACATTCAGAGGTTAACTTATGGAAAATACAGAAGCGACTACGCAGTACGTCAGTTTGGCCAACAAATACCGTCCCCAGAAATTTGAGGATATGGTCGGCCAGGAAAGCATTTCCAAAACGCTTCGCAACGCGCTGACCTCGGGCCGTATCGCGCACGCGTATTTATTTTACGGTCCGCGCGGCTGCGGGAAAACCACCACGGCGCGTATTTTGGCCAAAGCATTAAACTGTACCGGCGCAGGAACGGATAAACCGACTGCCGAACCGTGCGGCAAGTGCCCGCAGTGTATGGAAATTGCGCAAAGCGCGGATTTGGACGTGTTGGAACTAGACGCCGCCAGTAATACGCAGGTGGAAAAAGTACGAGAGGCGATTATTGATACCGTTGCGCTGGCCTCTACGCGCGACCGTTTTAAAGTGTTTATCCTGGACGAAGTACACATGCTTTCTACCAGCTCGTTCAACGCGCTTTTAAAAACGATTGAGGAACCGCCCGCCCATGTGGTATTTATCTTGGCGACTACGGAAAAACACAAAGTGCCCGCCACCATCGTCAGCCGCTGCCAGACGTTCCGCTTCCGCCCGATTACGACGGAAGAAATTATTACCCACCTGTTGGACCTTGCCGGTGCGGAAAATATCGATTTAACGCCCGCCGCGGCGAAAATCATCGCCAAAAATGCGGGCGGCGCCATGCGCGACGCGTTGACGCTGATGGACCGCGCGATTGCGTATTCCGGTAATAAAATAGACGAAAAACTTGTGGGCGAAATGCTGGGTCTTACACCGGAAGAACTGATTGGGAACGCTGTGCGTGCTCTTGTACAAAAAGACAATGCGGCCCTTCACCAAGTGTTTGATACGCTGAAAGCCGAAGGATTTGATGCAAATTCGTTTTTGAAAGATTTAAAAAACGCGTTGGGTGATTTGTTTTATTTTGCCCTCGGGCAGGGGGAGGAACCCTTTGAAGGCGCCAAACAAGTGATTGAAGGCGTAAGCGCGGGGTTTTTGGCGCAGCTGTCGCGCAAGACGAATAAAATTATTGAAGAGGTAAAATTTTCCGACAACGCACTTATCAGCGCGGAAGTTGGAATGTTTACGGTAATGGACAGCTGTCTGGATATTGAAGGTTTTGTGCGCCGCCTGGAAGCGTTGGAACGCAGCGGAGCCGTTTCGTCCGGACCGTTCGTGCCGCCTGCGCGTCAAACGGGGGCTGTCCAAAAGCCTGCTGTGCGTTCCGCGCCATCTTCTGCGTTAAAGGCTGCCGCGCCAAAGCCGGAGGAAAGACCGTTTGCCTCCGCCTCGTTTGAAAAACCTTCTTTTGCCAAACCCGCGCCGCAAGCCGCCGCGCCGCAAACGGCCGCCAAACCCGCTTTTACCCCGACTCCGGCGGCGGAAAAAATTACCTCCGCCGCACCGCAGGACGACGCTCCCGCGCTGAACACCGCCATTTCCAACCGCCAGATTTGGGATAAAATGCTGAAACATTTTGAAAAGAGTCCGTTTGTCTATGATGTAATGACCAACTGCTCCGTTACGTTTGGCGAAGGGGAATGGACGCTCGGTTTCCCAGCCGGAAAAGAATTTTATCAAATTCCCGCACAAAATAAGCTGGCGGATTTGGAAGCCTCTGCTAAACAAATTTCCGGCCGCGTGATTAAATTTAAATTGAATTCGGCTCCGGCGGCGGAAGCCGCCTTTCCCGCCGCCAAACGCGCCTCCGCGCACGCCGGAAAACCGGCCGCGGTTAAACAATCCGCCGATTCAAACCGTAACGTGATTTCGAACGAAGAGCCTTTTGTAAACGGCAATTTTGCGGCGGATATTGAACCGTCTGCTTACACGGCGGCGCAGGATACGCCGGAAGAACTGAAAGAAATTTTGGAAGTTATCCCCGGGGAGTTACTCGCTTAGTTTATGAAAAGTTTAGACCGTTTAGTCCGCGCGCTTCGCCGTTTGCCCGGGGTAGGGCCCCGTCAGGCGGAGCGTTTTGCCGCATATTTTTTGCGTGCTTCGCAGGGGGAAACGGAAGAATTTGTAAACGCTCTTTTAACGATGAAGCAGGACGTAAAACTCTGCTCTGTGTGTTTTTCCTACAGCGAGAGCGATCTCTGCCCCGTCTGCCGCGACCAAGACCGCGACCATAGCCTTATCTGTGTAGTGGAGGATCCGCAGGATATCGAGGCTATTGAAAAAACGGGCGCGTATAAGGGATTGTATCACGTGCTGCACGGCGCCATTTCCCCAATGGACGGGCGCGGAGCAGAACAGGTAAAAGTGCGCGAACTACTGGAGCGCGTACAACATTCCCTGCCGCCGGTAAAAGAAGTGATCATCGCCACCGATCCGGACAGCGAGGGCGAAACCACCGCGTTATATCTGGCGGATTTGCTGCGCGGCCTTGTCGGGCAGGTAACGCGTATCGGCTATGGCGTGCCGCTGGGGGGCGATATCGATTATATCGATGAAATGACGCTGGGATATTCATTAAAAGGCCGCACCAAACTCTAATGCATCCGGATGTCTACAAAAGGTCGCTGTTGTGGGTGCTTGCGGCGTATATTGTCACCCTCGTTTTCTGTTATAGTCCCGCTCCTTCCAAGCGGGACGTTTTCCATTTTCTTCCCCACAAACAAGTAACGCTTACCGGCCGTGTGGACGGGTTTGCCGTTTCCAAGAAAGGCGTCCGCAACGCGGCGGTGAAAGTATTATCCGTAAACGGTTTTCCTGCGGACGGAACGGTGTATGCGCGGTTTAAAGATTTCGAGCCGGAGTGGAAGGACACAGTGTCGGTTACGGGAAAATTGCAACAACCGTACGGTATTAATTTGCTCGGCAATTTCGACTGGCGGCGCTATTTGTCGCTAAAGCATATTTTTACGGAAATTAAAGTATCGGAGGCTTTTGTCTTAAAACCTGCGCCGTTTTTCCTTCGTTGGATACGGGCAGTGCGCTCGGATATTTTACGTGTTTTTGATGCGTCTTTTCCGCCGGAAACGGCGGGTATTGCGGGCGGTGTGCTGTTGGGCGAACGCGGGGAATTTTCGGAAGCGTTATATGCTTCGTTTCAAGACAGCGGTGCTATTCATCTGCTGGTTGCTTCGGGCGGGAATGTGGGGTTTGTTACGCTCATTACGCTTTTTATTTGTTCGCTGGCCGGTGTCGGCCGCAGAAAGATGATGCTCGCCGCGCTTTTTACGGCAGGCGTGTATACGTTGGTGGCGGGAGCGGACGCGCCGCTCGTTCGTGCGTATTTGATGACGCTGTGCGCCTGTATGGGATATTTGCTCGGGCGCAACAGCGGCGTTTTTCAAGGATTGCTGGTTTCGTGTTTTGCCATTTTGATTTTTCAGCCGGCGGCGGTGTTCGAGACGGGATTTCAGATGTCCTTCTTAGCCGCGCTGGCGATTATTATTGGTTTGAATAACTATTCTCCTCCCGCTGCTTGGCCGCGGTGGGTACGTTTTTTTGCACAGATTTTTCTGGCCACCCTTTCCACTCAACTGGTATTGCTGCCTGTTTTTACCAATGTCTTTTATAAAGTTTCGCTGACGGGGCTTTTGTCCAATATGATTTTGGTGCCGCTGGCGTCGTGCGTAATGGGTCTTTCTTTTGCATATTATGTGGCGCAGTTGCTTCATCTTGGTGGTTTGTTGTATTGGCCGTTGTGGGGCGCACTCGGATTGTTTAAAACATTGGTGGAATTGTTCGCTTCGTTCCGTTTTTCGGCATTGCCCGCATCATCGTGGGGGACGGGTACGGTCGTCTGTTATTATACTGGGCTGTTTCTTTTATTTAATTTGCCGCTTAAAAATTTTGTGCGAAAAATCGCGCCGTACGGACTGGCGGTAATGATACTTTCTTTGGCGGCGCAATATGTTTTCCGCCCCGCGCTGACGGTGTACCTGTTAAACGAATGGAATCGTTCCTCCGCTGTTATCTGCACGCGCACGGGCGAAGCTTTTGTGTTGGGAGACGGAATTAAACCAGACCGAATACTGCGCGCTTTATATAAGACGGGGGTGCGAAAAGCGGACGCGTTTTTGAGTTTTACCGAAGGTAAGTATCCGGATGGAAATGTGTATGCGGAAAAGACGGTTGTTCCCTTCGGGGCGGTATGGCCCGAAGACGCCTTTTTCGTGGGAAACAGCCGTGTCCGCGTGCTGTGGGGACTGCACGAAACTAAGGACGGACGTATTTGGGAAAACAAGGGGTATTCGGGAACGGAGGAGGACGATGTGTCCTATTGTATTGAAAATTCCGGCAAAGAAATTTGTGTGGGCGCGCACGCTCATTTTGTCCGCGCGGACAACAAAATTACGCGCGGCCGGTTAAACGATACGGTAAGAGTTGTCTTATAATTGTACGGGGGTTTTCCCGCGCGCAGTTTGACGCCCGAGCAGAATTTGCGCCGCACACGTTTGTGCTTCCCGCGCGGGGCTGAACAGAAAAAGACTTGTCGTTAAGGCGGAAATTTTTTCCGCGCCGAAAGGACTTCCAAAGCTGATAAAAACTGATTTTTTGTGTTGCTTGGCTGCGTTTTCCAAAATGGCTTGTTCTTCGGACGACAAATTAATATGCCCTTTAAACGCTTTGTAGTTGGAGAATGAAACGGCGAGCAGTACGTCGGCTTTTTCTCCCGCTTTCACCAGGTGTATGCCTGCGGTTTTCAGCGTGTTTAAGAAGTCTTGTGCGGCGAAACTTTCGTTATTTCCCAGTTCCAAATAGGCGGCAGTTTGGTTGTGTTCCAACCGTACCTTTTCGCCCGTCCAAACGGCGCATTCGGGCGCGTAGCGCGCATTAAAGGCTTGAGGGGATAATCCTTCTTTCGGGGTGCAGTTAAGTTTTTGTACGAGCGTATCCTGCAATTTTTCGGACGCAGCGATAATTTCGTCCGCCGGCGGATTTTTTTCTAAAAAATCGGAAAGCGCCACAGAATCCTCCGCCGCCAATAAAATATGCGCGCCCGCCCGCAAAGCGTTTAGTGCGGCTTGTTGTTCATCTCCGATTGCTTTCATACAAAGTGCGTCCGTCAGCACAAGACCGTTAAACTTCATTTTTCCTTTAAGAAGGTTCGTAATGATTTTGCGCGACAACGACGCAGGACGCTGTTCGTCTAAAGACGGGAGTAACAGGTGCCCAATCATTACACTGTCTGCGTATGGAAGGGTGGCGGCAAACGGAACGAGTTCATTTTCTTGCAAGTCTTTCAGCGTGCGAGGTAAAACGGGAAGCCCCAAATGCGAGTCTTGCGAGGTGCGCCCGTGCCCGGGGAAATGTTTAATACTATTTAGAACGCCGCCGTCCGAAAGGCCCTTGCATAAGGCCGCACCCAAACGGGCAACAAGATGCGGATCCGCACCGAACGAACGGGTGTTGACGATGGGGTTTTGCGGTTCATCGCATAAATCCAGTACGGGTGCAAATACCCAGTCCGCTCCGACCGTGCGCGCTTCGCGCGCCAGCGTCAGCCCCTTTTGATAGGCGGTGTCCGCGCTTGTGCTTGCACCGACAGCCAAATTAGACAAGACCCACGCTTCTCCGCTCATCCAGCGGCCCAATCCGTCCTCATAATCGGCACAGATAAATAAATGGGGCAGCGGGGAATTTTCGCGCAGTTCGCGCACAAGTTCTTTTACCGTTTCGCGCGTGCCGCCGTAAATGCAAAAACCGCCCACTCCGCGCCGCGCCAGTTTCAGCGCGTCTTTTTTGTCCGTTTTTCCGAACCAAAAGCCGGGATAAATTAAGCGGTTGGCGTTCATAAAGTAATTTTCCCCAAAACGGTATTTTCCCGCGCGCCCGTCGCGCGGGCGCAATGGTTGGTTTTGCGTTTAAGCGCAAGGCAGCCAAACAGCGCAAACGCGGCGGCTTCTTTGGCCTGCGGGTCAATACCGTAGGCAAGCGTGGTGGTTACGTTGATGTGCGGCAGCAGTTCGCGCAGAAATTTTAAAAGCGTTTGGTTGTAACAGCCGCCTCCGGAAACTACCAGTTCTTTTTGTGCGCTTTTGGGCACAAAATCCGTTACTGCTTTTGCCACTGCCGCCGCCGTAAAATAGGTGAGCGTGGAGAGCAGATCCGGCACATTTTGGCAGTGCGGCAACGCAAAATATTTTTCTAAATACGTTTTTCCAAATTCGTTTTTATCCAAACTTTTGGGCGGTTTTTGCGCAAAGAATTTTTGTTTGAGCAGTTTTTTTACCAACGCTTTATCCGGCGTGCCTTCGGCGGCGGTTTGACCATTTTTATCAAACGGTTGGTGTAAAAGATGCTGGCAGGTTAAATCAATAAGAGTATTGCCGGGGCCGACGTCAAACCCAAATGTTTTTATCTTTTTACCCACAACGGAAAAATTGGAGATTCCGCCTACGTTAAGTAAAATTTTTGGAGAACCTTGTCCCCAAATGTATTCATCAAAAAAAGGAAGCAGCGGCGCGCCTTCACCGCCCAGCGCAATATCCTTGGCGCGGAACTCGCTCACCGCGGGCGCACCCGTTTCACACGCCAAAAACGACGGATCGCCGATTTGCAGTGTGTTGGGGGTTTTGTCGTGCGGCCCATGATAAACGGTCTGCCCGTGCGAACCAATCACGCAAATATCTTGTGCGCGCAGGTTAAATTCTTTCAAAAACTTACGTACTATTTTAGCGTACAGCGCACCCAGTTCATAATTAAGTTGGCTGAGTGCAGGAACGGTCAGCTTTACCGCGTTTAACAGACGGCGCTGAAGTTCTGCGGGATAGGAATAATTTTTAAAATGCAAAATTTTAAACGGCGCAGGGCGCACGGCGCAGACGGTCAGTCCGTCCGCGCTAGTACCGCTCATAAGGCCGAGTGCGATTTTAGTCATCAATTACCTTGGTTAAAAAACCGTTTTGTTGTTTAAGGAGTTTTTCCGCCTGCGTTTTGTCCGCATGTTTTTTGTGCATTACGACGGCCGTTTTAACGCTTCGGCCCGAAGAAACCAATAATTTTTGGGCGGTTTTTTCGTCCGTGCCCGCCACCTGGCAGATAAGCCGTACGGCGCGCGCCACCAGCTTTTCGTTGGTGGGGCGGACGTCAATCATCAAGTTTCCGTAGGTTTTGCCGCACAGCGTCATGGCTCCCGTAGTGATGGCGTTTAACGCCATTTTGGTGGCGGTACCCGCTTTCATGCGCGTGGAACCGCTGAGGGCCTCCGGCCCCGTGGCTAAGCAAATATGTGCTTCGGCGTTGCTTACGTCCGCGCCTGCGTTGCAGGAAATTAATACGGTACGCGCGCCTAATTTTTTGGCCGCTTTTAAGCCGCCCATTACGTACGGCGTGCGGCCGCTGGCCGTCAACCCGATGACGAGATCCCCGCGTTTGGCCGTTTTCAAAATTTCAGCTGTACCTTGTTTATCGTCATCTTCCGCCCCTTCTTTGGCGCGGAATACAGCTTGTTTTCCGCCGGCGATCAGCCCGATAATTTGCGACGGTTTCGTTCCAAAAGTGGGAACACATTCCACTGCTTCCAAAATGCCGAGGCGTCCGCTGGTTCCCGCTCCTATAAAAATAATTTTTTTCTTGGCAGCATATGCCTGTGCGGCCAGTACAATGGCGGCCGCAATTTCTTTGTTCGCTTGTTGTACGGCTCTGGCGGCATTAAAATCTTCGGCGTTAAAAGCGCGGGCTAAACGCCGCGGCGTCATTTTATCAAGCCCTTGGGTGCGCGGGTTTACCTGTTCGGTGGGCAGCGCGTTCGTGTTCATTTAATCTCCGTCCGAAAGGCTCATTTTATGTTGTTTAAACGCCTGTTCGGTTTCTTCGATGGATTTAATTTTTCCCGTCAGCGGGATAACCGCCAGCGTAACCAGGCTGATGACGGAAGCAATTATAAAAAACGTTTCATATCCCAGCGCGGCCTGCATTTTGCCCGAAAGCATGGAAGGAACCATCATGCCAAGGGCCATAATCCCCGTGGAAATGGCGTAGTGGGATGTTTTATATTTCCCCTGCGATACGTACATAATAAAAACGGAAAACGCCATCATCGCAAGGCCGTTGCCCAGGTGCTCCAGGGTGATTAAGGCCGCCGTAACAGCCAGCCCCGGTTTGGCCCACGCCATATAAGCGTAAAAAAAGTTGGGCAGAATTAAAATAACGGCAAACGGCCAAATACACTTTTTGAAACCGAATTTGCCGAGCAGCCAGCCTCCGCCCAAATTGCCCGCAATCACCGCTCCCAGGCCGAGCGTTCCTTTAATCAGCCCGTAATACTGCAAAGACATTCCCATTGCCCCCGTATCCTGCGGTTTGAGTAAAAAGAGCGGTACGATTTTTTCAAGCAGCGCGTCGCCCAAGCGGTACAATAAAATAAATAATAAAATGTAGATGATGTTTCGCTGCGAAAAGTACGTTTGAAAGGATTCTTTCCAAGCGTTTGCACGATTGGATGAAACGGGTTTGTCCGCTGCCGGAACAGGTAAAATTTTGCCGTGCCATGCGGCGAACGCAGCGAACAAAAGACCGAGAAACCCAAACAGCGCAGCCCAGTTGTACGGCCACGGCATTATATCAAAAGACCACTTCGGGTTCGGGTTAGCAAGCGCGCCCGTAACGGAAATCAATACACCGCTGCCCAAAATCATTGCCAGACGATAAAAAATAGTACGGATACCGACGAAATAGCCTTGTTCGCGCGGCGTAAGCGCAAGCAGGTAGTAGCCGTCTGTGGCGACGTCCAGCGTGGCGGACGCAAATGCGCCGAATAAAAAGCCGAAGAGTGATAACGTAAAAAACGTCATACTTCCCGCATTTTGTAAAAACGCCGAGACGGCTGTGCATATTCCCACCAGTAAAAATACTGCCGCCAGAACGGCTTGCCCCGCCAAAAGCCAATGCCGTTTGGTGCTGCGGGCGTCTACGATCGGACTCCAAAACATTTTTAAAATCCAAGGCAGATACAGCCACCCCGTCCAAAACGCAATTTTTGCGTTGGAGAAGCCGAGGTCTGCATATAACACTGCTGATACCGTGTTGATGACGATATACGGAAATCCTTCCGCTAAATATAAGGTGGGGATAAACGCCCACGGAGATAATTTTTTCATTTAAATGCGTATTTTCCGGCCAGTAAGTCGGCCAAAGGTTTGGTGGTTTCGTTGCGTTCAAGCGCCATTTTGATAATGGCCGTAAGCGGCACGGCTAACAGTGCGCCCATAATTCCCCATACAATCGCCCAAAAAAGCAAGCTGGCGATGACGACAATCGGGTCCAGGTCCATCCCTTTGCCGAGCCATTTTGTTTCAAGTACATTTCCGATGATAAAATGAATAGCGGTCAGCAAAATAAGCGCCAAAAGGATATGCCAGTCAAACCCGTACTGCAAGAACAATACGGGCATAGGAAGCAAGGTGGAAATAAACGGCCCAATGTTGGGGATAAAATTAAGCACAAACGTCAGTACCGCGAGCATTGAGGCCAGTTCCGTTTTGATGGACGCCAGTACAATCCAGGTAAATCCGGCTGCCAGAAGCGATACGAAAATTTTAACGATTAAGTAAAACGAAATTTGCCGCTGGATATTGCCCACGAGAGCGGGTTTGTCCTCCGCCGCTTTACCCATAAAAATAAAGATAAGGAAAAGCGTAATCAGCATTAAGTTGGTCAAAATGGATACAAGCGTGCCGCCTAAACTTTTTACTACATTAAATATCGGTAGTTTGGAAACAGTTTCTGTTACAAATTCGGCGTTCATCTTAATTCCGTATTTTTGTGCGCTGAGAAGGAACCAGTCTATGGTGTCGCTCACGCGCTCGGAATAAATATCCGCTCCGGCGATGAAGCTTTCAATGGAACTGGAAATAAACAGTACCGACAGAATAATAAGTGCCAAAAACGCCGCAAAACCGATGACTAATCCCAAAACATATGGCACCTTCCACTTGCGTTTTAGGTTTTCGGCCAACGTGCTGGCTACCATAGAAATAAACAAAGCAATAACAAACGGCATCAGCATTACTTTGGTATATACTAAGATGATAGTGGCGGCTGTGGCGGCCAAAATCATCAGACAGATGTTGTTGATGGGGGCTACTTTATCGTGAATGTTATTTGTGGGCATAAGTCCTCTCTTGTATTTAGTATAGCATACCGAGCGGGGTGCGTGAAAAAGAAAATATAAAACGGAACGCCGCGGTCTGTGGCGCGGATATAAAACACAAATCCCCCACGGGAGTGGAGGATTTGCGTTAAATGGTGGGCGGGTAGACTGATATACTTCTAGGGTCGCTAGAGGAGGGGGGTAATTTCCTGTTTATCAGGAAAAAAAAGTGGAAAATAGAGAATAAATTGCGTTTTGATTAATGGTACTGGGATTTTAATCTTAATAATTTTAAATAGGCGCCCTAATGGATATTAAATTGATGGAATATTGTATATTCCAATAGCAATATAAGTTCGTGCCGATAGTGGTAATTATATCTCTTTAAAAATTAGACCTACATATGACAGAAAAAGAACAAGAAACATTGGAAACCGAGATTGCCAAAATTAACAGGATATGCAGAACATGCAAGGAACCCTATACGAGATTTTTGGGGCAAGAGATAGGGGCTAGATTAAATTCTAACCCCTATTTTTAGTTTTCTCCCGACAATATAAAATCTCTTATAAGTATGTGATGGGTATGCGCTGAACATTTTGGGTAATAGAGAACGGGTTTGTGGACATACAAAGGACCTCGTCTGTCCCTTGTATCAGTTGTAATTTTCCCAAAAATGGAAAAATACCGGATATCTTCTTTCGTCGGATTCGTTTTCTTTTTTATTGCGTCGTATAACATTATCAAAAATTTTCTGTTATTCCGCATTAAGTGGTTGCTCCGGCATCATTAACCCCTCACGTTATATATAATCTATTTTTATTGCAGCACAAACTATAACTTAATAGATCAAACATTTGTTCCAAGTAAGGACAAAGTGTACTCTTTCTTTTTGTGCAAGTGGCAATCAAAAAGAGCCTTGCCAAGCAAGGTGCTTAAAACTGTTTTTAATCCGCGGGCCCCCGTTTGATTTGTTAATGCCTGCGTGGCAAGAGTTCTCAATACTGTATTGGGGACATGCAAGGCAATCCCAGCCTCATTAAAAATGCGTCTATACTGTTCCAACGGATTGTTTTTTGCTTTGCTTAAAATATCCATTAAATTCTGTTCCGTTAAAGAGGATAGTTGACTAATATGACTAAACCGCCCTATCAGTTCTGGCATAAAGCCATAGGTTTCCAAATCGCAAGGAGTAATGTTATTGGGGACAAGGACTTTCCCCTTTGGGGTTCCAAAACCAATTTGGTGTTGATGTGTACGATTTAAAACAATATTTTCTATACCAGCAAAAGAACCGCCTGCAATAAACATAATATTAGAAATATCATACTGTTGACCCTCTCTAAATTTATCTGCAGATGTAGTATAAACTGTTGATTCCAACAATTTCAATAACTCTTCTTGTACACCACGCCCGCTTACATCTTTTATCGTATCCTTAAAGGCCAGTTTATCTATTTCATCCAAATATACAATCGCTGGTGGAAAAACAGACCCCATATTTGGAATTTGCTTTCGCAGGTTGATTAATACGCTATCTACACTAGGCCCAACATAACCGGTATCCGTCATTTGGCTGGCATCAGCTATATAAAACGGTATTTGCAAAATCTGCGCCAATATCCGGCATAAATAAGTCTTGCCGGTTCCGGTCGGACCGATTAGTAGCATATTATTCTTTTCCATAGGACGGCCTTCCTTTTGGGCAATTTTACAACGCAAAAAATGTTCATATACGGCACTAGCAAGGTCCTGTTTGGCCTGCTCCTGTCCAATGATAAAACGATTTAAACCTTTATAAATGGAAAGAATAGAACATCTTGGCAATTTATCCGTTCTATTTACATGATAGTTAGTGCACTTGCCATTGATGAATAAATCTATTAAATCCCGCCGCAAACTAATACTGCCCTTATTACACAGTACCAAGCCTTGTTTATAAATAGTAGAAGAAGGTTGTAAAATCACCCGTACCGCATACTCGATGGGGCAAAGTTTGCTATTTATAACAAATTGAAACAAGTCCCGCATAGTAAACCGTGTATAATGTGCCCCAAACAAATCCACATAAATTAGTTTGAGTAAACAAAATTTTTCCACAACGGATAAATTATATTTTTTGAGTTCTTTTTCAAATGCAATTTTTGGAGCACTTAGTTCCACGCATTTATCCAAATATTGCATACAAGCAAACGCTTGTTTTTGATTTACTGGGTGCTCTAGCAAGTGAAATAATTTTATTACATCGGCTACATATTCTTCGTTGGCGTGATAGCCTTCGGGCTGTTCCAAAAAAGATAACACATTTGCAGAGTCCTTCTCTATATTTCCTTCTTTTATTTCCATAAATAACACCCGTTAAAAATATAAAGTAGCGGCCGGGGAGGTGTTCCGACCGCCACATTTACTCTGGTATGACGGATTACTCCGCCTCTCTAACATACCACTCTAAAATTCCGTCGTGGAAATCATATTCCTTGCAATTGGGGAAATAAGAATTTATCTTAGCATAAGAAATTATCTCTATTAGTTTAGTTTCTATTAATTCGTCATTTTTTCCATATTCCTCAACCGACGTATCTGCCACAAAATTAAATTCTTCGCCAATATTTTCCAGATTTGGTTCTTCCTGCTGAAAACAGCGTAATGGATAAGGGGCGACTGCTTCCTCATTTGTTTGTGTAACAAATACAATCACCACGCTATGGCTATTACGGGCTAACTCTTGAGGCAAGGTGGGAGTAGAAATCAATTCCGCCTGTGTCATAGAGAGTAAAATCATATCATAGTTATATTCCGCCTCACCAATAACTACTTTATGTCCCAATGTAGTCGGAAAGACACTGGCTTTTGCACGCAACCAAGTAATATCCCCTTGGGCTAATTTGTCCAATTCAGGGAACAACATTTCTTGGCGGTTTAACAACAAGTCAAATAACATACTCACATTTTGACTCGTTTCCACAGATAACAAAGCACGCATATCCTCATAATGTAAATAACCAGGATCTTGCACCAATACGCGCAATTTTTGCATTAATGCCTGACGCAAGAAAAAAGTTCGCAAATGCCGCAGAGAAAGGCTGTTCTCTTTTGCAAAGAAAAAATAGGCTTTATCTTGTTCAAATCCCCCTACAAGTTCGGAAGTTGGAAAAGGACACAAATAAGGCATTTGAAACGCAATCTTTTGCGGGACATTTAAATTAGTTTTAATTTCTTGGGTATATTCTTTTAAGGTAAACATACTTTTCTCCCTTTGTATGGCTATTATTAGAAAAAATCCTGCCAAAAGAGGACAATTCCCCTCTAAAAAGCGACTGACAACATTAGACCCCAACCCGTTACTTTTCCCAATTGAGCCTGTATATCAGCAGAAAAACTTCTTTTTTCTCCGCTCCACTGAAATCCTGCCGAGGCTTGTGCGTAACCGTCCAGTTCAAATTTGGGTAGCAAAACATTACCCGCACTAAAATTGTTGTTGAGTGGCATTTGTTTTACATAACTTCCACCCAAATGAGCACTCCAATTATCGTTATAGACTTTTAATAACCTTACCCCGCCCTGCGCCTGGGTAAATGAAAAGGCTTCACTCGTTAATATCGCCGCCCCATTTCTTGCATCATCTCCGGCACCGACATAAGCATAACTATATTTGCCAAATGGTTGCAAAAATAATTCTGATGCCGATAAATCCCAATTAAATCCTAATTGGGCTTCTGCGCCGCCTAAAAATACGGAACTGTTCTCTTGCTTCTTTTGATTACTCATTCCAACTTGGGCAGTTAACCCCATAAAAAAGTGATAAGAATATAAGAACAAATCGCCACCTACTTGGTACTGTGTTTGCTTTAAATGCAGGGCTGAATAATCCGATTTTCCCTGCTGATAGTTACCATACCAACCCGCCGAAAGAACCATAGAGTCAAAATACTCCAAATCTCCACTAAACCCACCGAAAGCAACTCCTTGGCGAGTATCATCCACTTGGGCATCGTTTGTAAATTTCTTTTTCCCGCTTTGGTAATAAGGTTGGAAATAAAGCCCCGAACGCGGTTCATCAAACTGCCACACCTGCGCCAAACGCAATTCACTGCGACTATTTAGCATTTGCACCACGCTGTCCGCCGCTTCATAGGCGAACAACGGTAGCATCATTGTTTTAGGAGCAAAAGCATCGGCAGATGCCGTTCCTTGGCCTAACAGCAACTTTTGCGGTGTAAAAGTAATATTCCCCGAAATAGAGTCATAACTGGCCTGATACCTAAAAATATCATCATAGGCATCTACCGCCACATTTACTTTGTCCTTTCCGTTACCTTTCATAAAAGATAATGTCGTTGGGGCTTCGCTATTAACAGAAAGTAAATGAAACCCGTCCACACGTATTTTTTGTAATCCCAATACATTTTGGATATTTAAAGAGTCCATCTTTCCACCTAGCATATCCACTTCTGGCTTAACAGATAAATTAGAGTCCAAGGTTAATGTTCCCAGTTTTAATTCATTGGCTTGCTCATCGGTCAATGCTAAAAATCCCCCTTGGGCCACTATTTTAGAATGATCCCAATTTTGGGTTGGATCTAAATAAACGCTACCGGAGTTTAAAAATAACTGCGAAGATCCAAACGGCTTATAAAAAGATACATTTCCCTGTCCAGCTGCCACAATATCAGCACTACCACCAATGCTATCGTTAAAAATAATATTCCCCGTAGGGGTTGTTTCCAAGCGCAAAATAGCATTGGAATCTCCCATATATACCCCGTTTCCTGTATTATTAGTAAAAACAATATCCCCATTTTCAGCGTGCAGAGTTAAATTTTTTGCCGAATAAATGCCCCCGCCCTGGTTAGCCGCATTGTTGACAAACGATATATTCCCTCCTGATAAGGTAAAATCGTTCTCCGCATAAATACCTCCACCCAGCATAGCGCGGTTACCCGTAAATTGCACGTCTTGCATAGTTTGATAATTATGCTTAACATACATTCCCCCGCCATTTTGCGAAGCCGTATTATAATCAAACCGAACAGTTTTAAATGCGCCGAAAGAGGTACTATCTAAAATGGCAGAATAAATACCCGCACCATTAGTCGCCTGGTTTTGTGAAAATAATACCCGTTCCGCGCCTAATAGGGAACTACTAGGACTGGCAATTCGTATGCCACCGGAGTCATTATTAGTGAAATTTACATCTATAAAACCCGCCTTGCCACCTGTTAAACTAATCCCTGTATGGTTACGAAGAAAATCCACATTTTTAAAATATAAAGGCCAACTACCAGATACTCGCACAGCAGAATCCCAACCACTAATATCTTGAAAGGATTTGTTTTCCACCGCGTTGTATCTGTAATATTCATATGAATAACCATACCGATTATCCATAATTTCTTTATCTTGTGCAAACGCCGCCCAGGCGCACAGAACTAACATACACACTAAAATATATTTCTTCATCGTTTACTCCATTAAATTATCCGGCAATTCCCGCAACCACACCTCAATCGTTTCTTTACGAGCCTGCGCAACATCCTGCCCATATCCTTTGGCACTAAAAGTTTGTTTCTTATTGCCAACTAATATACTAGCCTGCAATATACACACTTCTATCGTACCTGTTTGACTCCACCAACACGATATTGGGGCAACGGATAGTCGTACCGTCTGTCCGTTCTTTCCCACCAAGTAACCTTGTTCTCTTAATACTTTTTCTACCCCGCGAGCCAAATCTTGCCAAGTTCTAGGAGCAACTACACGAAAAGCCCCTAACCGCTGTTTTCGTAATTTTTCCTGTTCTGTCGCTCTTTCCCGTTGTTCGCGGCGCATAACAGCAGCCCGTAACTCTTTTTGTTCTACGCTAATCAACACATAGCCTGTCAGGCCCGTTTTGCTACGCACCGCCTCAAATTTCTCTATCTTTAAATTGTTTATTTCTAATTCCTGTGTATAGGCCTCATACACCGCATTGACACTTTGTTCATCACTACTTAAATCTACCCGAGTATGGGTTTTTATCCGTAGGCCCATATATTCAGCCAAAGAAGATAACGCATTGGCATAAGCAATTTTCTGCGCGCAAGCCATATCCGCACAATTAGAAGAAATCCCGCTGACTAACACAGTTTGCTTTTCCTGCCACAGTTTTCCGGCCCACTCCGGCTGGGAGGGTGCCGTAGCACAACCGGCACTCCCCAGCAAGCAAACAATAATACTCCCAATGGAGAACTTATTGTTTGTTTTCACCCTGTTGCTCCCAAAAGCGAGTTTCCGTTTCTTTTACCAATTCTTTGGCACTTTTATTAGCGGCAACCTGTTCTTTGGTATCGCTAAAAGCACGTCTTACAACGGTATTATAATCTTTCACACTGATACGGGCCAGTACATATGCACGGTAATACATACGCTCCTGCACACTATCGCTTTCTAACAAGTGCTGCAAATAGGATTCTTGCATTACAATACCATTCACCGTCAAATTATCCACCGCAGAAAAGAAAACATCCTTCAAATACCCACCGGTATTTTCGTCATAGTTTCCACTCTCTAACGCCCGCGCAAACTCGCTGCGGATAGTGCTCTTAACCTGTTCAGCCATATTGGTACGGGCAGAAGCATTGCCAGCCCGCTTGGCGGCTTCCAGATTGGTCATCCCTTCTGCGGTCCCCCGATAATAATAGAATCCCTTGTCTTCCCAAAATTCCGTGGTAGCATTTACCCAGGACGGAGCAGATGTATTGGGAATGGTTTCCACTACCTTTACATTTAACTGCGGCGTGGAAACAATATTTTTGGAACTGCAACCAACAAACAACCAAGCGCTTATTACAAGCGGTACAACCCAAGTATTTTTCATACTTTTCTCCTTATTTGTATTTATTTTCCGAATTTAACAAATGTTTATCAAACTGCGATTTGCGGATTCTTACCCGATGTGAAAAAAAGGCTAGACCGCTTTCTATATTTACCACATTTACTACAATAATCACTTCTCGGCGATTAATCCAATAATTGCCGCTAACAATCAAATCCGCCGAAGCCAACCGCCCGAATTGCTTGCGGTTACGCGTATCAAAAATATCGTCGCGTGTTATTTTTAGTTCCCGTAAGACCGTATCAATGTGGTTTTTAGCAATTACACGACCAGGCATTTTTTCAATCAAAAACCCACTCAAATCATCTTCCAATACACTACTTAACGGATAGCGAACCCGCGAAGTGCTTTCCAAAAAGCCGACAATGGCAATTTTAGTGTTTTTAGGAATAAACGAATTTTGCGCAATTTTAGTTGCAGTTTCCGTAAGGGCTTCGTCCAAGGTTTGGAATTTGGCCCCATAGGCAGGTACAAAACCTGTCAAACACAGCAAAAACACAATAATTTTTTTCATTTTCACCTCTCTTATAAGTAGTTTATAAACAGACAGCGACAACGTATTGTCGTTAATAACTGCCATCACCGTAAATTTCCCCTTCCGAATAGCCCCAACTATAAAAATCTTCCTGTGTACTATCGTCAATTTCACAACCGAATCTGTTTTTCATAGCAAGCCTCCATTGGTTCTTATATTATTAGTGGCACACCTGCCACAAACGGACATTTCCCTATACAACTAGTAAATTACCGGTTTATCTCCTACTATAAAAACTGGAAGGTGCCAAAAAGGGACATTATAGACGAGAATCCCCGCGGAAGAGGAAAAATTTCCGCGGGGAGCAATACAAATAAAGCAAGATAAGTTAATTAGTATCTTTTGGGACAATTTTTTGTTTAAGTTTCCGTATTTCCTCGGCCTTTTCTGGTTGTTTTAACGCCTCATAAAGCGTAATGAGGTTGTTATAAGCCCTAGTGTATTTGGGAGCGAGTTCTATGGCTTTGTTGTAATCGGCGGTAGCACCTGCATAATCTTTTAAGTCTTTCTTGGTAACGCTGCGGTTATTGTAATCGTTAATATATTGCGGGTCTAGTTCTATTGCTTTGTCATAGTCTGCTATGGCACCTGCATAATCTTTTAAGTCTTTCTTGGCATTGCCGCGGTTATAGTAAGTTAGCGCATCTTGCGGGTTCAAGGCTATGGCTTCATCAAAATCTGCTATGGCACCTACATAATTTTTTAAGTTCGCCTTGGCATTGCCGCGGTTATTGTAAGCACTGGCATATTGAGGGTCTAGTTCTATGGCCTTGTCATAGTCTGCAATAGCACCTGTATAATCTTCTAAGTTCGCCTTGGCATTGCCGCGGTTATTGTAAGCGGCGGCCATTTTTGGGTCTAATTCTATGGCTTTGTCATAATCTGCAACAGCACCTGCATAATCTTTTAAGTCTTTCTTGGTAACGCCGCGGTTATAGTAAGCCGTGGCATCTTGAGGGTCTAGTTCTATGGCCTTGTCATAGTCTGCTATGGCACCTACATAATCTTTTAAGTCTGCCTTGGCATTGCCGCGGGCATTATAAGCCGTGGCATGTTGCAGGCCTAATTCTATGGCCTTGTCATAGTCTGCTATGGCGCCTGAATAATCTTTTAAGTAATCCTTGGCTATGCCGCGGTTATAGTAAGCACTGGCATCTTGAGGGTCTAGTTCTATGGCCTTGTCATAGTCTGCTATGGCACCTGCATAATCTTTTAAACTTTGCTTGGCAACGCCGCGGGCATTATAAGCCGTGGCATGTTGCAGGTCTAATTCTATGGCCTTGTCATAGTCTGCTATGGCGCCTGAATAATCTTTTAAGTC
>CAMECJ010000007.1 GCA_945913025.1 uncultured Elusimicrobia bacterium | reverse complement strand
CCTTGGTAGCGGCCAGTTTATCGCGCACACGCTCGGCCGATACTTCGCGCTCAAATTGGGCAAACGATAAAAGCATGTTAAGCGTCAACTTACCCATAGAATTACTGGTATCAAAAGATTGGGTAATGGATACGAAGCTACAAGAGTTCTTCTCAAACTCCTGCATCATCAGAAGACGGACTATACGGACACATTTCCTTCGCCATTTGATAGCCCTTGCTTACCAAGGCCGCATCGTTTAGCTCCTGTACAGCCTTTTCGACGGATGACTGAACCGATTTTTTCAAATCGGCAGAGGCCTCGGCACCAACAGCGTTTGAGGCGAGAAGAACAAGCCCGCAAATAAAAGAAAACGCTTTATGAGAACGAGTGATAATCATAATAAATCCTTTGTCTATTTAAATAGAATAAGACTTTTTTCCAAGAAATCAAATTATGTTACCGCCAACGCGTCCGGCTCCGCCAAGAGCCAACTCAAAAATCCGCTCCATACAATCAACTGGTTAAACATCCCGAACACTAAATAAAAAACGGAAAGGAACGCTCCTTCGGAAACGCCCATTGTGATAAAAATAAACGCCTCCAGCCACCCCATTATCCAAACAGCCAATAAAAATAACCCCAAAAGAAAGGATTCTTTTTAGCCATTTTTTTAGAAAACGCCCAAGCCTCACAGGCGTTTTCCGTTACGGCAAACGAAAGCCCAAACAAACAGGTACTAATTACCCACAAAGCCGTAAAAATACCCGCAGCAAAAGAAGCGGAAAAGAAAACCGGCAATAAAGACAGGTAAGCAAACGAAGGTATCCACCCCAAAAACAAACACAAAACGCTTCCCGCCAGAACTTGCCCGACCAACAAAGGCTTTAAGGCGCGCCGCGCAACGGCCAGCAGTCCCCGCAAAACGCCTTGGTGTGTGACAAGTTCGTCAAAAACACGATATAAAAAAGGAGAAAAAAGAGGTCCAAACTGCCTAAAGAAAGGCACATATACCCTATCCGCGGGAGAAGCTGAACTCCTGCGTAAATGACGGGATGACGCGCCAAAAAAAGAGGAATGGAAAAGTGCCCGAAAGCCAAATCGGCGCATTGGCCGACCAACCACGGGTATACATAAAACACAACAGCGCAGCAAATGCAGCCCAAACCCCAAAAGAAAGCAAAGATTTTGAGGACATAAAATAACCCATAGGATTATTATACCTTTATTCGTACGCGTATAAGCAAACCTACAACTTGCGGATCGCCCAAGGTTTGGGGTAGAGGTTGTTGGCGCGGTCTCCCAAGTTCTTTACAAAACCAAGCGGATAACCTTGATACGTTACCAACACAAATCCGCGCGGCGTGGCGGCGGGCAATACAAGCACTTCCCTGTGTAAATAGCGCAAGGCATCTTCTTTAGACAGTTCCAATCGCGGAAAATCCGTTTCCCGCACAGACAACGACAGCGCCTGCGCCGCAGACGGGATTTGGTCCCGCCCTTTGCTTTCCGGCAGGGGAAGGCCGTCGTAAAGTAAATGCAAAAACGGGTACTTTTTCAGCTGCTCCCGCAAAGAGGACGGCCGCGTAGAAAAAGCATTGGTTTCCCCCCGTTTGCGCAGAAGAGCCATAAACAGCCCCTCGCTGCGCGTCGTACCCGGGATAAAACGATACACGGGCTGATGATAATCCGCAAGCAAACTGCCCGTAATCTGCCATTCGGGCGATACAGGCACAGACAAAATCTCCGCCCCCAGTTCTTCGGCAATCCAGCGGACGTTTTCCTCGTTTTCGTACGTATTAAACGTGCACGTACTGTAAATGAGTAACCCGCCGTCTTTTAGGCACGGCCAAATATCGCGCAAAATCTGACGCTGACGCTGCGCGCAAAAACGCACATTTTGCGGGCTCCACTCCTTGACAGCAGCCGGATCCCGCCGAAAAAGTCCTTCGCCCGAGCACGGCGTGTCCGCCAAAATCACATCAAATATCAGGTTTGTTTTGGCAAAGTCTTTTGGCGCATTATGCGTAACCAATACACCGGAGTGTCCTTGTTTTAAGATGTTTTCCAACAGAATATGGGCGCGGCGGAGGTCTATCTCGTTGCTAACCAGCATAGATCCATCCGGCAGGGCGGCGCGCATCAGGGTGGATTTTCCCCCCGGGGCGGCACATAAATCCAGCGCACTGACCGGATCCGTAACCGCTTGCCGCAAAACATAGTCCAAAAACAGCGAAGCCGCTTCCTGCACATAGTACACCCCTGCGTGAAAGAGAGGATCGCCCGTAAAGTGCGGACGTTCTTTGAGCCAAAAGCCCTGCCGGCACCACGGTACCGGTTCCGACTGCGGAAAGGGATTGGCGACAGCTTTCCACGGATTTAACCGCACGCTGACGGGCGTTTCGTGCGAAAAAGACTGCATAAAACGCTCCCAGCGGCCGGCGCCAAACAAGTTGGAGGTATACTCAATAAATTCTGGCGGTAAAATCATAAGATACTTTATTATACGAAATTCCCGCTTCCCCCCGCAGGCAGCAAAAGCGGCGCGCCTTAAGCGGAAAATAACTAAAACCCTGCCGCCGCTGACAGCCAAAACGCCGGTCATGGCATCTAAAATATTTGATATAATGGCAGAAATACTTGCAGGAGGATAACCGGTTATGAAAAAACTGTTTACTATTCTTGTATTTATATCCATATTCTATATGCCTGCTGTTGCGGAAATTGCTTTGCGTATGGACGGAGACGAGATCGTTCTTTCCGCCGACAGCGACTGCGAAATACAACAATTTATTCAAGCTACCGAAAAAATAGACGAAACCGCAGCCGCAGAAATCACTTCCGCCCCGCACGAAACGCCCGGCGCAGATAAAGTTACACAGCAAACAATCCCCAATATGCCGTTTATCAGCTCCGCTGCATTTGCAAGAGTATCGGACGGCAGTATAACAAACGCCGATTTACCGGATGAATTTGACGAAATAAAATTAGACATCATACGTGATGTGAAAGCCGTTAATTGGAAAACAGGCTACAATATTACCGCAAGGGATTTAACTTTTTGGAACAGGCTGGCTTTCGTCTGCGGACGGGTAACCAAATCTATGCCCATTCCTTCCGTGGCTACCATAGGGATTCCCTCCGGTTTAATATCCGACGGAGAAGTACATACCCTAGCAGACGCTTCCGTACAGAAACTTACCAAAACCGTACAATACTCCATTATGGACAGTAAACTGAAAGCGGAAGTGCGCTACACGCCGGAAGGGTTGTATTTTGCCATTCTTACCAAAAATCCTTTTTTACTGTTAACTATTGACGACGATATTTATGCCGCGTTAGAACGAACCGAAATGCAAATTCTTACCCAATACGGCAGAACGAAAGACGACCGCTTGCTCGGTATCCTGTTTCAAAATATGCACCGGTTTTTTGATTTACGGCATCAATTTGAAAGCATCAACCCGCGCTTGAGGAACGAAACAAATGCGTTGTTAAAAATGTCTCATTTCGGGGCGGGTGACGCGTGGAGCACCTATAAATTACTGGCGGACCATACCATTATTATGCGCAGCCTTTTTGACCAACATGTTTTAAATGAGGATTATGAAGAAAATACTTTTTTGGCTTTAAAAAAATTGTTTATACAGATAGGAGACGATGTAAAAAAACACCGCCTGCAGGAACACGCGATCAGAAAAGACCCCGCTAATACGGAAATGGTTCAAAGAGTGGACAGCGAATATAAACATAAACAACACCTGAAAGAAAACGCTTTGCAGGAACTGGAAAACACAGATGATGCTGACAAAGAATTACTGCTTCGCGCTTATAAAAAAGATTAACAAATCCGCTGGCTTTCAATACCGGCACCAAACAAAAAATCCCTTCCGTCATCTACCTATACAACGGAAGGGATTTTTACAGCGTTTATTTATTTGTATATTAACGATATCCAACTGCCCGATACTGCACCGCCCCAAACCGTCTTTTCCCCGCAACGCGCCGAATTGCTGCCTATGCCCAAATAAGGTACAATAAACTTACTATGCCGCATAAATACATTCAACTGGGAACACGCAAAATAGGCCTTGATTTTCCGCCGCTCGTCATTGCGGAAATGGGCATCAATCATAACGGTTCGCTTGAAGCGGCTCAACAAATCGCCTTAGCGGCCAAGCGGGCCGGCGCCGAAATCATCAAACACCAAACCCATATCCCCGACGAAGAAATGAGCGAAGAAGCTAAACGCGCCGTTCCGGGGAACTCTCCGCACTCAATTTGGGATATTATGTGCCGCTGCGCGCTGTCTGAAGCGGACGAACGGAAGTTGAAGGAATACATTGAGTCACTCGGCATATTGTTTTTATCCACGCCGTTTTCGTTTGCCGCAGTAGACCGCCTGGAAAGATTCGGCGTGACCGCATATAAGATCGGCTCGGGCGAGATGAACAATTTTCCGTTGGTGGAATACGTCGCCCGCACCCAAAAACCTATTTTTCTGTCTACGGGAATGAACGCGCTTGATCACGTCAAACGCGCCGTGGATGTGATTACCAAATACCACACGCAATTTGTACTGCTCCATACCACCAATCTCTACCCTACACCGGCCGAACTAATCCGGCTGGGCGCGCTTGAAGACTTAAAACGCGCATTTCCCGACGAAATTATCGGTCTGTCGGACCATTCAGTCAACAATTTGGCTTGTCTGGCGGCAACGGCGTTGGGAGCAAGCGTACTGGAACGCCACTTTACCGACAGTAAAACCCGCGCGGGCGAAGATATTTGCTGTTCGATGGACCCCAAGGAACTGGCGGATTTAATCACCCAAAGCGCCGAAATCGCCCGTATGCGCGGCGGATGCAAGGAACCTGCGCGCGAAGAAGAAATCACGCAAAACTTTGCGTTTTCTTCAGTCGTAGCGGCGCGGGACATTCCCTCGGGGCACACGCTTACCGCCCAAGACCTGACCACCAAACGTCCCGCCGGAGGAATTGAAGCGGCCCGTCTGCCGCAACTGGTGGGAAAACGCGCCAAAACGTCCGTTTCAAAAGGTGCAAGACTCCGCTGGAGCGATGTAGAATGAAAAAGTTCCGCTTGGCCTTTGTGACCAGCTGCCGCTCCGACTGGGCCAAAATCAGGCCCTATGTTGCTTTTTTTGTCCAGAGAGAATACCCTGTTTTTATTTTTTTCGCCGCCAAACAAACGGAAGATTCTGAAAAAAACGCTTTTGCCGCGGCGGACAAATTTCCGACGGTTTCGTGGCAGCAGGACATAGCGGACGCTTCTCTTTCGCAAACGGAATATATTGCCCGTCTGACCGGAAAAATAGGCCGTTTTTTAGAAGAAAACCGCGTGGAATTTTTATTTGTACACGGGGACCGGCCCGAAGCGTTGGCCGCCGCCGCGGCAGGGGCGCTAAGCAATATACCCGTTTGCCAAATTGAAGCGGGGGACGTCAGCGGGAACATTGACGAATCCATCCGCCACGCCATTACAAAACTCTCCCACCGTTTCTTGGCGGACGACGAAGAAGCCAAAAAACTCGTGCTGCGTCTGGGAGAAGATCCCCGCTCCGTATTTGTAACCGGCGCAAGCGCCATTACGCTGCTGCCGCCGGAGGACGTCCGCCAAGCGGTGTTACAAAAATACAACTGCCGCACGCCTTACGCCATTGTTCTGTACCATCCGGAAACGCGGTTTTCCCCCGCCGAACAATACGACAGGGCGCGCATACTGGTGGAGGAGTTAAACAAACTTCCCCTTTCTTATGTGGTGATTTCTCCGAACCAAGACCGCGGATACGAAGAAGTTCTCCGCGCGTATAAACTGTTTTCCCCCGAAAAAGCCCGCTTTTTCCCGTCTTTTCCGTGTGAAGAGTATTTGAGTTTGCTCAGTTGCGCCGTGTGCTTGGTGGGCAACAGCTCCAGCGGTTTTAAAGACGCGCCCTTTTTAGGAACGACAACCGTCAACGTGGGCGACCGCCAATACGACCGCGGACGCGGACGCAGTTTTTCGTCCGTCCTGCAAGCTCCCGCGGGAACAGACCTCGCCCCACTTATCCGCCCGCTTATCCAAAACGGACCGCGCCGCCGGACGCCCGAACAAAACGCCCGCGCGCTGACCGCCGTGTTCGAACGGATTTTTACCGACGATTTCTTCCAGCCGCCGCTGCAAAAACATTTTTATTTTCCGGATTGAACTTGCGCGTTAAGCAGTTCTTCGCAGGCTTTAAAATCGGCGGGCGTATCAATATCCCGCGCGTGATTTTTGGGCAGAACCACCGCGCTTTGCGGCGCATTTAATACACAGTGCGGCGTAAGGAAGGAATTTCTCCACACATATACGGCGCCGTCCACCCGAAACAAGAGCGGTTTTTGCTGGCGGGGAACATCCGCACAGTCTGCCGCCAGCGAGCGCGTCAGCAGCGCACCGTTTTTTTTCTTTCCCAGTACAAGCAGCCCCGCACGCAAATCTACGGGCGAAACACTCGCCAGCGAAGCCGTATTATCCCGAATAATTTGCTTAACGGCGCGGGAAATATCGTTTGCGGTGCGAAGCGGAGACGTGGGTTGCAGAAGCACCAAATAATCAAACTTCCGGCCGGATTTTTCAAGCCGTTGTTTGACGTCTAAAATAACGCCGAGCATTTTGGCTTGGTCCGTCGCCAGCCGCTTGGGGCGCGGCAACACCTCCACGCCATACCGTCCGGCACAATGTGCAACGGCGGGGTCGTCCGTCGAGCAGTACACGCCGTCTAAGAGCGGGCACGCGCGCGCAGCCTCAAACGTCCACGATACCAACGGTTTTCCCGCGCACAAACGTCTGTTTTTTCCCCTCACGCCTTTTGAGCCGGCGCGCGCCGGAACAATGGCCGCAAAGCTTTTTCCCTTATACATAAAAATTCCTCACTGTTTTTCCGAAAAATGAATATTTAAGCTATACATAAGCACGCACAAAGCCATTACCAAACCTGCCCCAAAAAAGCCCAGCCATACCAGACTTGCACTCCACGCGGGAAAACTCTTTTGAATCCCGTGCAAACACGCACCCGCCGACACGGGTCCTAAAGCAGCTGGCAGGCGCACCAAAGACACAAACATAAAATAAACGGGCGACTTACGCGGCGGCGCCTGCCGCAAAACAAAAGCGTCAAAACCGGATTGAACGCCCGCCAAAATCACGCCGCACAAAAGGAAAGCAAACAGCGTTCCCCACACGCCTCCGCCGTTTACACCCGATAATCCCGCCAGCCATACAAACGCGGTACAGAGCAGTCCGAACGGCACGCTTAACGCACGCACCAGATTTTTACGCTGCAATATCCCCCAAAAAGGAACCGAAAACAAAAAGACGGCCTGCATTCCAAACGAACAAACCGTCAGCCACGCCACCGAAATTTTGGCAAACTGCAAGGCAAATACCGGCAAAAAGCCGACTAAATAATATACCGCAAAAAAGCCCAATCCCACCAACAGAAAAACGCGGCGGTTTTGGGGAACACTCCACACCCCGCGCAGCACGCTCCAATTAATGGCGGAGCGCTCCTCTTCTGTGCGTGCATCCGGAATGAAAGACAGCGCAAAACACGCCAGCAATCCGCACCCCCCCGCCAAGGAAAACACGGGCGCATAACTCCACACAGGCGTTTTAGCTCCGTCCGTCTGTACGAGAAAAAAGAACAAAACCGTCACGAGCGTAAACACCACATACATACTTTTGGAAGAAATATATTTGTACTGCACAAAAGAAGGGATTTGGTCATCGGGAAGCAAGCTTTTCAGCCAAGGATAATACGCCCCGATAGAAACCCCGCCTAACAAATAACAGCAGCCGACAGCAAAAAGCAGCCACAACGGACGATTCGGCCACCACGCCGCGCACGCCAAAAACGCGCAAAACAAATAAAAAGGGCGGCTAATCAAAGAAAACCAAAATGTAACCCTTTTGGCGGAATACCCCCGCTGTACTAAATCCGCCCCCGCTACACCCATCAGCACACCTAAATAAGGAAGGCCGGCCAACGCCCCCGCCATCCACGGCGGCGCCCCCAAAGCCAGCGCATACGCCGTCAGCAAAGGCCCCGTAGCCAACGCATCCATAGCGGATACGCCCATATTGTTATAAATAAAAAAACGTAAATACGAAGGATGAAGGGAATCGGTCCAAAACATAAGGTTATTGTATCATAAAAAATTGACGGAAAAACCCTTTCTCAAGAAAGAGTCCCCTTTTTGGATGCCTCCGCAAAAGACCGAGTAAACCTTTTGTATAATATTCTTATGAGACGCTTTTTCTATTACTTAATCGCCGCCGTAACCGTTGCTTTAGCCGCGTTTTATACGTACGGTTATTTTGCCCACCGCTCCCTTCCTGTGGTTCCCAAACCCGAGGTACGCTTGGCTTATATTTATGCCGATACATCCTCGTTTCCTACGCTGCTGCAAATGGTGGATTTCGTCAAACAAGATCCCAACGCACCCAAATTTATTGTGTGGAAACGAATGGTAAACCTCAATTTTAAAGACCCGCTTTTTAAAGGGACCACTATCCTTAAACTCGGCGATAAACGCTATCATCCCCAATTTATGCCCAATCTGCGCCGGCACGTTCAGGATTTCGTAAATACCTACCCCAATGCTTCGTTTATCGTCCATTTAAATAAAGACCAAACAGGCCTGATTTGGGCCGTGCTGGGCGCCATTCCAACAGAACGCGTGAAACATATTCATTTGTATGAAGAAAGTTACGCTTCCACCTCGTTTATCCTCAGCGGACCGATCCTCGAACCCGACAAATTTCTGCCGCGGCTGAAAGATCCCAAAACCCCGGGGTTTTGGAGTTACAACTACGGCTATTCCGCGGCAAAAATCTTTCCGTCCACGTTTCACTTGGCGGTAATGCCGGAAGCCAAACAAAAGAAATTTTTAAAAGATGCGTTAAAAAACGCCGAGGTCAAAAACGTGGATTTTAAAGAGCTGGCCCAATCGCTGACGGAAGAACAAAAAAAAGACCTCTTGCGCCTGGCCAATATCGATGAAAACACCCTCGCTCCGTTCCGCTCCGGCAAACCCGTAATGTTGTTTACCTTGGGCTTTTTTCACGATGCCAAGGACAAAAACCGCGAGCAAATCAATGTGCTCAACCAAGTGTACGCAGGCAAAACGCGCTTTGTTAAAAACCCGCAGGATTATACCTGGATGTATAAAGAACATCCGTGGCTGTCCAAAGACAAATTCATCCGCAAAACGCTGAAAAAACATTTCCCCGCCGTCGTTCCTATCCCGAAAGAAACGCCGCTCGAAATTTTATTTTTAACCGGCTATCTGCCCGACAAAGTGTTTGGATTCAGCTCATCGCTCTTTTTTGCGCTGCCCGCCGAAAATATCCTGTTTTTTATGGAACGGCATCACGACCCGTACGTACCTATTTTAAAAGAAACGGGGCAGTTGACGGATGATAAAATCGTCCGCTTGGAAGACTTTCAGGATACCAAAAAATAAAATTTTCCGTGAAATAAAAAGGCCCTTACGGGCCTTTTTATATAAGATGAATCCAATTACCGGCTTAATTGCCGGACATACGGATTAACAATTTTTTTCAGTAAATTGGCCGGAGCCGCATTCACAAAAGAAAACCAACGGTTCGTAGCGTACAAAGAGGTTCTGTCCAACACTTTATTCGGGCCGACGGAATACACCTGAACGGTAATTCTAATCTTATCCCGCAAGCCGGACCAAGGCGTATTGCGGTCCTCCCAATGCGTAATAACCGGATAAACTAGCACCTGAGCCCCTATTTTACCAGCGTACGCCAAAGCCTCCTCCAGCGGCATTACGCGCTCAGCGGACACCACCTCGCCCGTTGTAAACGACAGCGCTTCAAAAAAGGACTGCTGCACCTGCTGGCCGGAATAATCGTATTTGATATTTTGAAATACGCCGTCTTTGGGTAAGGCCACCAGAACTTTCTGCTCCGCAGTAAAAACCGCAGACGACACCGATGCGGTTCCTATTCTTTCGATATCGGCGGTGGCGCATCCCGCCAAAAGAAACGCCGCGCCAAGCCATAACATTGTTTTTTTCATTATTGTCACTCCTTTTTTATATGGTAACATATTCCCTTTAAATAAATACCTTGCTTTAACAAACCAATCCCACTTATTCCGTCATTTTTTCTATAATTTCTTTAATAATAACTAGTGGGAAAAGATAATGTCTAAAACCAATATCCTTCTCTTTATTATCTGCGTGTGCATCGGCGGCTTGCTCAGCCTGTGGCTCGGGCAAGATACCTGTTTTGATTTACGCAATTATCACTTATATGTTCCCTATGCCTTTTTAAACGGACGGGAGACTATTGACTTGCTTGCCGCCGGACCGGTCCATACATTTTTTAACCCCCTGCCGGACATCCCGTATTATTTGATATTCTCTTATTTTTACGATTGGCCGCAATTAACGGGCTTTTTAGCGGGCGGTTACTACGGGATATTGCTGTTTGTGCTGTATCAATGGGTTACAAAAATAATAACGGGAAACAATCTTTCCGCCCGCTGTTTGCGTGCATCAACCTGCATTTTTGCGCTGACGGGGATAGCCGCATTTTGGCAGATAGGGATGTTTACCAACGAAGAGTTAGTCGCCGTTTTTGCCGTTTGGGCAGCTTACCTTTTATTTTGCGGAACAGACGAACGGTTTGGTTTTCAATTAAAATACCTGGCGGAGGCGGCCTTTTTGGTTTCCTTTGCGGGGGGGCTTAAATATACCGCCGTACCCGCCGTGGCAGGGGTAGGCGTTTGCTGCCTGTTTTTGCTGATTAAGAATAAAGCTTCGTATAAGGCGTATTTATGCGTAATGGGTGCGGCGCTGGCGGGTTTTTTACTGGCGGACGGCTGTTTTTTGTGGCAGAAATGGAAAGAACTAGGCAATCCGCTTTTTCCCTATTTCAACCATATTTTTAAATCTCCCTTTTTTCCGCCCGAAGCGCTGCCGAACAGCCCTTATGTGCCGCAAGGGTGGAAAGAACGCCTATTTCTGCCGTTTTTAAGGCTTAATTTTTTTGATTCGGAATACCGGCTGGATTTCCGTATGTTACTGGGCTTTATCTCATTTATCCTGTTATGTGCGGGAGGGTTATTTTATATTAAAAAGCGTCCGCTTTCTAAGCCGTACGTGCTGCTGCTCGGATTATTTATCGGCACTTATATACCTTGGGTGCTTCTTTTTGGCAATATACGTTACGCCGTTTTTTTAGAAATACTGTCTTGCTTACTGTTTACCTGCCTGCTGCTGCGGTTTATTCCAGCCAAATTCTTGTTTATTTTGCTGATTGGCTTATCGGTATATACCGCAGAGAGGCCGTTTCCGCGCTGGCCGCGGAAGAACTTTTCCGCCCAAAATATTACGTTTTCCCAACCTGTTTTTATTGCGGACGGTTCGTTGGTGGTGGTTGGCGGGCACTTTTCTTTTTTAATTCCGTTTTTGAATCCCAACGCGCGCTATATAGGGGGTATCAATTTTCAGTCGGACAAAATATCCCTTACAAGAGCAAAACGCCGTTTCCTTGCGCCTTTACAAAAGTTGGATTACCAACATCATTTTCCGGTGCGGGAGGAAATCCGTAAACACCGCGGGCAGCTGTATCTGTTAGTGCCTTATGCAAATTGGATATGGGACAATGATTTTTGGAAAGACTACGGCATAGATATATCCGGCAGGCATTGTCAGGTTTTTCGCACCAATTTCGTCAGATATCCCTTTTTTCTGTGCACCGTTAAAAAAGCCGTTCAATGATTTTGCTGATGATGTTTGATGAAACGCGCCCGCCGTTGGAAGCGTTTGATGTATTTCGGGTCAATCTGCCGGAGTTTTTCTTCCATCACTTTCGGCGGCACATTCGTGCGGAAAAACGGCAACACCACATCCGCCCCCGCCGCAAACGCCTTATTCATTCGTTCGCCCAAGTCGTTAATTTTGGGGCCGCCTGCCGCTGCCATATTCAACGCATCCGTAAGGATAAGGCCTTGAAAGCCAAGCGTTTTGCGGGCCAGTCGGTAAAGTTCAGGCGAATAGGTGGACACATTTTGCTCATCTAACGACGTATATAAAGCGTGCCCCGTCATCAAACAACCGTATTTTTTGCTTTCCTCAAACGCGGGCTTCATTTGTTTTTTTATTTCCGCCGCATCGGCCTTGATAACAGGAATGGTTTTATGGGAGTCCACCTTATCGCCAAATCCGGGGAAATGTTTATAGCACGGCACTACGCCCGCTTCCGCCAAGCCTTGCGCAAAAGCGTCGGCCAACGCCTTGGAAACCTGCGGATCTACCGCATAATAACGGTTCCGCCTAAAAATATCCTCGCGGTCAATGACGTCCGCCACAGGGGCAAAAGCCACATCTATGCCATAGCTTTTTAATTTTCGGCCGGTCCGCTCCCCTTCTTTACGGGCCTGCTCCACCGCAAAATCAAAATCTTTCTGAGCAAGTTTTCCGTAATGGCTGGCGGCGGGGCTGTAAAAGGAAGTATCAAAATTTCTCAAACGGTTTACGGATCCGCCCTCTTGGTCTAAAAAGAAGAGGAAATCTTTTCTCCCCAATACCTCTTCCAACTCGGTGCGCAACTGGTTGGGGTCCATTTCTTTGTGGTGTGGAATACTCAGTATAAAACCGTAGGGATTTATACGCTTAAAAAAGTCCTTATCTGCCTGCGGGAGCGGGTAATGCGGAATAAGCAAAAGAACCGGCATAATATCCTGCCGGGGATTTTGCCGGCAGCCCGTTATAAAACAGAAAACAGATAAAGCGAGTATAATACTGGTTACAAGTTTTTTACGCAATAACACAATCATAATCCTTTAAAGGGACTGCCCGTTAAGAGCAGTCCCCAGTAGTATATAACATACGTCTCAATGTAACTGCTAAGCGTACTTAGTATAGCCATCAGATTTCAACTAGAAACCTAGCAGGATATTATACTGTAGATGGAACACCAAGCACGCTATCGTATCAGTGACACTCCAGTAAGGTAGTAGAACAATGGTAAGTCCCTATATTAGCACCAACATACTCACCATAGTCCCACTGTATTTCACACGACTTATTAACATGGTAGTTAAGAGTTTCGATAGGACAAGTTATAGTCTCACCTGTATATGGTTTAGCAAAAGGATATATAGAGTCTTCCAGATCATAGTAATCCTCAGTACACAGAACATTATTACAGACTCCACCGCACTCTGTACCGCAACCCGTACCGCACTCCTCCTCAGCACCGCACTCAGCACCGCACTCCGTGTAGTCACAATCACTACCACAACACTCATCGCAGCCGCTGCAATCATAAAGACAGTATTTGTCACAGAACGTGGCGTCTTTATAGGCTGCCATACAGGAATTATAACACCTCGTACATCTTACACATGGATCTTCGGTAGTACCACTGCCGCCACCGCTAGAAGAGCATTCGCTAGCTGTTTTACTGCAAGCAGTACATTTTGTCTTGTCAACTTTCCATCCAGCATTGTCGTCACAAACCAACTCACACGTTTTTTTACCGCATTTATTGCATGTTACCGTTGTACTAGGCTTTGTTTCTTTGCACTCTCCCCATTCGCTCCAAGTACCGGTAGCCGTATCGCACGTACGCGTCCGTTTGCCGTTATTATTACAACCGCACGGCTCCTCGGCATCCCCCGCACATCCCCATACGGCAGACGGACCCGCACAATTTTCAGGAGATTCCTGGTAATCCGGTTTCCCTTTTAGCTCCTCGCACGTCGGATACTCCTTGTTTAACTTACTGCAATCCTTCCCGTCGCAACAAATTCGCCCGTCAGCATACGACAGCATTTTTAACGTGTAAGAGTATTTATCCTTTCGGGTTGCATCTATCCCGCGTCCCGCTAACGCTATCGTAAAGTTCTTCGTTTCGTTATTTTTTACAATATCCGTCATCTCGGACATCTGCGTTAAATACCGCTTGTCCAACGCACACCGTTTTTCCTGCTCCGTGCGTACGGACGCCATCAGCTCTTCCGCTTCCGTCGTTTTACGCGTTTCGATTACTTTATTAAATTTCGGCAGAACCGCCGCGGATAATACCCCTATCACGATGACCACTATTAACAGCTCTGTCAGCGTGAAGGCTTTCTTTTTACTCTTCTTCATACACCCTCCTCGTTAATATCACGGGAAGAACGGAGAAATCCGCTCTTCCCGTTTCCGGTGTCTCTTGAGGAGGGACTGGCCGGTTAAATCGTTCTCCGGTCAATTCTAAGCAGCTAAACGCCTATTGTATACCGCCACCCCGTTCCTCAACCTAAAAATGGTATCAAAAAAAAAAAACGGGTCAAGACCCACGCGGCCGTGGCGAATTAAAGTTGCAAGTGCAACAGGACAAAGGGTGTAATCAGGAGACCTACGAGCAAAGACGAACCACACAAAACCGGAGCGGAAAATATCTCCGCTCCGGCCCTATATATTCGATTGGCAAAACTTATAACACTTGTTTCAGTTCCAACGGCAAATCGCGCTTTTGGATCAGCACCGCGCTATGCGTATTGGTTTTTTTATCCAATCCAAAAACATTGACGCGGTATATTACCACCATTTTGCCGGATTCCTCACGTACGTCCTGAATTTCAAACACCTTATCCGGCAGGTTGCTGGTAGATTCCAGCACCAGCACATTATCCGTAGCGAAATTTGCCGACGGATACTTCCCACGCGCTGTACGCTTAAACGCTTTGTACTCTTCCACCGTTTTAATCAGCCTAGCGGCTACAGGGGCATTAATCATAGAAATGGCGCTTTTCGGCTCCGCTACGGGCTGCTGCGTGCCGGAAGGCAACCGGACATTCTGCACATTAGACAAATCTACCGCCGTGCTTGTTTCTGCTCTTTCTTCGTCACTATTTACCTCAATCACCTGCCCCGAACGGGAAATAACTTTTTCCATTCCAGGGACGCTGATTTTGGAAAGCTGGGACGGCACGGAAATTTCCACATAATCCGGATCTTCCAGCTCCGTTACTCCTTCCGGCACGGAAGCATCTTTGAAGTTAATCGCCAGCAAAGAGTCCGTCGGGTGGAGAGGTACGGCGTTCTCCCTCTCTTTGGCAAATCGGTACACGTCCCACACGCGCATAACGGCCACTCCGGCCAAAAATACCAATATAAATGCGATAATCAACCTGATATTTTGTTTCATTATTTTTTCTCGTACTTTGCCGTAATGATGGAACGCAAACCGCCGCGCGGCGTAAACACGCCCGTTACGGTCGCCCGTTTGGGCTTGCAGGCTTTTACCACGTCATCCAAAATTTTATTGGCGATGTTTTCCATAAAAATACCCATATCGCGGTATTCAAGCAAATAGTATTTAAGCGATTTAAGTTCCAAGCACAATTCATCCGGAATATATTCAATCGTAATCACGCCGAAATCCGGCAGACCTGTTTTGGGGCAGACGGACGTAAATTCCGGCAATTCGATTTTAATGTCGTAATCGCGTTTGTATTGGTTGGGCCAGCACTGAATGGCCGGAAGGACAGCGTCCGCATTTTTGCGGGCGTGGTCGGAAGTGTAACCGAAATCAATATCTTGCATCGTCATTTTATTTTTAATAACCTCACCGAATTTAATAAAAGCAGCAATATGACAGCCAAACTGCCGCCCGTCGTCCAATACCAGCCGGAAACGGCCGGCATACGCCACAAAAGCCATACGGCAAGCGCCATGCCCGACAAAAAGGATACAGCGGCATTAAACGAAGCCGTACGGCGCAGCCTTGTATTTATTGTAAACAAATCTTTTAAGGGATACAAGTCCTTGCGTTTTAAAATAATATCCACCCAGTTGTTGTAGACGTTGCGGCCGGAAGCAAACACAATTCCCGCATCCGCACGAAGAAGCGCGATAATGTCGTTAAACCCGTCGCCCACCATGATCACGCGCTTGCCCAATCCGCGCAAGTTGGTAATAATTTCAGCTTTTGTTGCGGGAAGTACGTTAAAATTCATTTTGTCAATACCGGCCTGTTTGGAAAAAGACGATACGGACGACTCGTTATCACCCGACACCAAAATAATGTCTTTTCCTTTGGATTTCAAAAAATCCACCATTTCCCGCGCCCCGCGGCGCAATTCGTCGGCAAGCGTCAGATATCCCAGAAACTCCCCGTTTTTGACCACACAAATAACGGCTGCTTCCACAGAGAGCAGTTCGTCCGGCACCTCAACGCCTTGCTCTTTTATCCATTGAATACGGCCCGCCAAAATTTTATCCGCGCGCGTGGAAGCCTGCACGCCCAACCCGGGGAGTACGTCAAAACAAAGCAAACTTTTGGTTTTAACTTTATATTTTTTGGCGTAACCGTTTACCGCGTCGGCAAACGGCCCGTCAACGAGTTGTTCGGCAGTGGCGACCGTTTCCAACAACGCTTGTTTTAAAGATTCCTTTACCGGAAACACGCCCGAAACGCGCAATTCGCCGTACGTCAGCGTGCCGGTTTTATCAAAAAATACGGTATCGGCGCGGACGAGTTCATCCAGCGCATAAATGTTTTGAATTTTAATTTTTTTGGCACGCGCGCCGGCACGCGCAAAAAAGGAAGGAAAGACAGACACAAAAACCAACGCCGGCGGACAAGATAACGCCAAACAAAACAGCAGTGCGCCCGCATAATGGAACCACTCGTTTAGTCCGGCAGAAAACGCGCCGAAACGGTACAAAATATACGCATATACGCCCAACGACAAAAGTCCCGCAAACGGAAAAAGTAAACCTGAAAACGCATCTAAACTGCTGGCAAAATTACCGCGGCGCAGCTCCCCGTTTTTGACGGCTTCAATCACATTCATTAAAGCAGATTGGGGCAGCGGAAGCGTAACCTCCACATATACCGGCGAAGATTTATTTAACGTGCCTGCATAGACGGGACTTCCGGCCCGCTTGGAGGTGGGAAGCATATTGCCTGTAACCAGCTGTTCGTCGATAGATGTTTTGCCTTGTTTCACAATACCGTCACAAGGCAGCCGTTCGCCTTGTTTTACCAAAATCAAGTCGCCCGCTTTCAATTCGCCGGCAAACACTTTTTTAAATTGCCGCCCGACGCACAACCGGCCCGATTTGGGAAGGAAATCATCCAACTTTTTAATATACACACGCGTTTGTTCTTTTTCGCGCACGAGCCGCCGCTCCGCCCACAGCGAAAGCGTCAAAAGGAACGAAACATACACAAATAAATTCGGCGACGGCCCGTAAAGCGGCCGCGTTAAAAATACATTCAACGCCGAATATAAAAAACCGGAAAATACGGCGGTACCCGAAAACAGCGCAAAACTCAACCGGCCGGACATTAAATCTGTCCAAGCGCAGCGGGCCAATATGTCCGCACAAAAAAGCACGTTCATCAGCGCCAGAATAAAAACGCCCACGTCCGAATGACGGAACGTGAGCGACAAAAGTAAAAGCACCAAAAAACAGCACGACAAAAAGAAGCGGTACGTAAACACTTTAGAAGATACCGTCAACGCGTTCGAAACGCAGGGAGAGGACGCCGCATAAACCTTCATATTCAATTAACGCGGAAAAAAGCGGTTCGCGAGTACGCGTTCTCGGCCTTTTTCGGTCTTCATCATACGGATTTTAGCGTCATAGCGGCGGGCGTTTTTCGGATCCAGTTTTTTGGCCACCATATAGTTAGCCGTCGCGCTGACCGGATCCTCCATCGCCAGCATATCCCCCATCAGCTCATACGTAGGAACATACTGGCTGGCCAGTTCTTTGGAACGCACCAGCATACCGAGCGCCTGGTCCTTTTCGCCTTTGCGGAAGAGTAAATCGCCCATATAATAGTAAGCCAGCGCATAGGAAGGCTGAATGGTAACAGCTTCCTGCAAATCCGCATAAGCGTTAGCAGGATATCCCATAGCTATAAAAACGCGGGCACGTTCCAAATAGGCGCGCGCGTCATTGGGGCGCAGGTACATTAAATAAGAGAAATCGTCAAGTGCGGCGTCAAACATACCTGAATCAAAATACGCCAAACCGCGGTTTAAAAATAAAAGCGGTTCGTCGTCGCGCAATTTAAGCGCGCTATTGAAATCTTGTAAAGCATCGACGGTGCGGCCTTGGTGGTAACGAGCAATAGCACGGTTCATAAGCGCGGTAAAGTAATTGGGGCTGCGGGCCAACGCTTCGCTTAGATAAAAGACGGCATCAGCATTGCGGCCCATATCCACATATAACGCACCGACGTTATTGAACGGCTCGGCAGCGTTGGGATTGACTTGCATAGCGTGCAGGTAATCGGCCTCGGCGAACCGGCGGTTTTTGGCACGTTCTTTCGCGTCTTTCACAGGAAGACGTTCCCACAATACGCCGCGGTTGACAATCGCCGCGTAATGGTTGGGATTCTGCTTAATGATGCGGGAATAGATTTGAATGGCTTTTGTAAAATCTCCCTTAGAAGCAGCTAACTGGGCCTGCTTAAACATTGCCTTATCCCCGCCGCAGGCGGCCAGCCATAAAACCGCCACCAACAAACTTAAAACTTTTTTCATTTTTCCTCCCGTTTCTCTTTCCGGTTAAAAAATAACGAAACAAACAACATACACCCGCCTACCGTAATAAACGAGTCGGCTATATTAAACACGGGCCAAACCCGAAAATCCAAAAAGTCCACCACATAGCCTAATGTTATTCTATCATAAAGATTACCAAGCGCACCTGCTAAAATAAAAATACAGGCCCATTCCACCAGTTTTCCGTAAGAGCAAAGTTCTTTCCAACTTTTAAGCATATAAGCCACAATCGCCAGCATAATGAAAATGAGGAGCAGATTCCCCCCTTGCATCATACCAAATGCCGCGCCCGTATTTTCCACATAGCGCAGGTAAAAAAACGGCAGCAGTTTAATAGGTTCATCGGGAAGCCAAAATAAAGCCGCTACTTTCGTCAGGTGGTCCAACAGGAAAATACCGCCCGCCGCGCCCAGTACGACGCGGTGTTTCCGACTCCAGTTCACGGCTTTATTCCAAAAATTATGCACTTACCTTTTCCCCTTCTTCCACCACAATGCCTTCTGTGGCCAGCACCGAAGCACAGCGGGCACAGATATCCGCGTGTTTATCATCGGAGCCGACATCCTCTTTCCACTGCCAGCAGCGGGCGCATTTCACACCGGCGGCGTGCTCGGCAACTATACAAAGAGGTTCCGTTCCATCCTGAACCTCTACGGCGGACACGATGGCAATTTCCGGCCACAGCGCTTTGGTTTCTTCCAAAAACGCTTTCATTTGCGGGTCAGAGGTTTTAAAAATCACTTTGGCTTCCAAGCCCGAACCGATAACGCCTTTTTGGCGCGCTTCTTCCAAGGTTTTTTGGACGGTTTCGCGCACGGAGCGGATTTTATTCCATTTTTCTTCCAGTTTCACGTCCGGAATGAGGGAAGCATTCGCGGGCATATTGGAAAGGAAAATGCTCTGCGGAAAATCGCGGCCTAAAGCGGTTTTACGCAGTTCCTGCCATGCTTCTTCGGCGGTAAAAGAAAGCACCGGCGCCATCAGTTGGAGCAGCGTTACGGCAATTTCCGCCAGAGCGGTTTGCGCGCTGCGCCGCGCCGGAGAAGACGCCCCCAGCGTGTACAGGCGGTCCTTGGACGCGTCCAACATAAAAGAGGACAAATCCAAAATGCAGTAGTCCGTAATCGCGCGCATGGCGCGGCGGAAATTAAATTCCGCATACCCTGCGTGGACTTCTTGAATCAGTTCATTCAAACGGCCCAGCATATAGCGGTCCATTTCCGCCAAATCTTTTCCGTCCACTTTGTGCTGTTGCGGATCATAATCGGACAAATTACCAAGCGCATAGCGCACCGTATTGCGCAGTTTGCGGTAGGTATCAATCGGGCCGCCTAAAATTTCATCGGAAATGCGCACGTCGCCCTGATAGTCGGAAAACGATACCCACAGGCGCAAAATATCCGCACCGTATTTATTGACGACGTCCTCCGGATCCACGCTGTTGCCAAGCGACTTATGCATCGGGCGGCCTTTCTGGTCCAGCACCATACCGTGCGTCAAAATGGTTTTAAACGGAGCAGTTCCTTCAAGCGTATAAGAAGGAATGTACGAGCTTTGGAACCAGCCGCGGTGTTGGTCGGATCCTTCAGAGTAGACGTCGGCAGGGAAAGAAATGCCGCGGTCTTTTAAGACGGCCGCCCACGATACGCCGGAATCCAGCCAAACGTCCAAAATGTCCGTCTCTTTTCTAAATTCGGTTCCGCCGCATGCACAATGATACCCCTCCGGCATTAATTTTTCCACCGGATCGGTAAACCAAAAATCAGATCCTTCTTCCATAGCGCGCGCTTTGATAAACTCAAAAAGTTTATGGTCGATTTGCGGCTTGCCGCATTTTTTACAATACAAAACGGTAACGGGTGTACCCCAAAAGCGTTGGCGCGAAAGACACCAGTCGGGGCGCAGGCCTATCATTGAACGCATACGCTCTTCGCCGCCTGCGGGATAGAATTTGACGTTGTCCAAATTCTTCATGAGTTTTTGGCGCAGGCCGTCTTTGTCGATATTCATAAACCACTGTTCCGTGGAGCGGAAGATAATCGGGTTGTGGCAGCGCCAGCAGTGCGGATAGCTGTGCGTAATCTCCTGCTCTTTGATAAGCGCGCCAAGTTCATCCAACTTTTTAACCATCAGGGGATTGGCTTCAAACACGTGCATCCCTTCAAAAATACCGGAATCTTTGGTGTAACAGCCTTTTTCGTCCACGGGGCAGAATGCTTCGAGGCCCCATTGTTTACCGGCGGCGGCGTCTTCTTCACCGTGGCCCGGGGCAATGTGTACGATACCTACGCCCGCGTCCATGGTTACGAAATCCGTCCATATAACGGGGTTTTCTTTATGCGTCAGCGGATGATAATACTTCATCCCTACCAAATCCGCTCCGGCCACTTTGCCGGCCTGCGTGCAATCGAGCTCCGTATTTTTTAAGAATTCTTCGGCCAGTTTTTCGGCGACGATATAGTATTCGCCCGTTTTGGCATCTTTTAATATGGCGTAATCTTCCGTATTGGAAACGGCAGCCGCGCAGTTGGCGGGAATCGTCCACGGCGTGGTCGTCCACACGGCGAGGCTGACGGGTTTGGTATAGTCCAAATCGCCCAGAATTTTTTGGTCCGGATTTACCAGTTTAAAACGTAAGTAAATAGAGGAAGAAGAAATATCTTTATATTCCGTTTCCGCATCGGCCAGAGCCGTCTCGCAATGGGAACACCACGTAATTGTTTTTTGGCCTTTGTAGACGTAGCCTTTTTCAATCAAATCCAAAAACACACCAACGGTAATGCCTTCGTAGCGCGGAGCCATCGTCAGGTACGGGTTATCCCAGTCGCCCTGTACGCCCAAGCGTTTGAAACCTTGGCGTTGCAAATCAATAAATTTGGCGGCAAACTCACGCGCTTTTTTACGGAAGGCGGGAACATCCGTAATGTGTTTTTTGTCTTGTTTTAATTCTTTTAAAAGGGCCTGTTCAATGGGCAGCCCGTGGCAGTCCCACCCCGGGATGTAAGGGGTATAGTAACCCGTCATCGCGCGGCTTTTAATAATAATATCCTTAATCGTTTTATCGAGTGCGTGTCCGATGTGAATTTTGCCGTTGGCGTAAGGCGGGCCGTCGTGCAGAACAAAATGTTTGCCGGCCTCGTTCTTTTTAAGCATTGCTTCGTAGAGGTTGATGGATTTCCAAAACTCTAAAATTTTGGGTTCTTTTTGCGCAAGTCCCGCGCGCATAGGGAAATCCGTTTTGGGCAGCAAAACGGTGTGGGAATACTTATTTTTTGCCATAATGCAGTTCACTCCGTATAATTAAGGATAATTATATTATAGAAAATTTAAGGGGAGAAAGAACGCAGGGCAGGGCTATTCTTCCGTTCCGGTTTGTTTATGCAGATAGGCGTGGAGTTTTTCAAGCGTCTCGCGGCTGACGGCATGTTCCATTTTGCACGCGTCCATATCGGCCGTTTTGGGATTCACGCCCAACACCTGCCGCAGGAAACGGCTCAAAATCGCGTGGCGTTTTTTAACGTCCTCCGCGGCGCGGCGGCCTTTGGCGGTCAGCTCGATACCGCTGTAGGGCTGGTGGCGCACATAACCCGCTTCGGCAAGGGATTTCATCGCACCCGTTACGCTGGGAGCCTTGACGCCCAGCATATCGCGGATATCACTCACGCGCGCGACGCCTTTGTCGTTGGCGCAAAAAGAAACGGCTTCCAAATAATCTTCCATATTGGCGGATAATTTCATAGTTTCTCCTCGGGCGCAAGCTGCGCGCAGATTTTGTATATGATAGCATATTTTCCGCCGCAAAAGTCCGCTTGCTTTTCGCGCAGCGGAAAATTATAATAGGGGTACCAGCCGCAAAGGAGGCAATATGGATACGAACGCTTATCTTACCGAATTTATGGCCGCACAAACCAAGAAGGATCCCGCCCAAAAGGTCTTTCACCAAGCCGTACGCGAAGTGGTAACCACCTTAAAACCCGTATTGGAACAAAATCCCGTCTACATGAAAGAAAAAATTTTGGAACGCGTTGTGGAGCCGGAACGCATTATTATTTTCCGCGTGCCGTGGCAGGACGATAAAGGCGGCGTACACGTCAACCGCGGGTTCCGCGTGCAGTTTAACAGCGCGCTGGGGCCGTACAAAGGCGGCATCCGCTTCCACGAAACGGTAACGCAGGACTCTCTTAAATTTCTAGGATTTGAACAAACCTTTAAAAACAGTTTGACTACCCTCCCGCTCGGAGGAGGAAAGGGCGGAAGCGATTTTGATACGCGCGGCAAGTCCGCCGCCGAAGTGATGCGTTTCTGTCATTCGTTTATTAATGAACTGTACCACCACATCGGTTATCATACCGATATTCCCGCCGGAGATTTGGGCTGCGGCGCGCGGGAAATCGGTTATATGTTCGGGCAATATAAAAAACTGACGAACGATTTTACGGGCGCTTTTACCGGCAAGAAACCCAACTGGGGCGGCAGCCTTTTACGCCCGGAAGCCACAGGCTACGGCGTGGCGTATTTTGCCCAGAATATGCTGTCCACGCGCGGCGATTCGCTCCAAGGCAAAACCGTCATTGTATCCGGCTGCGGCAACGTGGGCATTTACGCTATGGAAAAACTGACACAGCTGGGGGCGAAAGTCGTCGGGTTTATGGATTACGACGGCAGTATTTACGACGAACACGGCGTGGACGAAGAACGGCTGGCCTTCTTAAAAGATTTGGTATTCGTCCGCCGCGGCAGTTTACGCGAATACGACAAAAAATTCAAAGGGGCGCATTTCCGCGAAGGCAAAAAAACGTGGGATATCCCTTGCGATGCTGCCTGCCCCACCGCCTGCGAAAACGAACTGCACGAAAAGGACGCCAAAGAACTCTTGCAAAACGGGTGCAAATGCGTATGCGAAGGCTCCAATATGCCCTGTACACCCGAAGCGGTGGACGCGTTTCAACACGCGGGCATTTTATATTCCCCGGGCAAGGCTTCCAATGCGGGCGGGGTGGCTGTCTCGGGCCTGGAAATGACGCAAAACAGTATGCGCGTGTATTGGACCCGTGAAGAAGTGGACCAGTATCTGCGCCGCATTATGAACAGCATCCACCAAAGCTGCTTATCTTCCGCCGAAGAATACGGTTTAAAAGGGAATTATATGGCGGGGGCGAATATCGCCGGATTTAAAAAAGTGGCCGACGCAATGTTGGACCAAGGGTTAGTATAGTGCTTTTTGCGTCGGCAAAAAGTACCAAAAAACTCGCGGCCTGCGATTATAAAAATCCATTTTTGGACGCAACCAAACAACTCGGCGAAAACCGCCTCGAACAAGTTTGGTTTTTGCGAATTCCAAAAATGGGTTTTTATGGACAATCTGATGGCCGCACAAACGGCGACAACCTAACGGCATTTTTAAATTTTGTTTACTAAGCGGGGGGCACAAATGAAATACTGTTACCCGCTTACCAATACGTAAAATGCGGTGTCCAGGAATAAACGGGGTCCCCCAGAGAGCGGCAAATCTCCGCTTTTAGCTCCGAATCGGACCCGTTGCAGTAAAACTTTCCTTTTATAGGATGGCTGGTGTTTCCATAATGAAAAAAATATCCTACATGCGGCATATCCACCAGGTAATTATACGGGGCGACCACGCCTTCACCGTTTATCTTCCATCGGGCCATTTTTCCGTCAGGCAGATATTTGTCAGGCACAACGACATCCAAACTCTCTATGTCCTCTATCGCCGTTACATAATACCCGTTAGCCATATAAAAGCGTTCTTCCGCGTCCGCTAAAGCGCGCAACAACGGCAGGATACGAACGGTTCTCGCCTTTGCCACCGCCTTACGGTATTGCGGCACCGCTACCGCCGCTAAAATACCAATGATTAAAACGGCCACCAATAACTCTATAAGCGTAAAACCTTTTATTTTGTTGTCATCCCGGACATGGATCCGGGATCCATGCTGTTTATTAGGTTGTATTCTTATTTGGTATGGATGCTGAAACGAGTTCAGCATGACAACATTTTTATACATGGAATATATCCTCCTTTATAAGGTTTGGCGACTTGCCATACTTACGTCATTCCCAAATGTTTCCATCGGGAATCTTGTTGTTGCGTAACGACGAGATTCCGTACTAAAACACTACGGAATGACGCAATGCAGAGACAAAGTCGCCAAACCTGGAATTATCCCTATCGTATCAAAAAAAAAACGAATCAACCCCAAACAGGGATTGATCCGTTAGCGGCCAAAAATTTAACTACTCCGCATGCACCCTTGGCCAGCCGTTTGTCGGTTGACCCGTTTCCTGCCAAAATTTCACTTACCCTATCCGCATGCCTTGGATGTTTGTTTCCGGCGTTTGCGGGGAAGCAGGGCCCGCCCCCTGCGGATGTTTGCGCGAATAAATTTTGTTGACGATAACCGCAATCGCGCTTCCCCGTGTGTGTCTTTGTCTGAGATATGCTACAATGAAAGTAAATTAGTATGAGGAGTACAACAAACACATAATAACATAGCACGTACGATTTATAAGCAGATTATTTGTTGAAGTGTGGAGAAAGACCACACCAAGCGGAGAAAAGCCTTACAGGTTTTTCCGAGCATGTTCTCTGTCAACAGATAGTCGCCTTTGTCTTACCCATTCTTCTTAAACAGAGTTTGGGTAAGCGGCGATTGTTTGTTAAGAGTCACAGAGAACAGCCCTTAACAATGTCGCCGCTTTTTATTGGCTCAATTTGCTTGAACTTAAAAGACATAGGAGACCGTATTATGATGTATAACTGGAGAACCCGACGGGGTTTCACGCTCATCGAATTATTAGTAGTAGTGTTGATTATCGGGATTTTAGCCTCCGTGGCTTGGCCGCAATATCAAAAAGTGGTATGGAAAAGCCATGCGGTGGAAGCACAATTAAATATCAATAAGCTGATTCAAGCCTTTAAACTTTATGAGCTGTCCGGTGGAGAAATTCCCCATTCACATGAACAAATCCACGGGATTAGTAATAAAACAGACCTGGCAGTATTGGATGTAGATTTTACAGACCAAGTATACCGTGATATTATTGTTACATATTTTCAAAATAGATTCTATGGTATTATATATATCCTTAGATATCCAAATTATGATAATCCAGACGCCGCTCTTCACTGGATAAGAGAAGGGGAGGGCTCCTTCGGCGGGCATATACGGTGTGTCGGCGATACAGAAAGAGGACAGCGTTTTTGTAAAATACTTTGCGGAGATTTAATTTATGAATCGGGGAAATCTTGTTTTCTGCAATGATTTCTAACGCAAATTACTTATCTCTTACTAAATACAACGCGCGATTGGGTACAACTATCCGCGGAATTTCATCCATAACAGATAAACTTCCGCCCACCCATAACAGAATAAAATTTTGATGTTATGTATGCTGCAACCCCAAATAGGGTATTCGTTTTTGCGTCCTCTTTGTATCTGTTTCACTTACCCTATCCGCACGCCTTGGATGTTTGTTTCCGGTGTTTGCGGGGAAACAGAGCCCGCCCCCTGCGGATGTTTGCGCGAATAAATTTTGTTGACGATAACCGCAATCGCGCCGTCGCCCGTTACGTTGCACGCCGTACCAAACGAGTCCATCGCAATATACAGCGCAATCATCAGGCCGAGTTCGGCTTCGCCAAACCCCAGCATGCTTTGCAAAACACCCAACGCGGCCATAATCGCGCCGCCGGGCACCCCGGGGGCCGCTACCATCGTCACGCCCAACATACAAATAAATCCGGCAACCTGCGCAAAGGTTACCGTCTGCCCGCCGATAAATAAAATCGCCAGCGCACAAGCCACAATCTTCATCGTACTGCCGGAGAGGTGAATCGTTGCGCACAGGGGCACCACGAATCCGGCCACTTCTTCGCGCACGCCGATTTGAACGGCCTGTTTCAGCGTAACCGGAATCGTGGCGGCAGAGGATTGTGTTCCCAAAGCAGTAACATACGCCACTAACATCGTTTTAAGCATTGGAAACGGATTCTTCCGCGCAACAATTCCTGCCGCAACAAATTGCAATATAAGCATTACCGCCGTAATCGCAAAAATAAGCACGATGATTTTGGCAAATACTCCAAGCACCGCCACCACTTGGCCGGCAACCGTCATATTCAAAAAAATGCCGAAAATATAATACGGAAGCAGGGGGATAATCACGCGCAGAATAACTTTATCAATGATATCGCGGAAATCCAGCATTATGCCTTTTAAGCGGTTTCCCTGAATAGAGGACATCCCCAGCCCCAGCGTAAACGCCAACACGAGCGCGCTCATAACGTCCATTACCGCCGGCATGGCTACGGTAAAATAGGGCTTCAACTCCGCCACCGCCGCAAACGATTCCAAATGCGCCGCAGGACTCAGCAGGAACGGATACGCCAGTTCCGCCGCCGCGTAGCTAAAAAATCCCGACGCCAGCGTAAACCCATACGCCAACGCAGCCGTAATAAACAGCAGTTTTCCGGCCGATCGGCCCAGCTCCGCAATCCCGGGTGCCACCAACCCTACGATAAGCAAAGGAATAATAAATCCCAAAAAATTCCCGAACAGGCCGTTAAACGTCAGCACGCCGCGCACCAGCCACGCCGGAAAGAAAAGGCCGCAAAGAATCCCCAATATAATCGCGCAGATGACACCGGGTAATAAACCCCATTTTAATTTAATATGCAGCTTCCGTTTTCTTATTTTCATAATTTCCTTTAATTATACTAAATTACATTATGCTATAATACCTTATCATCAATAGGAGAATTTATGCGTCTAACCGCGGTTATTCTTGCCGCCGTCTGTACCGTTCTGCCAGCCTACTCGCTTCATTTTACGCCTCAAACAGCGCTGACACCAACGGCAAATAATGCCCAACAATTTACTACAGAAACGTACATTGCCGCACTTTTGGAGGCTTCGCCCCGTTTGAAACAGCTGACTAATACCCTTAAAGCCAACAAAAACGCGTACCAAAACGCATTTACCAACGCATTTTTGCCTACGTTCTCATTTGGGGCCTCGGCGGATAAAACGTACACCCGCGAACGCCGTTTTTCCTCGTGGAACGATTTAAACCACGCCGAATCTTCCGCACGGGCACAGGGAAATTGGAACTTGTTTAATTCTGGAAAAGATGCGTTGGCCTATAAATCCGCATCGCTGGACTGGCAAATTGCCCAAATTCAGTTTGAGGACGGCGTCCAAAACTTGGTATTAGAAGCCGTACAAACTTACTATAATTTACTGCTCAGCAAAAAACTGCTTAAAGTATATCAAGATGATCTACAAGTTGCACAAACCCAATACGATCAGGATAAAACTCTTTATGAAAACGGGTTAAAAACCCGATCCGATTTACTTTCCAGCGAAACCAACTGGCGCAGCAGCCAGCTGTCTCTTTTCTCCGCACAGAACGATTATGAAAACGCGCTTAAAAATTTTAACATTGCCTTAAACCGCCCCGTGCAAAGCCCTGCCGAATTAGACGACCACATCTCCGAAGAAATGCCCAAAATGCTGACGTTGGACGCAGATCTTACCTCCGCCCTCGCCCACCGCTACGATGCACGCACCCGCCGCCTGCTTCTGCGCCAAAGTGACGTAAGCCAAACGTTGGAAAATTTAAACACGCTTCCCTTGGTGTTTGTGGATTTATTTGCTTCCACAGGGCGCGGATTCAACTCGCACGAATTGTGGGAATACAACTACGGCATTTCCGCCGGAATCAGCTTTGACATCGGTTTTTTCTACCTAGACAAATACCGCACCCGCCAAAACATCCTCCTTTCCAACGATAATGCACATTTGGAATACGAACAGTTTTTGAGATCCCTTCGGGATTCGGTGGTAGAAGCGCGCAACGCGCTGTTACTTAAAATGCGCAGCTTGGAAATTTCCAAACTCCGTCTGCAGGCGGCTGAACAAAAGTTTGAAGCCACCCAATTAAAATACAAAAACGGACTTATGAGTGCGACTGACTTGACCGTCGCACGGCAGGAAATGATTTCTGCGCAAGTCAGCTACGCCACGCTTTTATGCGAACTGACGATATCTCGCTTGCGTTACCGCTATGCACTCGGTGAGCAAATTTACGATTATAAACCGGAGAATATATGAAGAAAAAATTTTTTAAGTGGACGGTTCTCACGTTATTAGTCGCCGGCGTACTGGCGGGCGGTTGGTTTTATGGCGTTAAACCTTTAATTGCCAAGATAAAAGGGGACGTTATTGACCCAAATGACGTGGTGGAAGTAACCAAAGATACGGTAGAAATTACCTTTAAATCTTCCGGCACCGTTACGGCCAAGCAGGATATAAAAGTCACCTCCAAACCCAGCGGTATTTTAAAAGCTGTGTACGTTAAAGAAGGACAGTACGTCAAAAAAGGTCAAAAAGTCGGCCTTGTAAAACCCGGGCGCAACGAATTTGAGGACTACAAACCAATGCCCATTTATACGGAAGCTTCCGGAACCGTAGTCAAGTGTTTGGATTCCGATAATGACAGAGATCTGTCGGAACGGGATCTTTCCCTTCCGCGCCTCGGTACATTTTTAAACGGCAGCTATGATGCCGCCGACAAAGCCACCTGCTTTTTGCGCGTCGTCAATATGGACATACTGCAGATCCCCATTTATGTATCCGAACAGCAAGTGATGAAACTGAAAAAAGGAATGTTTGCCGAAGTACAAATTGCCGCGCTGGGCAAGGATGCACCAGCCTTAAAAGGAACGGTTTCCCACGTTTCCACCCAAACCGAAAAAAGCGGCAGCCGCTGGAGTGACAGCAAAGGTTTTCTTGTCATCGTGGAACTGCCGCGCGAAAACCAAAACATTCTTTTAGGCGTAAACGCCGCCATTACCGTGCCCGTACAGAAAAAAGAGAACGTACTTGTTATTCCCGCCAATGCGCTTTTTGAAAAAGACGGCAAAAGCTACGCATTTAAATATTTGGGCGGAAACAAAACCGAAAAAACGGAAATAGAAACGGGCCTTTCCAACGACAAACTGGTGGAAGTAACCAAAGGCCTCGCCGAACACGACAAGGTACTGACAGTGCTTCCGTATGGAGAATCATGGTAGTCAAGTGCAAAAACCTCGTTAAAATTTACCGCACGGCAGACAATTTCCGCGCGCTGGACGGCGTATCGCTCCATATTAAACAAGGCGAATTTGTTTCCGTTATGGGGCCCAGCGGGTGCGGCAAAAGCACGCTTCTCAATATGCTTGGGCTGCTAGATGAACCCAACCAAGGCGAATACTTTTTAAACGGTGTTCCTACCGCCGATATGACGGATAATGTCCGCTCCAAAACCCGACGTGAAAACATTGGTTTTATTTTCCAGTCGTTTAATTTAATGCCTAAACTTTCCGTATTGGAAAACATCGCGCTTCCGATACGCTATACGGATACACCGCGCAAAGATATTTTGCCGCGCGCCCGCGAACTGGCCGCACGTGTGGGGTTGGAAAGCAAAATAAACAGCACTCCCCTGCAGCTTTCCGGCGGACAATGCCAACGCGTGGCCTGTGCAAGAGCCCTCGTAAACCGGCCGTCTCTTATTTTGGCGGACGAACCGACGGGAAACTTAGATTCCAAAGCCAGCAAAGACATTTTGGATTTATTGTTAAGCCTCAATCAAAACGGTATGACGATTATTATGGTAACGCACGACCCGAAAATCGCAGAAAGCACCCACCGCATTATCCGTATGAAGGACGGTAAAATTGTATGAAACTGCCTGATTTAATTTCCACCGGCTGGACGGAAATCCGCAGCCATAAAATGCGCAGTTTTTTAAGTTTTTTCGCTATTGCCATCGGCATAGCAACGTTCTTCTATACACTTAGCGTGCTTAGTCAGCGCTACCGCGATATTGACCGTGCCGCAAAGATATCCGGCACCGGCAGAATTGACATACTTACCGAGCATCCGTTAGATATGACGCAATACTACATACTTAAAGAAATGCTGCCGGAGCACACGTCTTTATCCTTTACACCCGCTGAAAACTATTTTGACTCCTTTTTGTATAAAAACACGGAAATAGGAGGTTTTACTTATACCGGCATTTTACCCACTTGGAAAGATTCCGGTTTTGCGTACCGGCTGGAGGGGCGTTTTATTAACTGGAAAGACATCACCAACAAAAGCCGCGTGGCCCTGTTAACCGTATATCCCCACGAAAAACAAAAAAGATATTTGGAGGAGTATACTTGGAACAGGGAGGATTCTCAAGAAAAAATATTAAAAATAACCGAATTTACTTCCCACGTCAACTTGCTAAACCAACAAATTCTTTTTAATAACGAAATATTCACGGTTATCGGGTTGCTGCACTCGCCAGAAATAAAAAATGATTTCCGTTTTCCGCAAGATAGGGAAGATACCCCAAAAATGTACATTCCCTATACCACCTATTATGATATTCAGCCTAGTTGGAGAGACAACTCATCTTCCACAATTCGTATCGTTACCGGTAGTGAAAGCACTACACGCGCTGCCGCATCAGCCGCAGTTGGCTTTCTGCGCTCGCAATTTGGCATAAATGAAAAACCTCAGCCGAAATTTTTCCGTGAAGAAATAAGAATGCGCGTAAAAGACGCGCTGGCAGACTTAAAAAAAATGTTGTTTTTAGGTCTTATTGCAATGATTGCAGGCGGTATCGGCATTATGAACGTAACGATGGCGGTCATTTTCTCGCGCACCAAAGAAATCGGCATACGCCGCGCACTCGGAGCCACCAAGCGGGATATTCTGGCCCAATTTTTGGTGGAATCAATGCTCCTTGGGCTATGCGGATCGTTTGCCGGAATGCTGCTGGGTTATACAGCCGTAGTGTATATGGCCGCCGACGCAAGCCAGATGACGTTTTCGTGGTGGGTAGTGGCGTTGTCGGTGCTGATTGCGCTGGTCACCAGTTTTTTGTTTGCACTCTATCCGGCGTGGCAGGCTTCCAAACTGCGGCCCGTGGACGCGCTGAAATACGAATAAGCCTTAGTTTGGTATAATACTTTTATGCAAGTAAAAATTAATATAGACGGCGGATCGCGCGGCAACCCGGGCCTCGGGGCGGCGGCTTACGTCATCTGCGGGTTAGACGGCAAAATTCTGGCGCAGGAAGGATATTTTATGCCCCACTGCACCAATAACCAAGCCGAATACACCGCGCTGAAACTCGCACTTATTAAATCGGCCGAATTGGGGGCCAAAGAGCTTTTTATCGAGTCGGACTCGCAGCTCCTCGTCAAACAATACTTGGGCGAATACAAAATCAAACACCCCGACTTGGCCGCCAGAATGCAGGTTATCCGCCGCTTGGCCGCACCGTTTACCATTCATATCAAGCACGTGCTGCGCAATTTCAACAAAGCGCCCGACGCGCTTGCCAACAAAGCGATGGACGCCAAACAGTCCCTCGGCTTTAACCCGATTAAACACTTGCCGGACGACGACGAAATTGCCGCCGCGCGCGCGCAAAACAACAATACCGTCAACGGCATAACAGTAACCCCCGTAAAACGCGAATCGGCCCCCGTTAAAAAAACCTTTAAACAAGGACCGAAACAGCCGGATCTGTTCGGCGGATTTTAATTTTGATACAATAAATTTGGACGGCCCAGATAACCGCTCCGGCCCGATTTTGGGTTTGGGGAGGAACTTCCGGACTCCACAAGGCAGTGCGCCGCTTGAAAAGGCGGGACGGCGGGGCCAGATTACCCCGCTGGACGGAAAGTGCAACAGAAAATAAACCGCCCGCAAGGGTAAGGGTGAAAGGGTGGGGCAAGAGCCCACCGCGCGTTTGGCAACAAACGCGGCAAGGTAAACCCCGCACGGAGCAAGGCCAAACCGGTCCATACGTTGCCCGCGTTCGCGACCAAGTAGGCCGCTTAGAGTAATGGTTATCCCAGTCCGCAAGGACTGACAGAATCCGGGGTATCGGCCGTCCTTCATTTTAACAGGAAACCCCCGCCGTTTGGCGGGGGTTGTATTTATTAAACTCAGGGTAAATTACGCGGGATTAATCGGCATAATGACACGGGTTAAGCCCCACAAGAACCGCCGCAAGAGCTTCCGCCGGAACTGCCGCATGAGCTTCCGCCAGAGAGACCGCCTGCCTCCAAGAAACACGAGGAAGACAAAATGACCGAGCCTCCACACACCATAGGACAACGCTCGGAAGAAGGCGCAGCACGCCACCCCAGATATTGGCAATCATTCCCTGCGCACGAACGACGCCCCGTAACAGAATTTAGAGAGAAGGATACTCTTCCTACATAAGGCGCCCTGCGATACTGTGCCCCGACAAGAATTCGACGATCTTGGCTGGCACTACAGTCAACAGTTACGTAATAGGAAAAGTTCTTAGAATTCTCTACTTTAACGGCCAACTCATTTGCGCCCTGCGCAGTTGTGCTAATACGCCCGCTTGGATTTTCCAGACAGTACGCATCCGCTGCCATATTAAGCGCTTTTAAATTACCCCACGCCTCCGCTATTCGACTTTTCGTCACGGCTTTTTGGTATTGCGGCAAGGCAACCGATGACAAAATACCAATAATTAATACTACGACCAATAATTCTATCAAGGTGAACCCTTTCATATTACATTTCTCCTATTAAAAAGTCATCCGGGGCCGCTTCTGCCCAGAATCTACCGATTTTGGCGAAATAAACCCTAATCGGGATACCCCGTACAGAAACCTTACGGAATGACCTTATGTTATCAAAAAAAAAAAACACGGGTCAAGGGGCGATCCGCCACCGCGAATTAAAGTTGCAAGTGCAACAGGACAAAAGACCTATGTTCCCTTGGGACGTTTGCTTCTAGCAAAAAGCCACAGAAACGGGTATACTTTAAGTAAGGAAATATAAAACCCGATTATGAAATATATTGTTTATACCACCTTGTTATCTATATATTTTTGGCTGGCGGCTGTTCCTGTTTTTGCACAAAAAGGCAAAATGGTCGTTCAAATTTTTAAAAAACCGTCGGCATTTCAAACTCTTAACTCTACGGAAAAAACGTTGTCTGCTGCAGCCCGAGCCGAGTTATACAGACGAGAGGTATCCCTGCCAGACCCACACAAACTTCAAAATGCCTTGCAGCATAAATACATCTCCTCCCGAGAACGGAACAAATGGCGTGAACTGCGCGAGTCTTTTATCAAATTGGCTTATCTCCAACCCACTCCGCAAAATAAACTGTCTGCTTATTTAAAAAAACCCGAAGAAAATGCAAACTTTCAAAATAACCGGTTCTTGTTTAATTCTATGCAAAGTATGGGTGCTGTCCGGCCGACCGAATCAACACACGCGGTAAGCAACACCCGAGAATTCCAAAACATACAACAAGAATATACGGACGTAATACAGGACATCTCCCGTACCGAACAATTGGTAAACCACTGGATTGTTTATTCTTCTTTGCCCGGAGAAGGCGAGCGTCCCGCTCCCCAACAAATTCAAGCGATTAATGCGGCGATTTCTGACCTCATCGGCAAGTTACACAAACTACAAGCCAAACTGCCGGACGAACCATATCTGACAGCGCAGCTGGAAATATGGAATCGAACCTTTGCTATGTTTAACCCGCATTTTGAAGGCTTAACCGCTTTTCCTTCCGGTTACGTATCCCCCCGCACGGACGACCGCGTACTGAAGAAAAACGAATTTTACCTGTTTAATCCGGACGGCACAGACTATCTGCTGCCGCTGTCTAACGCCGAACAAAGTACCAGTATGAACTTTTGGATGCTCCAGATGTCCCCGTTCTTAATAGATATGGCGGAGGACGCACCAGAACTTACCCCCCAATTTGCCCAACAAGAGCGCGAAAAACTGCTCCAGCAAGTGCCAACCGGATTACACATTGCCTTTCTTAATGACGATTGGACACCGCGTGTTAATTTTCAAAGTTGGGCCGCCAAAGGTTACTTGGGAAAAGACGCTGTGCTGGATGTATTTTACGAAGGAAATGCCTTGTTAGATAAACTTTACAACGGAACCAAATACGATTTAATTATCACCGATTTAATGGTACCCAACGGCGGAGCCGGAATGATGCCGCAGCTGCGTAAACTGAATAAAAAAGCAACCGTTATTGCCTACAGCAAAAGCCGGCGCGGGGAAGAATCCGAAGAAAATCTCTTTAAATACGGATTTGACGGCTACCTGTGGTATTCGCCCCGTTTAAACGATAAACACTACGGTTATTTGGAATATTTACGCGGAATCTCCAACTACTATTATTACAAAAACCTGCACGGTTGGAGCCGTTAACTGCTTGGTTTGAAAACGTATCAAAAACGGGATAATGTGTAAGAAAACTCCCCGCATTACAATGCGGGGAGTTAAATTTTATTGCTGCTTCGGATCCGAAGAGGGCGCGTCTTTGGCGGGAACAGGTTCCTGCGGGATTCTAAACCAAAACATAGCCCCCTGCCCAAGACCAGCGCTTTCCACACCGATTTCTCCGCCGTGCGCATTTACAATTTCCTGCGCGATGGATAAACCTAACCCCCAGCCTTGTTTTTTTAGGTTGCGGTCATTTTCGGACTGGTGGAACTTTTGGAAAATTTTACTTTTTTCCGAATGTAAAATCCCCGGCCCGTTGTCGGAAACCTGACACTCCACCCAGCCGTCTTCTACAAAAAAACGCGTTTCCACGCGGCCGCCTTGAGGCGCGAATTTAATCGCATTGCCCAGCAAATTGCTAAGTACCTGCGAAATGCGGAATCGGTCCGCCGTGACGGTAATTTCCGTCGGATAAGACGTTTTCTGCAAAAAAATCTTTTTCTTTTGCGCATTGACGGACTGGAGCGTTACCACATCACTGACAAGCGCATTAAAATTAAACGGCTGTCCTTCCACCTTAAAACGGCCGGATTCAATAACAGAAATATCCACCAAATCCGCCATCAGCATATTCATATTATCGGTGGCCTTTAAAATATTGTTTAACGCAATTTGGTCGTTTGTGCCCCCGCCCTGCGGCGCGTCCATCATCAACACAGAAGCAAACCCTTGAATAGACGAAAGAGGCTGGCGCAAATCGTGTGCGGCGATAGCCATAAATCTGGAGCGGATTTCATTCAGCCGCGTTAATTCCTGATTGGAAAGACGCAGCTTGTTTACTATTCCCTCTAACATATTTACTTTGCCGGAAAGCTGCATCTGCAAAGAAGAAATTTGCTGCTGGTAGTTGTGTTCCACTTTCATAATGGTACGGTTCATTTTCCGCAGCACAAACCGCTTGGTAATCCAATACGTCAGAAGCGACAAAATACCCGCCACCAACAATGAATAAGATAAAAACATCTGCCATAAACTCATAAGATTTCTCCGTTATTTAACGTAAAAAGGGCCGCCCCATACGCGCTCCAATTCCGCACGGGAAATATCTCCCTCGCGCAAAAGGACGGGTTCGCCCGTCAAATCCACCACGCTGGAAGCCACCGGATTTAATATCCCGTCCAAAAAAATATAATCTGCCTTTCCGTCAAAAGTTTCCAATACGTCTGTTTCCTCTGTCAGCACCGGCTGGCCGTGCAGATTGGCGCTGGTGCAAGCAAGCGGCAGCGGCATTGCGTACAGCAAAGCCGACAAAAAAGTACAATTTGGCACCCGCAGACCAATCCCCGTAAATCCGCGCGCAAGCGTGCGCCCTTCTGGCGACGGAGACAGTATCATTGTCAGTCCGCCGGGCCAAAACTTTTGTGCAAGACGCAAGGCCCCGCCGGAAAATTCCGCCATTCGGCGCGCCTGTTCCAAAGAACCCGTTAATATCTGCAGCGGGTTGGAAGCCGGACGGTTTTTAAGCGTATAAATTCGTTGAATGGAATCTTCGCAAAGCGCTCCCGTGCCAATGCCGTATACCGTATCCGTAGGCACCACGGCCACCGCGCCGGCCGTCAGCGCGCGGGCAGCCTGCAAAATGTCTTTTTCGCTCATTTCCGATACTTTAAAAATAAGTGTCCGGCTCATTTTCTTTCTCCCGTTCCGGTGCGGAGGGCCTGTCGATGATCATTACAAATTCGCCCTGTACTTTGCTTTTTTTAGAAAGTTCTTCCGCCAGCGTTTTAGCCGTACCGCGCAGCCATTCTTCATACACTTTGGAAAGTTCGCGCGCCAAAATAACGGGCGTATTTTCCCCCAATGTTTTGGCGATAAGCTCCAACATCTTTATCACGCGGTAAGGCGATTCATACAAAACGACAGGAATTTTTAATCCGTACGCGGCGGAAATCATTTTAGCGGCTTTGCCCGCTTTACGCGGCAAAAAACCCAAAAACGTAAACGCGCCGCCTGTTATCCCCGCGCCCGCCAGCGCACACGATACCGCACTGGGCCCCGGGAGAGAAGATACTTTTATCCCCGCCGCTACAGCTTCTTTAACCAGTTTCCACCCCGGGTCGGAAATACACGGAGTTCCGCAGTCCGATACCAAGGCGCACGTCTTGCCGTTTTGTAGTACTTCCAGACAACGGGCGACGGATCGTTCGTCGTTTTCATTATAACGATACGCCGGTTTGGAAATACCAAAATGGGAAAGCAAAATTTGGGTACGGCGGGTATCTTCGCACAAAACGGCGTCGGCGGTTTTGAGCATTTCCAACGCGCGAAGCGTGATATCCTGCAAATTGCCGATAGGCGTGGGAACAATATAAAGCATATAGTAAAAGTATATAAAATTAAACCGTACAACAACCAGACGGAAAACGCGGGCGGGATAAAATTTTCCTGCACGCCCATAAAAAACCGGTAAACAGACATGATAAACAAACGGGCCAAACTTTCATATTTCTCCTAAAAAAAGCGGAACGGAAAAGTTTTATCCTATTTTATCACAGATATTTAGTAAAATAATAATTTGTTACAAATTATAAAAAATACAGAGGAAACGCAGAAGAAAAATGTCTAAAATTCTGTCCAAAATAAAGCTTAACACGTTTGCGATTATTCTTTCCATTATCGCAATCGTAGCCGCGCTGACGTGGGTTGTGCCCAGCGGCGCGTATGACAAAATGGATGTAGACGGACGCAGGGTCGTCGTCGCCGGCACCTATCATTCTGTTCCTGCCAATCCGCAGGGTCTTTTTGATGTATTAAAAGCTCCCGTTCAAGGTTTTTCCAATACAGCCGAGGTTATCGTATTCCTGCTCGTTATCGGCGGCGTACTGGCGGTAGTGGAAAAAACGGGCGCTATTGCGGCGGGCATTCAGGCCGCCAGCGGATTTTTTCAAAAACGGCCGAATTTGCGTTTTCTGTTTATTCCGCTTGGGATTATTGTATTCTCGCTGTGCGGGGCCACGTTTGGAATGTGCGAAGAAGCACTGATTTTTATTCCCATTTTTATTCCCCTGGCCCTTTCGCTGGGGTACGACTCCGCCCTCGGCACCGCCATTCCGTTTATCGGCGCGGGCGTGGGCTTTGCCGCAGCGTTTACCAATCCGTTTACCGTCGGCATTGCGCAGGGAATCGCCCAGGTGCCGCTGTATTCCGGCATTGGCTACCGCTTTATTATTTGGATTATCTGCACCGCGGTGGTCATTACGTGGCTGAGCGTTTACGCGCGTAAAATCCGTAAAGATCCCACCAAAAGTTTAACGTACGAATTTGATATCGAAAAACGCAAAGAATTAAAACTCAATAAACAAGAAACCAAAATGACCCGCCGCCAGAAATGGGTCTTAGCGGCGTTCGGCCTTGGAATGTTGGGGCTGATCATCGGCGTACTTAAACCGCAAATCTGCTCTATGATTTATGACATGTGGGGCGTAGATTTGATGACGATGCTGAAGCTGGAAGAATCCGGCTGGTACATTACGGAAATCGCCGCGCTGTTTTTGGGCGTCGGATTTCTGTGCGGTATTTTGGGCAAGATGGGTATGCAGCAATTTAACGATGCGTTTTTTGACGGCGTGCGCGGTATGGCCGAAATTGCTATGCTTTTGTGCTTTGCGCAGGCCATTGTCATTATCGCCAACAACGGGCACATTTTGGATACGCTTTTGGACTGGATGTCCTCCGGCATTAAGCACCTGCATCCGGTATGTGCGTCCTGGGCGGCTATGATGCTGCAAACGATTATCGACTTTTTCATTCCCTCCGGCTCCGGTAAAGCCGTGCTAACAATGCCTATTTTGGCTCCCCTGGCAGATCTCATCGGCATTACGCGCCAGACGATGGTGCTCGCCTTCCAACTGGGCGGCAGCTGGATGAATATGGTTATCCCCACCGACCCCGTTACCATTGCCGCCATCGGGTTTGCGCGTATTGCGTACCCGAAATGGCTGAAATGGATGCTGCCGCTTTTAGTCGTAATGTATTTATTGTCGTTTGCGTTTTTAGTGCCGCCGTATTTAATGAAGTGGCAATAAGCGTTTTTGCGTCCCTCCGCATTTATTTTGTTTGAGCCGGAGGGACGCTTTTTGCTTGCAAAAAAGACGTACCAACTTGTACGAGAAAGAGGAAAACAAAAGTAAATGAAAAAAATGCTGTGTAACACCTACTTTTTGGTGTTCTCCATTATGGTGTTTGTGGCCGCGCTGACGTGGATCGTCCCCGCCGGCCAATACGACCGCATAGAAACAGACGGACGTACCTATGCCATAGCAGGTTCCTATCACACCGTAGCAAAAGAACCGCAAAACCCCGGCAATATTCTCGCCGCTCCGGTGGAAGGCTTTACCCAATGCGCGGAAATTATCGCGTTTATTTTGGTGGTTGGCGCACTGTTTACGATTATCGAACGTACCGGCGCCATTAACACGCTGATAAAAAAGGTAAGCTTTTTCTTCGCCAGTAAGCCCCAATACAAAAAGGTTTTTATCCCCGTGTGTATGTTTCTGTTCTCCCTGTGCGGGGCGTTGTTCGGAATGGAGGAGGAAACGCTGATTTTCATCCCCATCTTTATTCCGCTTGCGCTCTCGCTGGGATACGATACGGTAATCGGAATGTCCATTCCGTTTATCGGCGCGTTTACGGGGTTTTCGTCTGCGTTCGTCAACCCGTTTACCGTCGGCATCGCGCAGACGATCGCCCAGCTGCCGATGTACTCCGGCTGGCAGTACCGTCTTTTGGTATGGTTTATTTTCACGTCCGTAGTAGCCGCGTTCTTTACGTGGTACGGCGAACGCGTGCGGAAAAATCCCACCAAAAGCCTAACGTACAAAATGGACCTGGAAAAACGCGCCGAACTGAACATTATCAACGACGTGGTGGTGGACGAAACCTTCCGGCTGACCCGCGCGCACAAGTTGGTAATAGCGTCGTTTTTAATCGGAATGATTGTACTGTTTTACGGCGTTATCCGCTACCAATGGTATATGATTGAAATCGCCGCCGTATTTTTGGGCGTAACGATTGCCTGTGCATACTTCGGCAAACTAACGTTGGACCAATCCACCGACGCTATCATCGACGGCGCCAAATCAATGATGGGTGTGTGCGTGCTGATGGCGCTAGCGCGCTCTATCGTCATCGTTGCTACCAACGGGCATATTTTGGATACGTTCCTGCACGTGATGACGCAAAGCGTGGGCAATTTGCACCCCATTTTGGCTTCGCAGGCCATGTTCGTTATCCAAACGGTGCTGAACTTTTTTATCGCATCCGGCTCCGGCCAAGCGGTGCTGACAATGCCGATTATGGTTCCGTTGGGGGATCTTGTCAACGTATCGCGCCAAACGGTTATTTTAGCCTACCAGTTCGGCGAAGGCTGGGGCAACCCGATTATCCCGACAGCGCCCGTCACAATGGGGGCGCTCGCTCTTGCGGGCATATCGTACCCGATGTGGGTAAAATGGTTTATGCGGCTTGAAATCATTTTGATTACACTTTCTATGCTGCTGCTTATTCCGGCCTACTATATTTGGTAAAATAACCATAAGCCCCTTGGCCCGCCAAGGGGCTTTTAACAGGAAAGCAAATGTTAAGCGAACTGAAAACCGTTTCTTATTTTCATTGGGCGGACTGGCTTGTTTTTGCAGCCGTGTTGGGCATTACCTTCGCCGCCGCGCTGTACGGCAATGTCCGGCTGAAAAAGAGCAAACAGACGGCTGAAATGACCCCGCTGGACTATCTGCTGATGGGGCGGCAGCTGACGCTTCCGCTCTTTGTGGCGACGCTCGTCGCCACGTGGTACGGCGGGATCTTCGGCGTGAACGAAATTACGTTTAATTACGGCATTTATAACTTTATCACGCAAGGGTTGTTTTGGTATGCGGCCTATTTGATTTTTGCGTTCTTCATCGCCGAAAAAGTGGCGCGGTTTAACTCAATGACGCTGCCTGATTTAACTAACCAGATGTTCGGCCCGAAATCAGCCAAAGTGGCCGCAGTATTCACGTTTTTTTACATTACGCCCGTGGCCTACGTCCTCAGTTTAGGAATGTTCCTGCATATGGTATTTGGACTCAGCGTGCTGCAAGGAATGATTTACGGCACGCTGTTTACCTGTTTGTATACGGCGTGGGGAGGGTTCCGCTCCGTCGTGTTTTCGGACTTGGTACAATTTTTTGTGATGTGCGGCGCGGTGCTTTTGGTCGTCTTGTTTTCACTGCACGCGTTTGGCGGACTCTCTTTTTTAAAAGCCAATCTGCCCGCCGGACACTTTTCTGTTACGGGCGGAAATTCGTGGGCCAACACGCTGATTTGGGGCTTTATCGCGCTGTCGGCCCTTATTGACCCCAGCTTCTACCAACGGTGTTTTGCGGCAAAAAGTCCGGCCGTCGTCAAAAAAGGCGTTCTTATTTCCACGGTTATTTGGTTTTGCTTCGACCTCTGCACCACGGCGGGTTCTTTATATGCGCGCGCCGTTCTGCCCAATGCCGAGCCAGCGCAGGCGTACTTTTTCTACTCCGTACAACTGCTCCCCGCCGGACTGCGAGGTTTTTTTGTCGCCGGCATATTGGCGATTATTCTTTCCACGCTTAATTCGTTTTTATTCATTTCGTCCAACACGTTAAGTTTTGATTTCTTTCGCAAACGCTTCCGAAACGTGGTATTCTCAAACCGCATCTCTATTTTTATCGTGGGAATATTGGCGATTATAATGGCACAGCTGTTTAAAGGAAGTTTTAAAGAAATCTGGTTGGTGCTCGGTTCTTACTTTTCGGCCTGTCTCTTAGTACCGATTTTAGCCGGCTACCTATGGCCGCACCGCATCAGCGACCGGTTATTTGTGCGCTCCTCGCTTACCAGCGCGGCGGCGATGACCGCGTGGCGGTTTATCCCCAAGCACGAACTACTGGAAGCTTTGGATCCGTTTTACATCGGTGTAGCAACGGGCCTTATTATTTTAATTCTTTGCCGGAGCAAATATGACAAAGTTTTCCAATGTATTACTGATCGGTAATGGGGAAACCTTACCGGCAGACTTTTTACGCGCGCAGGCGAAACGGGCGGATTTTGTTTTAGCGGCCGACGGCGGGGCCGACCGCGCTTTATCTTGCGGCATAACGCCGGACATTGTTATCGGCGATTTGGATTCTGTTTCCTCCGCCGCCAAAAAACAACTAGGCAACGATAAATTTATTTTTGTAGATAACCAGCATAATACAGATTTGGAAAAGGCACTCGACTATCTGACAAAACACAACTGCAAAAAATGCGTAATTTGCGGGTTTACTGGCGGAAGAATGGATTTTACGCTCGGCAATTTTTTATCGGTCTATCCGTATGTAAATAAAATAGAGATTTGCTTTGCATCGCCTAACTGGACAATTTATCCCTTGGCAGCCACGCGGAAATTTGCGTGCAAACGCGGTGCACGCGTGAGTTTGATTCCGCTAAAAACGTGTACGGGCGTAACACTGAAAGGGCTGAAATATCCGCTGACTAATGCACGTCTTTCTTGGACGCGCGCCGGACGGAGCCTAAGCAACCAAACGACGGGAAAATATTTTCAAATTACCCTTAAAACGGGTTATATGCTGGTGTACACAGAAGAAAATTAAGGCAGCGTATACTGGCGGACATTCGCTTCCCCTCCTTTAAAAGTACCGCCCATCACCTGCCGGCAATACTCGCCCTCGGCTCCGCTAAAAACAATTCCTCCGCTTTTACGCTCCAAACAAAGCACCCTGTTTTTATCATATTGGGAATTATTCGGTGTAACAAAAAAATAACCAAAACCGCCGCCTTTATATTTACCTTTCAATCGACCGATATACACCCCATTTGCCCCAGACTCCCCCAACAACTGCATAGACCATTCCCCGTTGGAACGCGTATCCGTTGCGTTGCTGTACCATTTTTCCGTACCGCTCCACGGGAGTTCTATATCCAGTTCGTCAAAAGTTCTAGCATACGTACCGTTAGCCATATAATACGCCTCTTGCGCTGCAGCAACTGATTTTAACACCGCAAGTGCCTGCGAAGCACGGCTTTTTTCCACCGCTTTTTGGTACTGCGGCAGCGCAACGGCCGACAAAATACCGATAATTAAGACAACGACTAATAATTCAATCAGCGTAAAACCTTTCTCTCCTCCGTCATTCTGGGCGTAGACCCGGAATCCAGGCTGTTTATTAAGTCTTTTTCCCCTTTGATATGGATGCTGAAACAAGTTCAGCATGACGGTATTTTTATACATGAGAGACATCCCCCTACTACTCAGAATTATCCCCATGATATCAAAAAAAAAAACGGGTCAAGCCCCTCCTTCTTCTTTTTCTAACAGTAGAAAAAGAACCAAAAAGACTGCCCTGCCGCACCCATAAAATTCAGTTCCGTACGGCGCATTTTACAACTCGCCTGCGGCTCAGACAAATAAAATGCTTATCCCGTACGGAACGTATTTTATAGACGGGTTAAGGCAGGGAATAACAACCAAAACAGATTTTGGAAAATGGTTGCCCCAGGAAGAAACAAGGGATAAGAAAAAGATATTTCTTATCCCTTGTGCGCAAATTGCACGTTAAGAACAGCCGTTATACTTATTTCTGTCCGGTGCGGTCCTTCTTGTCTTTGTAGTGCGTATGCAGCAGTTGGTGCGCCACCTTGCCGCCAATCTTGTCCAAAATACGCCCGTACAACGCCAATACGCCGCTGTTGTCCTGCGGTCTATAGGCCAGTTCCGTATCTTCCTGATACAAGCCTTCGGCGCGTTTTTTGCGCGGCGCCCAGCCGTCAAACTGCGGCTGTCCGGCTCCGGCCACACAACCGCCTTGGCAGGACATAACCTCAATAAAGTCGTACTGGTTCTTACCGGCTTTAATCTCGTCCAAAAGTTTGCGCGCGTTTTTAAGGCCGCTTACCACCGCAGTGCGGATTTTTAAATCGCCCACCGTAATGGTTTTCTCTTTGAATACTTTGCTGTCGCGCAGGCTCGTAAATTTGACGCTGCGTGCGTTGGCGGGATCCAACTCGGCAAGCGCATAACGCAACGCCGCTTCCATCACGCCGCCGGACGCACCGAAAATCACGCCCGCACCCGTTTTGGTGCCGAAGGGCATATCAAACCATTCGTTTTCCAAATTGACGAAATCAATACCCGCTTCTTTAATCATACGCGCAAGTCCAACCGTGGTAACCACGTAATCCGTATCGGGGTTGCTGTCTACATAAAATTCCCCGCGTTTAGCTTCGGATTTTTTGGCCGAACACGGCATCACCGCCACCACGACGAGGTCTTCGCGTTTGCCGCCTCTTTCTTCAAAATCGGCTTTTAATACGGGCCCCATCATCTGCATCGGCGAACGCGCGGTGGACAAATTGGGGATAAATTCAGGCGCGAATTTTTCCACATAATTGACCCACGCGGGGCAGCAGCTGGTAAACTGCGGCAGGTTTGTTCCTTTTTTGAAACGTTCCAGAAACTCGGTCGCTTCTTCCACAATCGTCAGGTCGGCCGCGAAAGCGGTATCGTACACGTAGTCAAACCCCAGCATACGAAGCGCGGCGGCGATTTTCCCGTCTACATTTTGCCCCTGCGGCAGGCCGAAAATTTCGCCAAGGCCCACGCGCACCGCCGGAGCGATGTGCACGGCCACTTTCTTTTTGGGATTGTTAATTGCTTTAAAAACTTCTTCGATTTCCGAAGAATTGGGCATCAATGCGCCCGTCGGGCAGACGCGCGCGCACTGGCCGCAGGACACGCATTCGTGGCTTTGGCCGAGCTCTTTATTAAACGCGGTGGCGATTTTGGAGCGGAACCCGCGAAACGCAAAATCAATCGCGCCGATACCCTGCACTTCGTTACAAATGCGTACGCAGTTTCCGCACAGGATACACTTACTGTGATCGCGCACCAAAGCGGGCGACGTAGCGTCTTTATGGCTGTCCAGTTTTTTGGATTTAAAGCGGATTTCCGTTACGTCCAAATCTTTGGCGAGCTTTTGGAGTTTGCAGTTGCCCGATTTGGAGCACAGCGTACAGTTGTGGTTGCCGGAGGACAGCAACAGCTCCAAATTAATGCGGCGCAACTTGCGGATTTCGTCGCTGTTTACGCGCACTTTCATCCCCGCTTTTGGGGCAACCGTGCACGAAGCCACAATGCCCATTCCCTCTACTTCCACCAAGCACAAACGGCACGCGCCGTAGGCGGCCAGTTCAGGGTGGTAACAGAACGTAACAATGTTGAAATTGGCTTTGCGGACAAGTTCCAACAAGTTTTTTTCGCCTTCAATGGCGACTCTTTTCCCTTCGATAGTTACAAAGTTTTCGTTTTCCATAAGGCCTCTCCCGTGGTTACGCTCCTACTGTGACCGCGCCAAATTTGCAGGTGGATTTACATCCGCCGCATTTGATGCACTTTTTAGGATCAATGCGGTGCGGTTTGCCCACTTCGCCGCTGATGGCCTGCACCGGACACGCGCGTTTGCACATGCCGCAGCCTTTGCATTTGTCCGCCGCGATCTCAAAGCGCGCCAGCGCCTTGCACACTCCGGCGGGGCAGCGTTTGTCCACCACGTGGGCGAGGTATTCTTCTCTAAAATGTTTGAGCGTGGAAAGCACCGGATTCGGCGCCGTTTTGCCAAGCGCGCAAAGGGAAGATTTTTGTACCGCTTTGGCAAGATCTTCCAAATTTTCCAGCGTTTTGAGCGTCGCGCGGCCTTCCACAATGTCGTTAAGCATGGTAAGCATCTGCTCCGTACCTTCGCGGCACGGCACGCATTTGCCGCACGATTCGCGCTGGGTAAATTCCAGGAAGAAGCGCGCCACGTTTACCATACACGTTTTGTCGTTCATCACCACAAGCCCGCCGGAACCAACCATCGCGCCCGCGGATTTTAAGGAATCAAAATCAAGCGGCAAATCCAAATGTTCTTTGGTCAGACAACCGCCGGAAGGGCCGCCGATTTGCGCGGCTTTAAAGGCGGCTTTGTTGACGGTGCCGTCGTCGTTGGTGGTACCGCCGGCCACGTCGTCAATCACCTGGCGCAGCGTGGTGCCCATGGGAACTTCCACGAGCCCCGTGTTGGCGATGTGCCCCGTAACGGCGAACGTTTTGGTGCCCGGGCTGCCCAGCGTGCCGATTTTGCGGAACTCTTCCGCGCCCATTTCCAAAATTTTGGCGACAGTAGCTAAGGTTTCCACGTTATTGATGACCGTGGGTTTGCCGAACAAACCGCACTGGCTGGGGAACGGCGGTTTGATTTTGGGCATACCGCGTTTGCCTTCCACGGAGGCAATCAGCGCGGTTTCTTCGCCGCAGACGAACGCGCCCGCGCCTTCCATTACGTTGATTTTAAAATTCTTGCCGGAGCCGAAAATATTTTCGCCTAAAATGCCTAATTCTTCGGCCTGTTTAATGGCCGTGCGCACGCGCTGAATCGCCAGCGGATATTCCATACGCACGTAAATATACCCTTCGTCGGCGCCGATGGCTCGCGCGGCAATCATCATCCCTTCGAGTACGGCGTTGGGGTTGCCTTCCATAACGCTTCTGTCCATAAACGCGCCAGGGTCTCCCTCATCGGCGTTGCAGATGACGTATTTTTTCGGGCCGGGTTCCACGCGGGTTAAATCCCATTTTTTACCCGTCGGGAATCCGCCGCCGCCGCGCCCGCGCAGACCGGAAGCAATCATTTCTTTACAAACTTCTTCGTCCGTCATTTCCGTATACGCGCGTTTGGCCTGGGCATAACCGCCGTGGGCGATATATTCGTTAATATCTTCGGGGTTGATACGTCCGCAGTCGTGCAGCAAAATGCGTTCCTGCTGGGAATAAAACGGAATGTCCGCCACCGTTTTGGCTTTTTTGTCGCAGGCGGGATTGTGGTATAACAAACGATCAATCACTTCCCCTTTTAAAAGCGTTTTTTCAACGATTTCGGGCACGTCTTCGGGTTTTACTTTGGTATAGAAAATGTCGCCCACGCTCACGAGCGGCCCCTGCGCGCAGAAACCGCGGCAGCCGCTGAGGCTTAAATAATTTTCGTGGCAGTCTTTGGTAATTTGCAGACAAAAACCGATGTTGCGTTTTTCCATTTCTTTTTGAAACGCTTCGTACACATTCAACGAACCGCCGGCAATACACCCCGTTCCGCCGCAGATAACCACGCGGCCCGTAATGTTTTTGTACGCCGAATTATATTCTTTTGCGATGTTTTCAATATTCTTAGTTGCCATTTTGGGCCTCCGCTTTTACCACAGCGTCAATCAGTTCCGCCGCTTTGGCCGGCGTAATCTGACCGTGTACCACGTCGTCAAGTACCATAACGGGCGCCAAACCGCACGCGCCCAAGCAGGATACGCACTCCAAGGTAAACATCATATCGTCGGTAGTATCTTGCCCGTCTTTCAATTTCAAAATATCTCTTACAGTGTTAATGACGAAAGAGGAACCCTTTACGTGGCAGGCAGTACCGTTGCACACTTTAATAATGTGCTTGCCTTTGGGCGTAATGGCAAAATGTGCAAAAAACGTAGCCACACCAAACACTTTGGCGGGAGAAATCTCCAACTCGTTGGCGATAAAACGCATAATATCTTCGGGGAGATATTTATACTCGTCCTGCACTTTTTGGAGGATGGGAATTAGTTTGGAACTGTCGTACTGATGGTCTTTAAGAATCCGCGCGGCGGGTTCGAATCTGTCTGTCATAAGTTCTCCTATACGATGGGTAAAACATACGGCACGGCAAACTGCAGCCGACAAAACTAGGGTAAGACTTTTATTCGCAGAAAAAAACGGGAACCGTTTTCCCCATTATAACTTCATCGGCGAAGTCTGTCAAGAAGAGAACAGTTCCCAAGAGATTGAAGCAGTACGGCAAACAATCAGCGCGGCCAACCGCCTACTCGTTGATAGTAATAATAATTGCTAATATACGATTTCCATTTATAAAAACCGGAGGATTCTTCAAACATATCGTCGCTGTACATATAGCCGTCAAATCCTATTAAAAATAATTCTTCGGAATCAATTTTGTCGCGCGTATACCCGCTGCACCCGATTACCGGCGTTTGTATGCCCATTTCTCGTAAACTGTGGACAAAATACCGGCCGCCGCCGCCAGGGACGTTAATATCCGATATAATTAAATCAAATTTCTGGCCGGATTTCACTGCGTTAAGCAGATTCATCGTATCATCATAGGTAGACACTTTCCAGCCCTTGGGAAAACGCCCTTGCTGTTCCCACAGTTTATACATATCCAAAATATCTTCTGTATCGTTTAAAACCGCCATATGGACGTTCTCCGGCAACGCTGTCAGCGCCTCATCCCGCGGAGGCTTATGCCAGTCATATTCCATCCAAAATTCTTCCTGTACAAACGGACGGACCACAGAACCGTTGGGCGTAATGTCCGGCGTGTAGAACTTGTTAAATTTACTCTCCGCAAAGTTAAGGTATGTCTCTACTTCTGCTAATGCAGGATCAGTAGAGAAAACGGTTTTTTGCAGTTTCTTCAAGCGAAAGTCTACTGAACGAACAAGCCCTGTGTAATAGCCCAACTGAGAGGGATGCATTGTTTCTAATAAATTAGTTCTTTCCAACAGAGCGTTTCCCAAAACGGGATCTACTTCGTGGCGCATGGCTTTAAAATCAGTAAAAAAGTCCATATACTCTTGGACAGCTTCCTGCGTCTGTTCCAAGGAAGGCACCACCAAACGCGGCCGCAAATTGGGGATTGGAGTAGGATTAATCTCGTGGGCAATAACAGTATTAAACGCGCTTTGCTTCCGTACGAGATCCGAGCGAAGCAAATTTGGGGAATGCCTCATTGCGGCCATTTGTGCGGTTCTTGCCAGAGAAGCCTGTGTTCTGGCAGCCGCCTCACCCGCAGCAAAACGACTGCCCAAAATATCTAAAGCGGAATAAGGAGTTTTTTTAATTAACTGTGTAGCAAATTTACCGGCTTGGCACCAAGCATCCGGCGTCAACACACCCATACAGCCCGCAACCGTCAAAATGGAAATAATCTTGTTCATATATTAAGCTCCTTTTTTTTAGTATACCCTGTTCCGCGCACAAAATGCCAGGGTCTTTAGACCTAGATAAAACCTAGGCCGGGACCTAGATCTACAGCCATTCGTCCGCACCTCTTTACACAAGGAGCTCCTTGCTTTAAGTTCTGCGCCATAATATATACACGGTTGAGAGGGTTCTGCGCCGCATACGGTTGGGAAAATACAAGAGCCCAAAGGCCTATTCGGCGCAGCAGAGAATATCTATAAAAAAACAGAAAGGATAATGAAGTAACCGCCCATCAGAATAAGCCCCGTCGGCACAGCGACAGACGCCCACTCCCGGCTTTTAATACCCAGCTTTTCGGCGGCCACAATGTTGGGCAAATTTCCCTGCACCAACATGCTGCCAAATGCGGCAAGGCCGATAACCATATAGACCAAATCATTCATCGAAATAGAAGGTACGATTTCAATGGCGGCAAGCGTGGCGTTATCAATAATAACCGAAACCGCATTCGCCAAAAAGAGCACCTTTCCGCCCAAATGCGTAATGGTGCTTTGCGCTAACGGGCGAAGCCCCGTGCTGATTAAATTAAGCGCGGCTACAAACATATAGATATGCAGCGTGCGGCGCAGCATAGAAGAGTAGGTTTCTTTATCTTCGCGGATATGCATTTGCAGCGTGGTTCCCGCATTACGCGCAAAATATCCCGCCGCGGCGGAAAGAAGCAAAACAGCAGGGGCAATCCACCAAAAGAAATGTTTTAATAAAAAGAAGAAATCGGCGTTATGCGGCGGAACGGAAAGCGCATTGTTGATAATCAACCCCAACGGTTCGGCAAGCGGCGTAATCACCGCGCCCAAACCGATGGCGTAACACGCAAACACCGTAATGCGCACGGTGGCCGTCCGTTCCAAATTGACCACTTTCAACACCTCAGCCAACACCAAGGCGGAAACCGTCACGCTAACAAGAGAAGAAGTCATCCCCAGCAGGAAAATGAGTACCGCAAAGCTGTAGCGCGGCTCCATTTTTTTAAAAAAAGCGAACAATACGCGGAAAATATAGCGCGAATAATTATTAAAAATAACACTGACAATCAGCACGATAAACGCCACGTTAACGGGATAATTAAGCGTTTCATATAAAAAATCCACGCTCCAGCCGCCGCTGACGGTTACCGCCGCCGCGCCGACCCCCAGCAAAAACAGCTCCAAATGGCTCTCCACCCAACGCGAAGCGAGCGGCCAAACCAACAGATTAACGACAATAATCCCCAATAAAATATTAACCCACAACGGGACGATAACACTTTCCATAGTTATATTTTAGCAAAACTACAGCCTTTACCGTCATTATAATCCAAAATCCCGCGTTGGGAATTTTGCGCCAATTTAGTAAAATAATATATAAGACTTTTAAACTATAAGGAGAAAATACGTAATGAAAAAAGTGATCGTACTTGCTTTAGCGTTCGGTTTAACCGCCGCCGCTTACGCCGCCAACGACTGCGGCTGCACTAAGGAAGATGTTACCTGCATCAACAATTGCACCTTGTCTAAAGTCAGCGCGCTGAGAAAAAACATTCAGGCAAAAAAAGAAAACGCCGCGGCAAAAGTAAAAACCGCCAAAGAAAACGCTTCCAAACAACCTGCTGTTTCTGAAACGGCAAAAGCCAAAGCGAAAGAATTAAAAGAACAAGCCAAGGCAAAAGAAGAAGCCAACAAAAAAGCTGCCGAAGCTAAAAAAGCCGAAGCCAAAACGAAAGCCAAACAGGCCAAACAAGACGCCAAAGCAAAAGCCAAAGCGTTAAAAGAACAAGCCAAAGCCAAAAAAGAAGCCAATAAAGCGGCTTTGAAACAGGCCAAAGCCGACGCGGCCGCCAAAAAAGAAGCGGACAAAAAAGCCGCCGAAGCCAAAAAAGCTGAAGCCAAACAGGCCGCCAAAGACGCCAAAAAAGCGCTGCAAGAAGAATCCAAAGCGTGGAAAAGTTTGGCTAAATAACGGTTTTACCGAAAGACGACAAAAAACCTCCGATTTTCATCGGAGGTTTTTTATGTTATAAAAATCTCCAGAGTGCCGCCTGCAAGGTACGGATTACAGCGTGCGGCGTACAGCATCCGGAAAATATGTATTGTGTATTCCGCAAGCTGAAAGACTTGGGAATTTTCAGTTTCCGCCCGCCATAACCGCCGCAGACGTTTTCCGCACGCGGCACACGGTCCAGCCGGCGCCGCGGAACAAATAAACATTTATATTTGAATTAAACCACTGACACCGTTCGCCTGTTTTTTCCAAGCCGTAAGGGGCCAGCGTCTGAGGGGCAAGCATAAGCTCCCAAGGAACGCTTACGATATATATCGGGCCGGAGTGTTTACGGATGAGCTCTTTAATTGTTTCATCAAAACGATGTTTAAAATAAATCTCCGGCAAAAAATTTAATAAACGGGCCTGCTGCCTAACGGTAAAAAAATGATGATTATAAGCAGGATACCTTACGCCGCCGACAAAAACCGCATCCTGCGGAAAAAACGGCGCCAAAAACGACATCGGCGATCCCCAAAAAATAACCAGCGCGTTGGGTTCCACCTTTGGCAAGGACGGTTTTATATCGATGGCTTTTCCGGCAAACGCAAAGCGTTTTTCCCCCCAGTTCTCTTTAGAAACAGATTGCATTAAAAGAGTGCAGCCCAATACCGCCAAACAAACGGAGAACACCTTGCGTACGGGCAGCAATTTAATGACGTACACCACCAGCAAACAGCTAATCATCTCCAATATAATCACATAACGCAATATAGCAAAGGTGTTCAGCCACACCCCGTACAACACCGCGATAAACAACAGCACCCTCCCCGTCCTGCGCCATGCTAAATTTGCACGCTTTCCTATTCCTTTCAACCATACCCCCAATACAATGAAATAAGAAACAAACCCCGCAGCCAGCCGATAATCTCGCAATACTTCCGAAATAATCCCTTCCGGTTTTAAAAAGCGCAAAAACGGGAAAAACAGCCATTGTACCGCCGTTTGCGGATAAAAACGGATATCTTTTAAATGCTCCGGTTCAAAATACGGCGACTTAAAAATCTGGTTATAAAACGGAAATACCGGATTATCATACCGCTCCCACAACCGCCACATAAAGTAGCCGTTCGTAACCAAAAAACCCGTTAAGCCTCCCAAGACAAACGCCCCAAAATCTTCCCGAACGTCTTTCAGATGCCGGTAATTCGCACACAGCACCGCAAACATGGCTATCGGCACGCACGCCAGCGTATATTTAAGGCCCGTTGCCCCGCACGCAATAAACGACGCCCAGAACAAACAGCTCCGCTTCCGCGTATTTTTAAACAAAAACCGGAAAAACAAATAAACGCTAAACAAGGCTATGGCATTAAGCGCAATGTCGTTATTTTGTGACCCTGTCTGCGTGACAAACATATATCCCCCCGCCGCCATAACCACTGCAAAACACGTCCACAGCCACTCTTTCCGCCCATACACCAATGTGCAAAATTTGTAAAACAAAAACAGCAGCACCCCGTTCCAGCACGACATTAAAAATGCAATCACGCGAGGATAATCATTTAAATACCGGATCATTAAATAATAGGGCACATCCGATAACGGATTTAAAAAGGTATGTACGCCGGCAGGCATAATGTCCGTACCAAAACGACCGTTTATAAAAGCGTAAGCGTTGTACAGATGATAATTCATCAAATCCCACGTAGACACCTGCCCGCGCATTATCCCCCACCCCCCGTAACCGATAAGCAGCGCGGCAAACAGCAAATATCCCTTGTAACGACGTAAAAAAAGAAGGCAATGTTTCATACTTTATTTTAATAAATATACATAAAAACGGGTCAAGACCCAGAGGCAGGGGGCTCCCTTCTTGTCCGCACGCTTTTGATTAGTTGAGCCAAATTGTTTTAGGGTATGCCGCTTAACAAAAGAACCCCCCGCCGTTAATACGGCGGGGGGTTCAAAAAAAGCAATCAAATTAATGGGTATACGTTTTGAGATAGGTATATTCAAAGCCCTCGTTTTCTTGGGCAATCCCTTCCAACGCTTGCTCCACCAACTCCAACGCGCGCACACAATAAGCCCGATAGCGCGACCAGTTCTCTACCGGATGTGAGTTAATATATTCCGTAGTATATATCGGGTTTACGTTATATGTTGAAGGAAGCGCTACAAAAACCGCATATTGCGCAGCGCGCATTTCCTCAACACTCAGCTCAACGGGATCAGAAATTTCCTGCCCTTGTTCAATCATCTTGGCTTCTTTGGCATTTACCATTGCCTGCGGGATCCAGACGCTCAACGCTTCACCCAAGTAGGCCGGATCAAAATCATATTTTTCCATAACGGCTACAGCCGGTCCCAGCAATTTCTCAATTTCAGCTTGCCGCGCCTTAACAGCTTCAGCCTCAGCTTTTGCACGTGTCCCTGTTAGCTTGTTGGCTTCATTCTGTTTTTGTGCCTCTGCAGCTTGGCGGGATACTTTATTCGTTAATTCTTTTTGTGTCTGTGCCTGGCCGTGTACACCAAAGGCCAAACAAACAGCCGATAAAACGAATATGCCTGCATACTTGCCGATTTTCATAAAATCTCCTTTTCTGCCAGATATATTTATATTTAATCCTTTATACGGCTTTAAAACAAGGGCCAAAAGACCTATTTTGCCTTGGGTCCGGACCTAAAGTCTATATCAAAACCGCAGGGAAAGAGACGCTTCCGCCCCCAACCCGTAATAAGCGTAGTTGGCCGCCAAACTAAGATCCAAATAAGACGGCAGTTTAAAATTAAATCCGGCCGTGGCGCGGGCGGTGGCCGCGTGTTCGCGCGTACCGATGAGCGACGGCTCCAAATCCGCACGGTTGATGTTGAGCGTGGTATAATCTACACCCCCGCCAATATAGGGAACAAAATATTTAAATTTCATAGACAGCACTAAACTGGCGTTATAATGCGATGCGGAAAAATCGCGCGCACTTGCACTGTGTGCCGCCACCACAAGCATTGGCTGAAACGAGCCCAACATTTCATTCGGGCGCGTAATCCCCCACCGCAGTCCCCCGCCGGCAATCGTCAAACCTTGGTAACTGCTGGCACGGATAAATCCGTCAATGCGAAACGGCATCCCGATATCGGCCTGCAGCCATGGATAAAACACTTCGCCCACTTCGTCTCTGTCGCCCAAAGCGGTTTTCTGTCTTTCGGCAAAAGTCTCCCCGTTGGCTTCACTCATTTTAAAAACCATACTGCCGCGCGGACCAATTTGAAATCCGCCCCAACCCAAAATACGGCCCGTGGTATAGGTACCTGAGCCTATCAGGCCGCCCAAGTCTTTCGTAAACGCACGGACGTTTTGATGCGTAACATTTGCACCGAAATCGTCCCACACATTCCGCGCCGACACGCCGCACGTACATAAAACGCAAACGGCCAACGATAAAAGCAAGTGTTGAATCTTCATTGTAACCTCTCTAAAACAAATTAAAATCAATCCAAAACGAGTTCATCCCCTTCGCGCACGCGGCCTTTTAACGTACCGCCAGCCAACTCCAGCGTCCGGCGCGAGCCGCGCACAAAACGGCCGAAACGCCATGGCTTCATATTTTCTTTCACATATAAAACCGTTCCGTTTTTATCCACAAATACGGCGTCAATATCAAAACGCATAAAACATGTGTGAATTTGCGGACAGGGATCCAACAAAAGCCCTTTTCCTGCAGCCAAGTTTTTGCGGAACATCAAACCTTTCAAACGCGTAAAATACGTATTGGCCAGTTCTACATCAGCAGCTAAGATTTCACCGGTGCGTTTTAACGTACATTTCATAAAGGGGTTTCCTCTTTGGCGCGCAATTTGTCCGCCGACGACGCCAACGCTTCTTCCGTACGGACGAGCAAGCCCTTGTCTAAAAACCGGACTTCGTCCGGCGGCTTAATCCCGTACCCGTTCTTGTTCTGAAAAATTAAAAACGTAATCAGCCAATGCCCGTCGACCGATACGTCCGCAATCCACATTCCGCCGCGCGTTTTGGCAGCGCGAATTTCTTCCACTTTTATTTCGCCGGATCCCGCGTCCTGCACGCAAAACTCCGGACAGGCTTTTACAAATTCAAGCGTTTCTCTTGTCAAAATGCGGATGTTGGCATACTTGCCGCGGGTAAGCGGAAGCAGCACTTTATCCGCTGCACGGAAAACGCCCGACACTTCAAACAAATCACCGTACGAAACGGTCAGGGCGCGCAAGTTACACGAACAGCCAAACACTGCGGCCAATACAAAAACAGCGCGCCCCCAAAAACGCATTACGCGGCCACGCGTTCCACGTAGCTGCCGCTGCGGGTATCCACGAGCACCACGTCGCCTTCATTGATAAAAAGCGGCACTTTAATCACTGCGCCGGTTTCCAACGTGGCTTCTTTGGTAGTGTTGGCTACGGTGTTGCCTTTTACCCCCGGAACGGTAGACGCAATCTTCAACGGAACTTTAATAGGCAATTCCACGTTAAAGAGCTGCTCGTTGATATAGATACCGGTAGCATCCATATTATCTTTTAAGTATTTGGTCAAATCGCCCAGTTTTTTGGTTTCCACTTCCACTTGATCATAGGTTTCGGAGTTCATAAATATAGCCCTATCGCCTGCAGTATACAAATACGTAAACGGACGTTTTTCCACTTCCACCTCGTTAAATTTATCTTCGGGGCGGTAGGCGGTTTCAATCATGGCTCCGGTATTGATATTGCGCAGCTTCACGCGTACTACCGCGCGGGCCTGGCTTTTGCGGTGGTGCTGAAATTCGATAATTTCTACCAGTTGTCCGTTTTCGTCCTCAAAAATAAGTCCTTCGCGAAATTGAGTTGTGCTTAACATAAGTTATACCTCGTTATAGGGCCGAAGCCCGAATCTATTTGTGCGTCAGTTTTTCGGAGCCCGTTTTCGTTACCAGAAAACTGTCCTCCAGACGGACACCCCATTTATTTTCAAAATAAATGCCGGGCTCCACCGTTACTACGTAATTTTCTTCCAATACGTCCGGCGCGCCGGAGCGCAAAATAGGCCGGTCGTGTTCCACTAAGCCGATGGCGTGCCCCGTGGTATGGAAAAATTCTTTGCCGTATCCCGCCGCCTCAATCACTTGGCGGGAGGCCGCGTCCACTTCGCCCGCAGTTATGCCGGCACGCAACACTTTTACCCCCGCCGCGCGGGCCTGGTCCACTATGTTCCAAATCTTTTTATATTCGGCGGGCTCGTTTTTCCCGTGCCACCAACTGCGCGTCATATCAGACGTATACCCCTCGTAAAAACAGCCGAAATCCATCAGCACGGCTTCACTTGCTTTTAATTTGCGTTTTTTAGAAGGTGTATGGTGGGCGTCTGCGGTATTCTCGCCGAAACAAACGATGTTAAACGGAATGGAATCCGCGCCGCGCTTGAACATAGCCACCGCCATTAACACGCGCACATCATCTTCCGTCATTCCCGTTTTAATTTGCGGTTTTACTTCTTCAAACGCTCCGGCCGCGATTTTACACGCTTTTTTAAGTCGTGCAAGCTCGTCATCGTATTTTTTCAGGCGCATCTCGCCGATTAAACCGTCCGCACGGACAAAGCCTTCTTTCTCCAGTCTTTTTCCCGTCTCAAAATCCACAAGCGACGGATCAAACGATACCCGTTTTAAACCCAACTTTTTGATTTTGGCCAACGCCCCTTCCAACATTGTGCCGTACGGAACATCCTCTGTTTTTAAAAATGCGGAAACGGGCGTCATTTTGCTGACGATCAGCTTTTTCGTAATGCAATACGCTTTGGCGGGAGTTACCAAAAAAACGGCTTCTCCCTCGGACAATTCTACACCGGACAAATACCGCTGCTCCAATGGAGAAACGGTTAAATATCCGTCCAAATCCGCGGCTTTTAATACGCGGCGGAAATCCTGCATACGCACAGAAGCCAAATCTTTAATTGCCGCCATTATTTCCTCGTTAAAATTTTAGCACCTGTTTTAGAAGTAAACATCGTATCTTCCAAACGTACGCCGTATTTTTCGGGCAGATAAATACCGGGTTCCACCGTCACGACATTTCCCTCCGCCAATACCGACTGGGCAGTCTGGCTGTTATAGGGGTTTTCGTGGATTTCAATCCCCACGCCGTGACCGGTACGGTGCGTAAAAAACGCGCCGTAACCTGCGTCCGCAATCACTTTGCGCGCCGCCGCATCCACGTCTTTATTGGAAACGCCCGCTTTGACGGCTTTTATGCCCGCTTTTCGTGCTTTGTCCACAATGTTCCAAATCTTCTTATATTCGGCGGGTTCGTTTTTGCCGTGCCACCAACTGCGGGTAATATCGGAACAATAGCCTTTGTAAATACAGCCGAAATCAATGAGCACCGCATCATTTGCTTTTAACTTCCGGTTACCTGTTTCGTGGTGAGGATTGGCGGAATTTTCGCCAAAGCCGACGATCGTCAAAAACGACGGGCCGGATGCGCCTTTGGCGCGCATAAACCGTTCCAGCTCGGCGGCCAGTTCGCTTTCCGTCATTCCGGTTTTCACGCGGGGCTTGACGTATTCATACGCGAGGTAAGCAATACGGTTGGATTCGCGCATCAGTTTCAGTTCCGCCGCGTCTTTGGTTTCACGCAGTTTGGAAATAAATCCGCCCACTTCTATACAGCCGGAGGCGGACATCATCTTCCCGTTTTGGTATGATTCTTTTGCCGCGTCAAACCCCACGCGCTTGAGCCCCAGCTCTTTGGCTTTTGCCAAGGCTGAAGCCGTACGGGTTTCGCTTCCGATGACTTTAGTTTGGGGAGCGAATTTTCCAAACGGCTGCACATACAATTCACGCGTAAAACACAGGACCGTCCTGCCGGTTACCAACAGAACGGTTTCCTCCGGATAAAAAAAGAAATTTGTTAAATACAGCTGGTCCAAATTATTGGTCACGATTAGACCATCCAGCTTATTGTTGCACATCATCTTGCGCAAAGCCGACAACCGCGCGGACGTGATGTTTTTTTCTGCCATAAATACACTCCCCAGTTAAAACTTCTATATATTCATATGATATCAATTTTAAATCCGACCTACAATCACAATTAATGGTTTTCGCGCGCGTAGAAACGATAAGACGTTAAAACCGCGCCAAAATTTAATATAATAACCAAATATGGCACACCGCCTTTTTTTAAAAACGGTTTTGGCTTGTTTGCTGTTCTCCGGTGCCCTGACGGCGCACGGCGGAACTTTTACGTCCTCCGACGGAGCATTCACACTGGATATGCCTTCGGGCTGGACGGCCGTTAAAAATCCGCCTGCAAACAGCGTGCTTTCCATTCAAAAAAACTCGGCCCGCTTGGACGTGAAAACTACGGACTGTACCACCGAAACCTGTATCGAAGAAAAAATAAACGCGGACTTAATTGACGTCAAACGCAAAAAAATGCAGGTGGTGGGCAATACGTATACGGGCGAAGAAATCAAGCGCATTGCATTTTCCACAGGAGAACCTTTTGTCTACATCAATTTTTTTACGCCAAAAAATGATTTCGGCGCAGGTTATTTTTTAATTAACGGCAAAGCATATTCCGTTCTGGCCAAAGATTTATCGTACGCGGAAACGGATTTAATTTTTTCGTTTATTTCCCCCAGCAAAACCGAAGGCGAAACGCCGGCGTTGGAAATGGCGGTTAATGACCCGCGCGCGTATGATATTGCCGCGCTGCCTGCGGTGGAAGAAGAAACGTTAAGCGCGCCTGCGGAAGCGGCACCCGCCGTCAAACCCGCCGCCCAAACCGTAAAAAAGGCGCCCCGCCCAAATGTTTTAGCAAAACTCAAAAAACAACTTTCGCGGATAAAAGGCAATACGCTTTTATCCGCCAATATGCCGCCATACGTACGTCAACTGGGGCATGGATTTGACGCGCTTGTGGCGCTCCTGTTCTTATACGTTTGTTTGCAGGCCGCCGCGTTGACCGTACGCATGTTTATCCACCGCAGGACGCCCGAGACACCGGCAAACCCTAACTCTTTATACCCCATTCGTTTTATGCGTCTGTACGGCACTCCCTCTTTAATTTTCCGCGCCAGAGATAACCAAGGCAATATCCTTACGTCTCTTTCCTTACGGTGGGACAGCGTATTCTTGTTCGGCGGACTGCTGCTGATCGCGGTAACGTTTCTTACGCTGGCCGCCGCCGGCCTCTGCGAAAACGCCAACCTGCTGCCCGTAAGCGCGTTTACATACAATACAATCTACTCCGCCTGCTCGCTGGCGATTCCGCTGGGATTACTGGTATTTTTCTGCGGGATTGTCTGGTCCCAGCTGGTGCTTCGGGAAATTACGCTGTTTGACCGCAAAGGACAAAAAGCCGCGGTAGTGCTGCAAAAAGGATTTGGGCTGACGCAGGAAAAATACGAAATTTACTTTGCCCGTTCCAAAGATGTGCTGACCGCCGCGCGTAAGCATTTTTCCCTCTGCCGCCGTTGGGAGCTGTTTGATCGGGAAGGACACCTGCTCGCCAATGTGACGGAAACCTCCGCCGCCCGCGCTGTTTTGCGCAAACTTTGCGGACACCTGTGGGGATTCTTACGTGCGGACTACCGCATTTTAGGACAGATGGATTCCTCCGGCGTCATTCAAAACGCGCATCAGGCATTTGATAAATTTACGTGCACCCTGGATAAACCCCAAGCCTTAAACGCGCGCGATATGCTGGCGCTGTCGCTGCTGATTAACATTCGCGACCGAGACAAATGGTACCCCTGGTTTAACTGATTTTAACGCTTGCCGTCCTGTGTGTAACGGGACGGTTTTATTTAGTTAAATTTTGATAATCTAATATATATGCGGTATTTTTTATTATTTATTTATATCTGTGCTGCTGTATCCGTCTTTGCCCAAACGGTACAGGAATATGTTTCCGCTCGTTTACAGCATCCTGTTTTAAACGGCGCTTTGTGGGGCGGTGCGGCCGCCTATACAGATGCGCCGGAAGCAGAAATCTTTTCCGTTCACGCAGACACCCGTCTGACGCCCGCCTCGGCGCTCAAACTGCTGACTACCGCCGCCGCCCTGGAAACCTTCGGGCCGGACTACCGCTTTCAAACCCAATTATACGCCGGAACCCTGCCGGACGAAAACGGCATACTCCGCGGCAGCCTATACCTGCAGGGCGGAGGCGACCCGACGCTGGGTTCCGCGCGGGTACCGGGCGCAGAAACGTGGCAAGCCGTCGTCAAAAAGTGGGCACAAGCCGTCAAAGATGCGGGCATTACCCGCGTGGAAGGAGACTTGATTGCGGACGTTTCGTTATTTGAAGGTCCGTCCGTCGCCCCCAAAGTAAACTGGGAAAATATCGGCAATTATTACGCCGCGCCGGCCAGTCCGCTTTCTTTTAACGATAATTTATTTAAAATTCATTTTTCTCCCCAATTCCGCCACGGGCAGCCGGCAGAAATTTCCGGCACCGACCCCAAAATACCCGCACTGACGCTGACCAGTTTTGTAACCACTGACGGAAAAAATAAAAAAGACAACGCTTACGTTTACGGCGCGCCGCGCCAAAATGAATTGGAAATTTACGGCACCATTCCCACCAATTTAACGGGTTTTACGATTTCCGCCGCGATGCCGGATCCGGCGTTTTTTGCCGCATACGCGCTTAAAGAAGAACTGGAAAAACAGGGGGTTCTCCTGACGGGCGAAATCCGAACGACGCGCACCGCGCCCGATTACGCACCGATGACGTTATTACACGCCTCGCAGTCGCCCAAGCTCAAAGACATTATCGTCATCGTCAACAAACGCAGTTTTAATTTGTACGCGGATATGCTCCTGCGCCAGCTGGCCGTAGCTGCCGGCAAAAAGGGGAGCCTCCAAAACGGGTTGGAGGAGTTAAATAAATTTTTACAAAAAAATAAATTGGCGGGAGCGCAAGACGCGGTCATCTACGATGGGAGCGGACTTGCGCGGGATAATTTAGTCACGCCGCGCACGCTGCTGCGCACGCTTGCGTTTATGACTACAAGCCCCCACTTTACCTATTATTATAATTCGCTGGCCACGCCGGATGACCGCGGCGATTTACTGCTGTTGAGACGTTTCTTAAAACCCTATAAAGCCGTCAACCGCGTACGCGTAAAGGGCGGCACGATTGACGGCGTAAAAACCGCCGCCGGATATGCGGCGGACAAAAACGGAAAACAAATTGCATTTGTATTAATGGCCAACAATTTGGCCGACAAAAACGAAGCGATTTTGCGTATTCACGAGGACATCATCAAAAAACTGCTTAATCTGCCGGAAGAATAAATGAGAGGTAAAAATTCATCAGCCTGCCGTAACCACAATGCTTTTCCACTTTCCGCGCAAAAAACGCCACCACATCAGCAGCGCTGTTAAGGCAGCGTAAAACGTCAGCCAGCTCCAAACCCAAAACACGGATAACCGCAACTTGTAAACAATATACCACGTGCCCGGAATTAACATTCCCCACGCGCAACACAACATGACGTACATATAGAATTTGGTGTCGCCCGCGCCGCGGATGGCCTCGCCGAAAATCAGGTAAGTGGCGTCAAAAATCACAAAGAAGCTGACCAGTTTAATCAGCGGATACGTTTTGGCCGCAATCGCCGCCGCATCAGCCGACGAAGGCGGAATAAACAAATTGACGAAAAAGGGCGCACCGAAAAAGAACAACAAGCCTATGCCAAACGCATACGCATAACCGATTTTACACGCATTTTTAACCACGCGCACGCTTAAATCGGGCCGTTTGATTCCTTGGTATTTACTGACTAAAATTTGAATCCCGATTCCCAACCCCAACAGAACCACAAACACCACCGGCTGCATAGACATTACGACGTTGCTGGCCTGCAAAGAAATCGTATCAATATTGCCCACCATAAACGTAAACAGCGTGAAGGACAAAATATCCATTAAAAAACCGAACCCGTTGGGCAGCCCGAAACGCAGCAGACGCGAAAATACCGGCTTATAAAAACCCGCCAGCTTGCTGATTTTATACTCCCTGCGCGTTTTGCGCGCAAAAATCAGCGCGCCGAACATCGCCGTTATGGTGCCTTGGCTGATAATGGTTCCCCACGCCGCCCCCGCAATACCCATTTCGGGAAAGCCGAGTTTGCCGAAAATCATCACATAATCCAACCCGATGTTTATCAAATTGCCGATGAGCGCCGTCCACATCGGGATTTTGGTTTGCCCGCGCCCGCTGAAAAAACTCGCCAGCGCATTATTGATTACCGCAAGACCGCCGAATAAATTCAAAATGCCAAAGTATTTCAGTTCCAACACGCGCACCTGCGTTTCGTGTCCGAATGCGTTAATCAGCGCAAAACCGGCAGGCGTTAAACCCGCCAAAAGGAGCGAAGACATCGCCGCCAAAAAGACCCCCTGCCACAAAGATACCGTTACCGACGCATATTTTTTCTTAGCGTAGTACTGCGAAATAAACACGCTTGTATAACTGGCCAGCCCCATAAACATAGAGGCGAACGTCATCGCCAATACGCCGGCGGGAACGCACGCGGCCAAGGCATTGTGCGAATGCCACGCCAAAAACATCCGGTCCGCAAACTGCATTACCACCTGCGACGCCATCAATACGATTAACGGATACGATAAGTGCCACAGCTCGCCCAACGAAGCTTGGGCATATTTTTTACTCATTTTCTGCCTTCTCCTTCTAAAAACCGCCCGCAAGGGCAGAAAAAATGCCCGAGGAAAAACCCTCGGGCATTTTTTAAAGTCTTTCAAAAAATTAAAGTTTGACGACTTTAACGGCTTTCGGGCCTTTTTCGGATTCTACGACTTCGAATTCAACTTCCTGGCCTTCGGCCAAGGTTTTGAAACCGTCGCCCTGAATTTCCTGATAGTGAACAAAGAGATCTTTAGAACCGTCTTCGGGGGTTACAAAACCGTAACCTTTCTGGTCATTAAACCACTTAACTTTTCCTTTAGGCATTTTACAAATACTTCCTTTTATGAATTATCAGATACTTAAACTTAATAAGTATCTATAGTTATTGTAGCATAAATCCAAAAAAATAACACAAATTATTATTATTTTTCCCTGCGGAGAAAGTGCAAAAAATTTATAATGGTCTTATGAAAATAATGGAAGCCGTCCCCAATATATCCGAAGGCCGCGACGAAAAAATCATCAAGCTCCTTGCCGACGCGGCGAAAAACGCTTCTCCCGCGAGACTTTTACACGTTGACAATAACACGGATGCCAACCGCACCGTGTTTACGCTGGCGGGCGCGCCGGACGATGTGCGCCAAAGCGCATTTGCGCTTATTCAAGCGGCGGCGGAACGGATTGATATGCGTGTTCACTCCGGCGCACATCCGCGCTTGGGGGCGGCGGACGTCTGTCCGTTTATCCCTGTTAAAAATATGACGCTTGAAGAAGCCGCCTTCCAAGCAGAAAAACTGGCGCGGGACGCGGCGGAAAAACTCAACCTTCCCGTTTATTTGTATGAAGCAAACGCGCAAACGCCGCAGCGCAAAAATTTATCGTTTATCCGCAAAGGCGAATACGAAAGTCTGCCGCAAAAGCTCAAAGAACTTCCACCCGATTTCGGCCCGCGGGAATTTTCTACGGGCGTACAAAAAACGGGCGCAGCCGTTATCGGCGCGCGGAATTTTTTAATCGCGTTTAATATCTCTTTAAACACAAAAGACGCAACCTCCGCCAAACAAATTGCGTCCGTCCTGCGCGAAAAGAACGGCGGGCTGCCCGCGTTAAAAGCCATCGGCTGGTATATGGCGGATTATCATTGTGCGCAGGTTTCTTTCAATTTAACCGATTACCGTAAGACGGGCCTTGCGCAAACCTTTGAAGCCTGTAAAAAAGAAGCCGCCAAGCGCGGCCTTGCCGTAACGGGGAGCGAGCTCATCGGTCTTGCGCCGGAAGAAGCGTTTTTAAATGCGGGCCGCTTTTACGCGTCCACGCAGACGGACAAAACGATATTATTGGAAACCGCCATACGTGCGCTCAAACTAAACGAAATCCGCCCTTTCAACGTCAAAGAGCGGATTTTGGAGTACGTTCTAAAACTACAAATTAAAAATCTTTAATACAAGACAAGGCATACGCCAATGCACCGTCGTCAAGAACACCCCACGGATCCCGATTAGACAAACGAATAACGGGAATTTCTTTTTTCTTCCAAGCTTTTTCCGTTCGCTTAGCAAAAGGCTTAAGTTGATCGATTTGCCCTTCACTTAACTTGCCGCCGCGGCCTTGCCGGCAAAAATCTTCAAACGTGTACAACCAACCGGAAGCGGTAAAGCCGCCTTCCCACATAAATTGTTCCAAAGAGGCGACATCGAAACTCTCGCCGAGCAAACGTTTCCGCTGACGACGCTCCACAACCTTAATACCGTTGTCACAAATACCCAAACACAAGCGTTTGTCTTTCTTCAAGGTTTCCGCGAATCCATTCTTCTCAGCCCCGCGAACCAGGTTCGGGATCTCATGCGACTTAACGCCCATATAGGGCCACAGAACAAGCAGGTCCTCACATTCCGGCGTATTAGGCGGGCATAAATTTTCGGCAGGTTGTCCCTCGGCGCTTCCTTCCGTATGGCGCGTTCCGTTTTTGTTCAATCGGGATTTTTCCGACTCATACCATATGGGATAAGACATTTTTTCTTCCGGCAGCGCATATACTTCCCCGTCGGAAACAGTTACCTTTACCAAACCGTCCAACGAACCGTTCTTAGCATATACGTCGGCCGCGCTGGGCGACAAAAAGTAAGTTTCTCCCGAGGTGGGGGATTTGACCGGAATTTTTAAAGACGTTGTATCCGAAGCTGCCGGCTTTTGCTCCAGCTGGCCGCTTCCCTTATTTCCAACCTTTTCCCGGGACGACGCAGCAAATTCATCTTGCGTCTTGCGGCCTTTATTCGCAAATTCGGCAAATTGCTCCCGTGATTTTGCTGCAAAGTCATTATACCGTTGTTTGGCAGACGAAGCAAAACTCTGCGCCTCTGCTATTCCAACCGCAAAAAACATACATAAAAAGACGGACATTTTGATTATTTTCCGCAACATACAACCTCCTAGATACTTTTTCTATTATTATACCAATAAAACGCAACAAATCAAGAGCTCTTACAAATTCTTAATTTATTTTCAATAAAAACTTATGCCGACAACGCCGCCAATTTGACGTACGTTTGCGGGTTGATTTGCTCGGCACGCACCGTCGGCGGTAAATGTAATTGGGCAAGCGCCTTTGCCGCCGAATCCTTGGGATATCCGCCAAGCGTCAGCGAATTAAATAATGTTTTACGTTTGTGCGCAAAAGCGGATAAGACCAGTTTCTTGAATTTTTTCCACTCTTCTGCCGAAGAAAAAACGGGTTCTTTGAGTCTTTCAAAGGCAAGTACCGCGCTTTCCACTTTCGGCGGCGGATTGAAACTGCCGCAGCCCGCTTTACAAACGGGGCTGATCCGCGCGCGCAGGCGGACACCACGGTATTGTTGGAAACCGCCGTACGCGAACTCAAGCTAAACGAAATCCGCCCTTTCAACGTCAAAGAGCGGATTTTGGAATACAACTTGAGAGGTTAACTTTTACAAAGAAATCCGATATAAGGGTCTCCCCGCCGCCGTGCCGATTTCCACTCCGCCCAGAGAAACACACAAAAACCGTCCTAACGCCAAATCATTTCCAATAATTTGACAGTATGCCGTTTGCTGCCCCAAATCCCCCAAGTAACGGTAATAATTTATATGAAGTAACATGCTGCTTCCCCCCGCACGCCAGCCGCCCGCCTCTTTGCTTCCATAAGAGATATGCCCGCACACATAGGAATTGCCGGCGGCTTTTTCGCACCCTGCAGGGAGCGAAAGCGTTAAATCATCCATATTCTCCGTATACGTTCCGTTTTCTAAGAAATACAACTGTTGCGCGCGCCAAAGCGCATTTGTTTGCGCCACCAATTCCGCCGCACGCGTTTTGGCTACCGCACGCTGATATTGCGGCAATGCCACGGCAGACAAAATACCGATGATAAGCACAACCACCAACAGTTCGATCAGCGTAAAACCTTTAATCGTATGGTCATACTGAACTTGTTTCAGTATCCAAGCGGAAGATTTTCTTTTATTAATGGCTGGATCCTGAAATAAATTCAGGATGACGGCACTAAAACCTTTCATATTCGTTTTCTCCTGTCAAAAAAGTTATCCTGATGAGTCTGGCGGCCTGCAGGGTCTCAGAATCTACCGCTTTTAACGAAATAAACCATAAAAGGGAGATCCCGAGCAGAAACTTCTCGGCATGACTTATGTTATCAAAAAAAAAAACAAATCAAGACCTTCAAAAAAGCCTTGATTTGTTTAGCTTGTTTCCAAAACTTACGATAATAATTTATTTAATTGCACATAATTTTGTGGTGAAATTTGCTCGGCACGCACCGTCGGAGATAAATTTAATTTGGCAATAGAATCCGCCACTACATCCTTTGGATATCCGCCAAGCGTCAGCGAATTAAACACCGTTTTTCGTTTATGCGCAAAAGCGGATAAAACCAGCTTCTTAAATTTTTGCCATTCTTCTTCCGATATAAAAACAGGTTCTTTTAATCTTTCAAAAGCAAGTACCGCGCTTTCCACTTTCGGCGGCGGACTGAAACTGCCGCGGCCCGCTTTACAAACGGGGCTGATCCGAGCGCGCAGTTGGCTGAAAATGGAAAGCGGCCCGTAAAATTCTTCCCCCGCTTGGGCGCGGATACGCTGGGCCTGCTCTTTTTGAAACATAAACACCGCCGAGAAAAAGAACGGGTAAGCAAGTACTTTATCCAAAATATCCGCCGCGTCAATATACGGCAAATTACTGACGAACTCCGTCGGCACAGGCGGCAAAAGAGACAAATCAAAATCCAAAAAATTTTGCTGCGTGATTTTTACACCCGCTTCTTTGGGCAAGTGCATTTGCAGGTAAGAAACCATTTCCAGATCGATTTCCACAACCGTAAAATGTTTTTGTCCGCGCGCGATAAGCTGCTGTGTCAGCGCGCCTTTACCGGGGCCGATTTCCACCAAATTTTCCGCCCGCAATAATAATGCCGCGTCCACGATTTGGTTAATGACATGGCGGTCAATTAAAAAATGCTGTCCGTATTTTTGCATAAAAATTTCCTAATATAAAGACACAGATTCCGGATTACGACTCCCCGGAATGACGGCGGGGGTGGCGCACAATGACGTTTTTTTATTAAGTCATCCCGTAAGAGCCTGCCCCGTAAGGTAGTTATACGGGGTCTCTATACGGGATCTTGCTGTTTTTATTAAGTCATCCCGTAAGGTTGTAATACGGGATCTATTCCTTAAAAAACAACAGATTCCCGATCACAACACTCCGGAATGACGGATAAAAACCGCCCGCTACTCCTCCAACACTTTTAAGTTGCGTAAGGCCGTTTTATTGGCGGGATCCGCTTCCAGCGCGCGGCGGTAGTAGTTCTGGGCCGCTTCGTCCGCCCCCGCCACTACGGCGGCCGTACCCAAACCAAGCCAGCCGAGCGGATCCGCCGCCGATCGTACTGCTTCTTCAAAAGAGCTCTGCGCCGCCGCATCCCCGCGCGCCAGGCCGGCAAGGCCCGTCAAAAGCGCGCAGATATTGCCGGAGGGACAGCGATAATCTTGCAGTTCTTCCGCCGCTTCATCTACAAATCTAAGCCACGTTTTACCCATTACCCAAAGTCCCATATCGTTCCCCACAATGCGCGGATCGTACACGGCCTTAGGCGGAGCCCCGTCGTTTTGCGTCAGCGCGCGCGGCGACGCAAAATCCGCCGTGCGGCCCTGAAGCGACAAACTGACGTTATATTTCCCCTCTTCCCGCGCCACCGCCTGACGAACGCCGGAGATAAACTCCGCTATTTGGTTTTCGCGCGTTTGCACGTCGGCGGCGGGGAGCGTAAACCTCCGCTTAAACGCCCGCGGAACAACAGAAGCGCCAAACGCGTTATCGGCCCGCAGCCGTTCATACGCCCGTTCAAATGTGTTTTGGGCAGATAAATCCCCCTCGGAAACGGGCTCATATTCCAAAGACACTTCCACATTAACCGCTTTCGTCGCAGAGACATTGGACAAACTGTTTTGAAATTTTTCAATTTGTTTTTCAAACGACTGCGCGCTGCGGCCGCTGGCGCGGTACACCGCGTTCAGCGCAAGCCCTTCCTGCTTAAAACGCGAAATGGAAAACGCTTCCTCCAAGGTCCGGCGCGCTTTATCTTCCTGCCCCTGCCGCACCAATAAAAAAGCGTAACGCAGACGGGCCACATAATCGCCGGATTTGGTTTTTACGGCTTTTTTGTAGTATTTTAACGCGTCCTCCGTGCTGCCCAGTTTTTCGTACAAAGCCCCCAAACTAAGCTGTGCGTCCTCGTAAGACGGGAACAATTTTAACGCTTTTTTAAATGAAGCTTCCGCCTGCCCGTCGCGCCCCAGCGATTCGTAAAGCGTACCTAACTGGTAGTGATATAACGGCTCGCGCGGTGCGAGTTCCGCCGCACGGCGGAAATGCTCCAAGGCTTTATCCAAATGATTTTGTACGGCGTATGTGGAGCCTAAATTCATATGGGTATCGGCCTTGCCCGGGTCCAATTTATTAGCGGTTAAAAAGTATTCCTGCGCCTGCGCAACATCGCCTTTCCAGCCGTACGCAATCCCCAATAATTGGTATGCCATAGCGGTATTCGGCGCAAGGCGCAGGGCCTCGTTGTACTCCGTTATGGCTTCATCCACCTTGCCTTCCCAATACAAGGACGCGCCAAACAACAGGTGCGCCATAGGGTCTTTGGCGTTTTTAACTACGGCTTTGGCGAAACTGTTGGAAGCTTCCCGATAGCGCGCCTGAGCCATTTCGCCCATACCGCGGCGCATATCGGAGGCAGATTGGTCCCGCATAATTTGATCCCAAACGGTTTGGGAGTAATCAGTTTTGAGTTCCTGTTTACGGAAGGAAAACGGGAAAAACGCCCGCGCGGGCACGGGCCCCGCAATCACCAGAACGGCACACAGCAAAAAGGAATTGATCCGTTTAACGAGCATACGTATATGATAGAAAAAAGGGAAGAACGGGGCAAATGAAAAAGGGGGTTAGGAAGGGATTATCCCGTAGGGGTGTAATAAGTGTTATTATGAGTCATCCCGTAGGGTTGTAATACGGGATCTGACTCCGCTAAAAAATCATCCCCGAGAGGAAAACTCCTCTCGGGGATAGATTGAGACTTTACGGCGCATACTCAGATTCTTTATACGCTCTGCTACACAGATTTGCACGGCCATTCGTAGGTTTCTGTTGGGCGCCACTTGCACATAACACTTGAATATATTTTAACGCATCCTCTATACTCATTGTATCGTTTCCATATCCACAAGTCTGTCCGATCCTCAACAGACTCTGATACTTCCTATGATACAGTTGTCTGTTCACATCATCAATCGTCTTATTGGTGCTTCCATCTAACGTACCTTCGTCTACACGAGTAAACAGAGGAGTATCTCCCTTTTTAGCCAATGCTCTCAACGGAAAATCCTTCCAGATGCCTTGCTTCAATTCTTCGATATAGGGTTCTCTGTCTGTAGTATTATTTAGTTTCAGATCTCCATACTTCTTTTCATTCCAGTTATAAAGGCCATAGTGGTAGCCAGACATATCGGTACCATCATATTGTTGAGCTTTTCCACCTGCGCAACCGTAGAAACGATCATCTCTATGTTTTGCCGTTTCTGGCTCATTCTCCTTCCGATAGTAATGCGCAGGGTAGAACGAAGAGTCTATGTTAATAAAGGCCAAAAAGGAACCCAATGCATTTCTCCGTGTAGTAACCTGCGGATCTTTAGACTGAATGGCAATCGCCTTACCTACCGCGCAAACCGTATTTTTCGGCACATCTTTTTTCCCTACGGCTTGCATAATGCGCATAGCATCTACCACTTGAGCCACCATCGCGCCATTCTCACCAATCTGTTGTGCATAGGCGTTCATTTCAGTCTCTTTTGCCCTACCATTATAACTATCAATAGCCTGTTTCAAGAATTCGGTAGTTTCCGAATCCATAAAAATCGGCGTGTTCGACATATCCTGAATCTTACAGCTCTTCCACAGATTACCTGCATTGTCGGAACTCGGATTAGAACGCGCCGGCACCGACAAGACCTGCTCCGGCATGTCAGTAAAGTTGGTATAAAAACTTACTTTAGTGCGCGGAGTCGGGGGAGTAGTACCCTTACAAGCGGGATCGTTCGGATTTGTATTAACAGGATCTCCCCATTGATTATTTGCGCAGACTTTTTTCCAGTGACAGCCTTTCGGCTCATCCGGCAAACTTTGCTCTGTTCCGTCTTTACAGCTACAGTTAGGATCTTTTTTTCCCCAGTCGGTCCAGTATCCATTCGGGCAAGTGCGCTCTTCATCACAACCATCGTTGGGATTTTGTCTCGTTTCACGCTCTCCTTTCTTGCAGTCTGTCTGGGGATCCGGCTCAATACTAACAACTTCGCCTTCGTCGCCGTACACACAGGTGGCAGACGATACTACAATACCGGGCAAGGCTTGTGCTTCCACTCCGCCAGTCTTAGAATTAAAATTCTGGCCGCTGCCGGAGGCAATAAACTTGCCGTGGCTCCACGGCGTTTCAGCATCCCAGTTTTGGCGGACTTCCCACGTTACCGCGGCAGACTTGGAAGCATCAGTTTCTCCACCCATAGCATTGAGTACGGCTTTGGCGCCTTCTCCGGAAGCAGCAATGTTGTATGTATTCACTCGATTATGAGAGCCGTCCTTCCCTTTCACCTTCCTATCGTCAGGAGCATAGCCCTGCGAATTGTCATTCGTCACTGCAAAATAGCCCAGTGGAACATCCTTTTCATTCAAACGGTCTTCCACTCTGTACGTTGCGACGAACATTTGGTGCACATCTTTCCATACAGCATCATCTGTTTTACCCACATTGGGGAACATTAAAAACGCAGCCGGATTACCCTTTGTATTCAGTTTCCCAAAGGCATCTGTAGCTATAGCCGTATTGTGGCAGGAAACAAACGCCAAAGGATACGCACAGCGCGCGCCCGTTTCCCAGCTTTTGCCGCGTTTGCCGCCTTTCACAGACATTAATACCGAGCCTCCGTCTTCTTGATTGCTCGCTCTAAACCCGCCGTGACTTAATTTGTCCAGCAAATCCTTATATTTTAATTCCGTGGCTTTGCCTTTTTTGCTCACCAAAGCCGCCATCCGTGCTTCTTCATCATCGTCACCAGCGGATGTCGTTACTTTATCCCCGACTCCTTTATTTTTTACTTTTTTACTTTTTACAGCAACGCTTTCAATAAACAGCGGAATAAACGCTTTGCGGTTAATCAGCTGTCCTGTAACCTCCGGATTGACGGAGAAAGTGGCGCCCTTGCCTATATACCCGACATATAACAAACTATAGCGGTCATCATTTGAACCATTAACATATTTCGTCCAATCAGTGCTGCGTACACCCACAATATAATGGTACAGGGAATATTTGCCGCTGTACGAGGCGGTATAACGACCGTCTTTGTAGAAGGTATTGCAGTCGCCTTCTTCCGCTAAACCTTCGGAGGCTTTACGATTTTTGCGGGCATTTAAAGCCCCGTTGGTCAGACAATCCCAACGAGCGCCGAAAAAGCCCAAATTGGATTCCGCTTTGGAACCAGGATCCCAACCGTCTTTACATTTTTCGGCATATTGCGGATTCTTTTTCAAACCGTCGCAAGCTTCTTTACTAAAAGGAATGGAAGTAGTACCAATAAAACCTTGCCAGTTCTTTTCCTTGACACCACAACACGTTGGGTCTTTTCCGCTTCCTTCTTTAGCCCCAAACATCTTACCCATAGACCAATCGTCGGTACCCGTAATCAAGCAGGACAATAAACCGTCGGCCAGTTTTTGCGCAAGTCCGGTGGCCCAGTCAATCCAACCCCATTTGTAGTTGAACCATTTCTCCCACTCCATTTGGGAGCGTTTTTTCATCATGTCCCACCACCAAGGCTCTTTACCGTTGTAGGCAAAGTTGCGCTCCAACTTACCGTTACCGCCGCCAGGGCCGCCCGTCTCTCCGCTGAGAATACCGCCGATTTTACCGGGTTCAATGGCCCGCATCTGCGCGTCCCGCAGGGCCTGCACCGCATTGGCTTTGGACATAGCGTCTTTGGAGCGTCTGGCTTCCGCCGCCGCCCCTTGGCCGAAATACGAACGGGAAGGTTTCCCCGCCGCCTGCAGCGGCTGCAAGGAAACCGGTTTGGGGGAAGATTTTGGCGCCTCCGCTTGCACACGGTTAGCGGCCTGCTTCAGCCCGCCGCCCCACATTCCAACACCTAATTTTCCGCCGCCGCGCGAGGTCAACCCCGCACTGCGGAGCGGATTGATATTGGTCTTCTTAAAAGCGGCGCGCGTAGCGGGCGCGGCTTGTTTGCGATACCGTGTGATGTTTGTTTCGTTACGTTCACTCGTCCGATTGCTGGATCTGCCGTAATCATCATCAAAACCGCTTCTCTCCAAATCGCTTCTGTACGGAAGTTCGTCCGAAGCTTCTGCCGGCTCGCCGCCAAAGCCCTTGATTAAAGACAGCGAATCACGGCCGGAAAGCTGCGCAATCTGGTTTTCGGGGTCGCCCGTCAGCGTATCAAAGCCGGAACGGGTGGGATCAAACTCCGTTCCTTCCAAACCCGGGGTAACCATAGAAGGCTCTTCTTCTATACTGCCGGAGTATTTATACAAAAACGGCAGCAACAAAAGCGCCGCAAGCGCCGCAATAAAGAACGGCGCATCTCTTTTGGTCCTCTCAAAAAGAGTTTTTTTAGGTTTACCGTCGCTCCCAATCTTGGAAGAAATACGGTTAGCGAAAGATTTAGAAGCGGCAGGTTTGCTGTTCTTGATCTTATCGCTAAAAGTAAAGCTGTCCTTTTTGGCCTCGTTTCCAGCCAAAGGAACAACTTTTTTATCCTTTTTTTCTTCAGGCATAAGAGCCTCCTGTTAATTTTTTAAAACTGCAAAAGCGAGGGCGGGCCCCTCACTGCCCGGGCAGACTTTTGGAAAAGCCTCCCGTTTTACACCATAACCATAATAAAAAGTTTGTTGTTCGAAGATGGTCCCCCACTCCGTAACAACTTGTATGAACATATCCCTATTTCTATTATACAATTAAATTTCGTTTTTTCAAGGGGGAATTTTGCGCTTTTTATATTAGTCCGCATTTCCCACCCAAAAGCCTGAGTTCATATCCAGTCCCGGCGTAAACGGACTGATGTTCCGGTCGTCATCCCGATCGACGGGATCCCCGTTTTCATCTACGTTAAACGTATTTTGCGTAGCTTCGGACACAGCTGCAGAACCGCAGTTAGGGTCACAAAAAGTTTCGCCTGTAAAATTTTCCGCCGTTTTAATGTCGCTCCGGCATGCGTCTTGCTGGGCCGGATCCGTCAGCAGGTTGCACTGGGCCTGCGCCTCGTTGCAATAAGCGCGGTATTCGTTAAACCGTCCGGAGAGTGTTTCAGTTGAACAGCTGCCTTGCGTACCCCTGATATTGCAGCTTTCGTCCAAGTTGTTCGTATATTGGCTGCGTATGGAAAGACACTTCTCCGTAATCGTGGATAGTTGGCTGCCGTAATTGCTGCCTGCGGCTTCCTCACACGTAGCGGGGAAACGCAGGCCTTTTACCATAGTATATATATCACTTTTCAGCTGCCCCACGGCATCGCCTACTTGACTAATCGACTGCTGGCAGGTTTGATCCAATTCCAAATATTTTTTTACGCTGTCCATATCGGCTACTACGTCATCGGGGTTAATTCCCACGCCGGAAAATCCCGACGCGGAAAATACGGACCGCGGCATTTCCACACTATCAAAACTGGCGGAAGCCAAGGTTTTTTTCAAAATAGGATTAGGCGTACGGCGCGCCGCCTTGCCATACAGCCACGCGTGGTACATATCCCGCTGGGCGCGGCTTTGGCCCAATTCCTGCACACCGCCAAAACCGGTAAGCGTACCGCCTTTATCGATATTCTTGGCGATATTGGCCAGGCCGGAATCCGAGCGGGTGGCTTTATCCACCAGGCGGCCCATCCAATCGTCCGAAACGACACCCGTAATATTCGGATTAGCGATTTTTTTAAGCGCACCGATGGAATCGTATCCGTGTGTTTTATCCCGCACGACGGCGGATGCGTCTGCCCCGAAAAATACCTCTCCGGTTTTAGCCGCATCGGCGCGCGTGGTGGCGGAAACGGTCGTATTGCCGATTTTAATATCCGAAGGACGGGCATCCTCCCCCATATTGCCTGTAGAAGAAAACATACTCAGCACGTCCTGCGCCTGGCCTTTGCGCGCAAGCGAATCATTAACGGCGCGCAGATTAATCAGTTTATTTTGCGCCGGCGCAGCGGAAGCAGCCAAAAAGCCGCCGCCCTCGCCAAAGACGGATACGGCATCCGGATCCGGCAGTTCCCCGCGCAAAATTTTTTGATGTTCATTCCACGAAAACAGCGCCCGCAAGAGCGAAATTTTTTCGGTTTCATCCGGCGTATATCCCATTGCATACGCCAAATTGCGCAAAAACGGGATTTTGCCCACCGGCACCAATCCGCCAATAACCAACAAAACCAAAAAGAACACGAGAATCATCCACGCTTTTTTGGAACAAAAAGCGCTTTTGGTTTCTTCCCACACGGCAGAGAAAAACGGTTGTTTTTCCTGCTGTTCTTTTTCGGTTTCGGTTTCGTTTGGCATAAAAATACAAGGAAACAGCAGTGGAATGATTAGTCATCCCACTGCTGTAAAACAGTCATTTATTTTCCGCTGAATCCGCTCATCATAGTACTCATAATAAGCCCCAGACCTACACTGCTTGCCAAACCAATTAATTTCTTTACCATCTTGGTCGTCAGCCACTTTTTTGCCACATCGGGTTTAATACAGGTAAACGTCATACCACCTATTAATGCAAAGCCTGTAAGGGAACAAATTATTGTCATCAAGACATCACTCGCCCCCCTGCCAAAATCTTTTTTATAAGCCATGGCTTCTTTTATTAAAAAGAAACAAGGAACGGCTATTGCCGCCAAAAAAAGGCCCGCGACCACCCAATACCATGGCCCTTTAAGCGCTGATAAGGCAAATGCCGCCGCATACAGCAACGCAATACCGCCTGCTATTGTACCCAACCACATCCACGTCAATTTTTTGCGGGCTTTGGCTTTGCGGTCGCCGAAATCATCCTCTAGTTGTTCCCAATTGCCAATTGCCTTTAAGTTGCTATTCGTCGGAGTTTCAAAATCTGCAGAACCCGTAGTCGCCAGCTCTTCCCCGCTGTCAATTACCATACCGCCCGAGTTCTGGCCTCCGGCCAAGAACGCGCGCGAGCCTTCGTTCGCGGCACGATTGCTGTTCCGCGCGGCATCCGCCGAACGTTTGGAAATATCTTTTAAATCATTATCTTTATTTTTTAACGAACGGCGCCCTGGGCCAGCAGTAGAACCACGGCCCCCTGCTATAAAAGTGGAACCGTTGCCGCCCTTACCCAACGTCTCATAAGCGGAAACCATATTGGAACCGCCGGGCATCGAACCGGAAAAGTTATACCCTTCCGGACGGGAAGGGGCATTCCGTCTGCCGGCGGTACCGCCGGACGCACCGCCCCCCACAGAACCGGACGACGCGTTAAAAGAATTTCCCGATGCGCGGGCCATAGAGGCAGGGGCCAAACGTCCGCCCGAATTTCCGCCGGAGGCAGCGGGCGCAGTAGGAGCGGCGGCAGTAGGAGCGGCCGGCGCCCGAGACGAAACCGAAACGGGAGGAACGCCCGCAGGTGAAGAACCGGGGGCGCCTGTTCTCACGCCCGCCGGAATTTCCGTCATATCCACGCCGCCGGTACCTAAACCGTCGGTTTCGGAAACCACAGCAGAACTTCCCACGTTAGGGACAGAAATGCGTTTCCCCAAATTATCCGCGGCCGCCAGACCGAAATCATTGTTTGAGGCCGTTCCTTCCAACCGTTCGCGGTCGGCTCCTATAGCTACGCCTTGCCGGCCCGCACGGTTTTGGATGTTCATAGAGGTCAACATCCCGTCCGCACGGCGGTTTAAGCCTTCATAGTTATATGAATCAGAAGCGGAAAAAGAAGTACGGATGGGCTGGTCCTCAAGCTGCTCGGATGCCGTATTGTACATGACGGAAACGCTTAATATACCCACCATTGCCGAAACTCCCGCTGCTTGGGAAGCCCCCATCACAAATTTTCCGGCTTTACTTTTTAAGAGATTAAATAAGTTCATAAAACTCTCCTATTTTTTTACACCGTCCACCGCGTTCCTAACCTTGTTCTGAGGATTTTGCTGCTGCAATACAAATTGGCGGTAAGCTGCCTCCCGCCGCAGACGCTCCTCTTTTTGCTGGGATTGCTGCTGGATTCTGGCAATCGCCCGCTCGTCTTCTTTAACCACGAGATGCAAGTAAACAGCTCCGCCGAGCCACACCAAAAACAACACCATAAAAGCAATACGCAAACTCCATACAAGGGGACGGGGCAGCTGCTGAGCTTTACGGATCGTTTCTTGTAAATCTTCCAACTTCGGGGGCCGTTTTGGGTTCATGAATTACCTCCATTCCCTTGTGAAGCATCAATCTCCGGATTGAGCAAAGCCTCAGGATTATCCAATTCATTATCTTTCGTTAACCCTGTTGTTAACCAAGAAGAGCCTAAACCGACGAGAGCACCACCCCCTGACAATAACCAAGCGGAATATGGGCCTAGTATACTACCAACCGCTGGCACCAAACTAAGACCAACCATCGTGGCAACAGTTCCACCTAATATGCCAGCCCAAGTTGATAAGGACGACCCTCCATATGTTTTAGCATAGGAAACACTCTTTGCCAATAAAGTAGCATTAAGACCAATTAAAGTACCTGCGAGTATAATAGCCAATGACCACCAGAGAAGATTTATAGGCCATGGGGTTGAAGTACCTAGGAACACAAGAAGACAAATCCATGGAATTGAAGCCAAGGCAGCAGGCACAGCTATCCAAACCCATTTGCGTAAATCATCACGGGCTTTTTTGCGTTGCTCAAGATCAACGGTATTACCAGGCGATGTTTCCCACGTTTTGATTCCGCGCAATTGGACACTTTCATCCGCTGAAAAATCTTTAGACCCCTGGCCTTGCCCCGTAGTCACATTTTCACTGGAAATCATCAAACCGCCTGAAATTTTATTACTGGCTAAAAAGGCACGCGAGCCTTCATTTGCGGCTCTGAATTTATTTTTAGCAGCATCATTGGAACGCTTGCTGATAAATTTTAAATCTCTGGCTTCTTTGGAATCTTTACCCCCCGCCAGCACGGTAGCATCGCGGTTTCCGCCCAGATTTTCACTCCCAAACGAAGATTGGGCACGCAAACGAGCTCCCTCCATTGTATTTCTTAGCGTATTTTGAGCAGAATCCATCAGATTACCGACTTGTTTTAAAGCGTCTGATCCTTTTCCATTTTTCCCGCTGTCCTGCACCGAGAAAGACGAGTTAAACGCATTGCCGGACGAGCCGCCGGTAGCCGCGGAAGAACCCCAATTTTTAGAAGCGCTGGCCAAAGCAGGCAGCCCTTGCGGCGCACCCGAAGCAGGCGCAGGAGCTTGAGGCTGCGGCTGGGCTTGTTGCTGCGCTCTTGCTACGATATCCGACACGCCCTTTATCTGCTGCTGCATAGCGGCCATAGGGTTGGTCTGTACATTAAATTCATTAACGGCGTTCGCCCCTGTTCCCAAACCTTCCGTGCCGCCCATTTGATAGACTTGGGTGGGAGTGGAAGGCACAGAAGAATAATCCGGCGCATATTCAGCCATTTCCGCCTCTGCCTGACGCGCCATTTCCTGCTGTTCCAAGCGTTTAAACGTATTAGTAGAAATCTGCACAGAGGACGCCGATTCCCCTCCGCCGGCATACGAACCGCCCGCATAAGAGCCCGTATTCGCCCCCGCCACATACACCACTTCACCCGGGTCATAAGCCGCAGGAGTAAATGTATTATTCGTTTCCGCGGGGGAACCCAAATACTGCCAAGCGGCAATACCCGCCGCACCGACGACGGCCGAGAGCCCCATCGTCTGTATAGTGGAAAGAGCCATCTTTCCGGCCCTGCACCTTATCCATTTAAAGATATTCATAAATTCCTCCTAACGGTTACTTGCTAACATTTATTTACACACGATCTATACTTTTCGGAATCTTGTATGCTGTTGCATTTTTTCACACAATCACTATTCGACGAAGAAGAACTCCTATTTCCGGACCCATGGGCGCTTATATAATCGTGTTTTTTTTGATTAGCAGTATACCAAACACTGCCTTCTTCCCGATGGTCATTAAATGTAGACTGCATCTCATTTTTATAAAAATCTTTTGGCGTCTGCGTTTCGTTATGATCAAGAAAATAGTTTCTTTGCTCCTGCCAAGTGGACTCTGGATGGTTTTCTATCCAAGTATTTACCTTTTGTTGGTTTTGATAATCACTATACCTTTCTCCCAAGGTATTACCCACACCTTCCTTATACCAGTCTTTATCTTTAATGTAGTCAGGCACATCAGCAGAGTTCGCATCCATACCATAAAATTTATCACTTTGCCCCCGCATATAATCATTTGCAAGACCCCTTGCCTCTCGATTCGTCTGCCATTGGTCCACCTGATTCCCTAACCATTCGTTAAAGGAACTGGTTAATCCTTCCACAATACCACTAACCAGCTGCTGCATCAGCTTATCCCAAAAAGTTTCTTGAAGGTCGTTATTAAAATCATCTTTATCGTCTTTTGCGTTATTGGCCCCGTCTCCTACATTCTTTTCCAAATTGCTTAAATCCGCAGAAGAAGTTGGAGCATTTGTATCTAGCGCCAAACCGCCTGCTTTACTGAGGTCTACCCCCGTTTCCGTAAAGGCATTACTGCCCTTAATATTGCCCCCCATCAACGCTTTTTTGGCGTTTCCTCCTTTACCGTTCATCAGCCCTGCAGCCGCACTGCTGCCCCGCGCAAACTGCGAAAGCGCTTTACGCGCATCCGAATTTTTTAATTGGTACTGGATTTCCGAGCCTTTCTCCTGGCTTTTATAAGGAGAAAAATCCCCCCTGGGGGCGCCAAAGGTACTGTTCACGCCGCTGCCGCCCGCGTGGCCCATACTGGCCGAACCGAGCGACCCTACCTGCGTGGGCGATCCGCCGCCCGCACCGCCGCCGCGGCCGGAATAGCCGCGCGACGCATAACCGCCTGAAGAAGAGGCTGCGGCGTCCGAATCTGAATCTGCATCCTCTCCGTCCGCAGCGGATTTTTCGGCATCCGCTTCCTGGCGGGCTTCTTTTTCTTCTTGGCTGTAAAGCATCGCGGCGCCGTTATTTTGCATATCCGGATACTTGGAAGCCAACAAGTATTCTTCCGCCTCGTCGTTTACAAAGGGCATCTGCGCCAAATCATACCCGCGGGTATTAAACCCGTCAAAAGAAGTATCTTCCGCATCTCCCAAAAAAGAAGCCAGCGTAATCAGCGCAATTAAACAAACCACCACCACAGCTGCCCACGTGTAAGCTTGTTTTTTGTCCATTGTATTTATTTTTTGAAATACATTTCCCGGCTTTAACTTAAACATAAAAACCCCTTTACATAATAATATAAATAACTCTCGTTGACCCATACCCGCAGGTATACTCAAACAAAGAGTTTTCAGCTTACTCCTTTAGTATAGGCAGAAAATACGCGTTTGTCAAGATATTTTAACCCAATCTTGCACAAAAACGCCAAAACCGCCCGCAACTTATTTTTCTTCAGGGCGCTGATACGGAGCAGGCCGTTCGTTATGGCCCACATATTTAATAATACGCACCTCGCCGCCTGTCTCGCACAGGAAGGCATATCCTTTTAAGCATTTATCGTCTTTGTCGCACACTCTGTCTTTATTATACTTGCACAAAAAAGGAATGCGCGGCGGCTTCGTGCGCGCGGTAATGGTAATTTTTACCCACGTACCGGAAACATTAACGTCCATCTTTAACGTATTTAAGCTTAAAAATTTCTTCATACCCGGGTTATCAAAACCCAAATAGTTTTCCACTTTTTTCTGAATATCTTTTATCAAAAAGCGCCTGTCCCATGTGTTGGCATAATAATCCGTTTCGTGGGATTGCAGCTGAAAACGCCGCGCCGCATAATAGCCAGCAATTTCCAATTTTTGGTTTAAAATCAACAGTCCGAAAATTTTGATAATAAACAAAATGAAAATCACAAAAAGCGGAAACAGCAGCACGGTTTCTGTGGTCGCCTGCCCTTTGCGGGAAGAAAAAAAAGTTAATGCTCTTTCCATAGTTAAGGTTCCAATTTTACGCCGTATTTAGGTAATGGATTCGGCCATACGCAATTATTGCTGGAACGCGGACAAAGCAGTTGCACACGGGTGCGAACATACGGCTTATATTTTTGCTCCAAATTAATATTAAAATGGTTTCGGGGCAATTTAAAGGATTGTTTCAATAAAACCCCGCGCGCCAAAGTACGCAGCTTGCTTGAACTAGACGGATTTAAATAGGCAAATTGGAACAAGTCTTTATCTAACAAATCCCGGGAGTTAAAGTCTACGTGATAAGCAGAACCGATTACTCCGCTTTTATCTGAATCGGAAATATAAAACCGCAACTGAGGTATTTCAAACGGAATAGTACCCAATGTAGTAAACTGGCGTATTGTAGAAGCACTTTGGCGTGCACATTCGGAACGCTTACAATCGTTGACATTTAAATAATATGCTTCCCGGAACATAATTGCATTTTTACTCACTTCTTTATATACATAAGACTGCGATTCATAGATACTTCTTACATAAGCAAAATTGGTTAAATACTGCGTAATGACCGGAATTGCCATTGTATGCGGAAAATAATAATTATCCAGCAAGTCTTTACTCATCATTACAACATGTTCACTGGGAGGGGCGGCCGGCTTTTCTTTTTCCCAATCCCGACGAGAAGGAGTATCCGCTTTGCTAGAATATTTTAACCCCCAGTCTATCGATTCAGCGGCAGGCGGTGGGTTTACCCCCGTTTCATAATCAGGCCCAATAGCCGGAATACCGCCGCCCTCGTAAAATAATTTAAAAATAGTAATTTGAGGCGGCAAGCCGTTCGCCTGAGCTTTCTCTGAGGCATTTAATAGAGGGGCTTCGTTTGCGTAATACAGCATTACGCGGTACGGAAGCGGACCGTTTACCATTGCCACCGCGTTTAAATACGTGCTGGCGGAGGACATTTGGGAATACGCCGCATTATCCAAAGCAAACTGCTGGCGGACCTTGGACATAGAAACCTTAGCGGTTTCAAACAACAAATAGATGACCAGCACGAAAATAGGCGCCAAAAGAACCGAAGGCAGCAAAATTTGCGCCTTGCGGTCTTGTAATTTCCAAATACACCGGCGAAGTATTTTCATATCAGTTCGTCAACAACATCCCAATAAAGGAAAAGAAAAAACGTACAATATGCGTGTTAAACGCGGTTAAAAAGGCCGCCAGAACAACAACTATCGTCGCAAGCATAAGCACATATTCGATAGTTGCCTGTCCTTTCTGCCGAAGTAAAAATACTTTATGCGGCCCTTTTAAACACATTAAAATTATTCCTCTTCTTCGGAAACTATGGTTCCTTCCGATGAAATCAACCCTTTTTCAATCGCTTTTACCACCGCTTCCGTGCGGCTGGAAACGCCCAATTTATGAAAAGCGCTGTTCAAATGGTTTTTAATCGTTTTAACGCTGCAATTAAGCTCTTTGGCAAGCTCTTTATTACTCAGCCCCTTGCCCAAAAAGTCCAACACCTTAATTTCGGTTTTAGTCAGCGTCGCTTGGGTAGGCATTCCGCCGTCGCCCATTCTGCGCAGGCCGTGCAACAGCTTACCCATTAATTGCTGCGGAATCATCAACCCTTCGGTTGTAAATGTTTTGATGGAATTAACGAGTTCCACCGCCGGAAGCATTTTGGATAAGTAACCATTGGCTCCCGCTTGAATGGCGTCCAGCACGTGGGCTTCGTCCTCAAAACTGGAAAGCATCAGCACATTGACTTCTGGACAGCACGAACGGATCTGGCGGGTGGCGCTAATACCGTCCATTTTGGGCAGTTTAATGTCCATCAGCACCACGTCGGGCTTCAGCTGTTTGGCCTTGGCTACGGCCTCCAAACCGTCGGCGGCTTCGCCAACGACTTCCATCCACTTTTCTCCGGTCAGTACGTCTTTAATCCCTTCCCGGAACAGCGTTTGGTCATCCGCAATCAGCACCGTCACTTTTTTCTTTTTATTCATTGAGTATACTCCCGTAACGTTGTTAAAATCTTAAGCATTGGCAATCGGCAGCGTAAAATTAAACGATGCCCCCTTGCCCAGTCCGTCACTTTGCGCCCAAATGCGGCCGTCATGGTTGAGCACAATATCTTTAGCGATAGACAACCCCAGTCCCAGGCGGCCTACACGGTCCTTCGCCCCCACTTGGATAAAACTCGTAAACAAGTGCGGAGCCTGTTCGGGTTCAATCCCGTCTCCCGAATCCACTACCGACACTTTAGCATTTTTTTCATCTATTTTGCTAACAACAATTCCAATCGTTCCGTTATCCGGCGTATGACGCACCGCATTTTCAAGCAAATTGGAAATTACCTGGCGGATCCGTTTTTCGTCAGCAAATACGGGCACCGCACCGCAGCTTTCAAACGTAACCAGAATATTGCGCTTGGCGGCTTTGGCTTTAAAAATTTCGGCCGTTTTCTTTAAACTTTCCGTCAGTTCAAAATGGGTTTTCTCAATACGCAGTTTGCCTTTTTCAATGGCGGCCCAGTCCACTAGGTCTTTTATCAAATGTTCAATTTGCGCGACGGATTCATCCATAAACATCATTTTTTTCTGCTGGTCTTCATTGGGCGTCATTTTCTTTTTCAGCATATCAAAGCTCATTTTAAGCGTCATCAGCGAGTTGGATAAGTCGTGCGACACAATGGAAAAAAATTTGGATTTCATATTGTTTAAACGGTCCAAATCTTCGTTACGCGTTTTCAGCTCGGCAAGCAGTGCTTTGTTGCTTTCTTCCAGAAAATACTTGTCCAGCGCGCGGTTGATGCTGCGTTTTAAATAATCAAAATCCACGGGTTTGATTAAAAAATCGTAGACAGATTCTTGGAGCGCCTCCATAATGGCGTTAATGGAAGCGTAAGCCGTAATCATAATAATCTGCGAATCCCGGTTGAACACGCGGATCTTGCGGATAAGTTCCAGTCCCGTATCATCAGGCAAGTTATAATCCATCAGAATTACGTTAAAAAACTCGCTGGCGCAAAGCTCCAAACATTCGGCAGAGCTTCCCGCCTGATACACTTTATAGCCCTCAATTTCGAGCAAATCCACCAGCGTTTCGCGCAAGTTATTGTCGTCGTCCACGACTAAAATTTTAATTTGTTTCTCCATAATTAGTGTCTCCGGGTTTTCTGTAAATTTTCAGATAAATTTGAAAGCAAGTTCCTTTGCCGATTGCGCTTTTAATAAAAAGTTTTCCTTGATGACGCGCGATGGCTTTGCCCACTACGGCCAAGCCAAGCCCCGTGCCGCGCGCCTTGGTGGTAAAAAACGGCGCGAACATTTTATGGCGGACTTCCTCGGAAATTCCGTGGCCCGTATCCGATACAAAAATACACACCAGCCGGCGGCCGATGCGTGTACCCACCGTCAGCGTACCGGAACCCTGCATGGCTTCCACCGCATTAGCAATCACATTGCGGAATGCCTGTTTGATTTCTTCCGCATCCACTTTAATCCGCACGCTTTCCTGTTCAATTTCATCCCGCACCGTAATACCTGCGGGCATAGGCTGGGAAAGTAAAATTTCGCGCAAGTAACTGTTTAAATCAATCGTACTCAGCATCATCTCGCGCGTACGGGCATACCCCAGCACCTCGCTGATGATACTGTTGGCCTGTTTAATTTCGGCCTCAATAATGCCGAATTGCTTAGCCGCCTTGGGTGTGGGAGAAGGCACCAGCACTTTTAACAAACGCGTGGCGTTGCTGATTACCGCCAGCGGATTGCGGATTTCGTGGCTGATAATGGAAGCCATCTGGCCGATAGCGGCCAGCCGTTCGGTTTTTACCAGTTCGTTGCTTGCTGCTTTTAATTCGCGCGTACGTTCTTCCACACGTTTTTCAAGTTCCTGATTCACACGCGAGAGCTGACGCTGCGCGCTTAAAAGCTCCATGCGGCGCACCTGCAACCTCTCCGACATTTGCACCACCGCCTGCGCCAACTCGCCGAGTTCGTTATTCGGAAATTCCAAGTCGGACTTTTTAATTACCGCATCTTCTTCATCCCGCATCCGTACAGAAGCCTTGCGAAGCCGCTCCAGCGGGCGCGTAATGGGAACAATAACCAAATAACTCACTCCCAGAACAAAAAGAAGCATTCCCAACACAACAAACATCACATCCCAAGAAGGGTAAAACGTACTCTGCAAAAACAATTGCGAAGCCATACCGGCCGACTGGTCTACATATACTTTCCAACCGGCAAAGTCCAGCGCCGCCGAAGCCACCAGAATTTTTTTACCGTCGGAAAGTTTTACTTCTCCGCTAGTTTTTTCCCCCAGTTGTTCTTCAATACTGCGCAATTTCTGCGTCAGCTCCGGCGGCACGTTACGGGCCAGCCCGTTGGGTGCGCCGTTATACGAAATAATTTCCCCGTTTGGCGCAACAAGCATCGCTTCCATATCCAAAGGATATGCCTGCGACAAGGCAAGCCCCATCTCCCGCAAATCCAGTTCGGCCACCAAAACCCCCCGCACTTTTTGGTCATATAAATGTTCCAATACGGGAAAGGCCAACAATAAAAATAAATCATCCGGACCTAAGCGGTATATATTTCCGATATAATCTTTGCCTTGTTTTACGCAGGTGTCCAAAATATCGGCGGCAACTTTTTGGTACTCAAAAGATGCGGCAGACGTACCGGAAGAAAATACTTGTTTACCGGAAGTGTCCAATGCCGCCAAGTAAAAAATGGACGGATTCCGGCGGCGCAAATAATCCAAATCGGGTTGATTTAAAAAATCGTGTCCGCCCAAATCGGTATGCAAGTCAGTAAATACGGAAAACAACCGCGAGGTATGGGAGATGTGAAGCAAAGCCGACGTCGCCAAACGGCGGGCAACAGTTTCTTGTTTTTGCAGAATCTCGTTTTTTAACACAAGGCTGTCTACCCGCATTACGTGAAACCCGATAATACAGGTCAATACCGCCGAAATAAGAATCAGCACAAAAACCGCTTTAAAGAATAATCCGCGAAATCTTCTTATTTGCATACTCTGCTCTTTTTCTTTCCGTCCGGCAAACCCGCACTTACAGAGAAAGACTCCGTCCGGTGCGCCGAAAACAATCCGCCACACGCGAAGCTGCTTATAAAGGCTTTTTAACGGAAAGGCGCTATGCCGTCCGTCCGTTAAAAAGTCTCCTTCTTTGGAAAACGGGGGCCGGAAAAATTCCAGCCCCCGCTTTCTGCCAATTTTTTCTGTTAGCAGCTGCCTGCGGGAGCGGCGGCGTCTGCTTTAGAGGCGTTGGGATTTAAAAAACCAAAGCCGTCGATTTTGGAAGCGGAACCGAAATCCAACTGGACTTGGCCTTCCCACAAGAAAGTAGGCGAAGCGTTTACGCCGTATTCTTTACCGTATTTGGCTTCTTCTTTTAAAAGTTCCAACCCTTCGGTATCAAATTTTTTCATAATTTTCTTAGGATTGATACCCGCCTGCTCCATGGCTTTATCCCAGCGGCTGGAGCGGTAATCTTTATTGCGGATTTCCAAGTATTTCCAGAATTTGGAAGGATAGTATTTGGCAATCAGCAGCTGACGGACGTTTTCTTCCCATTCGCCGGATCCGTGTAAGCTGTTAAAACCTTTTTCGTCGGAATAATCCACAATATAGCGCACGCGGACTTCTTTATCTTTCGGGAAGGTCCCTGCTTTTTGGGCTTCAATCACCAAGTTTTCGGCCATTACTCCGTACGGGCACTGGGACATTACAAAAATCTCCATCACGTCCGGTTTAGCCGTTTTGCCGCTGTACACACCGCTGCGGGTTTGACGGGGCAAAATAATAAAATCATCATTTTCCCGCGCATACCCGTATTCCAAGTGTTTTTTCAGTTTGGCGCGGACGTCTTTATTCTTTTTAATCAAATAAAGCGGTAAAAAGCTGTAATCCAAGTTGGCAAGCTTCGGGTCCGCTGCCGCATCTTTGTAAGATACATGGGTAACGGACGGAGTCATATCCAGAAACTGGGCGATACCGGCAGTAAGCTGCGGATCTTCTTTTCCGGCGGCGTAAACGTCGGACTCGACGATTACGAATTCAGCCTGCGCCTTGGCGGGCGTTTTGGCCGCTTTTTTGGCGGGAGCAGCAAAAGACATCCCCGCTACGGTGGCGCAAAGCACTACGGCAAATAATTTTTTCATCTGGTTCTTCCCCTTATTTATCTTCTAATTCAACCCGTACGCCGCGGATGCCCACCGCGCACAGCAAGTTGTACGCCAGTAAGAAAAATACCGACGACACCAAAACGAGAAGCGTTCCTTGAATGGCGCGCATCACAAGCCCCATTACGTAAGCCATATTAACCGAGGCCTCCGGATTAAATACTTCCATAAATGCGCTGACCAACATTACCACAAAAACGGCCAACGGAAATACGGAAAAAAGCAACGACGAAATACCGATTTTTTTAATTTCTACTTTCATATAATCTCCTAAATTTGACGCATTTATTTTTTGGTATCCGATTCAGGTTCCAACACCAGCACAATGCGGTTTTTACCTGCGTCATCCGGCAGCTGTACGGCTTTTACCAAAAATTGCACGTTTTTATTTATCACAGAACTGCGCAGAACCTTAGTCGGGTTTTCAAGCGCTTCGCCCACCACTTGGATAATTTCCTGCTGGCGTCCGTCAAAAATATCCAACAGATGCACGACATCTTTTCCCGGGACTTTAAGCTCAAAATTAGTATATAAGATGTTGTTGTTTTCGTCAATTACCATTGCGCGGGAACCTTTGGGCACGGTAACGGCCAAAATAGTTTTCCACCATTTTTGCTCTTTTTCAAGGGACATAAGCTCCATATTCTCCAAGCCTTTAATGTCCTCTCGGATTTTGGCCAAAAGCGATTTAACGGAATCGGCCACTTCGCCGATTTCGTCTCGGCGCTCACTATACGAAAGAGACAAATTGTTAAGCGATACGGCTTCAATGCTGTCTTTAAGCGCCTGCAAAGGACGCAAGATTTTAAGAAGCAGAAATAAATACAATACCCCGCCGATCAGAAGCACCATAATAAACGCACCGAATACATAGCGCACCATAGAGGAGTGAATCAGCTTCTTTGCGTTGGCGCGCGAGACGGTTACATTTACCACGCCGGCGACCATATTGTCTTTCGCCAGCAGCGGAATAGCCATATCATAGGAGTTGCCGTCTTGCGTCAAAATGGCGCGGGGTAAACGATCCCGAATGGCCTGTACGACGGCATTGGTTTCAAAACCGACGGAATTATTATAATCCGAGTACGGCATACGCAAAAACTTGGTGTTTTCGTGCCAGCGGATAGAACCGTCGTAGTTCAAATAGATAAGGCTGGAAATACGGTCGTCGTTGCGGGCCATACCTTTCATAATTTCGGCTTCCACAAACGGCGCTTCGCCTTTGGGGCGGGCCGCCAATCCCTGTACTAAAGACGGTGCGCGGAAACGCACCATTTCCACCATTTCGTTTTGAAGTTTTTTGTCAAACACGAATTTAAACAAATTGTAATAGAACAGGCCGCCGATAACAGATGCGTATACCGTTACCAAAACAAACCACAAAATCCATTTAGATGTCAGTTTCATTTCGTTTCCGCCTCGTTATTTCATCAACTCTTCCACTTTGCGAAGCCCCAAATCGGCGTCACTGTTACCCGGGTCAAGCTGTTTGGCCACTATCCACGCAGCGCGGGCCCGTTCGTAATCATCTTGGTTAAAAGCGTCCAACCCCTCAATATATTTTGCGCGGGAAGCGGCGCTGGCTTCCGCCGACACGCGGCTGGTGGTACCGCCCAAAGTAGGCAGCGTTTCGTTCGGGTCGAGCGGGTTGCCGGAAGCGGACGTACCGCCGGCAGCGGACGTACCGCCAGCAGCGGATCCTTTCCCACCAGGGATTAAAGGAGCGCCATTAAAACCCGGGATGTTAGTTTCTTCCATAGTAACCGTTTCCAGCGGGTCTTCGTCTTCCGTATCGCTTTCGTTCCGGACTTCTTCAGCTTTTTTAGCGGCTTCCTCCGCCTGTTGTTTGGCTTGTTGTGCGGCTTGGACAGCCTGTTCTTTCTGTATACGCAGACGGTTTTCCTTAGCATCGCGGGCGCGCTTAATCAGTCCGTCCATCGAAGCAGAATCCGCCCCCCATTTCTTAGCATTTGTCCAGTAAGAAATAGCTTGGTCAAAGCGGCTCGCGTTATACGATTTATTCCCCGCATTATAATACCCTGCGGCAATTTCGTTTTTTAACTGGGACATATATTTCTGTACGCGCGGATCACCGGGTTGGATTTTCGTAATGCGCTCAAACACAGCGTAGGATTCCACATATTGGCCTTGATTATAAAATTCCAAGGCCTGTTTCATCGATTCTTCTACTTGCTGTTTACGCAGTTTGTTTTCCGTGTCCGCAATTTTGGAAACCAGTTTAGAATCGTCCTTGCGCATCAAAAGGGAATTGTACCACGCATCAAGCGCGGCCTGATAATCACCTTTTTCGTAGGCCACGTCTCCGCGGCGGGCGTATTCTTTGGCAATATCATAATCAATTTTGCGTTTCCACGCGGCCGCTTTGGAGTTGGCGGGCTGAATGGTTAAAATTTCATTTAATTTATCATTTGCTTCCACCAAGCGTCCGCTGTCATACAAGCGGATAGTTTCCTGAAATTTGGCTTCGATGACTTGCGACTCGGAAATCGTTCCGTATGTTCCCATGTGCTGGGCTTGCTTGGCCAGCGTTTGGGCCTGCTTAAAATTGGGATCGATACTGAGAATGGTTTGTGCCATTTCCTGCGCACGCTGGTAGTCGCCGTGTTTATAGAGGATGTAAGCGTTCTCATACACCATACGCAGCGTATAGTTCTGGATACGTTGTTTTTCCAACTGGACGGTGGACAAATACTGTTTCTTTTCTTCCACGTCGTTTAAAGTACCCATAGAAATTTTACTCAAGTCCAGCAGCATTCCTTCTTCTTTACCGTGCTGGCGGACGGGAACATCGCCGCGAAACGCAGCCGCTCCCAAAAAGGACGGAACCAACAATAAAACTAACGCCCAAATATAATATTTTTTCATACAATATCCTCTAAAATCCCATACCGCCGTTGACAAGGCCCATCACCATCGGCGCTAAAATTAAAATAAAAATTGTTGGGAAGATAAACATAAAAAGCGGAAACAACATCTTTGTGGACGCCTGCGCCGCCAATTTTTCCGCACGGGACAAACGGCGCGAACGCAAATCCGACGAGAAATTGCGCAGCAAATCCACCAAGCTGGTACCTAACTCATCCGACTGAATAATCAACCCAACCAAAGACCGCACTTCCTGTACCCCCGTACGGGCGGAAAACCGCTCTAACGCTTCACGGCGGGAGTACCCCAACTTAATTTCGTTAATCGTTTTTTCCAATTCTTCTTCCAAAATCGTTTTCTCTTTCGCAATTTTGATAATTCTTTCAAAAGCGGTTAAATAATCCAAACCGGATTCAATAATCAAAGCCGCCAAGTCCACCGTGGTGGAGAAATTTCCCAAAATTTCCGCCTGACGCTGCTGGATTTTGCTTTTAAGCAGCACATCCGGCACATAAAAACAAAGCGGAACAAGCACTACCGGCCAAATGGATTGGAACAGCAGCATCATGGCCGCCGGAATCGCCATCGAAGCGATAATTTTAGTATATAAAATATCGACGGGCTGCGGTTTTTCCGGACTGCCCAAAAGCAGATGCATTTCTTCCAAACTGGACTCCAAGTGAAAGGTATGCAGACAGAAAACGGCTACACGGTCCAAAAATTTTTCTTCCGGTTTTAAGCGCGAGAAACTGGAAGTGGACTTAAAACGGCGGACGTCCACATCCATCAAATTATCTTTTTTCTCTTTAGGAGCCAAAAGGCCGAACACGGTCAAAAATACCGCGAACATACCCATAGACAACAGCACTTTAAGCCCTAACGTCAAAGCCAAGCTATTCATTATACCCGCACCTCTCCCATTTTCTTAAGCACTTTCATACCGATGCCAATCCAAATGATGCAGAACAAGAATACGAAAATTCCCACCGGGCTTGTATAGAAACCGATCATTTGGGAAGGGTTGAAAATAAACATAACGAGCATCATTACAAACGGCATAATACTGACGACAATAGACTGAATTTTTTGCTGTGCTGTCATAGCCTGCAATTTTTCTTCTAACTTGCTTTCTTCGCGGATATTTTCCACCAAACGCGAGAAAATGACCGTTAAATTACCACCCACCTGACGCTGAATGATAATCGCCTTAATAATATAAGCAAGCATACGGCTGTCTACGCGGTCCGTAAGGCCGTCAAGCGCTTTCTCGAACGGAGTACCCAGCTGATAGTTTTTAACCACCAACCCAAATTCGTCAGCAATAGGCGGAAGCATATCTTTGGACACCAGTTCAAATCCCTGCACAATGTCCATACCCGAACGCAGCGAGTTGGAAAGCAAAATCAGCGAATCCATCAATTGCGCATTCACACGTTTGCCGCGGCTTTTTTTCAGCGCGTCCAACACGGCGGCCGGCATACGGATACTAATTACACCACCTGCAAACAAGACAAGTAAAAAGACAAACACGCCGCCAAAGCCGCCTACCATCAGCCCCAGCAAAAGCCCCAACACAGCAAAAATACCGACCGTACCAAATACAATGTATTTAATATCAATGGTAACAAACTGGCGGTTGAAATCTTCCGCCCAAACAAGGCTTTTCTCTTTATATTCCGCCATGAGGCGTAAAATATTTTCACGGCGATTGTCCAACAGAAGATAGACGGAAAATCCCGCCAAAGCCGATCCCAACAACAGCATAAACAAGCTGTACGCGCGGTCCGCGCGGGTAGTGGCAAAAATTTTCGGATCCGGCGGTGCGGCCGGAATGACAGGCCCCATAAACTGGGAAAACAAGTGGTTAGACAAAATAACTACTGCCATCACGGATTTACGGTATTTGTCCTCCCGATAGGAAACAGGACTGGAAAAAGATTCTATCGTGCTGAAAAATTCGTTATTAATAAGCTCAAACGTAGAGAGCATAGAACGCGCGCGCCCGTCCATACTGTCTTTCATAATAAGAAGCTTGTTATTGCGCAGCAAATCTTTGTTCAAACGGTCCAAGGTGGCCACTAAGCGAATACGGTCAGACACGAACCCGCGGGAAAGTTGGTCAAGCACCAACGGAATATTCGGGTCCAACGACTTATCGGCCCGTTCCAAAAAGAAATATACGTTTGAAAACGCCTGCCGCCACAAATCCACTTCGCTGTAGGTACCCTCGCCGGGAACGTACACCACTTTGGTATTTTCCATACGCGGAAGTTCTTTGCCAAACCACTCCGGCATTGTGATTTTACGCGGCTTACCGCCGCTGCATTCAGCGGGCAGTTCGTATATTTTTTCGGCATTGGATTTTTTGACGTCAAAAAATTCCGCCAAAATACGCATTTTCTCCATAGAACACTTGATTTTGGTGCGGTCTTTGGCGCTAAGCGAACGGGCCGGTGCATCCGCCGGTGCAAACAGCGGCGCAACACACAGCAAAACTCCCATCCAAACATACATTTTTTTCGTCATATCTACAAACCTTCCGTTCAATTTACGGCAACCCGTTATGCCTGCGGCGGAACATTTCCCCGCGGAGGTTGCGGTATTTGAGGCGCAGCCGGAGCCTGCGGAACCGGCGGGCGCGGTGCAGCCGGCACTGCGGGCGTGTTTTGCACCTCCGCCGTTTTTGCCGGAACAGACGGCGCCTCGGGCGATACTCCGGAAACCGGAGCGCTCGGGGCGGCAGGCTGTTTAGCCGCAACGGCGGGAGCCGTCGGCACATCCCGTACGGGTACACTTTGCGCTGCTTTACCCTGCATAGAAGCCACTAATTTTCTGATAGCTTCGCGATCCGGCTCGCCATTTTCGTCCAGCGGAACGGCATTTTTATGGAAAACCTCTTCTTCCACCGGCTGACCCTTAGCCGCAAATTCTTCATAAAACGTAGGTAAATTCCCTGTAGGGGCGAACAACCCCTGCACTTTACCATTTTCGTCTACACCCGTCTGCACATAGCGGAACAAGTCGGTAGACTGGATTTCGCCGTCTTTCTGTCCGTGCATTTCGGTAATATAAGTTACCTTTCTGGAGCCGTCTGAAAAACGGGAAAGTTGCACAATCATATTGACGGCGGAAGAAATCATTTCGCGAATAGCAAAAATCGGCAAATCGGCGCCCGTCTGCATACACATCGCTTCCAAGCGGGATAATCCGTCGCGCGGAGTGTTGGCGTGAATGGTGGTCAGCGAACCTTCGTGACCGGTGTTCATTGCCTGTAACATATCCAGCGCTTCGCCGCCGCGGCACTCCCCGACCACAATGCGGTCAGGACGCATACGCAAGCAGTTTTTTACCAAATCCTGAATGGTAACGGCACCTTTTCCTTCCACGTTCGGCGGACGGCTTTCCAAAGACACCCAGTGCGGCTGTTGGAGACGCAACTCCGCGGTATCTTCCACGGTAATAATACGTTCATCGTTGGAAATATAACCGGAAATTGCGTTTAAGAATGTGGTTTTACCTGTCCCCGTACCGCCGCAAACGATGATGTTTTTGCGGATTTTCACACATTTTTTTACAAACTCCATACATTCCGGACTGATTGTGCCAAAGCGGTAATAATCTTCCGGACCGAACGGCTTGGATGAGAAGCGGCGGATAGTAAGCGTCGGCCCCGATACGGCCAAAGGCGCAATAATGGCGTTTACGCGGGAGCCGTCTTTCAAACGCGCGTCCACAAGAGGAACAGATTCATCAATACGGCGGCCCAGCGGCGCCACAATACGTTTAATGACCTGCACCACTTGTTCATTATTTCTAAATTTGTATTTGGTTAAGGTCAACTTACCTTTTTGTTCGATGAAAATCTTATCAAAGGCGTTAACCATAATTTCGGTAACAGCCGGATCGCGCATCAGCACTTCCAGCGGACCCAAACCTAAAATTTCGTCCAACAGTTCCGACGTAAAACGCGTGCGCTGGTCACGCGAGAACTGAAGGTTAGGCTGTTTTTGCAAGATGTCGTCCACAATGGCGGCCACGCGTTTGCGGGTCTGTTCGCTGGCGGAACTTTCTTCGCTGATTACAATATGCTCAATTTCCAGCGTATGCACGACCTCTTTGTGCACTTTTTGTTTTAAATCGTCCCAAAAAGACAACTTCGCGTTGCTTGCTTCTTCCCCCTCAGCGATAATATGATTCTGGCCGGAAGCAGCCCCTTGGCCGTCATCAAACAATACGGGCGACCAAATTTCTTTAGACGCTTGAGAAAATTCTTCATCCGATACCGAAGCCATCCAGTCTTTAGGAGCCGGTTTCAAATCGCGGATTTTGGCCAGAACAAGGCGGAGCCCTTTTACCCATTCGGACTGCGGGTTGGTAATAATTTCCACCTCGCGGCGGTTGGACGTCGCCATAACATCGGCATCCCATGGAAGAAATACGTCCACTTCGCGCCCCAGCTGGGAATAGAATCGTTCCATTTCTTCGTAAGGAATGGAACCGGGTATATCGTATCCGTTACAAATCACGCTGACGCGGTCCATCGGATAGCGTTGTTCTTTATAATCGTTAAACAGCTGTACGGTAGAATTAATATGTGTGCGGGTGGCGTTGGATACCCAAAACATCTTGTCAGCGATATCAAACGCAAACGCCTGCATCGGGAAAGAAGAATCTACATCCAAAAAAATATCAAACGTCTGTGCCAAACGGGACAAAATGGGAATTAAAATTTTCGGGCTGATAGAAGCCGCCTGCGCGCGCGTATTACCCAGAGGTAACAAACCGACTCCCCACTGGGACATAGAAATCTTCCCGCGCAAAAGACCGCCAACAACAGCTATGGAGGTATTACCTAACACTTTTAACAAATCCGCCACACTGACAGGTTTGGCGATATCCAAATAAAAGCTGTGCTCCTGACGCGCAAGCGGATCAAGCGGCACGATGAGTACCGGACGTTTTTGAATACCCGCCCACCCTAATGCCAAGTTCAGCACCAGCGTTGTGCGTCCGGCGCCTTCTTTGGGGCCGGCAAACGCGATAATTTTTGCGTCGGATTTCTGAGGTTCTAACTCTTCAGCCATAACATGTTTACTCTACGATTTCGACCGTAATGAACAAGAAGAGCGAGCGCTGCTCTTCGGTAACGTCTTTGCTCTTAAACAACAGACCGATAAGCGGCAAACGACCCAAGAACGGCACGCGGTCCTCGGATACGTTACGCGCGCTGCTTTTTAGCCCGCCGATAACCAAAGTTTCGCCGCTATTAATTTCCACGTGGGTTTCCACATCGCGGTTGGTAAAAGACGGCGCGGTAGCCGTACCAATCACCACCGTTCTGGAATAGTCCACCGTGGATACGGACAGCTGGACTTGTAAATCAATAATATTATTGCGTTCCGGAATAATCGTCGGAAGCACGTTAAGCAAAATACCATATTCTTCCAACTGGGAACCAACGCCCTGGTTATTTACAATCGGTATTGGGATTTTACCGCCAACCGTAATTTTGGCACTGTTGCCGGAAGACGTTACTATTTTAGGGTTGGACAAGACCTGTGCGCGGCCTTCTGTTTCCATCAAGCGCAAACGCGTGGTAACCGCTGTTTTGCGTTCAAACTCGCCCAAGGACAAAATACCCGGGATAGTGGCTTCTTCAAAATCAAACAGCTGGTTCCAAGAAAACCCTTTGACGCTTTGCATTGTACCGCTGATTTCCACCACATCGGCGCTGACGGCAACCAATCGCGTTTTTTTGGCGTGCAGTTCCACCGGGGCTAACACCCCGAGCAGTAATACCGCAAGTGACAATTTCGTAACGAATTTTGTATTGGTCATAATTTATTCCGTGTTAATTGTTAAATAATTTATCGAATGTAGCAATTTCCATCAAATAGTTAGTTACGTCGCCGTGAGAACGCAAGATGACGGAAATGTCACCCTCGGCCTGCGCAAGCGCCAAATATTGTGCATCGCGCGGAGACAGCGAAAGAGAAAGCACCGAGTTATCCGAATATGCGGCGGCTTCCTCTTCTTTATTTTTCATTGCAGCGGCCGAACGGGCATCAAGCCCTTGGCCCAAGTCAGACCCCACCCCCAGCACTTTCACGTTCTGCAACAGCGTCAAAGCCACTTTTTGGCGCGAACCGTTTTTCATCATCGCTTCAAAGGTCAAAAGCACATCGACGTTGTCATCGGGTTTAATCATACTGGCAGTAGTCAGGGGAACACTGATAACGTAACCTCTCATTTGCACCGGAATTTTGCTGGACAACCCTGCCTCGGGAGACAGCGAGGTTATGGCATACTTGGAAATCTGATTGCCTTTGGGAATTTGGATACGCGCCACTGCATTTTCGATGGCTTTAAAGTCGGCGGCGGTAGAATACGTAAACGCGTCTTTCTGCAAATATGCCGCCGGAACCGGAACGGTTTTCAGAATATCGCGTTTAATCACTTCGCGTTCTTTAATGTCACGCACGGGTACAAACACTTGCTGGATATTTTTGGAAGCATTCAGCTTTTTCTCCGCGCTGCTGACAATCATCGCATATACGATGGCCGCTAAAAGTGCCACCACAAACGGCAGGAAAATTCCTTTTTTCATTTTGTCTCCTTAAACGGCTGTTAAATTAACAATTCAAATCTATTTGGTATCCGAACTCAGATACAGTTTTTCAATCGGCATACGCGCAACGGCTTTAATTTTGCGTATACCTTCCCGACGGGGTTCGCTGGCCAAAATAAAACTGGTACCGGGAAACGCCAAACGGACGGGATACGTAACCGTAACGATTACGTCTTCGTGGCGGTGTTTTTTATACATCGGATCCGTACCGGTGTTTTCCACCTTTACGGTAACGCCTATACCGCCCGCCTTGCTGCCAAACACTTTCTGCTTGGCTTGGTTAATCTTTTGCGTCATTACCGTCCGGTCCGGCCGGCCGCTGGGCTTTTTAACGGACACCAGCGAGGCGATGCGCGCAAATTCATAGGAAGCGTGGTTGGCAATAAGCGTGTGATAGGCGATGTTGCCGTATTCAAGCACGAAAAAAATCATCAGCATAAATACCGGCAAAATCAACATCAGTTCTGCGGTTACCTGCCCGCCACGCTTCCTAAAAAACTTCATACGAATTAATATTCAGCAGAAGAATTCATACCGCCCAAGATTTTACCTTTGACGTTTTCAAAAAGTTCAGGCATAAACTTTTTGATAAGCATGCCGGCCAAACCCGCCACACCCACGACCACTACGAGCATCAATACGTATTCGATCGTGTTCTGGCCTTCTTTTTTCTTCAGGCAGTCAAGAGCTTTGGCTCTCAAGCCGTCCATTTTGTTTTGCAAAGCAACGATAAACTTCATACTCCGTCCTCCTAATTTTTAAAAGATTAACTTCCGGTGTTATATTCCGACAAAATCACTTTGGCGCCTTGGTCAAACTGCTGCGGAACCAGGTGCGAATAGAGCACATAAAAGGAAATAATCGCCGTAAAAAGACCTGCCGCCGTTACAATATATTCTACCGCGGTTTGACCTCTTTTATTAAACAGCGTTCCCTGTGTTTTCATACGTTAAAACTGAATAGACACCGCTATCTGCTGCGACGTTCCCAGCGCCCCAAACGGCGTTACCGCATAATCTAAAGACGCGCCGTAGCCGAAAAGTTCGGAGCTGTACAGCCCAAACCCGAACGAAACCTTAGAGGTTTCATCCAAACCAACGTCCTTTACCCACGATTCCCCGTTGATACCCGTATTTTCGCGCGAATAATAACCGATGCGCAAATCAAAACGGGCCACCTGCAAAAGGTCCTCAGGGATATGGACTTCCAACCCTACGCCGTAGCGGTAATCGTCGTCGCGGTATTTAATGTATTCGCCCGAAACCGTAAAATAGCGGGTGTTTAAATCCGCCCCTAAGCGAAGGCCGCGCGGCATTTCTTCTTTATCGCCGATATTGATAATCGCGCCGCCCAAGCCCAGCCAGTTGACGAGGCGCAATTTTGCCCCCACGTCAAAACCGACGTTATCATAGTTATTATATCCTTCGCCGTTGTACAACCGTTCCGTAATATACTTGGCCGTACCGCCGATTTGGAGTTTCTGGTTAAAAAATCCGCGCGCTAAAGACAAACTGCCCACAAAGTTGCGCACGGGCACTCCGACGGTGGGGTTTTGGTTACCCCATTTATCGCGGAAATCAAAATCGTCCATATCCATATAGTTAAACGTCACGCCGATAATGGTTTTCCCGATCGGCTGTAAGTAAGCCAAGGTGCGGGCCTTATATCCCTGCAAATAATCCAAATACGCAAACTGGAGTTCGCGCGTCGTGGCAGACGCCGCACCGGCGGGGTTCCAGAACAGCGCTTCCGGTCCGTCCGCGATGGACACATACGCATTACCCAACGCCTGCGCTCTGGGGGATCCAGCGTCAATCTTTAAGAACGCGCTCGCACTCGTACCGGCGCGTTCGTTAATGGCAAACGCCTGAACGGTGCTTAAAGCAACTGTTAAACAAGCAGCTAAAACTCTTATTCGTATATTCATAAATTTAATTTATCCAACCTATAACCGGAACTTAAATATATTCTTTGGAGGATGTTTGATCACCCTCCAAAGGTTTTTCCTACGGTACTAAAACTTTTACCACCTTCTGGCAGTGCTCGCGCCCGTTCTGCGCTTTAAAGTCCACCAACCCAAAGTAGACCCCCCGCGCTACCT
>CAMECJ010000006.1 GCA_945913025.1 uncultured Elusimicrobia bacterium | reverse complement strand
ATACCCATTTACCGTCTGCGGTCAGACCGTCCTGCTCTGCAACGCCGCCCTTGCCTAAAAGTAAAATCCGCCATAACTTATAAACGGGGGTTACTATGTTGCAAGAATTACACATTTTGCTTTTTTTAGGGGGGTTGTCCGTTTTATCCGCCACGTTGGTACCGGCGCAAGCGTCTTTAGTAATGTTTGCGCTCATGGTCACAGGCCGATACGCCGCATGGAAATTGCTTGCCGCGGCATGCGTGGGCACCGTCTTGGGCGTGGGCATAAACTGGGTGCTGGGGCAGTATTTGGACCGCCTGGAAAACAAAACCTGGTTTCCCGTTAAAAAAGAATACCTGCAAAAAGCGCAGAATCTTTTTGCAAAAAACGGAAGCATTACGCTTTTGTTGGCCGGCGTGCCGATTATTGGGGACCCTGTTATGCTGATTGCGGGCGCGAGCAAAATAAACTTTTGGCTTTTTCTGTCGGTAGCGGCCCCTGCCAAATGCGTCCGCTTCTTTTTATTCTGGCTGATTTATTTGGGATTGACATAAGAGGAAAAAGCACTTTGTAAAAAGTGCTTTTTAAAGGTACGCACAACAAGCGCTAAAACACCGCGTGTCCATTATAGGGTACCATAGTTCTTATACTCAGTTTTAGCACTCCCCATTATTATTTTGGTACTTTGGCTAGTTCGAGTTTACCAGTGCATAGCAAGGATTTGGTACAAAAAATGGGACAGTAAATAAGAGAAAATGCCTGCGGTGGAGCAGAATATGACTACGCTCATTGCCATCATCACGGAAACTGTCATCATTAACGATATATTTCCATTAGATAACCTCTGGTAAAAGGGAAAGACTCTAACTGGGGACTTTTTTATTACTTTTACTCTGTCAAAAGTATATAAAATGGACACTATAATTTGCGTAATTAGCCCATAATTATGGCGTCCAGACTCTGTCCATTCTCCGTATAGTTTATTTGCTTAATCTCTTGCTTATTTACTGTGACCAAAAAGCGCACATGGCATAATAAAAGCGCGAAATTTAACCGCATGACAACCGGAAAAACCACGCAGTTATAGTGTCCACACTGTGCTATATACCAGGTGGCACTTGCCCCTTACACGACCGGATAAAATTTCTAATCATATAGGAGTACAGGAGAAATTATACATATTGACAATTATAGATATGTTTAATATACTTATCTTATGGATTACGAACAGACTTCTAAAATCTTTAAGGCATTTTGCGACCCGAACCGCGTGCAGATTTTCCATATCTTGCAGAATGGCGAAAAGTGCGCCTGCCACCTGTTAGATATGCTACATATCGGGCAATCCACTCTCTCGCACCATATGAAGATTTTATGCGATAGCGGTCTTGTTTCCGCTCGTAAAGACGGTAAATGGATACACTATATGATTAACCAAAAATCCCTCATGTTGGCAATTAAACTCTTACAGGGATTTGCAGATAAAGAAAGCAGGTAATCTATATTTTTTTGTTAGTCATATCTATATATTTAGATATATAAATAAAAGGAGAATCGTATGTTACAAGTATTTACAAAACTCGCTGATTGGGCCATAGCCCTTATGGGCCTAGATTCCAGCACGAAATTAGGCACGTCCGTACACTTCTTTATAGAGGACATTGTCAAAATCTTTGTACTTATCTATGTGCTGATTTTTGTTATATCGTTATTCCGTTCCCAGTTATCCGCAGACAAAATACGCACTTATTTATCAGGTAAAAACCGTTGGTATGGGTATTTACTGGCGGTTTTTTTAGGGGTAGTAACTCCGTTTTGTTCTTGTTCGTCTATCCCGCTATTTATTGGGTTTCTAGCTGCAGGCATTCCGTTCGGTATCACAATGGCGTTTTTAATTAGTTCTCCGCTTATTAGTGAAATTGCCACCGTAATGCTTGTAGGTATGAAAGGGGCGGGTCCGCTAGTGGCTCTTGTCTATGTGCTCGTGGGTACGGTTATTGCGGTCATTGGCGGTTATTTGGTGGACTTACTGCACTTGGAAAAATACCTGGACTTTGTTCCCACAGAGCCATCTAGGAAAGGAAACTGTTCGTGTGGTTGCGGGTGTGGATGTAAAAAGAGCCGCGCGCAAAAACTTGTTAATCTGCTTAAATACGCGCATTACTTTGCGTGGGATACGTTAAAGAGCATAGCACTTTATGTATTACTGGGTTTAATCGTAGGGGCCGCTATACACGGATATGTTCCTGTGGAGTTTTTTGGAAAGTATTTAGGGTCTTCTAATCCCTTTGCTGTGCCACTTGCCGCCGTAATCGGTGCACCCATTTATGCTAACCACGTGGGAGTAGTGCCCATAGTCCAAGCGTTACTGTTAAAAGGTGTGCCTGTGGGAACTGCACTTGTTATTTTAATGAGCATTACAGCGATATCCTTGCCGGAAATTATGATGCTAAAGAAAGTGTTATCATGGAAGTTAATCGGGTTATTTTTAGGGTATTTAATAATAGAATTTATTGTGGTTGGGTATTTACTTAACTGGATTTTATAGGTGCGTTATGAAAATAAAAGTTTTAGATAAATATTTAACGGTATAGATTTTTTCCGCCAGGGTATGCGAAGTACTATTCGGTTATTTGGTGTCGCCTTTGCAAAATCGGAGCAAGGGCAAAAAGGAAGAATTTGTCCAACGCAAAACTTACCTGCTAGAAAAATAATAATTACATGCGCCTTTTCTATCGCCCCCTTACTTAACCGTAGGGGGTTTTTTAGTGTCCAAACTCTGTCCATTCTCCGTATAGTTTATTTGCTTAATCTTGCTTATTTACTGTGCCCAAAAAGCGCACAAGGCACGATAAACATATGAAATTTAACAATAAGACAACCGAAAAAATCACGCGGATATAGTGTCCAAACTGTGCCCAGTATATTCATAGTTTTCGCAAAAAATTTTAGTAGTTTTTATACTTCCTCGACGAGAACTAATAATTATAGTATGACAAAAATTTTCGGGAATTTAAGTTGTGCGGTTATAGTTTGCAGAAAAAGAGCGTATAACTTAGATTTTGTCGACGAGAAAAAGAAGAATTTTAGCGTTTACTGTACACCATAGAGGGTCCACTAAGAATATACAAGATTTGCGTAATTTTGCTCATTTTGCTCAAAAAGTGTCGACGAGGAAGTATAAGAAAAAACCCGCTCTCGACGGAGAACGGGTATATTTTAAGACGTGCGCCCAACAGGAATCGAACTTGTATCTTCAGCTCCGCAGGCTGACACTCTATCCATTGAGCTATGGGCGCTTAAATCGGATTTTTCTGATGCGGATTATCAACTACCTAATTATTTTAACATTTTTGTTTTGACTTTTCAATTCTTTTTACAAAAATGTTTCGTTTTCTTTTTTTCGCACAGCAATTACAGTTGAATGTATATTTATTATATCATTTTTCCACCGGATATTTCCTCCCAAACTGCTATAATAAAATTATGGAAAACAATAATACCGGAACTTACATTTACGATAAAAAATTACAAAAAATGGTAAAAGTGTCCGACCGCATTCCCTCCGCCCAAAAAAGACACCACTCTTGCAACGGCTGCTGCGGACACTGTGGCTGCAATGAGAACTAACACCCTTCCTTTTAGCACCGATACCCCCAAAAACGATCTGTTCACGCAGAGTATGCTCGCATTTTTAACGGTGCTTAAAAAAGTATTTCTGCCGCATCTTTTGGCGGGAATGGGGCTTTTTTTACTGGCGGCCTACGCTTCATACCTTGTCTTAATCAAGCCGCTCGGTTTATCCGCGCCGCTGGAATTTATCACCGCCGGAGTTTTGTTCGGTGTATACAGTCTGGTTTCTTTTGCGTACTCCATACTGGCCGCCTGCGTTTTTGCCGTTCGCTCGGCCTGTACGGCGTGGGAAGATTTTTTAGATTCCTCTATTGAACTGGTTAAAAAAAATATCGCGGTTCATCTTGAAAATATGAACGAAGGCATAGCCAAAGACCAAGCCAAAGTGCTGGTTTCCGGCAGTGTGCGGGAAGTGTTCCGCCAAATGGGAAAAAACGAATTAAAACATTTTCCGCGCTGGCTGGCGGCATCGTTTTTGGGCGCGGTAACGTTGGCATTACGTTCCGTTTTAATGGCGCGCATCGTCCAGATATCGGGCACTACCGTTAAACTGGGCAAAATCTTTGCCGGCAAAGCCGCGCTTGTTACGGCTGTATTTTTAAATTTGCGTCTGTTTTCCGCCTTGGCTCTGATACTGGTATACGCTGCGGGAGCTTTTTTGCTGGCGGTTAATTTTCTTTTTGTATTTTGGATCAAATAATAGTTTAATAAGAATATGCGCACTTTCATTTTGATCATGTGTTGTATGTTGTTTCCGTTCTCCGTCTGCGCGCAAACGGCGGCGCAGCTGTTTGCCCAAGCCAAAACGGAGCCGGATCCGCACGCCCAAATCAAACTGTTAAACCGCGTAATTGCCAAAGCCCCCAAAATGGCCGACGCTTACCATTACCGCGGCGACGCTTACCGCAGCCTGGGCCGGCACAAACAGGCGGCGGACGATTATACGCATACCATTAACCTGCGCCCGAAAGATCCTTTCCGCTATTATGCGCGGGCGCTTGTTTATATGGATATGGGCCGCAATGCGCAGGCCGTGTCGGATTTGACCCGCGCTGCCAAGCTCAAACCGTCCTACCGTAATTTCTACTTGGCACGCGCGCGGGCGAACGCCGCCTTAAATAAGTACAACGAGGCCATAGCCGACTATAAAAAATACTTGGGCAAGCGCAAAATCTCCGCCGATTTGGCTTTGGAAATCACCCCTGTGTACGTAAAATCCTACCGCTACGCGGACGCGCAACGGCTGCTGAATACGGCTATTACGCAAGGAAAAGACAACGCCGACGTACATTTTTGGCAAGGCCGCGTTTTCTCCGGTTTGGGAAAAACAGACGAGGCCGTTTCCGCCTACAGCAAAGCGGTCAACAGAGATAACTCCTACGCCCAAGCCTACCTTTTTCGCGCCGCCGCGTTTAAGGATATGGAAGATTATCCCGCCGCGCTGGAAGATTTTTCCAAACTGATTGAACTTCAGCCGGAAGCCTCCTATTACAACCGCCGCGGATTGGTATATGAGGAAATGGGCCAATTCCGACAAGCGGCGGAGGATTATTCCCGCGCCATTGAACTCAATCCGAAATGGGCGATTCCCTACAACAACCGCGGATTTGCAAAAATGCACTTAAAAGACTGGAACGGCGCAAAAGAAGATTTGGAAACGGCCATCAAGCTGGACGGTACTGCCCCCACCCCTTATATTAATTTGGCGGGCGTGTACTGGCTGAGTAAAAAGGACCGCAAGAACGCCTATCAAAATGTGGACAAGGCGCTGCGCTTAAATTTCCGCAATATTGAATCGTTATTTGACGAGGACCAAAAAGGCTGGATGTTTAAAGGGCTTAACCAAACGTCCGGCTTTAGAGCACTCTTGTACAAATGATTTTTGTTTGCTGAACGCCCCGTGCTTACGCACCGCTTTTTGTGCGCAGCAGCACTTATGCAAGACGCCCGAGATTTTCTCGGGCGTTTAAAATAAGGAACGAACGGGCGCTTTAGTCGGCGTAGTAACAGTTGCTGCCGCCGCAAGAGGCGCTTACGCAAATACCGGAATCCGAGCTCTCTTTGGTAAAACCTAAATCCTTACACCCGCTGCCTTTGCACGAACGGCGGCCCGTTGTGGGATGTAGATTTAAGAAAAAAGAAGGACTGTTGCGGTATTGGGCCGTAAAAGCTATTTCATTGCTGGAACACGACACATTGCCCCAATATTCAAAATTCTTAGTAGTATACGGTACACTAACAGCCAACTTATCCAAATCCGGATGGTTGTCGCCGTTAATGTACAAACTTCCACTCGGGTTTTCCAAACAATACGCATTTCCCGCCATATTCAGGTTCTTCAAGTTTCCCCACGCTTCCGCCGCACGGCTTTTGAGCACCGCTTTTTGGTACTGCGGGAGCGCCACCGATGATAAAATACCAATGATTAAAACAACAACTAATAACTCAATCAGCGTAAAACCTTTTTTACTAGATCCTGAAACAAGTTCAGAATGACGGCTAAATATACAACCTTTCATTTTGATTTCTCCTATTAAAAAAGTCATCCTGAGTCGCTTCTGCTCGTGAATTTCCAATTTTAGCGAAATACACCGCAATCGAAAGTTCCCACGCAGGGACCCTATAGAATAATCCCACTGTATCAAAAAAAAAAAACAAGTCAAGCCCCAGCGAATTGACCTTCCGTGCTGTGGGGATTATCCGCGCTCATCTGACTACCGAAGCCACACTATTTTAGAAATGACGCGGACGAATGAACGACGACAAATAATAGGAGACAGGTAAAGAGTCGTCATCCCGTAGTGTCGTTATACGGGATCTCGTTGTTATGCACGCTAAAAAGCAGGCGGCGGGCGTGTACGTTATTTTTCAATCTCTTCCAAAAGCATTTGAAGCGCTTGCACGGAAGCGCGGCCGATATTGCGCTCCCGCGTGCGGGAAAATACAAATTTTTCCGCCCTTGTGCTGCGCGGGCCGGCTACCGCAATCCACACCGTGCCGACAGGCTTTTCCGCCGTTCCCCCCGACGGGCCGGCAATGCCCGTAGTGGCCGCCGCATAGTCCGCCCCCGTGATACGCCGTACGCCTTCGGCCATTTGCCGCGCAACGGGTTCGCTCACGGCTCCATAGCGCGCCAAATCCTCCGCACTTACGCCCAAAACACGCTGTTTGACCTCATTGGAATACGCCACCACCCCGCCTAAAAAATAAGCGGACGCGCCCGCCTCGGCCGTCAGCATACGCGCGATATTCCCCCCCGTACAGCTTTCGGCGCAAGCCACGGTCTTGCCGCTTGCGCGCAAGCGGCGGGAAAAATTTTCTTCCCCGCTTTCGTGGGTATTCTCCGTAAATTTCAAGCCGGAAAGTTCGTTTAAAAGCTGCGCAAAAAGCCCGTCCAACGCTTCCGCCGCCGCCCCTTTGGCCGTTAGCCGCAGGCGGACATATCCCGCCGAAGGCAAATACGCCAAATTTACGCCCTTAGGCAAAATTTCTTCAAACGAGGCCAGTTTCATCGCCAGTTCGGCTTCCGGTATTTCAAAAACCGTTACCATTTTGTACCGCAACAGCGACGCGCCGAATTTCGCCCGCAGCCGCGGCAGTACTTCGGCGGGAAACAAATACTCCGTTTCAAACGGCACCCCTGGCAGCGAAACCACTGCTTTGCCGTCTTTTTCAAACCACATTCCGCACGCCGTACCTTTCAGATTGCGAAGCGGCGTACAGTTTTTGGGCAAAACGGCTTGCGTTTTATTGTAAGCGTTCAAGCGTTGCGGACAGGAAGAAAACATTTCCTCCAGCCACGCGCGCGCCTGCGCGTTGACCACAAGCTCCGTGTGAAAAAATTCCGCCAAAGCAGATTTAGTAATATCGTCTTTCGTCGGACCAAGCCCACCCGTAACAAACACCGCATCGGCAGCCGAAACCGCCTCCTGCAGGGCGCGCAAAATAGCGGTTCGTTCGTCCGCCACAGAACGCATCTGCACCGTTTCTGCGCCCGTTTTGGCCAATTCGCGCGCAATAAAACGCGAGTTGGTGTCTAAAATCTGGCCGAGTAAAATCTCATCTCCAATCGTAATAATAACGGCTTTCATAAAATTTCCCCTCCGGCATACCGGACACTTTATTGTATCACTTTTTAGACGGGCAAGCCTCTGCCCCCTAAAATTTATATAATATCATTATTCTGTGCCGCCCTCTACGCACTGACGGCGGCCGCCCTTGCGGAGTTTTTATGAAACCAAACGACATTACCCCCAATCCTTTTGCGCTGATACCTTTGGCCGTATTCTTATTTTCCTATTTGGCCGTTTCGCTGGCGGCGGGCGATTTTTACAAAATGCCCATTACCGTGGCGTTTGTAATCTCTTCCGTAGTGGCCGTATGGATGAGCAAGGGCGGCAATTTACACAACCGCATAGAACTCTTTTGCAAAGGCGCGGCCAATACCAACATTATGCTGATGGTGGTGATTTTTGTGCTGGCGGGCGCGTTTGCCCAAACCGCCAAAGCGATGGGTGCCGTAGACGCTACCGTCAACCTGACGCTTTCCGTACTGCCCCATAACGTACTGGCCGCCGGCGTATTTTTGGCCTCGTGCGTGATATCGGTTTCCGTCGGCACGTCGGTCGGTACGATTGTGGCGTTAACGCCCGTCGCCGCGGGCTTGGCACAGGAGACGGGATTGTCCCTGCCGTTGATGAGCGCGGTAGTCGTCAGCGGGGCGATGTTCGGGGATAACCTGTCGTTTATTTCTGACACTACCATCGTCGCCACCCGTTCCCAAGGCTGTAAAATGGCCGACAAATTTAAAACGAATTTCCATATAGTTATCCCTTTTGCGCTGTTGACCTTGGTACTCTATATTTTCGCCGGAAGCGGGGCGGCGCACTCGTTTTCGCACGGGGAAGTATCGTGGCTGAAAGTGCTGCCGTATATTGCCGTACTCGCCGCCGCCGTAATGGGCGTTAACGTAATGGCCGTACTGCTCGGCGGAACGGTGTTATGCGGGGCTATCGGCCTGATAACGGGCGCGTTTGACCTGTGGGGCTGGACGACGGCGATGGGAGCCGGCATCAACGGAATGGGAGAACTGATTATCGTAACCATTTTGGCGGGAGGAATGTTGGAACTCATCCGTTACAACGGCGGACTCAAGTGGATTATTCACAAACTGACGGCCAAAATCTCGTCGCGAAAAGGGGCGGAGGTAAGCATTGCGGGCATTGTCGGTTTTGCCAACTTATGTACGGCCAACAATACGATTGCGCTGATTATGGCGGGGCCGATTGCCAAAGAAATCGCCCAAAAATTTAACGTGGCCCCGAACCGAGCGGCCAGCCTGCTTGATATTTTCTCCTGCTTTGTACAGGGGATTATCCCCTACGGCGCACAGCTGTTAATGGCCGCCAGCCTTGCCGGCGTATCGCCGCTGCACATTATGCAGTATTTGTACTATCCGTATTTGCTGGGCTTGGGCGCGCTGCTGGCGATTTGGCTGGAATATCCGCGCAAATATGCGCTGGGCAATTTTGCCGCAACAGAGGTGGAAATATGACACAAAAACTAACCCGTTTGCTTTCTTTTAAAAATATCGTACGGCTCGCGCTGGCGTGCCTGATTATATTTGGCGCGTGCCAAGCCTTTTTGCCCCACAAAAAGGACATTATGCCCGTCGTGCTGCTGATTAACCGCTATCCGATGACGCCGGAGGACAAACAGTTCCTCAAAAACATCAACCCGTACGGTTTTTTATTAAGTATTCCCATACACCCCGGGCTGAAACTGCCCGATCTTAAAAAAGAACTGGAAGAAGTATTGGGCAGAAAAGATTTCCTGTTTTTTATTGATCAGGAAGGCGGCGCGGTCAACCGGATCAAACATTTTGTAGACGGATTTGACGCGCCCGCGCCCGAAACTTTCGGCAAACTGGCGGAAAAGAATTTTGACGAAGCCGTCCGGCAGGCGTACGAATACGGCGTGCGTACGGGCAAAACGCTCAAAGACCTGACGATTGACGTGGTATTCGCCCCGCTGGCTGAACCCTCCGCCGGCCCGAAAACCCACCGCAAAAGCCGCTATTTTTCCCAAAATCCCGAAACCGCCAAGGCGCTTGCCGATGCGTTTGCCAAAGGCCTTGACGACGGCGGCGTAACGCCTTGTTACAAACATTTCCCGGGTGCGCCCACAGAAACGGATCCGCACCAAACGCAGCAGGAAATAACCGACTCGTTGGACACGCTGCGCGCCCGCGGCGTTAAGCCGTTTGAAGAGGCCGCCCGCTGGAACTGCCTGATGACGGCGCTTGCCGTATATCCGGCGGTAGACAAGGATACAACGTCCATTTTTTCGCCCGCATTTTACCGTTTCTTACGCAAAGAAATCCCCTACCAAGGGCTGATTATTCCCGATGCGCTGAATATGGAAGCCGCCGAAGGGGCGGACATTACCACCATCGGCGCGCGGATGAACAAAGCGTTGGAAGCCGGAGCGGACGTGGTTATGCCGTTTTTTCCGTTCTCGTCCTCGCCGCAGTGGATGGAAGAACAGCTGCGCCAAATCCGTACGCCGCAAATTAAACGGTTTCAAAAGAAAGTACACTTGCTTAAACGCCGCAATTAAAATCGTTTTAAACGCAACAAGCCCGCTATTTAAAAGCGGGCTTGTATGTTCTTTGAGTACCTTGTTCAATCGTCTATTTTTTCGTTGTTTTTTTCATACGGCATAATAACAGCCCTTTCGGCCAAATGTCCATACCGGAGTAAAGCGTCTGACATTTTTCAACCGGTTCCGCCAATTCTACGCCGTAACGGCGCCAAACGGTGTTTTCCGACGCTGGCTCTTCGTTATCAAACAATGCGTAAATATCGCCCGAATGGCCGCGTACCGCCGCGCGGATTTTATCGTCAAACCGGTGTGAATAATATCCCCGCGGAAGCGGATTTAAACGGTGCAAGAAAAACTGCTTGGCGGGATCATAATCCGCCGGATCAAACCAAATCCCCCCTACAAAACGCGCCTGCTGCGGCAAGAACGGCGCAACGCCCGACAGGTGTCCGCCCAACAGCACAAGCGGATTTTCCGTCAAAACGGCTTCGTTAAAAAACGAAAAGTTCACGCCTTCCGGCGCTTGACGGGAGTCCGAAAACGACGGCGGAAAGACAAACATCCACGAGGCAAGACACAACACGCCCCAGCGCGCGCCGGCCACCCACAATAAGACGCGGCCAAGGAGCAGCATAGAAACCACTTCCAAGATAACCGAGGAAAACTCATCTCTAAACCCGACCAGCCAGCAGACGTACGCGCCCACAAAAAACAGACACCAAACCAATTCTTCCCGAATCCGTTCCGACGGCGCGCCAAAAAAGCGTTTGCCGATTAAAATAAGCGCGCCAATCACGCCACCCGCCAAACGGGGATCCAACAGATAACCTGCCAAGGAATGTTCCGTGCGCAAAAAGGGCAATAACAGCCACTCTTTCCAAAAAAGCGGCATCTCCCACTTTACCACAAACGGAGAAGCCGCAAATGCCCAGCCCTTCGGCCACAAGGCCAGCCAAAACGATTCCAGTCCGCCCGTCACGCGCCACGTGTACCACGCCGTTACGGAGGCGCTGATTAAAAATCCCAAAACCGTACAGCCCAGTATTTTCAGCCAACCGCTTTTTTCTTTCGGACACACCAACGGTAACGAGACCGCCAGCCCTGCCAACACAGGCAGCGCGGAAATATCCAGCCCCGCCCCAAAGGACGCCACAAAAAAAGCAGCTGCAACAGCGTTTTTTCGCTGGGAGCAGAAGCATAAATAACACGCCCACACGCCCAGTACCGCCAGCCACAAACTTCCGTTTCCGCGCCCGATTTGGCTTACTGCGGCATATCCCGTTACCGCTAAAATCGTTACCGCCCAACGGAAAAATTTTTCCCCTTCCGTCCGGAAAACCACCTTAGCAATCTTCCACACCAAAAACATCAACAGCCCGTACGGAATCCCGCGCAGGAAAAGCGATAATGTCGGCCACGCATTCAGTTTTACAAAAACAAGATAATACGGAATAAACAACAGCGGACTCACGGAGGGCCCGGCCCCCGCCGCTACCACATCAATCCCCATACGGCCCGACAAAAGCGCATACGCGGGATAGAGATTGTGCCTAAACGGTTCCGGCGACACATCCTGTCCCGACAACAAACTCATCAAACCGCCCAAAACGGCAAAGGCGGCCAACATTCCCCCTTCCCGCCAGGACGGAGACGTAAACTTTTGCAACGAGTTACGTAAATTCATATTATTTTTTACCTTCCTTTTTAGACTCCCAAAACATTTTTATAATCACGCACAAATGCGCCCAGCCGTCTCGCCAACGGTTTAAATGCGGCGGACGCCCACCGCGCGAATCTTTTGAAAAATGCGACATCGGACACTCTTTGTAACTAAGCCCCTTAATAGCCGCCGCGCACAACATTTCGCTGGCATAGGCCATTCCCGTATGTTTTAAACCCAATGCTTCATATTTATCCCGCCGCATGATCCGCATTCCGCTGTTACAATCGTACACCGGAAACGAAAAAAGCCAACGGATGAGCGCGGACAGCACAGGCGTACCCGCATAGCGGTTTAAAAACGGCATAGCGTTCTTTTCCATCGGTGCAATCAAACGGTTGGCTAACAGTAAATCCACTTGCTCACGCTTGATGCGCTTCCACATCTCGGCAAAAAATTCCACGGGATACGAGCCGTCCGCATCGCAAAACGCCACATACGTCCCCTGCGCCGCCAAAATGCCGTGGTGCAAAGCGGAGCCGTATCCTTTTTGCTCCACGGGAACCACACGTGCACCTTCCGCGCGGGCGATTTCTATACTGTTGTCGGTGGAACCGTTATCCGCCACCACCAGCTCAAACGAAACGCCCGCCTGTTGGCACGCCGCGCGCGCCGTACTTAAACAACGCGCCAAGGAAGCTTCCTCATTCAAACACGGAAACACAATACTCAGTTCGGGGACAGACTGTTCTTTATTCATACTTAATCACCCACTTTTTCGGCTTTACATACTACAAAACCGTCATATATCACGTCCAACGAAACGTGAAAAAACCGGCATTTTCTCCCGCTATGGGGCACCTTAACGCCGTATTCCGCCCACAGCGAATCTTCCCACATCCAACGCGTGGCGGGAGCCAGTATATATACCGGTCCCTGATGCTGTGCAATGGCGTTGCGCGCCGACTCGGCAAAATAGTGCTTATAATCGTTCGGCTGAAGCCAGTTAAATTTAGCCAGTTCCTCCGGAGGCGCAAGCGGGAATTTTTCCGGTTGGAAATATACGCCGCCCGCGTAACGCGCATTCGGATTCAAAAACGGGATCAAAAAGGAAATGTGGCCAGCTACGACGACAAATGCGCCGTCCGGAATAGACACCGGTGCAGAAAACGAAATATTTTTATCGGGAAACGGCTGGCGCAAAAACGTCGGGAAAGGGCGCAGTACCGCCCCCCAAACGATAAGCACGGCCACCAATGCTATGCGCACCGAAATAAACCGGCGAATCAACAAAACAAATAATACAGAAGAAAACGCTTCCAAGCAAATCACATACCGCATATTGCCAAACAGCAACACCCACGGGATATACGAGCCTGCAAACAGACATAAACAAAGCGTTTCCGCCTTAGTCCATACCGCCTTTCTGCGTATCAAATGGACAAGAAATAACCCCCAAAACGAAACCATCCCCAATACTAACCGGAAATCCAGATGATACTCCAAAATAGGGAAATTGAATCTCAAAAAGGGCAGAAATAACCATTCTTTCAAACCGTGCGGCGTGGCGAACCCGTTGGGCAGCGAAAGAACCGGAAAATACGGAGACTTAAAAATATGGTTAAAATACGGGAATAAAGGGTTCCCCAAAACCGTCCATTTTTTCCACAGGAACCAACCGTCCGCGAGCAGAAAACCGAAAGCGGCAAACACCGCCAGCCCGACATACGCTTTCCACGTACGCTTCTCCTGCCAAAATAATACGAGTGCGGTGAAACAAATCCCTACAGCAACAGGTCCCGCAGTATATTTCATGCCTGCCGCCAACGAGGCCGCAAAAACGGCGGCAAACGCGTATTTGACGCCGGAGTGTTCCTCAAAAGCGGATTTGCACAAAAACCAACACGCTATCATACCGATGACCGCGGTTTGCATCTCGTTGGTAAAACGGCCGATTTGGGACAAAGACGCAATCCCCGTTCCCGCCAAGCACAACACCGCAACGCGCAGCCATTTCTCTTCGCGGGTATCTCCGCCGAAGAAAAAACCCAGCGTTTTCCACAATACAAATAAGAACAGCCCGTATAGGCCGCCCATTAAAAAGCCCGTCAAAAGAGGCCAGTTGTTTAAATAGGAAAAGAGCAGAAAGGAAGGAACGTCCAACAAGGGATTGAAAAACGTATGCAGCGCACCCGCAGGGATAATATCCGTCCCCATACGTCCGTGCAGGAACGCATAAGGAATATAAAGATGATAATTTTGCAAATCAAAACAAACGTCCTGCCCCAAAAACAGGCTGAGTCCTCCCCCCAAACAAATAAAAAACAAGAACAGCGTGATATTTTTAACGGTAAAACAAGAAAAGAATTTGTGCATAAAACCCCTGATGATAGGCGGACATAAAAGCTTTCCATATTGTAATAAAAACCGACGTTTTTTTCCAGTATAACAAAAAGGATCCGTCTACAGCGGGATTTGCTGCCAAGGAAAACAATGCCCCTTTTTTATCTTTCATACTTACCCCTTCTCCGGCAGGATTTCTTACCGGAGAAAGCGCACGCGTGCGAATACACACAAAAGAAAGGAGTTTTTTCGGCGTGATAATTTGCTAGAATGAATATATCTTTACGCGCTCGTAGTTCAATGGATAGAGCGTCAGCCTCCGAAGCTGGAAATGTGGGTTCGACTCCCGCCGAGCGCAGTTTGTTAATAGCGATTAATACTTATTAATCCACGACGACAAAACATAAAAATACCGCCAACGTCAGTTGGCAGTATTTTTTTATCATTATTTACCAATATTAACCATTTTTAACCGAAAATGGACACTTTGTGGACACCTTCCTTCCCAATACAGCAAAGGCTATTTTCGGTCTTTTTCGCTATTCTTTAGTTTTAGAGTTAAAGGAAACTTCAATCATTTTTTTCTGGGCTTGATAAATAGAATTTGGGAAGATAGCCAAAGCTTCATCAATTTCATGCAAAGCCAAATCTAACTTGCCCGCCCGCTTGTGCATTTCTGCAGAAAAAGACAAGACCAGGTCCGGCGCGGAATAAACGCTCTTAAAGCATTTTATGGCAGCCTCGTATCGCTTAGCTTCCCCTAATAAAAACGCTAAATACAAGTTTAATGTTTCTTCCAATGTTTTTTGATAACCTGTTTTTAAGGTTTGTATGGCAGAAGCAATATCCCCCTTTTCGTAATACACAAAAGCCAACTCACCCCAAGACCAGGCATCTTTTGGCTTCTTTTTTAATTGCATTTTTAAAGTGTCAATGGCTTCGTTATATTTACGAGTAATACGCGCACAATGTGCAGATACACGCAGCATCTCGGAAAGCTGCAATTCTTGATAACCATAGTTCCGATCCGCCTCCACCTTATTAAGCATATCATCTGCTAAAAAGAAGGCCTGCAAGCGAAATATTGGTGCCGTAAGGTCGCTTTCCCCTTGCAAAAGCATACCGTTAAACTGAGCGGGTGTTGTATGCAAACGGAAATCTCTATCCGCATTGATTTGGATTTTTCTTCGGTTTACTTCATCGTGCTGGGCCATTTCAAACAGTTCTTTTTGCAGGGGGTTTAATAAATCTAACGGTTGCCGGCTAAACATCATCATGCCCTTCATGGTGTGTAGGAAATTTGCTAAATTGTCCTGCGTAATATGAAGATCCAAGAACCGAAATTCCGGGTCCAACTTGTAATTGGAATTGGTGGTCAGCGATTTAGAAATGCGGACACCGGCGGCCTTCAAAATTTTTATATCCCGCTGGATTGTTCGTTTATTCACTTCGCACTCTATGGCGGCCCGATCTACATTCAGCACACCCTGCCTTAATCTCTGGGCAACAAAGGCGTTATAAGCATTTTTGGGAGAATTTTCTACTCGGTTTATTTTGTCATTTACCTGTTGCTTGTCCATATTTATCCTTTTTTACCTATAGCCCAGTATCCGCCTTGCGGTAACGGCATAAATATATCTTCCAACAATCCAGCACTTTCATAATTTGCAGCACAACAGCAGGATCCGTCATACAAGCAGAATGTTTGCCTAAAAACAACAAAATATCACTTGGAGTGGGGCCCTGATTTAACATCGTATACTTTCCGATTAACTCATCTAAAAACGGATATTCTTCTTTGGGCAACGGCTGACCGGAATACAAAAAAACTGCGGCGCCGTTCCCCTGCTCACACGCTTTATAAACTTGCTCTGCAAGGGTGATGGGGCTGGCATTATATGTATTTTTTCTCATAAAAAAGTCTTCTTGGGTCTTTTTCATAAACATATCCTCCTGTATACCTAGTCTACCAATATAGTGCGACAACACCTTGTCGCAGCAGTAAGCCATAATAAGTTTAAAAGACAAATTAGTTTATCAAAAATAAAACAATACAACCCTTACGAGGTACAAAAACTATGAAAAACACACTTATCACTTTGGAAAAAAGCATTATTACCCTGATTGGAAATGATCCGTTTGGAAATTTACTTAAACATCCGGAAAAGAGAAATCCCTTAAAAACTGCCCTAAAAAAACGCTGCCGTATACTTAATGAAATGTTTGTACCTACGCCCCAAAATATACAGCGGTTTATCCAGGTCAACAAGCACTTATATACGCTAACCCAAAAACTGCACCTCCGTGTAAAGCAAATGGAAAACCAGCGCACGCTTATAAGCAACCCTGATTTTGATGACGACTACGAATTGGAAGGCCGCTTGGCAATCCCTTTTAACGGGCCGGAGTCCGTTCTTACGCTGCCGGATGACAGCTATTACGGCTCTCACTTTGCGCTAATGATAGAATGTCTGGACTCCGCCTACCCCGAACCTGTCCTGCACGTGCACTCCCGTCAAACGCCATTAGACGATGGCTCCAGTTGGAACGAAGGCCCCTTTCAAGATCACCCTGAATTTAAAAATATTATCATCTGTTATGCCATACACGAGATTTGCGAACATCGCCCTTATTCCATACCCGATTTACTGCGCCTAAATGATTTTTGGTGCGAAGTTGAATTGACCGCACAAAGTATTACAACCCAAGACGGTACGCGCCAGTAACGCAAAAAAACAATACAAGTTGATATAAAAACGCTATACTTTTCTTATGAAAATTTATTTTAGCCCCGAATATACGGGCAGCACATTTTTAAATTTACCCGCTAACAAAAACATTTTGTTAGACTGCTGCGTCGCTGACACCAACGCTTTATTAAATCTACTGGAACTGCACGCCGGCATTTACGTAAAACCCATTCCGTTTACCGAGCGGCTGGCCAAGTATTATCAGGCGTTTAAACGCTATATGACGGAAAATCCGGATAATATTCTCTCCGCTTCTTTCCGCACCACGGAAATGGGCACCGCCAAAGCGTGTTTGGCGTGGCGCGACAAATTGGTTCAAGCCGGATGGAACGGCAAAATAACGGGCGTCAGTCCGCGGTTGGACGTTTTAGCGGGCGTGGAACAATACTATAGCTGTATGGGCCTGCCGGAACGGCTGCAAAATATGCTGACGCTTTTGGAAACTTCCTGTCCGCTTCCAACGGGAAGCACGCTGATACTTCCCTGTAAAGAAGATTTATTTCCGCCGGAAATCGCCCGCTTAACCCGCTTGCTTAAAAAGCGGGGGACAACGGTGGAATATACGCCCCACACGCCTTATAAAAACGATAACCTGCACAATGTCGCCCGCTGGCTGAGCAGACAGACCGACGCCATTACAATTCAGGCGAACGACCCCAGTTTACAGCTGCTCCATTTTGAAGAAGAACAAGACGCACTTGCCTATTTAGCTACTTTGCAAGACAACGCTTTTAACGTATGGATTAACGCGGATAATAAAGCCCTGGACAACTACCTAACGCTTGCCGGCAAACCGCAGGCGGGCTCCGTAACGCCAAAAAGCAATCCGCCGCTGGTGCAATTATTCACCCTGGGGCTGGAACTGTTTACCTATCCGCGCAATATCCACACCTTGTTACAATGGCTGCAGGTTCCCGCACAGCCGCTTCCGTCCAATTTCCGCTACCGTTTAGCCAAAACACTGGCAGAAAATGGCGGGATAGAACACCCGGGCTGCAAGGAAGTCATCTCCCAATTTATCAACGAGAACCCCAAAGACTCCGCCAAGCGGCAGGACTTAATTAACACTTTTTTACCTGTACCGACCGAAAACGGCATCCAAACAAACGCTTTGCGCAGATTTATCTTCCAATTAACCGCGTGGACGAAAACCCAGCGCGCTTTGCTGACGGAAAAAGGTGCCTTGGCTCAAGTAGCCCAGTTAGATAAATTAACCGAAACATTAGAGGCTGTTTCCATGCTGCTATTGGACGAAACCGCCGACCTGCTTCCTTTTGCTACGGTGGAAAGTTGGGTAAAAAACCTCTATACGCCTACTGATTTTGTGCAGTATCAAGCCCAAGCCGGTGCACGGTTTATAATATCCTCCCCTGCGCAGTTGGCGGCTTCTGCCCAACGGATTATCTGGTGCGATTTTTACAAAAACACGGTGGCTGACTCCTGTTTTGGCTTTTTAAGCCCGCAAGAACAGGATAAGCTGACCGAACAGGGCGTGCTGATATGGAGTCCGCAACAGGAAAGCGATTTTCGGCAAACCATGCAACTGCAGACCTTTACCCTGGCCCAAGAAAACCTGACGCTGATTACCTGCGCCAGACGCGGCAGCCAAAAACTGCCCGCCTGCCCAATACTAAACCGCTTAAAAAGTCATTTTAAAGACGAGAATCTGGCGCTTATTACGCGCGCAGGTAAAGTATCACAGGATTTCTTGCAAACGGCGGAAATACTGGATAATTCGCAAAGAGTGGAAGAAATCCGTTTCCGTCAAACCAATCTGCTAGACTGGCCGCAAAAAGAAAGCGCCACCTCGCTTGATATGCTTATCCAAAACCCGCTCGATTACGCGTTTACCTATTTGGCCCGCTGTAACGATTATTTGGACTTGGACGCCCAAAACACCGCCCGCGCAAAAGGCAATGTGGCCCACGACGTTATCGCCCGCTTGTTTGAAGGAAAAACGGGGGCTGAAGCGCAGGAGAAGTTCGAAAAATCGTATGATGAAGTTTACGCCCGCACGTTAAACGAAAAGGGTATGATCCTGCTTTTGCCGGAAAATAAATTAGAGGAACAGGTTTTTAAACGGGATTTAAAAACGTGTCTGCAGCATCTTGCGGACATTATGCAAAATAACGGTCTGCGCGCCGTCAAATGCGAACAAGGAGTACAGCATACGCTCGGCTTTGCGCTGCAGGAGCCGGATATTCTTTTACACGGGTTTATCGATATGCACCTGCAGGACGAACAAGGCCAACACGTTATTTTTGATTTCAAATGGACGTCGGGCAAACATCACATAAACGCCCTGCGCCAAAATACCTCGCTGCAGTTGGCGCTGTACAAAGCTCTCTTGGCAAAAGAAACGGAAACCGAAAACATCCCTACCGCCTATTTCCTTATGCCGGCAGGGCTTTTAGTCAGCACGCATAAGTGGAAAGGAATAAATGTCCTGCACATTGATCCACAGTCGCGCGAAAATCTTGTAGAACCGCTAGCCCGTTCGTACCGCTACCGCAGGGAGCAAATCCAAAGAGGACAGATTGAACAGGCCGAGGGCATAGAGCCGGAAAACATCCCCTACTGCCAAGATACGCCCGAAAAACACTTATTCCCACTGGAAACGGAACGGAAAGACAAAAAAGACGTCAAAGCAGTTTATAAATTTACCAAAATTTCTTGTTTCAAAAATACATTAAAATGAAAAACATTACCTATATTAGCGCCAGCGCCGGAAGCGGCAAAACCTATACTCTTACCAAACGCCTTGCCAAAATGATTTCGCAAGGCCAAGTTCGTGCGGACGAAGTGATTTTAACCACATTTACCAATCAGGCGGCCGCAGAACTAAAAGAAAAAGCCCAAGGGGAACTATACGCCCAAGGATTATACGAAGATGCCGCCCTGCTGGACGAAGCGATGATCGGCACCGTTCACGGGGTTGCCAACGCGTTTATCAACAAATACTGGTTTTATTTGGGTTTAAGCCCCCAAATGGGCGTGCTGGCAGAGGAAGATTTATCGTTCTACCTCAATCAATCGCTCGCCGGCCTGCCTACGCCCGCAGAAATGGATTTTTTACACCGCTTCCGCACCGAATTTAATATCGGCGCCGGCTACAACCAATCGCCGGACGACTTTTGGAAGAAACCGTTAAGCAAAATTTTGGAGAGTACCGTATCGTACCAAATAGAGGATTTGGAAGAAAGCCGCCAAAAATCGCTGGAACTGATTAAAACCATATATCCGGCGGCCGTCAGCCTGCCGTCAAACACGGCGCTCTACGTCGGCGCGTTGGAAAAGACCCTGCAACTTATCGGGCAAGATAAACCCAGCACTGCCGGGCAGGAACGCTTGCAGGAAATATCCCGCTTGACGTCGCAAGAGAACAAAACGTCCGTCGGCTGGCTGTTTGACGCATCGACCTTTTTAGCCAAACTGCCTAAAGGATATTACCAAAAAGAACCTATCCTCACAGAAGCCGCAGAGGATTTGGCCCTTTTATGGCACAGCCGAGATATTGACCCGTGGCAGGAAAAATTCGTCAACCTGCTGTTTGCGCTCGCCGCGCGCTGGCGCAAACAATTTGCCGATTACAAACGCGACAAACAGCTGCTCGACTACAACGATATGGAAAAATATATGCTGGACTTGTTATATCTGCCCGAAGTGGAAAAGGAAATCCGGTCCAGTTATAAATATCTGTTTGTGGACGAATTTCAGGACTGTTCCCCCATTCAGGTAAAGATATTTGACCGTCTGTCCGAACTGTTGGAAGGCTCCGTTTGGGTGGGCGACACCAAACAGGCCATTTACGGCTTTCGCGGAAGCGACACCGAACTGACCCAAGCTGTAAGCGGTATCATTTCTTCCGGCGCACAAAATTGTCAAACAGATACGTTGGACACCTCCCACCGGTCACTCGCCGATTTAGTGGAAACGACCAACCGCGTATTTACGCACGTGTTCACACCGCAAATTCCGGCGCGTCAAATTGAATTAAAAGTGGGGCGGAATACCCTAGAAGAAGGAAGAGGAGAGTTGGCCTATTGGAACCTTCCTTTTGACGGCAGAACGGATAAAGTGCACCTAAAAGCGTTGGCCGAACAGGTGGCCAAGCTCGCCCAAAATACCGACGCAAAAGACATCGCCGTACTGGCGCGTAAAAATAAGACGTTAGATACGCTGGCCGAAATTTTAACCGAAACTTACCGTCTGCCCGTCAGCCGTGCGGGCGGCAAACTGGCCGAATACAAAGAAACTGAATTGCTGACGGCTGTTTTGTCGCTTTTGGTTGACCCAAAAAACAATTTAGCCAAGGCCAAAATCGCTTTTTTAACGGAGCAGGGCTACCCTGTAGGAACAATTTTTGACGATAAACTCCAATGGAACGCCGATTTATCGCCCGAAAAACAGGAGTGGCTGACAAATCTGCCCATTATTCAAACAATTTTAAAGAAACGGCCCATTTGGCGGCAGCAGTCGGTAAGCGGACTTGTATCAACGGTCATTACGGAGTTGGATTTGCCCGGTATCGTGCGGCGCTGGGGCCGCGCCTCCCAACGGTTAGCCAACTTGCAATTATTAAAAGATTTGGCCGTCCAATACGAGGACCATTGTCTGCAACTTACGCTTGCATCCACCCCCACGGGATTTATTGACTATTTAACCTTACTGGAACCGCCCGTGGCCGAGGACGGACAAGGTATCCAACTGCAGACGTATCACACCTCCAAGGGATTACAATGGGATACGGTGGTTTTATCTTCGCTCAACGAGGACCCGATAAACGAAGACAAACTGATTCAGCAGGAAATTTACGGCGTACACATCTTAAACGTGCAGCAGCCGTGTATAGAAAACTTATATCCCAAACGGCTGATTACGTTTCTGCCGTGGCTGTTTGGTGCCAAAACAAAAGTGCCGGAAATCCTTAAACCCTCGCTTTTTGAAATACCGCAATTTACCGCCGCACGCAAGCGGATTTTGGCGGAATCGGCCCACCTGTTATACGTCGGTATGACGCGCGCCAAAAACAAAATGTTCTTTGCTTTGGCGGGCAAAGAACCGCTGAAATGGTTTACCCAACTGGGGCTTAAGGTAAATGTGCCTCAAAAAGACAGCCCCGCCTGCGATTTGTTGGGTACGGGCATACCATTTAACCGTTTGCCAGAGCTTACCCCCGAGGAAAGCGAAACTTTTAGCAGGCAGGAAGAGAATCCCGTTGTTTTGAAATGGGATAAAACGCCGCAAGCGTTTGCTTTGCGCGACCAACAGCCCAGCCAACAAGCGGAAACGGGCGAGGCGGTATTGCAAACAAAATTCGGACCCCGTATTCCGTTGGGTGCAAGGGCGGATATGCAGGCCGTCGGAACGTGTATTCATCAAATCTTTTGTATAAAAGCCGCACCCGAACTGACGGAAAAAATTATCCTAGCCCACGGGTTAAAAGCGCACCTGCCCGATGCGGGCGCCATTGAAAAATCATACGTCGGCCTAATGGATTATTTAGCGCAAACATACGGAGCGGCGGAAAAAATCTACCGCGAAATGGGGTTTAAATATACCGAAAACGGGCAGATTTTTACGGGCAGTATGGACCTTGTCTATCAAACCCCGCTGGGCTGCGTATTGGTGGACTACAAAACCTACCCGGGGGCGGATAATACCGTATTAGACCCGCAGGAAAAACACTATGCGGGCCATTACGCGGGGCAGTTTAACTGCTACACACGCGCATTAAAACTGGCAGGATATACGGTGTTGGACCGACTGGTTTATTATCCCGTCAGCGGGCAAGTGGTAAAGATTAAATAGAAACTCCCCGCTATATGCGGGGAGATATTTATTTATTTTCTTTGATATCTGCACCTTCAAGATAAAAGCGATATTTTCTGGCTTGGTATTTATTTTTTTCCGAGAAATTTTTATCGCCTGTTTGAACATTTAAACCATAACGTGTTGTTTGATTAATTGAAATCTTGGCCTAATTGCCAAAACACCAGTATTTCCACCGCCGAGAGCGGCGGCAATATCCCGCGCACTTCGGTTAAGGCTGTTTTAGCGGCGGGCCTGTGCAACCCCTTCAACCCCTCTGCCTGTACGCAATCCAACAGGATATTCCAATACCGCATCAAACTATGCTGCAAGAGTTCCGTCCAAGCATCATCTGCTGTTTTAGCTCCTTTGGGCAGTATCTTATTATTTGTCATATCAGTTCGGGATCCTCCTAAATATACGGATCTAATGTATAATTTGTACACGACAACATCTTGTCGTCATTTTCTGCTATCATTAGATATATGCAAAAAGAAATGCAAAACAAAATTACCCGTTTGTTATACGAATTAAATACCTTGGACAAAGGCCCCGTCTGCCTGGCGGATATGGCGGACGAATTGGGCGTATCCTTGCGCACGCTGCAGCGCGATATGCGCACTATACAAGAGGCGGACTTTCCGCTCTACTGCCCGCGCGCGGGCGAGTATGCGTTTATGGAAGGGTTTTCGTTAGAAAAAGCGCACCTTTCGCAACAGGAAGCCTCTCTATTGGTGTTTATGAGCGAGATGGCCAAATCGCTAGGCAAAACCTTTGGGAATTCTTTTGATTTACTTAAAAAACGGTTGCTGGACGCAGAAGATAACAGCCCGTTTTTTATCAAACTATCCGGCGGCGAAGAATACCCCGATACCGCTATTACAAAGGAGCTGAGCGAATGTATCCGCGCGCGGGAAAAAGTAACTGTCTGTTACGACGGAGGTAAGCGCGCCTGCTACCCCGTACGCCCGTTAAAACTGCTGTGGGTGGAAGGGTTTTGGTATCTTTTGGCACTGACGGACGACGATAAACTGTTAAAATTCCGCCTGGAAAAAATTACCTCAGCCACCGCGCTGGGCAAGTTTTTTAAATATAACGCCGAAATAGAAAAAATCATCCGCGAAGGTACAAACATTTGGTTTGACAAAACACGGGAGCTGGAAGTTACCCTGCACGCTTCGGCCAAAATTGCCAAGTATTTTAAAGTAAAAAAATACTTCCCCTTGCAGCAAATACAAGAGGAACGCCCCGACGGCAGCCTGATTATTACCTGCCGCGCCACAGGGGAAGATGAAATCAAGCACACCATTTTCCATTGGATACCGGAGATAAAAGTTTTATCCCCCGCCCCGCTGGCGGAACTGGTAAAAACGCAATTAAAAGCGTATTTGGAGGAGGTGTAAGTATGTCAAACAACAAACAGCCTTTTAAAGCAGAACCTCTTTCATGTTCTCCAAAACAAAAAGAAGTAATTAACGTATTAAAAAATTTACGCAAACTATATAATGCCACGAAGTGCGAAGAAACAAAAAACACATCAAAGTTTTAATCAGAACCACCCTCTATTTTGCTTCCGAAAGAAGAGAAGCAGATTATATCTCGCAAGAAGCAAAGAAACTCTGGGATGAAAAGGCCAAAGGATCTGATTTACACAAACTGACCGTTCCTAAACAACGTGCTAATAAGAAAAAAAATGCTTTCTTAAAAGGGATTATTTTAGAGCATTGCAATCCTTTATCTACATTAATTGAAGAGATAATAACCGGAAAATCTATCGAAACGATATTAAAAAAAGAGCTTAAAACGGCATGGATTACAACCGAGGAAAACAGTCGATTAAATAAAGAATACAAATCGAAACGTCCGAACGGCTGGGAATGGTGTTACAAACAGAGAGGAATTAAATTAAAACATTAAACGTCAACACGTTGTCGCGCCGCCCTATTATAATAATGGAGCGGCGTTTTTTATCTATTTGCACTCACGTGTGGGGATAATAACGATATTTCCGCCAATTTAAATAGCCCTGCGCAAAACACAGGGCGGCGTTAAAAAAACCATTTAAAACCCGTAAAAGGCAATATGCAGCAAATGACCGTCTTTGTCCCACAAATCGTATATATAGGCAAAATCGCGGTTGCTCATCGTTTGTTTTTGCCCGTTTTCGCAGATACAAAATAATTGGGCCGTACCGTCCGGTGCTTTTTTATGAAAAAACGGAAGAATTTTTTGCGTGCCAATCTCTCGCCCCCAAGCTACTTTCTCCCAAGGGATTTCCGTTTCTATAATGCGTTCCGTACCCAAACGCATTATTTTATCGGCGTATTCTTTATACATTTTTCGGATATCTTCAAATTTAATTCTGTTCGTCATTCGTTATAATCATCGTGGTCTTTTTTTCGTTCCCACCTTCCGGTCAAAGACCATTTTTATAGTCAACATTAAGCCGCATAAACAACTACTCCTTACGGTTTTTAGAAATTTCAGGGGGAGATGTTATCCTCCCCCCGAAGAAAGAATTTACTTTCTAAACAAGCTGCCACCGCAAGTAGGGCACTTCAAACCTGCAGGCGGAAAGCTATAAGTAAATAACTGTCTGCATTTGCTGCATTCATATTTATATTCCGGCATAAGACTGTTTCTCCTATAAGTAATTTTTACTGCATTTATAGGATAACACGGGTTCGCGACAACATCTTGTCGCACTTCTAAACGCCGCCGCTAAACTTAACGCGGCGGCTAAGAGGGGCACATAAAAATCCCCTGCCTAAGCAGGGGATAAAAATAATCTAGAAATACAACAGTTTGAAGCCGACTCCCAAACTCCAGTCTTTAGTGCGCCAGTTGCCGGAGGCGTGCGTACTGCCGTTAATATAAAATGCCGTCCCCTCGTTCACCAGCGTGCCGATTTCAAGTTCGGGAATAAACTCCGCCTGCCCGCCGCGTTCGTAATTTATATAGTAATACAAGTTGGTCAGCACCCACCACTGCGCCGGCGACATATACCCGATATTGGCGCGCAACCGTCCGTAGTTTACGTCGTCGCGCGCGTGGTCTCCTACCACAGACTGATAATGCTTATATCCAAAAGCCGCATACAAATTTTTCGGAAGCGAAAACAAAACAAACGCCGACGGGCTGGCCACCAATTTACCCGTACCCAGCCGTTTATCGGTGGCCGTAGGAAGAAAAAGTTCCATCTTAAAACCATAACCCAAAGAATCCTCATTCTCCGGAATCAACCACGAAAAACTGGCCAACACGTCGCCCAACCCGTTGACGGATTTATCCGGCGATTCATAGCGGGAGACGGGAGCTTCTATCCCCCAGTTAAAACGCTCATCAATCACGCGGTAAGCCTTCAGCGTAAGCTGGGTGAACGAGATCCCGCCTGAATTGTCTATAACGGTAGTGGACGGATTGACCTCAAACGTGGTAATGTTTTCCGTCGGCACCACGCCGTAATGGTACGACCGTTGGATTTGCGCATTAGCCAGCGCGCAAATCCACAGTAAAATTCCCAACGTCAGATATTTGCGCAGCATAAATTCTCCTTAGCCATTTATCCAACACAAACGATACTCCCCGCAGTTTATTTGCCGTTCACGCGGCAAATTTTCTTTTCTTCCTGCGGACAAATCGCTGCTTTTTCGCGGTCTGCCGGACGCCCCGAAATAAGCAGAAAACGTGCGCCGGAACAATACGTTGCGGCAAAAATTTCTCCGCCCGAGATACGTAAAAGCGAATTTTTACCAAACCGTTTACGCCCTTTACGTCCAAATTGGACCTTTCCTGCGAAAACGTACACAAAGGTGGTGTTCTCAGGCGGAGCTTGGTATTCAAATACCGCTCCTTCCGAAAGCGTTACATCAAACAAAACGGTACCTGCGGGATATTCAAACACGGCTCCGGGGGTATCGCCGTACCGGCCGGCAAGAACGCGCACCTGCACCCCGTCCCCCGTACGGACCAGCGGTACGTTTTCGCTGTCCAATTCCAACCGTTGTCCCGCCCCGTCGGACGGATCAAAAGCTTTTATCCAAAGTTCCGCATTCAGTACGTTGACCGAACGCCCTGCCGCCTGTTGGAGGCCGCCCACCGTATTCACCATCGCTTCCGCCTGTTTTCCCACCGGCATTTCTACGGGTTGCACCTCTCCCGTTACTAAATAGTTGATAGCCAGCCGCTCCGGTTCCGGCGCCGGAACGGGCGCGGCAGTGCGGTCAAATTTTTCTCCGCAATAACAAACGCTCAAAAAAGAAAACGGGTCAAAATCTTTTGCGTTTTTACGCTCCACCAACCGACAGACCATCAAACACGGTCCTGCCGGATCTACAGGCTGCCGGGAACGTTTTCCCGATGTCTTTCTCCCCATAAATACCCCCTGATTACTTTCTTTATGAGGTTAGTTTAACGGCAGAGTAACCGATTGTCGAATAAAAAAACAGATTAGTTCGACAATTAACCGTCTCCGTGCCCGTCAAAAACATCAGCGTTCCGACGCAATCAGCGCATAACCGTCCACCTTTCCGTTCTCATCTTTACAGACGAATACGTCCCACGGCGTATCTTCGTACAAACCGTTTTCGTGCAGCAGGTCCATACGTACTTGAAACGCGTTGCCCGAACACGATCGCGCGGACGCTTTAAATATTTGTTTGGATAGATCGTCATTGCGAATCAATTCGGCAAAGAAATCCTGCCCCAGCAAATTATGCACGCGGCGGCCCGTTTCTTCTAATAAAGCTTTATTGACGTATGTTATCTGATAGTCCAAATCAATCATCACAGCAGGCATTTTCACATACTCCAACGTCCGCGCGAGCGAGCGCGACGCATCGCCAAGCATTTTTCCGGTCTGGCGCAGTTCAATGCGAAACCCCAGCAGTTTTGCCATCAGCCCCATCAATTCTTCCGCCCCTTGGTCATAACTGCGGCGCGAAACACGCGAGGCAAAGCACAACGCGCCCCGCACTTCTCCGCCCACGTAAAGCGGCGCGGCAATCAGCGAACCAAAACCCTTCGCCTGATGCAAGCACCGCGTGCACGACGCATTTCCGAGGTCCGAAAACATTACCACGTTTCCGTCCAAAACGTCCGCCAAACATTCCTCTACCGGAAATACCATCTGGCGTTCCAAGTGAAAGTCGTTCTTAGTAACGTATATGACAGAACTTTCCACGGCTCCTTTGCCCCGCCCAAAACGCAACACCATACCGACCTGTGCATTAAAAATTTTTTGTCCGAACGCCAAAATTTTATCTACCTGCTCTGTAATGGTAAGCCCCACTTCGCGCATAATGCGGTAGAGTTCGCGCACTTGTCCGTCATACATACGGTTTTCAGAAACGTCTTTAATCCACAGCACGGCTTCCGCGCGGCCGGAAATCGGCGTTACCGTCACTTCATAACTATAGGGAAGATCCTTAATCGTCCAGTCAAACTCAAAATTCGTACTCACATTAATCGACAGCGCTTCTTTAATTGCAAACATGGCGCGGGAAGCAGCTTCTTCCGGCCAAAATTGCACGGGCGTTTTGCCCAAAAAGATATTTTTTACCTCAGCATTTGTCAAATAATCCAAATTAGAGTATGCCTCCAGCGCACGGCCGTCGCTGTCGGTTTTTAAATACAGGCCGGGCAGCGCTTCGCGCACGCTTTTCAGTTCGCGCGCTTCTTTGGAATCTTTAGAAAGCCGGTCCAGCTGGGACGTCAGATCGTGTATTACCACAAGGGCTGCATCTTTACAAGGCAAATCAAGGGCTGTTACCACTACTTGTGCGGCAAAGCCCTTGCCTTCTTTCTGACGCACCCATGTATGAAAAGACGTTTTACCCTGTGCGGCAAGTTCCCGTTCCGCACGATCAAGCGTCAGCGCGAGGGAGGCATCGTCACGAGAGGGATCAAAAAACAAGTCTTTGAATGCCAGATGCACGAGTTCATCGTGAGAAAAACCCGTTTTTTGGGCAAGATGTTTATTGGCCTGATCCAGTTGGCCGAAGCGGCCGTTCTCCAGCAAAACGGAAAATACCACTCCGTCCGTCGCTTCTAAAAGAGCGCTGAGCTGGGCGGAACGTTCTTCCAAAATTGTCATAATCTGGCGGTGGAATGCCAAGCTGCGCAGGACAAACAAATACCGCCCGTCGGCTTCTTTAACAGCCGTCAACCGCACGGCGCAGTTTTCAAGGCCGCCGCCCACCGCAATGGAGTATTCGCGGTTGGACAAAACGCCGTCCTCTCTAAGCGTTTTTAAATCTTCGTCAAACACGGGCAAAGAATCTGCGGAAATTACCGCACGCAGGCTGTGGCCTTTCAACTCTTCTTCTTTCAGCTGGCACAGGGAACAAAATAAATCGTTACAAACTTCAATTTTAAAATCTTCCGAACAAAGCGCGTACGGCTCGCTGTTGGGAAGCACCAACAGCTCTTTAACGCTTTCGGGCACACCCATTGGCAATACGGGCGGAGGCGGAGGAACGGGCGCGGATTTTTGAACGGGATTTTTGCGCTTCTGCGGCGGGGCGGGCGGGGTTTTTACCGGTTCTTTTCGTTCCAAGAAAACCACGTAATCCGCTTCCACCGTACCGTCTTTGGCATCGCGTTTGTTGATGGGAACAAACGTCACGCAAAGCGGTAATTTTTCAGTTCCCTCCATGCGGCTAGGGAACATCTTCGCCGCGCGGGCGAAATCAAACACATAATCCATGTGCGCGGGAAGCCCCTGTTTCAGTTTTTTACGTGCCGCCAACGATACCGCAGGACGCATATACACGTTGCGGTAAAAATTCTTGTCGGCTTCCGTAAAACCGAACATACGGCGGGCAGATTCATTCATTACCGAAATATAACCTTTGTGCGACAAGATGACCGCCGGTGTAACATTTTTTTCAAAGGCGGAGCGGAATCTTTCGCGTTCGTTTTTTACTTCGCGCAGCTGCCGGTTGGAACCCGTTACGTCGCGCACGAAGCCCAGTACAATGCGCCGGCCCAGATATTTGGAAACCACAGCAGCAAATTCCGCCTCTACTTCGCTTCCGTTCTTTTTAATAAAATGCACTTCAATAGCGGACGACGCATCCTGTGCCCCCGCCAGTACGGCATCATACTTATCCTGTAAGAAGAGACGGTGATCTTCGGCAGCGAAATCCACTAACGCCCTGCCCGTAATATCTTTTACCTCCTCAAACCCCAAGAAGCGGCTGAACGCACGGTTGGCATAGATAATTTTTCCTTCATCCAAAATCATAAAGCCTTCGCGGGCGTTTTCCATCAAAAGCGTATTTTTGTCGTTGGCTTCGCGAATTTGTTTTTCCATCTTCGTTTTCGCCGTAATATCCTCCGACACCATCATCAAACAGTTGGGGGTGCCGTCGGCGTTAAACACGGGCGTTTTAACCGTGTGCATAATTTTAATGCCCGCACTGGCAGTGGAAATAAGTTCCTGCGGGATGTTCTGTTCCCGCTTGCTTTCGAACACGCGCAAATCGGCCTCGCGCAAGAATTCGGCCTGGTCTTTGTTGATGTCAGAGCGATAGGCCGTGCGGCCGATAACCTCTTCCGAGGTAACGCCGAACAGTTCCTCGCTCTTTTTGTTCCAAACGATGTATTTTCCGTCGTAATCTTTGACCGAAAGCGCCACCGGCAGCTGGTTGATAAGTGTCTGCAAAAAGTTGCGTGCGTCCACAATGGCACGTTCCTGTTTTTTCTTTTCGGAAATATCTTCCGCCACGGTCAGCACCATAAACGGTTTGCCATCCTTGTCAAAAACCGGAACTTTGATTAAGTGCAAAAGCAGCTTATCGCCGTTTTTAGTGATGTATGTTTCTTCCGGAAATTCCAACATTTTTCCGTCTTTGAAAAGCGCCTTTTCGCGTTCGCCGTAGAAGTTATCTTCACAATGGTATTCGGCTTCCCCTGTAAACATTTCCGCAGCTTGGCGGTTTACGAAAGAAAGCGTATCGTCCACATTGCGCGCATAAATGGCTACAGGTACGTGCTCCAAAATAGCCTGCAGGGCGTTTTTCGTTTCTATCAGCTTGCGTTCCTGTAAACGCTTTTCGGTAATATCCTCTACAAGCGTAATGACAAACCTTTCCTGTGCGGAGGGGCCGTTGACTGGAACTTTTACCAAGTGCAAAAGCTTCTTGTCGCCGGAAGCGGTAACATATTCTTCTTCGGGAATATTCCGCGTTTGACCGCTTTGCAGAATTTCCTGTTCGCGGCTGATATAGTGGCTGACCTGCTCCGCCGTTTCGTGCGGCAGATTGCCTTTTTCGTCATATGATTCATCGGCAATATCGCCGAACAAATGGTTGCAAAGCTTATTGCGCAGCAGCATCCGTCCGTTTACGTCGCGCGCATACAAGCCGATCGGCGCATTCTGCACAATGGCGGACAGCAATCCGTTTACGCGCTGGATTTCTTTTTCCTGTTGGCGGCGTTTGGTAATATCCTCCACAATCGTCAGCACAAGCGGTTTTGGCCCTGCGTCCATCAGCGGAACTTTAATCATATGGATAATTTTTTCATTGCCGGACGCGTCAATATACACTTCTTCCGGATAATCGCACGCTTTTCCGTCACGCAAAATCTGATCTTCGCGCTGGCGGTGGGCTTTAACCACTTCCTCATCTTGATATGGGTGGGGATGATCAACCTGTTTGGAGTCGTGCTCATTTAATACCTTCATACTTTGCTTATTGTAGAAGATCATTTTGGCGTCACAGTCGCGCGTATAGAGGCCAAGCGGAATGTTGTCCAAAATAGCCTGCAAAAGCGTACGGTTGCGCTGGAGTTCTTGTTCGTGCAAATGATGTTCGGTTATGTCCTCGTACAAACTGAGAATAAAATGCCCCTTGCCGTCCGGATCCGCAAGCATCGTTTTGGTTACAGCCAGCACGCGCGGCTCGCTTTTTTCGTTATTATACGTCAGACGTACGCCGTATTGCGTCTGCTGTTTGGAAGCAAGTTCTTCATCCATGCGCTTGACGGATTGCACCACTTCTTTGGGTAAAAAACCGTAAATGCTTTGGTTGAACACGGACGGGGATTTATGCCCAAACAACTCTTCCGCCTTTTTGTTCCATTGCAAGCACATACCGGCCAAATTCTGCACCGTTACCGCAACGGGATATCCGTCCACAAGCGAAGCGAAAAACGCTTTTTCGGCATTTAACTGCCTAAATAGAGGCACATCTTCCAGCGTCAGCATAATAAACGGCGTGGAGGCCAGCGGACGCGCGCCCACACTGACCGACAGCGCTTCTGCGTCCGGATTGACAATATCCAGCACCATTTTTTGGGGAGAGGAAGCGTCCGAGAGCGCGCGGATTTGCGTCATTGTCAAGCCCAAACGGTCCGAGCGGGAAGAAGTAAGAGAGGAAACATCCGTACGCAACAGTGCAGCGGCGGCAGGGTTGGCAAAGGTAATTTTACCGGTGGCGTCCAACAGCAAAACGGCTGTCGGGAAGTATTGTAAAAAAGCAAACATTTCAGGCGTCAAAACTTTGACGGGGGCAACGGCGGAATCATCTTTACCGGAAAAAAACGAAAAAAGTTTATTGGGCATATTTCCTCTATATGGTGCGAGTAATAAAATCTTACGATTATATACTAATAAATTCCGCTCCGCCGCGCAACACATATCAAAGAACGCGCACGGACGCGTGCGTACGGAGCAGCCTAACCCTTTTTGAGTGTTTGCGGCCGCCGCAACAACCCGTATACTCCGCACAGGGGGAGATATGAAACATCAACCGTATATTTTTTTATTGTTGGTATCTGCAGCGGCTTGGGCACAAAACGCGCCTTACAAACCCGTCACGCTGCGCGCACCCGCACAATACCTGTCCACCGACGAGTACGCAGTAGAGGACACCTGCCCCGGACACAATATTTTAAAACAATTTTCCTGCAACAAAAACACGCCGGACGGGTACACCTGTTTCGACGTGTATATCGCGGAGGGAGACCCCGTGGATTCGGAACGCTATACACTGCTTAACCAATCGGTGAGCGAGGTGCCCGAATCAGCACAGCCGCAATGCCCTTTTGAACCGCTTAACTGCGCGGCCTTTTTGCGGACGCTTCGCTATAATTTGAATTTTTCTTGGTTTATTGATAATTTTCCGTCCTCGTCTTTTCCCCAATGTGCGGAAACATACTCCTGCACACGCATTTCGTGTTTAGCTCCGCTGCCGGACGCGGCAGACGGTTCCCCCCGCGCGCAAAAATTGTCGTGCGTGTTTAAGAAAAACCAGATTTTCTTTTTGGGCGCACAAGTAACCTGTAAAGACAAAACCGCCCGTTAACGGTTGCCCCCGCTAAGCGCGCTCCAAATTGCTATAATGAAATTATGCTTTGGGCCCATTTTAAAACTATTTTTTCGTTCCGCATTTACCACCGTTTGGCCGCCGCTACGCGCGCACAAACGGTATGGTTTGCCGTTTACTTGTTTTTTCTGTCGCTTATCGTGTTCCATTTTGCGGCGGGAGACAAAATCAAGGAAAATTTACCCGTTTTCTTAAAAAATTTTCCCGTTGTAACCTTCGAAAAAGGCGTACTGACCGCGCCGCAACAAGAGGTCCGCGCCGAAATTCCGCAAAGCGGCTTTTTTATCACGTTTGACGCACAACGCAAAACCCCGCCCACGCTTGCCGAAATGACGGAAAAGCAACAGCTGATGTTTATCAGCCAAAATAAACTGTATATGCCTTCTTCCGCCGGCGTGCAAAGCCGCGATATTCCCCCGTCCGTTTCGTTTTCCGCCACGCCCGAATTTTTAGCAAAGCATCAAGCCGATATCGCCGCCGCGTTAAAAGTGGTCGCTTTTTTGATGGCTTGCGTGCTGGTTCCGCTGATGATGCTGTTCGGCTTCTGCACGGCCGCCGCGGCGGGATTTTTCTTCAAAATTCTCACGCGCGCCAATGTGCCCAATGCGGTCATTTGCAAATGGGCTGTTTTTCTATTGGGACCGTTGGCCGCGCTGTGGTATGTGCGGATGTGGTTCTACATTCCGCTCTTTACGCTGGCGCAAGTGATCTTGTGCATTATTTACGTACAACAAATTTTTAACACGCTTCCGGAGGACCGCTGATGCTTATTAAACTGATCCGCTCGTTCAGTTCCGCGCACCGCCTGCCGCATTACGACGGCCCGTGCCACGACCTGCACGGCCACACGTGGAAAGCCGTATTTATCATTGAAGGCCCCGTCAAACCGGACGGAATGGTGTGCGACTTTAAAGTCGTCAAAAAGCTGCTGGACGACAACCTGCCCGACCATAAATTTTTAAACGACTGGGTGGAAAACCCCACCGCCGAAAATTTGGCGCAGTTTTTGTTTGCGAAAATCGGCGCAAAATTAGCTGAAACGGGGCTCAAATTAAAAACGCTGGAAATTTGGGAGAGCGAAAATGCCGCAGCCGTCGTGGAAGGTTAACGAGGTTTTTTATTCCATTCAGGGCGAAGGCAAACATACCGGTATGCCCGCCGTATTCGTACGTTTGGCGGGGTGTAGTATGAACTGTCCGTTCTGCGACACAAAATACGCCTTTCAAACGGGCGAAGAATGGGACGAAACGCGTCTAAATGCCGAACTAAAACAATATCCGTGTAAAACCGTTATTGTAACGGGCGGAGAACCGACCGAACAGGACGCGCCCGCGCTGTTCGCCGCACTCAAAAAGGCGGGCTATGCCATTCACTTGGAAACGAACGGCTCCGTTGATACGGATGTCAGCCTTGTAGATTTCGTCTGCGTATCGCCAAAAAAGTACGTCAGCGCGGAAATGCTCAAAAAAGCGGACGTAATTAAAATCGTCATCGGACAGGACACCGACCTTGCCGATTTGAAAAAATACTATGCGTATGAAAACGCGAAAACGCAGATTTATCTTCAACCCGAAAGCAATAAACAGGAGAACATTGACCTATGCGTAAAACTGCTAAAAGAACACCCCGCCGCGCGGCTAAGCCTGCAAACGCACAAAATGGCAAACATCCGCTGACGGAAGAAAAGATTTTAAACAACCTGCGCGAAATTTTGGCCTACATCGGCGATGACCCGTCCCGCGAAGGCTTACTTGAAACGCCGCACCGCATTTTACGCAGCTGGCAGAAACTTTACGGCGGATACAAAATGAAGCCGCAGGACGTGTTAAAAACATTTACCGAAGGTTCCTGCGAAGAAATGGTGGTGCTGAAAGATATTGAATTTTATTCCACCTGCGAACACCATTTACAGCCGTTCTTCGGGACGATTTCCATCGGCTACCTGCCCAAAGGGCGCGTACTCGGGATTTCCAAACTGGCGCGCCTCGTCGAAGTGTTTGCGCGCCGCCTGCAGATTCAGGAAAAACTGGTGGCCGAAATCGCCGACAGTTTAATGGAAACCTTAAAACCGCACGGCGTAATGGTGGTATGCAAGGCCAAACATATGTGCATCAGTTCGCGCGGAATTGAAAAGCATAATGCCGTAATGGTAACGAGCGCAATCCGCGGCGCGTTTAAAAAAATGGAAGTGCGCAGCGAATTTTTGGAAATGATAAAATAGAGATTCCTCATTCCTCGACGGAGAAAACATGACACCGCAATTAATGGGCATTGTAAACGCCACGCCGGATTCTTTTTACGACGGAGATCCACAAAATAATCTGGCTTCTTTACTGGCCAAATGCAAAGATTACGTGCAAGGCGGCGCCGATATTTTGGACATCGGCGGAGAATCCACCCGCCCTTCCGCCACGCCCGTGTCCGCAGACGAAGAAAAAGCCCGCGTACTGCCGCTTATTGCCGCCGTACGCCGAGAATGGCCGAAAATCCCCGTATCTTTGGACACCGTTAAAATCCCCGTCGCGCTGGAGGGATTAAAAGCGGGAGTCAACATTATTAACGACGTCAGCGGCACGCCGGATAAAGAGATGTTCAAACTCGTCAAAGATTTTAACGCCAAAATCGTCGTTATGCACACGCGCGGCACGCCGCAAACGATGCAAACCCAAACCGAATACAGCGATTTGTTGGGTGAAATTAAAGACTTTTTGGCCCGCAAAATTGACGAAGCCGTTTCGTGCGGCATTGCCAAACAAAACGTGATTATAGACGTAGGTTTCGGGTTTGCCAAAACGCGCGCGCAAAATTACGAACTGTTAAAACACCTCGCTTTCTTCAAAGACTTGGGCGTGCGGATGCTCGTCGGGCTGTCGCGCAAAACCTTCCTCAGCCAAAAGTGCGAAGGCGCGCCCAAACGCAAGGCCCAAACGCTGGCGGCCAACTTGGTGGCGCTGCAAAACGGGGCCGACATTTTGCGCGTACACGACGTAAAAGAAACGCGCAAAATCATCAATTTTTACGAAGAGCTGGAGTCTTCCAAATGACAACGGTTTACCTCACGCAAACGGGCACGTTTACCGCCCGCCATGGGCACGGCGGCACGCTGGCCGAGGACGTGCACGCACACACTTTCCGCTACGAGGTTACCTTTCACGGCCCGCTAAACGCGGAAGGATATCTGCTTGATTTCCGCGAACTTTCCGCCGCGTTTGAAAAAGAAATCAATCAACACTTTGCCGGACGCAACTTGGGGGATTTTTTTGAAAACCCCACCACCGAAGCCGTCTGCCTGTGGATTTACCGCCGCGTGCGCAAAATGTTCCCGCACCTCTACGCCGTAAAAGTGGCCGAGGAAGCGGACCGCTGGGTGGAATACAGGGGAGAAGAATAATATGCCGCAAGCCGTCATCGCACTGGGCAGCAACATCGCCCCCTCCAAAGAAAATATCGACCGAGCCGTCGCCGCGTTATCCGAACTCGGCACGGTAAAAGAAACCGCGCCGTACATTGTTTCCAAGCCGGAGGGATTTACAAACCAAGCTGATTTTATCAATACGGTCGTTATTCTAAGTACGCCGTATCAGCCGCTGCCGCTTCTAAAAAAATTAAAAGAATTGGAAGTACGCCTCGGGCGGACGCCGACGTTTCCCAACGGGCCGCGCGTGATAGATTTGGATCTGCTGTTTTACGATGACAAAATACTGTTTGAGGACGACGACAAATACCCCCTTATCGTGCCGCACCCGCGTCTGCACGAGCGGGAATTTGTATTAAAACCGCTTTCTTATATCTTGCCGGAATATGTCCACCCCAAATTGGGCAAACCCGTTTACCGTCTATATAGAGAACTGATGAAAAAAAAGGGCACGCCGGAATGTCGAATTTTGTAGAATAAAGAGGATAGAAGCATAAACTAAATTAAGGAGAAAACTCGTAATGAAAAAAGTAACCACTTTATTGGCCGCAGCCTTATTTTTGGGCGCGTGCCACTGCACCTGCACCAAAACCGCGTGCAAAAAACAAGCTCCCGCGAAGAAACCCGCAGCGCAAGAATCCGTTAAAAAAGCCGCTCCCGTGAAAGCGGCCCCCGTAAAACCCGCTCAGGTAAAAGAAGAAGATTTTTCCGAAGTGGCCAAAGTGGCCCGCAAAACGGACAAAGGCTTAGTGCTTTCTTATAAAAAACCGATTAATTTTGCCTATAACAGCGACGAAATTTCCGACGAATCGCTGCCGCAAATCCGCGCTACCGCAAAAGCGCTCAAAAAATATCCGAACAGCACCGTACGCGTAGCCGGTTATACCGATTCTTGGGGCGACGCCAACTACAACGTTGACCTTTCCCAACGCCGCGCCAAAGCCGTGGCCATGCAGCTGGTAAAAGAAGGCGTTCCCGCCAAAAACGTATCCTTTATCGGTTACGGTGCCGCCAATCCGGTGGCTTCCAACAAAACCAAAGAAGGCCGCGCGCAGAACCGCCGCGTAGAATTGGAAATCACCAACAAATAAGGTTTTATTTAACGAAAAACCCGCCCTTACAGGCGGGTTTTTTATTGTCCCAAAAAATTACGGCAAGTCGTAGATATGCATGCCGGGAACATTAACGCGAAGTTGCCCCCCAAAAGACAAACAGACTTTATCCCACAAATCATTACCGGCATAGCATTTGGCAGGGCCACTTTTAAAATTACGCAGATATTTGGCCTTATCGTTAATACTCATATATACATAACTGCCGGCATTATTATCCACACGAATGTCATACCAATACTTCCCGTCGTGATACTGGTCATCGCCGTTTTCACCGGGCGCATAAACATGCTTCAGCCCCGCCGGAAGACTGATATCCAAATCCTCAAATCGCGGAGCATATTTTCCATTTGCCATATAATATACCTGCTGAGCATTCCATACGGCATCCACCAATACCCGGCCCCGCGCATACCGGCTCTTTGCCACCGCCACTTGGTATTGCGGCAGTGCGATGGCCGATAAAATGCCGATGATTAATACGACAACCAATAATTCTATTAAGGTAAAGCCTTTTTGACACATAGAACAATATCTCCTTATACGCCGTCATTCCGTGAGGGTGTAACACGGAATCTGCCGTTTATAACTACAGATCCCGTATAACCACCTTACGGAATGACCTTATGTTATCAAAAAAAAAAAACGGGTCAAGACCCTGCGCCTGGGCCCCCTTGTCGGCGCTCCCCGGACTACTGGAGCCAATCTATTTTAGAAACGACGCGAAGGAATAGCCTTCGGGAATGACAACGAATAAAATAATCCTTTGCAACTTACTCCGCAAAAATCCGCCCCGACAAACTACGCCGGAGCGGATACGATATCAAACCATTTTTCTAACGGCTTATTTCTGCGAAATATCTGCGGAGTCTTGCGGCGCGGTCAACAGTTCTTGTTCCGCTTTATTATCCGCTTGCGCCTGCGGGGACTTACTTTTGAATAATCCAAAAATACCGCCCACGCTTTTTTTGACCGCATTGGACGCAAAATTATTCGCCACCCCCTGCGTTACAAGCGACGATACGGACCCCAATACGCTCATACTCCCCGAGGGGTTAGACACCGTCCCGCCAATGTTAAGTTTAAGCGGCATAATCCCGTCCACATAATGCTTGCCCGGGGCCGCCTGCACACTCATATTCACTTTCTCCGTTTTAAAATCCGTCTGCCCCGAAAGCGTAAAAGACACCGTGTCCGACACAAATGTCCCTTCTTTCATATCAGCCACACCGGACTTGAAGTAAATACTTGTATCAAACTGGTCAAATTTCATCCGCCCGTCCATTTTGCGCGAGGAATACGGCACCATAATCTGCACCGGTTCTCCGTCCGGCCCTTCTACCACTTTGATTACTTTTTCCGCCGCGGTTTGAGCATCCTGATCGGCAGAGTCATCTGCGCCGACCCATCCGTTTAACACGGAAAATACATCCAGCGAATTGAACACTTTTCCCACCACGTTGAGCGACAAAAACAGCACCTTTGTTACCGGACTGGCGTTTGTCAAACGGTACAGATCGCGGATTTCGCCGTTTCCGGTACGTAAACTTAAACTGCCCTGCGTCCGTTTTAAATCCGGCGTAAGCCCCTCTAAATCCGTTTTAAACACAATATCCGTTCCATAGAAAAACGGCGCGTCCAGCGAATCAATCCGCACGTCCGCCAATACTGCTGCTGGCGGCAGGTTCCACTTCGTTTTGACCACCGGTTCAATATGCGTATCCGCTACAAAATCTGGTTCCGGCTCTTTGGCTTCGGAGTCGGGCATAGGCGGCAGCGCAATGCGTTTGGCCGACGCATTCAACACGGCGGCGATTTTTTCAAGCGTCTGCATAACGCGAAAATCCATCAAGAAAGGCGCGCCGTTTAAATCCCCCGCGAATTTGCCGTTTACGACGCCCGTTTTCAAATCGCCGGATTCGCTTGCGGTGAGCGACGCATTTAACCCCTTAAATGCGCCCGCATACGGGAAAACGCCTTCCGCGTCTGACAAGGACACCTCGGCCGAAAGCCGCTCGTTAGACACCTCCGCCGTTCCGCTTACCCCGCCGCCCAACGCATACGGCTTCATCAGTTCCGGCGCGAGAGAGGCCAGTTTCGCCAAATCCGCCTGGAACATCAACCGCGCGTTATAAAGCGGTGTTTGGGCAAAATCAGCCGTCACGCCGCCGCCCGCCTGCAACCCCGCCATAGAGAATCCGAATGAGGAAATTTCCGCTTTTTGGGCCGGTAAATCGAAAGATGCTGCCGCAGAGAAATGAATCTGCGGCACAAAAAAAGCGGGTAACTCTGCCATAAAAGGCTTTAACGACGCAGAAGATAAGCGCCGCAAATCAGCCGAAACTTCCGCCTGCGGGCGCGTAAAATCGTGCGCGGAACCTTGCACGTTTAAAACAGCATCATTAGCGCGGACCGAAAGCGCCCCCAACTGGACATAAGCATTTTGCCAATTCATTTCGCCCAAATGAACGCGCGCTTCCAACCCAACCGGAAATAATGCAGACACAGGACCGGAGCGGTACTCGCCCGTTGCGTTTAAACGGACTTCAAACAAGCGGTCTATACCCACCCCGTGCGCCGAAAAAGAAGCCTTATGCACCCGTACGGAAAATTCCGGCTCCTGTAAATAGGCAAAATTGACGTTACGCAAATCCACCCGATTTGCCGTAATACGCACCGGCAGGCCCGGGGAAGATGCGTCCGGATCTGCAGGAGAGGCAGTTAAGGAATCAAAATTAAATCCGCCGTCCGAATTTCTGATAACTTGCACGTAAACGCCGTTTACGGCCAGCGAGTGCACTTTAACGTGTTTATGCAGCAAATGATACCACGAAACGCGCAGACGAAGCCGATCCACGCCCGCAAAAGTGCCCTCTTTAAAACCGCCCGCTTCTGACACCGCCAATCCGTTGATTTTTATGCCGATCAAACTGGCGGATATTTTTTCAAGCCGTACCTCGCGCTGCAGGGATTCGGACAGTTTCGCCGCTACCCGGCGGCGCACCCAAACCGAGGACGACACCCACCGCAAAGATAAATCAAATAATACCAACAAAATAAAAAACGCCGTTATTCCATATACGGCGCGTCTGCCCCATTTCTTCATAACGCCCCCGTTCCGCTTTTGGCACTATCATTATAATGAATCATCATCAAATCCGCCAGCTGGTTTTTTTATTTATTTTCTTTCTTTTTCGCCAAAGACGCGGCCAAACTGTATTTACAGCCGCAATATGTTTGGGCATAAAGGCCTAATTCTTTGACAAGCGCACGGCGCAGCTCTTCCAGCCCCCCTTTGCGCCAGTTGGCAGGCCAATACGGCTTGACGCTTTCCTGCCACGCGCGGCGCGCGGCTTCGTTTACCTGTGCCAAGTCTTTATAACGCGATACCCCCAGGACAGAGGTCAACGCGTCAAACTTATGCTCAAGAGCGTACTGCTGCGCTTTTTTAAGACGCATATAAAAACATTCCGAACAGCGTTTGCCGCGTTCCGGTTCATTTTCAAGACCTTGCACGGCCTTATCCCACACTTCCGGTTCGTAAGGCAGCTCTGCGAATTTTAAGCCGAAAGCTTCGCACACGCGGCGCTGCTCGTCGCGCCGTTTTTCGTACTCCGCCGACGGATAAATGTTGGGATTGTAAAATAAAACGGTGGAGTCTACGCCGTCGTCCGCCAATTTTTTGATGACGGCGCACGAACACGGCGCACAGCAGGAAAGCACAAGTAATTTTACTCCGGACATATTTATATTTTACAAAATCCGCGCGAGTCCATGGCACGTGACGTCAGGGAGTATTCCCTGCGAGAGTTCTCTATACTGGCCGGGGCTATTACAGTCATCCCGTGGTGTTTCTGCGCGGGATCTCCGGCGTTAAAGCAGTGTCCGTAAAAAAGCGGCAGATTCTGAACAAAAAATTTCAAAATGACCTGAGAAGGAAGGAATACACAAGAGAGAAGCGGTTGAGACTGCATTTGCAGAAAGCTGGTAAAGCCGGGGAGTGGCCTACATAAGAAACCCCCCTGCTATGCAGGAGGGTTTTTATTACATCTTTCAATTCATTCTAACTTAGTTGTTGGCCTCTTCTTCTTCCGTTTTGAAAGAATCTTGCAACAGCTGGCCCAAGGTCGGGCGCGGAGCCTGTTTCAAGTACTGGGCAACCACTTTGCGGTTCTGCGCCTGGTCGTATTTCTTGACGGACAGGTTGACCGTAAAGGTTTCCGGATTGACGCCCACCACCAACGCAGTAATGGTTTCGCCTTCTTTGGCGGCAAAATCGCGCCCCATTTCAAACGGGCTGATGAAGCCTTTGGTGTTGTTTTTGCCAATCGTACACTCCACGCCGTTCTCAGCGTCCACTTTCGTGATGACCGCTTTAACGGAGCTTTTGTACGGATAGCGGCGTTTCAACGCATCGGCGGGGTTTAAGAAGAGCTGTTTCAAACCAAATTCCAAGCACGGGGTTTCTTTGTCCAAGCGCAACAATTTGGCTTTCAGGCGCTGGCCGCGGCGGAAGTTGGCAATAGCGGTTTCGGGTTCTTTCCACGCGATGTTTTCCAACGTTACCACGCCTTCAATGCCGTGGAAACGCAGGAACAATTTTTCTTTGTCCACTTTGGATACGACCACGCGCAGCACGTCGCCTTCTTTAATTTCGCCCAACACCTGCTCGCGGCGGACGGCTTCATCCTCTTCCAACACTTGTTTACGGGAAATAATGAGTTTCTGTTTTTCTTTGGAAAATTCAACGATTTGCGCTTTGATTTTCGCGCCCACGGGCAAATAGTGTTTGTAAGCGGTATGCAGTTCGGACAAGGATAAAGGCATAAAACCGTTTACGCCGAACACTTCTACAATATACCCGCCTTTGACGCACTGTACAATCGTGCCTTTGACGCGCTCTTTGTCTTCGTAAGCTTTTTTGCAGATATCCCAACCTAAAAATTCCAATGCTTTTTTATGGGATAAAATGGAAGGTCTTTCGTCGGAACCGCGTTTTACCAAAACGGCGGACACGGTATCCCCCACCGCGGGAAGCGGCTTGCCTTCAAATTCGGACACGGCGATAGCACCTTCTTTTTTCGCGCCGGTATCCACTAAAATATAATCTTGGTTAATCTGTACAACGGGTACGTCTACAATTTCTCTTTTGTACAACTTCTCCGATAAAGACTCTTGCTGCGCAATTAACTGGTCCATCGTCATTTCTTGTTCGTTAATTGTTTCTTCGGTTTGTTTAATTTCTTCGTTTGTCGTCATAAGTCCTTATTACAGGTTCTCCCTGCGGGAAAATCTGCGTTGACCTCCGTTAGATATGAATTGAATTTATGGCTTCCATTACTTCGTTTGCAAATTGTTTATACTGCGCTTTCGGTTCCAATTCGGGATTTTTTTCCAAATGGATTACCGTACCAAACTTCACGCGGATTTTGCGCACCCACGGCCACCCGAACGTACCTTCCACTTTTACCGGAAGAACGGGCGCGCCCGTTTTGTACACCAAAAAACCAATGCCGCTTTTGGGCTTTTGCGGTTTGCCGTTTTTACTGCGTGTTCCTTCCGGAAACATCACCACGCTTTGACCCTGTTCCAGCGCGTGCACCACTTCTTTGAGGGCTCCAAAGTCCCCAATCGTGCGGGCGCGGTCCACCGGAATATAGCCGCTGCGGCGGAAAAACCACCCCAGGCCGGGCACGGAAAACAACTCTTTTTTGGCCACAAAACGCGAATCGCGCACCAGCCCGGCAAAACTGCCGATGGCCGGCGGGTCGGCGTTGGACAAATGATTCCCCGCTATAATAAGCGCGCCGGTTGTGGGGATATTTTCTAACCCCTCCGCCTTAAAATCGTAAAAGGTTCGAAAATAAACCCTTGCAATTAATTTTATCAAATTAAGAAGCATGATGCTCGACTTTCTCCAAAATTGCTTCGATAACTTGCTGCATATTGAGTGAGGACGTATCAAGAATTACGGCATCGTCCGCAGGTTTTAACGGGCTGGCGGCGCGGTGGGAATCGCGGTAGTCACGTTCTTTTATCATGTCCAAAATTTGGGCATAATCGGCCTTTTTGCCCGCTTCCTGCAACTGTTTGACACGGCGTTTGGCGCGTTCTTCAGCGGACGCGTCCAGGTAAAATTTCATTTCCGCGTCAGGGAACACCACGGTCCCGACGTCGCGTCCTTCCATTACGATACCGCCGTCCATACCCACTTCGCGCATTTTTTCGGTAAGCACCCGTCTGGCCTCGCCGTTGGTGGACACGCGGCTGGCGACACTTCCCACCTCTTCCAGATGAAGCTTCGCACCCAAAAATTCGCCGTCTACGAACATTTTAAGTGTGGCGTCAGGTTGGCGCGCAAACGTAAAACGCAGAGCGCGGGCGGCGGCCAAAACGGCGTCGTGATCTTCGGGACTAATCTTCTTTTCAAACACTTTGTAAGCAAGCGCGCGGTACATTTCCCCTGTGCTTAAAAAACCGTATCCTAACTTAGCCGCGACGGCTTTGCCGACGCTCGATTTGCCCGTTCCCGCGGTACCGTCAATGGCAATTAACATTCCGTTGGCGCGCATACTATACCACCGCGTCCATACTGTCGGTCACGCCGCGGACCGCGAGCATAATCGCATCCGGACTGGTGGCGGAGTTTTGGGCGGTTTCCAAATCAATTGCGCCTTCCTTGTACAATTGTGCAAGAGATTGGTCAAAGGTATTCATCCCGTAAAATTCTCCCATTTGCATCGCTTTTTGCAAATCGCTCGGCTTATTTTCCAAAATCAGTTTGCGCACCTGCGGCGTGGAAACAAGAATTTCAAGCGCGGGACGCATTCCGGGAGAAATCGTCGGCAGCAAACGTTGGCAGACAATCCCGCGGATCAAATCGGCAAGCTGTAAACGTACTTGATGGTGCTGTTCAACCGGAAAAGCATCCACCAAACGCGAAAGCGTCTGCGTAACGTTGACGGTGTGCATCGTGCCCAACACGAGCTGCCCCGTTTCCGCCGCACTGATGGCGGCGCGCATTACTTCGGGATCGCGCAGCTCGCCAATTAAAATTACATCCGGATCCTGACGCATAGCAGCGCGCAGCGCATGCGCATACGAAGGCGTATCTATGCCCAGTTCAAGCTGGCTGACGATACAACGGTTATCCGGATGGATAAATTCGACCGGATCCTCAATGGTCATAATATGTCCCGTACGCGTTTTGTTGATGTGGTCAACCATCGCGGCCAGCGTGGACGTTTTACCCGAACCGGTCATCCCCGTCACTAAAATAAGGCCGCGGCGGCTTTCGGACATTTTACGCAAAATATCGCCCGGAAGGTGAAACTCCTCAAAGCTGGGAATTTTAAGCGGAATATGGCGTACCGCCATACAAAATTTGCCCATTTGGCGGAATACATTAAAACGGAAGCGCCCGTACGATTTGGCGTCGAGCGAAAAGTCCACCGAGCTGTACTGCTCAAACATTTTGCGTTCGCGCTCGCCCATACACGCATAAGCCATTTTTTTAACTTCGTCGTTGGGAATAAAACTGTCGTCAATGGGCTTCATCTGCCCGTGCAAACGCACATAGGCGTTCGAGTTGCCGCGGATTTGCAATCCGCTGGCTTTGTTATCCACTACCGTTCTTAATAAACTTTGAAGTCCTATCGCCATAATCTCTCCTGTATTGGCTTACACTCTGTTTTTTTTGCGGCGCAAATACGCCGGAATCAGCATGGCATCTTCGGGCTCCGGACCTATAGGATCAAACGGAGCGAACACTTCCGCCGGCGTCTTTTTGACGAACGGCGCGTCAGACGGGAGCGGCCGGCGGGAGTGAAAAACATTCGCCTTTTCCGCGCTGAACCCCGTGGCGATGACCGTCACTTTAATCTTTCCGTCAAGCGTGGAGTCGTACGAATACCCAAACATAATAATTGAATCGTTGCTGGCGTACTGGCGGATTAAGTTCATCACTTCCCCCTGCTCCAACAGCGTCAAATTTTCCTCCGCCGAAAAATGCACAATAAATCCTTTGGCGCCGTGAATGTCGGCATTTTCCAACAGCGGCGACAAAATTGCTTTTTTTACCGCCGCCAGATGACGGCCCGCGCCGCTGGCTTCCCCCACGCCGATAAGCGATTTGTGCGAATGACACATCACTTTGCGGATATCGTTAAAATCGATGTTTACTTCGCCGGGCTGGGTAATCACTTCTGAAATTCCTTTTACCGCCTGCAGAAGTACCTCATCCACCATTTTAAACGCATCTTTGGAGGAGGTTTTCGGGTCCACGTGGGCAAACAGTTTTTCATTTGGCACGATAATCATTGAGTCAACGTACTTCTGCATTTCTTTAATTCCCTGGTCGGCTTGTTTTTCGCGCACGTAACCTTCAAAATTAAAAGGACGCGTCACTACGCCCACGACGAGGAGTTCGTCCCCGTAAATTTCTTTGGCGAGCTTAGCCAAATACGGCGCCACGCCCGTGCCCGTGCCGCCGCCCATTCCGGCGGTAATAAACAACAAATCACACTGGCCGATGATGAGTTTTAATTTTTCTTTGGATTCTTCGGCCGCGCGTTTGCCTTTTTCCGGGTCCCCTCCGACGCCGAGCCCTTTGGTAATTTTCTCCCCCACCTGCACGAGGTACGGGGCTTGGTTGCGGCGCAGATCCTGCGCATCGGTATTGACGGCGATAAAATCCACGTCTTTAAGTCCGGAGGCCACCATATGGTTGATGGCGTTTCCGCCGCCTCCGCCCACGCCGATTACTTTAATTTTGGCCTTTTTGCTCTCAAACAAATCGGCCGGCATAAATAAATCTTTCATGAGTATTCTCCGTTATCAACCGCCGAAGATATCCACGCCTTTAAACCATTTGCCCAACTTGCCGAACACGGAGGAACCCTTTTCGTAAGAACCGCCGGAATAATCGTCGTAAGCCGAATTGCCGGAAGCGTAAATGGCAAGCGCCATAGCGGTGCTGTACCGGGGGTCAAAAAATTCGTCGTCGCTGGTAATTAAATCGCGCTGAACGATGCCGCGGCGCACTTCTTTAAGGCCCAGAATATTAACGCAGTGGTCGGTTATCCCCGGCATTAACGAGCCGCCGCCCGTTACCACACCGACCACGGGAAAATTTTTATATCCGGACGTATCCACCACGCGGCCGACCTGCTCGATGAGTTCTTCCACGCGGGGCTGAATAATGTCAAGCACATAGCTCTTTTTAATATTATGCGTGCTTCGCCCGTCCAACGACGGCACGGGGATTTCGCCTTCTTCATCCAAAAAAGTGGGAAACGACACGCCGTATTTTTCTTTGATTTCTTTGGCGTTCTGGCGGGAGGTGTGCAACAGGCGGGACAAATCGCTTGTAATCAAATCGCAGCCGTAGGGAATATCGCGCGAAAACTTTAAAATTCCGTCGATGTAAATACCGACGGACATCGTCTCGCCTCCCAAGTCGAGAATCATCGCTCCGATTTCTTTTTCTTCCTGCGTCAGCACGGTGTCGGCCAACGGCACCAGGCCGTAAAAAATGCGGTCGATTTTATAACCGGGGCGTTGGATGGCTTTGGCCAAATTGTTAAGATGCGTCGAAGAACCCGTGGTAATGTGTACGTCCACTTCCAAGAGCGAGCCTTCCATCCCTTCCGGGTTGGTAATGCCTTTTTGCTTGTCGATGGAATAACCCTGGGTAATAACGTCCACAATTTCGTTATCGTTTTTAATCGGCATGGCTTTGGCGTTTTCGATGGCAAGGTCCATATCGGCCTGGGTAATTTCTTTATCCATGCGGGAAATGTTATACGTACCGTGGTTGGAAAAAGATTCCAAATGCGCGCCCCGCACGCCCACGTACAGGCTGCCGATTTCCTGGTTGCATTCGCGCTCGATACCGCCCAACACATGCGTGACGGCGGCGGACGTTTCCCGAATGTCGGACACCATACCGCCCTTTAAGCCGCGGCACGGCACACTGCGCCCGGCCATTACTTTTAACGTATTCGTTTCAAAATCGTGTGCGGCGGCAACGCAAGTAATCTTGCCGCTGCCGATATCCAAACCTGCAATAAGATTCGTTTTTGCCATAATCAAAACCACCTGAAAAAAATTGCTCTAGTTCTATTATAAAACTTAATTTGCGTTCTGTGTTAAAAAAACTTTTCCGTATTCAAAAAATTCAAAATTAAGCGTGTACGGGCGCGCGTATTTTTCGGGCGAAAGCGCAATAATCTGCGCCGCGCGCGCGGCCTTCTTTTTTAAATTGACGGCCTTTCCGAAGTCAATCACGCCGCCCTGCGGCATATACATTTTAACCGTATTTTCGGTCAAATTCATACGCAAAAAAGCAAAATCCAATTCTCTGCGCAATTTTAACGTACTTTCCACCAAATCCACAAATTCCGCGCCTAATTTTTCCGGCACGGTTCCTTCCAGTTCCACTGACGGAACGGATTCCAAAAGATTAGGATTCGGATCGGCATATACGGTGCTGTCCGGATCAATGTATTTGACGGATTTATCGGGCAGAACGAATTTGGCAACCGGCTTTCTGTGTTTGGCAGATACGTTTAGCTTGCCGCTTAACAGACTGCGCTTGACGCTAACGTCTTTTAACATCGGATATTTTTTAACAATTTTTTCGCGCAGCGCCACAGCATCTTGAACAGAAAACGGTTTGCCCTTGTAAGGCTGCGCCAGGGCGGACAATTCTTTATTAAAATTGCCCATCACGCCGGAAACGGCCACCGTTTTTACATGCCATTCGGAAAGTTGTGCGCTGGTAACCAGCCCATAAACTTTGACAACAGCCCATACACCGCCGGAGAGTAAGCCCAAAAAGAAGAAAAGCAGAATGAACTTAAAAAAAAAGGATGACCCTGTTTTCCGCCGAACCACACGTTTCTTTTTGCCTAAAGACGACGCCGGAGGCCGATAGTAATCATTCTTTCTCATGCTGTGCAACCAAAAAATGAAATGGGCGGAAAGGGAGTTGAACCCTTAAGGACTTTCGTCCATACGGTCCTGAGCCGTACGCGTCTGCCAATTCCGCCACCCGCCCAATTAAATATATTTTAGAATATTGTACGAAAAAAATCCAGCGTTTTTTATTTATATAGGAAAGATATCCGTCGGAACGATTTAAAAACGAATGTTGTTTTTAAAATTTTTTTCCATTTCGCGGTTTAAATCGCGCTTTTTCAGGCTCTCGCGCTTATCAAATAAATGTTTGCCCTTGGCGACGGCCAATTTCAGTTTTGCCCACCCGTCTTTAAAATACACTTCCACAGGTACCAGCGAATAACCTTTTCTGTCCGCCTTGGCGGCCAGTTTGCGCAGTTCTTTTTTATTGAGGAGCAGCCGGCGCACGCGGGTGGGATCCGGTTCCGTCAGCGAATTAAATTTATAAGGTTTTACGTGCATATTGTACACGCAGGCAGTACCGTTTTCCACCCGCACGAAACTGCCCTCCAGACTCAGCTCCTTTTGGCGGATAGATTTTACCTCTGCGCCCAAAAGCTCCAGTCCGGCTTCGTACGTATCCTCAATAAAATAATCGTGGTATGCCTTACGGTTGGAACACACCAACAAAACGGCTCCTTTTTTCGTCATACGGATATTATAGCAAATTGACCACGCGGCGCACGGACGCCGCGGTTACGAACCGGACTGTTAGGCACAGTGCTGTTACCGAAATAATCTGTTATACCGCTGTACAATACATATTCTCCGACAATGTTGGGGGTATAAAATACACCCCCCCGCCGTAAAGCGGGGGTAAAGAAACAGAATTAACTATTCAGCTTCCCAACCGTACGGTACCCAAGGTCCGTTTGCAGAACATTCCAACCCTAACCATTGTTGTACGTTGTACCATGAACAATAATAATCATTATACTTATACCAAGTGGAACAAGTTTGTCCATAATTGTCACACTCTTCTCTAAGTCGATCCATCCAACCTCCTGGGTAACCAAACACTGAGGATGAGTCTATCGCAAGATAACACCCGCCGTTCCCTACTACAGCCGGATTACATTTCGCACCTTCCGTCTGTGTCGTATAATTACATACTGGAGTTATATTCCCTTGAAAACCGTAATTCTCTACCTTTGCGGGATAGACTACGTGGCCAGAACCACCAGTATAAGACGTAGCAGTACAGTCTCTCGCATCGGAAACAGCTACATACTTATAATTACCGTATGTCGGAAGTAAAGTTTTAGTCCAAACGTATGAACGCCGATAACAAACAGGATCCTCCCTATTCGGCCAAGAAGGACAACATTCTTGTTTATGTCGATACCTATAGGCAACATCGGAACAACCAACAACTGCTGATTCTTTGATTGTTGATTTTAACAAATACTGTTTTTGGCATTGGTTGGTTAAGCTGCACGCAGCATCAGCCTGATACTCGTTACTCCATACCATACTGGACGAACTGAGAGAATTACTAATTACATGCACATCTTCGCCCACTTCTAAATTTTTTGTTTTGGCACCCGCTACCGTCAGCGTGGTACCGTACAAATTAGAGGACTTTCCAACCCCTTGGCCGGAGACGGTTACATTATTTGCCAGCAACCGGCTGCCCTTAACGGCGCCGCCGCTATTTAAAGAAATGGAGTTCAACACATAATCGCCCGATCCCGAACGGCCCAACACTACATCAGAAGCCAAAGTAAGGTTGCCTAACGACGCACTGTCCAGCCCCTGTAACTGTACCCTCCCTTCCGTACCGACTTTCGTACAGAAATTGACCCTAGAAGCGGATGCGGGTTGAGCGGAATCTACCACCTCAAGCCGGTTAAACGAGCCCACGGGAGAGGACAACACCGTTATAAAACTCATCTCAGCAGCATTGACCGATAACCCTACGGACAAAAGGCCCAAAATTAACAATTTTTTCATAATAACCTCATTATTATATGTATTTAAATAAGTTTATGTTAAAAATGCAAAAAAATCAAGACGCGCCTTATTCAAGCGAAACCGGCAGTTTGCCTTTGGCGGGAATATCCCCCATCAAAATTTTTGCCGATGCGCGCACCGAGTGTTCCGTCGGGCCATACAGCGCAACCACCGTACTAACCTGCGGATAAAGCGGAATTTCGTACGGATTTAACAAAGAAAGCAGCACCGTCTGTTTGCCTGACGCTTCCGCCGCACGCAGCAGTTCCGTTACCGTGGTAAACTGCGCTTCATCCGTCCTAGCCGCACGGGAAGTGCCCAACGCCACCAGCTGCGCGCCGCGCATACATTCGCCCGCGGTCTTTAAATCCTCGGCGGTAGGGGAAACGGGCAGCAGCACCGTCCGCACGGTTTTGCCGCGCGCCGTTAAATAATCGCCAAACGTCATTAATTGTCCGCTAAAAACATTGTCGGCAAACATTACGGCGCAAACCTCTTTAATGTCGCCCGACAGCGGAACGAGTTTTTGTTGGTCGCGCACCAGCGTTACGCCCGCTTCGGCGGCGCGGCGGGAGGCGGCGTCAAAACCCGTTTCGGCCACAGACGCGCCCGCCCCGTCAAAAAGGCCCAGTTTTTGTTTAAGCGCCAACACTTTGGCGGCGGCCGTACGGATTTCCTCCTCCGTCAACGCGTCCGGCGCGCCGGAGGCGACGCTTTTTTCCACAAAATCGGCCGCGCGTTTAGGATAAACAGAAGCCGCTTTTAAGTTATCGGCCGGAGCGCTCAAAAGCAGCATATCATTGCCCGCTTTATAGGCGCGGCGGACGATATTCTCCACGCCCACGCCGCTCACGGCGCCCATATCCAGCCCGTCTGTGGCGATTACGCCGGAAAAACCCATTTTGCCGCGCAACAAATTGTGCAAAATTTTAGGAGAAAAAGACGCCGGATTTTCTTCATCAAGCGCCGGATAAACCACGTGCGAATTCATGATGCCGTACACGCCCGCGTCCACCGAAGGAACAAACGCTGATACGTGCTTCTGCCACAGTTCGTCTTCGGGCAGGGCGGTAACGGGCATCTCCCGATGGGAGTCAACGGACGTGTCTCCGTGCCCCGGGAAATGTTTGTTAAACGCCCCCACGCCGTTTGCCTGAAGAGCACGCACCGCCGCAGCGGCGCGGCGGCCGACTACGGAGGAGTCATCTCCAAACGAGCGGGTTTGAATAATCGGGTTCAACGGGTTGGAGTTGACGTCCGTTACCGGACCGAACGATACATTGCCGCCGACGGATTTAATTTCCCGCGCCTGTGCGGCGTACATATCGGAAATGATACCGTCTTGCCCCGAAGCCGCCAAAAGCATATTAGACGGCATCTGCTTGAGCCCCATATACATCGGAGAGGTTACCGTTCCCCCCTCGTAATCAAACGCAAAAATCAGCGGGATTTTGCGGCGGCTCTCTTTGGCCCATTTCGTTAAATCGGATATGGTTTTTAACAGCAGTTTGCGCTGTTTTTCAAAATACTGTTTTTGGTTTTCGGGGGTCAGCTGCGGTTTGACGAGCAGCCCGTCGGTCGTTTTTAAAATAAACCCGCCGACCTCGCCGCGTTTGACGGCCTTCTTAAAACCGCGGTGTTTTCCGATAAACACGCGGGGCACAATCGTCTGCCCCACTTGCTCGCGCAGGGACAATTCCTCCGCTTTCGGCGCCGGTGCGCCGTATAAAAAGCCGGCGCATAAACAAAAAACGGCCGGTACCAAGAAATGTTTCATATCCTCTCCTTCAATTTGAATAACAACACACGCGGAACAAAACCTCCGCGCCCGAGACCGACAAAAAATCAACCCGCCAACTTGCGCCAAAACGACTTCTTGTCCTGCGGCTCAAACGGCACGGCGGACCTACATAATACACCCACCAGTACGCCCTTTTCATCCGTTACGGGAAGCGTATCGCAGGCGGACTCTTCAAAAATTTTACGAAACGTTTGGGCGGGTTGGTCCGGCCGGACGGACGGGCAGTCCGTCATCACAGATCCGGCCGCGCTTTGCGGCGCGTAAAACGCCAGTTCCGCCGCGCGGATTACCCCCCTCAACACGCCGTCTTTATCCGTTACCCAGCAAAACTGCGGCAGTTTTTTACGCGGCAGATTTTTAAGACGTTCCACCAACTGGGAAAGTTTCGTCTCCGTACGTACGGCCACAAAATCCGTCCGCATATAAGCCCCCGCACTGCCCTCGGCGTAATTGGACGACTCGGCAAGCAGTTTGACAAAAGACGGTTCCAGCACGCCGGAAATCCGCTCCCTGTACGGGCCGGAAAACGCCTGCATTACCCGCGCGGCCTGCGGCACCGCCAAGCGCGAAAGCACATACGACGCCTGCCTAAGCGGCAGACGGCGCAAAACGGCGGCGGCTTTGGACGGCTCCATCGGGTTTAAACAAGCAACCACCAACTGCGCTTTTAACGGAGAAAGCAGCAAAACCGCCTCGTGCGTTGCCATGGCGGACAGCGCGCGGGCGGCGGCTTCGGGGGCCGCCTCGATAAATTTTTCCGTAATTGCGCCGGCCAGCGCGTGCATAGGAGTATTCATATTCAAACATCCTTGAAAGTTTCCGGTTTTCCGGCAATAATGTTATTATAATAAATAAAGAGCCGCAGGGCCAAAGCGAGGTGCGCGATATGTTGTTTAAAAAACCGTTTCATAACATTACGTTTGACGACGTTGTTGATTTCTGCGGCCGCGGGATGCCCGAGGGCAAGCAGCTGGACTACAAATATATGCTGCCCAAAAACCACGAAAAATTCGCCAAAACCATCGCTTCGTTCGCCAACGCGATGGGCGGAATGATAATCGTAGGCGTACAAGACGATAAAAACGACAAGCCGAAATCTCCGTTTACCGGCATTCCTTACCATGAAAAAATGCGCAATTCCATTGAGGATATCATTCAAACCCACATTGACCCCGTCGTGTTTGTGGATATTAACGTCTGCGTCAGCAAAACGGGCGGGCGGATGTTTGTGCTCATTCATATCCCGCAAAGCAATTTAACGCCACATTTAGTGGGCAAATTAAAACGCGCCTACATCCGCACGGGCCAAAGCAGCCGCCCCGAAACCATCGTCCACCCCGACAAACTGCCGTGGCTGCTGGACCACCGCCAAAAATCCGAACGGCTGCGCCATATTCTGCACGACAAAGCCGAAAGCCATTTTGAAAATTACCTCAAAACGCGGGCTGCCAATCCGGCGGGCGAAGCGGTGGCCGCGCTCTCCGTCATTCCTTTATACCCCGAAGAACCGCTGACCGATTACAAGCACTTGCCCGCGCTCGTGGCCGCTTCGTCCGTGCGTGCGCCGTATGGCGTAATGGCCGATCCGGACTTTCCCCTCCTGCCCGTACAGGACGGCGCGGCGGTTATCTCCAACAAACGCGGAATACTCCATATGACGGAATTTAATTCATACGGATTGGTTATGAATAAGCAGGTTGTATCCTCGGAAGAAATGGTAAACGGCCACGAAGCCACAACCGTGCGCTTGGAAACCCTGGCCCAAAACCTGACGCTTTTTTTATTAACGGCGCGGAAATTTTTAGAAAAAATTTCCTTCGGCGGCCCGCTCCTGTTCCGCTGTAAAATAGCCAACACCCGCGCGCTTCGCGTATTGTTCGGCAAAAAACAAGCCACCGCGCTGGAAGATTACGTACGGCTGGAACGCGCGCTCACGCTGGCGAAATTACAAACCTCGCTGCCGGAAATTTGGGAGAGTGTGCTGCACGAAACAGCGTGGTCGCTTGGACTACAAACGAGCGAAAAAGAAATCCGCGCATTGGGTAAAAATTTGCAGAAAGAGGCGCACTAAAAATGAAAGGTTTTATGCTTTTCCGTCACATAGAATTGACGGATCCGTCTTATTATCGTCATCCTGAACTGACGCTTTTTCCGCTTAGCGTCACTCCGGAAGGCCGTAATCCGGAGTCCAGCCGTAGCATTTCAGGATCCAATAAAACAGGTTTTACGCTGCTTGAACTGCTGTCCGCCATACTCATTATCACCATACTAACCGCCGCCGCGCTGCCGTATTACTACAACGCGGTAGAGAACGCGCGCATTACCGAAGTGGTAATGTTATGGGGAAGGCAGAAAAATTTTGCGTCCGGCCGCTTTATGTCGCAAGAACAAGCCGACCGTATGACAAAACGCCTGCAAGAGGAAAAACTTAAAAATTTTACGGGAAATATCATCTGCCGCGGCGAGGATAGCGCCAGCACTCCCTGCTGGGAAGCCGTATTCACCCAAAGCAACAGTAACCCGCACGCCGCATACGAACTGACTACCGTCAACAATTTTATGCATCTTGCGTGCGTGCCGCTTAACCCTGCGGGAAAAGATTTCTGCCAAACGCAAGCCGAGGGCGGCCCGATAACTATAGACGGAAAAGAGGCTTATTTAATCCGCTAGGTTCTCCGCACGCAAAAAACTAGTCCGGCAAACAATATATTTTGGAAACACCCGGATACCACCCTGCATACGCCCCGCATTCCTTTCCGCCAAATGATTGGCACAGTTCGCGTCCTATATTTCCGTCGGAATCTCTCGGCAAACAAATCTTTTTGCCGGGCCAAATAGAAGCAAAATTCAACTGCCACTGCCAACCGAGCCATAGTTTAGAATTACTGACATCCGCGGTAACGGCATAATGACTGGGGTAACTAAAATGATTGTTCAGGGAAAGGGCATAGGCTGCATTCATGCCGCCGATGTTACACTGCACCGAAATGCCGTTAACCGTGCAAGAGGATGGAAGAGAAATATCTAACGCCTCCCAATCGGTTGTATATTCTCCGTTTTCCATATAATAGCGTTCTTCCGCGTCTTTAATCGCACGCAGCAAAACCAACGCATTGGCGTGGCGGCTTTTCAGCACGGCTTTTTGATATTGCGGCAAGGCAACGGCGGCTAAAATGCCGATAATGAGTACGACGACTAACAGCTCAATTAGCGTAAAACCCATTTTACTGGACCCTGAAACCGGATGACTGGATCCTGAAACAAGTTCAGGATGACGGCAACAATGTATAGCCGTCAGTTCAGGGTGACGGCAAGACGTAAAACCTTTCATTTTGTTTTCCCCATTAAAAAAGTCATTCTGAGTCTGGCGGCCCGCAGGGTCAGGATCTGCCGATTGTAAGAAACAAAGGGAGATCCCGTACAGAAACTCCACGGGATGACCCTATGATATCAAAAAAAAAAAACAAAACAAGCCCCACATACGGCGCACTTTCCGTCTCCTTTTTTCCGCGGCACAGAAACACAAAAAAGGCGGAGGAAGATAACTCTTCCTCCGCCTGTATGTTGCAAAAAAATGCTACCGCTCGTCGCGCACGATATAACCGAATTTTTCCAGCATTGTCGTGTTATTGCGCCAGTCGGGCGACACTACCACGTTCAGTTCCAAACGGTACTTTCGGCCCAAAAATTCTTCCACACGTTTTTGTGCGCGCTTTCTCAGCTCCGCAATCGCCGCGCCGCCTTTGCCAATTAAAATCGGCTTTTGGCTCTCGCGCTCGACGTGAATGTTGGCGCGGATATAGTTTTTGGGACCTAAATCTTCGGTAAACGTTTCAATTTCCACGTATGTGCTGTACGGAATTTCTTTTTTGTACAACAGGAAAATCTGCTCGCGGATAAATTCCGCCGCATAAAACCGTTCCCAGCGGTCCGTCCATTGGCCTTGCGGAAAATACGCGGGACTATAGGGCATTGACGACACCACGGCTTCTTTTAAAGTTTCTACGCCTTCGCCCTTTGCCGCGCAAATGCGAAAAGTTTTTTCAACGGGCAAATCCGCCTTGACCCGCGCTTCCAACGCGTCCAATACGGCCGCGTCCTGCACCAAATCAATTTTGTTCAGAACGAGAAAAACGGGACAAAACACGGTTTTTAATTTTTCCACCAGTTTGGCGTTAGGCGCATAATCGGCGGACGCATCCACCATAAAAAGCACCAAGTCGGCGTCCTCTCCCACGGCGCGGTCCACACACGCGGCCATCGTTTGCTGGAGCTTGTACTGCGCAGATAAAAATCCCGGGGTATCCACAAACACCACCTGGTAATCGTCTCCGTCCGCAATCGCCAAAATATTTTGGCGCGTCGTCTGCGGCTTGTAAGACACCGCCGAGAGAAGTCCTCCCGCCAAGTCGTTGAGTAACGTAGACTTCCCCGCGTTGGGAAGTCCGGCAAGAACGGCAAAACCGCTTTTAAATTTTTTCTCTTCCATAGAAGTATTATACCTATTTTTACTGCAAAAAACGCCGCAGGATTTCCGTCCGGCGGCGCAAAATTGCATTTTAATCCGCACGCATTATTCAGTAATATAGCTGGCTACGATTTCGCCAATAAAAAAAGCGTGGTAATTTTCCGGTTTTTTAGTATACCACAGTTCGTTTAACGCTTTATCCAGCTTTTCCTCCCCCATCGTACGGTCATACACCAGTTTACACTCATAATGCATACCGGCCACGTTAAGCACCGGCGTATTGATGACTTGGGCGGGACAAACCGTCAGACCGCTGGCGGCCAGCTTATCCATTTTGCGGCCCGACTCCTGCCCGCAGACCGGCAAAGCCGCGGGCGGAAGTTCCCCGTACGGGAACGTGACGGTAAATTCGCGCGATTTTTCCAACATTTCATACGTAAACCGGCTTTTGCGCACCATCGCGATAAATACCGGCAGCCGCCACATTACGCCTATCGTTCCCCAGCCGATGACCATTGTGTTTATCTTTTCTTTCCACCTGGTAGTCAAAAAAGCGGCTTCAGACAAAATGCCCAAGTTCTTTTCCGCATTGAAATTGTACGTTACTCTTTGCATAAAAAATTTCCCCCTGCGTTTAGTTTATTCCCTGCACGATAAAAGGCAAGCCTTATTTTGGGTTATATGCGGAAACAAAAATCCCCGCAGGGCATAAACGTCCGCACGGGGATTTTTTATATTTCATTAACGGTGCAAGTTGATAAACGCAGCAGCTTCAATGCCCGCTTTCGCACCCGAACCCGCGGCAATGACCGCTTGGCGGTAGTATTTATCCGCACAGTCTCCTGCGGCAAAAATACCTTCAATAGTAGTATGAGTACGCTCATCCGCCAGCACAAGCCCGTTATCAGCAAGTGCCACCAAAGAATCTTTTAAAAATTCCGTCTGCGGCACCGCGCCGATGGCTACAAACAGTCCGGCGCAAGAGAGATCAGTTTCTTCTCCCGTTTTAACGTTTTTTACGCGCACGCCTTCTACCGTATCCGTTCCTAAAATTTTTACGGGAACGCTGTTTAACACCAGTTTGATTTTAGGATTATTTTTGACTTGTTCCACCGTCACTTGGTCGGCGCGGAACGCGTCGCGGCGGTGAATCAAATTGACTTCCGTGCAAAACTGCGCCAGAAACAGCGCGTCCTCAAACGCCGTGTTTCCGCCGCCGACGATGCACACTTTTTTGCCGCGCATAAAAAATCCGTCGCACGTGGCGCAGGCGGACAAACCTTTGCCTTTAAACTGTTCCTCTTCCGGCAAATTCAGCCAGCGCGCCTTGGCGCCGGTGGCGATGATGACGCTTTTCGCCTTGTACTCTTTACCGCCCGCACACGAAACGGCAAACGGGCTTTTTTCGCCGGAAATATGTTCCACTTCGTCGGAAGTAATTTCCACGCCCAGCCGTTTGCATTGTTTGTGCATCGCGTCCATCATTTCAAACCCGCCGACGGGGTTTACAAACCCCGCGTAGTTTTCGATTTCACTCGTCTGCAGCAGCTGTCCGCCCGGGATTGCCCCTCCCGCGATAACCGTTTTTACGCCGGCGCGCACCGCATAAATGGCCGCGCTGCAGCCCGCTGGACCCGCGCCGACAATCAACAAATCCGTTTCAATCATAACGATAAAAACTCCTTAAATAATTTTTCAAAAAACTCCACCGGAAACCCCACCACATTCGTGCGGCTGCCGACGATTTTCTCTATAAATTTATCATCATCGTCCTGCACCGCGTAGGCGCCGGCTTTATCCAAATGCTTGCCCGCCATTTGTTCCAGTTCGGCGGCGGACAATTTGCGTGCCTTACACTTGGAAACATCGTGACCAAACAGCATTTTCTGTTCCTGCAAACACATCACGCACACGCCCGTATAGACGCTTTGCCACGAACCGTTTAATTTGTTTAAAATGCGCAGGGCGTCTTTTTTATCCTTCGGCTTGCCGATGACTTCCCCCTTGCAATACACCAGCGTATCGGCGCCGATGACCACCGCCGCGGGATATTTTTTGGCTACGTCAAACGCTTTTTTAACGGCCAAATCTTTCACGCGCGCCGCAGGGCGTTTGTAATCCGTACGCTCCGGACTTTGGGAAGGAATAATTTCAAAATCTTGCCCCAGCTTTTTTAACAATTCAATACGGCGGGGCGACTTGGAAGCCAAAATAAGCCGCATACTATTTCTTCACAAATTTGGAAATGATGATGTATCCGAGCACCAGCCCGATAATGCCGCACACGGTGATATGCAGGGAAAGCGGATGCACGCCAATAGCGTATACGCGCGTAAGCGCACCGTCCATTTGCTGGGGCAAAAAAGAAGCCAGTTTTTCCAACCCGAGGGCGATTAAAGCCCCCACAACAAGCGTCAGTACGGCAAAAACAATTCCTCTCATACGATTCTCCTGACTAATTTAAAGTGATTGTATCTTTTTTAATCGGCACGGGCACATTGGTTTTTCCGTCCTCTTCCGGCGTAAGACTGCGGCGCATAGACCAAAATCCGATCCCCGCCAACACCGCTACCGCCCCCACGATTAACCACGGGCCGGCCAACAGCTGCGGGGCCACATAATCGCCCAACAGCCCCGCGCCGAAAAATCCCAACGAGGACCCCAAATTGTAAAACACCATTAACATTCCCAAATACCGCCCGCGCGTATCGCGCGACGCAATGTTGGACACCATCGTCTGTTCCCCCGGGGAAACAATCAATTCTCCCACGCCGGCGAAAAATACGCCCACGGCAATCAGCGCAAACGTATCAAAAAATCCCACCGAACCGAACCCGACGGCGTACAGCAAACAGCCGATCAGCATTGCCGTGGACAGGCGCATTTTGGCCATAACTTTGGTAGCCCAATACTGTAAAAATACGACGACAAGCCCGTTGATGGTAAAAAACCAGCCGATATAATTTTCCGGCATTTGCAAATACTGTTTGCAATGAATGGAAAGCCCGACGACCAGCTGCGAGTTGACGGCCGTAATCAGCACCACATACAAGCAGATTTTGGCGAGGCGCGAATCTTGTAAAGACGTCAGCGCGGAAACGAAACTCGGCTTGCGGGATTTGCACGGTACGTGTTTGTCCGTAATCAAACGGCCCAAATACAAAATGGTGGACGCATACAAAAGCGCGGTAAAGAAAAATGCCAAGCTGTACGAATACCGCACCAAAAAACCGCCCGCAGCAGGGCCGAGCGCCCAGCCGATATTCAGCCCGATACGCAAAATGCCAAACGCTTCCACGCGTTCTTTGGGGGAAGTGTTGTCCGTCACCCACGCATTGGACGCCGGACGAAAAAATGCGCCCAAAAACGTAGTTAAAAAATAACACGTCAGCATCCACCCCACTTGGGCGTTAAACTCAATACACAACCCCAGCGCAAACATTGCGACAATCTGGGAGAACAACCCCCACATCATCACTTTTTTACGGCCGAACGCGTCGGCCAGTTCGCCGCTGATGAAACTGGAAACGCAGCGGGAAAGACCGGCCAAGGCAATCACCAGCCCTGCCATAGCGGGCGACAGGTGGCGCTGGCTGATAAGATAAATGGTAAAAAAAGGCAGCGATAAGCCGTATCCAAAAAGCAACAGTCCGTTGGCCACAGCTACAACAATCATACCTTTACGGGTGGAAGCTTGCATATTTATATTGTATTAAATCCGCAGACGTTGCGAAAGGGCGAAAACCCCGAGTATAAACCCGTCAATTACGCACTAATAAAAAAGCATAATTTCCTGGCGTAATTGGTCCGCAGGCAAATCCGCCGCTCAAACCCGTTTTCCGACGGTACGACGGGGGCCGGTTTCCCGCGTTTTTCCGACGGAAACTTTTGTTTTTTACTTTTTTCTTTTTCTCCCCTTCCTCTGTAAATTTGACTTTTTTGCAAATTTGATAAAATACTACAAAGGATTTTGTTATGAGCCGAAACATACTGTCGCTTGATTTTTATGGAAGATCCGTTACCGCCGCGCTGGCCGCACTGGACGAAGAAACCTCCGCGCTGCGATTGCGCCACGTGTTAAAACGCCCGATGAAATCGTTTTCGTGCGCTTTTGTACGCAATATGGACGCGGCGCGCCAAGAACTTTCTTCCGTATTTGCCGAAATATCGGAGTATGTTTCCGCCGATCTTACCGTTGTGGTCGGGTTAAGGGGAGCGTTCCTTTCGTTCAAACACACCAACGGATTTCATACCATCACTTCGCGAAACCGCATTGTAGGGACCAAAGAAATAGACGCCGCTATTGAGGCCTCTATTCCGCCTAATTTAAGCGAAACACTGGACGTGGTGGATATCCTCCCCCAATGTTACGCTATCGACGGCAACCTGAACATCGAAAACCCCAAGGGAATGGCGGGGTTTACGCTGGGAGCGGAAACTTTCCTTTCTTTTGGGCTGGTTACCCACCTTGATAATTTAAACAACATTCTCGCCAGCTGCGGCTGTAACACTTATCAGATGATTCCCACCTCGGTAGCCTTGGGGGAAACCTTGCTGCGTTACGATGAAAAACAAGCCGGCGTGCTACTGGTGGATATCGGAATGGATAATTCTTCCGCACTCTTAACCCATCAAGGTTCCATCGTCGACGCGTGGGAACTGTCCGCCGGTAAGAATGACGCCGCCCAAGCCGTGGCCGATATTTTACAAAATGATATCGAGACCGCGCGCGAAGTGCTGGCCGGCTATGAGCCAGGTACAGACGACATTATGGACGAAGTGCTGGAGGATGCGGCGGAAAAATTACTGCAAAACATTAAAAAAGAACTGTACCAGTCACTTTCCTTCTTAAAATACCAGCCGCCGCAACTGGTCTTGTGCGGAGAAGCGGCCGATAAAAGCCTGCTGAAATCCGCCAAAAAAATCTTCAACGTGCGTAAAGCCAGGCTGGCCCAATTTGACGATGTCATTGCGGACTGTCCTGCGGAACAATCCGTCTATACGGGGGCGGTGGCGCTCTTACGCCACGCCCTGGACAGGGAACAAAAACATCTGGGCGTAGCCCAAGCCAAAGAGGAAGGACTGTTGGACGGCTTGCTGGACAAGTTGGGGCTCAGCGAACTGTTTAACGGATAACGCCGGCAGAAATTTAGGTTCCTACGAAAACAGGGGAGCGTTTTTAATATACGCTCCCCTGTTGTTATACCAAATTTTCCGTCTTTACACGCGGTTAGTCCGCATAGTAGCAGGTACTTCCCGCACCGCACGCGCCGCATACACAAATACTGGTATCTGAACTGTTTTTGGTAAAACCTATATCTTTACATCCAGTACCAGAGCAAGAACGACGGCCTGTTTTAGGATGTAAATATAAATAAAAAGTAGGGCTTTTATCATAGGAAGCGGCAAACCCCATCACTCCTGTACTGCAATTTACATTTCCCCAATATCTAAAATTCTGAGATCGGTGCTGTACATCAATGGCCAATTCATCAAAAGAAGACGTACTAGCCAATGACCCCTGCGGGTTTTCCAAACAATACGCGCTGCCCGCCATATTGAGGTTTTTTAAGTTCGTCCACGCTTCCGCCGTACGGCTTTTGAGCACCGCTTTCGTGTACTGCGGCAGAGCCACCGACGATAAAATACCGATAATGAGTACAACCACTAATAATTCAATTAAGGTAAACCCTTTCATATATCATTCCTCCTCTCCAACAAGACTTTCCAAGGTTTTTCCGCCCGAAATCCGCCGTTTTTGGGCCAACTACACCCATGCGGGAACCCTCTGGCAGAAACCTTATACTTATAGTATCAAAAAAAAAAAACGAAAATCAAGGCCCACACACGGCTGCAAATACACTTTTTAGAGATATTTCCTTTGTACTGTTAGACAATCATAATCCCCCTGCGTATCCGGCGGTTTGCGTTAAACGAGAAACGCCCCGCCCTTACTGCGGCGGAGCGTTCCTGTTAAATCGGGCACACTGTTACGCGGCGGCTTCTTCCTCAGCGATTTCCGCGGCTTTCTCCGTACGTTTGCGCAGCAGATGCGACAGAATTTTCTTGCGCAAGCGAATGGATAAAGGCGTAATTTCGGCCAGTTCGTCCGGTGCGATATATTCCACCGCCTGTTCCAAACTCATTTGGCGGGGAGGCGTCAGCACGTACGATTCGTCGCTCGCTTTACTGCGCATATTGCTTAAATGTTTGGCCTTACAGGGGTTTACGACAAGGTCGTTGTCGCGCGAATTTTGGCCCACAATCTGCCCTGCGTATACTTTTTCCCCCGGGCCCAAAAAGAGCTCGCCGTTGTTTTCCAGCGCATACAACGCGTACGGCGTGGTTTCGCCGTCCTCTTTGGCAATCAGCACGCCGTTGCGGCGCAAGTCCGGCAGGTTCACTTTGGGATAATACCCGTGGAAGCTGTGGTGCATAATCCCCGTACCGCGCGTGTTGGTCAAGAATTCGTTTTTAAACCCGATAAGCGCGCGGGAAGGAATCAAATACTCCAGTCGCAAGCGGTCCTCTCCTTCGGAAACCATATTTTCCAGTTTGGCGGCACGCGTGCCCAACAGTGTAAATACCGCGCCCTGATGTTCGGACTTAATGTCCAAAATCAGGTATTCCATCGGTTCCAAAATTTGGCCGTTTTCCTCTTTATAAATCACTTCGGGGGACGATACGGCCAGCTCAAAACCTTCGCGGCGCATATTTTCAATCAAAATGGTTAAATGCAGTTCACCCCGTCCGTAGACTTTAAATTTGCCCTCGCCTTCCAACTGTTCCACTTTTAACCCCACGTTCGTTTGGGCTTCTTTTTCCAAACGGTTTTTCAAGTGGCGGCTTGTGATAAATTTGCCTTCCTTGCCGGAGAACGGACTGTCGTTGACCATAAAGTCCATAGACATCGTCGGCTCGTCAATAGACAGCGGCGGCAGGGCGCTCAGCGCATCGGGGCGGCAAATCGTATCGCCCACGTCTACGCCTTCAAGGCCTGCGACAGATACAATATCCCCCGCTTCGGCTTTGTCCACTTCCACTTTTCCAAGCCCCAAAAAACGTTCTATTTTAGCGGCCTTGGCCTGCGTGACGGAACCGTCGTGATGAATCAAGGCAACCTGCTGGCCTTTTTGAATGCTTCCCGCCAGAATGCGCCCGATACCCACATGGCCCAAAAAGTTGTTATAGTCCAGCATGGTTACCTGCATTTGCAGGGGCGCGTCGGGGCGCGCTTCAGGCGCGGGCACGTGGCTTAAAATGGTGTCTAAAATCGGGGCGATGTCTTTGCCCTTTTCTTCCATTTTAAGGCTCGCCCAGCCGGCGCGGCCGGAGGCGTAGATAATCGGGAAATCGAGCTGTTCGTCCGTCGCGCCCAGTTCCATAAACAGGGTAAACACTTCGTCCACCACTTCGCTGGGGCGGACGTGGTCGCGGTCCATTTTATTGATTACCACAATCGGCCGCAAACCGAGCGCCAAGGCCTTACGCAGCACGAAACGGGTCTGCGGCATAGGGCCTTCCACCGCGTCCACCATCAAAATAGCGCCGTCCACCATACGCAGTACGCGTTCTACTTCGCTGCCGAAGTCCGCATGGCCGGGGGTGTCTACGATATTGACGGTATGGCCTTTGTAACCGATAGAGGTGCACTTGGCCAAAATGGTAATGCCGCGTTCGCGCTCCAAAGGGTTAGAGTCCAACACAGTATCCTGCGCCTGGTCCTCTTTTACTTTAAATTCTCCGGCAAATTTGAGAAGAGAATCCACGATCGTGGTCTTGCCGTGGTCTACGTGGGCGATAATGGCCACGTTGCGTACGTCTTGACGGGTATTGTTCATATAGTAATAAGGTGCTTCCTAATAAATTTCCACAAAAACGCCCGCACACTTATGCGGGCCGTAATTACGGCAGATAGTATATTTTAGTATTTTTTGCGGCCGCGCGCTATAAAAAGACGAAAGACTCCCCCTTTTTCCGCTGAAAAAAATAATTTATAATAACCCTATGGAACGGTTACTGGAAATGCTGGGCGTACTTGCCGTGATGTATGCGGCGTATGCGTTAAGCGTCAAAAATTGGAATTATACATCCGAAGCCGCGCGCGAAAAACGCAAAACGGAACTAAAAAAAGAAGGACTGACCAATACTTTCTATTTTATTCACGCGCGCACGCTGTTTGTGTTGACCGTTGTCAGCGGCGGCGCGTTCACGCTTTATTGGCTGCTCCAACAATGGCACGCGGTCCTGCGCGGCTTCCGCCGTGCGGACGGAACGTCTTTAAAAGGAAAACCCTTCGTACGGACGTTAAGCGGCGCGTTTACGTTTTTTACACTGGCAAACCTTATTAACCGCACCTGTGAATATATGCACGCCCGTACCGCTTGGCCGCCCGCTCTGTGGGGAATCGTATGGCTGGGAGGACTCTTTTTTGTTTTTGCACCCGTCAGTTGGGCCACAAAAGCGGCGGGTTACCTGGTGTTTTGCGCCGTTCCGTCCGTTTACCAAAACAGGCTGAACGCACTGCCCAAAACACCCGTTCCGGCGTCGCCTAAACTGCCGGAACTGTTGGCGGCCGCCTCGGGGCTTGCTGCCGTGTTGACCGTTGCCGCAATTTACCGTGCCGCCGGCGTGCATTAAACAGACCTATTAACACCTAAAACTTTCTTCCGCCGATCCGGTTTCCCACTGTGGCCGGCAAATTTGTTAAGATAACTAATATGTCCGCCAAACGCATTAAAAAAAATACCTCTAAAAATAATTCTGCCAAAACGGCTGTTCCGGCCCCAAACTCATTTGAACGCTTTGTGCGCGGCGCCCTCGTCCACGGAACGGGAATTTTAACGATGCTGGTCAGCATCTCTTTTTTTACGGCCACATACGACAGCGCACAAGTAAAACTGACGCTTCTGCACGCGGGCGGTTTGATTCTTTTGGCATTGTGGGCGTCGCTTTGTCTGGTACGGAAGAAACTCCCGTTCACCCGACAAAATGTAATGTTTTTACTTCCCGTATTTGCGTATTTGGCGTGGAATACGCTTTCTTTTTTGCTCTTGCCGTACAAAATGGAAGCCGCAGAAGAATTTTTCCGCTTTTGGCTCTACGGCGGACTGACGCTTTTAGCCGCTACGGAATTTACACTTGAGGACGTACGCATAATTACAAAATATATAATCGCCGCCGCGTGGGTTTCGTTTGCGTACGGCGCGCTGCAAGTACTAGACGGCTTCTTTCAGGGAATAGACCCCATGCCCTGGCGCGGATTTTTTTCCAAACGCGTGTTTTCCACTCACGCCAATCCGAATTTTTACGCCGATTTTGTTATTTTTTCTTCCTGTTTGGCAGGCGCGGGATATTTCGTTTCGCGCAAAAAACCGCTGCTTGTCTTATTGGGAATAGGAGCCGTAACGCTGTTTTTTACCGAAAGCAAGGGCGCGTGGGTGGCCTACGCTGCGGCCGCCGCGTGTGCGGCTGCGCTGTACACCAACTGCTTGGCGCAAGCGGCTAAGAAACACTTAAAAAAAATCAATCTGGCCGCCGCTGCGCTTTTACTGGCAGCCGTCGTGCTGGCGGGCGGATTTGCACTCAAACGCTTTCAGTCGGTTAGTTTCCGCACGCACACGTGGCTTTCCTCGTTTGAAATGGTGCAGGACGCCCCCGTTTTGGGCACCGGCCCGGGAAGTTTTAAAATCATTTATTCCGCCTACCGCCGTCCGCAAATTTTTTATATTGAAAACGCCCCTAATACGGAAACGCGGCACGCTGAAAACGAATTTTTGGAACAGTGGGCTGCCGGCGGGACCGTCGGGCTGGCTATATTCTTATGGCTGCTTGTATTTTTGCTGACGCTGTCCGTTAAAAACCTAAAACACACCGGAGCGGACAACACCCTGCGCGAACGGAATATCTATCTGCTCGGCATAACCGCCGCATTTACGGGAATGATGATTCACGCGGGAGTGGACATCAGCATTCACTTTGCCTCCAGCGGACTGTTTTGGGCGCTTTTTATGGGATTAATCATCGCTTTATGCACGCCGCGGGAAGCGCTAATTCCCGTCTCTTGGGGTAAAATATCCGCGTGGGTTTGGGTTCTGCGAGCGGCGGTGTGGGGTGCGTTGGCATGGTTGGTCTGCTGCTTGTTTTGCCAATTTTATGAAATTAATGCGGCAGTGCGCATAACAAGCATCGGGCAATTGTTGCTGGAAGCATGCGCATGGACGGTATTTTCTGCATGCGTGTTGGGCGCGTCATACGTTTATGTCCGCGCGGCAAAATTATGTCCGTCTCCGGTCGCGCTTGCGGTACTGCTCCTTTCGCTTCTTCCCGTTTACGGCGTATGGGGTTTCTTCCGCGCCAACCACTATTACAGCTTGGGCGTAAGTATGGTAAACGCGTATAACGCAGAGGGGGCGCTGGGATATTTTACAAAAGCCATCCGTTTAAATCCCTTTCAAACGGAATACCACCAATTCCGCGCCAACACACTGGCCGTTACCTTTAATTTAACCAAAACCTTCTCTCCCGCCAGAGGAGATGAAAAAATAATGTCCGACGATTTTGAACGCGCGCGGAAGGATTTGGATACGGTTGCCGCGCGCTCGCCCAATCACCCGCTTTTGTACCATAATTACGGGCAGCTCTACTTTACGATGGCGATGCGCCGTTCGCAAGAAGCCTCACAGGCCAAAAGCCAGGCGGAATACGAGCTGTTCCGCGACGACGCGGTAAAGAATATGGAACTTGCCAAACAGGCCTTTAAACGCGCCCTGCTGGCCGATCCGGTCAACGCGCAAACGTATTTTTATTTGACGCAAATCGCCCTCTTGGAACGGGATGGGAAAACCGCGCTTGAATGGATTAACCGCTACCGCCAAGGACCGCAAGGCGTAACGGAAGAAGAATTTTTGAAAATAAACCGCACTAACCCGATTTTTACACCGCTTGAACAACAGGCGCGCGCGCTCCTTTCCCGACGGTAAAATATGGTTTTGGTGCAAAAATTTTTCTTTTTTTGTAAAATATATAAGTAGTTGGAAAAACCGATTTTCGCCAAGATAGCTCAGCTGGTAGAGCAACCGCTTCGTAAGCGGTAGGTCGGGGGTTCGATCCCCCCTCTTGGCTGAATATAAAAACCCCGCACTTTTGCGGGGTTTTTTATTGTCAAGAAGCACGCAAACTGCTTTGCGTGCGCGGGGGGAGCGAAAGACGGAGCGATGTTTTTGTTTGAGGGGCGAGACACACGGGCAAGCCCCAAAAGGCAAAAACCGCGAGTCCGGCCTGCAGGAAAATTTCGTCAGAAATGTTACCGGAAGGCGATCCCCCCTCTTGGCTCTTTTATAAGCCCTCCAACGGAGGGCTTTTTTACGTCTAAAAAAGCGTTTTTTTCGCTTTTTACCGTCGGTAAAATCAAAAAGCGACAGGCGCGGAAAAAGCGATAAAATGTAGGAGCGGTGTCAGCGTTTTGTCAGACCCCGGCACGTCTCCGCGCCCGGGTGGCAGACGCAATAAAAGGCCAGCATGGCCCTGGCGTTCTGCTCGTTTACACCCGGGTCCCCATAATCAAAACGTATGCAACAAATTGCCGCATTACTTTTTACAGCCGATATCCTGCAACCGCCGGCACACATCATCAGCAGGCAGATGAGCCACGCTATCGATAATCTGCTCCACTTTTTCACGTTCTGCGTCCTCCCGTTGTGCTTGTTCCAGTGCGGCGGATTTCCGCGCCAATTTGGCCGACAGGGCGGCTATAGCCCACACAGCCCCCGCCGTCAGTACCGCTTTTAATAAGGTTTCCCACATTATTTTTCCTTGGGCTGTTCAAAGCCGAATTTCGTCAGCCAGCTGATCACTTTCACGCCGCCGGCGCGGACTTTTCCAAGCACCTCGTCATCTTTCTTACTGTCCGTCCATTTGACGACGATTTCCGCCGTACCGATGACGCACGCCCACAAGGCCAAAATATCGGCCCAATTTGCCTTCGTCCAAGTGACAATTCCCGTAATATGTTCCATACTTATTTCTCCTTTATCTCCTTACCCATACGGAGATTACATCCATTCGCCGCTTTTCATCATAGCGGCGTTCTCCCGTGCGCGGCGGCCTACTTGCCCTGCCCAGCGGCTGTTCAACATCTCATCGGCGGCTGTGTCGAAGTTGCCCGCCTCCAGCGCGGTTAGCATTTTTGTAAATTTTTTCAAGCCGGATAGTCCCAAATTAAAACACATATCCACCAGCACAAATCTCCGCGCCTCCGTCAGTTTCGGCCACCAAATAAACGCGCTTTTAACCTCGCGCTGTGCGCGGGAGACATCTTCCCGCAAGATAAACTCTGTCGCTTCCGCGCTGATACCGTGCTCCAAATTATGCCCGTAACCGATGGTCAAATGTCCTGCCGGACATTGATACGGCATGTTGGAAAATCCCTCCGCACGCCGAATCCGTAACAATACCTCTTCTGTAAATTGTTTTAAGTCACACATTTTAACCTCTTGATCCTCCGGCAAATCCGCCGCTTAAACATGTTGTTTTTACGGCGATTTTTGCTATACTATTTTAGTAGACGCATAAGCATATTTTAAATAAGGGAGATTACACAATGAAGAAAGGTTTTACGCTTATCGAACTCTTGGTCGTGGTGCTTATTATCGGAATTTTATCCGCTGTGGCGCTTCCCCAGTATACTACTGCCGTAGAAAAATCCCGCTCCGCCGAAGCGCTGACATTAATGAATTCCGTTGCCAGTTCTGCGGAACGCTATTTGCTTCAAAAAGATGAGTGGCCCACAACTTTTACCAAGCTGGATATTGAAGTCCCGATGATAAAAAACTCCACCAAATACGGCGGCAAAAATTTTGAAATTACAATGGGCAGCGGATCGGGAAAATTTTTTATTAACGCCGTACGCGATATCACTAATGCAAAATATTCGCTGCAAACCGAACTGACGGAAAACGCCAACGGAACCATTACCGCTGTGCGCCGTTGCTGTGAAAATACAGCCACTACTGCAGCGGCCTGCACACCTGTCGCAGAAACATCTACGACCAAAGCCGGCAAATTCTGTATGGCAGTTTCCAACGGTCACCCGTCCGATTTTTAACTGACGCAGCTTTCCGCATACCCCCGACTTTACAAGGTCGGGGGGTTCTTTTTTGAGCCGGCCGCCCCTGCTCTCCCGTTAATTTTTAACCGATCCCAACAACATTACCTTAATACTTTTGACGTCATCGGCAATCATATCGAGTTTGACGTCCGAACGGGCGAGACGGCCTTCGTGTTCGGAAACTTTCTTTTCCAAACTGTCCACGCGCGGCGGCAGGCCGTTAATCGTAAAAAACCAAAACAATCCCGCCGCCGCCACACCAAAAGCATACAGCCAATCACGCAAGTGTTTTTCGCTCATACCGTTTTCTCCCGAAGCGGCCCCGCGGCTGCTTCAATTTCATCCACACGGGTCATCAAGGTTTCGTTCAATACGGCGCCTTGTGCGCGTAACGCCAAAAGGGCGGTACGCGCCGCACGCGTAAGCCCGTATCGGGCTTCCAACGCGGCCACTTTTTCTTCTGGCGACAATTCCGGTGCCGGCGTGTTCTCTACAATCACATACGCCCCATTTTTCTTCTCAATGTGTGCGCCGTGTTGGTTGCACCACACCGCGGCCGCCGTGTAATTTTCTTTCATTAAAACTTGTCCGATATTAAACATTTTCCGCTCCTTGCCCACAGGCTATCCAATCTCCAGCAATAACGGCTGCACTCTTATACCACGGTATTGAAGTAGCTGTTTTAAAACCAGCACTTAAATTGAAAAAATTGTTCGCGGCCGCATTACCTGTATTCGAAGCCACTGTATAGTGGTTGTCTATAAACGGTTTTAAAAAAGTGATAGTCCCTGAGGTACCGGAATTAGGCGGTACATATCCTCCCTGCTCACACCAGCCGCTCTTATACACGCGGTACCAGTTGCTCTCATCATCGTGATAACTTTTCACCACATAGTCAAGGTTAGAATCCACATTTGCCAAACTCGTATCGGCCTTGCCCGACAGCGCGCCTTGAAACTCCGCCGCCTGCGCGGTGCTGGCAGGAACCGCCGCCGTATAAGCTACCACCCACGGATAGAGTACGCCCTCTTGTGCTTTTTTGGGCAAACGGAGGGATCCGTCGCCAATAACGTATTGTGGGCATTCGCCAAATGAGCCCAGCGCACTTTCGTAACCGTCGGCGGTAACCTGCAGTTCCGGATGGGCAAGAACCCACGCGTAAAACTCTGGATATAACGTGCTCGCCGATGCAATCGTTTCCCCCGTAAACAAAGGAAGTGCGCCGACATTGTCCGAAGCCAGGCTGCTTTGGCTGAAAAACACCTCACCGATGGTTTTGCCGACACTGTGCTCAGCGTAATAACGGGCTGTTTCGGCGTCTTCGTGCGCGGCGGAGAGATATGTTTCCAATGTATGTTCCACCGTTTGGCCAGTTTGCATAATAGTGCTTTGTGCTGTGCTGACGGCGGAAGCAATTTCCTCCAGCGCCGTTTGGGCCGCCTGTTGGGCGGAAGAGGAACTCTGTTGGGCGTTCTGCGCGGCGGATACGGCGGCAGTTGACGCACTAACCGTATCTTGCTTAACGGAAAGAATGTTCTTTAAAAAATTATCCGTTTCTAAATCACCTGGCTGTGCAGACACGGGATATTTAATGCTGCGGGAGACTTTTTCATTTAGTTCCTGTACCAAAAGAGTCAGCTTATCATATCCGCTTTCCAATACCTCCGCATCCAATTCGCCTTGGCGGATTAAATCAATCTCCTGCGTCAACGGCGTTTGGCGCACCAGCGTAATGTTCCACCCTTCCGCCAGCGGCGCTTTGCCGCTTTCCACAGTAGGATAAGTGAGTTCTGATCCGTCCGCGTTTAGCTTAAAATCGGACAGGATTTCCTCCTCTGCTCCCGCCGGAGAGGTAACATATATCCGTATATTCTCCGGGGAAGCAAACGGAAAATCCACATCCCACCGGCGTGTTACGCCGTTGCCCGCATAAATGCGTTTGGTAATTTGCATTGAAACCGTCATTGTATTTAAACCTCCAATAAATTTTTCACTTCTTTCCACACATTGCCTATATACTCCGCCGGCGCACCCGCCGACAATACCGCATACTGTGCGCGGGCGACGTCTTGCGCGGAAAAACCTTTTTTACGCATCCATACATCTATTCCGCCGCACAACAGCTCCTGCGCGTAAAACTGCTCGCCGCTTTCCCGCCGGTGCCGTGCCGCTTCCAAACGGAGATAATCCCTTGCGGAAACACGCCCCCGTTTAAATGCCCGCAGGTGTTCTTTTGCTGTACCGCTAAAATAACATTGGACAAAAAATGCATTGTCCGAACGGGTACAGTCTCCGTCGAACGCTTCCGCCGCACGCAACGCCAGATTCCACTCTTCCCTTTCCAATGTGTTACGCCCTGCAAGCAACTTCACCGCCTGATCCGACGAGGCCTGTACAACCGCTTCCAACGTACCGGCCGCTGCCAGATGTTCCTGCGCAGTTTCCCGACGAAAAATAGAAGCCAGCGTACGGCGCATCAAAGCGGCCAGCTCCGCATCAGGATCTTGCACAAGTTCCGCGGCGCGGCAATGAATTTGTGCGGCATCGCCCCCTGTCTCCAAGCGAACCTGTTCCCATAATTTTTCAGCGTGGGATCGCGCAAATTCCGCCCGCGTTTTAGCGGCGCACGCGGCGCGATTAGTATCCGCCAAAGCGGTGCCGTGTTTTTCAAGCGCGGCCTGCGCGCTGCGCCAATCTCCTATGGACAGCGAACGGCAGATATTATCCTCCACTGCTTGGGCGCGGACTAATCGGGAACTTGCACGTACCACCCGCTCATCCGCCCCGTTTTGCCGCAGCCGTTCTTCATAAGAAGGCAGCTGTGAGGACAGATAGTCTTCTAATGCGCTTGGAGAACGCACTAAAGAGCCCACCTGACGCACCAGCGCTTCTTCCGACGCGGCGTTCTTTTGGGCTGCAGCCGTCTGCGCTTCGGCCTGTTCTTCCTGCGCGGCTCGGTACAGCACCGACCAGTCCCGCCCCGCCTCACCCGATGCCGTTTCAGGCATAAAGTTTTTGGAAGCAAACGCTTCAAGAGCAGCCGTGTCCAATTTCCCCTTCCGGGAGATTTCATCCCGCGCCGCGCTTACGATATGTTCGCGCAAGCGAAGTTGCGCGTCCGCATCCTGCGGCAGGGAAACGGCGCCTCCCGTCCCTTTACCGGAAAATTTTCCTGCGGCGGAACTTAACGTATTCAGCGCATCAGGCAGCAATTTGCCGGCGCGGCTTAAATTGTTTTCATACACGCTCTGCAAACGCGCCGGAGACGGAGCGGAAAAATCAATCTGAGGCGTTTTGACAAATTCCTGTTTTGTATATTTCGGAACAATCATTATCAGCCCTCCTATCCGTTTAACCAACCCAGCAAGTTGGAACCCACCGTCCAAGGCGAAAAAGAATCCTTCGCCGCGCGGCGGTACTGGCTGGCGGTAACATTCAGCGCGCGGATACGCGCGGCGGCGGACGCATCGTTTTCAAAGAGCGCGTCCTGCAAATTGGAACGCAGCGTTTCCTCGTCCAAGAGCGCGCTTAAACGCGTATTTTTTAAGATATGCTGCACCGTGGCGGAATTATTCGTCAGCCCTGAAGCCGCGAACGCGGTTTTCTGCGCGGCAGATGTTTGGCGGTATTCTTTGTATAAATCGCGGCTGCGCTCGGCAGCCGATTTTAACAAATACGTTCCCTGCCGCCGTGCCGCAGCTTGCACATATGCGGCCTGATAATCCGCGTCCTGTGCCAGCGCGCGGTAATAATCGCGTCCGGATTTTTGACTCCCGAACGCGGATAAAGCGGATGATATTTTTCCACCCGCACTGCTTACTATTCCTCCCATCTATTCCTCCTAAACGTAAAATACAAAAAGCGTACATTTCCATACATAACGGACGACCCGTCAAACTGCCCGCCCAACCGGCGGATAAAACGCACGGCGGATACGTAGCGCTCATCCGTAAAATTGTAAAGCTCCGGATAAACGGACAAAAAATCCGCTGTTATCCGCCGCGCAAGACGCATAAACGACACGCGCATTTTTAAAATACCGCGGCCGGTAACGAGCCACACGCACGCACGGCGGGCAAGCCAGCACGGCGTGCTTACCCCGAACAACGCGGCGGGTTCTTTGCCGTGCGAAAGAAAAAAACACAAGCGGGAACTATGGATAAAATCCTCCAACAGCTCCGCCGGAGCGCGCCCTGAATGGGACGCGGCCAGTTCGCGCAGGTCCTCCGCGCGTAACAACGGGGCCAGCTGTTTGCCGTCTCCCGCACGTGCGGGGCGGACCAATATTTTATTTTTGCAATACAAAAAAGTCATAAAAAGATAGAATAAAAAGAAAGTTTAATTCAGGAGAGTGTATGATAGCACTGATTCTTTTACTATTAATCGCCGCCGCTGTTATTTATGCAGTGTTCTTTTTAATCTTCAAAGTCATTTGGATAATGATCAAAAAACAGGGCAATAAATGGCCGCTTATTTGGGCGGGCGTTTGCACGCTGCTTTTCTGCGCGGGTTCCGCCGCCCTCATCGGTTGGGGCACGTATAAGATTATTAAACCGTTTACCGGCATTGCAGAACGCATAAAAGCCAACCCGCAGCCCGTTTACGGACAAACCGAGTATACCGATCCGGAATACGGATTTACGTTAACCGTTTTTAACGGGATGGACTTCTCCGAATGGATGCACTTTGATGGAGCCGATGTAAAATTGGGTATTGATACGAACGTCTTTAAAAAAGACAACGCCGGTAAGAATGTTAAAGGCCCCGTAACGCTAGCCGCCCTTTTGCGCACCGCTAATAAGCCGGACGAGACTTCCGTCAGCGCCGTGGAGACCGCATTAAAAGCCAATAAAGACCGCAGGATCGACATCGATAAAATGTACACCACCGCTATCGACGGAAACCCCGCTTTGTACGTTTCCGGCACCGTATACGGTAACGGCGGAGAAAGCGTTCCCGTATGGTTTATGGCGGCGGAAAACGGCAAACATGTATATTATGTCGGGATAATGGATTTTGCCAAGGACGGAAACAATTCGCAAGTGCCCGAGCAAACGCTACACAGCTTGCGGTTTCTCCAAAAATAAAAGAACAAGCGTTTTTATCAGGGGCTTTCGTAACCGCGAAAGCCCCCTTTTTTAGCCCTAAACAATCCGGCTGATAACAGCCAGCAGCGTAACGGGCAGCGGATCCGTCTGCCGGAAAATAAGCGACGGCATCAACCCGTGCGTACCCGACAGCGTCAGCGCGTAATCCCCCGTTTGCAGGGCAATCGGCATATTAAACGGTTCCGCGGAACGCTGGATTAATTCGTCCAGACTATTCTCGTCCGTACCGGCGCGTCCGCCGCGGCTGTCCGACATTTTAAGCGTAACCGACACCAGCCTGCGTTTCCGGTCCTGCAAGGCACCGCCCGCGTCCGACAATGCGGCCGGAAGCGTACGCAGCTCCGCCTCGTAGCAAAGGCCGGCGTGGACGCATTTCATCGGACGCGGAAGCGTAATTTTCCCGTTATGCACTACCATTCCGGTTATCGGATTTCCGTCCGCCATCACGCCGACGGTTTTCCCCTCCAAATGCGAAAGCCCCGTCAGTTCCGAAAATGCCGTGTCCGACTTACGCGATACGGACGCATCCAAGAAGATCTGGTCCTCGGGCTCCTTGCTGGAAAGACGCCGGAGCAATTTTTCGATAAAATAATTGCCGTCTCGCTCCACCGCAAACCACACCTCGTCGTAGCCCCGATTGGGAATCACGCACACACTGCGGAAAAAGCCTTGCGTATCGTGGTGCGTCCACGCACAGAGGTTTTCTTCCGCCAAATACGTCAGCGTGGCGATTTCCCCGCCAGAAAGCACACACCAGATTAAATTATCCGGTTCCTGCTGGTAACACACTTCCCGTATTTCCTGATTAAAAAACAGGTGCTTGGCGCAGAGGGTCAGGTCGCTGCCAGTATAAGAAGAGGAATTATAATCGTAATAAAAATCCCGCAGCGCTCCTCCGCGCGCCTGCACAAAAAGCGCCTTATTACCCACCATTATGGGCACGGCACGGCTGGCGCCGTGTTCGCTTTGCTGTTCAATTTGCACGTTATACGGCGTGAGCGCGCCGGAACAGGAAAGCGTCCATTCGCTTCCCGCCGTAAAGACGAGCAGTTTCCCCGCTACGGCCACGGAATGAATGGCGTTTAATTTTTTTCCTGAAAGATTTACGCTAAAGCTGTCCGAATCTTCCAAGGCATTGCGCGTATGTCCGAAATGACAGTGGTCCCCCGTTCGGGAAAACCAGACGGTTTGCGCCTCGGCGCGCGTACCGGCAAGACCCAAACGGTCCTGATAGAAAAACACGCTGGAAGGATAACCCGACTTGGGCGAAAAAGAACCTTCCGCCCAATCTGCGGTCCAATCCTCCGCACCGCAAAAATGTTCCACGCGGACCACCGCTTGCCGCGGCCCGGCTACATTTGTTATGCGTACTACGCCTTCCTGCAAAAAACTTTCGGACTGCAACTCATAGCCTACCTCACCCGTCACTTCTACGGCGCGCACACGCAGGCACATCAGCTCGCCCGAATCCTCCAAAGCACCAACCGATGACGGAGCAGCTTCCCCCGAATTTCGCGAAAAATACATCACCGTCTCCCAGGACGAGCCCATATCTTCCGATTTTTCCAAGGCAAGCCTCCCTGTCCAGTTGCCCGAAGTATGCAGCCGCCAGTCCGAACCGGTAGTAATTTTTTCCGAAACGCCATTATATCCCAGCGTACCTGTCACGCACTGGCTTTCCACGCGGTGGGTCAGGCCGAAAATGCTGCCGATATGTCCGGAGGTAAACAGATCAAAATCACTTTGGAGGAGATACTTATCGCTGTCGTGATCAATTTGTGTACCCGCGCTGATGCCGCCCGAAAACCCGTACACCACCGTGGAAACGGGCGGACGGGTAAAGGCTTTGCGGTACTCCAAAATAATCTGTTTGCCGTTCCACTCGCCGCCGGTATCCTTTGGCGAAGTAACGGTAATCACGCCACCCAAACACACCGCCTGAAAACCCGAAGCGCCGAATACGCGGTTAAATTCGGAGGCAAAAAAGGACGCGTCAAACCCGTAATCCCGCCCCACAAAAAACCGAACGCCCTCAAAATACCCCAACACAAAATACCGTCCGTCCGCCACCGGCAGGAACGATACGGTAGCGGCTACGCCTACCGTGCTGATGGTTTCCTGATGACGCACGACGCGCAGCCGTTTATCGTCTTGCGTATTGGAAATTTTAAAAGGCCCGTATTTGATGGGCACGTCCGAAAACTCAAATACGCCGCTGTCCAGCCGCACAAGCCGCTTAGGCGGATAAGAAGGATGCGTTAGAAACAGCGTTTGGTCGTACTGTGTATAATTTAAAGACGACAGCTCATGCGCTCCGTAAGGCGTGGCGATTTCGTACGGGTTCCCGTCCGTATCCAACAGACGGCCCGCCGATGTGTATACGCGCAGGTATTTTTCCCCCAGTTCTAATACATAAGCCTCTTCTTCCCCCAACACAAAAGGCACCACGCGGCAAGCTTTTCCCGCAAGCTTGGCCGTGCCCATAAACGCCGTACCGGAGCGGTTGGACGCGCCGCCCTGCGGGTGCACGTAGAAATTACGGGCGGTTTTCAGCCAAGAACCGTAGGCCGCGCTGTCCACGCGGGCATAAAGGGAAGGGCTGATTTCCCCGCCGGCAAAAGAAGGTTGTAAATGATGTAACAGCATCAGCGCACCCCGCTAAAAGCGTCCTCGGACGGAACCTGAAGAAAATTTTCCGTCATATTGCTGCGGCGGGCCTCGTCCAAACTGAGGGTATACTTCTGCAAAATTTGCGAGGCCAACTGCGCGTCTCCCGTCAGTGCAACGGCCAAATCGCACGCGAGAGCCAAGGAGAAGGATTTGACAAACGCCGGATCAAACAAGTTTTCGTCCGTTATGCGGCGGGTATATTCGGCATAAGCCGCACGGGAAGAAATACCCAATACGCGGCAATGCAAATCGGCGCGGAAACGCTCTTTAAAGGGTAACGCGCAATGCGAATCCTTCGGTTCAAATACGCGGCGGATAAACAACGCTTCCACCGGATATTTATACGTAAACAGCCCTTCGCCGTCCGCTTCTTTTTCCAAAAGGGCCAGCGGCTCGCTCACACCGGCAAAGGCCCAATTATGGGTACGCAGCACTTCATCACGCACAGGTTCATAAAATAAATTCAGCCGGCGCGCTTTTTCGTCTTCTTGTTCCAAAGAAGATATCGGAGCTTGGCCCAGTTGAGCCAAAGCTAAATTACATATCCTAATTTTTGATATCATTTTTAAATCTCCTTTTAATTTATATTATTTTTTAAGTATTTTATTTTTTACTACTATTTTTAAATTTAAAATTTTATCCAGTTTTTACCCAGAACACGGCATTTTATTTTTTATAAAAATATATATAAATTTATTTTCTATTATTTTTTAATGATTTATATTTTTAATACATAATTTAAATTTAAAAAATATAATGCCGATTTATCAAATATGATATTTTAAAATTTATATATATTTTTTAAAATACTTATTTTTTAAATACTTTTATTTTTATATATAATTTTAAACAATCTGTTTTTGGTTTTTTAAAAAATTATTTTTTTGAAAAAGTATTCAACACTTCTCCCTCATACCAACCCACACTATAATGTTTTATAATTATTTTTTATTAACAGACAGTTCTAAAAATAAGATACAAATATAGATAAATCGTAAAAAACAACAGAATCATACCTTTTTACCCCCTGTTTTTAGCAAAACTGCTTTTATTTCCGTTTTTTTCGGTTTATCCATATCAAATTATCCCCCTTAATCTAAAAAATACGGCACCCCGCAAAACTTTTCCCCCTAAAACCTGCAGCTTTGGCCGCCTTTTTTCCGCACCAATGGCCCAGACACGCTTCCGCCTTAAACTTTCGTTTACGTTTCCATTTTGGGCAGTCCGGAAGAATCCGGCCGGATCAGGTACGCCCGTTTTGCAAGAGGGCAGACTATAGGCCTGCCCCCTTTACTCCGCTCAGGGAAACGCATTATTTTACTTCCACCGCATCCGTCAAAAAGCAAGAAAGCTTTCCGGCGGTTCCGGTACCCGTAACGGTATAATAAGCGCGCAAATAACGCTTCATCCCCAAGGACACGGGCGCCGCGAGCAGCAATTTTCCGGCCGTTAAATCCGCCGCGGCAAAAGAGGCCTTAACCAAAGCGGAAAAGGACGTAAACGCTGCCGTATCGGAAGTCTGCAACGCTACTTCCAAGTTCGTCAATCCCGCAAACGTCTCATCCGACCGGCAGACGACAAACAACGCGCCGGCCGCCGCATTTCCGGCGGCGCCGTTGTCAATCATATTAGCGGACGCGCCGCTGGCGGTAATTTTCTGTCCGTCGGACAGTACGGCATTTTGGTCTAACAACATAGTTCCTCCTATTTCACCACGGCTTCGGTGTCGACGATGGCGTCGCACACGTGTACGGGGATTTCGTTAAACGTCATCAGCGGGCGGGACGTTACCTGATCCGGCGTATACTGCACGTTGGTTTTGCTGCTGGTCAGTTTTCTGAGGGCGGCTTTGACGGTGCGGTTCATATACCACACGGGGCGCCCCATTGACAGGCTTTGAATACGCTCTTCCAGTTCGCACATCTGGTCAATCAGGTTTGACGGTACATTCTTCACGTCAATGTTGCAAATACGACCGGCGAAACGCCAGTCCTGCACGGCAAGACCGAGCTTCCACTCAAAGTATTCTTTATAGGCGGGATATTCGTTTCCGTCCGCGTCCGTATGGTTGACGAGGCCGTGGTCCACGCGCTGAATACCCGCTTTGGACCCCTTCGGGAAGAAGGTAAACACTTTATCGGTATCCCATACAACGAGATAAATAGACGAGTTCTGCCCTTCGGTGCCGCCGCCCGCGTCAATGACGTTGCGGGAAGATTCTGCGCCGTCCAGTTCACAATAGCGCGCGGCCAGACCGGTAAACCGTTCCGGATTACGCCCGACATTACCGTAAATCAAGTTGGAAGCCATCGTATTAGACATTCCCGCAATAATCGCCTTGGACTGCCCCGTACGCACGGCTTCGGTGTGTCCGCCCTTTTCGGCGATCAGTTTATCCACCACGCTGTAAGCGGAAAGCGTGCCGTAGGATTCCACCACCACTTTAGTCGTGGCTTTGGCGGGTTCAATGCCTTGGTAGGCGCGCCGCCAAGTGCCTTCCGGTATGCCGGTGCGTACGGCGTATTCGTGGCCGCTGTCCAACGAACTTTCGGTTACCAGCGCGTCTGCGATGATTTCATTGGACTGGCTCAGCACCTCGGCAATAGCCAATTCTTGGCCGGAAGGATCAAACTGTTTGGCGTAGTCCACCAAACTGTACTGCTTGTCTGCAATAATTGCCATTATTTCTTCTCCTGTATATTTTTCCCGCATTTGAAAACGGGTATTTTATTATTTTCCGTACAACGCCTCGGCGAAGGTTTTGTCCTTGGGGGCGGACGGTTTTCCGCCGCAGAACGTATCCTCGCTGATGGATTTACCCACTCCGCTTAACGTACGGATAATGACGGGATGGTTGCCAAGCCCCGTGTCCTCCAGCAGCGCGCGCAACTCCGGCCCGCCGAAAGTGTCGGCGGCGCGCAACGCGTACGAAATTGCCTCCTCCAGTTTTGCGCCGTAAAGTGCGCGGGTTTCGTCCGCCCAACGCTCCAGCGTGCGGCGTTTTTCCTCTGCGGCGTCTTTTTCGGCGCGTCCGGCAAGGGAGGCTTCGTACTCCACCAGTTTTTGGGCCTGCTCGGGCGTCAGGTTAATTTCACGCGCCAAGGTTTTAAAAGCGTCCCATGATTCGGGCGCGCATTCAAACCCTTCCGGCAGCGTTACGCCGTCGTAAGACGGCGGGTCTTGGCGGTTGTCCGTCTGCGGTTCGGTTTGGTTTGCGGCTTCCAGTCCGCAATCCGCGCCTTCGGCGGGCTGCCCCGCGGCGGACGGAGCGTTTAAAACGGTATCTTGCACCGTTTGAGCCGATGTTTGCGGCTCATTGACAGGTTCAATCATGGATTATCTCCTCGTTTTTACGGTTAATTTCGTTTTGTTTGGAAGTTACTTCGGACAGATACTCGCTCCGCATCTGCGCATAAGCGTTGGGAGCGGCGTCCTCTATTTCGGCCAACACGAACAGCCCGATGCTTTGCTGCCCGCATTGGAAGGAGGTCGCGTACGCGTCGCCGGCCACAAAAGCGTGGCGGCGCAGTTGGCAGGCTTGTAAAATACGCCATAATACGCGGCGGCCCTGTACGGTTTTCAGAACGGTCTGCAAATCGCAGACGTTTCGTTTTTGGAGTTGTTTTTCATTCATAAATTTTTTGGAAAGCGGAGCGTTTCCGGCCGCGCCCCGCTCTCCCGCGCCGCAACAGCGTTCGGTAATTTTAGACGCCTGTTTGCGGGCTCTTTTCTGTGGTGTTGGAAACGGGGAATATCCGCCGGAAGAGTCTTCCCCGCCGCCGCGCCGGACCGTTACGCTTATAAAGACGCGTCCGCGCGCGGGCTTTTTCTCTTTATTTTTCCTTAAACCGTCTCCGCTGTATTTTCTCCGTCAGCCGGAGAGCTTACCGCCGGTTCCTGCTGGCTTTTTAAAAGCGCGGGCGCCACGCCGAGCGCTTTTAAGCCTTCCTCCAGCGCGCAGTCGTAATCCACGCGGCCGAGGACTTCGGGCTTTGCGGCGGCCACATTGGCGGCGAAAGCCAAGCCTTGGCTCAATGCCGAAAGTCCGGCCGCCTTTTGCGCCTGCGCAATCATTGAAACGTATTCCACTTTCATTTCAAGCCCCTGTACGCTGGGCGGAGCGGGAGGCAATAATCCTTGGCGCGCCAGCAAATTAAACGTACGGTCAATCAGCGGGTCCAACAATTCATTTTTAAGCCGTTCAAGCACGGGCCCCAGCACCAACATTTTTTCCTGACGGCGTTCGGCCACTTCGGCGGCGGTCATATTGGAGTAGCTTTGGCTGGAGAGCGACAAAAACACGTCGGCAAAAAATTGGGCGCGGATGGTGGAGCGGACCTGCGCGATGGAAGCGTCCAATGCGTTTAAATCGGGCTGGACGAGATAGGCGGGGCGCACGGCGCCGTCGGTCGTACCGTTATAGCGGGTAATGCCGCCCGGGAGCAGGTTGACTTCTCCCTGCACGCCGGAAGAAACCATCATCGGCGGATTGGTGCTTTTGTCGAGCGCGACGAGTTTTGTTTTCTGCATTTTTTGCAGCATTTTGACGTCGCCCAAACACTTCCACCCCGGGCCACGCCCGTAGGAATCGGAAGCGTTTTTAACCTCCCACCGCGCGGCGATGACCGGAAATTCGCGGTATCCGCTTTGGCGCAACAAATGTCCGCCGTCCATAAAATAAACGCTGGAAAAAGGCATTGTGCGGGAGTCTTCTTTCATTGGATTTTGGGCCGCATTGGGCAAAATAAGATGAAAGACTTTATGCCAGCCGCCCGTTTTACCGTCCATACACTCGCGGCGCAGCGCGGGCGGCAGGTTTTCTTCGCCAAACGCTTCGGCCATTTGAGCCGAGGTCATAAAAAACTCGCGCCCGAAGCGGTTCACGCGGCCGGAAAAGTCGGTTCCCAAGCAGTATTCCCCCGCCGTAAAAGGACGGCAGCGGATTCCTTTTTCGCGGTCCTCCTCCAGCAGAAACGCGGCAGTGCCGAATACCGCAATTTCCTGATAGAAACCGTGGAGTACACCGTAGACATTGCTTTTGGCAAACACTTCCTCCAAACGTTTTTTTACTTCAAATACCCACTCCCGCACGCCGGACAATTCCATCAGTTCCTCAGGTGACAGCGACAAATCAAACCACCCGCGCGACGGACTCGTCAGGCCGGACATCATTCCCGCGCACAGCACTTCCACGGCAAGACACGGATCGGAATCCAGCAGGGTTTTATGGTCGGCGCGGCGTCCGTTGTTGGGCGTTTGCCCGTCGAAGAAGCCGCGCGTAGGCGCCAAATAAGCGCTAAGGTCTTTCCAAACGGGCAGCCAAGAGGCGCGCTCGTTTTTCATTTCGTCATAAAGACGCATATAATCGGTATGGTTTTGTTTCATAAAACGATATAATCCAAAAGAAGGAGAGCAAAAGAAGCAAAAATTTATTAGGATAACAGAGAGAGTCAGGAGGGTAAAACAATGATGAGTATAATTACGATTTTATTGTTTGTGGTATTATTGGCTGTACCTGGGTTTTATATCATTACCCGAAAGGTATTTCCGAGGGGAAGTAAGAAAGCCGCTATGACGGCAGCCGTTTTGCTTACGCTAGTACTGGTAGGAATTTTAGTAACGGTTACGGCGTTTACTCCGGCCGTCTGAACCGGACGGATTTATACAAAACCGCTTTGAAAGAGGCGGTTTTCTTTTTATATAAAAAGACCGCAAAGCAAAAGAATCATACCGTTACAACAAGAAAAATAAAGGATAGGTGAAAAGAATATAACTTGAGGATTACTTTTATTTTTTAATTATATCATAAAATATATTTATTTGTCAAGCATTTTTTATAAAATTTTTTCCCTGCGGATACAGCGGCAAAAATCAGGGGCAGAAAAGGACTGCCGTTCTGTCTCATCGGCTAACACAGCTTAGGAAAAACTACAATACGTCGTATTCGCTGAGGGCGAACTCGCCGCTTTCCCGCAGGCTGCGCGGGCGGACGGGAGAAGCAAATGTCAAAGCAAGCGCGTCGGCCAAATCGGGGCTCCGGCCGCAGCGTTCTTTAATTTTCTCTTTCGGTTCCAAGCGCATCCGGCCGGAAGCGTCATAATCATAGCACACTTGGCACAAGTCCGCTTTTAAAGCCGGATCGTCGGGAAGCGCCCCGCCTGCCGCAATCCACTGTGCCATTTCCCCCCACATTTCCGCGCGCTTGTTGGCGTACTGTCCTGCGCGGAAAGGCGTTCCGCCAAACGGCACCTCCGTAACCGTAAACCCCAACTGGCGCAAACGGTCAATCACGCCGCCGCCGCATCCGGCGTCCACAAAAACAGCGTCCGGACGGAAGGCGTCAATCTGTCGGGCGACATTCCCCGCCAGCGCCATATTGTCCAGCTTGCAAAACACAAGCGGGGCAAACGATTGCAGCCCCTGTCGCATAAAGATAACGCTCCGGTCGTCGCCGAAACGGGCAGGGTCCACGCCGATTACGCGCGGTGCGCCGCGCAGTTCGGCGGGAGCATACTTCCGTGTGACGGCGGCGGAAACTTGGTCAATGGGAATCAAAATATTTTCCGCACTGGCTGTAAAATCGCACAGGTATTCCTGCCGGAACACTCTTTGCGGCGTTTCCCGCTGTAAACGCGCCAATTCTCCCGCCGAAATCACGCCCGACTCATCGGCGCGGAACACGCCGACCCACCAGACGGCAGGTTCGTTTCGCGCATTTTTTTGGGCGCGGTTAAACAACTCATAAAACGCATTTTGGCCTTTGGGCGTACCCATAAAAACGGCCCACCCTTCACGGGAAAGAAGCATCGGGCGGACGATTTCGGTAAATACATCGGGCTTAATTTGGGCGTACTCGTCCAGCACCACGCCGTCGGCATACGTGCCGCGCAGCGCGTCGGGATTATCGGCCCCCGCCACCCAAATGCGCGCGCCGTTAGGCAGACGGACGCATAATTCCGCTTCCAACACGGTCACGTCCGGCAGCGGGGCGGAAAAACGCTTTAAATAATCCCAAGCAATCATCTTGGCTTGTTTCAAAAACGGCGCAATATAAAAATAACGTGGATGAGGTTTATCGTTTTGAAGCGCTTTTTTAAGCAGATGATTGACGGCGCAAACCGTCTTACCCAGCTGGCGGTGCGTAACCAACACGCAAAAGCGGTGCGCTTCCAACTGCGGATGAATAAGCGCCTGCGCCGGACGCGGATGATAGGGAATAACCACGGGAGAAGCTTTCATTTATCCTCCCAGCGCACGACAAGCGGCGCAGGAGAAGCAGTATCCTCTTTTCCGTCGCGCCACCCCAAAAGGTTTTTAGCCGTAAAAACAGCGAACGAAGCGGAATAATTTCCGCGCAAGCTGTTTTGGATGAGGATATTGCTTTGTAAATCACGCGCTTTTTGGGCCGCCTCGCGGAAAGCGGGATGCGTTTTCTCCCACGTTTCCAATACAGCGCATGTTGTGCCGAGCGACTTGGCAAACGCGGCAAACGTAGGGAGTTCGGCGGCGGTTTCCACCAGCGAGACGGATCCGTCGCGCTTCATTACCTCGGTTACGCGAAACGCGGGCACGTCAAAAAAAGACAACAACCGCGTACAAAACTCCGCCTGATAACGAAGCGGCGCGGGCTTTTTGTCCGCGCGGCAAACGCCCTTGGCGGGCGAAACGGTTTTAGTTGGCATAAAATTACTCCGAATAAGAAAATAAACGGCAACGCCGCGCAAAAACGCGCGGACTCATTCGGAAAAATAAAGGAAAGAAAAAGGATAGATAAAAAAATTACAAAGCGCACCTTTCGCATTTGTAATTTAATATATTATAGCATAAAAAACAAGATATGTCAAATAATCTCCAACGATGCCTCAACGGAATCACGATAAAAAGTTCCCGTTTTTGACACGGGAACTTTCACGGCAAGATTTACGTCAGTTTAGTTGGCGTAGTAACAGCTACCGCCACACAAACAAATATCGTCATTATTAGAAATATAATTTACAAAGCCGATATCTTTACAAGAATTACCGTTACACGACCGACTACCCGTTCTGGGGTTAATACCCAACGAAAAAGAGTATCCGCCGCCGCCTTGCCAATTAGCCATAATATCATGCGGATTAGTGTGACTACACTGAATCCAACCTCTATAATTAAAATTTTTTGAGTTAGTAACATCAATCGGTAACGACTCATTGCTACCAGAAACATAGGATTCATACGCGCCCGGGTTTTCCAAACAATACGCATTTACCGCCATATTAAGATTCTTTAAGTTTACCCAAGCTTCTGCCGTGCGGCTTTTCATTACCGCTTTTTGGTATTGCGGCAACGCCACCGACGACAAAATGCCGATGATAAGTACAACCACCAATAATTCAATCAAGGTAAAACCTTTCATATTCATTTCTCCTATCAAAAAAGTTACACCGAGGGGTTTCTGCCCTGAATTAGCCGTTTTTAAGCCGACTGTGCCCATACAGGAAACCACAAACAGAATTCCTCGGGATGCCCCTATGGTATCAAAAAAAAAAAACGGGTCAAGCCCTTGGCCCCGCCTTCCGGCGCCGTATTTTCTAACCAACGGATTTCTATTTCCAAATCCGGCGGATAAATCGTCACGGGCAAACGCCCCGACGCGCGCACTTCAAGCTTATAAAACGCCCAAATATCCTGCGGACATTCTTCCCCCGCCGCCCGTCTGTTTTCCTCCGCAAAAAAACAGTTGTATACTAGCAGCATTTGCCGCAATTTTCCGTCCGAAGAGGCGCAACACAACTCTCCCGCGCGCGCATAAACGCACAGGCCCAAACGGGCGGCGCGGGCAAAAATCCCGTTTTCCAGATCAATTTTAGCGGAACAAGTCATAAAAAAGCCCCTTGGAAAGGGGCCGTTGTAAAGAAGGGCTATTTCCAATTTAATAAATAAGGAGGAATCAACAGAAGCATAGAAAGAACGGCTAATATAATTTGAAGCGGCAGGTTCCAGCGCGCCCATTTCAGCCACGGTACGCCCGCCATTCCCAGTGCGGCCATCGTAACGGGAGCGGTGGGGATAACGGCGTTCGTCCAGCCTTCGCCGAATTGGTACGCCAAAATGGAAAGCTGCGGGCTGACGCCGATTAAGTCCGACAGCGGAATCATCACGGGCATTGTCAGCACGGCTTGGCCGGAACCTGACGCCACAAAAAAGTTAATAAACGAGTGCGCCCAAAACATTCCCTCCACGGCTAGCAGCGGATGAAGCTGCCCGATGCCGCCCGCAATAACGTTCAGCACGGTGTCCAGAATACGGCCGTCGGAAGCGATGACCACAATCGCACGGGCAAGCGCCAGCATAACCGATACGCTTACCATACTGCGCGCGCCGTCCACCACCGCGTCCGTCGTTTCGTTCAAACTCAGCCGGCCGATCATAGCGCAAACGAGTCCCACGCCCAAAAACAGACCGGAAATCTCCACGATATACCAGTGAAACACGGCCACGCCGTATACCAAAATACCCATTCCCAACGCAAAAATAAGGGAAATCCAAATATGCGATTTTTTAAATTCCGGCTTTTGAAGAACGTTCAAATGCAAATGTTTACGGCGTTCCAAATCCGCTTCATACGTAACGCTTTTTTGGGGGTTTTTACGGACCTTTTCTCCGTAGAGTGCTACAAATACAATTACCACCGCCGTACATACGGCCCATACCAGCAAACGGTACCCCAAACCGGAATAAAGAGGGAGCTGGGCAATTCCCTGCGAAATGCCCACCGTAAACGGATTCATAAACGCCGAACCGAATCCCACCCACGCGCCTAAAAACGGAATACTTACGCCGACGGCGGTATCATAACCGAGCGACAGCGCCAACGGAATAAAAAGCGGAATAAAAATTAAAGTTTCTTCTTCCATTCCGAATACCGCACCGCCCAGCGAAAAAAGCAGCATAGAAACGGGAATAAAAAATTTCTTCAGCGTTTCTTTTCGGGAAAACAAATAGCTGGTTCCCAAAATCACGGCGTTTACCGTACCGGTGCGTTCCAAAATAGTAAACACCGCACCCGTTATAAAAATAAACACGATGATATCCGCGCAGTCGCGAAAGCCCTTGGCGGGAGCGGTCAGCACGGAACCGATTCCCTGCGGGTTGGCCGATACGTGGTGATAGGAACCCGCCACCGTGTATGTCCGTCCGTCTTTTTCAACGGTATCATACTGGCCGGCGGGGAGAATATACGTCAAAGCGGCCATAACCAACATAATGGCAAAAATCAGGCCGTAAATGTTAATGGAAAATCCGGATTTCATTTATATATTATAGATTATTTCTCTTTCCGGAAGGAAAATCCTGTTGCTTTACGGCTTGGACAAACGGATAAATTCGCATAAACATCCGATTCCCAACAGACCAAGCAACCCATCCATTATTATCCTCATATTCATGCTATAGAAGCCGTTGGGAGCAAAGTACGCTTGCGCGTCCAAAAGCCCTTTTTACCTGGGGAAGACCGCCAATCCGTTAACTTTGCTAACCCAAACGGCTTTTTATTTGCTACAATAAACTACATAGTTCCGGGCAGAATTATGCAGTTTCAGGCGTAACGGAGCCAAAACGCCGCTGGCACGACGCAGGTTTAGAAAGCTAAACCACTCCATATTTGGTGTTCCATCAGTTTGTTGGAAAATACCCTTGTACGCCGGTAAGATGAAAAGCGGATCTTTACGCTTTCCATAAAGCTAGTATAGTAAGTATTGTTAGTGTTTGTCAAGCATTTTTTTAATCAGGCATCCCGCTAGTTTATTTTTGGAGGTACCAACGATGAATAAATTTGAAAAACAATTAGAAAAATGGAACGGCGGTGTTTTGCGCGGAGCGCAGGCAAAGCTAGCAAAAATACTGCAAGTCTCCACAGCCACCGTAGCATTGTGGAGTACGGGAAAACGCCGCCCGTCCAAAGGTTTTTTGGCTAAAATGGCCCGGTTGTTCGATATGGATGCGTACGACGTTACACAGCTATTCCCGCCCTTAACCACCTATCCGGATATGCAAAACCGCCGCACGCAGGCCGCATTGCACGACGCGTTAGACGAATCAAACGCTTACAGCGCTGACAATTTTATCCAAAAAGGCAACAGCGTTTCTATACCCCTGTTAACCGGCGTTACCGCCGCTTTCCCATTATACGAAGAAAGCGAGGTGGCCGAATGGTGGACATTCCCCCGCCGTGCTGCCCAAGGCGGAAAATGGCTGCTTGCAAATACGGATAACGCCAGCCCGAACAGAGAAAATAATCTGCTCCTTCTCCGGCCGGCACAAGAGCTGGAAAACGGAAAGATTATGCTCGTACGCGCGCTAGGAAAAATACAGCTAACACGCGTGCAAATACTCGGAGAGACGGCCTGTCTTTCTGCAATAGACGGAACGCAGGAATCCCGTATTGCCCTTGCCGAAATTATCCCGCTGGCAACGGCGGTACTAAAAATAACGGATGTTTTTTAAAGCCCCCTTGATTTTAGCCTAAAAACCACTATACTATTAGTATCCCCGTTGGGGTAAACGGGCAGAAAACATCCCCGTGCGTATCAGTCTTTCCACAAGATGTCAGGCGGTGCGCCGGAAGAAACTGTTCCGCTCCGTGTGGTGCGCACACGTGAAGAACGCGGCGCAAAATGCGGAGGGCGGCAGAAAATGAGAGTTCTTTGTTTAGATGCGGCGCAGCAAGTTCGCCGGATTGCAGGTGCGGTTCACAAGCTTTGGGCCCTTCGTTTGAGGACGAGAGGGAGCTTCCCGGGACGTGGGCTGTAGCAATCGGTCTCAGGTTGCGTGCGGCACGGCAAAATTCTTAAACTGCAAGTGCCCTTTAGGGGAAAGCGAGCGTATAGAATGGAAGAGTCGACTAGATAGTCCTCCGCGTTAAACAAACGCGGAGGACTCCTTTTTGTCTTTTCTGACAGACTTCTGCCCTTTTCAATACAACAAAAAGCAGAGGATAAGCAAAACTTACCCTCTGCCGGATAACCCTATACACAGCAAATACCGGTTATTTTCTCTTTTTGAATTGCGCGTTGTACAACGCCGCATAGGCACCGTTTTCAATCTTTAACAAGTCTTCGTGCTTGCCTTCTTCCACCACACGGCCTTCGTTAAGCACCACAATTTTGTCGGCGTTTACCACGGTAGACAGGCGGTGGGCGATGACAAACACGGTACGGTTTTTCATCAAGTTTTCTAGCGCCTTCTGCACCACGGCTTCGGACTTGTTGTCCAACGCGCTCGTCGCTTCGTCCAAAATGACGACGTCGGCGTTACGCACAAACGCGCGTGCAATCGCCACGCGCTGGCGCTGGCCGCCGGAAAGTGTAATGCCGCGTTCGCCGATTTCCGTATCCAACCCTTTTTTCAGCGAAGCGATAAAATCCTGCAAATGGGCGTTTTTGATGGCTTCCTTTAAATCTTCTTCCGTCGCCCCCGGGCGGCCGATTAAGATGTTGTCGCGCAGCGTGCCGGAAAACAAAAAGTTATCCTGAAACACGACAGCGATATGGTCGCGCAGCGATTTCAACGTAAAATCTTTCACATTTTCTCCGTCGATTAAAACGCGGCCTTTGGTCACGTCGTAAAAGCGCGGCAGTAAGCTGACAACGGTGGATTTTCCGCCGCCCGAATTGCCCACCAACGCCACCGTGCTTCCCACGGGAACGGTCAGATTCAAATCTTTCAGCACGTAAGTATCCGGCTTATAGGCGAACCATACTTTTTCAAAACGAATCTCTTTTCTAACGCCGTCAAGGGTACGAGAGTCTTTTTTATCTTCAATCTCGGTTTTAAGGGAGAAAATCTCAAAAATACGGTCAATAGATAAAAACGCCTGCTTGATATCGACGTAATTATCCCCCATACTTTTAACGGGTGTATACAACATCAGCAACGCGGCTACAAACGACGTAAAGTTACCGCTGGTAATGGTACCTTTCACAATCATAGAGCTGCTCTGCCAGAACACAAGGGCCAAGCCGAGCGATACGATAAAGTGCATTACAGGGGACAGCCATCCCGTACGCTTTACCATACCCATATTTAAATCAAACACGCGGTCCATCAAGCGTTCAAAGCGGCGGTATTGGTCTTCCTGCAGGTTATAAGCGGCGACGGTACGGTTACCGTTGAACGTTTCATTATAAGCGCGCATAGCCACAGAACCGACTACAATCGTATTACGGACCAACTCTTCCAGTTTGCGGCGCACGACAAAAATCAATCCGCCGGCTACCGCAAATGCACCAACGGCGATAAACGTAAGCTGCCAGGAGTTATACAACAGCACCCCGATGAGCGTAATAGAAGAAAAAACGCGCGTAACAATCATACGCAGGTTTTTAATCAGGCCGTTGCAGGCGGTATCGGCGTCGTTGTTATAACGCATAAGCACATAGCCGGAGTCGGTCGTATCAAAATACCCGCTGTGCATCGTCAGCAATTTTTTAAACAGTTTTTTACGTACGGAAAGCGTAATTTTGCTGCCCACCCACGTATTTAAATACTTTACCACGTATGTTAAAGTGCTCTGCACCAACACAAACCCGACAATCAAAACCGGAATATATGTGGCCAGCAGCGCGTCTTTGGCAACTAAAACGTCATCGGTAAACGACTTCATAAAAAGCGCGATGACCGAATCCAGCGCACCCACCGGCAACGCCAGCAAAATACCCAGCATAGCGCGGAACCAGTAAGGTTTGATAAACGGCCACATTTTTTTATAATTTACAATCAGCGGATGTCCGGTTATCAATTCTCCTATCGGACGGGTAAGTATATTTTTCATAAAGTAAATTTTCTCCTAACAAGGGGCTTCTTCCATTATAACAATTAGAGAGCCGTTTGTCCGTTGGCGCGCGGGGGTTGAAAAAACAAGCGTACTTTGCTAAACTATCAAACAGCGTCCGGAGTATATTGCACCAGCGCGCCGATTTTACCGATTCAGAGGATTGTGATATGGTTATGAAACAAGCTAACAAAGAAACGCTTACCGCTGCCGAACTAAAAGAAATTAAGCAGCACCTGCTCGCCCAAAAAGAAGAAGCCGCCGCGCGGCTTAAAGATAAAAAAAATTTAGATATGCCCGAAGCCGAAGTGGGCGATCCTATTGACGATGCTTCCCGCAGCTTGGATAAAGAAATTTTGTTTGAACTTTCCGGCAATGCCCATAATACGATTGAACAAATCGAAGCGGCTTTGCGCAAAATTGACAAAGGGATTTACGGCACGTGCGAATACTGCCGCCAGCCGATTCCCAAAAAACGCATTAAAGCGCTTCCTTTTGCGCGTTATTGCGTAAACTGCCAGCACTCAACCGAAAAACACAACGACTAACGCGTTTACGGTTTGGCAACGCTTTACAGTGCTTTTACACATTACCCCTCGGTTCTGCCGGGGGATTTTTATACACAAAAAACACCTCGGGTAATATCCGGGGTGTTTTTGATTTTCAGTTTGTTATAATTCCCAAAATTCCCCTCTGTAAGCTATTCCCTCCACTTTCCGCATACCGATGCTTTTGCACATTTGGATTCCGTCTGCATCGTCGCTCCAACAGTAAATTTTTCCCTTTAGAAACTCCATTGATATAGAAGTTCGTTCTGCACCGCTGGCAATAATCAAATAATAAGGGGAGGTATGTTGTAACGAAAAACGCCCCTCTTTCCATTCCCAACTACCATCCCACGCAAAACCTTTTACCATAGCGGGACGTTCTATATCCAAATCATCAATTGAGGACGGATATGTACCGTTCGCCATATAATATACTTCTGCCGCATCGCGAATACTTTTAACTAACACTACCGCTTGTACAGCACGCGATTTTTCCACCGCTTTTTGGTATTGCGGCAACGCTACCGATGATAATATGCCGATAATTAATACGACAACTAACAACTCAATAAGCGTAAATCCGCGTTTTTGATACATAGGATATATCCCCCCTTATAAAAGAAGTCATAATCCCAATTTATCAAAAAAAAAAAACGGGTCAAGACCTGCAAAAAATTGAACTGAAAGGCCGTTGGAGCGTCTCATAATATACAAAACGGATAAGCCAAACCGCTTATCCGTTTTGCGTATGTTAAACTGTACCGTTTTTATCAAGTGTAGCTTTCCAAATACGTGTGCAAGCCTTCGGCGCGCGCCTGTTTGACGCCTGCGTCGTAAAGTTCCTCGGCCTCTTCCGTGCGTCCCATCGCGTACAGCACCTGCGCCAAGGACAATTTGGTTAAAATCTGCCCGCGCATTTCGTCGGAATTGTCAAACAGCGTTTTGGCTTCTTCCAAATCTTTCAGCGCGGCGGCCATTTTATTTTTGCGTTTTAAAATATCGGCGCGGCCCCATTTTACAAACCCGAGGTCCACCGTATCGTTAATGGCGGAATACAATTTGTCGGCTACGTTATAATGCCGCAGCGCCACGTCATACTTGCCCTGCTGGCGCAAGCCGTTGGCCATACCGCAGTTGGTATAGGCTTTGCCGAACAAATCTTCGCTTTTGCGGAAGATTTTCTCCGCCAGTTGGTAATTTTTCACGCAATCGTCGATTTTCCCGCAAATGCGGCTGATACCGGCCAGCCCGCAATGCCCGTAGGCTACGCTGATATCATCGCCCGCTTTTTTGGCAAGCGTAATGGCTTTTTTAAACTGGGCGATACCTTCTTCAAAATGACCTTGAAGGCGAAAAATTCCGCCCTTGGCCCAGCAAATAAAGCTCATACCGGCGTAATCTTTCTGTTGGGTGTAGGCAGACAAAACGGCGTCCAATAAATCAAGGGCTTCTTCCAAGCGTCCCCACGCGCGCAGGGCCATCCCCATTTCCTGCATTGCACGCACGGTAAATTCGTCGTATTCCAATTCCTGCGCCATTTTTAACGCGTCCTCGGCCAGTTCGTACGCGGCGGAAGAATGCCCCAAGGTGCGGTAGCAGGCGGCCATCGCCAGCAGAATGTCCATACGCGTTTCGGCTTCGTCCGCAACGCCGAGCGCCTTGGCATAACTTTTGAGCGCATCCTCAAACGAACCGAGCTGACGCTGCGCTTCGCCCGTTAAAAACCAACCGGAAGCGTCTTTTGTGCGCGCGGCGGATAATTTTTGCAAAGCGTCCGAAGGTTTATTCTCTTCCAACAACGCTTCAATTTCCGCCAAATCCGGTTTGGCGGCGGTTTTTTTCGTTGTTTTTTTGGCAGCTGCGGGCATAGACTCTCCTATAATTTTAAATGTTTTTTAATTTCGGCCATTGTAGAGGCCAAATCGTACGGTTTGGGAATAAAATAGTCGGCGCCGGCTTCCATGGCGCGGTCGCGCGACTGCGGGTCCGACAGCGTGGACATAATTACAATGGGAATCCGCCACGTGCCGTTGTCGGTTTTTAACAATTTGCAGACTTCAAACCCGCTTAATTTGGGAAGCATTAAATCAAGCAGAATAAGGTCCGGCTTCACCTGTTTGGCAAGGCTCACGCCCGCCACGCCGTTTTCCGCCCAAAAAACTTCCACGCCTTCCACTTTTAATGCGCCGGAAAGCGCCTGGCCGAGCACTTTTGAATCTTCAATCAGCACTACTTTTTTCATATTAAATTTCTTCGCAATGGTCTTTGTACAGCCGTACGGCGGCCGCGTATTCGCGCGCATTTTTGATAATGCCGTTTACCTCGTCCTCTTCCAGCCGGCGCACCACTTTGGCAGGAACACCCATCACCAGCGACCCCGCAGGGATATTTTTCCCCGCCGGAACAACCGCGCCCGCGCCGATAATGCAGTTGGGGCCGATTTCGCTTTCCATTACCACGGCGTTCATGCCGATTAAGCAGTTGTCGCCGATTTTGCTGCCGTGCACCACCGCCCCGTGCCCGACGCTCACGCCCTTGCCGATAACGGCTGGGCAGCCGTAATTGACGTGCACGCATGCGTTTTCCTGAATGTTGGAGTTTTCCCCCACGGAAATGGACGCAATGTCTCCGCGCAGCACGGCACAGGGCCAGACGGACACATTGTCCCCAATCGCCACGTCGCCGATGATAACGGCCGTTTTATGGATAAAACAGGACGGGCTGGTTTTAGGCACCAGTTCGTTAATTCTTTCTTTCATACAAGGCTCCTTTCGGGTGTTTTGGTTTCACGGGAGAGGACGAAAGCTGCAAACCCCAATAAATAAAAATGCTTACGATTCCGGGCAGAATATAATACACCACGCGGTAAATGAGCGTAGCCATTAAGGCGGCATCCCAGTCAATGCCCATTTGGGAAAAGACGGCTGTCATCGCCAGTTCCATCGCGCCGAGCCCCCCGGGCAGCAGCGGGATAAGCGTCGTTACCATACCGACGGCAAAACCGGCCACCAATACCCCTGCAGAAATATGCACGCCCACGGCGCGGAACGCAAAGTACAATACCATAATGGTAAACAGCCAGTCGGCGCAGACGTATACAATCGCGCCCGTCATTTTGTTTTTCTTTTTATGGATCAAATCAATTCCCTCGTCCAGCTGGTCCATAAAATCGTCGTATTTTCCTTTGGGGATTAACGCGCGGAACATGTGATACAGCACTTTATTCATCAAACGGAACGTTTTGCGCAGCCATTTGGAACGCCATTCGTCGTTAAATAAAAACGCGGTTACCACCACGCACACGGCGCACATCACCAAAATAAGCGAAAAATTTTTCAAAAGCTGCGCCGTTGTGGCTGACGAATTAAAAAGCATCAACACGGATCCTTGCAAAATGATCACCGCCAGCACGAAATACAGCAGCACGGTAATCACGATACTGGCCGTTACGCACGTGCCGAACGGCACGCGGCGGCGATTCAGCAAATGCGCGCGCAAGGCAAACCCGCTTGCGCCGAACGAGGATACCACATAATTTACCGTCGTTGAAACAAGGGCAATACCGATAGCCGCGCTCTTGCTGATTTTGCGCCCCATTACGCGCAGCACTTCATACAGGCTCAGCCCCATTGCCACGTAAATCAATACGGAAGACAGAATGGAAAGGAATAAGAACCCCGTCTGTACGCTTTGCCAGATTTTTACAAAACTGTCCTTAGCCTGATACACCATAAAGGCGATTAAGCCTATAGACAGCGCCACGCCCAGCGAATAGCATAAAAATTTAAGCGGCTTTTTCACGCGCATACTCCGAGAAAATAAGTTAAATAAATTATATAATTTATTTGTATAAAAAACACCCGCGCCCCCAGCCATACCCGCGTGGGTGTTTGTTTCCCTTGAAAGGTTAAATTTATGAAGAGCATTAAAGTCATCGGGGCCAAGGGCCACAATTTAAAAAACATTACTGTAGAACTGCCCAAAGGCAAAATGGTCGTAGTAACGGGGCTGTCCGGCTCCGGCAAAAGTTCGCTGGCGTTCGACACTATTTACGCCGAAGGCCAGCGCCGGTATGTGGAAAGCATGTCCGCCTATGCGCGCCAGTTTTTGGATTTAATGGAAAAGCCGGACGTAGAGCACATTGAAGGGTTATCCCCCGCTATATCCATTGAACAGCGTAACCCCTCAAAAAATCCGCGCTCCACGGTGGCCACTGTTACGGAAATTTACGACTACCTGCGATTGTTGTTTGCGCGTATCGGCCGCCGTCACTGCCCCCAATGCGGACGCGAAGTGGAAGCTTGGAGCGTGCAGGGCATCGCGCAGGACATTTTGAAAAAATTTGCGGACAAAACGCTCTATATTTTGGCTCCCGTCGTACGGGGCCGCGCGGGCACGTACGAAGAACTTTTCGCCAGGTTTAAAAAAGAGGGATACGTTAAAGCGCGCGTAAACGGCGAAATTATCTCTTTAGACCATACCCCCACTTTGGAACGCTACAAAAAGCACACCATTGAACTTGTAGCGGACGAAATTTACGTGGACGAATTTGACCGAGAACGCTTGGTGGAAAGTTTGGAAGCCGCGTTAAAATACGCGCAGGGCTTGGTGCATATTTTGGAAACGGTTGATAAAAACCCTGTGGATTTTACGTACAGCGAAAGCAACGCCTGCGCGCATTGCGGGATTGGGTTCAGCGAACTGGAACCGCGGTTATTTTCGTTCAACTCGCCTTACGGCGCGTGCCCCGAATGTAACGGGTTAGGCGTTAAAATCGAAGTGGCGGAGAACCTCGTCGTGCCGAATCCGACCATTTCCATTAACGAGGGCGCTATCGCCGCGTGGGATAATCCGGTTACCACAAGAACCCACCGCTGGAAAAACTCGTGGAGCGAATACTATTATGATATTCTGCGCCAAGTCTGCCGCCGCAACAAAATCAATATGAACACGCCGTGGCGGGAACTGCCCAAAACGCAGCGCGATTTACTGCTTTACGGCACGGGCGGTGCGAGTTATACCTCGCTCATTTCCGGCGGAGAACAGGAGTTTGAAGGCGTAATTACCAATTTGCAAAGACGCCACTCCGAAAGCGAAAGCGATTTTGTAAAAGAGGAAGTCTACAACCGCTTTATGCACGAGGTTACCTGCCCCGTCTGCCGCGGCGCGCGCTTAAAACCCGAAGCTTTGGCGGTACTCGTAAACGGAAAAAATATTAACGAAATTACGGCCTTACAAGTATCGGCGGCGGTGGAATTTTTTAAAAATTTACAACTGACCGAGCGCGAAAAAATCATTGCCAAAGACGTGCTAAAAGAAATCAACGCGCGCCTCGGCTTTTTAAACAGCGTGGGCCTTTCGTACCTGACGCTTAACCGCATGAGTCAAACCTTGTCCGGCGGCGAAGCCCAGCGTATCCACCTGGCCACGCAAATCGGATCCGGCTTAACGGGCGTGCTGTATGTGCTGGACGAGCCGACCATCGGCCTTCACTCGCGCGACAACGACCGCCTGATTGAAACGCTCAAAAATCTGCGGGATTTGGACAACACGCTGATCATCGTCGAGCACGACAAAGACACCATTTTGGCGGCCGACTACGTGGTGGAGCTCGGCCCCGCAGCGGGCGAACACGGGGGCAATATTGTGGCGGCGGAAAACACGGCGGACTTTTTGAAAGACAAAAAGTCGCTGACCGCCTCGTACCTAAACGGACGGAAGATGATTCTCCCCCCCGCGGCCCCGCGCAAAGGCAACGGCAAGTTCTTGGAAATCCAAGGAGCCAAACAATTTAATTTAAAAAACATCAACGTTAAAATTCCGCTCGGTAAATTTGTGTGCGTAACGGGCGTGTCCGGTTCGGGCAAAAGTACGCTTATCCACCAAATTTTGTACCGCGCGTTGGCGCGCAAATTTTACAACGCCAAAGACGCGCCGGGCGAACACAAAATCATCACCGGCCTCGACAATATCGACAAAGTGATTATCGTCGACCAAAGCCCCATCGGCAAAACGCCGCGCAGCAACCCGGCCACGTATACGGGCGTATTTTCGCACATCCGCGATTTGTTCGCCGAAATGCCCGAAGCCAAGCGGCGCGGTTACAAACCCGGGCGGTTTTCGTTCAACGTCAAAGGCGGACGGTGCGAGAAATGCCAGGGCGACGGGATTTTGAAAATACAGATGCAGTTTCTGCCCGACATTTACGTCAAATGCGAAGAATGCCACGGCAACCGCTTTAACGAGGACACGTTACAGGTAAAATTCAAAGGCAAAAACATCGCCGAAGTGTTGGATATGAGCGTATCGCAGGCACTGGAATTTTTTGACGCGATTCCCAAAATCAAACGCTATTTAAAAACGCTTAACGACGTGGGCCTCGGGTACATTAAACTGGGCCAATCCGCCACCACGCTTTCGGGCGGCGAAGCGCAGCGCGTCAAACTGGCGGACGAACTTTCCCGCAAAGGCACGGGCAAAACGCTGTATATTTTGGACGAACCCACCACGGGGCTCCATTTTGCCGATATTGATAAGCTCTTGCAGGTGCTTCATGGCCTCGCGGACAAAGGCAATACGGTGCTGATTATTGAGCATAATTTGGACGTTATTAAAACAGCCGACTGGCTGATTGACCTCGGCCCCGAAGGGGGCGACAAAGGCGGGCAAATTGTTTGCGAAGGAACACCGCGCGAGGTGGCCGCGTGCGCCGGATCGTATACGGGCAAGTACCTTAAAAAGGAACTAGACGAAATGGACGCGTTTATGAAAGCGCAAGGCATTACACTGGCGGAACGGCAGGAAGAAAAACCGAAACTAACCGGAACGAGAGTTAAAAAAACAAACGCTAAAAAGCCCGCCAAAAAATAAAAACTAAGGCTGTAGATACAAATAACCTTCTTGTTTGGTAAAACCGATGATTTTGCACCAATTTGTAGAATCATCTATATTAGAACAACAAATCTTGTTAAAACAATCCGAACCAGACAGGGCCGTCGTTTCTAAAAAGTATTTATCTCCGCGACGATTGGCATAAATATATTGCCCGTCCAAAGCATAGACAAAATTTTTGCTGGCAGGACCGCAAACCGGATCGCCACAATCCGGATCCGTTTCCCCGTGCAAAGTGATATCTGCCATCGAAAACAAATTATCTCCATCTTCATTCCCCTGCATACACTCGGGTACTTCACCGTGGGATAAAAAACACAAAGCCTGTTGCTCCCGCAGCGTTTTCAACATTGGTAACGCCTCCGCCACGCGACTCTTTTCCACGGCTTTGGTGTACTGCGGCACAGCCACCGAAGACAAAATGCCGATAATTAATACGACAACCAACAATTCAATTAGCGTAAACCCTTGTTTTTTATACATGGAATATATCCTCCTTATACGGTTTGGCGGCTTACTATACTTACGTCACTCCCGAATGTTTCTATCGGGAATCTGTTGTTTCGTAACGGCAGATTCCGTACTAAAACCTTACGGAATGACGTAACAAGGGGAAAACGCCGCCAAACATGGATTTATCCCCAGTTTATCAAAAAAAAAAAACGGATCAAGGCCCTGCGTCTCCCGCAAAAATTCTATAATCTAAATATGAAGGAAAAAATCCACAAAACAAACGCCGCACGCCAACTGGACGAACTCAACATCCCGTACGAACTCATCCCGTACAAAGTAAACGAGGAAGATTTAAGCGCCGCGCACGTGGCGGCCGAACTGGGCGAAAATATAGACCAAGTATATAAAACCCTCGTCTTGCGCGGGGATAAAACGGGGCCGTTTGTCTGCGTAATTTCCGGCGGCGCGGAACTGGATTTAAAAGCCGCCGCACGCGCCAGCGGCAACAAATCGTGCGAAATGGTGCACGTGAAAGAACTCTTTGCGCTGACGGGATATATTCGCGGCGGGTGTTCCCCGCTCGGGATGAAAAAACACTTTCCCACCTTTATCCACGAAGACTGTATTTTATGGGACTATATTTATATCAGCGCGGGCATACGCGGCCTGCAAATTAAAATTAATCCGGACGACCTCTTAAAAGCCGCCCGCGCCCAAACCGCCCCCCTCTGCCGCTGAACCGAATCTACTCTATTTTTGCCCTTGCCGATTTTTTCCCCGCGCGTATACTATAAATATAACGATAAACGGGGGTATATTATGTACGCAAGCGTATGGAAGCGTTTTGTTGCGTTTTTAATTGACGCGGCGGTTTTCGCCGTCATATACTGGATTTTATCCCAAATGTTAAGCGGGGCCACCGTGCCGCTTGTGCTGTTGGTTATCATTTGGCTGTATTATGCGCTTTTGGAAAGCTCGCCGATTCAAGCCAGCGTGGGCAAAATCATTATGAACATCAAAGTGGTGGACCGCCGCGGACGAAAGCTGACGTTTTGGCAAGCTACGGAGCGTATGCTATCCAAACTGATTACCAACCTTACGTTTTATTTCGGCTTTTTTATTGCCGCATTTGATAAAAAGAAACGCACCCTGCACGACCGCGTCAGCCACAGCGCGGTCATCGTCAAAAGCGATGAATTTGACCCATACGCTGAAGAGGAAACGGACGAATCTTCGCTGACGTTAATTACAGTTGTGTCCGTTCTTTTGTCGCTGATATTTGTAACAATGCTTGTGGGGCTTGTGGCGCTGCCGCAATACCAACGCACGGAACGCCATATTCATCTTTCACGCGTACTGACCGGATTGGAACAAGCTGCACGGGAACAGCAAAAAGACGCTTCCCGTTTAGGGGCGGACCCGCGCGAATGGCAAGGCGAATACAACGGCTGTAAAAAAATCAATCCGCAGAAGTTAAGCTGCAAAGGGTACGAATTGGTATTGAATGCAGGCGGCGTAACCGCGCAGGCGCGTTCAAAAGGGATGGATATTTTGTATTCCTTGTATTATTCGTTTGACGGCGGGCCGGTAACGTGCCGAGCCGACACGTCCGCGGGTAGAGAATTATGTTCCGCGCTGACGGGCGCAAGGTAAAGCCTTTTTGATACATAAAACAATATCTCCTTATAAGCCGTCATTCCGTGAGGGTGTAACACGGAATCTGCCGTTTATAACTACAGATCCCGTATAACAACCTTACGGGATGACCTTATGTTATCAAAAAAAAAAAACGGGTCAAGCCCCTTCCGGCAACGCGGCAAACAACAGGCAGCCGCCGCTTACCCCTTCTCCGCCCCCAATTTTTCCCCCGCAAACACGGCCGGAAAATATATTGCATTTCCCGTCGTAAAAAAACGGTGGAAATTCCCCCGCTAATATGCTAATCTTACTATATGGAAACACAGGGCAACGACCGCGTAAAAGCGCTTATCAAATTATTACAAACCGAGTCGGATGCGTACGGTCCGGTACTCAAGCGCGAACTTGCCGCCGCCATCAAGGCCGATCCTGTCCGCGTGCAGAGCGCCATTTTGGAAGAATTTAAAACCGCCGCGCCGCTTCCCATCGTGCACACGCTGGAAGAAATCTGTTGGGAAGATTTAGCCGCCGCCTTGGCGCGCTTTGCCGCTAAAATCAGTCCGGACTTGGAAGAAGGCCTTGCTCTCCTGTCCAAATTTACCAGCCCCGCCCTGCCCCGTAAAGAGATTTCCGCCCCGCTAGACAATATGGCGCGCGAACTGCGCAACGCGCTTTTAAATGCTAAAAATCATACGGAAATCGCCGGTATTTTAAGCCATTATTTTTTTTACGTAAAAGGTTTTCAAACCCTGCCGGCCAATTTGGACATTAAAGATATTTCTTTCGCGCGTTTTCTGCGCAAAAAACGCGGCTCCAGCCTGTGCGCCGCGTGCCTGTACGTAACCATCGGCCAACGCTACGGCTTGGACGTAAGCCTTGTTGATTTGGCCGGACGGATTTTGGTGCATTTGCGCGGGCCTGCCGGACGGGAGTCTTGGTTTATTGACCCGCTGGACGACGGAAAACTCCTTTCGCAAGAGGACTGCCGCGCCTATATCCGCGCCCGACAAATCGAATGGAACGACGAATTTTTATTGCCGCTTTCCTCGCGCTTAATCGTGCGGCGTTTCATCGCCAATATGATTTACGTCCTCAACAAACTGCGTGACGAACGGCGTTTAAAGTATCTGCGGGAATATTTGGAAATTATTAAAAATTAAATGGGAGTCAACATGAATTATTATGTCTATCTAATCCTCGCCGTGGCGTGTTTCGTGGGCGAGATGTTTACGATGGAATTTTCGCTGGCGTGTTTGGGGATCGGCGCGTTGGGCGCGGCCGCCGCGTCGTGGCTTGGCTGGGGCATTTGGCCGCAGGTGGGCGCGTTTGCGTTGGCGGCTGCCGTATGCTGGGCGGGAATCCGTCCGTTTGCGCTGAAACACTTATACGGTAAATCCGACCCTGTCAAAACTCCGGCGGAAGCCGTCATTGGGCAGGAAGGCGTGGTAGAAACGCCTATTGATCCGGTGCAGAATACCGGCCGCGTAAAAGTAAACGGAGAAAGCTGGAAAGCCGCCGCCAAAGAACCGCTTGCCGCGGGTACCGTGTGCGTAGTGGAAAAACTGGACGGCGTAACGCTTACGGTGCGCGCCAAAAACTGATTTGCAAACCGCGCCAAGGCGCGTAAATTATAAAAGGAGAAGAAACTATGGAAGGATTGGGACAAATAGGAATGGTCTTTCTGGCCGTGCTCGTATTTTTCATTATCGTCATTATCGCCAAGGGGATTATCGTCGTCAAACAGGCGCAGGTAATGATTATTGAACGCTTCGGCAAATACTTGGAAGTATTAAACCCGGGTATCAACTGGATTATCCCGATTATGGATAAACCGCACTTGATGGAATGGCGCAACAGCCGCGAATATGTGGACGGCTCCGGCCGCACGCGTTCCGTGCCGTTTATGGAAATGCGCGACACGATTGATATGCGCGAAACGGTGTATGATTTCCCGCGTCAAAGCGTAATTACCAAAGATAACGTGGGCATTGAAATCAACGCGCTTTTGTATTTTCAAATCACGGACCCGTTAAAAGCGGCCTATCAGGTGGAATCTTTGCCGACCGCCATTGAAAAACTGACGCAGACCACGCTCAGAAACATCATCGGCGAAATGGATTTAGACCAGACGCTTACCTCGCGCGAAATCATCAACGGGAAATTACAGGTGATTTTGGACGACGCTTCCAACAAATGGGGCGTAAAAGTCAACCGCGTGGAACTGCAGGACATCATTCCCCCCGCCGCTATCCGCGAGGCGATGGAAAAACAGATGAAGGCTGAACGCGACCGCCGCGCAATGGTAACGGAAGCCGAAGGTACCAAAACGGCCCAAATTTTGAAAGCGGAAGCCGTGCGCGAATCCGAAATCAAAAAAGCCGAAGGTATGAAACAGGCCGCCATTTTGCAGGCGGAAGGTGTGGCGGAAGCCAAAATCAAAGTGGCCAACGCCGAAGCGGAATCCGTTAAGATCGTGGCGGGGACGGTGGCACAGTCGTCCAATCCGGCCAGCTATATGATTTCGCTCAAATACATTGAAGCGTTAAGCAAAATGACGGAAGGCAAAGACAACAAAGTCATCTATATGCCCTACGAAGCCAGCAACGTGTTGGGCGCCGTCGCCGCCGTTAAAGACTTAACGGGCGGAACCGCCGCCGTCAACGGAAAATAAGTTTTAGCCGTTACAAAGGCCCTCTCTTAAAATAAGAGAGGGCCTTTTTGGCGCAACCTACAACTAATTAGTCAGCGTAGTAACAGGATGATGCGCCGCAAGTGGATCCGCAAGTGCAAATACTGGAGTCTGATGACGTTTTAGTAAACCCTATCTTGGCGCAATCATTTGCCCCTCCGCCTGCGCCGCTACACGAACGACGGCCGGTTTTGGCATTAAGCCACAATAAAAGGGAGTTGGAGCTTGCATTAAAGCTATAAGCGCCAAAAGCGATGGGAGTAGATGCCGCGCAATCAACAGATCCCCAATAATGCCAATATTTAGAATTGTTTACTGTAACCGCTAGCGCTTCCCTAAAAGCAGCATCGCTCTCATATGCCCCCGAACCGCTCGGATTTTCCAAACAATATGCATTGGCGGCCATATTGAGTGCTTTCAAATTCGCCCATACCTCCGCCGTACGGCTTTTCAGCACCGCTTTTTGGTACTGCGGTAACGCTACCGATGATAAAATGCCGATAATTAATACAACAACCAACAATTCAATTAATGTGAACCCTTTTTTACTGGACCCTGAAACAAGTTCAGGGTGACGACAAAACGTAAAACCTTTCATTTTAGTTTCCTCCATTTTTAAAATCCGCTTCTGCTCAGAAACCGCCGATTTTGACGAAATAAACCCTAATCGTGAACTCCCTCACAAAAGCCCCTCAGAATAACCCTATCGTATCAAAAAAAAAAAACGGGTCAAGACCCAAGGAAATCCAAATAAACAGACTGGATTCTGGGACCACGCCCGGAATGACGGCAAAAACAAACGCCGTGCAGATTAGAATAACATTGCAGAGATTGCCTGATTTGCTAAATTCGCTTTAGATTGTGCGGGCTAGTCGGCCGCATAGGCGTGGCTGTAGCCACGTCAAGGCCGAGGGACGCACAAGATAACAGAATTTGGCAAATTGTTGGCCCTTAAAAGTAAAGCGGAGCAGAAAAATACTTTCTGCTCCGCTTACGCAAATCGCAAGTTACCAACAGTTGTTATCTTATTTACTTTTCAGCTTGGCGCATAACTCCGCCAACCCCGACGATATATCCTCTTTCTGTACAATCACTCCGTCCGGCACTTCCAAATTGACGGGCGCAAAATTCCATATCGCTTTTATTCCCGCGGAGACTAATGTATCCGTCACGCCCTGCGCGGCGGCTGCGGGAAGCGTCAGCACCGCAATTTTCAGATTCTGCTTTTCAATCATCGTCGCCAGCTGCGCCGTGTGATATACGGGCACGCCGTGCACGGTGCTGGCCACTTTTTCCGGGTGCGTGTCAAACGCGGATACAATTTCAAGCCCGTGGTTTTTAAATCCGTCAAATCCCAAAAGCGCCGCCCCTAAATGGCCGACCCCCACTAAAAACGCTTTATTTAAATTGTTCCAGCCTAAAAATTTTTCAATGACTTCAATTGTACCCGCCACTTTAAACCCAGCGCGCAATTTGCTCGGCGCGCCGACGGCCTGCAAATCTTTTTTTACCACAACGGGCAGTAAGTGCGTTTCGTCCGCCAAATAGGTGGAAGAAACAAGCTCGCGGCCGTACCCGTGTAAATTATAAAAAATACGCAAATACTGCGGCAGACGGCGAATCGTCTGCACGCTGATTTCTTTACGGCGGTGAAATAATCCCACGGCGGTCCTCCCGTAAGCGTTTTTGTGGATATTACGATATCTATGGTATCTTTTTGACAGACCGATGTCAACCCCCTCCTTACACGCCATACCGAGAGAGTATTGACTTTAAACAACCCAAAAGATAAAATATAGATATCAAAATATCTATATCAGTTATTTTGCAAACTCAAAGGAGAAGAAAACTATGGCGGAAAAGAAAACTGCCGCTCCGGCCGAAGCTACGAAAGAAGAATTGTCTATGCTGGACAAGATCGTCGACAAAGTGAAAGCCGCGCAGCGCATTTATGCAACGTTTACGCAAGAACAAGTAGATAAAATTTTCCGCGCCGCGGCCATCGCCGCTGCGCAAAACCGCATCCCGCTGGCCAAAATGGCCGTGGAAGAAAGCGGTATGGGCGTAATGGAAGATAAGGTAATTAAAAACCAGTTCGCTTCCGAATACATTTACAACCAATATAAAGACACCAAAACCTGCGGCGTGCTGTCCGACGACGACGCCTTTGGCTACCGCCAAGTAGCCGAGCCTATCGGCGTAATTGCGGGCGTGGTACCCACCACCAACCCCACCTCTACGGCTATTTTCAAAAGCCTCTTGGCCCTGAAAACCCGCAACGGGATTGTGTTTTCCCCCCACCCGCGCGCTAAAAAATGCACCATTGAAGCCGCAAAAATCGTGCTGAACGCGGCCGTGGAAGCCGGCGCGCCGGAAGGCATTATCGGCTGGATTGAAAACCCCACCATGCCGCTTTCCAACGCTTTAATGCACCACCCGCACATCAACCTGATTTTGGCCACCGGCGGCCCTGGGATGGTAAAAGCCGCGTATTCCTCCGGCAAGCCGGCGATCGGCGTAGGCGCGGGCAACACCCCCGCCGTGATTGACGCCACAGCCAACATTAAAATGGCCGTCAGCTCCATTATTATGAGCAAAACCTTTGACAACGGTATGATCTGCGCCAGCGAACAGTCCGTCGTAGCAGAGGACGCCGTATACGAGGATGTGAAAAAAGAATTTATCGCCCGCGGCTGTGCGTTCGTTACCGGAAAAGACCGCAAAAAACTGGCCGAAACCATTGTGGTAAACGGCAAACTCAACTCCGCCATCGTCGGGCAGAGTGCGGAAAGAATCGCGGAAATGGCCGGTATTAAAGTGCCCGCCCACACCAAAATTTTAATCGCCGAAGCCAGCGAGGTAAGCGACGCGGAACCCTTTGCCCGCGAAAAACTCTCCCCCGTACTCGGTTTCTACCGCGCCAAAGATTTCAACCACGCCGTAGAACTCGCGCGCGACCTTATTTTGTACGGCGGCGCGGGACACACCTCTGTGCTGTATACCGACGAATCCAACGAAGAACATATCGACCTCTTTAAAGAGATGCCCACCGCGCGCACGCTGATTAACATTCCCTCTTCGCAGGGCGCCATCGGCGACGTGTACAACTTCAAACTGGCCCCGTCCTTGACGCTCGGCTGCGGTTCGTGGGGCGGCAACTCCGTCAGCGAAAACATTGGAGTAAAACATCTTATGAACGTAAAATCCGTCGCGGAACGCCGCGAAAATATGTACTGGTACAAAGTACCGTCCAAAATCTATTTCAAACGCGGCGCGCTTTCGCAGGCGCTGGCCGAACTGAAAGGCAAACAACGCGCGTACATCATTACGGACAAAACGATGGAACAGCTGGGCCACGTCCGCACTGTGTGTGATGTGTTGGAAAACTTAGATATTAAATTCCGCGTGTTCTCCAACGTACTGCCCGACCCGAACATTTCCAACGTGCAGGAAGCGTTAAACATCGCCAATTTCTGGCAGCCGGACATCATCATCGGCCTCGGCGGCGGTTCGGCGATGGACGAAGCCAAAATGGTATGGCTGATGTACGAAAACCCCACCACCAGCTTTGAAGATATCGCGATGCGCTTTATGGACATCCGCAAACGCATTTACGCGGCTCCGCCCTTGGGCAAAAAAGCGACGATGGTAGCTATCCCCACCACGTCCGGCACCGGCTCCGAAGTAACGCCGTTTACCATTATCACCGACGAAAAAACCGGCACCAAATACGCCATTACGGACTACGCCTTAACCCCCGATATGGCCATTATCGATCCGGAATTTGTACTCGGTATGCCCAAAACGCTGACGGCTTGGTCCGGCCTGGACGTGCTGACCCACGCCATTGAAGCATACACCTCCGTATTCTCCACCAACTTTACGGAAGGACAGGCGTTGGAAGCGATGCGCCTTGTATTTAAATACTTGGAAAGCTCCTACACCAACGGCGCCAAAGACATCAACGCCCGCGAAAAAATGCACTATGCGGCCACGATTGCCGGTATGGCGTTCGCCAACGCGTTCCTCGGGCTGTGCCACTCTATGGCGCATAAACTGGGCGCGATGTATCACGTTCCGCACGGACTCGCCAACGCGCTCTTGCTGTCTTATATTATTGAGTTCAACGCTACCGACAAACCCACCAAACAGGGCTTGTTCCCGCAGTATAAATATCCGTTTGTAAAAGGCCGCTACGGGAAAATTGTGGACTTCCTGTTGCCCCACAATGAATTCGGCGACGATAAAGACGCTAAAGTGCAGAAACTGATTGAAATGGTGGAGACGTTGAAACACAAACTCAACATCCCCAAATCGCTCAAAGAATACGGTATTCCGGAAAAAGAATTCTTAGATAACCTGGACCAGCTTTCCGAACTTGCTTTCGATGACCAGTGCACCGGCGGCAACGCCCGCTATCCGCTGATCAGCGAAATCAAAGAGCTGTATTTGAAAGCGTACTACGGCGAACCCGTAAAACACGTAAAAGGGAAATAATTCAAATCAAAGAAAGGCCCGAAGCTTAACAGCTTTGGGCCTTTCACATTGCTTAAATTTTCATAATAGACCAATTAGTAGACTCCTGATGATATAAGGTTCCCCCAAAAATTTTACACCCCTCCTCAGCATCATCATCAGGAGAACAATAAAACATTCCATCTTCCGGCCCATATCCACGCATTACGTATACCCCATAGTTTCCCCCAATACGTTTCGCTGCCAAAGCGTAAGTGCCTTGGCCCATTGTTTCTTCAAGATAAAAATTCCATTTAGATGAATGCGGAATTTCTATATCCAATAAACTAAAATCTTCTGTAGCAAAACCATCCGGAGAAGAGAGCATATACGCATCTTGCGCCTGTGCAATCGTCTTTAATATTGTTTTTGCTTCTGCCACGCGGGATTTTTCCACCGCCTTCTGATACTGCGGCAACGCCACCGATGCTAAAATACCGATGATTAATACGACAACCAACAATTCAATCAGCGTAAAACCTTTCATTTTGTACTCCTTTATAAGGTTTGGCGGCTTTGACGTTTTATTGCGTCATTCCGTAAAGTTGCAGTACGGAATCTCGCTCTTACGAAATGACAGATTCCCGATAGAAACATTCGGGAATGACGTACGTATAGCAGGCCGCCGAACCTAAGTTATCCCCAGTGTATCAAAAAAAAAAAACGGGTCAAGCCCTTGACGCGGCACGCGCCATTTGCTGAACCCTCTACATGCTTTACCCCCAAGCCTACGAACCCCTAAAGGAAATATACGCAAAATCCCCCGTGCTTTCCGCACGGGGGATTTTTTACCCATTCATACCATTGAATCATTTTACTCCGGATCCGGTCCATCCGCCGGAACCGCAGGGCCGGAATTATCAGACGAATCGCCTCCTTTCAACCAGCTGAGGAATTCATTCCACCAGTTGGTTAAACGATCCCATAAACCGCTGTTCTGTGCAGCCTGCGCGGCGACAGACGCCTCTGTCGGAGCTTCGCCCATATATGCGGTATAAACATCGTCAAGATCCTTGCGCAACTTTTGTACGCGTGCAGCGTCATCGGTACTGGCAGCATAACGGTCCAGCGTCTCCACCGCTTTTTGGTAATAGAGGGCGAAATCGCCGTTCATACCGTCATACAACATGCCATTCTGTTTTTCTTCCAACAGAATATTAAGCGTGCGCAAATAGCCTACTTTGACGCGTTCGTAATCGGATACGTTTGTGCCGTCAAAAATACTCTTGGCTTCTTTGCTCAAGCCCGGAATATGCGCCACCAAAGACATTTTCACTTCAGGCAAGAACTCTAAACTCATATCTTGCACGCTGTAAGCGCCGGATTCCATTATTCCGACAACGGACTGATAAAGCCTTTCCAGCTCTCTATCCGCCCCTAGTCCTTTAAGCATCTTTTTAAGAGAACTATAATGCAATGCAAAGCGTTTTAAATCGCCAAACAAATAACTTTCTTCCAATTGGAATATACCGTCTGACAACGCCTTACTGTTCTGTACTTGGCCGGCATACGATTTCAATTTTTCGGATAAAGCCTCCATATTCTTGTCTTCGTTAAAACTAATACTCTCTACCGATCGGAAGAAATCTGCCGCCTGTGCTCTTAAACCTTCGGAGACATCATTAAACTCAATCACCGTTCTAAACATAATGGCCGTACTGCGTAACATCTGCAAACTAGAAGCTAACTGTTCAGCAGGCACCTTAGATCCTTCAGCCAAAGCTTTCAAACGGTTATTGACCCACACCATACGGTTCATCAATTTCTGCAAGCGGGATTCCGACTCAAAAGCACTCATCGATCCGCGCACGCTGATTTGCAGTTCCTCCACTTCTTTCGTTACGCGCTGCAAAGTAGAAGCCATAGCGTCCGAATTAAAGCCAAGCGAATTATACACTTGCTGGGCGGAGAGCTCGCCCCGTGCATAAGCGTCAATCTGCTGCTGTGAAAGCGAGGTCGAACGGAATAAACGCCTCCACCCGTCTTTTACCATATCCCAGTTTTGCCACACCAGCAAAGATGCAGTAAAAATAGACAGCACCGCACCCAACCGGTAAATGACATAATCGTTCAGAGGCTTACCGTCCGGTGTTACAGAGGGATCCCCAAAGAAATTATTAATTACATCCATAAACGGCTGTGCCATAGTTGCAACGGTAGGAGTGTCTTTTAAGAAGAAGAACAACCCCGTCAGCAAAAGGATCGGAAATAACCCTCTTGAGTTAGCGGAGTTATAGGCTCCCGCCGCTTGCAATTTAACTGCTTCTTCCATCTTTTTTAACAAGTCCGTAGCTTGTTTCTTTTCTTGTGCCGTCATTTGTTTATCTTTGCGGATACGGTCCCGCTCTGCCGCATAGTAACGGCCCACTTGGTTCATCATACGGGAATTCTCCACTACGCCAAAAACAGGAGTGGACAAATACATAGACAACCAAGATAACCACATCCCCAGACTGCCCGCCGGAGAAGCCACATACATAAGCACGCCGAACAACATCAGCGGCAAACCGATACCCGTCAACTGGTCATCCGTAATGACTTTATTTTTAATCATCCGATCCGCCAGTTTACGCACGGCAAAGCTCATTGCTAAACCAATAGCCGTAATCGCCAACCCGTAAGCGGGATATAACATCTTCATTTCGCCGCTTAAAATGACAGAATTGATAGCCGCATAAGTAAAATACACCAAGGCCACACGGGCAACCGTAGGAGCTAATTCCGGCTTAAAAAGATTCTTATATATTTGTTTGGCCTCTTTTTTAGAAATAGGCGAAGTCTTTACTTCCGAAGCTTCCGTTGCCAAACGGCTTTTTTGCAGCAAGTGCAGTCCGTACAACGAGCCGACAAGCATCACGGGAACCAATAAAGACCAGTTTAATTTCACGCCGGACAGAGCACTCCCTTCCGGAGCAAGCTGCGACAACAATATTATCCCCGTCCCGACAAGCCACGGCAGTAACGTCACGATAGCGCGGGACAGGCCTTTCATTGTCGTAAATCCCATATTTTTAGCGGCATATTGGGTAGGATCTTTATATGCGCTTTTCATAATAGGGCTGGCAATCGTACTTAAAATACTAGCCATCAAAATGGCTACGGGAGCAAATACATAGCTAGTGATCTCCCCAAATAAACCAGCCTCTTTGAAACTAAATGTACCCGTCAATCCCGCGGAAACACCTAATAAAGAAATTCCCGCCATTGTCAACAAAACGGCCTTTACCGTTTGATAATAACCGTATTTGGCAATCAAGGGGTTAAAGAAGTTGGCTATTTTGGGAGATAAATACCCAAACCCGCTGATGAATATGGCGGCAGAAGCCCAGTCAAACATCGTTTTAAACTCTCCGGCCATCGAAGCGCCCAAATCCGCGCCCGCCACCAAAGCAATTACCAGCATTAATGATTCAAACGAATCTTGTTGGCGCACTTCCACTACACCCACTTTAGATGCTTTTGTATCTGCCTCCAGGACATGGGCCAGTCCCGCCAGTTCCGACAAAGCCAGAGGCTGCTCAAACACTACATGCCCGCGTTTCTCCGTCGGTTTGCGCAATAACCGGATAGACTTATCCAAGAATTTAAACGGGGAACGGCTGCTGTTGTAAATAGTCGCTTCCGAATCTTTGGCTATAAATTTCATCTGTCCTTTTTCATCCATAGCCAAAACAAATCCGCGGGGAACTAAAAATGTCTGGCCTTTATTCAATACAAAATACAAACGGGGCGTCTCGGAAAGAGAACGATCCGACAAACGCAAATAAATAGGCAGTAAACCCGAATACTTAGTGTGCCCGTTACGCGTAGTGGATACTTGCATCTGTCCTAAAAACCGATCCATTTCCGAAGTGCTATACAACGCAGCGGAAACCTTGTTTTTGTTAATGTTCAACAACGCTTCTTCCGACACTCCCTCCAACAGCACGCGATATTCCGGCCCCACCATTTGGGCGGCGTTACCGCCTTCATTGACTAACCGCTGCATAGAGGCTTCAATATCCAGCGCGGCTGCGCGGGAAAGCACCCCGCCGCCCCCGTTATTGATTTCCTGTGCAAATTCAATCACTTCCGCTTCAGTCGGGATAGAATATTGCAACTGTTGCATTTTCTTAAACGCCTGCACTTTATAGACTTGGTTGGCGCCCGAAGCAAGAATAAAGACTAAATCTTGGCGTACCGGAGTAGTTTCCCGTAAAATTAATGTAGCCAATGTATTGGCGTGCATCGCTTTTTCATCGGTTGCAACCGGCATAAAGTTATATGTTTCCGCCACCAAATACACGTCCCAACCCGCAGGAGCTGTCTCTCCCTGCGCCAAAACACGGATTTGGCCATCCTTATACGCCACAGAACGATAGCGGTAGCTGACTTTCCCGTCTTCCGTATGCACGGTATTCAACTGGCCGGCGGTTGCGTTTTCTTTCGGCAGACTCTTTTCGCGCGAGAAATATTTGATTATCTTCTTAAAAGAGCGTTTCCCCCACTTAGCCATGGCAAACACGGGTACTCCGCCGTATAAATTCCCCTCGTCCGCAGTTTGTGCCGACGGCGCAGCCGGCGGATTATTTCCTTCCGCAGAATGGAGCAATGTATTCTGTTGGCGGGCCGCTTCCTGTTCTGCCAAGAATCTGGCATAATTCGGATTGCCTGCGCGGGACAGATTAAATTCCTGCCACCCAAGCGACATGGAAGTGGTTACATCGTCCCACCAGTGTCCCAGCATCCACGGGTTTTGCGCGCGGGAAAGCGGGTTGGAACGGTACATCCAGTTGTTTAGCTGTTGCTGGTATTGGGTGAAAGCTGCAGGGGAGCTCCAATCCTTCCTCAAATATCCCGAATAAACATAATTGCGGCGGTCATCAAGCGAGCTGGTTGCTCCCGTAGGAGTAATATGAGGAGAGGTGGCCGGACCAAACACCCAGAACGAGTTTAAGAACAACTTGCCGCCGTTAATTCCCGCGTTGACGGTTGCAGCGGTGGTTTTCAGCGCGGAAGCCGACGGGGCAACCGAAGAAGCAGATACCCCCGCTGTGGAGCGCGTAACAGAGGACGCATCGGACGCGGCCCCCAACCAATTATACGGGCTGAAAGAACGAGCCAAAGAGGGCGCTTCTACCACAAAAGCGGTTTCGGCGGGAAGCACTCCGCCCATACCGAACATCGACGCTCCCACTCCGGCCGTACGGAATGGATTTTCCACACTAAGACGTCCGAATCGGGTTAAACCGGTTACGAACTCCTCCCAGCGGACCTTCATATCGGCTTTGAACCACTCCCAATCGGAAATATGCCAAACTTTTGGCGAAGAAGACGATGCTTGAACGGACGCCGACGGATGGGCGGCAGCCGGCGAAGAAGCCGGCGGAGTCACGCGGGACACCGGTTGGGGAACGCGGATTTCCGGACGGGCCATCAGCGGCTGTACGCCGCGGCTGCCGGCCACGGCTTCCCCCGCTCCGTAATTTAGCGAAAACGCCTTAATCCCCGCCCAAGAACTGCCGTTGGTCGCCCAAGCAACATCTTCTATCGGAACGTTAAAGTCACGCGCTACACTGGCTAAGGATTTTCCTTTGGGAATAAACTGTACCGTCCCTTGTACATAAACGGTTTCCGTTCCTTCAAACACTATATACAACTGGCCATTAAGCACGCGAGTCTCAGACCCTACAGGCGCGGCCGCCAATTCACTAGCCGGCGCGGAAGCCGCTGCAGCGTTGGTTACGCCTTTAGGTCCTGGCGCAGCCCCGGGTTTAAACGAAGGGATTTCCGGTGAACCTTTTATACGGGTAAAAGCCCTCATTTTCAAACGTCTAAAAGCCCCTGATTTAAAAGTGGTTAAACCCGTTTTTAAAACTTTATTTAGATTCTTCCCCAACTTCGCCACTTTAACAATATTGACGGAGCGCATCATACGCAGCATTTTAAGCACACTTGTAGTAGCAGTTCCCGCCGCTTTTCCGATAAATTTGAGTAACGAAACAACGCTTCTTCCGCCTTGCCACAAGAAGAAAATACCGATTAAATCATCCAACGGGGTTAAATTTTCTGTCGTCTTCGTCCACTCTTGAAAATCTTTTATATCGTTCTGTAATTCCGCTTCCTGCTTTGCCAATTCCTCTTCGGCATAATCTGCCCAATTGCCGCCTGTATTCCTCATCCCCTGGACCAGTCTTTCGTTTAAATACAACCGCATTTTAGGATGCAGATCGTTTTTTGTTGAAAGGAATAAATACCAAATGATAACGTTTGCATACGGAATGCCGTTTTGATACGCGGACCGAAACATCTCTTTGGCGCCTTTCTTTCCTTTTTTATTCGTTATTTTATTTAGGTCAACCAATACTTCCAACTGGTTAAACGCACTATATCCTTTATCTTTTTCTGACAATTTAATCTGAATCAATCCGTAGGAAAATATCCCCGCCAAAAAAGGACGCAGGGCCATTCCCAATTGCTCCTCGCTGGGTTCCAACAATCCTTCCATCGATTTGCGGAACAACACGTTCATTTTTTTCTGTTCTTCCTCATCCGCATCCTCATAAGCTTCCATCAGCAAATCCGCCGTGTCCACCCAAACGTTACGATCTTCGCCGTGTTCATCCTGATAATAACTGTATCCCAAATGAGCCCCTTCTCCCCAATAGCTGTCGGCGGTGTGGAACAGGTCTCTCCACCCATTGATGGAAAATGCCCCAAACATAAATGTGATTGATTCCATTATCGACGAGTATTTACCGGCATAAACAATCATATCAGCGGCGTCTTCATACGCTCCCATAGCGGTTAAAACAGCTAGCGTAGTGGGAATAACCATTGCCGCGGCTGAACCGTTAAACCCTTCTTTAAATAAATCTTGTACAGCCCGTGAATCCTCAGTTTTGTCCCCGCCTTCGCCCAACGCGCCCAAAGCCACTGCGGCCTTGACGGCATAAGCGCATGCTTGGTTGGCTTTCATAACATCGGAATTAAAAAAATCTTTCGCCGTTGTGCTTTGGTGCAATGTCAGCATAACGCCCAACCCTTTTAAAGTACGCATAGAGAAAAATCCTGACTTGGCACAATCGGATTGCGTCTTTTTGATTTCGTCCCGCATCACGGCCGCAGCTTTCTTCCGCAGGTTCGCGGGCAGTCCGCCGTACATATTCAATAACGGAAAAACATCCTGCAGCACGCCCAGCCAAGCCTCGGGGGAATTTTCATAAGCTGCCCAAATCTCCTCGGAGAGGCCTTTTAAGTACTCTTGCATAACAGCTTGAAATTCTTCCTTTCCCTCATCCGCCTTCGCCAGAAACTCGTCATACGCTTTTCGAACAGCCGAATCAGAAAGGGAATCAGCCAGCTGACGGTTAAGCTGCGCGACATAATCAGCCCACCCCGGATCTTTTTGGTGCTTTTTCGCTTCTTCCTCCATACGTCCTGAAAACTCATACTGCACGTTATTTTTATACAGCTGTGCAAACTCCTCATACGAAATATCCGAAGAAGCGCCTTCGGTGGGTTCCTCCGTCAACAACTTATACACGGATGTTACTTCCCTCATCAAATCTACATAGGCCGCTGAGATGGTAACCTGACCGCCCGGAAGCCCAAACATAGACCCTTCCGTCCCGGCACGCTGCGCCTCTTCCACAGCTTCTTCCACCTTAGAAGAAACCCTGACATACCTCTTTTCTTTCTCATCAAACGAATACAGTGGCGTGCTCTTTTTGCCGCGCAGAACTACCGCATTCAGCTCCTCCATCAGATTGCGAAAAGTTTTATTCTCGTGTGCGGAAAAATCGCTATTCCAACGCTGAATAAATTTTTCGGCTGCCGCATAAAAGACCTTATTTATCTGCCAAATAGTCAAGGCTTCCTGCTCGCGGGGATGATTCTCATAATACGCTTTTAACCCCGCCACATAAGAGCAGACACCCCACTCCCACGCATCGGGGTCGCTAATCATCCGGTTAAAAGAGTCCTGATACTGTGAGTCGGTAAAATCAATTTCCTTTATTTTGCCTGAGGCATCACGTTCGCAGTCTTCCATTTTCATTACATCATACTGACGGCGTTTAGCGTTTTCATCCGCTGCGCGCACTTGCGCATACGACGGAGCAATGCTCATAAAAATAATTGAAAAGCTTAATACGAGGGATAATAGTTTAGTCATCATAGCAGAAGACTCCTTATATTTAATCAAAATCCGCAGGCGTGAAAAAGCAATACACCTTATTCATATTATGACATGCACTCGTCATAAAATCAAGGGCCAAAGGACCCAAACCCGAATTAGGACCTTCAGCCCATCTTGATGAACTCACACAATGATATCCCAATCCTTAAATGCTCACGGAAAAAAAATACAAATTTTAAGTTGGTTTTATACGGTAAAACACCAAAATGCTATAATAGATTTATGGGACTCGAAGAAATTGAACAACAAGAATATTTTTCCATCGGCGACGTAAAACGCATTACCGGCGTGCCGGAGTATTCCGTGCGTTATTGGGAAGCCGAGTTTAATTTAATCCGCCCCATCCGGCTGGAAAGCGGCCACCGCCGTTACACCAAAGCAGACGTGTATACAATTTTGAAAATTAAAGATTTGATTTATAAACACAAACTGACTTTGGAAGGCGCAAAAAAACAACTAAACAAATACCAGTTTCCGGCGGAAAAATCCGCCAAACGCCCAGCGGCGGACATCAAATTTCTGACGGAAATTAAAGAAATACTGGAAGATTTGTTAAAAGAATGATAAAATATATGTGCAGCCGGAGATTGGCTGCACGATTACGGGGAGTGGCTCAGAGGTAGAGCGCTCGCTTGGGGTGCGAGAGATCGCGGGTTC
>CAMECJ010000005.1 GCA_945913025.1 uncultured Elusimicrobia bacterium | reverse complement strand
CGAACCCACGTATCAAGCTTGGAAGGCTAGTGTTCTACCATTGAACTACGCCCGCAAGAGGCAATACTTTATTATATCAAAAAAATGACATTACGTAAAAGTTTTTAATATAACCGGCGCAAAAAACGTATGTTGTTATGCGCCATAGCGGCGGGTATTCTTTATTTTAACAAAAAAAGACCGTCAGCGAAATAGCCTTATCCTTTGCGAAAATAGTTAATCATCCAATATCCTAAAAAGATACCTACAATTCCCAGCACGCCGTTAATATGGTTAGGGGCCGGAATCGGAAATTTGAGAGCGGCAAACAACAAACCTACACCTATTCCGGTAATTAAACTGTATAACGCACTAAGCATAGTAACACCTCCCAGAATCTGCTAGGTTTATTATAACAAAACTTCCGCCATACATACAAAAGCCGCAGCGCATAAACGCCGCGGCCCAAAGATCAAAACAGAGGGAGGCCGTTCCCCTACAAGAGGTGTACCCTAAAACGGGCTGTGTTGGCACTCCCATACCGAAAGTATAAGAACAATGTAAAAAAAATCAAGGCCCAAAACGTGACTTTCTAAAATTATGTTTTTTTGCTATAATAATTAGGTAATAACAATTTGACGTATACGGTGCGGTGGCCAAGTGGTAAGGCGTCAGTCTGCAAAACTGATATTCGTGGGTTCGATTCCCGCCCGCACCTTTTTCTTTTTTATATAGGAATACCGCATGCAAGGATCGGTTTTTCCCCATCCCTCAGGGAACCCGTTGGCAGCGCCGTTCCTCAGGAACCGTTTTCAGTACCCGAACGCTTTGCCCTCTTTGATACGGCATAAGCAAAAGACGGAAAAATCCCATACTCATACATAGTTTCCAAGCCGGCCAAACAGTACGGTGCCATTTTACGATATATATCAACTGCCATGGGCGACAACCTATAGTTTCCCCTGGTATTAAAAAACCCCGCCTCGTAAGAAGCGGGGTCGGCACAAAAAATCAAGAATACTAAACAATGATTAGCCAAACGGCCATAACGGCCAACACCAAGCCGGCTAATAATTCCACTTTCTTACTGGCAACTGTTTTTGATGGTTTATTTCCTAAGCGGAATCCAAGCAGCGTTAGCCCAAATGTAAGAAGCAACAAAAATACTACTTGCGGGAAAAAAGACGTATTCATCGTTTCTACAGCATATCCAACCAAAAACGAATTAAGCCCCATCAGCGCGGACACTTTTATCAGTTTGCGCAAATCATCCGTTTCCAGATTGGTAAAACTGGGAGTTTTTTCAATAGACTCCAACATAAATTTAATTCCCAACAACAACAGAAACGCAAATGCTACCCAGTTGTGAACAAAAGATACCCATTCCCGAAAGAAAATAATACTGAGTAAATATCCTAACCCAAAAAACAACGCGTTAAAACCGGAAAAAAAGAGCGCCATTTTAATAGAAAAAATGTTTTTATTTTCAGCGTCCAGTTTCATCGCGGTCATATTGGCACAAACCATATTATCCACGCAAATACATATAAAAATAAGAACAACAGCAAACATTTCCATAACAAACACCTCTAGTTTAGATATCAGAATTTTATCAAATGCCCAGCCCTTCTAGCAACAATTTAACGCCAATACTCACAAGCGCTAACCCGCCCAAGCATTCCATTAATTTACCAAATTTATGTCCCAGCCACGCACCCAAATAAAAACCTGCAATGCTGGTAATGAATACGCAGAAGGATAATGTCCACACCACGGGCCAAAAAGACGACGAAGCAAACGCCAGCCCCATGCCTACTAAAAGCGCATCCAAACTGGTGGCGACGGACAGAGTGGCCAAGATTTTCAAAGAATGAAGCGTGCACACAGAAGCGTCCTCTTTATTGGAACGGGATTCTTTTATCATTTTTCCGCCGATAAAAAGTAAAATTAAAAAAGCAATCCAATGGTCCACCGCGCCGATGTATCGCTCCGCCCCTGCGCCGCATAACCAGCCGGCCGAGAACATCATAAAATGCGCCGACGCAAACATCACGCCGACTTTAAATGCATACGCCGCCGGAATACGGCTGCGGTAGCAGCAGCCAGAAGCGATTGTAACCGCAAAGTTATCCATCGAAAGCCCCAACGCCACCAATAAAGCCGATAGTATATTCATATCAATTATGATACCATTTTATATATCACTTTAAGGTGGAAGATATGGAATCTTTAAAAGAACTGTATAAAATAGGAATGGGTCCTTCCAGCAGCCATACCATGGGCCCGCGTAAAGCGGCGGACGCATTTAACCGCGCCTACCCGCAGGCAGAATCTTTCAAAACCGTGCTGTACGGCTCTCTGGCCGCAACGGGAAAAGGACACCTCACTGATTTTGCCGTCAAAGAAGCCTTCTACCCTAAACCGGTGGACATCCAATGGGATTACGCCACCTTTATGCCGAAACACCCTAACGCTCTAAAATTTCAGGCGCTTGACAAGGCGGGACATATCATCGGCGAGCAAACAGCCTACAGCGTAGGCGGAGGAGATGTCCGCACGGATGACACCATCGGCAAAAAAATTAATAACGTCTATCCGCACTCTTCTATGGCCGCCATTTTAGAATACACGTCCCAAAAACGAATGCTCTTGTGGGAATATGTAGAAGAATGCGAAGGCCCCGAAATATGGGATTATCTAACCGCCGTTTGGAAGACGATGAAGCACACCATCAACCGCGGGCTGGAAAAACGCGGCGTGCTGCCAGGGTCGCTGAATTTAGAACGCAAAGCACGGCGCTACTTATATAAAGCGGAAAATTCGCCCCGCTATTTGCGACGGATGAACAATCTGTTTGCTTACGCACTGGCCTGCGCCGAAGAAAACGCCAGCGGAGGCATTGTGGTTACTGCACCGACGTGCGGATCTTGCGGCGTAGTGCCGTCTGTCTGCCGCCTCATACAGGAAATTTGCGAATTTGAGGATAATACCATTATTCGCGCTTTAGCCGCTGCCAGCTTGTTCGGTAATTTGGCAAAAGCAAATGCTTCAATCTCCGGAGCAGAGGTAGGATGTCAGGGCGAAATCGGCGTAGCCTGCGCAATGGCCGCAGCCGCCACCTGCCAACTGGAAGGAGGCGATAACTGCCGCATCGCTTACGCTGCCGAAATGGGGCTTGAACACCACCTCGGATTGACGTGCGATCCGGTAGACGGATTAGTGCAAATTCCTTGTATCGAACGCAACGCACTGGCAGCGTCGCGCGCACTTGACTGTGCGACGTACGCCTTAATGTCCGACGCTGACAACCGTGTCTCATACGACGATGTCCTCGCCACAATGATGCAAACCGGACTGGATATGAACAACGATTACCGCGAAACTTCCCGCGGCGGTTTGGCGAAATTTTTCAAAGAGAAAGTATTGCGCCGCAAGAATAATAAAAAATAAATCCGGCCCTTCTCGGTGGAACATTTGATGAAAAATTATTGGCTTCATTGGTGTTTATGCCTGTTGGTGGCGGGAGGCGCGGCAGCGGTTTATGTTGCCACAGCAACTTCCACGCCGCAAGAGCGGGAACAAAACCGCATCAGCCAATGTGCCGGATTGCGTTTATCCGACCAACAAAAAAATCATTTATATCATACGGTTCTTGCCTTAAAAGAACGGCAGGATTGGCTGATACTGGTGGATCCGCAACATATCTTGCCCGCTGATTACAAACCGGCTGATTTAACCGTACAGTTTCAGCCCCACTGGCCTAAAAAAGCACACCTGCGAAAAGAAGCCCTGGAGCAAATGAATATAATGGCGGAAGCGGCAAAAAAAGACGGGATTACGCTGATCCCCGTCTCCACTTACCGCACGTGGAAATACCAAAAAATGCTAAAAGACCGCAAGCCGGATAACCCCTATGTGGCCGGAGCGGGAGAATCCCAACATCATCTGGGAACGGCAGTGGATTTTAATACGGTAAACCCCTCTGACGAGAATATTCCGCCGCTTGTTTGGCTGCGCGAACACGCGGGCGAATATGGTTTCAGTCTCTCTTTTCCAAAAGGGGCCGAAGCGGAACAAGAAAGCGGATACCCCTACGAAGCGTGGCACTACCGGTATATTACGCGTGAAGCCGTGCAACTGCAGGATGAATTTTTTGACGGGAACCAACACAAAATCTTGGCTTTTTTACACGACTGCGTGTTTAATGCTCCGCCGGCGAAATAAGCAGTGCGGCTGCCGCCTGATTAAAAAACGAAGATAGATTTTTTGCCAAGAACTAATAGAACGAATAAACCCGGAATTTTGGCGGGATTCGCCTCGAAAAAGACAGATTGTTTGCCAGGAGAGGGTGGAATTTGTTAGAATATAATATCGATTTATGGTGGATGTAGCTCAGCTGGTTAGAGCGCCGGTCTGTGGAACCGGAGGTCGGGGGTTCAAATCTCCTCATCCACCCCATTTATTTTCCCGTCGAACCTTCGGCGGGAATTTTTAATTGTATTTTAGCCTATTCATCCCCGTTCCCCGTCGGGGATTTGTTGTTTAGGGCAAACAAATACTACATAGATACAAATCCAAGCGGGCCTAAACGGGCAAAAGAAAAGGCCTAAAAAGTATAAAAGTATCTTTTAGGCCAAAATTTAATTGCAAAAACTTAACTTTTAATTTTTTAGCTTAGTTTTTTGATAGACAACATCTAATTCTGCTTTGATTTTTTCCAGATAACGCTCTATTCGCATTAAAAATATTATTTTATGAACGGGTGCCTCAAAAGGGGAGTCCCCATTCAAACTAAATGGACAAAAATGCAAAAGCTTGGATGAAAGCTTATAAAAATAGTCATATTCTTCCTTCAATCCAACACTCTGCGCCATTGTATTCATATTAGGCATTTTAGCGGGTTTTTCCTCATATTTCTGCTTTAGCTTTGCTAGCTCATCCCGATTAGGCTGATTCATATCTGGCATATCTTTCAGTTCAAAAAATAGTTTTTCATCTGCTTCTGTTCGGGCTAAACAACCCTCCAAATACTCCATTCTATCCCGATCGCAATATGCCACCATTTTCTCAAAGTCATTTTGTTGATTAAAGTACTTTACGGTGATAAATGCTTCGCATAACCTACGGGCATTTAATAAAACTTTATCAATAGAAGATTCCAACGTACACACGGGCAACTTAAAAACATATTCCGACAGGAAAAATCCAAATGTTGTTTCGTATTTCGTCTCCCAAATACAATCTTGCATCCGCTTATGAAATTTATCATGCAGCACTTCTATTTTTTTACGAAACTCCTTAATTTTAGCTTCATAAACAGCTCGCAAATGTTCTGTATTTTTTTGGACAAGCGCTTCATCAATTTTCATAACGTTTTTTCCAACACTTCTAAATCAGCTAAACAACCTTTTAAATTTTTGACGATATCTTTTAGCAAAATTTCCGGCTCAGGCAAATTTTCTAATTCTTTTAAACTGTCATCTTTTAACCAAATAATATCCAGGTTTGTTTTATCACGTTTAATTAGTTCATCGTAGGTAAATTTTTTGAACCGTTCGCTTTCTTTGCGCTGGGTACGGTCTTCTGCAGCATAACATTTAATAAAGTCTTTCAAATGTTCATCTGATAACGAATTTTCCACTAAGGTCAAATTCATATTGGTACGCAAGTCATATACCCACACATCTTGGGTGCGGTGACCTTTTTCTAACGGCGGATGCTTCTCAAAGAAAATAACATTCGCTTTTACACCTTGTGCGTAAAAAATACCCGTTGGTAAACGTAAGATCGTGTGCAAATTAAACTCGTTTAACAGGCGTTTGCGGACTTTCTCCCCCGCACCGCCTTCAAAAAGCACATTATCCGGCACAACTACAGCCGCATACCCGGGAGTATTTAAAATCGTCATAATATGCTGCAAAAAATTGATTTGTTTGTTGGAGGTTGTGGCAATAAAATCTGCCCGTTCGTAATTATCTTTTTCTTTTTTTAAGGAGCCGTCTTCCCCTACAATAGTAGTAGAACTCTTTTTACCAAACGGAGGATTTGTTAAGCACATATCATAGCGTTTGGAACCGGCACTCAAAAGAGAATCTTTCTCCTCAATCGGGCATTTGCCTTCGCCAATGCCGTGCAGATAGAGGTTCATCGCGCATAAATTGACTACCAACGGCGTAATATCGTTGCCGTGAAGTTTATTCGCGCGAAGCTCTTTTAAAATGCGGGAATCCCGCGTCTGCTTTTTCATATAATCATACGCAGCCAATAAAAAGCCACCCGTTCCACACGCAGGATCCACCACCGACATGTCCGGCGTCGGACGCATGACTTCCACCATAGCGCGGATTAACGGGCGGGGCGTAAAATACTGACCGGCACCAGCTTTTGTTTCGGTAGCGTTCTTTTGCAAAAGGCCCTCGTAGATGGCGCCTTTTACATCCATATCTAGGGCAAGCCAAGTTTCTTTATTGATGAGGGAAATCAGCTGTTTAAGTTTGGCCGGCTCAGTAATCTCGTTTTTAGCACGGCGGAAAATAGTGCCGATGATGCCGGATTCTTTAGATAGGGTTTCCAACGCTTTGGAATAATGCTGCTCCAACTCCGCGCCGTTTAAAGGTAGGAGCGTATTCCAGCGGTAAGCGGCCGGCACGATAGAGCCTTCGGCAAGCAAGGTATCGCGTTCGTGATCCATTTTTAAAAAGAGAAGATAAGTAAGCTGGCGGACATAGTCGGTATAGCTAAGTCCGGCATCTTTCATAATGGTGGCATAGTTCCAAACTTTGGTAATCAGAGAGGCTTCGGTCATTTTGATTTTCCTTTATGGGTATTAAGTTGGCTGAGATCTACGGGTTCATCGTTAGGGTCTTGCGGGACGAGTTTTCCTTCAAAGGCCCGCTTTAAAATACTTTGTTTAAATTGTTTTGCCTGTTCCAAAGCCGCCGAGATAGCTTTTTCGGCCTTATCTGCCGCCGCAAACGCCGTTTCTATTTTGGCAACAATAGCTTTTTGTTCGGGCAGAGAGGGTAAATTAACCTGTATATTTTGGATTTCTTTGCGCGCCAATTCAACCTGGTTAGTAGAGCCAGACTGCATCTTTTCAATTTTTCGCTGTATAAATGGGGATTGAATATAGAAAAATAAAAAATTTGGATTTATTTTTTTAGCATCCGCTCGTACGATAGTCACATGGCTATCCACAACAGCATCTTCTAGCTCCGTGCCTTGGTACAAATAGGCACGCCCTATCGTTCCTGTACCTGTTGAGTTCCACAAAATATCCATAGGCTGAACATGACGTTCACGAATCCACGATTCAAATTGAACAGGATCGATAAATTTCAAATATTGTATTTGCAATTCATTCCAGCGAATACATTTTTGATTAATCACTGGTAGCGTGCTATGTGTAATATATTTTGGAGATTTTCCTCTTTGAATATACTTACATAAATCATTTAAAGAATTCTGACTCCAAACTGTTGTTTTATGCAATTTACCGGAAAAAGCCTGCTGTAAAACACTTTGACGGTATTGGGAAAGTTGTTCTTTGGTATCGTTTAAAGATTTAACCGTTTTATCAATAACGGCAAACACTTCTTCAATTTTTTTCACAATCCGCTTCTGCTCCGCTAAAGGGGGAAGTAAAATTTTCATTTTGGCACAAACAGAAATCCAATATCTTTTATGCGTTTCTGCTGAAAATTTTTGAATTTGTAGAAAATAAAAAATATATTTAATATCTACATTATCTTTTGGGAGTAAAATTTTCATAGCAGAAGATTTTACTTTGAATGGGAAATTTACTAATTGTGTAGCCGTTGTAAAATCATCAAAAATAATAACGGGAAATGGCCCCTTAAAAATCCCTGTCTTTTCTTTTGTATATCCCAAAATAAAAGTTTTTCCAGCAGTTAAAACTGGAATATCCCCAGCCTCCATATAATCGGTAGATTTAACAATATATGGAATCGGTTGTTGATAGTCTAATACCTCATTTAGTTCAACGATTTTCTGTTGCATTTTCTATTTTTTCTTTAAGATTTTGTAATAGAGAATAGTATGTAACATCTATTTGATTTGGTGTAAGTCGTTCAACAATAAGATTCTTTAATTGTTGTTTTTGCTCTTTGTTCAAACAGCCTGCTAAATGTCGCATAATTCCTTGATTCGGTATATCTTGTATTTGTATTTCTGTCTTACCCATATCATTTAGAACTTTTACAAATAGATTTTTGTCAGAGATGAAATCTTCTATTGTTTCTTTATCATTAACGCCTACATCAGCAAAAGTATACCAATGATTAGCTTGATACCCCTTTTCTTTACAATAAGAATCTTTTGCTTGCTTTGCCGCTGAATCGTTATCGGACAGGATAAAAATATCTTTGTTTGCAAGCAATAAAATCGGTGTAATATGTTTGATAGAAGACACTCCGTGTACAAAAGTTGCCCCGATTTTTTTAAAAAATTCTTTTAACTCCTTATATTCTGCTTTTTTTATTTCCAATGCCTTATTAAAAAAAGCAAAGTCAGTTCCACCCTCAAAAATCAAATTTATCTCTTTTATAAATTCAAATCGAGAAGTGCCAATAGCATTTAATAAAACATCATCTTTTTGATAAGAAAGGTCTTCATTAGCAACGGGTTCTATTTTAGAAATTTCATCCCTTTTTGATACAATGATATGTCTTGATGGTTCTTTACTATCAATCATAAAAGGAGAATGAGTAGCATATACAATGATGTTATTACTAGATAATTTGATCAATTCATCGCGCAAGTATTTTGAGGCGGTAGGGTAAAGGCTATTGTCTGGTTCATCTATGATAATAATAGCATCGTGGATTTTTTTAATTTCCACTTGCGAAGAAAGAATCAATAGAATACTTATAAAATGTTTAAATCCATCGCTTCTGTCCTCAAAATTATAAGCCACTTTTTCTTTGATTTTAATTAAAAGATTTTCTCCATCTTTTCTAAATTCAAAAGACACACCTTTTAAATCGGGCCAACGTTTTTGAAACTCGGCAGTCGCTTTTTGTGCTACATTATTTAGCAAATTAATGCAGTCGCCATCTTCATTGATAGCATCAGTAAAAGCGGCAGAAATATTAGGGTATCCGGCAAGAGAAAATAGAGTTTGTATAGCAGAATAGTTTGAAGGATTAGTTTTTAATGAAGAAATGTCGACAGCCGGGGGAAGCAATGCATTGTTGTCATTTTTCCAATAGTATACTGGTGGAATATGTTGTCCAATAAAATTAGTAATATAAGAACTAAAATAGTCTTCTATTTCATCCAATTTTAACGGGATTCCAGGGCAAGGTTCTTGCGAATCAGGTTCTGGAATAACAGCACCCGCTTCGTTTTGATTATATGGAATATTTAACTTGATAAAATTTTGAGCCAAAGTTGTAGATTCAGGGAATGAATAATATAAAGGTTCTCTCGTATTATTTATAATATTGTATCTGTAAATTCCTTTTTTACAATAAGTCTCAATAAAATTTTGATTAGAAAGAGTTTTCCCGTTGACAGAAAAAACATTAGCTTTTATGCTCTTATTAATGTATTTTGTAAAAACATCTATTTCTTGAGGTGAAAAAGTAAATATAAAGTCTATATAGGCTTCATCTATAACTTCTTTAAAATTTCTTTTTCTTTTTGAAGCGCTCGTTAATTTATATGCATTTGAAGATAAGCCGCCGGCAATACCCTTTAAAATATTGCTTTTACCGGCTTCATTTTTTCCCACTAAAATCATACAGTTATGTGTAAAATGAAGGGAATCTTCTTTTATTGACTTGAAGTTTTTGAATTCTACAGTTGTTAATTTCATATGTATTTATTCTCCTATTTCGTTATCGGCACCTAGCAGGGTGGTGTTTAGGTCGGTTAGCAAGTGGGGCAGGTCCAGCCCGGCAAATACTTGGCGGGCCTTTAACAGGCCACCCTTGTCTGACAACACCGGGTCTTGCTGTAAATCCGCGGAGGAGATAGACGCGTTAGAAATAATATAATTTCGGATTTCGTTTAACCAATTTGTCTGCTCGGCCGTGAATAGCAGGCCGCGCTTTTTCATACGTCCCAGCCACAGGTTATAGCGCTGGGTGGCTACGGTGTCAAAGGGTTTTAGTTCGCTGTCCTGATGCAGGGCAAAACGGATAACCTGAATTACGTTTGTCAGCATTTTGTCCGGCGATTTTACCTTGGCTACTTTGCCGGGGTTCACCTTCATAAACGCGCCCCACAGCACGGGCACGGATAAAGACGGTGCGTTGCTTACCAGCGCGTCTGACAGTTCCTTTATGCCCTCGTAATTCAGCCGCTGTTTGCCATAGGAGCGGTGGTAGATAATAGACAGGGCGGCCAGTTCGTCTTTATGCGTTTCTATAAAGGTTTGTAAATCGGCCAAGATTTCGCCCGCGTTATCCGATACCGGAGTAAAGGAAAGCACCTCATCGGGCGAAATATCGTCTATATACAAATAGGAGTTTTTGGCGGTGTTCAAACAAAAGTCCCGCAGGACCGGGTTTGCAAACGGGCGGATAGCGCGTTCCCGCGTGGCCTCTTGCTCGGCGGGTGTTTGCGTGGCCTGTTTGTCGGCATCGGTGGCGTCCAAAAGGTTGTTAGCCAGTTCTTGCAATGTAAGTCCGCTGATTTGCTGTACTTTGGCCTTTTCCTGCGGTTTATCTTCCAAAGCCCTATCCAGCGCCGCCAAACGCGCCGCCACAGAAGATAAAGTTTCATCATCTTTTTTGCCAAGCCCCACTTGTTCCAGTAAAGTTTTGAACGGCACGCCTTTTTTACGCTCCAACGGCGGTGGAACTGACTTTTGGCTTTCGGTTACGCCTACGGCGTCAATCAAAATAAATTTGGATTTGCAAATGGCGTTGGGCGTAACGGCCTTCAAGTCGCTAATGGGAATCGTGCGCACGCCGCGGCCCTTCATTTGTTCGTAGTACAGTTCGGAGTGAACGTCGCGCATAAAGATAATCACTTCCAGCGGTTTTATGTCGGTGCCGGTGGCTATCATATCCACCGTAACCGCTATGCGGAACTGCGGACTGGTGCGAAATTCTTTAATCAGTTCTTCCGGCTTGACGCCCGAAACATTATAGGTAATCTTTTTGCAAAAGTCGTTGCCCTGTTCAAACACTTCGCGCGCGATACGCACGATGTTTTCGGCGTGGTTATCGTCTTTGGCAAAAATCAGCGTTTTGGGCACCCAAGTAGGTTCGCGCTCCGGGAACAGCGTGGTAAAAAGGTTCTGCTTATAGGCCTGTAACACCGTGCGGATTTGGTTTAACGATACGACGGAACGGTCCAACTGGTTGGGATTATAAACCAAGTCTTCGTCCAAAGTTTCGTAAATTTTGTGGCGGGTGCGCTTGTCTATCTTGGGGATAATGTAGCCCGCCTCCACCTTGCCGCCTTTGTCGGAAATAGCGGTTTTAATGCGGAAAATATCGTACCCTACATTTACATTGTCCGCCACCGAGCGTTCGTAAGGGTATTCGGCCACTAGGTTTTGATTGAAATAACCCAAAGTTTGTTTGGACGGCGTGGCCGTAAGGCCAATTAAAAAGGCGTCAAAATATTCCAAAACCTGCCGCCATAAACCGTAAATACTGCGGTGACATTCGTCTGTAATAATAAAATCAAAAAATTCTGGCGGGATTTGCGGATTATAAGAAACCCATATATTAGCTAACGCGGCACTTTCATAGGCGGAAACTTCTTCGTTCCCTTCATCAAATTCCGTCTCTCCGCGCAGCATAGAATACAAACGCTGGATAGTAGTAATGACGACTTCCGTATCCGGGTTAATAACGTTGCTCTTTAAATGCTGCACCAAATGCAGGCTGGTAAATAAACGGTTATCGTCATCTGGCCGGAAAGATTGAAATTCTTTATTTGTCTGACGGCCCAAATTATTTCTATCAACTAAAAACAAAATGCGTTTAGCCTTGGCATATTTAAGCAAACGATATGTAAAATTACATGCGGTATACGTTTTACCGGCACCCGTTGCCAACTGAATTAAGGAACGGGGTTTGCCCAACGCCAGCGATTTTTCTAAATTCTCAATAGCAGTGAACTGGCAATCACGCAAATTCCCTTTTTGTAAAACAGGTAAGTTTTGCAAACGTCCCCGTAAAGAAGATCCTTTATCTAAACTTTCTTTCAAAGTGCCAGGTTGATGAAAATGGAAAACAGGTCTGGCGACAGGATGAGAATCCCGAAGATCGGTAAAAAAGATTTCGCTTCCGTTGCTTTCATATATATACGGCAAAGGAAGTTGATAATGTTTTACATACGCAGGTAAATGGCAACTGTAACCTTTGGATTGGTTTTCTATGCCACTTAGCACGATTCCTGTCTTTTTGGCTTCAATCACTCCTGCCGCTTTCCCGTCAACAAATAATAGATAATCCGCTTCCGTACCGTCTTCCATTACAAATTCGCGACAAGCGACACCAAGACCTGCAAAACGGTTAAAGTCTTTGCGGTCTTGTACAAACCAACCCGCTTGGGTCAGTTTTTCATCAATCTGCTGCCGGGCAATTTCTTCTGGGGTCATTAGTTTGTATTATACAAATTTACAACTTAATACAAAGAATCCCTACCAAAGGGAAAACTATGTATTTCGTAAAATCTGACTTACCCGCGCGGGGCTCATGCCTAATGCGGCAGCACATTCTTTCTGGGACAAATTATTTACCCGCATATATTCCCGTATCTGCAAGGCAAGAGCTTTATGATACGTCTTTCTGTCTACTTTCTTCGTATTCTGCGCGGGCTTAACCCGCTTAATATGCCGCCCATAATTAGGTTTTACTGATGCATGGAAGGTAAAACTTACCCCATTGGATAGCAGAATGTCTATATTTTCGCCTTGATAGGCATAAGTAATTCTCCGTACAACTTTGGATAAAATTTCCGTTTGCTGGTCTAACTCCCGTGTTTCCAACTCCACCCGATTAATTAGCCCCCGCTCCGCTAATTGTTTCAAAACGGCCTCGTTGAACTCTGGCTGACGTACTGTTTTTGTCGGGCAAGAAGCATATCCTTCTTGTGCGCACTTATGGCATAGATAGTAAAAATGCTTCCGACCGTTCTTTTTAGCATAAATTGGCACCATATCCGAACCGCATTCTTTGCAATAAAGCAGGCCCCGCAACAACCCCGGTATAGGCTTACGGGAAAAACCATGACTGGAACGTTTTGTCTTTAATACGTCCTGCACCGCCCGATAAGTTTCCAAAGGGACAAGCCCTTCGTGTTCCCCTTCGTATATCTTGCCCTTATACTCTACTTTGCCAATATAGGTAGGGCTATGGATAATTCGGTAAAAATACGCCCGTGAAATCGGCCGCGCGGGCCAGACTTTTCCATTGTGTAATTTTCGTTCCGGCAGGCATATTCCCTTGGCGGTTAAGATATCAAGCACCTTAGCCACATTTTCTTCCTGCAAAATGCTCTCAAACATAAACCGCACCTGCTCATCATAAGGCGGATTTGGCACCAATATGTGTCGCTCTTTATCCAAACGATAGCCAAAGGGAATAAGCCCGCCAATAAATTTTCCTTTCATACGAGAAGCACCCATTTTATCCCGCGTGCGTTCGCTGATAATTTCCCTTTCAAATTGCGCAAAGGATAACAGAATGTTTAGCGTCAGACGCCCCATAGAGGTTTTGGTATTAAAGTTCTGCGTAACGGATACAAATGACACGGAATGTTTATCAAAAAATTCTAAAAGTTGGGAAAAGTCTAACAGTGAGCGAGATAATCTATCTACCTTATATACCACTACACAATTTACAAGCCCTTGTTTGATGTCGCAAATTAGTTGTTGAAGACCCGGCCTATCCGTATTGGCACCGGTAAAACCGCCATCATCATAATGAGTATCAAGTGCGGTCCATCCCTCCCCGCGTTGGCTGGTAATATAAGCCATACAGGCCTCACGCTGCGCATCTAAGGAATTGAAGTCCTGTTCCAACCCCTCACTGGTGGACTTTCTCGTATAGACGGCGCAGCGCATCGGCCTAATAATTTCGCTCATAAACCAAAGAAGTGATACCCGCTAATATGCTGCCCCGTAATGGCACACGCCACAGCTGAAAGCGTTTTATAATACTTACTGTTATACTCAAAACCGACTTCCAACACTTTAACGGATATTTCCATTCCTTTATATTTCTTTTCCAACACCGCTCCGGCAAGCGGCAAACGGACATCGCGCAGCCTGCGGCCATCTTCTTTAGGCACTTTATCTTCTTTACGTTTTTGATTCTTCTTAATGAGTTCTGCCAATGGATTTATTTTATCTGCATATTCTCGCAGTTGCAGTTCTTCGGCGGTATGTTCCGCGGGTAAAACAGGAGTTCTCTTTTTCGTTTTTTTCATATTTCTATCTCTCTAGTTTAGGTATATATTCCGGCATATTCCAGCCGGTACTGTATTACCGCTTACTATAGGGATAGAAGTCAAGTGGATTTAGGCATAAAAAAGCCCCCAAAAATAAGGAGCTCATAAATATAAATAATACACAAAACTTCTTATTTTTTAGAGGATACATTTTTCTTTAAAGAATTTTTAATATCTTTCCAAGAAGTTTTAAAGTAACCATAAGAAAATAACTGCTGAATAATTCCATCAAGAAATATTATTTGTGCCTCAATCGATTCTTTTAAAAGATTAATTTTGGAAATCAACAGAGAACGCTTTTCTTCTTGTTCCTTGCTATCAGATGTTAGTTCTATTTGACGCCAAACTATATCCAACTCAGCAAACAAGTTTAGATATGGATGAATCAAATTGGAATCGATAGAAAATAAGGCAACAATCATTTCAGGCTCTTTATTCTTGAGTATTTTGTTGATCCATTTGCAATTAAAAATATAGCAGTATGAATATAAAGTAAACGTCAATTCATACTTTTTCAGTTCTTGCGACCATGCAGAAGAACAAGCAATAACTCTAGATAGCATGCTGTCTTCTGTTGCATAAGAAGAGTTGTCTTCCAAAACCTTTTTCAAGCCAACCAATAAGACATACAAACTAACACTTTTTAATCCCAACGCTGTAAATATTTTTTCTTTTTCAGAGAGATATGAAACAGAGGAAACCATTAGCGTAACTAAGGCACTTCCAAACACACTAAATACAAAATTGCTTTTGATAGTTCCTACTGGAAAGCAAAAAAGAAGTACCAAAAACAGGAATGTAATTGGTAGAAACAGACGAATACAATCTCTATAAATTTTCATAAAATTCCCCAAAAATTAACTTTGACTCCCAGTGTCTATTTTAGACAAGCAATATCCTATGAACACTTGGGATATTTTGCCAAATATTTATCAAAATCCCCTATCAAGGGAATTTGTTATTTTTCTAGGTATTTTAGTAAATCATCAAAAGTTTTACAGTCATGCATAGCACCACTTAGATATTTCTTTTTTAATAGTGCCATTTTTTGTTCCGGTGAAATATATGGATTACACTGGATCTCTTGAAACTCTTTATCAGTTAGATTTTTTAAACCGATTACAGCGCCAACTAAAACCCCTTGCCAAAAACTTAACTTTTCAATCATTTGTCTTATCTCCCAAAAGTCTTTTTAAATCCTTTAAGGCACAGTCAAAACTTGATTCTTCCGGTAAAAACTCATAACACATATTTTGTACAAATTGTTCATACGCCTTTTTAAATTGGGTATGCGTGGTCACCAATTTTTCAAAATTTTCTATTACTTCCGGCAAAGGGGTAAAAGTATATTTGCCTTTCCACTTTTCCCCATCTTCTACATAAATTTTGGCCAAAAGAGTCTTAAATACAGTATTATCTTTTACCAATATATTTTTTAAAGAGGCCAAATCATACAAATGCCGCATTAGGGTGGGATCAAAATCCTTAGTATCTGTATATACAGTACGCCACAAAAGAGCGCTGCACTTCTCAGCTGCAGTTTCTACAGGACTAATACACGAAATTTGAAATTCATTGGAAAAATCGCTTGAATAATAGCCAAACAGGCTGTTAATATCTTTCTTTTGGGTGGGCAAAAGAACTGGACGGAAAACCAACTCCAGTTTTAAATGAGGCCGTAACGATTTGTTCATCAAAAAACCGTGAGGATACGTTAAGCTCAAAATCACTCGCCGGCTTTGATCTTCTTTCTTTACATCTACGCCAGAAAACAATTTAGACTTTTCTAACGCTTTCACAATGTGCGTCACAAATTCCCGGCGCTCCAAACGCGAAGAAATTCCCGTACCCTGCACTCTAAAATCCAAATCTTCCGAAAAACGTTTTATTAGACGATATGCTTTAGACAAACAAGTTCCACCCGAAAAAATGCACTCAAAAGTTGCATCTGTAGTTTCTTGCAACAGCTGTAAAGCGTGCGTAGCATACCAATCTTTTTCCAAAAAAGCAGGATCTATCGCCAATTCTTCAGATAGGGCTTGTAACTTTTCTATCAGAATACTTTTAAACGCGCTCATAAGACAAATTTACCCCATTGTATCCAATCTTTCGGCTCACACGCCCAGCAACTCCTATCACACGCCCCGTAGGTACTTGCGTACTGCGTCCTGCATTATAAGCGCGTTCAGCAGTAGTAGGCAGCGTTTTAACCCCGATTTTTTGTAAAGCCTGTTTCCCTGCTATCAAAAGCCCCCCTTCTGGGACATATGCACCTGAAAAAGCAGATTTTTTGGCTTTTGCATACATTCCTTTTCCAATACGAAGTAATACCTTGTCTTGTGTAAGCCTGCGCAATGCACGCAAAATCTGATCCGGATCGGAATTGAAGCCATAAAAATCAGCTAACACAAAAGCAAAGTCTTTTGAGTTTTGAACTTTTTTATATATTTTAGATATCAAACTTTTTCTTCTATACATATATGGCCCCAATATGCAAAAACACGACACTTATACTATACAATTAGTATAAGTATTTTATGGCAAAAAGTCAATTCCATGGGAATTATCTTTGCACACACCCCAACTGTCAATACGCCTTCGTATAGCTGTTAAACCCGTTATAAAATAGATTTACCGCCGATGTAGAAACACCATAGCCTCATAAATATTTTTGATGTGCGAAGCGGTTTGGTCCAGCCCAACCAAACTGCCCATAATCAAATTAGCAGACTTTTCACTCGCGCCCTCTTGGGCATTAGCAATTTGCTGTTGCATATCCGCGGATAACTCCGTCAAAATTTGCAGACTTTGCGTTAACATTTCCAGTTTATTCATAAATCCTCCTTAGGCTTCCGCCCGACAATTACAGTACGCCTTACTGTCGGGCGGGAAGTCAACTAAATATGCTTCAGCCACCTTAAATCGTGCCGTATCGTATATTCGTATACCAATAACTGAGACAGTGCATCGCATTGGTCGTCGTGCACCCCGTTTGGGAATAATATTAGTTCTCTTTCAAACGCTTCCCACCACGGGGGCTTATGGTCAGGAAACAGACAGGAGCCGTTTTCCAGCAAATGCGAAACGCTTTTTAAACGTGTTTGCTTGTCCCTCTCAGGGTGGATAGGCTTTACGATTCCACCACCCGCGTTCTTGAGTTCCTGCACCAGCCCGATACCACTATTCATCTCTTCCACCAAAATATCCGGAAAGTAGGGGTTGAGGTCAGCATATTTCGTCTTACATTCAACAGCCAGCCTTTTAGCGGTACGAACCAACTGCGGAAATTCCAAACGTTCGCGATACACATCCAAGATAAAAATATTTCTTTCGATATCCCGCGCATAGGTAATGCACACGGAATAATCATTTTCTTCCCCCACCTTAGAGGCCGTATCCCAACTCTGCGCCAAAGCCACATTCCTGCGCCCAAAACGGACTTCTTTGCGCAGATCTTCCAAGTGATAGGTCTTTATCCACTCAGGCTTGATCAGCCCCGAACCTTCCGCCTCCGGCGTTTGCTGATACTGGCTGGCGAAGACAAAACTTCCAACCGTATTTTTTATTTTGGTTACCTCATTCGTCCCTTCGCGGGCCGGATGTAAAAGCTCCCCCACGGCACGCCGAAACACCCGCGCCCGCCCAATAGAATCCGTTAGGTGCCATTCTTCATTTTCTTTAGCGATTAAAGGCAAACTTACCCGCTCAAAAGAAGGGTCCACCTCTAACAAATACCCCGTCAAATCGTGCAAATGTACCCGCTGCATAATCAGAATAATTTTTCCGTTCTTTTTATCATCCAGACGGGATAAAAGAGTGCTGCCATACCACTCGTTCGTTTTTTCACGAATCGTTTCCGAAAAAGCGTCCGCGGGCTTGATAGGGTCATCTATAATCAGCCAGTTTCCCCCGCGGCCTGTTACCGCACCGCCGACAGACGTTGAAAAGCGGCCACCGCCTACCGTGGTTTCAAAATCACAAATACCACGGCGGGCAGAAGAAATACGCGTTCGCGGAAATACCTCCCGGTACCAATTGCTTTCCATGACGCGCCGGCAGTCAGACGCCATTTTGCTGGAAAGTTCATCAGAGTAACTTACACACAAAATGCGCTCGTGCGGATTGTGCCCCAACAAAAATGCGGGCAAAGCTACGGAACAGATAATGGACTTCATATACCGGGGAGGCAGGTTAATAATCAAGCGGTTGGTTGCGCCGTTGCGAGCACGCTCCAACCGCTCGCAGATTACATCGATATGCCAATTATCCAGATATTTGTTCCCAGAAATTTCGTAAAAAACTTTACGGCAGAATGATTTCAAATCACTGCGCAGTAAACTGCGGAGTATTTTTTGCTCGTCCGACATAATCTTTCAAAATCTCCCTATCGTCTATAGACAGCTCCGCCCCGAGCCTTGCCGTTGCCTCAGATGCAGATTCCATGCTCTCTATCATAGGACGTAACGTCGAGATGGCACGTAAATCACCAGCAAGCGCTTTATTGACTAACGTCATCATAATAACCGTTAACTTATTCATTTTAAGTGTTTTCCCGTTCTGATGTACGGTGACTTTTTGAGAAAGAATCTCTCTTAAAATAGTACTCTTATTTTTACTGCCGCGAGGGCGGCCCTTAGGATTTCCGGACTGTCCGGGTTTATAGCGGCTGTGCATGGGGGTTTTAGCGAACCCGACGTCGTATGAAAAGTTTTTTACTTCCGGTTTTGGTACTAGTTTCTTTCGGCGAATTTTCATCTGAAGCCCTCCAAATTAATTTCACATCCTGGCCACCTGCTTTTTCGTAGCGGTGGAGAATTACGTCGCAATAATGAGGGGAAAGTTCCACCAGCCGCGCCGTGCGGCCAGTCCTTTCCGCCGCCAACAAAGTAGAACCGCTGCCGCCGAACGAATCCAGCACGATGTCGCCCTGTCGGGAAGCATCCAGCAAAATGTCAGACAGCAACCCTACAGGCTTCACGGTGGGATGCAAGAGGGGAGCCCCCTTGCTCAAACGGCTTTGCATACGCACTGCGGGGTATTCCCAGACATTCGTTCGGTTTCGGCCGTACCGGCCCAGTTCTATATTGTTGCAATGCGGTGCGGAGCCGCGTTTGAAAACGCAAACCAACTCATGGCGGGACCGATATAAACTGCCCATGCCGCCAGCGTCTTTGGCCCAAACGCAGATATTTTTAAGTTCGTCATACACGGCGTTTCCCGCCTCCAGCATCACGCGGGCGTGGCCCCAATCAATAAACGAAAAATGAAGCGAACCGTCTTTGCTAAACTCACGCATATTTTGGAAACTCTTCTCTAAAAACCGGCGGAATTCTTCCTCGCTCATTTCGCCGGAAGCCATAGCAAATTCCGGGTGTTTGGCGCGGCCGTTGCCGCACACGTGCCCGTTTATTTTGACGTTATAAGGCACATCCGTGACCACGATATCCGCTCTTTCCCGCCCCAAGAGGGCCTCAAACGAAGCGGGCTGGAGCGCGTCTGCACAAATCACTTTATGCCGCCCTAACGCCCATACATCGCCGGGCTGAACACGTTTGGGAATACCGGGCGGCTCTTGGAACACCTCCGCTTGTGCCGGAGCCGATTCCCCGTACAACAACAAGTCCGTTTCCGGCGTTTCAAAGCCAGTCACAGACAAATCAAAATTTACATCGGTGGATAAATCCTGCAATTCCAATTTTAATTGCTTTTCATCCCACGAAGCCCGTTCTGCTAAGCGGTTGTCTGCTAAGATGTATGCTTTTTTCTCTTTCTCGCTTAAATGATTTAGACGGACTATGGGAACTTCTGTTAAGCCCAACTGTTTGGCGGCGGCCCACCGGCCGTGGCCCGCAATTACAACATTTTTCTCGTCAACTAAGACGGGATTATTAAAGCCAAACGCTTTTATACTCCTGGCGATGGCGTTCACTTGCTTTGGGTTATGCACCCGTGCGTTCCGTTCGTACGGAACCAGTTTATTTATGTCGATTTTTTCCATTTTGATACTTCCTAGGAAGGCCCGGAAGAGAGGATTTTAAGGGCCTTTCAAAATTTTTGCAAGTTCAGCGAAAAATTGCAAATGACCGTGTGAGAACAAATGTTACTTCTTTTCAAACTTAATACAAATTACGTCTAAGGGAGCTTTTCACTAAAAAAACACCTCGCCACAAAAAACGGAAAAATTATTTTTAATTAGACGAAAAAGGGTTAAATTGGGGATTGACTTTTTCTAAAAAGCGCAAAAAATAACCCCGGCACACGTCCGAGGTTACTTTTATAATGGACTGTGAATCGGCTACTCTTTAACAACTTCCGCCGTTTGATAAAGCTCCGCTTTAAACTTTTCGGGATTTGCCAACAGCGGAAGCCCGATGTTTTTACCGCCCTTTCCGCAAATAAGAATTGTACCATAACCTAGCATCATTCCCAGGAGAGATTTCTTAATGCGTACGCCTTCTATAGCCGCCAGTTCCATAGACGCGCAATCTACGGAAATAATTCCCTGTTTAGCAATTATTTGCCGATTTGTAATTACGATTTCAATGTTGGAATACTTCAAAGCATAATACAACCAGATAATACTCAGCAAGAAATACCAAATCGCTGTACGAAAAAACAGTAAACAAATCAGCGTCATCAATGTCGGCTCTAAAAACATAATTTTATGGATTTTACCGTAATATACAATTTTTTCTCTTGGAGACAGCTGTTCCGTAATATAGCTCATGATTTATCCTCCTTGTCCAACAATTCCCAACGGTCACGGCATTTGGCGGCCATAAGCGTAGATTTAACGGAATACTTCTCACCTTTAAACCCCAAACAAAACCGACGCATATCCGTATCTTTATGTTCTTTTTTGCTGGCCGGATTTTTCAGCCACTTCGGATGAGACTCTTTAACGAACTTGGCCACTTGTTTCGCAGAAGCAAGATAAACGGAAGTATGCGGATAAGACCCCTTTGGCAACGGATTACCCGTTTGCACGTCAAATTCTTCATTAAAATTTACAAAGCAATACCAAACATTGGGTAAGGCTTTTTCATGCTTTTTGTGCATTTGCCAATGGATTGATTTTCCCCAGAATGCACTATTTGTCGGCTGGGATTTATTACACGTCTTGACTTCTATCTGCCTCACAAGAAATCTTCCCTTATAGGTTTTATAAGCAAGGATATCAACTCCTGGCGTATTGCCCGGAGTCATCGTCGCCACCCATCCGCGTTGGCTTAAACGCGCAAGCGTTTCATACACGCCGGCCGCACCGATAAGCCCCGTATCTTTTCGTTCTTTTTTCATATTTTCCTCCGTTTATGTTGTTTCGTTAATAACACGTTACCAGCTTTGGATCCAAGACAATGTCTTTGCGGGACGCATAAGGATAGAATACATACGGTTTAAGCCACTTTTGCAACGTTTTGGCATCTATTAACCGAAAGGTAAAAACTTCTTTTTCCGCGCCCAACAAAGTTGTATAACGCTGTGTTCCAGTTAATGTCACAAACGCTTCTTTAGGGTTGAAGTGAGTTCCAACGATGAAATATCGTTTTGTTTTCAGAAAAATAACTTCACTATCGTATCCGCCGATATTTGCTACCAGCAAATAACCGCCTGGCACTCGTTGGAATACTTCTAATCGTTGTAAGTCATAAATATATCCTTTTTGCGGACGAAAAACATAAGAATTAATCATATATGATGTTAAGGTGTTATTTCCAAACCAATTATATAAGTCCAAATAAAACCCAGTCTTGGAATGAAAATCTTTTTCTTCTTTTTCTTGCGCCGCATTGTATATATTCTCGCCCAATTCCTTTATTTGATGAGCCCGTATGGATAATTTACGATTCTCCAGACTTACTATGTCCTCGCAACCGTAAAACTTTCTTTCTTCTCTGTCTGCTATTACTGATTTTAAAGTTTTAAAATAAGAATTTATCTCTAAACTTATGGCATATGCCGTTTTCAAATCATTCTCATCAACAGAAGGATGCAGCACACAGGGAGAGACTCTGCCTTCAGTAGATTTTGCCCTTTTAAGAAACTCTTGATAGCTTGTCCCTTGCATAGAATCATACACGTCTTTAAATTTATAGGGCAATGACGATTCGTCCCAAAAGGAATGTATAGCGGCACGACATCGCTCAACCCGTTGCCGTTCCCGCTGCTCCCTTTTCGCTAACTGTGACGAAGCACAAGCACTTATGATAACACAACACACCAAACAACTTATGATTTTTTGATACATGTTAACCCTCCTTTTACCATACAGCCTAATAACGGTCCACAAAGTCAAACAATAACAGTATAGAAACAACCGCCGACAACTGTTTGTCGTTTTTAAGGCAATAAAAAAGGCGACATCACCTTGAGGGTCTCGAAACGCTCAAAATGAAAATCGCCTCCATACCCTTTCGGGTATGGTAAAAAGCGACTTCATTTCTGGCTTCGAGACCGGCCGCGCCTGCGGCCCGTGCCGTTTCTTCCAAACGGCTCCAAAAATAAGTCTTAAAACTCAAATTTTATATACAGTTATATTTTGTTTGTTTTTTGTTGACTCCTATTAGATTTATTGTAGCAAGAATATAGATCTCTTACAAAAGCATATTTCCTATTTATAGATCGAGCAACACTAAAAGCCATCGAATCATTGCTTTTTTTAAATAATTATTCCATAATAAAGGCATAACATTAAGAATTATAGGAATAAGATATGAGACAACAAAAAATTGGTTGCGTAGCTAATATTTTTAAGTTTCACACCATCAGCACAAATCCCCTTCCAATTAAAATAGCTAAATTACCCGTTAATTTATATAATAGCATTCAAAATATCCTCACTAACAAACTCCCAAATACAACAAAAGCTGTACTTACAAATTCAAACAAAGTATACCCTTTCTTTGTTGAAAAACAGCAGCTTTCTTTCAATCTTAACCAGCATTATATTTGTGGTTATGCAATTTCTGGCAATAGTGGAATTGATTCCCAGATTGTTAATTCAAAAAAACCTCAAAATATCTTTCATCGAACAATCCATGATGTAGAAACTATACCATTGCACTTTGCGTTTGATTTAAACCCTAACAAATTCAACGTCATATTATTAACCCAAACATTAGGCCTTTCTAGTATTACAAGACCGCTTGTTAATGCCATCTTAAGGGAACTGCGAGAGATTTATAAAATCCATGGCTATTCTGTTGAACAAGAAAATATTACCCTTCGCTCTTCTTATATTCAAAAATATTTATCCAACGGAAAAATCAAAAATATAACCGCAACAGATTTTTCTTTATCCCCTAACAAAACTTCTAATTCAGCAAAACAAGCTCGTTGTGAATTGGGAATATTTCCACTGCCCAAAAAACATTTTTTGTCTCCTAATGTTACTAAGTTTATAATTACCCAAGATAAAACAGGTCTACTAGGGGAAATTAAAAATCTTACTGGAATTGATCTATATGATTTTGAAAAACTCAAATGTTCAATTAAAATGGGAGAAACTTTACGTATAATCGATATACTTTCTCCAGACAATACACAACTACGTTTTGACTTAAGTCATATCACCCGACAGAAAAACTCTTGTCATCCTGATTTAACAACTTTATTAAATGAGGAAAAAAGACTTATTCAGGAATTACGTCAATATATTGTTTAGGAGGGGTTATGAAATTATTTTTATCTAGACTAGGATGTTTGGAAATCTTACACAATCATTGGAATACTTTTTATAATAATCAATCTCAATCCAGATCTTGGGGAGAAATCTGTATAATTTTAGTTTTGGCTATCCTTTTTTCCGCGACCTGTACCTTTTTCAACTGTCTAAATATGAAAGCTATAGAATTAATGCTCACGGCTATTTCTATTTTATCAGGTTTCCTAATTAGTGCGTTATTTTTACTTATCGATAAGACTTCACACCGAGAAGGCAAGGAGTTTCAAATTATTATCGAAACCATGCATAACATATCGTTTGGAATACTACTTGGCCTTTGTATTATTGTCTTTTCTTTTATTGCGTTATTAATCGAAAATTCCTTTTTAAACTCAATTCTTTCTTTCAGATCTAAGATTTATCTATTAGCTTCTTTTTTTTATTTTCTCCTCGTTTTTCTATTTTTTCACACAATTTTTATGATTATCCAGAGAATAAATATAATTTTTATAGAAATTTTATAAATTGGCCCTTATCTTTAGAATCCGATAAAGAGAAACCTATAGTTTTAAGAATATTTCTTGAATATAAGGATATTTCCTCATATAAAGCATTATGAAATAATCCTTGACCTGAATCTTTTTTTCAATATCTATATAATCAGAAAACGCCAAATAGGAACAATTCCGTGATTTTTAAAAAGCCCTATTTTTACCATTCTATCACTCTTTACAACAATAAAAACCCCGGACTTACTCTTGGGGTTTCTCTTGTCTCCAAATCTCAGCTTCGCTTGATTTTTCCTGCCACTAACAAACTGAAAACTCCGTTTTTTTGCAGCAGGATTTTCATTCCCCCTACGTCTACATACGAAGCATTCTGTCAGACATCAACAAAAAACATTATTCAGAATAATGATTTCTTATTTTATATTATTAAGTAAATATTCAAACCCTTAAAATACAAACACATATCAATCAGGGAAACGGCAAATGAGTACTATCTGCAATTCAGATAAAAAATATCTAGACAACGCATTAAGATTAGAAAACAATGGCTGGATTCTTCGTTTTACAGAAGAAACCTTCTCTCGGCTTTTCCAAGAACAAGGAATTAATATCAACGACACCAAATATACAGTTTTAGGTATCAGTAAACAAAATAGGTTTGATAAATTCTTAGAAATTGAAGACAATCAAACAGTTGCCCTTGTTATTTTAAGTTTAGCCGCTCAATTTAGAAATAGAGAATTAGCAACTAATATCTCTGTCAAATTTAGTGAAGATTTAGAAAAAATTGCGAAAACGCTTCTTATACAACCTCATAAGAAATCCGCCTCTATAAGTAATATAGATATTTCTGTGAGTATTCATCCAGACTTATATCGCCATATAATCCCATACCTTGATAGGGAAGATTATTTTACTGCCGTACAAGAATCTTATAAATTCGTAAGACAAAAATTAAAATCAATAGTTGATAAAGAAAGTGCAACTGCAGTTTTCGGAGAAAATGCTACAAAAACAGATTATCATATTCCTCTATTTGGCTCTCAACCCGCCAAAGGTACTCCAGAATATGATTCTTATAAAGGGTACGCATATATTCACTTAGCAATTCAATTTTTGCGAAATGAACAAGCTCATTCTTTAGCCAAAGATATAGATAGAAATCTTGCCCTACACTTTATAACATTAGCAAGTTTAGCTTATACGCTAATTACAGATAAAAATGCGTGATTTTTTGAAGTTTTTATTGTTTAATTCCCTGTTATGATTTTAGGGAATTTGGGTAAATTAGATAGGAACGGCACTATACAGAAAGTCGCCCCTTTCCTTATGTAATAAGGGAAAAACACAAAAATTCCCTGTATTTTCCCTGTTTATCAGGGAATTTGCCCCCTTTTGAAACCCTTATTCCACTTATCTTAATATCTGGATAGAAAATAGATACAAGCAAACTTTTGAAAACAAAAGATATTCCCTGTTTGCCGGAACAGAAAAACTATCTTTTAGGCGGGGAGGCAATAGCAACAGGGTAGCCGCAAGTGGACACCACCCCATTTATTTTCCCGTCGAACCCTCGGCGGGATTTTTTAATTGTATTTTGGCGCATTTATCCCCGGCTTCCATCGGGGATTTGTTGTTTAGGGGAAAAAGAAACTCGTCATATACTGATTGGGTTAGGGCTAAACAGGCAAAAGAAAAGGCCTAAAAAGTATAAAAGTATCTTTTAGGCCAAAATTTAACTAGCGAAATTTAATTTTAAAAACTTCTTGATAAAACGCATGTCTGCGCCTGCTTGTTTACATGTATGACAGATATAATAATACTTTCTTGTTGCTATCCACCTTCTATTTTTATAGAATCAGACTTCTCTAAATCGTCTATGTTTGGTATTGGTACACAAAGTGGGACAGTAAATAAGAGACTATGCCTGATGATTAGTTAACCATTTTGATACACATCTATGCCATATTCGCTGCTGATTTCTCTCACCGATTTGCCTTGCTCTCTTAGCTCCAATATCTGCCGCTTAAACTCTTTTGTGTACTGCTTTCGTTTCATAACCCTTTTCCCAGTTCTCCTATACAACCTATTATACTTTTACCCTTATTTACTGCCCCAGATTTTGTACCAAATCCATTCTGTCGGGTAAAGGAGTAATGAGCAGATATCGGCTCTTCCGTTCTACACAAGTTTGCAAGGCCTGCTTCTTGCACTTGGAAGATACGATTAAATCACTTTCCCATTGGCTGGGGAATCTGCCTGATGTTATATCCCTGACCCAACATACGTTCTATGGTATATCGGTCTTGTTCTTTGAGTTGCTTGTATTTGGACATAGGTCTCCTGATTACAACTTTTGTTCTGTTGCACTTGCAACTTTAATTCGCGCCTTTTAGCAAAAATCTTTTCTTTCCGCGTATTAAAACGGTAGAATATAAGTAGAATTTTCCCCGTTTTGAGGAGGTCTTATGATTATTGTAACAGGCGGAGCCGGATTTATCGGCTCAAACATTTTAAAAGGACTTGAAGCAAAAGGATACAAAGATTTAGTGGTAACAGATTGGCTGGGAAAGGAGGACAAATGGAAAAACATCGCTAAAAGGGAACTGGCCTTCGTTGTACTTCCGGAAGATCTGGACCAGTTTCTCACTAAGCACGAACCGGAAATTACCGCTGTTATCCATATGGGGGCCATTTCAACCACAACTGAAAAAGATGTTGATTTAATCCTCCGCAGCAACCAACACCTTACGTGGAAATTGTGGGAATTCTGCCGCGATTTTAACAAACAGTTTATTTATGCTTCTTCCGCCGCTACTTACGGGAGCGGGGAAAACGGTTTTAAAGACCAAGAAACGCTGGACTACTTAAACGCCTTGCGGCCGCTAAATCCCTACGGCTGGAGCAAAGCGTTCTTCGACCGGAAAGTGGCTCGGGAGATTGCCGAAGGACGAAAAACGCCAAAGCAATATGCGGGCCTTAAATTTTTTAACGTATACGGCCCCAACGAATACCACAAAGGCGGGCAAAAAAGCGTAGTCGCGCATATTTTTCCGGATATCAAAGCGGACAATCCGGTTAAACTGTTTAAATCTTACAATCCCAAATACGCCGACGGCCAACAGCTGCGCGATTTTGTATGGGTGGGCGATATCGTCAACGTGATTGTATGGCTGGTAGAGCACCCCGAAGTCAACGGGCTGTTTAATGTGGGCGCGGGAGAAGCGCGCTCGTTTTACGATTTGGCGGCCGCCGCTTGGAAAGCCATGGGAAAAGAACCCAAAATTACGTTTAAAGAAATGCCCGAGGAACTGCGCGGAAAATACCAGTATTATACCAAGGCCGATATTACTAAACTGCGCGAAGCGGGTTACAAAGAACCGATGACACCGCTTGAGGAAGGGGTGCGGATGTATGTACAAAACTACTTAAATCAAGAAGACCCTTATCTGTAACTCCAGAACAATTCTAGTTTGTGAAATACCCCGAGCGCAAACTCGGGGTATTTTGTAAAGTAAGCCTAACACACGCAGGCTGTATGGTTGTCTTTGTATCAAACAGACCGGAAGATTCTATTTTTCCGTTACGCCCAAACTCTTTAAAAAGGCTTGGTCATTATACGGACGGCCTAAAAATTTTTCCACCATTTCGTTTTCGTCGTACACCGTACCCGGGGTATAAATGTACGTGCGTAATTTGGCACCCAGGGCTTCGTTAAACAGGCCCTGTTCTTCAAACTTACTGAAGATGTCCGCGGCGATAACTAAAGACCACGCATACACATAATAGCCCACGTCATACGGATCCGTCAGCGACATAATATGGCCGAACGACGCCTGCGGATACGTGCCGGCCGTCATCGGTATGCCGGTAATTTCTTTCATCATTTTACTGTACAGCTTGGTTGTATTCACGCGCTTTTGGGCGGCGTGGGCGGCGACATCAAACTGGCCCAAAAAGTTTTGGCGGATAAACCCCTGCGCCGACCCCGCATTTTTTGATTTAACCAAAGAAGCAATCATCGCATCCGGCAGCTGTTCGCCCGTTTGATAATGCGAAGAAATCTTTTTCAGCACCTCGGGCTGCCATGCCCAGTTTTCCAAAAGCTGGGAATGCGTTTCGATATAATCCCACGCCACATTATCGCCCGTCAGCGTGGCGTATTTGGATGATGCCATAGACATCTGCAGTACGTGGCCGAACTCGTGGAATAAGGTTTCCACCTCCCCGTGCGTTAAGAGCGGCGGCACACCGTTGCCGGCGGGAGTAAAATTTGCCGCAATAACCACCGAAGGCGTTTGCATCGTGCCGTCGGGCAGTTCAAAGCGGTCTACAAAACTCCATGTGGCAGCGTGAGTATATTTTCCGTCGCGCGGGAACAAATCCATATAAAAATTGGAAATTAGTTCGCCCGTTTTTTTGTCTTTAATCTGGTAGATGATTACATCCCCGTGCCAAACGGGCAGCTGCGTTTGGCTAAACGTCACACCAAACAAATTACCAAACACTTCAAACATTCCGTCTATTACTGTTTGAACGGGAAAATATTCTTTAATTTTTTCGTCATCGACTTGGAAGTTCCGTTTCTTATATTCATTGCTCCAATAAGGCAGTTCCCACGCCGGCATCTCTTTGGCTTTTTTCCCCGTTTGTTCTTCTTTTAATTTTAAATACGCATTCAGCTCCGCCTGCGCCAGCGGCGTAATTTTAGCTTGGATATTTTTCAAAAATTTTTCCAAATTTTGATAATTCTTCGCCATCCGTACGGGTAGTACGTAATCGGGATATTGTTTGTAACCCAAAAGTACGGCTTGTTTACGGCGCAGTTCAAGCGTATCTTCAAGCAGTTTTACGTTTTCTTTCCCGCCGCGGCGCGCAAATTTTTCCTGAAGCGCTTTGCGCGCTTTTTCGTTTTTGGCCGACGCCATAAACGGATTATAGTCCGGATATTTTAACGTAACGATATATTTGCCGTCATCCGTACGAGAAAGACGGTTGATAAAGGTATCGCTCATTCCTTCCAGCTCCTCGCGCGTGACGGCCAGCTCGTCTTTGTAATTGTTCAGGTTGACGTTATATTGTGTGATTTTAGCCAGACGTTCTTCGTTTAGTGTGGCATACTCGGCCGCCGCTTGGCCGGACAGCGCCATTCCGGCGCGTTCATACCGTTCCAGCCATTTGGCAAGCAGCCGAGCGTCCTCGTGCGAAAGAGACGGTTTCGTGTCCTCAAATTCTTTTAATGCGCGGTATACATCTTTGCGGGCAAAAACGGCCGCTTTGGTCTGACTGCCTTTCGGTTCCAGTGCAGCCGCCGCTTCGCGCACGGCGCCGTCGTGATGAAAATACGCCAAAAGCGACAAATTCTTCGGCACGAACCAATACGCCGTGTAGGCGTTTTCCAACGCGCGGACAGTATTATCAAAATCCCGATCTTGCGCGGGAATACTTACCAAAAAATTTAAATTTTGGGAAAGCTCCTTGGACGCTTGTTCTTCCAGAGCGGAAATTTCCTGCGGAGTGTAATCAAAACGGAGGTTTCCGTTTTTAAACATCTCCCCGTATGCGCCGGCAAAAACGGCGCACGGCAGCGTAAACGATGCCAAACCCATCATAATTTTTTTCATAGTTAAATTATAGAAAATAATTTCCGGTTCTTCCGCACCGCAAATAACGAACCCCCCGCAAAGATCCTCCTGCACTAAGAATGTCCGCAGCAAGCAAAAAAAGGAACGGAGCAGAATCCGTTCCTCTTGATACACAAATGTACGTTTACGCTATTCCAAAAGATTTCCGTCGGACAAACAAACCGTATATCCATATAACTCATAGCTTTCCACCAGCGAGTTAGAAGGCACTTTAATTTTTGGGTTTCGTTTGGAATGCGCTTTCATCAAATAATAATACGGTACGCCTTTAATCGGTTCTTTGGGAGGACGCGCAAAAACAAAATAACGCCGTTTATTTTTATTTATGGGAAGCACGTGAACCCCCAGTTTGGTGCGCAGCGTTTCTTCGGAACAGAGCGTTTGGTTTTCAATCATTTTCAGTTCCGAACGCGTAATTTCCACATATCCTGCCTCTTTTAGCTCCTTTTCACGTACAGCAAGTTTGGATAAAAATTCCGGCGTCGGGGGTAAAGCTTCGCTAGGCAGCAGAAACGTCTTACGGTTTTGGAGCGCATCGGTATAAACGGTAAACCCCGCATCGGACAGGGTGCTGTCCTCTTTAAAAACTTTTTCACCCTGCTGGTTACGCAGCGCAAACACATCTTGAATCGGCACGCCTACCCGCTGGAAAACGGCCAAAGCATCCTGCCCGATATGTTTTTCAAGAGCGGTGTAACCGGCAAGCGTCAGCATTTCGCGTTCGAAATCCGTATCCCTATTGAGGGTAACGATAAATTCCGCCGGAACTTTGGGATATTTATTTTTTAAATAGTCAATTCCGCGCCGCTGTTCCGCACGGTGAATAGCCGTGAACAGAGCGCGGTGTTCTTCGGACAATTCTTTTACTTCCGGATTGACGGCGTAACGCTGTTTAAGCGCGGCCAAAATTTCCGCGTCCGTCATATATTCGGGCTCCAAATTAACCAGCCGTTTCCGCGCGACCAAGTTAAGCGGTTCCACTGCCAGCGCGGAACGGTAAAATTCCGCCGCGCCCATCTTGTCGCCCTGATAGTCTAAAATCACGCCTTTGCCGACCAGCGAATTGACATTGGCCGGATTAACCAAAAGCGATTTACTGTACCACGCAAGCGCCTCTTTATTTTGGCGGCGTTTGAGTGAAATGTCGCCTAACATCGAATAGGTATATGCCAAATATGGCGATGTGCGGGTCATCCGTTTCAGCGCGGCGTGAAAGGATCTTTCCGCCCCGTCTAAATCGTCCAACGTTAATAGAACCCCCGCCAAAGACAGATGCGCCAATTCGTCTAAAGGATTGATTTTGACACAACGCACAAAAATATCTTTCGCTTGCGAAATCTGTTTATCCGCATACGCTTTTTTGCCCTGCTCCAAACACGATGTCATCGTCTCCGTTGCAGCAGACGCAACCGCAGGCAAAAGGGCACACAATAAACTAACGGAAAACGGTTTTAAACACCGCATATAAAACTCCTTGCAATTTTTCCAGCTTAGTCAATTTAACGGGATGAATAAAATGGAAGCCCGTTTTTCTTATTTTAGCAAGATTTGCAAAATATACATACCCCATTACGCTGCAGGGAAGCATTTTTAGACGGGGAAAAACTTTCATCCGTTCAAATGCCCGCGCATATAAATGCCGCGCTTTTTCGGCCGCTTCCGCCAATGCGCGAGCCAGCTGCTCCGCGTTCCGTCCGCCCAACACATCCTGACGGGTAAGCCCGTGGCGCGCCAAAAGTTCATCCGGCAGATACACGCGGCCCAGGGCAGCGTCGTCCGGCACGTCGCGGATGATGTTGGTCAGCTGAACAGCGCCCCCCAATTCGTTAGAAAGAGCATCCGCATCCGCCCCTTTTACCCCCAAAATATCAAGTGTCGCCAATCCGACAATTACGGCTACGCGGTAAATATATTCGTCCAATTCGTTAAAAGTGCTGTATGTGCGTCCGCGCAAATCATCGCGCATTCCTGCAATAAGCATTGTAAAACGGTCTTTCGGGATATCAAATTCCGTTATGTCTGCAAACAGCCGTTTGCCTAAGTCCGTTTGCGGCGCTTGCGCGTATATACAGGAAATTTCCTCTTGCCAAAAATCAAGTTCCTTGGCAGGACACGGCATATCCGGCTCATCAGCAATATCATCCATACGTCGGCAAAATTCGTAATAGTGCGAAAGCGCTTCGCGCCGGCGTCTGTTTAAAAAGAAAAACGCAGGACCAAAACTCGATTTTTTATAAGCGTTTTTATCGGCCGGCATATTTTTTCCCGTTCTGATACAAGTAAGAAAGAGCCGCCCCTGTGGCCGTAGCGTAAATCGCATTTTTGGGAATAATAAAGTTTACACCGTGCATGGTGTGCAAGGCATGAAATACTTGTTTAGCAAACGGGACCTGCGTCAGTGTGCCCGTTAAAATGACGTCTTTTACATTGTCGTTGCGGCAGGCGAACACAGCCATCATACCGATGGTTTGAAACGTCATATTAAGGACCCCGAGCGTTAAATCTTCCGCCGTTACGCCGTCCTCCATTTTGCCGAAGTTGGACGCGGTGGTGTCGGGCGGCAGCGTGGCAATAACGCTTTTGCTGATATCCCCAATGTTTAAATCTACGCGTTTTAACGACCCTTTTTCGGACAGCTCCGTTACCGTTTTAAAAGCTGTCGCGCCGCTTAATTTTCCGCACAGGCCGAGCACCGTTCCGCCGCCCACGCCGGAGCCGCCGATGTGGTGGATTCCCCCCGCGCCGGCGCGTACAAATGCGGTGCCCGTCCCCATACTGACAATCAGCCCCTCTTTCTTGCCCGAAAGAGCCAGGCCGCCCAGCCCGATGGCCTGAAATTCGTCCACTGCGGACGTGGGAATACCGTACACGTCTTTTTTAAACAGCGAAGATCCGACGCCCGTTAAAATAATCCGTTTGACATCTTTTAAAGACAGACCGTTTTCGTTGATAAATTTTCCGAGCGCTCCGTACGCCGAAGTCAGCGGGTCAGCCGCTTCCACTTTTAACATGGAAACAAGTTTGCCTTCACTGGAATATCCCACAATTTTTGTAGTGGAACCGCCTACGTCAATACCGATAACAACACTCATGAATTAATTCTCCTTGGTCAGGCCGATGGACTGCAAAAACGGCCCGTTTTCGGCGGGGCGGCCTAAAAAGTTTTTGACCATATCTTCTTCTTCCACAGTACCGCCTTTTTCCAGCACTTCGCGGCGGAATTTGAGACCTGTTTCGGGGTTAAAAATACCGTTCTTTTTAAATTCGCCGAAGAAATCTTCCGCAATCACTTCCGACCACAAATACCCGTAATACCCCGCATCGTAACCGCCCATAATGTGGCCGAATGAAGCCTGCGGAATGGTGTGTTTGGTAAGCGGGAGCCCGCGTACTTTTTTGGTTAAATCAAAATATAGTTTGGTGGAATCGGGCGTTTTACCCGCAGTGTGGAGCATCATATCGTACTGGGCAAAAAAGTTCTGCCGCAAATAGGCGCCGCCCGCACCGAAATTTTTGGCCGCAATCATGCGGTCAATTAAATCATCCGGCAGCGGCTCGCCCGTTTTATAATGTTTGCTGATTTTTTTAAGCACCTGCGGGTCCCACGCCCAGCGTTCCAACATCTGGCTGGGAACTTCCACAAAATCCCCGCTGACGCGGGTGCCCGAAAACGCGCCGTATTTCGATTTCGTCAGAGCGTTGTGCAGCACATGGCCGAACTCGTGGAACAGCGTTTCCACTTCGCCGTGTTTGAGTAGCGACGGCGTATCGGCCGACGGTTTATTCATATTGGCCACAATCGCCACGAACGGGATTTGCCAAGTACCGTCTTTTTTTTCTTCCCCGTCCACCAGGCCGAAGCACGCAGCGTGTTTGTACTTGCCTTCGCGCGGGTAGAGGTCCATATAAAAGTAGGAAATGAGTCCGCCGGAAGAGGCGTCTTTAATTTTAAACGCTTTTACGTCCGGATGCCAAACGGGAATATCGGCCGGTTCAAACGTAATGCCAAACACGCCGCCGAACAAATCCAGCATCCCGTCGATAACTACCTGGGACGGGAAATATTCTTTAATTTTTTCGCTGTCCAAAGACAAATTTTCTTTGCGGTATTTGTTGCTCCAGTAACCGCTTTCCCACGGGTATAAAGTGCGGGATTTTTTGCCCGATTTTTCATTTTTATAGGCAATCATTTCTTTATCTTCTTTTTTGCCCATCGGTTTTAATTTTTTCTGTAAATCTTTCAAAAACGTCATGACGGTTTTGGGGTTTTTCGCCATGCGGTTTTCCAAGCGCAAATCGGCGTGCGATTTATATCCCAAAAGCTGCGCGATTTGGCGGCGCAGGCCGAGTGTTTTTTCCAAAAGTTCCACGTTTTCTTCGCCGCCGCGGCGGTTGTATTTATATTCCAATTCGCGGCGGGCGGTTTCGTCCTCGGCGTTTAACATAAAGGGGACGTAATCCGGATAATCCAACGTGATGAGGTATTTGCCGCCGGCCGTTTTTTCCAGCTTGCCGATATAATCTTCGCCCAAACCGTTTAATTGCTCGCGCGTAACGGCCAAGGGGTCTTTATATTCCTGAATGTTTTTATCAAACTTAATAATATATTCGGCTTTTTCTTTATTCAGGGCTTTAAATTTTTCCAAATCTTCGTCGTTAAGTTCCATACCGCTGTTTTTAAAACCGATTAACATTTCTTTAACGAGTTTAGCCTGTACGGGGTCCAGTTTTGGGTTGGTGTCGGTATATTCGCGAATAGCTTTGTATACATCGCGGCGGGTGGCCACGTCCACCATATATTGACTGGTTTTCATTTCCAAATCGTGTACCGCGTCGCGGAAGTTTTTATCGGTAGAAACGTAAGACAAAAATCCACTCATGCCGAGCGCGTTGCCGTAATCGTCAAACGCGCGTTCGTACGCCATAATGGTATTGTCAAACGTGCGGTTACCGGCGGGGAGGGCGACGAGGGCCGCCAAATCTTTTTCCAGCCGCACGCGCGCGGCGGCCTCGGCCGGAGCCAATTCTTCCGCTTTATAATCAAAATGCAAAACGCCGTTTTGGAACATATCCTGCATACCGTATCCCCCTGATGCGGCGGATAATAATGCCGCAAGTAAAATTATCTTTGTTTTTTTCATATTAATATAATACACTTTATTGTACCGGTTGTCCGCATAAGCGGAACTGATGCAGCCGGACGCGTAAATTGTAACAAACTATAAAGGATTCCTTTGTTATTTGTTATAATTTATATTATATTAATTCACATCAAGGAATTAGTGGAAAAATAAAAATGTACGAAGCGTTTGTACCTAAAGAAATCTTCCTTACCAAAGGAATCGGCAGACACAAAGAAAAACTCGCGAGCTTTGAAGAGGCCTTGAGAGACGCCAAAATCGCCAGCTTTAACTTAGTGCCTGTGTCCAGCATTTTCCCTCCCGGCTGCAAAACCGTCCCTGTATCCAAGGGGCTGAAAGAATTGCACCCGGGCCAGATTCTGCACTGCGTCATCAGCAGAAACACGAGCAACGAATACCGCCGCTTGATTTCGGCCTCCGTAGGGTTGGCTATTCCGAAAGAGAACAAAAAAACGCACGGGTACATCTCCGAGCACCACAGCTTCGGCGAAACCGATAAACAAGCCGGCGATTACGCCGAAGACTTGGCCGCGCTGATGCTGTCTACCACCTTGGGTATTGAGTTTGATAATAATACCACTTGGGACCAGAAAGAAGAAATCTGGAAAATGAGCGGTAAAATCGTCCGCACGACCAACATTACCCAATCCGCCATCTGCGTGGAAGGAATGTGGACCACCGTTGTGGCCGCCGCCGTATTCGTGAAATAAATTATCACGGTAACATTGTGAGCGACAACGTACAAACCGATAAGTTTATGGGGCTAGAGAGCAAATACAGCTCTCTGCCCCTTTGTAAATTCGTGGTAGTGCCCGTCCCGTTTGAAAAAACGGTCTGCTACGGGCACGGTACCGCCAAAGGCCCCGCCGCCATTATTGAAGCCTCCACCCAAATCGAGCTCTGGGACGAAGAAACCAAAACCGAAACGTGGGAGCTAGGCATTAATACGCAGCCGGCCGTCAACTGCAAAGGTTCCACGAACACGGTGTTTAAAAACATAGACAAAACCGTGCGCAACCTGATGCAATACAAAGCCGTTCCGTTTTACATCGGCGGCGAACATACGGTTACCCAAGCCTTGGCGCAGCCGTATATCGAAAAATATAAAAATTTGAGCATTCTGCATTTTGATGCCCACGCCGACCTGCGCGAGACGTTTGAAGGCACGCCCAAAAGCCACGCCTGCGCGCTTTATCCGGCTTCCCGCCAGGTGCCCGTGGTACAGGTGGGTATCCGCAGCGTAGCGAGCGAAGAAAAACAGTATTGCAATGCGGGGAAAGTAACCACGTTTTTGATGCACGAAAACAGGGATATCAAAAAATTAATCCCGCAAGTGCTTAAAAAACTGACCGACACGGTGTATATTACGATTGACGTGGACGGTTTTGATCCGTCCGTCATTCCCGCTACCGGAACGCCGCAGCCCGGCGGATTTATGTGGTATGAAGCGCTGGACTTGTTCCGCGAAGTCATTAAACATAAAAACATTGTGGCCGTGGACGTGGTGGAAGCCTGCCAGCGCAAAGCCGATACCATTACGGAATTTAATACGTCTAAATTAATTTACCGTCTAATGGGATACTTGGCCTTGAAAGACCAAAAGAAAAAATAAGTTTTACGGAAACAAAACACCCCGCTCAGAAGAGCGGGGATTTTTGTCGAGTATTAATAGCATAAAATTTTATGCGGAATTGCCCCCTGTTTTTACTGGATTCCGGATTACAGCCTTCCGGAATGACGACTGTAGAATTATTCCTATCTCATAAAAAAGCCCCGCTTATAAAAGCGGGGGGTTTTGTTATATAGTAAGAAGTCCTGCTGTAGGGCTTTTATACAGAATCTATGTTGTTTTACGACAGATTCCGGATTACAGCCTTCCGGAATGACGATAGCGGAAGTTATTATAAAAAACCCCCGATCAAAAGAGCGGGGGTTTTTAGTTGATACAACTAACTTAGAATTTGTAACCGACTTTAGCCATAAACGACAAATAGCTGTAGTTTTCTTTTCCGGAAATACCGTCCATATCGTATTTAGCGGTATCAAATTGGAAACCTTGATAGCGGATTTCGCCGCCGAGCACCCAGTTGCTTTCGCCCAAATCGGTTTCAATACCCGCACCGATAAAATACCCGATCGAAGTCGTCGTGCCGTCGGTGGAATCGTTTCCCATAGGAGAGTCCAGCTTAATTTCGCCTTTTGCGGAAGTTAAACCTAAACCAAACGGGAAATAGACGCGAACGCGGCTTTGGGGGTTGACGTTTACGCGGCCTACAGCCATTGCATTAAACGTACTCATGGAAGATTTAAAAGTAGAATGACCAAAAGGGGAATAGGTATCATATTCCGCTTCACCGAATACGGTTCCGCTGATTTCTCCTCCTAAACCAAAATAATCATTCAGAAAATACAGATAAGAAGCCCCAAACGTTACACCGGCATCGCCCCAATCCAAATCGTTCAGGTGAAAAATATAGCCGCCGCCATCGCGATAATACAGATCATCAAGGCCTGCATCTTGTAACGGTGCGGAGCCGCCCAAATAACCGCTGACGAGCTGCGTGCCGGCTTCAATCCCTTCCGCCTTGGCGGAAGCGGCAAAACCAAATAATACGCCCAACAAAACGCCCAATACTGCGAGTTTTTTCATCTTCGAATCTCCTTTGTGAAAGTCCTTTCCGGATGGAAAGACATAGGCTTATGATACAAAAAAAATGGCCTACTTGCCAAAAAAACAAACGAAAGACAAGGACGACAAACAACACGCTATAAGCAACAAGGGATAAGAAATATCTTTTCTTATCCCTTGTGCGTAAATCGCAAGATACCATCAGCCGTTATAACGGGGGCAGCGGGCCGACGTCGCCGTTTTCCGGCAGCACATACGGATTTTTTAATAACGCTTTCGCCGCTTCGTCAAAGCCCCATTTATCTTTAAAAGTAAGCACATACTTATATTGTTTTACCGCGTCTTCGCGGCGGCCGAGCAAATCGTATACTTGGCCCAGACGAAACTCGTTCCACAATCCCCAGCGGCTTACTTCCTGCCCTTTTAAAGCTTCGCGGCCTTCTTCGAACGCTTCGCGCGCTTTGTCGAAATTTCCTTTTGCCATTTGCACCGTACCGAGCGCAGTATACGCGCGGGCGATGTAAATATCTTTATAAAAAGGGTCCTTTCCAATCAGTTCCAAAAACCGCCCCGCCTGTGCGGTTACGTTGTCGTAATCGCCCGTTTCGTACAGGCAGATGACTTCCACATAGTGCATCAGCGGATTTTTGGGATATTTGGCGCGCAGTTCGCGGATATATTCTAACGATTTAGCCGGATTATAGTATTTGCTGTTGCGCGTGTTTTGCACTTCAATTAAAATCAGTTTTGCGCTGTCTGACGTAAACATCGCTTTTTCGCGCGCCGCGTTTAGCTGTTTTACGCCCTCGTCCGGATTGCCTTTAATAGCCACGATTTTGGCCAAAACCTTAATTACGGACGGCAGCGTGCCCGCATAATACTGATAAATGCCCAGACCGAAATACGCGTCATAATAAGTAGGGTCAAGCGCTAACGAGCGTTCCAAATTTTTAATGGCTTTGCGGCCCGAAAAATACGCCGTAATCCAGCTGCGGTTTCGCATCGAAAACATTGCGCGCAGCCCGTACAGTGCGCCGATACCCATATAGGCGTTGGGGTCGTCCGGGTGCTGTTTCATCCAGCGTTTAATTCCGTTAATCGAATCGTCCAAAATTTTTTCGAACACTTTGCGCTGGGCGTCGTCGCTCGTTTCAAATTCGTATTCGTAGCGGGACCAAGCAATCATCGCATTTCCGAAATGGGCAAACGGATGATCGGGATACTGGGCAAACACTTGGGCGATATTTTTATCGGCCGTTTCAAAATCCAGGCTGTACACGCCGTTAATGCCTTCCGCGGCGGAGGCCATTACGTCCGGCGGCAGCTGTATTTCCGCCCGCGCAGGCAAAACGGCGGCGGACGCCAACAGGCAGACCGCCGCCACTACACAAATAAATTTGCGCATTATTTGTTGGCCTCGATTTTATCTTTGCCAAAGTACGGGCGCAACGCTTCCGGAATAATCACGGAGCCGTCTGCCTGCTGGAAGTTTTCCAAAATGGCGGCAAACGTGCGTCCTACGGCAAGACCGCTTCCGTTAAGCGTGTGTACGTATTCCTGTTTGCCCTGGGCGTTTTTGAAGCGCAGGCCCATGCGGCGGGCCTGGAAATCCAGGCAGTTGGAGCAGGAAGAAATTTCGCGGAATCTGTTTTCGCTGGGCATCCACACTTCAATATCGTACGTTTTGGCGGACGAAAAGCCGATGTCCCCGCTGCACAGTTCTACGACGTGGTACGGAATCCCGAGGGCTTTTAAAACGTCTTGCGCGTCGGACACCATAATTTCCAGCATTTTGTAGGAATCTTCCGGCTTGGAGAGCATAACCAGTTCCACTTTATCAAACTGGTGGTTGCGGATAAGCCCGCGCGTATCTTTGCCGTACGTGCCCGATTCTTTGCGGAAGCACGGCGAATACGCCGTTAATTTAATCGGCAGTTCCGCTTCCGGCACCACGCGGATGCGGTTTAAGTTCGTAAGCGGAATTTCGGCGGTGGAAATTAAAAACTGTTTCGGTTCGCCCATCAGCTCGTACATATCTTCGCGGAATTTGGGCAGCTGGCCGGTACCGATTAAAATATCTTCGTTTACAATAACGGGAGGCAGCACTTCGGTATATCCTTTTTTGGCGTGCAAATCAAGCATAAACGAAATAATCGCGCGTTCTAAACGGGCGCCGTCGCCTTTAAAAAGAGCAAAGCGGCTGCCAGACAGCGCGGCGGCGGATTCAAAATCCAAAATGCCGAGTTTTTCGCCCACGGCCTGGTGGTCGAGCGGTTTAAAATCAAATTTGGGCAGCGGGAGGGAGCAGGGGATAACTTCAGGGTTGTCCGCGTCCGACACGCCCACCGGAATTTTTTCGTTGGGCATATTAGGAATGGACAACAGTAAATTATCGATTTCCGCTTTCAGGGGTTCCATTTCGGCTTCTTTGGCGGCCATTTCTTCTTTTAATTTACCCACTTCGGCCATGGCCTGTTTGGCGGCTTCGTCACCCTGTTCTTTTTTTATTTTGCCGATGGATTTAGACATTTCGTTGCGTTTAGCGCGCAATTCTTCCACCTTGGCGAGCACCGTTTTGTAGGAAGTGTATTTCGCCAATACTTCATCAATCTGCGCGGCCAGTCCGGGCTTGCGCAAAGACAAACGTTTTTTTACTTCTTCTGGGTTTGCAACGATTTGTTTAATGTCTAACATAGAGTCCTCTTTATTCTGTTTCTAACTTGATTAAATACGGTTCCGGAAATAAATGGCGGTACGGTTTAAACGTAGATACGGCATATTCCATTCCGTACGACGTCAACAGCCGCACACTGACGGGAGCCGAAGAACTTTGCCCCGCCACCAATGCCCCCACCACCAAAGCCAACAGGATAAAAGCCGTTTTTACAAGCGTAAAAAACGATTTAAACACAAATGCGGCCGATTGTTGGGCAAAAGTATAAGGACGGTTTCTCATCTCTCATTCCGCCGTTTGGCAAGTTCCTTGGTAAAACTTTTGACGAGCGCGCGGGCGATGTCGTCCGCCGCGTTTAACGCGTTGGGCGAAGAAGCATCATCCGAACCGATCCAAATAATTTCCGCCGTTTCCACGTCCACCAGCTTGGCGATGATTCCCACCCGGGCGTTAATCGTGTATTCCGTAGGTTGGACTTCGGTTGAGTGCGAAACCTGCGTGCCGACGTTGCGCGTATAACCTACATACGTACCGTCGGGCAGCTGCATCACGTCCTGTGTGTATACGGGGCGCGATTCGGTGCGGCGCGTGGCCGACATTTTAAGTTCCGTACGCGCGGGAGTATAAGAACTCATTTCCCCGATCAGAAGAACGTCCACCCCTAAAATGCGGCCGATTTCGCGCGTCGTTTCCGGCGACAAATAGCCCGACACGGAAATATGGTGTTCCCGCAGCACGCTTTCCAGCTGCGCGCGTTCCACCACCTTAAACCCGGACGCAATCAAATACTTGGCAAACAAATTTTCCACGCCCTGTACGGCCCCCCATTGGTTCGCAAAAGACATTACGCCGATGCGTTTCATATGGTCGAAATCGTACGTTTGGCTGATAACCGTCTTTGGGGTACAGCCGCACGCGTATAGGCAGAAAAGAAGCGCCAAGGCCAAAAGTTTCTTCATATGTTTATTATATAATTTTTAGCTGTGCGGAAATAAAGGTATAATGGAAATATATGACTAACGTTTCTCCCCTTTTTATACAAAAGGCAAAACAAATTAAACTGTTACTTACTGATGTAGACGGCGTAATGACTGACGGTACCCTCAGCTTTTTTACCGATGCGCAGGGCCAAACGCACGAAATAAAACATTTTGATTCGCTGGACGGCATGGGCCTCATGTATTTGGCCTGGTGCGGCATTGATACGGGCATCATCTCGCGCGGCGCGAGCAATACGCTTGGGTTTTGGGCGGGCGTATTGGGTATGAAATACCTGTTTTATAATACGTCCGTAAAACAACACGCACTGGAATTTTTGCAAAAAGAATACGCCATCTGCCCCGAAGAAACCGCGTTCATCGGCGACGATTTAATCGACCTCGGCGTTTTGGAACGCGTGGGCCTTCCGCTTGCAGTAGCCAACAGCGTACCGGAAGCCCAAGCGCTGGCCGTATACACCTCACCGCTGCAGGGCGGACATTCCGCCGTACGTGATATCGCCGAACAAATTTTGCGTGCACGGGGACAGTGGGAGGATGTAGTGGCCGCCAACCGAAACGGAACTTTTCATTCTCCCAAAAATACACCGCATATTGTAAAAGGGTTGTAAAATTTTTACAATAATAAAGACAGTTAAAATCTTAAGGAGTCTTATGAAAAAAATACTTTTGTTGTGCGCCCTGTTCGCGGCCGTTCCGGCTTTCGCGCAGGATTATTACGGCCTGCAGGAATACGGCCTTCGCAAAAACACCACCCGCATTGAATTCTACGGCGGGATGACGCTTCCCAAAGACGATTGGAAAGTACACGGCACTGAACTCGGCACCACCGGTTGGACTGCCGGTATCGGTTTTACCCGTAACATCGTTTCGTTCTTCGGTTTGGGGTTGGACGCCAACTATTCCCAACTCGGTGACGGGGATACTTTTGCCGGCGATTCGTATTACCGCACCGGTGTGGCCACCGGCCTTGTCACCGGCCGCGTGACCTTCTTCCCCTCCCAGGCTACCCGCTTATACGTACCTTTCGGCGTCGGCGTAGGCCACATGTTTGCCCGCCAGAAAAATGCGGACGGTTCCCATTTAACCACCAACAGCACCGACCTCGCGCAAATGGTAGGCGTCGGCCTGGAATTTGACATCGACGAAACCGTCATCTTCGGGTTGGAAGGCCGTTACTACTTAATCGAAGCCAACGATGATTTTAAAGACGCCTTTGGCAAAAGCCGCTACCAAAATATGCTGGTTATGTTAAAACTCGGTTGCCGCTTTTAATCTGTATAAATACAACAGAACCCCTGCCTGATCGGGCGGGGGTTTTTTACTAAAGCATAATAAAAACCACAACGCGACATTCCCCGCATCATGCACCCTAAAAAATCAAACGGGCGCAGAGAAACGGGGCTCAGCCTCTGAGCTGTTTACTTTACCGTCATCTGTATTGTATTATAAGAATATGTACGATATGCTAATTAAAATTTTCCTAGCGCTGATGCTGGGCGGCGTTCTCGGGATGGAACGACAATATCACGATAAGCCCGCCGGTTACGCCACCAACTGCTTGATTTGTTTGGGAGCCATGCTGTTTACCATTTTATCCGAATATATGGGAGCTGCCGGAGGCGACCCCGGGCGCATTTCGGCCCAAATTGTAACGGGTGTGGGTTTTATCGGAGCAGGCTCTATCCTGCGCGACGGAAATAAAATATCAGGCTTAACCACCGCCGCAGGAGTCTGGCTGGTAGCCGCAATCGGTATGGCCATAGGTTACGGACAGTACGTGCTGGCGGCCGTAGCGGCGGCGTCTATTTTAATCATTCAACTGGGCGTGCGCAAAACGCTGCGCCTCGTCGAATTTGTTAAACATTATGAGACCATTTACTTAACGTGTGAACCTAAGTGGGACATCGTTAATACCATTACACATAAAATCGAAAAACAAAAGGTTTCCGTGTTAAAAAGCGAAGTAACAAAACTAGATAACGTATTCCACGTCAGCATTGTAGCAACCTTTACGGGGCACGAATTCCAAAATATTACAAAAGAATTGTTGGAAATGCCCGAAGTACACAGTTTGTATAAATAAAACAGGAGAAAAATCCGCTTATGACGGACGATATAAAACCCATACCGCTGTTTAACCTTAAAGAACAATACGAAGCCTTAAAACCCCAACTCCACCAAGCCGCTTTGGAAGCAATGGACTCTATGCACTGGCTGCTTGGCCCGCAAACCGAACAATTTGAAGAAGAATTTGCCCGCCTGATCGGTGTAAAACATTGTATCTCTTGCTCGTCGGGCGCAAGTGCGATTCAAATTGCGTTAAAAGCGGCCGGAATCGGCGAAGGAGACGAAGTGATCACGACTCCGTTTACATTCATCGCCACCACGTCCTCCGTTTCCCTGACAGGAGCTAAATTCGTTTTTGCCGATATCGACCCGCTGACCTATAACATCGACGTAAAAGACGTGGAACGCAAAATCACCAAAAACACCAAAGCTATTTTACCCGTCCACCTCTACGGCTATCCGGCCAATATGGACGCTATTATGCACCTTGCCAACGAACACGGCTTAAAAGTGATTGAGGACTGCGCCCAAGCCCATCTGGCGATGGCTGACGGCGTAATGGTGGGCGGAATCGGCGATGCGGGCTGCTTTAGCTTTTATCCCAGCAAAAATTTAGGAGCCTGCGGCGATGCGGGCTGCATTACCACCAATGACGACGAACTGGCCGACGCCTGCCGTTCGCTGCGCCACAGCGGCCGCGCAAAAAACAAAACATATGAATATGATTTGGAAGGATCCACCTTGCGTATGGATGAAATTCAGGCCGCCGTATTGCGCGTGAAATTGCCGTACTTGCAAGAGTGGACAGAGGCCCGCCGCAAGGCTGCGGCTTGGTATGCCGAAGGACTGGCGGGAGTTCCCGTTCAGCTGCCTCCCACGCCGCCCGTGGGATACGAGCAATCCTTCTACGTGTACACCATCCGCGCCGAAAAACGCGACGAATTGCAGGCGTACTTAAAAGAAAAAGGAATCGGTTCCGCCGTCTATTATCCTGTTCCCCTGTACAAACAGCCCGCCTACAAACACTTGGGACTGCAGCCGGAAGACTTTCCGGAAGCGGAAAAAGCCGCAAAAGAAGTGTTATCTATCCCGATGTTTCCGGAAATTACCGAAGAACAGGTGTCACGCGTATGCGAAACCATTCGGACATTCTACGAACAAGACTGTGCCATTTAACTCAATGTCTTTTACAAACTCCCGCTCTTATAAAAGCGGGAGTTTTATTTGCAGAACACGGACGCGGCGTGCCGCGTCCGGAAATCGGTCATTATAACACTTCCTTATTCCCGAGTGCCGGCGGCCTGCAGGGTCAAGGGATTTACTTTATTTTTTAAAATCGGTAGTTCCTGAACAGAGACATTTTAGAATGGCCTATTAATAACCACCAGATCCCCAAACCCTATCCATTTGGTACATACGCCTATAATACTCATTAAAAATAACCCTTTTTTGCGCATTGCAAAGGACGACAGCAATATTATCCTATACTTGTAAGGACGATTTAACCGGTCTTGGGGGAACGTCCCAACCGGACGGGATAAAGGACCAAAAGGGGATAAGTGGAACGACTAAAGAACATCTGTCGTTCCCAAACATAAACCCCGCCGAAGAGGCGGGGTTATGAATGTACAAGTAATCCACCTGCTATGTGGGGAATTTTCTATACAATAAACAACGGATACGTATCCTGGCTGAAAAACAACAGATAACAACCTGTTCTTATAACATCTTATTTTTTAGACGGCCAGCAATGTTGTCCAACTCGTCCAGCGAATGGTAGTGAATCACCAGTGTACCTTTTTTCATATTTTTGCCGTATTTCACTTCCACTTTGGTACCCAAGGCGGTTTGTAACTCATTTTCAAACGAAGTTACTTCCGCGGGTTTACTCTCTTTTTCGGATTTTTTAGACGGGAACATCAACGCACGGGCGGCGTCCTCCGCTTGTCGGACAGACATTTTACTGCCATACATTTTTCTAAATAAAACATCGCGTTTGGCGCTGTCCGTTACCATTAACAGGGCGCGGCCATGGCCTTCGCTGATCATCCCGTCCTGCAAAGCCTGTTGGATTTCCGGCTCTAAATCCAGCAAGCGCAGTGCATTGGAAATAGCCGCTTTTGATTTCCCGCAATACGAAGCCAAATCTGTCTGCGTAATATAAAATTTACTCATCAAATTACGGTACCCGAGCGCCGTTTCAATAGGGTTTAAATCTTCGCGCTGAATGTTTTCTATTAACGCTAATGCACACATTTCTTTATCGCCCAGATGTTTATGGACAATCGCGTCAATTTCCGTAAGGCCCGCCAACTGTGTGGCGCGGAAACGCCGTTCTCCCACCACAATTTCGTATTTGTCCAGTCCGGCGTCGTACACCACTACAATCGGCTGCGTAAGCCCGTGTTCTTTAATAGATTGGGAGAGTTCCTGTAATTTAGATTCGTCAAATACGCGGCGCGGCTGAAAACGGTTTGGAACAATTTTATCCACCGCAATACGCGTTACGCTGGCACCGGTAGTTTCCACCGCCTGCGCCGCCTCTTGCGTAGTCATTTGCACCACTTCTTGGGTTTGTTTAATCAAAGCATCTAAGCCCTTTCCTAAAGCCTGTCTGGACATCTCAGCCTCCAAAATCGTAATTCACGGGCATTTCTCCCGTCATTTTAAAATCTTTATACATTTCCGCCTGCGCGCCTCTTCGGGTTAAAAATTCTACGGCCAGCTGAATATAAGCATTTGCGCCGCGGCACGCCGGATCATAGTCAAAAATAGACTGCCCAAAACTAGGGGCTTCAGCCAAACGAATATTACGCGGAATAGGAGTCTTATATACTTGATCTCCAAAAAAACGGCTGACTTCCGCAAAGACTTGTTTAGACAGATTCATACGTGCATCATACATGGTAAGCACTCCGCCGTCCATTTTAAGCTGCGGGTGTAAAAATTGTTTGATTTTGGCTACCGTGCTCATAAAATGGGCCAGCCCTTCCATGGCGTAATATTCACATTGTACGGGAGTAATCACGCTGTCGGCCGCCATCATGGCATTAAGCGTCAATAAACCTAAAGAGGGAGGACAGTCGATAATGATATAGTCATACATTTCGCGCAACGGAGCCAACGAGTCTTTAAGCATATTTTCGCGACCGCGGACATTGACCAACTCCACCTCTGCCCCTGCCAAGTTTTTACAAGCGGGCAGAACATCTAACATTTCACAAGAAGTTTGGCGAACAACCTGTTCAAACGAAGCCGTGCGGGTAAGCAAATGGTAGATGGATTTTTCTCCGTCCGCTACATTGACGCCTAAACCAGAACCAGCATTCCCCTGAGGATCAAAATCCACCAAGAGAACATCCTGATCTAAACACGCAAGCGCATACGACAAATTGATAGAAGTAGTGGTTTTACCTACTCCGCCCTTTTGGTTGGCAATAACGACTATTTCTCCCATAAGGCCTCCAAATAGAATATACGTATATTAAACATTAATTAAGCATAAAAAGCAAGCGTCCCAAGGAACATACGGGACGCTTTTATATTTTGTTTTCACGTGAAAACTACTTAATTAAACGAATCCGGTTAAAAGGCCAATGAATAAACCAAGCTTTTCCTTTAATATTTTCACGCGGGATAGGCCCCCAAAAGCGGGAATCGCAAGAATTATCACGGTTATCTCCCATCCCAAAATAGTGATTTTCCGGCACAGTAACAGGACCAAAATTATCACGCAAATACATACCATAGTAATTATCTAATTGATGATTTTCCCAGACTTGTTGATATAAGGCCAAATCTTCTTCCGGTTCAAAAGGAATCCGCTCTACCGGTTCATACCGTTCATACGACTGATGAGGAATTTTTGCTCCATTTACATATAATTGACCGCTTTTTACCTCTACAGTATCTCCCCCTACCGCAATCACGCGTTTAACAAAATCACGCCCGTACTGGCTTTCGCCGCAGTTAATTTGTTTTTTATCTTTTGCCGGAAAACGAAATACAATAATATCTCCGGTTTTAATAGGCTGAAACTGACCAAAGCGAATATCTGTCAACGGAATACGAAACCCGTAAGCCGCCTTATTCACAAACAACTGGTCTCCTACCAATAGCGTATCTTGCATAGATTCGGAAGGAATTTTGAATGCTTGAATAAAAAAGAACATAACACAAGAAGCTACAAATCCCGCAAAATAAACCGTATTTGACCATTCCAAATTCTGCTTCATTAATTTTTCCCGTTTATCAGAATCCGCTTTAATAGATACAAAATATCCCCAAACAGCACACCCTAAAGAAGCTAATACCCCTAAAATTAGTTTAAAAGAAGTGACTGCTTCTTTAGAACCTCCCCCCATTACAAATAATAAAATATATATCGCACAATTTAAAATTAAAAACAAATAAGCAAAATGCCACCACCCAAATATTACAGGAGAAGATAATTTATTATTTTTTTTCAACCTACGCGTAAGCAACGTAAAAGCATACATTATACAAGCCACTATAAATAATCGTTGTTCCATATTAACTCCTTAATTTGTTTTCACGTGAAAACTATTCTTGTTTTAGTTTATCAGTTTTCACGTGAAAACTATTTAAATCTACTTGTTGGTAAAGATGTTGATATTGTAGAGGAGTATCCGTTATCTGCTGGGAAATTAACACAGATGCATCTTCCATGTCTTTACGTTTCTTGGGAGATAACAACTCTGTCATAAAACAGCTCAACAAACTAATATCCCCACTATTTACCACAAAACCATTCTTACCGTGTTTTACCCATAACGGCATATCTCCGACATTAGAAACAATACAAGGAAGTCCCACCTGCAACGCTTCCAATAAAGACAAAGGCAAAGATTCCTCTATGGAAGATAACATAAATACATCCGCTAAATTTAACCAAGCATTAATCTGAGGCTGTTCTCCAGCTAACAAAACAGCCTCGTTCAAACCGCTCCGGCGGATAAAATCTTCCAACTTACCTCGTTCAATTCCCTCTCCCACATACACCAAACGGGCCTGCGGACTCACACGGTATACATTACGAAAAGCTTGCAAAATAGTAATGGGGTTTTTTTCCGGAGCTAAACGCGCTACACTGATAAACACGGTATTTTCCGGCTGATAATGGTATTGACGGCGCATTTTTTCCCGTAAAGTATCGTCCCGAAAAAATACTGATTTATCCGCCCCATTAGGAAGTAAAAACACTTTATTCTTATTATATCGTTGTTGTTTTACTAAATAACGCGCTGTAGAAAAAGATTCTGCTACCGTTAACGTATCAATATTTTTTAACATTTTGTCTATAAAACGGCAGAAAAAATTCCGTTTAGATAAATCAAAATGTGGACTGGAAATTAATTTTATTCCTTTTCCTGCACAAGATAAACGGGCAAATTGGATTCCCCGATACAACATTGCGTGTACCAAATCCGGCTGAAACGATTTTATTTCCCGTTCCAATTTTCGTACCACGCCAAAAGGAATCATCCCCGTCATAGAAAGAGACACTACCTCCGCACCGCATCGGATCAACTCTTCCGCCACTGGTCCCAACGGTTTTAAACAAACTACTTTTACCGTATTTTTTTTAACTGTTTGAGAAACTAAAGCCAGCAGCGCTTTTTCCGCACCACCCGTGTGGGTGGAAGTAATGACATATAAAATTTTCATACTGTTATTATAGCAAGTTTCGCTTGATATATACCATAACGCCAACGGGCTTTCCTTTGATAGGAAAACCCGTTGGTGTTATGTTAAAAAATACTTAAATTTTAAGCATTTTTTTTAAAAATAGCCCAAATTTTAATTTTCAGGCTTAAACTGGTCCTTTCCTACCCCGCAAACAGGGCAAACCCAGTCCTCTTTTACATCTTCCCATTTCGTTCCGGCCGGTACTCCGTTATCCGGATCTCCCACCGCGGGATCATACGTATAACCACAAACTTCACAAACATACTTTACCATAATTTTCCTCCCCAACTGTTTAATACACTTACGAGTGTGTTGCGCCTTTTGGCGTTTTGCCTTTAATTACGTTATGATAATACGCATACGTTAATGCTTTACCATCACGTTTCAATACGCCGGCGTCTTTTACTTCTCCAATAAACAGTGTATGTGTTCCCACATCCACTGTCTGGCAAACCTCTACTTCCATATACGAAAGCGTATGCTCCGTTACAATAGGGCATCCCAAAAACCCCGTCTTATACGGTACTTTGGATAATTTATCAAAACTGCGCCCCGTGCGAAAACCAAACGTTCCAATAAAAGGCAGCGTAGTAGCTTCTTCCAGCGGCATTGCCGCAAAGACGCGGCTTTTTAAAATCATCTCGTGGGTAAAGCTTTGTTTATTGACAGAAATAGCCACACGCGCCGGCTCGGCGGTTACTTGAAAAACGGTATTCACAATGAGTCCGTTTTTCTTTTCTCCGTCGATAGTAGTAACGATATAAAGCCCGTAGGTAATATAATTTAAACCCTGGTTAATTTCCTCAATAGACATCTCTTATCTCCCGCCTTATTTTAATTTTTCGGCGATTTTTTGGCTGACTAAAAACCCCAAATCACGGCATTGCTGTTTGATTTTATCATTGGGAACAAACGGAGATTTTATCGCCGGAGACACCACCTCTACATTCATTCCTTCCAGCATTTTTGTCAGTTCATCCACCGGAGCGCCGTTCCAACCGTACGAACCGAAAGATGCTCCGATAAGCCCTTTCTTACGAAGCCCTTTTAAATAGCAAAGGACATCCGCCATCGACGGAAAAATATTGCTGTTTAATACAGGAGAACCGATAATCAGGGCTGATGCATCCAAAAGTTCGGTGGCCACATCGCTGCGGTGATTGCTGTGCATAGAAAGCTGCTTGACTACTGTGCCGCCTTCGCGCAGTCCGTCGGCAATATAAGAGGCCATTTTCTCCGTACTACCCCACATCGTATCGTAAACGATAACGGCTTTATTATGGGGAGCTTGTGCCGCCCATTTAGCATACAAATTGATAATTTTAGATGGATCTTTACGCCAAATAAACCCATGATCCGGCGCAATCATTTTGGGAGCAAGCCCCATTTTTTGCACTTGGGCCAAAAAACGAAGCACAATATCCGAATACGGCAAAACAATATTGGCGTAATATTTTTCCGCTTCGTACAGCCATAACCGTTCTTCATTCTCATCGTCAAACAGTTTACTGGTGGCATAGTGCATACCGAATACGTCGTTCGTAAACAATATGTTTTCTTTTTCTAAGTAAGAGAACATACTGTCCGGCCAATGGAGCATACGCGCTTCCACAAAAGAAACGGTATCTCCCCCCACGTCGATACGGTCGCCGGTTTTAACGGTTTTTAATTTTAGATCTTGATGAAATTGGGCAGTAATATCTTTAAACCCCATATCGGATACGTACACTTCTTCGGGCTTAATCGCTTCTACCGCCTGCGGAAGCGCGCCGGAATGGTCCATTTCCGAATGGTTGGAAATAATAATTTTAATTTTTTTCGGGTCAATGACGCTTTGAATACGCTCCATCATTTCGCCGTAAAATTCTTTTTTGACCGTATCAATCAACGCCGGCTTTTCGCTCAGCACCAAGTACGCGTTGTACGTCGTACCGCGCTTTGTGGAATAACCGTGAAAATCGCGGATGTTCCAATCAATCGCACCCACCCAATATACTTTTTCCGAAATTTGTACCGCTTTCATCATAATATGATTTCTCCTAAACAAAAAAGGACCTCTTTAAATAATAAAGAGGCCCCTGCCTTTAATTTTCAGCTTTCCACAAACCGTGCAAGTTGCAGTACTCACGCGCGGTTACTTTATCGGAATTTAATGTAAAAACCGCTTCCGGTTTATCTCCCGCTTTTAAATATTTACGCTGCACTTTGCCGCATTTTTCGCATACCAATTCAATCCATTCAATATAATGAGCATCTGTCATCGGGTGTTCCACACTGCCTACTTTTACTTTATAGCCGCCTTCTATTTTTTCAATTACCGGCACGTGTTTTTCGGCCGCTCCGTCAGAAGTACCTTCCTTCATATGTTCCATCGGCTGGCCGCAGCACACCAATTCTCCGGCTCCTGCGTGCACCACTTCCACAATATTACCGCACACGGCGCATTTATAAATTTCGTTTACTTTAGTCATATTACCACTCCCCCGTTATATTAATTTTTTAATTTCTTGCAAGACGGTTTCATAATCCGGTTCTTGCGTTACTTCTTCTACAAACTGTATATATCGTATAATACCTTGCCCGTCAATAACAAATATAGCACGCGTTAGCAGGTCTAAGTCAGAAAGAAGCACGCCGTAATCGCGCGCGAAACCAAAGTTGCGGTAATCGGAAGCGGTTACCACTTTATCCACCCCGTTGGCCGCACACCACCGTGTTTGCGCAAAAGGCAAATCGCGGCTGACAGTTAATACGGTAACGTTTTCCGGCAGTTTATCCGCTTCCAGATTAAAACGGCGCGTTTCGATTTCGCATACAGGAGTATCTAAAGAAGGTACGCACGAAATAACCAAAATCTTTCCGTTAAAATCCGCCTTGGTAACCGGTTCCAGAGACTTGCCCGTTAACGTAAAATCAGGCGCGTTATCCCCCTTTTTTAACTCAGTTCCGGCTAATTGCACCGGCTGACCGTTCATGGTTATCTTTTTTTCCATCCGATGTTATCCCCTTATTCATGATAAATCTTATGTAACATAGTATACCAATTATTTATTTCCCTTGCTATGGGTATTATACAGCGTTATATACGGTTTACCACTGGTAAAAATTAACTATTTTAAAATGATACAAAATACCCTATTTGGTAAAAAAATACGTTTTTAACGCTTAAACATATGTTAAATAGTCAGATAGCCTAAAAAATTAAAAATGCAAAAATAACGTGTTTTTACGTATTTAAACACTATTTTTATATTTTTTTAATTGACCAAGTGTTTAATAAGTGGTATTATGTAAGAAACTATTTTTTATGTGGCGGCATTATGGCGGACAATTTACAATCTTCCCCCCAGTTGGTTCCTGTTTTTCAAGATATTGAAAATATTATAGGAAAAGATACGTACGATATGTGGCTCCGGCCCGCTGCGTTTGAATATGCGGGAAATACGCTTACTATTTCCCTGCCCAACCAAATCTGGGGCAAAACGATTAAAGAACGCTACCAAAATATTATTACGGACGCTTTTTTAAAACATTTAGGCGCGGAAATTACGATTGTCTATCATATTGCTCCGCAAGAACCGGCTCCGGTTATTAACTCCGCACAGGATGTAATTTCCGCCTCTCCCGCCGGATCCGCCACATCGGTACTTCCAACAGCAGTCACAAATCCGTTCCCGTCGCGCTTAAATTCCTCGTATACTTTTGACAATTTTATAGAATCTCCTTCCAATCGTTTCGCTTATAAAGCCGCTGAAGCTGCCGCTACCAAAATGGGCAATCGCGAAAATAACCCGCTTGTGATCTATTCGTCTCCCGGGCTTGGAAAAACACACTTGCTTCACGCCATCGGTAACCAAATTTTAAAAGTCAATCCGAACGCACGTGTTCTTTATATGTCGGGCGAAGAATTTGTCAGTGAATTTTTGGAATGTTTGGCTAATAAATCGTCCGAAAGTTTCCGCAAAAAATACCGCCGGTTGGACTGTTTACTTATGGACGATATCCAGTTTGTTGTTGGAAAACAACACTGTTCAAGCGAATTTTTCTATACGTTTAATGCGCTGTTCGAAAACCGCAAACAAATCGTCTTATCTTCTGACCGGACCCCCCAACAGTTAGAATGGGATGAACGTCTTTCATCGCGGCTGCTGTCGGGAATTATAGCGGAAGTTAAACGCCCCAGCGTGGAAACCCGTATTGCTATTTTGCGCCAAAAACGCGATTCTATTCATTTTGATATCGGCGACGACGTACTTTCTTTTATCGCCGAGGGCGTACAAAGCAACATCCGTGAATTGGAAGGATCTTTGTTCCGTTTAGTGGCGTATTGCAGTATGCACGGCGTTACCCCCACGATTTCTATTGCTAAAGAATTACTGGCTGATATTTTGGTTTCTGAAAACGATTTATCTATTAACGTCAACACGATTAAGAAAGTCGTGGGTAAGCGTTTTAGTATTAAAATGGAAGATTTTAATTCAAAACGAAAAACGCAGTCTATTGCGTGGCCGCGCCAGATTGCAATGTATTTAACCACAGAACTGACCGATCTGTCATTGCCGGAAATCGGCAGGGAATTTAACCGTGACCACAGCACTGTGGTACACGCCCGTGATGTGGTAAAAGAAAAAGTGGAAACCGATCCTTTTTTTGCCGCAGAAATCAACCAGCTGATTCTGGATATCAAAGCTGTGGATAACAAATAAAAAATAGTGGATAATTTCCTTAAAAAATACGAACTGTAGGGGATAAAATTTTCAGCAGTGCATGGTGTGGATAAAATAAGCAGGTTATACACAAGATGTCCTGATATATTGTATAGGGTAAGTCACATTATCAACATAATAAACAGGATATATTAATAGGAATTAAGATATGAAAATAAATATTACTAAATCTACTCTTTTGGAAGGTATTCAAATTGTGTCTGCGGGCGTTTCCTCCCGTACCACATTACCTATCCTGCATAACTTTTTAATCGAAGCGCAGAGCGGAAAAATCAAGCTCGTGCGCACCGATATGGAAATGGCCACCGTCCACTTTGTAAACGCCGAAGTGGAAGAAGAAGGCAGCCTTACCGTTCCAATGAAAGAGTTTTCCGACATCATTAAAAACCTCCCCGATGATAAAGAAATTAATTTATATTCAGACGAAAACAACAAATTTCATATTAAATCCGGCAAAAGTAAATTTTGGGTAATCGGCACCCCCAAATCCGAATATCCGGCCATCCCCGAAGTGGAACGCGAAAACAGCGTAGTGTTGGACCCGATTGAACTGCAAAAGATGATTGAAAAAACATCGTTTTCCGCCTCTACACAAGAAACCCGCTATATTTTAAACGGTTTACTGTGGAATAATACGGCCGAAAAGTTTGAAATCGTCGCTACGGACGGGGGCCGTTTAGCGGTTGCCACACACGAAGCGTTGACGGGATCTAAAGAATTTAAAATTATTATTCCCACAAAAATTTTGAATGAAGTGTGCCGCTATATTAGTATTGCCAAACCGGACAAGGATAGTAAAATAGAAGTTAGTGTATCGTCTAACCAAGTTAGTTTTGTCATGAACGAAACCACGTTTATTTCGCGCTTGATTGAAGGGAACTTCCCCAATTACAACCAGGTTATTCCCACTAAGAAAAACATTGGTTTTGAAGTATTTTCGAAAGATTTGCTGGCTTCCACCCGCCGTTCCGCGTTATGCTCCGGCGAATTTGGCAGTGTGGTGAAATATCGACTGGAAAACAACGCGCTGACTGTTTCGTCCAATTCCCAAAATATGGAATTTACCGACGAACTGCCCGTGGAGTATACCCAAGAAGCGTTTGACGCCGCTTTTAATCCCCAGTATATTATCGATGTACTTAAAAACATTGGAACGGATAAAGTGTCGTTCTCGTTTGTAAACGCCGCCCAGCCCGTGCTGGTGGAACCCGTTGGCGACGCGACGTTTAAATACGTCATTATGCCGGTTAGAGCGTAATGAAATTTGGCCAAAACCCCAAAAAACAGTGGCGTTCCAGCGCGGAGTTGGATAAAAACTACAACGTGCTGAACCGCCGTTTGAACCGCTTAATGATTCTGGATCATGTTTGGATGCAGTTGGTGGGAAACAAAGAAAAATTTTGGGTATTGAAGGCTGTGCAGGGCGGGACGCTGTACGTGCAGGTTAAAGTTTCCGTAGCGAAAAACGAACTGATTGCGCGGCGGCGGCAGCTGATAGCGGAGCTGAACAAGCATTTTGATGAACCTTGGATTGAAAAAATAGAAATCCAATAGATTTTAGTATTCTGGTTTAAGGAGTTTGTATGACTGACGAACAGAAAGAGAAGAATTATGATTCTTCAAAAATTACCGTTTTAGAAGGTTTGGAAGCGGTGCGCAAACGCCCGGCCATGTATATCGGCTCAACGGGCTTGCCCGGTTTGCACCACCTGGTGTACGAAGTGGTGGATAACTCCGTTGACGAAATTTTAGCCGGCGGTGCCACCACCATTACCGTTACCATTAAAGACGATATGACCTGTTCTATTCAGGACGACGGACGCGGTATTCCGGTTGACCTGATGAAGAACGCCAAAGACGCTAAGCTGCGCAATAAATCGGCTCTGGAAGTCGTTATGACCGTACTCCACGCGGGCGGTAAGTTTGACAGCGGCGCCTATAAAGTGTCCGGCGGTTTGCACGGTGTGGGTGTGTCCTGTGTGAACGCGCTTTCCGAAACCATGGAAGTGGAAGTCCGCCGCGACGGTAAAGTACACTTCCAGCGCTATCACCGCGGTAAGCCGGAAGATAAAGTGGCCGTTATCGGAGATACGAACGAACACGGTACCAAAGTAACCTTCCACGCCGATAAAGAAATCTTCGGCGACGTGGCGTTTTCATACGAAACCATCGGCAACCGCTTGCGCGAACTCGCGTTTTTAAACGCGGGCGTAAAAATCGTCTATACCGATGAACGTAAAGAAAACGACCAAACCGTTACCTTCCATTTCGAAGGCGGTATCGCCCAGTTTGCCAAGTATTTAAATACAAATAAAACCGTTATTAATCCGGAACCGATTTACCTCACTAAAGAAGTGGGGGATAATTATATTTCGTTCGCTATCCAATATAACGAAAGCTATTCCGAAAACACCTTCTCTTTTGTGAACAACATTCACACGGTGGAAGGCGGTACACATTTAAGCGGTTTCAGAAGCGCGCTTACGCGTATTATTAACGAATACATTAAAAACAACAACATTTCCAAACATAAAGACATCTCCGTCGGCGGCGACGATATTAAAGAAGGTTTAACGGCTGTGTTGTCTGTCAAAATTCCGCACCCGCAGTTTGAAGGGCAGACGAAAACAAAGCTCGGCAACTCGGAAGTGGAAGGTATCGTGCGCTCCGTGGTGGGTGAAACGCTGTCTACATTTTTTGAAGAAAACCCCAAAACTGCCAAAGCTATTTGCGAAAAATGCGTGGGCGCGGCCGTAGCCCGCGAAGCCGCCCGCAAAGCGCGCGATTTAACCCGCCGCAAAGGCGCCTTGGAAAGCGGGGGACTGCCCGGGAAACTGGCGGACTGCCAGGAACGCGAATCGGCTAAGTGTGAACTTTTCCTCGTCGAAGGTGACTCCGCAGGCGGTTCGGCCAAACAGGGCCGCGACCGCGTATTTCAGGCTATTTTGCCGCTGCGCGGTAAAATTTTGAACGTGGAAAAAGCCCCGCTCGTTAAAATTCTGTCCAGCGACACGGTGCGCGACTTAATCGCCGCCGTCGGTACGGGCGTAGGCGAAGGGGAAGGCGGTTTTGATATTACCAAACTCCGCTATAACAAAATTATTCTGATGGCCGATGCCGACGTCGACGGCCAGCATATTTCCACGCTTCTTTTAACGTTCTTCTACCGCCAGTTAAAACCGCTTATCGAACAGGGCCACGTCTATTTGGCGCAGCCGCCGCTCTATAAAGTGAAGAAAGGCAAAGTGGAACAATATCTGCAGACGGAAGACCAAATGCAGCAGTGGTTGATGAAAGAAGGTCTTGCCACGGTAACCGTTACGGATATGAAAAAGAGCGAAGATTTGACGCATGACTCGTTGCGCGACCTGCTAAAAGTGCTGCGCGACGTAGAAGACATCCTTGCGAAACTGGAAGTCAAAAACATTACGCTGGCCGACTTTATGGCCTTCCTGGCCGAGGGCCGCGTGCCCGTGTACCGTATTCCGCTCAAAAGCGGCGGTTTCCGCTATTTCTATACGGAACCCGAATACCGCGCATACGAAGAACAGTATGTTCAGGAAAAACGCGAAGAACTGGCCGCCGACGGCGTGGATGTAAACGATATTTCCGCCGATTCTTTAGTGCCCGAACACCAAAGCCTGTTTGAATTTGGCAAACTCTTGGCCGACGAAAAGAAAATGGAAACATTCGGATTTACGTTTGCGCAGTATCCGGTAATTACCAACGAAAAGGAACGCGTGAACCCTTTGTTTAAAGTAAACAACGGCAAGACGGACGCGCTCGTCTACAGCTTGGCGGAACTGTTGCACGCGGTGAAAGAAGCCGCTTCCTCCGGCGCGACGATTCAGCGCTATAAAGGTCTGGGTGAAATGAACCCCGAACAGCTGTGGGAAACCACCATGGACCCGGCCAAACGCAAATTAATCCAAGTGAAAATTAATGACGCCGCCGATACGGAACAAGCGTTCACCATGCTGATGGGCGACCGCGTGGAGCCGCGCCGCGACTTCATCCAATCCCACGCCCTGGAAGTAAAGAACTTGGATATTTAACCCGTGCGCCGGACAGTAATCAACACACTTTCCGGCGTAAAACGATTTATCCGTAACAGGAGATTTTTAGCATGAGCGAAGAAAATTTAAACCAGCCTGAGTCCCAAAACGTGGACTTATTCGGCAACATCCAACAGCGCGACATTGCGGGCGAAATGCGTTCGTATTACATCGATTACGCGATGAGCGTTATCGTCGGCCGCGCCCTGCCGGACGTGCGTGACGGATTAAAACCCGTACACCGCCGCGTGTTATATTCTATGAACGAAATGGGTTTGAAATACAACAAACCCTACAAAAAATCCGCCCGTGTGGTGGGCGACGTGCTCGGTAAATACCACCCGCACGGCGACATCGCCGTCTACGATACCCTCGTACGATTGGCGCAGGATTTTTCCATCCGCCAAACCTTGGTGGACGGACAGGGCAACTTCGGTTCTATCGACGGCGACTCCGCCGCCGCTATGCGTTACACCGAATGCCGTCTCCAGCGTATTTCCGAAGAAATGTTGGCGGACTTGGATAAAGACACCGTCAAAATGATTCCCAACTACGACGGATCCTTAATGGAACCCTCCGTGCTGCCGGCCAAACTGCCCGCACTCCTCGTCAACGGTTCCTCCGGTATCGCCGTAGGTATGGCTACCAACATTCCTACCCACAACCTGGGCGAAGTGTGCGACGGTATTATCGAATACATCAAAAACCCTGATATCACGACCAAAGAGATGATGAAAATCATCAAGGGGCCGGATTTCCCGACGGGCGCCATTATCCGCGGTACCAAAGGCATTTACGAATACTTTGAAACGGGCCACGGCAGCGTGCGCGTACAGGCTGCTACGGAAATTGAGGAACGCAAAAACGGCCGCGAAGCCATTATCGTAACCGAAATTCCGTACCAGGTGAATAAAACCGCGCTGATTGAAACCATCGTTGGTTTGGTGCGTGACAAAAAGATTACCGATATTTCCGACATCCGCGACGAGTCGGATAGACGCGGTATGCGCCTGGTTATCGAAGTAAAACGCGACGGAAACGCCCAAGTGGTGCTCAACCACCTTTACAAACACACCCAGCTGCAGACTACCTTCCCCGTGAATATGCTGGCGATTGTGGACGGCCGCCCGCGCGTGCTTTCTTTGAAAGAAGTGATGAAGGCGTATGTAAAACACCGTCAGGAAGTCATTACCAACCGCACGAAATTTGATTTGAACAAAGCGATGAAGCGCGAACACGTGCTGAACGGGTTATTAATCGCGATTGCGAATATGGACGAAGTTGTCGCCATTATCCGGAGCGCGAAAGACCCGACGGAAGCCAAGTTTACGCTCATGACGCGTTTTACGCTGTCCGAAGTGCAGGCGCAGGCCATTTTGGATATGCGCTTGCACCAGCTGACCCAGTTGTCTGCGTTGGCGATTGAAAACGAACGCAAAGACCTGTTAAAACTTATTGAAGAATTGCAGGGAATTTTGGGCAGCCCGCAGAAAATTTTGGACATCATCGTAGAAGAACTGACTGAGCTTAAAAAGACGTACGGCGACGCACGCCGCACGCAAATCGGCCCGGATATGACGGACTTCTCGATGGAAGATTTAATCGAAAAAGAGGACGTCGTTATCACGATTTCCAACGACGGCTACGCCAAACGCATCCCGCTTTCCACCTATAAGAGCCAGAACCGCGGCGGAAAAGGCATCATTGGCAGCAAGACGAAAGAAGAGGATTTTATGGAACATCTCTTTATTACGTCGTCACACGCCACCATTTTGATGTTTACCAACCGCGGCCGCGTGTTTGCGCTGCGTGCGTTTGAAATCCCCGAAGGCAATCGTATGTCTAAGGGTAAAGCGATAGTGAACCTCTTGCAGCTGACCGGCGAAGAAAAAGTAACCTCCGCCGTGGCGATTGAGGATTTTGATCCCAAGAACTGCGAAAATACGTATCTGACGATGTGCACCCGCTACGGCAGCATTAAACGCGTGGCACTGGCCGAATTTGCCAATATCCGCCGCTCGGGTATCATCGCCATCGGCCTTGAAGAAGGGGACGTACTGGTGGGCGTACAGACGACGCACGGCAAGTCCGACATTATCGTCGCCACCAAACACGGCAAATCCATCCGATTTGACGAAAACCAGGTCCGCTGTATGGGCCGCCCTGCCAAGGGCGTGCGCGCCATTAACCTGGGCGAAGGAGACGTGGTCGTGGGGATGGAACACGCGCCGAACGACGAACCCCAGCCCGATGTGCTGTCCGTCTGCGAAAACGGCTTTGGTAAACGCACCGAATTTAGCGAATACAAACGCCAGAACCGCGGCGGTATGGGTGTTATTACCATTAAAACGAGCGCACGCAATGGCTCCGTGGTGGGCATTAAGCTCGTTGACGAAAGCAAAGACCTCATGATCGTAACCGAAAAGGGTATGACTATCCGCGTCCGCTGTGCCGACATCCGCTCCGTCAGCCGCAACGCCCAAGGCGTCACGCTGGCCAAAATGGAAGAAGGCGACCGTATCGCCCGTATCGCTCCCGTCGTAAAAGACGAGGAAGACAACGGATCGGATCCCGAAGCCAAATAGTTTAGTGTAACGCTTCATACGCCGGAGAAATTCAGTTTCTCCGGCGTTTTTATCTTGAATTTACCGTACGGTAAAAAAATGTTTGCAAGACGGCGCGGAAAGTGCTATAAAAAGAATAGGGGAATAAAAAATGAGGACAAATCCGCACATCTTAGAAATAAATACGCGTTCCTGGCTTAACCGCCTGGAAGCGAAGCACGGGCGTGCTTTTAACTTGGCTGACGTACCGGAAGAATTTCTGGACAACGCCAAAACAATGGGGTTTGACGCCATTTGGCTGATGGGTGTATGGAAACAAAGTCCGGCGGCGCGGGAAATCGCGCGCAGTTTGGACGAAATTACCAGCGCCGTCCGTAATATTGAGCCGGATTTTAACGTAAACGACATTACGGCTTCGCCGTATGCCGTCTACGAATACGAAGTGGACGAAGCGTTGGGCGGGAATGAAGCCCTCGCCAAACTGCGCGAAAGGCTCCACTCCAAGGGGATGATTTTACTGCTTGATTTTGTGGGCAACCATACCGCTATCGACAGTCCGACTGTTACCTCTTCTCCGGATTTGTACATCAACACGGGCTTGTCCGAACCGCACGGGCATAAAGATTGGTTTTTTAAAAATAAAAATGGTATCTCTATTGCCTACGGACGCGACCCGTATTTCGCTCCGTGGACCGACAGCGCGCAGCTGAATTATTTTAATCCCAAAACGCGCGAATTTATGCTGGATAATCTGCGCCGCGTAGCCTCTCTGTGCGACGGCGTCCGCTGCGATATGGCAATGCTTTCGCTTAATAAAGTCCACCGCGATACGTGGTGGGAGTTTATCGGAGGAGATCTTCCTAAAGAAGAGTTTTGGCACCAAGCATTAAACGCCGTGCGCGAAAAATATCCCGAGTTTGTATTTATCGCCGAAGTGTATTGGGGCCTTGAATGGGAAATCCAGGAAATGGGATTTGACTATACGTATGATAAAGTGCTCTACGACCGCCTGCGTTTTTCTACGCCGGAAAACATCAAAGGCCATTTAGGTGCAGAACACTTGTACCAGATGCGTTCGATCCGTTTTACGTCTAACCACGACGAGGAAGAAGCCTTAAAAGCCTTCGGGCGCGAAAAATCGCTTGCCGCCAGCACCATTATTGCTACTTTGCCCGGGGCGCGGCTTTTCCACCTGTTCCAACTTTTGGGGCGCCCCGCGCGTATGCCTATTCAGTACGCCAAGGATTCGTTTCAAGAGGATAAATCTGTCCACGAGTATTATCGGAAACTGCTGGAAATCGCATCCGCGCCGGCATTCCACGGGGGCCAGTGGTCCTTGCGGGATGTGTCTTCCGCGGGAGATGATTCTAACCGTAATATTTTGTCCTGGCAGTGGAAACAGATGAATACGGGTAAGATTATTATGATTAACTACAGCGGCGCGCCCGCCAAAGGACGGATTCCGATGAAAGGCCTTTACGGACAGAACGGCACGGTAACCGAAGAATTTTCGGGAGAAAAAATTACCGTTACTCCGGAAATGCTTTCCCAAGGTTTTGAGCTGCACTTAAAACCGTACGAAAGTAAAATTTTTACGTTCGCCGTTTAACGCTGCATTTTTTGCAAAATCCCCGCCCCAAAAGGCGGGGATTTTTAATACAATAAAAAGGTAGCTTTTTAATTGAAAGTTTTTTATAATATTGGTATAACTTACCGTGCGGTAAGTTGTTTGGGGGAACGTATGGCGTTGGGGCCTTTTTCCAAGAGAGACCATATCGAAATTACCACACTTGGCCTGGAGTTCGCTTCGGCAGTTGGGCTTTGTACGTGGGCCGGATATGCGTTGGACAAAAAATGGGGTTCTTCGCCGTGGCTGCTTGTTGCGGGCGCGTTCGCCGGATTTGGTTTAGGATTTTATATGATTGTGCGCGCGGCTAAGAATATGTCCCGCGCGGGTGTAAATTTAAACAAGGCGGATAAAACAGATGGACGTAGCTGAAATTATTTCTCATCATATTTTGGATCACGATTGGGGTGTTGTTTTGGGCGGAATGCGTATGCCCGTTACCACCCATTCCGTTACCATAGCGGCGGTAAGCATTATTTTATTTTTAGGGCTTTGGTGGATTTCGCGCCGCCACGAAAGCCGCGCAGGGCGTCTTTTAACGACGTTAGCGGAAGAATACGTGACGTTCATCCGCGACGGGATGGTCCTTCCCAATATGGGAGCCGAAGGCCGTTCGTTTCTGCCGTATTTCTGTACGCTTTTCCTGTTTATTTTAAGCGTCAATCTGGCGGGTATGATTCCGCAGATGAAAACCGCCACTTCCAATATTTCCGTTACCGCCGCGTTGGCGCTTTGTTCAGGCGGGCTTATCTTATTCAGCGGGCTTAAATTCCACGGCCCCATCGGGTTTTTGAAAGGTTTTGTGCCGTCCGGTACGCCCGCGTGGCTGGTGCCGCTTATTTTCCCGCTGGAAGTGGTCAGCTTGGTAATTAAAGTGTGCGTACTCGCCATTCGTTTGTTTGCCAATATGCTCTCCGGCCATATGGTGCTGATTTGCTTGCTGCTCATTATTTTTATTGTCGGGAATATGCATATTGCCGCCGGCGCGGGTTCTTTGATTCCCGCTATGGGGCTCGAAATTTTTATGACGTGTCTGGAACTGTTGGTGGCGTTTTTGCAGGCGTACGTATTTACGCTGCTCACCGCTATTTTCGCCGGATCCGTCATTCATACGCATTAATTTAAAAAATCTAGCAAAAAAGGGCTTCGGCCCGAAAGGAGAAAGAATATGGAACTCGTAGCACTTAAATACATCGCCGCCGGTATCGGCGCGGGACTTACCGTCATTGGTGCGGGCCTCGGTTTGGGTAAAATCGGCACCGCTGCTTTGGAAGGTACCGCCCGCCAGCCCGAAGCCGGTTCCGATCTGCGTACCACGATGATCATCATCGCCGCTTTGCTTGAAGGCGCCGCGATGTTGGGCCTCGTTATCTGCTTGCTTACGATGGTAATGAAATAACCCGTTAGGAAGCGGCTATGGAAGATTTATTGAAACCCGACTACGGGGTAATGATTCTTACCGTCTGTAACTTTTTGCTGCTTGTCTACTTGCTGAAAAAATTTGCGTGGAAAGGCATTATCGGCGCCTTGGAAAAACGCGAACAGCAAGTAGCCGACGACAAAAAACAGGCGCAGGAAGCCCGTGAGTCTGCGGAACAATTAAAGCGCGAACTGGACGAAAAGCTGGCCCAAATTACGGAGGAAGCCGCTAAAAAAATGGCGGAAGCCGTCCGCGTGGGGGAAGCGCAGCGCGACCAGATTTTGGCCGCGGCAAAGGAACAATCCGAACGCTTAACACAGCAAGCCAAAGCGCAAATTGAAGCCGAAAAAAATCAAGTGCTGGCCGAAGTACGCGGCGAAATCGCCCGTACCGCCGTGCTGGCCGCTGAAAGAGTTATCCGTCAGCAAATCAGCGATGCGTCCGCCCAAGAGGCGGTTGACCGCGTGCTGGAAGAAGTAAAGGCAAAATAATGAATAGTTCAGACAGAATCGCCACGCAGCGTTACGCCGCCGCGTACGACGGGCTAAGCTCCACGAACGAGGAAGCCGTCCGCCGCACGGCGGATTTGCGCGCGGCGGAGGAAGCGCTTGTTTCGGTGCAGGAATTTATGACCAGTCCGCGCATTACGCTTCAGCAAAAGAAAGACGTAGTACGCGCCGCTTTGGCCGCTGCGCCGGAAACAGCTTCGTTTATTGAACTTTTGCTCGATGCCAAACGCTACGCGCTGCTGCCTGCCGTTACGCGGGCGGTGGAAACGCTTTTGGACGGGCGGTTAAACATTGTCCGCGCACAGGTGTTTTCTGCGCGGGAGCTTTCCGCCGAACAAAAAAAGAAAACCGGAGAGGCCTTGTCTGCGCGTTACGGCGGCAAGGCGGAGGTTTCTTTTCACACAGATCCGAACCTTTTGGGGGGACTCAAAATTTGGTGTCGGGGAGAACTGGTGGACGGAAGCCTGCAAGGGCAGCTTGCCAAACTGCAGGAAGAATTGACGAAATAACGGTAACTATATGGCAATCAGACCAGAAGAAATAACCAATATCATTAAAGAAAAAATAGAACATTTTGACGCCAAAGCCGACATTAGCGAAGTGGGTACCGTCATCCAAGTGGGCGACGGCATCGCCCGCGTACACGGTCTTTCCAACGTCAAAGCCTCGGAACTTGTGGACTTCGGAAACGGGGTCAAGGGTATGGCGATGAACTTGGAGTACGACAACGTCGGTTGCGTACTGATGGGCGCGGACCATTTGGTGCACGAAGGCGGTACCGTCAAACGCACCGGAGAAGTAATCAGCATTCCCGTTGGTGCGGGGATGATCGGCCGCGTAGTGGATCCGCTCGGCAACGCGCTAGACGGAAAAGGCGAAATTAAGACCGACAAAAATATGCCTTTGGATATTGTCGCCCCAGGGATTATCGACCGCCAGCCCGTTAAACAGCCGCTGCAGACCGGTATCAAAGCCATCGACGCGATGGTGCCGATCGGTAAAGGGCAGCGCGAACTGATCATCGGCGACCGCCAGACGGGTAAAACCGCCATTGCGGTAGACGCCATTATCAACCAAAAGAACATTCCCGAATCGGAACGCTGCATCTGCATTTACGTGGCCGTAGGCCAAAAGCAGAGTACGGTGGCGCAAGTCGTCAAAACGCTGACGGACTTCGGCGCGATGGATTACACGGTGGTGGTATCGGCCACCGCGTCTGACCCGGCTTCGTTGTTATATATTGCTCCTTATGCGGGCTGCGCCATCGGCGAATACTTTATGTGGCAGGGCAAAGACGTACTGATTGTGTACGACGATTTGTCCAAACATGCGCAGGCGTACCGCCAGATGTCGCTTCTCTTGCGCCGTCCGCCGGGCCGCGAAGCTTACCCGGGCGACGTATTTTACTTGCATTCCAGACTCTTGGAACGCGCGTGCAAGCTTTCCAAAGAAAACGGCGGCGGTTCGCTGACCGCGCTTCCGATTATCGAAACGCAGGCCAACGACGTATCCGCGTATATTCCTACGAACGTAATTTCCATTACGGACGGCCAGATTTATTTGGAAAGCAGCCTGTTTTTAAGCGGTATCAAGCCGGCCATCAACGTCGGTTTGTCCGTATCCCGCGTAGGCGGATCGGCCCAACGCAAATCAATGCGTCAAGTAGCCGGTACGCTTCGTATTGATTTGTCCCAGTATCAGGAACTGGCGGGATTTGCACAGTTCGGTTCCGAACTGGATAAAGAATCCCAACGCCAGATTGCACGCGGCCAGCGTATGACGGAACTGTTAAAGCAGGACCAATACTCTCCGCTTAAAGTGGGCGAAGAAGTGTTGGTGCTGTATGCGGGCGTGCACGGTTATTTGGACGGTGTGAATGTGTCCGATGTGCTGTCGTACGAAAAGCAGCTGCTTGCTTATGCGCGTTCTGAACGTGCGGACGTGTTGGACGAACTCAACGTCTCCAATGAGCTGACGAAAGAACTGGAAGCGAAAGTGGTTGGATTGTTGGACGCTTTCAAATCCGTGTTCAAATCCGCCAAATAGGAGTGTTGTAATGGACGCGAAGACGAAGAAAAAATACTTGGTTACCGGCGGAGCCGGATTTATCGGCAGCAATATCGCCAAAACGCTGGAAGCCCAAGGACACGAAGTAACCGTAGCGGATGATTTTTCCAAAAACGGAAATTTCAAAAACTTGACCGGTTTTAAAGGCGACGTCATTACCGCGAATTTGTTCGAGTATATGATGCGCGATATGTATTTTGACGCTATTTTCCACGAAGCCGCCATTACCGATACTACGGTTACGGATCAAAAAGCGATGATGGAGCAAAATGTGGAAGCGTTTAAAAATCTGCTCAATTTCGCGGCGGAAAATGAAATCAAAAAAGTCATTTACGCTTCCAGCGCGGCTGTGTACGGAAACGGGCCGGTGCCGAATGCGGAAACACAGTCTGCGCGGCCGGAAAACGTCTACGGATTCTCCAAGGCTGTAATGGACAATGTCGCCCGTCTGTTTGCCGAAGACAACCACGATATGACGATTATCGGCCTGCGCTATTTCAACGTTTACGGTCCGGGGGAATACTATAAGGGCAAAATGGCCAGTATGGTATACCAGCTTTACAACCAGATGAAAGAAGGCAAGCGTCCGCGCGTGTTCAAATCCGGCGAACAACAGCGCGATTTTGTGTACATTAAAGATATTGTAAAAATTAATCTTTGCGCGTTAAATAACGGTAAAGAAACGGGTGTGTATAATGCGGCTACGGGAGTTCCGCGCAGTTATAACGAAATCATCCGTTGCTTAAATAAAGAACTCGGCACACAGCTGGAACCTGAATATATTGATAATCCGTATCCGTTTTTCCAGCTGAAAACACAGGCGGATATGACGCTGGCCAAAGAAAAGCTCGGCTTTGAGCCGGACTATTCGCTGGAAGCGGGCATCGCCGACTATGTAGCCGTGTTGGAAGCGCGCAAGCAGCAGGTGAAAAATGGAATCGCTTAGGGATATACGGCAAAACATTAAAGCGGTCAAATCCACGCAGCAGATTATGCAGACGATGAAGATGATCTCCAACGCCCGCATCCGCAAAGCGCAGGACGCAATGACCGCCGCCCGTCCGTTCGCCAAAAAAATGCTGGAAATGGTGGACGATTTAAAGCAGGACATCCTAGCTATGCCCCAGCCTGACGACGGAACCGAAAACCCCGCCGGACGGTTTTTTGTCAACCGGACGGGGAATCCTTCCAAAATCGGACTGTTGGTCATTACGGGGGATAAAGGCTTGGCGGGTTCGTTCAACGCGGTTCTTTTGCGCGCGGCGCTGCAGTTTTTGAAAAAACACCAAGATAAACAAATTACGCTGTTTGCCGTTGGTAAAAAAGGCAGAGATTTCTTCGCCCGTTTAAAAATGCCCAATCTGCGCGTTGCATACGAGAGTGTAGGGATTTTCCCAAAAGTATCGTATGCGCATGCGGAGTTGTTGGGCGAAGCCGTAATGAAAGCGTTTTTTGAAGAAAAACTGGGTTCGGTTACGCTGATTTACAACGATTTTAAATCACTGGCCAGCCAGAACTTGGTAGAACAAAAGATTTTGCCGTTTAATTTTGAGCAAGGCCAAAATAAACGGGAAGAAAGCGACTTTGAATTTGAACCCGGGGTCAAAGAGATTTTTAACATTTTGGTTCCGCGTCTTTTCAAAGCCAATATGTACCGCATTTTGCTGGAATCTCAGGCCGCCAATCTGGCCGCTACTATGAACGCGATGGATGCGGCCAGCAAAAACGCCGGAGAAATCGTCAGCGCGCTGGGCGTAAAATTAAATAAAGTGCGTCAGGCGGGCATTACGAACGAAATTTTGGATATCGTCAACGGGGCCAATGCCCTTAACGGTTAACACTACAGGAAAAATATGAAGACTGGAAAAGTAATTCAAGTTATCGGCGCGGCAGTGGACGTGCAGTTTGAACAGGAACACCTCCCTGCCATTGAAAACGCCGTCGAAATTGAAATGGCCGGCGGCACGAAAATCGTGGCCGAAGTGGCCCAGCAGATGGGCGACGGAATCGTCCGTTGCGTGGCGCTGGAAAGCACAGACGGCCTTCAGCGCGGCGCAAAAGCCGTAGATACGGGATCGTCATTGCAGGTGCCCGTTGGGGAAGCGTGCCTCGGCCGCTTGATGAATGTTCTAGGCAAACCGCAGGACCATAAAGGCGATATTCCCGCCGCCATGCACATGCCCATTCACCGCGATCCGCCCTCTTTGGAGGACCAAAATCCTACGCCGGAAATCTTTGAAACGGGTATTAAAGTTATCGACTTGATTGCCCCGTATATGAAAGGCGGCAAAGTGGGGTTGTTCGGCGGCGCGGGCGTAGGCAAAACCGTGCTGATTATGGAGCTGATCAACAACGTGGCGCGCGAACACCACGGCAGTTCCGTCTTTGGCGGGGTGGGTGAAAGAAGCCGCGAAGGCAACGATTTGATGTTGGAAATGAGTGAATCTAAATTGTCCGACGGCAGCTCCGTACTTGATAAGACAGTGCTTGTCTATGGCCAGATGAACGAACCGCCAGGAGCGCGCGCCAAAGTGGCTCTCACTGCTCTGACGCAGGCGGAATACTTCCGCGATGTAAAAGGACAGGATACCCTGTTATTCTTGGATAACATTTTCCGCTACGTGCTGGCCAACTCCGAAGTATCCGCCCTGTTGGGACGTATGCCTTCGGCCGTAGGTTATCAGCCAACCTTAAACACCGAAATCGGCAACTTGCAGGAACGTATTACCTCCACCAAAAAAGGCGCTATTACGTCTATTCAGGCCGTTTACGTCCCTGCCGACGATTTGACCGACCCGGGTGTGGCCGCCACGTTTACGCACTTGGATTCTACATCTGTTCTTTCGCGCCAAATTGCCAGCTTGGGTATTTATCCGGCGGTGGACCCGCTTGATTCCACCTCCCGCATTTTGGATCCGCGCATTATCGGGCAGGAACATTACGATGTTTCCCAAAGCGTGCGTAAAGTGCTGCAGAAATATAAAGATTTGCAGGACATTATCGCCATCTTGGGGATGGACGAATTATCCGACGAAGATAAAAAAACCGTGGCCCGTGCCAGAAGAATCCAAAAATTCTTGTCGCAGCCGTTCTCGGTGGCGGAACAGTTTACCGGTTATGCGGGCAAATACGTCAAATTGGCCGACACGATCAAGGCTTTTAAAGGCATTGTAGCCGGCGAATACGACCATATTCCGGAATCCTGCTTCTATATGTGCGGCGGCATTGAGGACGTGCTTGCCAAATACGAGCAGGTAAAAGATAAAGAGTAAGCTATGCCTAAAAAACTGACCCTTAACTTAATTACGCCGGAAAAACAGCTCATTGCCGACCTGCAGGTGGATATGGTTATTCTGCCCGCACTGTTGGGCGAAATGGGGATATTGCCCGGGCACGTCAAAACGATTGTGCAGCTGGGTATGGGTTCCCTGCGTTATAAAAAGGACGGGAAAGAAGAAGCGTTTGCCGCACTGGGGGGCTTTGTAGAAGTGCTTAACGATGTGGTAAACGTATTTGCCGAGAGTGCATCTTTGGCGGACGAGATTGACGAAGAAGCCGAAAAGCAGAAAATTAAAGCGGCTAAAGAGTCCTTGTCCAATAAAGATGCCGATATTGACTTTGAACTTGCGGAGATGGAGATTAAGCAGGCGATAGCGAGGATGAAGGTCAAAAGACGGCAGATGTAATGAATAACGGCGGATGTTAACTGATGTTTTACGCACAACGGATAAGAAAGAGATTTCTTATCCGTTGTTGCTTCTTAGGGCAACCATTTTTTGCGGTTACTCTTTTTTCCGTTTAGGTTACAATATAAGCAAGGAGATTTTTATGGCAGATAAAAAACCATTTATTGTAGGGATAGGAGAACTTTTGTGGGATGTGTTTCCCGAAGGAAAACGCGCCGGAGGCGCACCCGTTAATTTTGTGTATCACGCCGCGCAGGCGGGGGCGGAAGGCTGTGCCGTCAGCGCGGTGGGCGACGACGACTGGGGCCGCGAAATTCTGCAGGAGCTAAAAAAGAGCGGGATTCATGGAATCATTTCCACCGTGCCGTATCCTACGGGGCGTGTGTTGGTAAAAATGAAAGACGGTATACCCTCTTATACTATTATGGACGATGTTGCGTGGGATCATCTGCCGCTTACGCCCGAAGCGTTAAACGCCGTATCCCGCGCCGATGCGGTTTGCTATAGCACGCTGTCGGTGCGGCATACGCACACAAAGGAAACGGTTAAAAAATTATTGGCGTCCGCACGGCCGGACGCACTGCGGTTTTTTGACGTTAATCTCCGCCAGTCTTATTATTCCAAAGGGTTGATAGAGGACCTCCTCGGTTTTTCCAACGCGTTTAAATTAAATGACGACGAACTCGTCGTCCTGCGCGGTCTGTTTGGTTTTACGGGGGCGGACGAAGAAGTCTGCCGCGCACTTTTGCGGCAATATAAACTGCGGTATTTAATTTTTACGGCGGGGGCGAAATACAGCGTCGTTTATACGCCAAACGATATTTCCCGTATCGATACGCCGCGCGTGACGGTGGTGGATACTGTAGGCGCGGGCGATTCTTTTTCCGGCGCGTTTGTATATGCTGTGCTGACGGGCAAAACGCTGCGGGAAGCGCACGAAAACGCTGTTAAAACAGCCGCGTTTGTTTGCTCCCGCGCGGGGGCTTGGCCATCTTACCGTTAGGAGAAAATATGCCAAAAGATAAGCGTATATATTGGGCGTTGGTTCCCGTTATGCTGTCCTTTATGGCGATGGGTTTTGTAGATGCAGCCGGTGTAGTAACACATTATATAAAGGCAGATTTCCGCTTGTCCGATACAGTCGCCAATTTACTTCCGTCAATGGTGTTTTTCTGGTTTTTGGTATTTTCTGTGCCTGCCGGAATGATGATGAATAAAATCGGCCGGCGCAAAACGGTTCTGATCGGTTTAATCCTGACCGCAGCCGCGCTTGGCTTGCCGTTTGCCGATTATTCTTTTGGCGGGATACTGGCTTCGTTTGTATTCTTGGGACTTGGCAATACACTGTTACAGGTCGCTTTGAATCCGCTTCTTTCCAATATGGTTCCGGATCATCAACTGGCCGGAGTCATGGCTTTCGGGCAGTTTGTTAAGGCTATTGTTTCGTTTTTGGCTCCGTTGATTGCAGGGTGGGCGGTTGTTCGTTTTGGCAGTTGGAAATGGTTTTATTTGATTTTTTTGACGGAAGCGGCTGCCGCGTTTGTGTTCTTGTCGCGTGAAAAAATTCAGGAAGAAGCGCTTTCCCCTTCGTCCTTTGCGGAATGTTTTCAGCTGCTTGGTAACGGGTTTATCCTGTGTTGTTTTCTGGGCATTGTATGCCACGTAGGTATTGACGTGGGGATAAACATAACGGCGCCGCGGCTTTTAATGGAACGCGCAGGATTGGATTTAACCCGCGCCGGCTGTGTTCCCAGTATCTATTTCCTTTTTCGTACGGCGGGGTGTTTGTCGGGAACTTTTATTTTGGCGCGTTTTTCGGCTAAAAAATTCTTTTGGGTTAGTGCGGGCGGTGTGGCCGCTGCCCTGTGCGGGCTTGTTGTTTTACGGAGTCAGTGGATGTTGTATGCGTGTATTGCGCTGGCGGGTTTTTGCAATTCCAATGTGTTTTCTATTATTTTTTCGCAGACGATGTTGCGTCTTCCGGATAAGAAAAATGAAATTTCCGGCCTGATGATTACGGGGCTGTTCGGCGGGGCCGTTTTTCCGTTTATGATGGGACTGGCCGCCGATACGGTACATTCCCAAACGGGTGCGGTGTGTATTTTGTGTGCGGGTGCATTATTTTTGTTGTGGACGGGGAAAAAGCTTTTCGCTTCGATGGAATAATTTTTGTATGCTTCGTAGGGAAAAAAGTATAATAAAAATATATCCGCATATAAGGAGATTATATGAGAAATATTACCCCTGTTGCTTGGAATTGGAAACAATTCGTTTTTCCTGCTGTGATTTTGTTGGCAGCCGTCTGCGCGCTCGGTTCTTATTTTACCGTGTCTGCGGGCAATGTGGCCGTAAAACTGCGTTTCGGTAAAATTGTAGGCGCATACAGCGAAGGATTGCATTTTAAACTGCCGCTGGTGGACACTATTGAAAAATTTTCCGTTCGTATCCGCAAAGATTCTTTTAACACGGAAGCCTTTTCCAAGGACTTGCAGACTGTCGGTTTGACCTTGGCCGTCAACCACCGTATTCTGCCCGATACGATAGAATCCATCTACCGTAACTTGGGGCCGGAGTACACCGCCACCGTTTTAAAACCGATGGTAGAGGAATGGACGAAAGCCGTCATCGCCAAATACTCTGCCGACAGCCTGATTTCCAACCGCGTGCAAGTAGCCAAAGAGTTGGACGAAATCTTAAAATCCAAAATGGCGGAAAAACAAGTAATTGTTTCTGATATTGCAATTACTAACTTCGAATTTTCTAAGCAGTTTTTAAAAGCGGTGGAAGAAAAACAAATCGCCGAGCAGGAAGCCAAACGCGCCACAAATTTGGTAGAAAAAGTAAAAAAAGAAGCCGAACAGAAAATTCTGCAGGCGGAAGCGGAAGCCAAATCCTTGCGGCTGCAGCGCGAAGTGGTATCCGACAATTTGATTAAACTCCGCCAAGTGGAAGCGCAATTAAAAGCGATTGAAAAATGGGACGGCCGTATGCCTACGTATATGGCGGGCGATCAAATGCCGTTTGTTATGACAAAATAACCCCGTACGGAAATTTTAAGGGTATAAAGGTATAATGGAAGAGAGCGCGGCTCTCTTCCTTTTTTTCTGGAGAATATATGAAAACGGTTTTGAAATTGCTTTTGTTTTTAGCGGCTTTTTGCGGTATTTATTGGTTCGTATTTTATCAAACGCCCCAGCAAAAGATCTTTGCGCGGGAACTGGCTTTGGCGCAAAGCGGAGATGTGCAGGCCGCGGTGCGGACGGCGGAATTTTTTAAACGCGGAGAAGGCGTCCGACAAGACGGCGCACAAGCCGCTGAGTGGTACCGCAAGGCCGCTTTGGCGGGCGATGCCGGCGCCGCATACGAATTGGCGGAACTGTATATAACGGGCGATATTTTACCCAAAGACGAGGCCGAAGCCCTTGTGTATTTGCGTCTGGCGGCACAGGCGGATGAACCGCGTGCGCAGCGCGAACTGGCCCGTTTTTACGAAGAAGGCCTCGGCGGGGTAGAAAAACATCGGGGAGAGGCGCTTTTATGGCGTTTTTTTGCGGTGCAGAACGGGGATAGAGAATCCGTCTTGGCTCTGGAAAAGGCCCAAAAAGACCAGCCGGAGCTGTACGCTCAAATTAAAGCGTTGGAAGAAAATTTAACTGCCGCGCGGGAAGGCAGTGCAGCAGCACGGATTCGCGCCGGATTGGCTTATCGTGCGGGGAACTCTGTTTTGCAAAATAATGAGGAAGCCGTGCGTCTGTTCACGCTGGCGTGGGAAGAAAACAAGCAGGCGCAGGCCGCGTATGAACTGTCGGAAATGTATCGTAACGGCGTCGGGGTGGAGCAAGACGCGGACAAAGCGGCAGCATTAATGGGGCAGGCCGCACAGCTTGCATATCCCGCAGCCCAGTATGCGCTGGGAGAGGAGGCCTATAAGGCGGATCCGCCCCGTTACCAAGATGCCTTTGCGTGGTTTTCTAACGCAGCTGCAGGCGGGTACGTAAAGGCGCAGTATATGACGGGTTTTATGTTAATGCAAGGGCAGGGAACTGAGCGTTCCGTACCGTTGGCCGTTAAGTTCTTCCGCGATGCGGCGGAACACGGCCACGTGGCGGCCCAATATGTGTTGGGGCAGATTTACGTGAAAGGGTTAGGCATTGCGCCGGATAAAAAAGCGGGGAAGGATTGGCTTTCGCGCGCTGCTCAAAACGGGAGTACAGATGCACAGATGTTATTGGATTCGCTTCAGTAGACAAAAAACCGCGCGAAATTCTTCGCGCGGTTTAAACAGAATCTTAATGTTAGTATTAAAAGAGCAGACTGATTGTCCAAATAACAAATATACCGGCCAATAACAATGCGGCGCACACGGGAAGAAACCCAAACAGCCACGCGCCGATTGCTCTGCCGGTACCGATAGCGCAGGAGCGTTTTAACGCGCGCGTCAAATAACCGAGCTGGAGTGCGCACACAAATGCCAGCGCCAGAGGCGCAAGCCAACCGAGTTTTGCTGCCGGTACCGCTGCGGAAACGAGTGCGAACGCAATCAGCAGTCCTTTAATAAATCCGGCGGATCCGACCAAACAAAAGAGTTCTGCGGGGGAAACTTTTATACGGGAAAAATCCAAAAACAGTCCGCATAAAGACGCAATGAAATATCCCGCCGTCAGTTCCGCCGCAAATACGGCTGCCAGTTTCAATATGAGGACTGGAACGGAAAGTCCGTCGCCGATATTAAAAAACAGCACCCATCCCAGTGTAGCCGCAAAATATCCCGCACACGCCTGTTTCAACGAGCGCTCCCGCAACATAACCCGTAACGCTTCGTTCGGGTTTTTGATGTACAGAAAATACGTTTTCAGCAGATTCATACAAACCCCTTAATTGACCCATAAGTACGATACGCTGGGTGTCGCCAAGCTTTGCAGCTGTTTGGTCAAGGACTGATTTTCCATGCTGGAACCGAAAGAGAAAATCAGCTCTTTAAGTCCGTCCGACGGGCGTTGGTTGATGATTTTGGGGTCTTTGATTCCGGCCAGTTCTCCGGCCAACAGGCGGGCTTCTTCTTCTCCGCCAAGTTTATCGATAAATCCCAAGTTAAATGCGCGCTGGCCTGTAAATACGCGGCCGTCGGTATATTCGGTCAGTGTTTCGGGTGTTACAGCTGGACGGCCCGCTTTTACCGCCGCGAAAAATTGCGTATAGGTATCGTTTACCATATCCTGCAGAATAGCTTTTTCGGCGTCGGTCATCGGGCGGTAGGCAGAGCCCATATCTTTATATTTGCCGGAAGTGATGGGTATTACTCTTACGCCGATTTTGTCAAATAAGCCTTCCACATTACTCGTCTGCATAATTACACCAACAGAACCGGTAATCGTACCGGGTTCGGCCACGATTTTGTCCGCCGCCATAGCAATATAAAACCCGCCGGAAGCCGCCACATCGCGGAACAAGGCTACGATTTTTTTCCCGTTTTCTTTGGCTTTTAACAGTTCTCCGTAAATGTTTTGTACGGAGGCCACCGTTCCGCCGGGAGAGTTAATATCAAGTACAATGGCTTTGACGTTTTTGTCATCTGCGGCATCACGGATTTTTTTAGCAATCGCACCTGCTCCCGTGGGGCGGGAAAACGGACCGGAAGAATTATCCTGAGCGATGACGCCGCGCACTTTAATCCACGCAATACCGGTTTTGGGCGATTTGGATTTTTTTAGCGCGTCCGCGATTTTGGCGGAAGCGGTTTCGCCGTCTAAAGTTTCTTGCGTGTCGGTTTTTTCTTTTCCGCAGGATGGCACGGGTTTTACGGTTAAATATAACCCGCAGCACGCGGAAATGGTAAACGTCAACAGTAACAGTAAGGACCAAAGCCTGCGGCCGAAGGGCGGTTTTTTGGCGTTTGAGTCATCTTTTTCCGCAAAAACGGTTTCGGGTCCGGCCGGTTGTTCCTGCGTATCGGAAAACAGGGCGGTATGTTCTTTTTCCAGTAATTTTTTCTCCCAGCTTTCGCGCGGCAGACTAGTGTCGGTATCTGCGGGATTTGGCGCGCCTTTTTCATTTTCAGCCATAAAAAGCTCCTTTCAAATAAAAATCTCACTTAATTATACCAATTTAAATTGCTAAAATAAGAACAAACACTTTTATTTGGAGACCTTATGTTTACCGGAGTTTATACTGCTTTGTCCACGCCTATGGATGCTTGCGGCGCGGTAGATTATACTGCGCTCGGCCGTTTGTTGGACGCACAGCTTGCGTCCGGTGTGCACGGGTTGGTGTTGCTTGGCACCACGGCTGAAACGCCCGTGCTGTCCACCGCAGAAAAAACTGAAATTTTACGTTTTTGCACCCGTCGCGTAAATAAACGCGTAAAAATTATTATCGGTGCGGGAACAAACTGTACCGCTTCCACCTTGGAAAATGTCCGCGCTGCGCAAGCGTTTGATCCGGACGGCGTACTGGTGGTTACGCCGTACTATAACAAGCCGAATCCGTCGGGCCTTATCGAGCATTTTAAACAGACCGCCGCTTTGGGTACGCCCGTTGTTTTGTATCATATTCCGGGGCGCACGGGGTTGAAACTGTCCGGCAATGTGCTGGCGGATTTGTTGTCGGCCGTACCGCAGCTGGCGGGGATTAAAGAGTCCGACTACGATATGGCGCACGTAACGGATACCGCCGTCAAATATGCGGGCCGTTTGAGTTACCTGTGCGGAAACGATGATTTATTTCCCGAATATCTGGCGTTAAACGCATCCGGCATTATCAGCGCGGCGGCCAATGTATTCGCCCCCGCCTTCGTGAAAATTTATCATTTGTTTACCCAAGGCAAGCCGGCGGAAGCGTTTGCCGTATTTGCCGAGATTTATCCGCTGGTTAAAGCGTGTTATTTGGAAACGAATCCTGCGTGCGTCAAATATATGCTTTCCAAAATCGGCTTCGGCGGGGAAACTGTCCGGCTGCCGTTGGGGGCAGTATCTGCGGAGAACAAGGCTAAAATCGATGCATTGCTGGCCCGCGCAAACAAAGAATTTTTTATTTCGGGAGATTAGTGATGAAAACGGTTGGAATTATCGGGGTGAACGGTATGGTAGGGCAGAATATGCTCGCCGAACTTAAAAAAGTGAAAACGCCCTTTGAACTCAAGACGTTTGGCCGCAACGATGAAATTACACCCGTGGATGTGGCTGTTTTATGTACGGATAATCCCGTCAGCCGCGAATTGGCGCCCAAAATCAAAGACCGTGTGAAATTTACGGTGGATATGTCCTCAGAATTTCGTATGACTGAAGGAGTGCCCCTCGTCATTCCGGAAATCAATGCGCACGCCGTTACCAAGGAGACACCCTTAATCGCAAGTCCCAACTGCACCACCACCGGCCTTGTGATGAGCTTGGCTCCGCTCAAACCTTTTTACCATTTTACGGAAGCATTTTTCTGCTCATATCAAGCTATCAGCGGCGGCGGCAAAAAATTGTTGGATGATTTTCATACGCCCGGGTCTTTATATGAAAAAAATTGTGTGCCGCTGATCGGCTCCGTACTGGACAACGGACACACGAGCGAGGAACTCAAAGGGTTGTACGAAACGCGCAAAATTATGGAACTGCCGAACATTAAAGTCTACTGCCACACGGTGCGTGTAGGAGTGGAAAATTCCCATTCGCTGGGGGTTACGCTCAAAGCCGAGGAAGCGTTTGATGTGGAACAAGTCAAAAAGTTGTGGAATGCGTTTCCCCATTTGACCTACAGCGAGACCGTCATTACGCCCAAGGAAGTTTCCGGCAAAGAAACCACGTTTATCTGCCGCCTGCGTCAAGACGTGGAGGACCCGAAAATCATCCATTATTTCGTTACGTTTGACAATTTGCTCAAAGGAGCGGCGATGAACGGCCGCCAGATTGTAGAACTCTTGTTGGAGAAATACGTATGAAAAAAGCGTTAATTAACGGTGCCGAAGGAAAAATGGGCCGCGCGCTTATCCGGTTAATCGGGGCGCGTCCGGAGCTCGGTTTGCAGGCCGTTGCGCGCGAGAGCGGGCAGCCGTTTCCGGCGGATTTTGACATAGTAATTGATTTTTCTTCCCCGCAGGGCGCGCAGGAAGCGTTTTCTGCCGCCAAACATAAACATAAACCTTTTTTAACGGGAACCACCAATCTGCCGGAGACGTTTTTGTTTCAGCTTCAGCAGGAAGAAAAAATCGCGTCGTTTTTTGCGCCCAACGTCAGTTTAAGCGTTTACTTTTTTACGGAACTGGTGCGTCAAGCCGCCAAAATGTATAGCGGTTATGATATCAAACTGCATGAAATCCACCACGTTCATAAAAAAGACGCGCCCAGCGGTACGGCCAAAACTCTGGCGGATGCCGTAAATATGCCGTATGAACAAGTAACGTACGAACGTTTGGGCGAAACGGTGGGGACGCATATTGCCGCGTTTGATTCTCCTTTTGATGAAATAACGCTTGCGCATAAAGCCGTCAACCGCGATTTGTTCGCCAATTCCGCATTGGAAATTGCCGTCTGGCTGATGAAACGCGCGGGCGGTTTTTATACAATGTCGGATTATGCAAAATTTAAACTGAAGGATAAGAAAAAATGAAAATTCATTTTATTGGTATCGGCGGAGTAGGAATGAGCGCGCTGGCGCAGCTGCACGCTATGGGAGGAGACGAAGTTACCGGTTCTGACCGTTTAATCAGCAAAGGCTATACGGATATGGCCCTGTGGGATTATTTAAAAAAATTGAACATCAAACTTTTCCCGCAGGACGGCAGCGGAATTGATCATCATACGCAGCTTGTTATTTTATCGTCCGCGATTGAGGATGACAATCCGGAGCTTGTCAAAGCCAAAGCGCTTGGGATTCCGCTGATGCACCGTTCCGAACTTTTGGCCAAACACGTGGCCGAACACCGGACTATCGCCGTTTCCGGCACCAGCGGCAAAAGCACTACTACTGCTATGGTGTACGATATTTTGGCGTTTGCGGGGTTAAGCCCGTCGGTCATTACGGGCGCGGCGATTTTGTCTCTGCAAAAAGAACAGGGCGTTTTCGGCAATGTGTATAAGGGCAAGTCGGACATTTTGGTTATTGAAGCCGACGAGAGCGACGGTTCTATCGTTAAATACCGCCCGCATCTGGGGCTGTGCCTCAACTTGCAAAAAGACCATAAAGAAATTAACATTTTGCAGGGATATTTTAAAGAATTTATTTCGCATTGTAAAACCGCTGTTATTAATGCGGAAGAAGAAAATCTGCGCGTGCTTGCGCCGCAAGCCAAGACGTTCGGCTTATCGCTGGGCGATGTACACCCGCAGGAAATTAAAACAGACGGGTTCGGTTCTGATTTTTCCATTCAGGGCCAGCCTTTCCGCTTGCAGGTGCCCGGGCTGCACAACGTAGCCAACGCCACCGCCGCCGTGGCCGCCGCCCTGCAAATGGGCGTAGATTTGGAAACGTGCGCCAAAGCGCTTAATAAATTCCAGGGCATCGCGCGCCGCTTTGCCAGCGTGGGCAGCTACAATAAAATTGAAGTAGTGGATGATTTTGCTCACAACCCGCACAAACTGGGCGCGACGATTGATGCCGCCCACTTGCGCGGAAAACGCGTACTGGCGTTTTATCAGCCGCACGCGTTTACGTCTATTAAGCTGTTGACGCAGGAATTTGTAGACAGTTTTGCCAAACACATCGGCCCCAAGGACCATTTGTGGCTGACGGAGGTATATTACCCGGGCGGAACGATTCCGCAGGGCATTTCCTGCCGTTCGGTGTATGACGGTTTAAAAATGCGCGGCGTGAATGTAACGTATGATACCTGCCGCGAAAAACTGATAGCTCAAATGGCGTCCGCCGCCCAACCCGGGGATATTTTGCTGGTACTGGGCGCGCGTGACCCGACGCTGACGGATTTGGCCCGCAAACTGCTTTCGCTGCTAAAAGAACCGAAAGAGAAAGACGGGTGTGAATTGTGTATGTTGGGCAACTGCTGTATGTCTTACAAGAAGTAATGAAAAACTGATGTTTTACGCACAACGGATAAGAAAGAGATTTCTTATCCGTTGTTGCTTTTGCGGGCAACCATTTTCCACTTTTGGGTTTCTTTGCGCCGACTTGCCACCCTGCGTACCTAGCCTTCCTCGGGCAACTTACGGCGCAAATAAGCCGCAAAATTGAAAAATCAGCCGAAGCTATGCTATGTTATTCTGTCTTGTGCGGCCCTCGGCCTTGACGCGGCTACAGCCACGTCTATGCGGCTGACTAGCCCGCACAATCTAACGCGAATTTAACAAATCAGGCAATCTTCTACAGTGTTATTCTGTTTTTCTTGATTTTTTTACGGCAGGCCGCTTTTTCCTCTTCTAATTCAAATAACCTTATTGCTTACAAAACAGGGTGTTTGGTATACTGTACTTACCGGTAGGTAAATGCTATGGTAAAAAGTGAACCCGAAAAAATCGATAAAACAGAACGCGAAACGCGTATGCGCACCGCCATTAAAAAAGCGGCATTTGCGCTGATGGCTGAAAAAGGGCTGGATAAAGTGTCCATGCGCGAAATTGCGGAAAAAGTACACGTTACTAAACCTGTTTTGTATTATTATTTCAAAAATAAAGAAGACTTGTGCCACAGTATTATTGACGAGCACGAAGAAGCTTTTTGCGCTTTGTTGGACAGCTCCGCCAAAGAAGCCTTAGGGCCGGAAGATATTATCCGCAAGGGGCTTTTATCTCATCTGGATTTTTTTACGCGCGATCCCATTCACTCTAAATTTGTGCTTCAAATGATTGCCTATACGCTAAACGCCAAAAGTTTAACGCCCCGTAAAACCCATAAAAATACGCACGAAAAATTATCGTCAGCTTTGCAGGAGGAAGAGGAAAAAGGCTTGCTCCCCAAAGGGTCGGCCAAAGATGCGCTGGCGTTGGTATCCGGCTTGGCTTCCAGTATGATGTTGGATGCTTATTTTGAACAGCACGTGCTTAAATTGGTGGGTAAAAATATCGGCCCGCGCGTTCGCCGTTTACACGATAAAGAAGAAGCCGAACGGCTTGCCCAAATTATTCTGCTTGGGATAAAAGAATACTATAAAGACGCCCAATAATAACCGGCGGAACATTTTACGGTATACACGGAACGCAGCAGGTTTGGCGTGCCGTTATTTTTTTGGCTATTTTCCCTATACGGCCGCCGAAAATACTATAATAAACTATATGACTATCCAAGAATTTCAAATTTCCTGCGGTGCTATAGAGCAGGAATATAAAAATAAAATCGCGCAGGCGGATTCTCTGTCCTCCGTGGAAGAACTGCGCGTGGCCGCCCTCGGGCGCAAAGGGGCTTTAACCGAACTTTTAAAAGGCCTCAAAGATTTTTCCATTGAAGACAAAAAAACCGCCGGTCCGCTGGGCAACGCGCTTAAAGCGTCTTTATCTGCTCTGTTTGATGAAAGAACAGAATTTTTTGCCGCCAAACAGATTAATGACGAACTCAACAAAACCGAAATTGATTTAACGCTGCCCGCCTATCCCGTAGCCAAAGGCCACCGCCACCCGCTTTCCGTGGCGCAGGACCGCATGACGGATATTTTGTCCCGCCTGGGTTTTGAATGGGCCGAAGGCCCGTGGGTGGAGGACGAAAAACACAATTTTGATTTACTTAACATTCCGCTCCACCACCCCGCGCGCGACGCGCAGGATACGTTTTTTGTGGACGGTAAAATGCCGCTCGTTCTCCGTACGCATACATCCAATGTGCAGAGCCGGTATATGGAAAAACACAAACCGCCGCTGCGTATTATGGCCCCGGGCCGCGTGTTTAGAAACGACAGTCTGGACGCCACCCACAGCCCCGTGTTCCACCAAATCGAAGGGTTGTATGTGGATAAAAACGTCAGCTTGGCCGACCTCAAAAGCGATTTGACCGCGTTTATGAAAGGATTGTTTGGCAACAAAGCCGAAATCCGTTTCCGCCCGTCGTTTTTCCCGTTTACGGAACCCAGCGTGGAAGTGGACGTAAAATGCGTATTCTGCCAAGGCAAAGGCTGCAACGTCTGCAAAGGCAGCGGCTGGATTGAAATGCTCGGCGCGGGTGTGGTACACCCCAATGTACTGAAAAACTGCGGTATCGACCCCGAAGAATACAGCGGTTACGCGTTCGGTATGGGCGTGGAACGCTTGGCGATGATGATGCTGAACATCAAAGACATCCGCACGTTCTACGAAAACGATTTGCGCGTACTGAAACAGTTTTAAGGATTTTGCAAATGAAGATACTTTACTCTTGGCTGAAAGATTTCATCGATTTGGATTTAACCCCCGAAGAACTCGTCAAAAAACTGACGGACCTCGGCATTGAAGTCGCTTCCGTGGAAACCACAGGCGCGGATTTTGAAGGCGTAAACGCGGCGCAGATTATCAAAATTGAGGACCACCCCAATTCCGACCATTTGCACCTCGTTACGCTGGACCTGGGCGGCGGAAAAACGCAGCGCGTGGTGTGCGGCGCGCCGAATGTGGCCGTGGGGCAAAAAGTACCCTTGGCCCGCGTGGGCGCGCGGCTGGGCAAAAACGTATTAAAACCGGCCGTTATCCGCGGGGTGGAATCGGAAGGGATGATTTGCTCGTCGGACGAGTTAGGCCTTACGCAGACCCGCGCCCGCGGCATTATGGTGTTGGACGAAAACCTGGAACTCGGCACGGATGTTTCTTCGCTTTACGGCAAGCCGGATTCGTTGTTTGATTTGGAAATTACGTCGAACCGTCCGGACTTGTTGTCCCATTTGGGTGTGGCGCGGGAACTGGGGGCTCTCTTAAACAAACCCGTCAAACTGCCGGAAATCAAAGAGATTAAAGGCGAAGGAAAAGCGTTAGACGTGGAAATCAGAAACCCGCAGGGCTGCCCGCGCTACATGGGGCGGGTTATCCGCGGCGTGAAAAACGCCGAATCGCCCGAATGGATGAAAACCCGTTTGGCCGCGATGGGCCTCAACCCTAAAAACGCGCTTGTAGACATAACTAACTACGTTATGTTTGAACTGGGCAATCCGCTGCACGCGTTTGATTTGCGCGAAGTGGAAGGAGGCAAAGTGGTCGTGCGCAACGCCGAAGAAGGCGAAAGATTTACGATTTTGGGCGGGCGAGAACTGGAACTGAACCCCAACTGCCTGATGATTGCCGACGAAAAGAAAGCCACCGCTTTGGCGGGGATTATGGGCGGCCTCGACAGCGGAATTAAAGACGATACGCAGGATATTTTTATCGAAGCCGCGTATTTCAATCCGCCGACGGTCAACAAAACGGTCAAGAAATTTGCCGTTTCGTCCGATTCTTCCCAGCGGTTTGAACGCGGTACGGACATTGAAGGCGCAGCCCTTGCCATGCGCCGCGCAAGCGATTTATTTACGCAAATTTGCGGCGGTACAGCTTCGGAAATTAACGACGTCTATCCCGACAAGTTTGAAAATCCGTCCGTGGAATTTACCCCTGCCGAGATTAACGCTATTTTGGGCGCGCAAATTCCGGAAGAAAGACTGAAAGAAATCTTCTCCCGCCTGGCTGCCGAATTTCACGCGGACGGCGACAAATGGACTTTTAAAGCCCCGTCCCACCGCCGCGATTTAAACCACAAATGGGACCTTGCCGAAGAAGCCGCGCGCTTTGCGGGTTATGATATGATTCCCGTCAGCGCCACCAAAGCGAGCCTCGCGTTTGCCGAAAACCCGAAAGGAATTGACCTCGGCAAAAAATTCGCGCGCGAACTGATCGGCTTCGGCTTCTGCGAATGCAAAAATATCGATTTCATAGGAGAAAAAGAAATTAAAGCGTTTGGGTTTGACCCGAAATTCTGCATTAAGGTCAAAAACGCGCTCGCGCAGGGGTGGGATTATTTGCGTCCGACGTTGCTGCCGTCTTTGCTTAAAAACGTAGAAAGCAACCTGCGTTTTGGCACCAACAATTTGGCCCTGTTCGAAACTACCAAAACGTTCCAGTCCATTAAGGGGTTCCCCGTGGAAGGGTACAGCGTCGCCGGCGTACTGACGGGCATGCTGGAGCAGGAAAAATTCTTCGGCGCAAAAGAACGCCTTGTGGATTTTTATCTGCTTAAAGGTTTAGTCGGCGCGCTTTTGGCGGACGTAGACGGCGTGTCGCTCGTTCCGTCCAAAAACGTACCCGCGTATATGCACCCCAAAATTTGCATGGATATCGTGCTGGGCGGCAAAACGATTGGTCTTTTCGGCAAACTCCACCCGCTGACGCTAAAAGCGTCCGGCATTAAAACGCAGGACGTATGGGTGTTTGAATTTGCCACTAAACTGATTGAAAAAGCATACAGCGCGCAAGATTTCAAACCGGCCAAAGATTTGCCGGTGTTTCCGCCGTCTCTGCGCGACTTGTCCGTAGTGGTGGATAAGTCCGTGACGTACGCGCAAATCGCGTCCGCCCTGGATAAAACGCCGCTCGACGTCAGCCTTTCGTACAAATTGATTGATTTGTATCAGGGCGAACACTTGCCCGAAGGCAAAAAGAGCGTTACGTTCTCGTTGGCGTTTTCGCACCCCGAGCATACGCTTAAAGATAAAGAAATTGACGAATCTTTTAACCGTATCGTCGATCAGCTGCGCACGCAGACGGGCGCGGAACTGAGATAATATGCAAGAAAAACTCAAACAGCTGGAGCTGTTAATTTCCAAAATGGTTACCCGCCAGAAAGAACTCCAAGGCGAGAATGATGCGCTGAAAGCGCGCATTCGCGTATTGGAAAACAGTGCGGAAAAATGGAAAGAAACAGACGGCGAAGTCCGCGCGCTGAAAGAATGGAAAAAGAACGCGCAGACGGTACTCAAACGCTTGGCGGGCAAGCTGGAAAAAGAAATCGCCAAAGCGCAAGAGGAAGAGCAAAAAATCGTCTGACATTGGTTTTCTAAGGAAACATTTAACCGCTCCGGAGGTTTTTCCAGGAGCGGTTTTTGTTGTTTAGTTGGCGGGGGTAGGGCCAAAACAATGTGGCTCCATTAGTCAAAAGAGCGCGGACAATCTCCGCGGCCTGGAAGGCCTTGACCCGTTTTTTTTTTTGATATCATAGAGTCCGAGGTGCCTGCTCGGCCTTTCCCTTTTGTCGTTTATTTCGTTAAAAACGGCAGCTCCTGAGCAGAAACTTCTTAGTATGACTTTTTTAAATGAGGAAAATACAATGAAAGGTTTGATGCTCTGCCGTCACCCTGAACTTGTTTCAGGGTCCAGTAAAACAGGTTTTACTTTAATCAAATTATTGGTCGTCGTGTTAATTATCGGTATTTTATCGTCGGTAGCACTTCCGCAATACCAAAAAGCCGTACTTAAAAGCCGTGCGGCAGAGGCGTGGGTAAACTTAAAAAATATCAATACGGCTGTAAATGCATATTGTTTGGAAACCCAACAGAGAGGAGAATACTTTTCTTCTGATAGAGACAGCCCGCTTGCCATTGATGTAAAAACTTCTAAAAATTTTACTTATTTTGGCGATATTTTTTGTGATTCTAATGGTCTCGTACATACGGTTGGCGCCCAGTGGCAGGGCGGTGGAAATAAAAATTTTTTCCTAGGGATTCACCCGAAAACCGGTCGCCGTTCGTGTTATGGCGCAGATTGTAAAGATTTAGGGTTTACCAAATCAGTAACGGATGACAATATCTGTTTGTGCGGTGCCGGTGTCAGTTGTTACTATGCTGACTGATAGAATCAAAAAACTTACTACAACCCGACCGGTTGTTTCAAGCCCCCAACTTTGTGCTGGGGGTTTTTGTTATATGTTATTTGAGCATTTGTTTCGTAATCGAAAGCAAGTATTTGGGTATATTTGGCCTGCAGGGCTTTTTGTGAAACAGGGCAACACCGCTAAAACAGTGTTGCCCCGTGCATCGAAAGCAGGTATCCGGTTGCGCCTAGATCGCAGGTCCCAGGGCGGCTTTTACGTCGGCCCCCATGGGTACGGGCATGCCGGAAGCGTTCACGCACACCAGCGTGGTTTTGCCTTTGGTACACAAACGGCCGTTTTGGTTGGTGATGATGTTTTCAAACACGATTTTAATATCCGAAATTTCCAATACTTTCGTGTCTACGTTGATGACGTCCCCATAGCGCACGGAAAATTTATATTCCACTTCCTGCCGTGCCACCACAAAGTATAAGCCCCGCTGCATGAGAGCCGGAACGGAGAAGCCTTTTTCGGCCATGTAAAGCGTGCGGGCTTCTTCGAAATATTTTAAATAATTGGCGTAGTAGACTACGTTGCCGCAGTCGGTATCGTGGTAAAAAATAGTTTTTTGCATATTATTCTCCGATAATTTTGATTAAAATGCGTTTATTGCGCTGCCCGTCAAATTCGCCATAGAAAATAGTTTCCCACGGGCCGAAATCTAATTTCCCTTTTGTTACGGCCACCACCACTTCGCGTCCTAAAAGCGTGCGTTTTAAGTGGGCGTCGCCGTTGTCCTCTCCGGTCAGGTTGTGCTCGTATTTATCCACTCCGTACGGAGCGAGTTTTTCGGCCCAGCGCAGGAAATCCGCGTGCAAGCCGTGTTCGTTATCGTTGATAAATACGCTGGAGGTAATGTGCATGGAATTAACCAAACAGAGGCCCTCTTTTACGCCGCTTTTGGCCAAAGCCTCTTCCACCTGCGGCGTGATATTGACGATTTGATAGCGTTTGTCCGTACAAACGGTTAGATATTGTGTATAAGATTTCATATAATAAATTATACTTGATTTTAACGGGCGGTCCGTCCGCTTGGAAGAAACAAATGAAAAAAGACGAACTGATGAAACTCTTGCGCAATCCGGCAGAGTACCGTAAGAAGAAACAGCAAGCCGCGGCCCAAGCGGCCGTGCCAAGTGCAGCCCAAGTACAGGCGCGCGCAGAAAAAAAGAGACAAGACACCGTCCTTTTGGTTGTAGGGATTGGCATAGTGTGTTTGACGCTAATCACGCTGGCGTTTTATTTGAGCGCCAAGAACCGCGCGGAAAATTTAGTAGCCGCGTTGGATCCGGACCAGTTGCAAGGCTTGGCTTTAAAAGATAAAGAATTTAATCCCAATATGGGAGTGACGGTCATCAACGTGCAGGAAGGGCACGACCGCAGTGTTGCCGTTACCCAGCTGGGTTCCACGCTGCCTGTTATCAGCCGTTTTAATTATAAGACATTTACTCCGCAGAGCTTTGAGGTTGTCGGCGCCGCCCCTTGGGCGTTGACCATGAATTTTTCATCCAATTTAACGGATCCGGACTTAATGCGTTACTTGTTGGCCAATGACAAGTTGATTGAGGCCTTTTTGCATCGTCCGGATGTAGAACCTCTGCTTACCGACCCGCAAATGCTGGTTGCCTTTGCATCTGACGAGAAAATGTTGAACGAGTTTTTTGAAAGCGACGTGGTAAAAAACGTTCTTTCCAACGAGAAAATGGTACAGGCTATATCGGTAAGCCGCTGGATGAGTTATCTGCTGATTAGTGCATCTGGCAAATACTTTCGCAAACATCCGCAGGAGGCGGTAGCGGTAATCGCAAGCAGCCCGTCTTTGCAGAAATTTCGTACCAATCCGTATGTTCGTACGGCCATACAAAATAACCGTTATTTAAAAGATATTGCCCAAACGGTGCTGGGAACCCAGCCTCAGGCGGAAAAACGCCAGACCATAACGGCGCAGCCCGCGGTCAAAAAATCAGCGGGCGGTTCGTCAAAGAAAAAATAAAGTTGTGGAACCGTAAAAAATTTGGTATACTATTTTTGTTGGAAGTAGACAGATTTTATGCGGGCGTGGTTCAATGGTAGAACGCGACCTTGCCAAGGTTGAGACGAGAGTTCGATTCTCTTCGCCCGCTCCATATAAAAATCCCCCTGCAGATGCAGGGGGATGTCTTTTTATACTCATTTTCGTATCCTGATGATAAGCGGGAGAAATTTCATAGGGTGGGCCCATCTCTTGCAACTAAATAAAAAATTATTCTTTTTCCGCTGCTGAATGCACGGACTCTATAATCGCCCGATAATTTTTGCGGGACTTGCGCACCAAGTACGGGTAAGCGTCTTTCCATTCCAACTTATAAAAATCGCTACCCATCACGCTTTCCATAAACGCGGCAATGTTATCGTTCAAAACAGGAAACATAAAAAAATCTTCCTTCTGTGTATTTGCCGCGTTACGGGACATAAGGATTAAATTGCCGGAAATCATCCCCAGAAGCTCCCCCGTATTCGTCATCACTCCCGAGCCACTCATTCCCTTAATAATGCCGAAATTATTTGTATAGGCGTATCCTAACGCGTTTACATAATGCACGGAATGGGGGTTAATTTTAACCTCTCTTTTTCCGCCAAAAATGGAAATAACAGAAATTTTGCGGTCCAAAATATAATTGCCGTTATCAAACCGTACAAGCGGTGGGAAGTCGGGGCTTTGGATATGTTTGAATTGGCTGGCGGCGCGTCGGTTTTTATTCAGAAAAGACTTAAAAACTTGTGCGCTCACGGTAGTATTTACTTTGCCGCGGCGGTAATAAACAAGCGGGGTCCGGTCCAAATCCAACCGGAAAAGGGCAAAATCATTCTGTGCCAAGTGGCCGGCATACTCCGGATGGGTAAATACGGCCGGTTGTTTGGCGGAATGTTCCACCGCCGCACGGGCAGAAACGGATTGTTCCAGCAAATCCAGTTCTATGCGGCAGCCGTTGTCGCAAAGGGGGGTAACGCAATGGGCCGCCGTAGCAAACCACCGCCGTCCGATACGCGTGGCCTGGCATTTGCCGCCGCGCGCGGACTTTGATGAAGGAATAATATAATACTCAAATGTATGGAAAAAATCTTCTTTTTTAGTATGTTTGGTTTCGTCGGTCACGCTGATAATGTTTACTTGCGAAAATGCGGGCGATACGACAGTAACAAATAAACACAAAATAAATTTTTTCATAGAAACATTATACCAGTTTCCTCTCATTTTAAAATGCTATGCTGTTTAAATTTTCCTCTATGGGAAAAAGAAGATCCGTTATATAGGGGTCTATAAACCCAAAGATGATTTGAGCTGGTGTCAAAAATCCTTTGGTGGATATTTTTTGCTGCAGCATTTTTTGCATATAAAAACAACGGATAAGATTTTTCTTATCCGTTGTGTAAATTGGAGGATGTTTTTTTATCTGGCGGCGGTGCGGAAAAAATTCCCTTTTACGTTGCGCGCCAACCGCACGCGGCCCATTGTTTTATCCGCGTGTACCAATACATTTTTAGACGTCGGTTTAATCATTTCTTCCGACGCTCCGAAAATATCACCCTGTTTTACAAGCCCCAACTGGCCGTGGTTGTTGATTTGCACTTCCAGTTTTAATGCGCCGTCTAAACTTTCGGCGAGTAAATCCTCCTCGCCCATCGTAAATTGAAGCGGAAATTTGGGATTTACCACCCGTTTAATGGCCACAGGGACATCGGCTTCGTTTTTCACGATAATGGCGCAAGAGTTATTGTCGGATTCCGCCATACTGACCAAACGGTCCGGTACGGTAACGGTGCCCGCAATATTAAAGCGTCCTTCGCTGACGGAACGCGCCAAGCTGAAAGCGCACGCAATTACGCTGGCAGCGGCCGCCGCAATTAAAATTTTCTTCATATTTATATTTTACCCTTTTTGCGAAACCTTTGACAAGGCCGCTTATTATACACAGTATATTTCTTTTTCGGTTTTTTTCAAGACCGCAGCCGGCAAAAAAGGGGCGCAAGGGCCCCTTTTGTCCTGGAACGAAAACCTCTTATTGTTTAAAGAAACCCCATAGGTTGGAATTATATACCCAGCCTTTACATTTTTCGGCTTTGGGATCGGCAGGATCGTCCACTACCTGAATCCATTTGCCTTTTTTAGCCAGGTATTTCATCGGATAACCCTTCTCCACCGTGCAGACGATATCCGCACTAGCAGAAGGCTCTTTGCGCACATTCAAGTCTACCTTGGCGGACATACCGCCGGCAGGGCTTAACAGATCGGCGGAAATCCAGCCGCTGAAACCTTCAAAATCTTTTACCAATACCCAGCTTTTGTCTTCATTGGTTTTGACCATAATAACGGGTGTATATCTCCACGCGTACCATTTAATGGAACATTTGGTGCCGGCGCAAGAGCGGATGTTGGCTCTTTTGGCGTTAACACTGGCGTACTTTTGTGCAAAAACAGGGGCGCCCGCAAAAGCTAAAAGTGCAACTAAAGCGATAATTTTTTTCATATACCTTTTCTCCTTGTCAAAGGATTAAATACATTACTCCAAAAGTATAGCAATATTTTCACCAAAAGCGCAATTTTTTTGCAGGATTATTTTCCCGCGTCTGCACCTAAAAAAGCTATAATAAAGAAAAATCCCGTTTTTTGGAGAAAGTATGAAAGAAAAAGTGGAAGAAGTAATCGGACAAATCCGCCCCATTCTGCAAGCTGACGGCGGGGACATCCAGCTTATCGGCGTAGACGAAAAAACCGGTATCGTAACCGTGGGCCTGCGCGGACGTTGCGGCAGCTGCCCGCACGCGCAGATGACCTTACAGGCCGTTGTGGAAAAGAAGATTAAAGAACTTGTTCCCGAAGTGACAGCAGTGGAACGCGTCTAAATGCCTAAAATCGATTTGCATACCCATTCGGACTTTTCGGACGGGACCTGTTCCCCCGAAGAGGTGGTGCGCGCTGCTCTGAAGGCAGGAGCAAGTATTTTTGCGCTGACGGACCACGATACCACCGACGGCGTCCGCCGCGCCGAAGCCGTATGCAAAGAGCACCGTATCCTGTTTACCGCCGGCGTAGAAATCAGCACGCGGGAACATGACCATCTGCATTTTACCGGATACAACTTAGATCTGGATAATTTGGAATTCCAAGCCTTCCTGGCGCAAAACCGCGAAAACCGCAAAAACCGTATTCGTCAAATTATCCGCCAACTAATCGGTGCAGGCGTAAACATTACGGAGGAAGATGTATTTAAACGCGCTCCCAACACTGTGTCCCGCGCGCACGTGGCGGACGCCCTGAAAGCCAACGGTGTCGTTTCTTCCCGCCAGGAAGGATTCCGCCGCTATTTGGTACAAGGCCAAGCGGGTTATGTGCCTTCGGCGGGGGTAACGGCGGTGGAAGCCATACAGTATATTAAACGCGCTGGCGGTATGGCGGTTATCGCCCACCCGGGGATTGTGGCTGAACATTGGGATTTCCCCGCGTGGACGGAAGCCGGTTTGGACGGAATAGAAGTGTTTTATCCCGCCCATACGTTTACGATGAAACAGGACCTCCTCGCTTTGGCGCGGAAATACGGTCTTTTGGCGACTGCCGGATCCGACTATCACGGCCCGCATGGCGGACGGATAACTTCCGCCGGCATGCAAATTCCGCAGCCTCATTACAACAAGTTATTACGTAAATTATTTAACCAATAAAAATTATGATGTTAAAACCTAAATTATTGACGCTTTTGCAAAACCGTCCGGAAGATTTTACCTCCCAACGGATTTTGAAAGACTTAAGCGCGGGCCTTGTGGTGGCCTGCGTCGCTTTGCCGTTGTCTATCGCGTTAGCGATCGCCTCCGGCGTTACGCCCGAAAAGGGCCTGATTACTGCTGTTGTGGCGGGATTTTTGATTTCACTCTTGGGAGGGTCCCGCGTGCAAATTGGCGGACCGACAGGGGCGTTTGTCGTTATTGTTTATGGGATTATTGAAAAATACGGTGTAGCCGGTCTCTTGACGGCCACGATTATGGCCGGTATTTTTTTAATGTTGATGGGCCTTTTAAAATTCGGGGCGTTTATTAAATTTATTCCCTACCCTGTCACTACCGGATTTACCAGCGGTATTGCCGTGGTACTGTTTTCTACCCAAATCAACGACTTTTTGGGTATGGGATTAACCAATCTGCCCGGCGATTTTTTTGCCAAGTGGGATGTGTATCTGCACAGTTTGGGTGCGGTAAATCCGATGACGCTGGCCGTCGGGCTTTTAACCTTGGCGATTATTATTTTTTGGCCTAAAAAATGGCGGGCGTTTCCGGGGTCTTTAGCTGCGCTCATCATTGCGACGCTAATCGTTAAATGTGCGGGGTTAAACGTCGCCACCATTACGTCCACGTTCGGGCAAGTGGACGGTACCCTGGTAATGCCGCATATGCCAGGGGAAATCAATCTGGAAGTAGTACGCAAACTGCTGCCCGCCGCGTTTACGATTGCGTTTTTAGCCGGTATTGAAAGCTTACTTTCCGCTGTAGTGGCGGACGGGATGATCGGCAAACGCCACCGATCTAATATGGAGCTTGTCGCCACTGGTGTGGCGAATGTGGCCTCCGGTCTTTTCGGCGGGTTGCCCGCCACGGGCGCCATCGCCCGCACCGCTGCCAACATTGAAAACGGCGGGCGTACCCCTGTTGCCGGAATGGCCCATGCCGTATTTTTGCTGATTATGATGATGTGTCTGATGAAATACATCGGGCTGATTCCGATGACTTCGCTGGCCGCCATTCTGTTTCTGGTAGCCTACCGTATGAGCGATTGGAGATCTTTCGCGGCACTCTTTAAAGCGCCCGCCAGCGATATTGCTATTTTGCTGACCACTTTCACGCTGACTGTAGTGGAAGATTTGGTGGTGGCGATTGAATTTGGCCTTGTACTGGCGGCTGTACTGTTTATGAAGCGTATGAGCGACGTATACCAAATTAAGAACACGGACGACGATTTATTTGACGAAGTACGCCGTAAAGATGATATTGACACTAAAATTATTGCCAAACACGTCAGCGTTTATGAGATTAACGGCCCGTTCTTTTTTGGTGCGGCCAATAAATTCTTGGATTCGCTTGAAAATCACAAGGACTGCAAAGTGCTGATTTTACGCATGCGCAGCGTGCCTGCTATTGACGCTACAGGCTTTCACGCGCTTGAACGTATTTATGACCGCTGCCAGAAAGACGGCGTGCAGCTTATTTTGTCCCACGCACAAAAGCATGTGTTAAAAACGCTTGACAAATATGGTTTTATCCAAAAAATAGGAGAAGATCATCTTTGTAAAAACATCGATGCTTCATTAATGCGCGCCGAATCAATCGTCAGCGGAAGGAAGCACTTTTTAGAATAACCGCCCCGCTTAATAAATTTCCCCCTGCGCAAGCAGGGGGATTTGCTGTAAGTGGCATAAAAGCCCCGGACAATCACTGGCTGCTTTTGAGAGCTGATGGTTTCAAAACAGTCTATTTCCCGTTCGTTTTTTCTTTCCTGGTGAAACGGGACCTAGAATGATATAGGTCCAAATTCTCCCAAATCTAGGTCTAAAGACCCTCGAAAATCCCCTTCTGAAAAGCCATACTATAATAACAGAGGGAAGGTTATGAAAAATATTCTTTTTATTTTAATTGCCGGTTTGTTGAGTACCATGATTCATGCCGCGCCCGCCCAAAAAGTTTCCGTCAGCCGCCGCGACTTGATGATCCAATTTTATGCCCAGCAGCGCAGTCGTGCCGCGATGGGGGAAGAATTTTTAACAGCTGTCAAAAAAGGCGATATGCAGAAGATCAGTGAATTTGAATCCCTGGCACAAGACGGGTCTTATCTGCTGGCGGTAGACAAATTCGGCAATAATGCTTTTCACTTGGCTAAAGACGCTTCTACCTTACAGGTTGTAGCGCGTTCCATCCGTAAGTTGTATCAGGAAGAATCCCTTTCTAAAATTATCGATTTGAAAAACCAGCCCAACCAGTCCGGCGCTACTCCGGCCGTACAGACGCTGCTCGACTTGAAACCCGAGAAATTTTTTATTCTGTTGGAAAGCAGTGCCCTGCAAGAGTCGATCCAACGGGTGAAATCACTCAGTAAGGGCGGGGCGTTGGACGTGGCGGCTTCCGCTTTAGCAGACGAAGTAATCAAACAGCTTCAAATTGCAGACGGGTTTACGGTAGTGGATTTCGTCCGCGCCAACGAACAGGTGGAAGGAATGGATAAAGTGGTTAGATTTTTTAACGAGAATGTGCCCTACCTGTAAATGCTTTTGAACGGTTTTTTATCCTCACACCTCCGGCACCCCTCCGGAGGTGTCCCCATTTATATGAATAAGCTTTCCATATAAGAATACTTGGCAGATTTACCTAGAGCGTGCGCCTCTATTCATGAGAAGCCAATTCTCTGCCATGCGCAGCCTGCAAGGCCGTTGAATGACACTTGGCGGTATCCCTTTTGCAGTATGGCTCTGTTAATCAGAAGGCACTCTCCGGCCATGCGCAGCCTGCAAGGCTAACGGAAGAATTTGATGGAATTGGGGAGAATAACGTCTTCCATTACATTTAAGGCAAAAGAATCGGTCATTCCGGCAATATAATCGGCGATTACATCTTCAATCAGGGCAGGATCTTCGCGGTAGACTTCCTTCATGGAACGCATATAGTTGGCAAAGCTGTATGCGGTTTGCTTTCCTTCGCGTTCGTAGGCGGGATAATCAAACCTGTAGCGTTCAAACAAACAGCGGAAATAATCGAACAAGTCGCGGATACACTTATCGATATTTTCTTTGCGTTGGCGCATTTGTTCGTTATGGTAAATACGCTCATAATTAAACGTACGAAGTTGGGAAATGAGCGCGAATTTTTCGTTGGAAAATCCAATACAATCGCGGTCTTTGGAGTGATTAATCAGGTCCAGCGTGAGCGTATTAATAATTTCTCCGTTTGATTCGCCTATTTCTTCGCGTACGGCTTTGGGAATATCTGTTGTAGTAATAAGGTCAGCTTTGATAGCGTCCTCAATATCTCTGCCCAGGTATGCAATTTTATCGGACAAGCGCACAATGCATCCTTCGTAAGTGGAGGGCATTTGATTGCGGCCGGTAATTGTTTCCAAATCGTTGGGTTTTTCCGCGGGACGGAGTTGGTTATTTGCAAAATCTTCGCCGCAATGGCAGATGATTCCGTCTTTAACGGCGAAAGTTAAGTTAAGCCCTTTGCCATAGTTGGCCAGATGTTCCACCACGCGGTAGCTGTTGAGTTCGTGTAAAAAGCGTTTAGGGCGTGTTAAACAGGCGTCAATGGCGCGTTCTCCTTCGTGGCCGAAGGGGGCGTGCCCAATATCATGGCCGAGGCCGATAGCGTAGGCCAAGTCCTCGCTTAATTCCCATCGTCCGCTTTTATTCAGCCCGCGGCAGATGGTCGCCGCAATGGTGGCTACGTGCAGCACATGTTCGATACGGGTGCAGATATGGTCGTTGTTGGGGGCGAAAAATACTTGCGTTTTGTGTTTCAATCGCCGGAACGGCAGGGAATGAATGATTTTTGTCTGGTCGCGGAAATACTCGTCGCGCAGATCCGGGACGTGTGGATGAGTGCGGCGGAGGTAAATTTCTTTGCTGAACGGATTTTTTATCATAAAATTATGATACCATAATATAACAGCCCCCGCACGGGGCCGGAGAACGTTATGGATATACAAAAAGCTATCTATACAGGCAGTTTTGATCCCGTTACCAACGGACACGTAGATGTAATCCGCCGCGCCCGCGATATATTTGGCGCGCTGACGATACTTATTATTCCCAACGCGGCTAAGAGGCCACTCTTTACGCTGGAGGAACGCCGTTTGTTATTAGAGGACGCCTTGCAGGGCGAAAACGGCGTGAAAGTGGCTGTTGCGGAAGGGGGCCTCTTGACGGATTATATGAAATCACACGGATACAGCGTGATTGTACGCGGCCTTCGCGGTGCGCAAGATATGGAGCACGAACTGACCAACGCCTATTATAATCAAGCCTTTTTGCCGGAGATTGAAACCGTTTTTCTGCCCGCGCGTACGGAGTGGATGTATGTCAGTTCTTCAGCGGTGCGAGAGGCGTTTTTATACGGGGCGGATGTTTCCCGCTGGGTGCCTGGGGGAGTGGCGCACGCATTGGCCGGCAAGAGGCAGCGTTAAGCCTTTTTCCGACTGGAAAAATTCTCCTTCTAGCCTAAAAGGCCTATACAAAAAATGGGCCTTTTATTTTGTTGTTTGGGATATAAAAGTTTACTAAAATATAGCTGGAGACGGATAAAAGGAGCTTTTATGTACTGTGCCCAAGAGTTACAATTTGCGTGCCGGTGCTTACCCCAGCGGTTAAAGCCGCAGACGGCGGGGAGGCTTTCCTTTTTCTATACTTGCTGTTTCAGTTTTTCCGTATTTTTTAAATGTTTTGATTTTCCGTGTAGCAGAGCGCCGTTTTTTATAGGGCCAAAAACCAGTATGTTCTGGGTCTTTTGGCCCTATTTTTTTGCCGTTTCGTTTGGCATACTTTAAATAGGGAGATTTATGAGAGCATTATTATCGTTATTATTAAGCGTTTGTCTTTTGGTCAGCAGCGTGAGCCCGTCTTTGGCACAAAGAATTCCCATTGGCCGAGGAATGGGCAAGGGGTTGTCTCAATCTTGGGGAAAGGGGCTCTCCTCCTCCGTTTCTTCTAAGGGTTTTTCCACGGCGCTTAATAGCAGGCTTTCCCAGCTAGCCCTGCAGCAGCTTCCTTCAGCGGCCGCTATCCGAAGCCAAATGCAAACCGGCTTACACTCCGGTTTAGCCGGACGGATTTTGGAGATTCCTTCTCTTGCAGAAAGGGCGCCGTTGCTGCGCTGTGAATTTGTTGTGCTGGCGCTTGACCAGCACGTCTCCGTTAGCGAACTTTCCGAAGCCGTTAAATTTTACCGTGCTGATTTAGCCAAATCTTCCGCTTCTTTTGCGCAGTTTGCTGGACAGAATTTCAATGACGTATTTACTTCCGTGCTGGACTCTTCCTCGTCATTAAGGCCAAGCTTCTTTGCCGCGCGTGATGCTCTAACCGATGCGGCGGCGTTAGGGTTGGTCGGTTCCAAGGAGGACGTGCCCGCTTTAATGTCTTGTTACCGGAAAGCGAAAGGAACTGCTTTTGAGGATATGGCCGCGGCCGTTACTGCGCGCGGGTTGCTGCGCCAAGGAGCACACGAAGAATTGGCCGTTTGGGCAAAAGCAAACGCAGAGGATAATTTCTTTTGGCAAGAGCTGGCCGCTTATACGCAAGAACACGGTATTGCCGTAGAATGGGGCGTTGAATTTACCGGAAAACCAGCGCAGATTTCTTCCATACAGAAAAAATTTTTAGGCAGCAGTTTGAAAGTAAATGAGCTAAACGCCGATTTCAGCCGCGAAGCTACCACGAAATGGCTCGCTTTAGGCAAGACCACCCCCGCGATGCCTTCCTCCGCAGTAACGGCTGAAACAGGGGCGGCTCCTTTACAAGAGCTAACCGCTCCCAATCTTTCGCAAGCATTATCCGGTGTGCAAATTGCGCCCTCTGATTTAGGGTTGGCTCCGGTTGACATGGCTGTATCTGCGTCTGCTGCAGAGCTTAAAGCTCCCGAAGCGGCTGTTTCTACTGTACCGAAACAAGGGTCTTCGCACTCCGGTATTTTGTACAGCGGCATTCCCGTGTTTGCGATGGCGGACTCCCTGAAAAAGACTTATCAAGGCTTGTGCCGGTTGTTTGGCGGCAAAAAGGCAGCAGCCTCCTCCGTACCCGAAGAACCCGGATTGCACGAAAATACGGTGCATCCCATATATGAGCCGCGCCGCGTTCCCGTGGAAGAAGAGACCGATACTTGGATTAATCCTATTCCGTCTGTGCCGGTGGAAGTAGCCGAGAACGGTTTTAAATTAACGATAGAAAATGAAGAAGGAATGGAAAGCATTTTAAAGAATGTGGATATTACGATTGACGCCTCTATTAAAACAAAGGGATATAACCGCATTACGCTCCGTAAAGACCATATTTTTGAACTGCGTAACTTAACATTAAGCCCCGGACAAATGGATCATTTCTTTTTTGAAATGCCCAATACTAATGGAGAGCTCGTCCGGTTGGGGATGGGGGCGCAGAACCTTCACTTACCTCGCCCGTTGCGTATTAAATTGGAGAAAGCCCCCAATCAGCGCTATAAAGTCCGATCGCTGGGGGTATATAAAAACGGATCTTCCGGTCTGCTGATGACGGCGGATTTGGACGCGTCGCTCGTTCCGGCGGAAGACGGATATTTGCTCGCCGGAGAAGACGGCTCGATCTGGTTTGTAAGTGAAAAAAACGGACAACGCACCCTGCTGGAAGGATACTATATCCGTCTGCCGAAGGAGGACAGCCGTTATTGGACGCAAGTAATGCAGCAGGACGGCAAGCCGTTCACGCTGGGGGTTCATTCCACCAGCCATAAAACCAAGTTGTTAACAATGGCCGTACCTTCCTTGCAAATCGGACTGGGTAAAACGACTGCGCCGGAACTCAATGCCCGTACGAACTTGGGCGAATCGGCTTCCAGTACGATTATGTTAGGCATTAACAACGTCCTGCCTATATTAATGGGTTTTGTGCATCCTCTGCTTAAACGCTACGGCGAAGCGGCGGTGGCGCGCTGGGGAATGGGGTTCTTCTTGGCGGGCGGTTTAACAGCCTTAGTCAGCGGATTATATGGTGCGTTGGGTGACGGCAGAATGACGGGTGTGCAAACGGCGGGCTTTATTATCTCCAGCATTCTGATTGCGATGGGCACGAATATTACTCGTTTTGTACAGAATATTTTAATCAGCGCTAACCGCGGCGTTCCCGCCAGCGGGGATGCGTTTAAAAAGAAACCGGCAGTAAAAGGCGCTGCCACAGAAGTACCGAATTTTGCCTATTTCGCCAAGCGTCTTCAAGACATCGTTCTTCTTAAAAAAGGAGTCGTGCGTGACGGGGCGCTCTTTCAAACGGCCAGTATGTTTAAAAATATCGGCACAATGGCGTTTTTGGCATTCCCTTGGTTGGTAAACAAGGCGGGTGAGCTGGCCTTTGGGGTCAACCTCGGATTGGATTTTTCCGCCAGTTATGTTCCCTATACGCTGTGGGCCGGTTGGGCGGCGTGGAGATTAAGTAAGACGGCTTATAAAGATGCGTTTCCGATGAATTTGAATGTAGTGGAAAACCAATTTAAAGAGTTGTTGGCAGGCGCTTTCAACGGAATGGAAAAATTGCCGGCGGAGGCGTTAACGGCCGAATCCGCCGAAATGACGGCGTTGGCTAAAAAACTCAGCGGGATGATTGATTCGCTGACGGCGGTGGAAGTGCGTCATAAAAAAGGCGACGGGAACAAATTGATTTCGCAACACGAAGCCGAAGCGGTACAAGCGTTCCAAGAAGATTTAATATCCAAAGGCGTTCCCGCCGAACAGGCGGAGCAGGCGGGGCTTGAGTTGCAAAAAGCATTTGATATTTTAGGGCATCGCAATGTGCGTTTGATGGATGTGTTACGCTTGAAATCCTTGAGCCCCAGCTTGTTGGCAATGACATTGGCTACGGTACATGAATTGAGTGTTTCCAACGGGTTTGCTTTTGCTATGCATAATGTATTAGACAACGGCACCTACGCCAATGCGCTGACGGCGTTAACCTTATATGGTTCAATGTCTGGGGGACGTATTTTGGGAAATTACATCAGCCGGTATTTAAGCGGAGGCAGTATGTATGCCTTATCCTCTACGTTTTCCATAGGAGGAACCGTTTTAATGGCGACTGCAATGGCTGGCGCGGATCTTAGCGGAACAGCCTTAGATCCTCTTGCGGGCTGCAGTATTCCCCAACTGATAACAGGAGCGGTAATTGCCAGTTTCGGGGTAGGAAATTTCTTCTCCCAAATGTACGAATATATGACGGGGTTGTATCCTAAATATAAACGCGAAATCTCCTTGCTGATTAACTATACGATGCCGCTGGCGGCTGTGTTGGCTTTCCCGATGCGTTCGTTGGTGGAGGTTACGGGAATTTCGAATTTAGACTTGATTCTGGCTGGTGGGGCCGTGGCGGCAAGTGTACTGCTGACCCCCGGAATGCTTACCAACTCCACAGTGGTACAAGTCGCTAAATACGAAGGCGGCCGTATGTGGACGAAAATAAAGAACTGGTTTAAAGGCGGCGGAAAGAATAACACTCCTTCAGGCAATTTGGGTGATGCAGCAGCGGCGCAGTAGTTTTAAGTAAACCGAAAACCCCCTGTCAAAACAGGGGGTTTTATCTCAAGACAATTTCCCAAATATACAGAGGCGTTGCCTACAGTTATTTTTCTTTATTTTTTGCTTTCGCGCCGCGCTTTTCGTTTGGCCAAGCGTTCGGCTTTCGTTTCACGCCGTTTGTAGCCGGCGTGTTCGGGCGAGGTGGGGGCTTCTTCGTCAAAATCTCCGTTCCATTCAAATTCGCGCCCGCCCACGATCAGCGTGTCGCCGTCTTCTACGCCGTATTTCAAAAGGGCTTTTTCCAAACCGATTTTTTTGAAAATACCGCGCAACCGCGCCACGGCTTCGGGCTGGTTGAAGTTCGTCATCGCGATAAACTCTACCACTTTTTTGCCCGTGATGCGGATGACGTCGTTTTCGTCGCGCGCGATAGAGAAAATCGGTTCCACTTTGTGCGTGGCGGATGTTTTTTCTTCTATAACGGGTTGTTCCACCGGCGTGGCGGCCAGGATTTTTACCACTTCGTCGAGCACTTTGTTGACGCCTTCGCCCGTGGCGGCGGACATCAGCATGACTTTGTGCTTTTTAAATTTCTTTTTGATGGTTTCAAACGCCTTTTTGGCTTCCGGCAAATCCATTTTGTTTACCGCAATGATACGCGGTTTTTCAAACAGTTTTTTGTCGAAGGCTTTTAATTCTTCTTCAATTACTTTAACGGATTTTTCCGCACTCATCCCGTCAAACCCGCTTGGGTCCACCACGTGCAAAAGTACGCGCGTGCGTTCAATGTGTTTTAAAAATTGGTGTCCGAGCCCTTTGCCTTCGCTAGCGCCCTCAATAATTCCGGGAATGTCCGCCGTGGCAAAGCTGATTCCTTTGTGAAGCGTAATACCCAGGTTAGGATTTAACGTAGTAAACGGATAGTCCGCAATGCGCGGGCGCGCGGCTGAAATGCGGCTTAAAAACGTGCTTTTGCCCGCATTGGGAAAGCCGACAAGCCCCAGGTCCGCTAACACTTTAAGTTCTAAAATCAGCGTGACTTCTTCTCCGGGTTGTCCGTTTTCGGCAATATGCGGGGCGGTGTTGTTGCGCGTTTTAAAAGATTGGTTGCCCCGCCCGCCCATACCGCCGCGCGCGACGGTAAACTGCTGGCCGGCTTGGGTTAAATCGGCGATGACGCGTCCGTCCTGTTTTACAATCGTTCCGCACGGTACGCGGATGATTTTATCTTCGCCCGCCCTGCCTGTTTTGTTGTATGTACCGCCTTTTTCGCCGTTTTGGGCTTCGATATGCGGGTTATACGCCAGTTCCAAAAGCGTGGTTAAATTGGGTTCGGCCTGCAAGATAACGTCGCCGCCGCGTCCGCCGCAGCCGCCGTTGGGGCCGCCAAATTCAATAAATTTTTCGCGGCGGAAGGATAAACAGCCGTCTCCGCCTTTTCCGGCGGTTACATAGATTTTAACGCGGTCTAAAAAACTTCCCGATTGCATAATGTCCTCTACTTATGTACGGCTGGAACGCGCCGTTTAAATTTCGTCGGCCTGTATTTCTTGTGCCAACAGTTTTTTGGACAAACTGCGTTTGGCCTTCGTCCGCGCGCGTTTTACTTTGGCGCGGGCGGAAGTTTTGGTGCAGGTATACGTCCATTCGTCCTGCGAAACGTGCAGTTCGTCTTTCTTCATATCTTAATTATAACGGGTGCGTTTTTGTTTTCCGCACCTTAAAAAGGGTTATTGCAAAAAAAGCGGCAGGATTTAGTCCCGCCGCTTTTTAAACTGTGAAGCGTTTATTTGGCCGCGTCGGCTTTTTTGGCTTTGGCGGGAGCTTTTTTCGCAGCCGTTTTTTGGGCGGCGGGCTTTTTAGCGGCGGTTTTTACCGCAGCTTTTTGGGCCGGCTCTTTGGCTTCTTTGGTTTCCGCAACTTTGGGGTACACGGAAATCTGTTGTTTGCCTCTTCTCACCCATTCAAAGGTAACGATACCCGACACGCGGGCAAAAAGGCTGTCGTCGCTGCTTCTCGTTACGTTGGTACCGGGCAAGAATTTGGTACCGCGTTGGCGGACGATGATTTCCCCAGCGTTCACAAACTGGGAGCCGTAGCGTTTAATACCTAAACGCTGGCCGTGGCTGTCTCTTCCGTTGGAGGAAGAACCTTGAGCTTTTGTATGTGCCATAGTTTAGTCTCCCAATTACGCGAACTGGATATCCGTGATTTTAATTTGCGTCAAATCCTGTCTGTGGCCGATGGTTCTTTCGTAACCTTTTTTCGGTCTTTTCTTAAAGACGCGGATTTTGGGACCTCTCAAATGTTTTACCACTTGAGCGGTGACCTTGGCCGTATTGGCCTTGGTATCTGCCGAGGTACCTTCTTCGTCAGCCGCCCAGAGAACTTTCAGTTCTACCGTGTCGCCGGCTTGCGCTTCCAGTTTTTCAACCTGCAGATCTTGACCGGGTTTCACCCAGTACTGTTTTCCACCAGTTTCAATGATTGCGTACATAGTTTTATTATACCAAATAGAGAGAAAACGCTCCCGTCCGGCAATTACCGGCCCGGCGCGGAGAGTTACTCTCCCTTAATTTGTATATATATTATAGCATAATTGCGCTTAAAGCGCGTCTCTTGTGCAAGAGCGGGCCAAAATTTAATAAAATATAAAAAATAATTACGGATTTAGGATTATGCCTGCAACTATGAAAGAAGATTATTATCAAATTCTCGGCGTGGAACGCTCCGCCACCGAAGCGGAAATCAAATCTGCGTTCCGCCGAAAAGCGATGAAGTACCACCCCGACCGCTGCCCGGGGGATAAAAATGCCGAAGAGCAATTTAAAAAAATCAACGAAGCGTTTTCTGTGCTGTCGGACCCGCAGAAAAAACAGATGTACGACCAGTACGGCCACGAAGGCGTAAACGGCGCGGGCGGATTTGGCGGATTTAACGCCGGAGGTTTTGGCGATATTAACGATATTTTCGGTTCCGTATTCGGCGATATATTCGGCGGCGGTTTTGGCCGAGCCGGACGGGGCGGCGCACCCCGCGCTACCCGTGGCGAAGATTTGAAACTGGACGTCACCCTTACGCTCGAAGAAGCGTTTTCCGGTAAAGAAGTGCCTGTGGAATATACCCGTCTGGACAACTGTTCCGAATGTGACGGCTCCGGTGCGGCCGCCGGAAGTAAGCGTAAAACGTGCAACTCGTGCCGCGGAACGGGTACGGTAACGTATTCGCAGGGATTTTTCAGTATGCGCCAAGTCTGCCCGGACTGCGGCGGCAAAGGCACCGTAGTGGAAACTCCGTGTTCGGTCTGCCGCGGGAGCGGTACCAAACGCGTGAAAGAAAAAATTACCGTCAAAATCCCCTCCGGCGTACGCACGGGGATTACGCTGCGCGTTTCCAACGGCGGCGATATTGGGCAGAACGGGGGCGGCTTCGGCGATTTGTATGTAGAAGTGCGCGTAAAAGAACATCAAATCTTCCGCCGCGAAGGCGACGATTTAATGTTGGACGCGCAAATTACGTATCCGCAGGCGGTGCTCGGCGGCAGCATTAAAGTGCCCACCATTGAAGGCAAAGAGGTGGAGCTCGATATCCCAAAAGGCACGCAGTTCGGTTCGGTGCTTAAAATGCAGGGCAACGGGATGCCGCGCCTGGGCAAAAAAGGCTTTGGGGATTTGCTTGTCAATGTAAAAATTGAGGTTCCCAAAAAACCGACGGCCCGCCAAAAGGAACTGTTGGAAGAGCTGGCCAAAGAAACGGGCGGCAAAAAGAGTTTCTTTAAAGAATTGTTTTCGTAAGCAGGTTTGAAGAAAAACGAACGGGACAAGGATTTTACCTTGTCCCGTTTTTGTAAAACTTACCGTATCATTCCGCCGCCCAGCACTATGTCTCCTTGGTACAACACGGCGGACTGCCCTGCGGTAATAGACATTTGCGGTTCCTCAAATTTGGCTTCCAAGGAACCGTCTTCCCGCACCGTCACGCGTGCTTTGGCGGGGTGGTGCAGGTTGCGGATTTTAATTTCGCAGTCAAACGTCTGCGCCGGCGGCTCGCCCGCCACCCAGCTGATATTCTCCGCTGTCAGCGTATCTGAATACAAATCCGCTTTCGGCCCGATGATAACTTGGTTTTTTTCGGCGTCGAGCCCCACTACGTACATAGGCGCGGCAAACCCGCTGATGCCAAGGCCTTTGCGTTTGCCGATTGTGTATCCCCATATTCCGTGGTGGCGGGCTACTTTTTTGCCGTCTTTGGTAACGATGTCGCCTTCTTTATTGGGGAAGTTAAGCAGGTCGTTGTAATCGCCGCAGTAAAAATCTTGGCTGTCCTCTTTATCGGCGACGGCCAGCCCCGCTTTGCGGGCGATTTCGCGGATTTCCGGCTTTGTTTTTTCGCCCAACGGGAAAAGTACGCTCGCCAGTTGGGGTTGTTTTAAGCGGTGTAAAAAATAGCTTTGGTCGCGCGACAAGTCCGCCGCTTTCTTTAGCAGGTATTTGCCGGAAATTTTATCAAACGCCACGCGCGCATAGTGTCCGGTAGCGAATTTGTCAAACGCAACGCCCTGCGCTTTGGCGGCAGACGGCAGTACGCCGAATTTAATCAAACTGTTGCACAGTACGCACGGATTAGGAGTTCGGCCGCAGGCGTATTCCAGGCGGAAGTTATCCAGCACCGTTTGGCGGTATTCCTGCCGGCAGTCCACGACAATGTATTCAATGCCGATTTTTTCCGCAATGCGGCGAACCTCCTCCAAATCCTCTTTTTCCGGCGATAAACACGCGTTTTTTTGGTATTCCCCTTTGGGAATCGGCAAGGAAGGATCCCATATTTGCATCGTCGCGCCGATGACGCGGTATCCTTGTTCTTTTAACATCACGGCTGATGCCGCGGAGTCCACTCCGCCGCTCAGGCCCACTAATACAGTCTCTTTTTCCATCATAACCTCGTGAGATAAGATTGTACTTAAGGTTGAAAGCCAAAAGGACTCTATTATTGTAGTATTTTTGGCACAGGGCCGCTATCGGTAAAATCCCCTGCGCCGGCGCAGGGGATTTTTAAGAGAGGTGTTTTTCCGTTGACGAGACTTTTTGGTTTTTCGGTTGGTTGACCGAAATATGTGCGTACAGTTTGCGTACGGACGGATAGATTTTTTTAAATGCGGCGACAATGCGCGGGTCAAACGATTGGCCCGATTCACGAAGAATATATTCGTACGCTTCGTCCGTCGGCCACGCTTTTTTGTATACACGGAATACGCACAGCGCATCGAAAACATCGGCTACTGTTACAATGCGGGCTTCTATCGGGATTTCTTCTTCTTTGAGCCCTTTGGGGTAACCCGAACCGTTCCATTTTTCATGGTGGTACAAACTCATTTTATGCGCGATTTTCAGCACCTTGGAATGTGCGCCTTCCAAAATCCGCCCGCCGTACACAGTGTGTGATTTCATAATTTCAAATTCTTCGGGCGTAAGTTTCCCGGGTTTTAACAAAATGTTGTCGGCCAGCGCTACTTTACCGATGTCATGCAGCGGGCTTGCGTTTTTGATAAGTTCCGCATCTTTTTTGCTCATTCCGAGCGCAAGCGCAAGCAGATAGGAAATAATGCTGATATTTTTTAAGTGTGCGCGGGTGTCTTGCTGGTCGCGGTATTCGGCGGTAACAGCCAGCCGGTAAATGGTTTCCAGCTGGGCGACGTGGACGTCCTGATACAGTTTGGCGATTTCTATTGCGCTGCCTGCCAAGGTGGCAAGCAACATTAAAATTCCTTCATCGTTTTTATCAAAGGGAGTACCGTCGGATTTATTGGCTACCTGAAACACGCCGAGGACTTTGCCGGAATTGTTTTTTAAAGGGCACGCCAACATCGAATGGGTGCGGAAATCAGTTACCATATCCACGTCCATTGAGAAGCGGGGATCTTCATAGGCGTTGGGCAGATTGACTGTTTCGCCCGTGTGCGCCACAATAGAAATAATGCCCGAACCGTTAAGCGGTACGCGGATTTCGGTATGTTCCAACCCGTGCCCTTGCGCAATTTTGGACCATAACTCATTTTTTTCCACATCTTTTAAATAAATGGTACACCGCCCTACGTTAAGCAGTTTGGTAATTTGCTGGGCAATAATATCAAGCAGTTTGTTCAAGCGGAGTTCGCCCGACATACGAGCGCCGAATTCCACCAGTAAATTCAACTTTTCTTCCGCGGAAAGATTTCCATTGTCCGGTCTAAAAGTCTGCATAATGTTTATCCGTGTAAGCTTATGACGTGGTCCGCCTGGGCCGCTGGATAAAAGCGTTTCAGCCAGTAGTTTAACTCCAGTGCGGACAGCCCTGACAACGTAAACACAGTTGCGGCCTGTGTTTGGGCGATGGACCGTACGGTTTGCAAAGCCGTTTCCTGCGCCAGATTTCTCCGCACGAATCCGTAACCGAACGCGGGTGTGTCCGCGTCCGTATACAAACACTCTACAAAATTTTTCTTAAAAAGTGTTTTTAAAATTTTCTGCGCGCGTTCAAACGGCTCGCCTTCGCGGCAAAATAAAGCGGAATAGTCCAGCCGCACGGGTATTTTAATATCGGGAACAGAGCTTTTTTGGGGCATTATATCCGTTGCAAATAAAACGCGCCGGGAGAAGCAGCGTGCTTTTTCCTCCCACCGTTTGTTGCCGGAAAATAATTGCGCGGCGCGGCGTAAAAAGATAAATACGTCCGCGCTGTCGGTCAGCAGCGGCAGGTTGCCTGTTTGCTCGTGTCGGCGGATTAGGCGTCGTACGGCCAGACGGCTCTTGCGTAAATCTCCGTATACGTATTCAAACAGACCGGAGGATTGATTGCGCCACACTAGCGTACGGTGCTTTTTTGCGGCTGTTTTTAGCACGTCCGCCGCCAAACGGGGCATCAAAAACTCCGCTTCCATAGAAGGCAAATAAACCAGCGTCGGGTTGTGGGACTCTAAACTGAGTTTTTGGTTGAGCAGATATTTTTTCAGTTCCGGCGTTTGTGCGGGAAGAAGGTCATCTGCGCGGTTAATCCACGATAATCCTTTCATCCGTGTAATGCCCGTTAAGCGTAAAAGTTTGACGATTCCCGTCCGCCGTGCCAAAAGAGCAGCCCGTACAAGGCGGGAAAACCAAACGGGGGAGGAAGTGCGTAACGCAAGCAGGCGGTGAAGCGGCGCCGGCAGGGCGCGCAAGTTTAGGCGGCGCCTGAGTTCCAGTATGTGCTCAGCCGTAGGGATTTTTCCGGCGCACGCTTGGATGCATCGTCCGCATAATGTACAGGAATTGATGACTTCTTCCAACAACAACCGGTGCGCGCGCGTATTTAATTTACCTTCCATTAAAAGACGTATCATTTGGTTTCTTCCGCGCGGGGAAAAGGTTTCTTGTTTTTTAATCAAAAGGGACGGGCACGCCTGCTGGCAGCAGCCGCAGCGGGTACAATGGGCCACGGAATCGTACACGGCGCGTTCGCCCAGTTCCGTGTGCAGCGCGCGGAGCAGTTTATGCGGGTTGGAAAAATAAAAATCAACCATTTTTATCCTCCGGTACGGCGGGGAAAAGACCGTCGGGGTCCAGTTCGTTTTTAAGCGCGCGCCACAGTGCGTTTGGTTCGGCCGCTGCGGATTTTTTTGCGGCGGGCGGAACGGGTTTGGCAAAAATTTTGAATGTCAGCTGCGTGATGATTCCCAACGTGCCCCGCGCGCCCGCAAACAGACGCGTGACATGATATCCGGCGGAATTTTTCATAAATTTTCCGCCGTAACGCACAACGCTTCCGTCGGGGGTTACCGCTTCTATCCCCAAGACGTGCGCGTAAAAATCGGGATATGCCCCGCAGGAAAATGCGCCTCCGGCAGTGCCCGTTTCTTCCGGCAGAGCGCAGTAAACGTGATGTTTTTTCAGTTCGCTCCACAGTTTTTTTAGCGTTACGCCTGCCTGCACCGTAACGGTGTAATTGGTTAAATCGATATCTAAGATTTTATCCAAAGCGCGGGTGGAAAGCATTTGCCGTGTATGTGTTTTTAAGCGCGTATTATTTCCGGTAACTATGACGGGTGTGCGGGTTTGGCGGCGTGTGCGTACGGCTTCGGCCAGTTCCGCCACGGTTTTGTCCGGCGTTATTTGCGGACGAGCTTTTTCGGCGTAACTTACAGGAAGAATCTTGAGCGGGTTTGCCAAATTTAAGGGGTCTGCCGCACGTTTAATGCGGGCGAATAAATCAAGCGTCGGGAGGTCGTATTGATAAGCCATTTCGGCGCGTTTTTCTACGCCTATGCCGTGCTCGCCCGAAATGGTGCCGCCGCAGTCCACGCAGGCGCGAAGCACCTCCTGAAGCGCTTTTTTCACGCGCAAAACGTCGGGTTTGTTGCGTTCATCAAAAATAAAATGCGGGTGAAAATTCCCGTCTCCCGCGTGAAAGAGCAGGCTGGCGTGCACGCCGCGTTCTTGCAGAATACGGTATACTTTTTCAAGCGCAAGCGGCAGGTTGGAACGTGGAACGGTACCGTCGCCCACCATTACGTTAGGGGCCAAGCGTGCAATCGCCGCGTAGGCGGCGCGCCGGCCGAGCCATAATTTTTGGCGTTCTGCCGGCGTTTTGGCAGGCTGAAAGCAATGTGCGTGATTGAGGCGGCAGACTTCTTCCAGTTCTTTGGCTTCCTGCGCGATTTGCGAAGGAGTGCCGTCCAATTCCAAAATCAGCAGGGCTTGTGCGTCGGTGGGATAGCCCGCGTGCGAAAAATCTTCCACCGTTTGCAGTGTGGTTTGGTCCATCGCTTCCACACAGCGCGGGATAATGCCGCGGGCCGTTAAATCCGTAACCGTCTGAACGCTGTCGGCAAGAGAAGGAAACGTCGCCAAAAAAGTTTTGATATGTTTGGCAAGCGGCAGAATTTTTACTTTCATCCGCGTAATAATGCCCAGCGTTCCTTCGCTTCCGGCCAAAAGACCGATGAAATCCGGTCCGCCTCCGTTACGCGCCAGATGAAGGGGCGTTCCGTCGGGCAGTACGGCGCAGGCTTCCAACACGTGGTCGGGCGTACCGCCGTATTTCATGCACCGCGCCCCGCTGGCGTTTTGCGCCAAATTGCCGCCCAGCGTGCAGACGCGTTCGCTGGCGGGGTCAGGCGCGTAGAAAAAACCAAGTTTGTTTAACGCATTTTGCAAGTCCGCGGTAATAACGCCCGCTTGCACCCACGCCGTTTGTTCGCGGGTATTGATTTGTAAAATGCGGTTAAGCCCCGTTAAATTGATAATCGCCCCGCCGTTTAGCGCGGCGCAGGACCCTGCGTGGTTGGTGGCCGACGCCCGCGGTACGAATGGAATTTTATGGGTGTACAAAATTTGCAAAACGGGCGCAATGTGTTCCTCACACTGAAGATTCAGCAAGAGGTCCGGACGGGTGCGGGAGAGGGAACAGTCGTAGGCGTGGATCAGTAAAGACGCTTCGTCCGTAAGGACGTTTTCCTTCCCTAAAAGGGAGTACAGTTGGTGTAAAGCGGTTTGCGGTATCTTCATAAATCGTGCGCGGGGCGCAAGTTTTTGTATACTATATTATATTATTTTGTATAGAGTAAAACGCTATGAGCGAGAAAATCCGCGGCAAAAGAGTGGTGGTAGTGGGCGACGTACACGGCCAGTTTGATCCGTTTGCCAAAATCCTGCGTAATGCGGGACTAGTGGACGAACGGTTGGATTGGTGCGGTACGCACGACCGCTTGATCCAGATGGGCGATATTTTTGACCGCGGGCCTTTTTCGCGCAAAGTGGACGATTTGCTGGACAAAATCCAAAAGCAGGCCTCGCTCTCGAGCGGGGAAGTCGTCCGTTTGGTGGGCAACCACGAATTGGAACTTTTACTCAGCAATTTTGTAATTTCCGGTTTCAGCACGGAGGAGGCCAAGTTGGTGCGCGATAAACTGGTCCGGCAGGTTTTAAACGGCGAACTGCGCGCCGCGTGTGCCTATAAAGGCTATTTGTTTACCCACGCTGGCGTAACGCGCAAACTGTATAAAATTTTTCAGATGCAGTTGGACGAGCCGTCCGCCGGAAATATAGCGGTGCTGATTAATTTGATTTTTAAGGAATCCATAAAACACCAGTTTTTTAAACATCCCATTTTTAACATCAGCGTCAGCCGCAAAGGGCCGGACCGTTTCGGCGGGATTTTTTGGGAAGATTTGGAAGATTTGGTTTCTTCGTACCCCAAAAGTCCGGTACTGCAGGTGGTGGGGCATACGCAAGTGGGGCGGATTATTGTGGACCGGACGGCCAATATTATCCCCGTGGATGTGGGACTGCACCGGAAATTGCAGTATTTAGTCATTCACGAGGACGGCCGGCCGGAGATTGTGGATGTGGCGGATCAGTAAAAACTGTACTTAACTGACGATTTTCGCACCAAGGATAAGAAAGCGATTGCTTATCCTTAGTTGCTTTTACGGGCAACCATTTTCCACCTTTGGCTAACTTTGCGCCGACTTTGGCCTTACGTAATTACCACTACGCTGCGGCCAAACTTACGGCACAAATTTAGCGCAAATTTGAAAAATCAGCCGAAGTAGCGCAATGCTATTCTGTTTTGCACGGCGTTGTTTTGTGTCATCATCCTGAACTTGTTTCAGGATCCAGACAGCAGTGCATTGAGCTTGCGTTTTACATGGAACGGGCCTCCGTCCTTTCCCAGAGGATATCTCCGAATCGCATTATTTTTTCAGCACGCGCGCAATGATTTTTTCCGCCTGGCGGTCCATTTCCGCGCGGTCTTCGGGCGCGTTGTCGTCCATGCCCGAAAGGTGCAGCGCTCCGTGCGTGACGTACATCATCATTTCCTGCAAAAACGTATGGCCGAACGATTGCGCGTTTTTGCGCGCCACCTGGTAGCAAACAAAAATATCGCCGAACGCCCACGGTTCGCCCGTATCAAAAGGAGGACGTTCGTGGTTGAACGAAATCACGTCCGTTATGTAGTGATGGTTTAAAAATTCTTTATTCACGCGTAAGATTTCTTTTTCGTCCACAAAAATCACGTTGACTTCAATGTTTTGTTTGGCAAAATGTTTAAGGCCCTTTTCCAACGCGGCTTTAAAGAGTCCCGTGCGGCGCAGGTGTTTGGGGATATCCGTGTTGTAGAAAATGTGTGAAATCATTTGTTCTCCTTGGCGCTTTTTTTGTCGTACTTGTCGTAGGCGGCCACGATTTCCCGCACGAGCGGATGGCGCACCACGTCCGCGCCGGAAAACTCCACAAACGCAACGTCTTTTAATTTACCCAACACTTCGGCTGCTTGAATTAGTCCGCTTTCTTTTTTGTTGGGCAGGTCGATTTGGGACAAGTCGCCGTTTACAATCATTTTAGAACCGATTCCCATGCGCGTCAAAAACATACGCATTTGGGCGGGTAATGTATTTTGCGCTTCGTCCAAAATAATAAACGCTTTTTCCAGTGTGCGCCCGCGCATATATGCCAACGGGACGATTTCCAAAATGTTGTTATATTTCAAGGAATTAAATTTTTCCATGCCAAGCATGGAGTAAAACGCGTCGTAAATCGGGCGCAGGTACGGGTCCACTTTTTCTTCGATATTCCCCGGCAGAAAGCCGAGTTTTTCTCCCGCTTCCACAATCGGCCGCGTAACGATAATGCGTTCCGTCATTCCCAGCTCAAGCGCGCGCAGCGCGCACGCGCAGGCTAAAAACGTTTTGCCCGTTCCGGCGGGGCCGGTGGAGAGGACGAGGTCGTGCGAAAAGACGGCCTCAATATATTTTTTCTGGTTTTCGCTGCGGGCTTCCACAGGGCGGGCGTGTTCGGGGCGGAAGACGATGTTATCCACAAACGGACGGGGGTCTTTTACAAGATCAAGCTGTTTTTTAGAATCGTTCATTGCCAAATCCTGTTGTAAGTGGGCGAGCGCTTTATCTACGCGCGAGTTGGTGCCTTTTACCGACATTTCTGCGCCGGAACCGTCCGCATCGTATTTGACGAAAACGGTTACTTTAAAATTTTTTTCAAGCGCGCGGAGCTTGCGGTCCTGTATGCCGAGCGCAAGTAAAATTTCATCCTGATTTTTGAGGCGAAGGGTTTTAATCATAGTTTTTGGCCTGCTTTTCTCTTTATATTTTACTTTATCCCTTGTCTTTTTTGAAGAATGAAAAACTCCCCGCTCTAAAGCGGGGAGTTTTTAAAAAGCGCTTGGTTTAGAATTTATTTTTCCCGCGTGGGATAACCACAATACCCGACGGGTCAATATAATACTTTTGCGAATCGGCTTCCATATTGTGCCCGATCGTCTGTTTGGCGGCGATGGTGTTAAAGCGGTCCATAATCACTTTTTTGAGTTTTGCGCCCGCTTTAATTTCGCAGTTGTCCATAATCACGCAGCCTTCCAGTTCCGCGCCTTCGCCGATAATCACGCTGTCGCTGATGACACAGTTTTTGATTTTGGCTTTCGGGCGGATAATGCATCCGTCTCCCACAATCGAGTTGGTTACCGTCCCGCCCAAAAACTTGCTGGCGGGTACGCGGTTAAGCGTGGTGTTAATCGGCCAGGCGGGATTGTTCAAATCAAGCTTGGGTTTGGGGCCTAAAAGATCCATATTGGTTTGCCAGAACGACTCAATCGTTCCTACATCGCGCCAATATCCTTGCTCTTCATACGGTTTGGCCCCCGGGAGCGTTTGGCTTTGGAAATCATACGCAAACGTGCGGTGGTCCGCCAGAATTTTGGGCAGAATATGTTTGCCGAAATCCAGCGCGGGAACGTCGCAGAAGCGTTTTTGCAGCACTTGCAGCAGCACGTCCGTATTAAAAATATAATTGCCCATAGACGCATACGCCGCTTTGGGATTGTTCGGAATCGGGCGCGGGTTGGCGGGTTTTTCGTCAAACTGAATGATGCGGCCCGTTTCGTCCGTCCCCAGTACGCCGAAGGCGGTAGCTTGTTCAATGGACACCGTGTTGGCGGCTACGGTAACGTCGGCCTTGTTTTTTAAGTGGAAATCCACCATTTGCCGCACGTCCATACGGTAAATGTGGTCCGCCCCGAAAATAGCCACTAAATCGGGAGCAAAATCTTTTACCAAGTTGATGTTCTGGCGGACGGAATCGGCTGTGCCGCGGTACCAAATTTCACCCAAGCGCATTTGCGGCGGTACGCAGGTTAAAAAATGGTCCGATACGATACCTTCCGACCGCCATGTCGTACGCAGGTATTCAATTAAACTCTGGGACAGATACTGCACCAGCACATATGACGAAAAAATGCCGGAATTGACAAAGTTGGAAAGCACAAAATCCACGATTCTGTACTTGCCGCCGAACGGCACGGAAGGTTTGGAGCGGTCTTTTGTCAGCGGATAAAGCCGTTCACCCTTTCCTCCGGCCATAATCATACCGAGTATTTTCATAAGTTCCCCCCTTATCAGTTTTATTCAGAGCCCAACGGCAGCTGTTTGTTCAGCTCTTCAAACGCTTCCCACGACCACGGCATTTTTTCCGCCACAATCTTGGCGATTTCGTCCGCATAGACGCGGATTTCTTTTTGCGCGTGTTTATCCATACGCAGGCACAGAAAATTAAACAAACTGCGGGCGTTTACGCTCCAGTAAAATTGGGTGTATTGGCAGACGGGCAGCACGCCGCGTGCCATTTCGCGCGCCACGCCGGCTTCAATCAGTTTATGGTAAGCGGCGTAAGAGGCTTCTACACTGTCCTCATAGATTTTGCGCAGGGCCGTATTGTCGAGCTGCGAGTCGGGCACGGAGCCTTGCTTATTTTTTGTATCTTGTCCGCGGAAGGTGTCCGGAATGTAAAACTCGTCTTTTACTTCGGTATAGCGTGCGCTTACTTCGTTGTAGGATCCCCATCGGTGGCGCATCCATTGGCGTGCCACAAAAATCGGGCAGCAGATATGAAACTGAAAATAACAATGTTCAAACGGTGTATGATGTGCATGCTGCATTAAATATTTAATCAAGCGTTTATCCAGTTCTTCGCCTTTGGATACGGCACCAAAAGAAACACGGGCCGATTGTACGGCACGCTGGTCTCCTCCCATAAAATCTACCAGACGGACGAAGCCTTTGTCCAGCACGTTGATTTTTTCGTTGGTTTCTTGCACGTTGGTTCTCCTATTCTTTAAAAATTTCCACTACGGAACTTGTTCCGTCGGGCAACACGGCGGCGGTCAGTACGGCGCGCGCGGAACAGGCTGTATCGTAAACGAATCCGTCCAATTCCACCGAGTCTTGAATGTTCAGACGGCCTTTTTCAACCGTCATAAAGTGTATTTTTCCGCTTTGGTATTGGCCGAACGTATCTGACAGCAGACCGTGTTTGGCGGTGTTTTCCGCAGCCGCATAAACCTGCCGGCCGGACGGGCCGAATACTTGTACGGAAGGATAGAACTTTACAATCTCTTGCTTATATTTTACACGATTTGGAGCCGCAGCGAACAAACTCTTGCTTTCGGCTTTTTTTCCGTTCGCAAGCTCCGCGCGGATCACGCCGTTTTGCGCCGTGGAAACGAGCCCGCCGTCCGTTACGTTTACGCCCGTCAGCCAGTTCCTGCCGGTATTGAGCGTGTTTTTGGAAAGGACAAATTCTCCGTTTTCATACGTCAGACGGCGCGCCGACGCGGGGCGGTGTCCCGCGGCAAACGGCTTTTGCGCCCACAGCGTTTTATCCGCCCCGCAGCCCAACTCTTTTACAAAATACGGCAGCATTTGGGTTTGTTCGAGCTGCCCATTTCGGGCGGCCAATACGATGGTGGAGATTTTTTCGCGCGAAGGGTCGTAAACGGCTGTAAAAATTTCTGCCGTTTTTTGCCCGCGCAACGGATAGGCCGATACGCTCAGCGGTGTTTTGCCGGAAGGCAGCTGAAAGGAAAGATTTGATGTTAATTTGTCGCCCGAAGGGGTCCAAACGGTAATCTGTCCTTTGCGGGAAAGCGTGATGATATTGTCCGCCTCCGGCGCACTAACGGCCGCTACGCTAAGGCTGACGATTTCTTGTTCGATGGGTTCATAAACAACGGTTTTGCGCGCAGATGTGTTTTTTACCGTTTTATCGTTCGTTTTAGCGGCCTCTTGTGTGGCGGAGGCAACGCTTGGCGACGCAAGCGGCTGTAACACCGCTTCCTGCCCGACGGAGGCTTTCACGCCCGCGGGCATCTCGCCGACGGCGTACATCGGCTGTACTTCGATAATTTTCCCTTCGGGAGAATAAGTATATAAAGGCCCCAAATCTTTGCCCGTTTTGGGGTTAACCAGTCTTTCGGACGAAAGGATAATTTTAAAGGTTTCGCCTTTGTCCACGTTACGGTTTAAGACGGACGTGTCAATATACACTTTGGAGCCGTCCACGCGGACGACGGTAAGCTGTGCGGCGCAGAAGGCCGGCGTTAAAAGTAAAGCGGAAAGAAAAAAAGCCGTATTTATTTTCATATAATAAATGTATACCATTTTTTCCGAGGGGGAACAATGAAAAATACATTCGCCGATTTAGTGGAAACTTTTGCCATATTGCGCGGGCCGAACGGCTGCCCGTGGGATAAAAAACAAACGCACGAAAGTTTAATCAAATGCTTGCAAAACGAGTCGCAGGAACTGATTGACGCCATTAACAATAAAGATGACGAAAATATGAAAGAAGAACTGGGCGACGTACTTTTGCAGGTGCTGATTCACAGCCAGATTGCCGCCGAAGAAGGAAAATTTACCATTGATGACGTTATTCAAGGTTTATACGACAAACTCCACCGCCGCCACCCGCACGTATTCGGCGAACACGCCAAAGCCGCGTCACCCGAAGAAGCCCTTGCCGTGTGGCGCGAAATGAAGAAAAAAGAACGTGAAAATAAATAGAACGGACGAATTGAAAACGGGGAGGATCGCCGGAGCGTTTTGGCTTTTAGGACCTAGTCTAAAAAATAGGTCTTGAAAATCAGCCGAAAACGCTTATAGTATCTGTACAAAGTACTTAGGGCCAGCCCGACAGTCCTTGATTGCAGTTGTTGAAGGTACTGCGTGCCTTCCGATTGCGCTAAGATCCGGACGCGGAGCCCCCTTAGGAAAGAGGAACATAGTAATGACACTAATGAGCTAAACCCCCGAAATAATATGCGGGGGTTTATTTTTGTATGTTCCGTGGATCAGATAGTGGATCTTTTACGAATATAACAACTCCGGATACCATTGTTAGGGGCGGATATGCCACGCTTCCGTATGTTGTACGGACGGTACGTCCGCCGGATTAAATACGGGGTCTTTGCCTTGCGCTTTCTGGCGGCGGTAGTCGGCCAGTACGTCTAGGGCCTGACGGCGCAGGCGGAAGATCGCATACAGGTTCATCAAGGCCATTACCGTCATAAAGAGATCGGCCGCATTCCATACCAGTTTCAGCTGCAGCACCGCGCCTAAAAAAACCATTACGCTTACCCCTGTGCGGAATAAAACCATTACCGTCCGGCTGCGGGTTAAAAATTCCACATTGGCTTGCCCGTAATAATAGTTGCCGATAATAGAGGTAAATGCAAACAATAGCACGCTGGCGGAGAGAAAATAGCTCCCCAAACCGCCCAGTTCTTGCGTTAAGGCGCGTTGCGTAAGCGCGATGCCTTCACCGTCTAAAGCTTGGTAGTTCGCCAACAACACGATAAACGCCGTGCAGCTGCAGATGATAAGCGTATCAACAAAAACGCTGAAGGCTTGCACATACCCTTGTTTGACAGGGTGGGAAATGTTGGCGGTGGCCGCGGCATTCGGCGCGCTGCCCATACCGGCTTCATTGGAAAATAAACCCCTGCGCGCACCCGTCATAATGGTGGCTCCCAGGGCGCCTCCGGCGGCGTTGCGCAGGCTGAAGGCGTCGGAAAAAATCAGGCGGAACACCTCCGGCAACTTTTCCAAATTGAGTAAAATGACGGCCATGGTAATAACAATATATGCCAAGGCAAAGGCCGGAACGATGACGGAGGAAAACTTGGCTACGCGGCGCAGTCCGCCAAAAATAATCACCGCGGTTAAAACGGATACGGCGATGCCCGTCCACAGCGGAGCGCAGCCGAATGTACTTTGCAATGAAGCCGCTATTGTATTGGCTTGTACAGAGTTAAATACAAATGCAAATGTCAGCGTAATAATGACGGAAAAGGACAATGCCAGTTTACGTGCGTTGAGCGCGGTCTGCATATAATATGCCGGTCCGCCGCGAAAGTGCGCGCCGGCTTTTACCTTATATACCTGTGCGAGGGTGCTTTCGATGAACGCGGAGGCTGCGCCGATAACGGCAATCAGCCACATCCAAAAAACCGCTCCAGGGCCTCCGGTAGTAATGGCAATGGCCACTCCGGCGATGTTTCCTGTGCCCACGCGGGAGGCCGTACTGATGGAAAACGCTTGGAAAGAAGAAATATGCCCTTTCTTTTTATTCCCGCTGGTCATTAAGCGGAACATTTCTTTGGGACGTACAAATTGTACAAAGCGTGTGGCAACGGTAAAATATACCCCCGCCAATATAAGTGCGGTCATTAATATATAGCCCAGTAAACGGTCGTTTAGCAGACTAATTGCTTGGGTAAGCGTTTCTGTCATAATAACTCCTTAGATTGAATACAATAAAACAGGTGCGTTTTAAAAAACACATTTTATAGTATAGCTGTTTTTCTCCTTAAGAGAAACGGTTTTTTATTGGGAGAGAATTTTTTCGGTGTGTCTTAACGGGAAAATCGGCGGATTTTGCGGTTTACCCATACGCAAAAAGCGGTATTACTAAGCAGAATAAGCGGGGTAAGCAGCATTGTGGAATAGATGACCCCGCGGGAAATTTTAACGCGCTGCTGCGGATCTAGCAAATGCTTTTCCTGATATACTTTGTATAAGGTATCAGCCGTCCATAATACGGGCCATGCCACCGCCGCGCGCTGTCCGCCGTGCAGACGGGATAATTCGCAAAAATACGGCTTAGCTTTTTGCAGGCGGGAGAGCCCCCAAAAAATCCATTTGTTTTTGACCGGTTCAAAGCGTGCGGAATTAGACGGATTCAGTAACTCCGCCGGAGACAGTCCGGCCGTTTGTAAATCCGTTTGTGGGAAATAACATCTCCCTAACAGTAAATCCTTAGGCAAATCCCGCAGGATGTTGACAATTTGTAACGCATCTCCAATATGCTTACCCAAATCATAGAATTCTTCCTCCGGCATTGATACACGCTGCGTTTGATAAATCAATTTACTCCAAAACAGGCCCGGCATTCCTCCCATTAAACGGCAGTAATGTTGCAGCTCTTGTTCTGTTTTCAGCGGGACGGGAGAAACGTGGCGTCCGGTGGGAAAAGTGGTTAAGTCTATCCGCATTCCTTCGCATACGGCTTGGACGACTTCCATAATAATAGTCTGTTGTGGGGCGGAAATTTGATTGAACAACGTCAGACACGGAGTAAGATGTTTAATCAGCATCTCTTCATACGGGTTTTCGCTCCCGCCGGAAATTTCCTTCTCCAGTTGGGCGGTTTGGCGTGAATCTTGGGTTTGGATTAATTGGGGGAATTGTTCTATCCAATATAAACGGCGTTCTGCAGGGAGGAGATGCGTATCGGCTATGGTGTCCGCATAGCGGCATAGTAAATAGGCAACCGAAAACGCGGGGCGCATTTTGCGCGGCAAGATTTGCACGCTGAGATATAGGCTGCGGGAGTTGTGTTTAAGTAGCGTTTCCGTGTCCATATATATAAGAATAGCAAATTTTCCGTTTATGTGCGGAGTTGATTTGCGTATCTTTTTTTAGTATCCTTTATATATACTTAGAAACCGGAGACGTTTTTCCGGCGGAAATTCAAGAAAATAAAAAACGCTTGACATTTCGTTTCCAATTAGTTATACTAAGTATATAGGAAACAAAAAAGGCTTTGTTTCCACGGAAGTTTTCAAGAACCCTTTTTCAGTTTTTGAAAAATAGAAAAAAGGGTCTTGACATTTCTGTCTTTTTTTGCTAGACTATAAAAGTAGTCAGAAATTGATCTTTGTAAAAACAATAACAAAACTTCTTTAAAAAAGATTTTTTATAAACCGTTTGTAAACAGAAAACTTTTCGGCAGCGAAACATCACCTTATATTAGAAAAGGCAGACGATGGACTGAGCCTAGCTGATCAAGTTAGTTTTACAAGAACTTATAAAATCATAATAAACGTCGGTCTTATCCCTTCAGTCTTTAGCGGCTATGACTTCCTTGAATAATCAAGAAGTACAAAAAAGACTTGACATTTTGCAGTAAATATGCTTTAATATAAATGTGGCCATCAAGCAGGCATGGTAGTTTGGATGATTTTTAAAATCGCTTGACAAACTCATAAAAATATGCTTGAATATAAAAGTAGTAAGAATTGACAAGCCGAGTAGTTGAAGTTTAAGTCTTTAATAAAAGGCTTGACAAAAGCGAAGTGAATTTGTTATAATATCTTTACAGCAATGAGGCTGTGAAGAAGTGAAAAAAGTTTCCAATCGCTTTTTTCCAAAAGAAAAAGAGCGATGAGGAAATTTGTTCTCTGAAAATTTGACAGCAATGTGCGAATGGGCGATTTGAACCGGAAAAACCGTAAAGGTTTAACAGTTCAGGGCTCATTACAGTAAGTCATATACTATATTATGACACCAAGTTAATTCAAAACAAGTAGAGTCAAAAGTCAACAGCTCGATGTTAGCGATTAGTTGCCTTTGAACCGCTTGCGGTTTAAAGGTAAATAATTCTAATGGAGAGTTTGATCCTGGCTCAGAGTTAACGCTGGCATCGTGCATAA
>CAMECJ010000004.1 GCA_945913025.1 uncultured Elusimicrobia bacterium | reverse complement strand
TTTATGCCGCACTGGCCGCAGTCTTTTTGTTTACTTTTTCTGCTGTCAGAAAAAGGAAATAAATTCTTTCTTTATCCTATTTTCTTCTCTATATAAAAAAGAAACCCCCCGCTTGCGCGGGGGGTGTACAAAACGCAATTTCCAGTATTTATTTGGCTTCGGCCGCTTCTTCGGCTTTCGCTTCCGGCTTGGCGTCAGCGATTTTTTCTTCCACCGTGGTCAAAGGATTAATCTGCACTTTGATCGTAGCGGTAACGGTCGGTTTCAAATAAATGCCCACTTCGGTTTCGCCCAAAGCTTTAATAGGCATATTGAGTTCAATAGAATCTTTGGCGATGTTGTGGCCGAGCGCGTTCAACGCTTTGAAGATGTCGGCTTTGTTGACGGAACCGAATACCACGCCGTCGCTGTTGACGGTTTTGGTAAACGGAAGCACGACACCGGCCAATTTTTCGGCGATGGCGCGGGCTTCGGCGAGTTCCGCTTCAATGCGTTTGGCGCGGCGTTCGGCGCCGAGCTGCCAGTTCTTAATGGCGCCTTCGGTGGCGATTTCCGCCAAGCGGTGCGGCACCAAGAAATTGCGGGCGTAACCGGGCTTTACCTCAACGATGCTGCCCACCATACCCAAATTTTTGACGTTCTGTTTCAAAATAACTTTCATTGTTCGTCCTCCGGCTTATTTTTTGGGCAAAGAATACGGCAAGATGGCCAAGTTGCGGTCGCGTTTGATCGCTTTGGTAATCTGGCGCTGGTGTTTGGCGCAGGTGCCGGTGATTCTTCTGGAAAGGATTTTGCCGCTTTCCATCGTAAAGGACTTTACAAACTGAAAGTTCTTGTAATCGATGTTTTCGATTTTTTCCGCGCAGACTTTGCAGACTTTTCTTCTGCTTTCAAAGCGCTTTTTGCCCATAAACGGACGCGCCGGTCTTTCGGGGCGGGCGGCCGGAGCGGCGGTGTTGGCCGCGGGGGCTTGAGTTTTAATTTCTTCGGACATTGGATATTCCTCTTGTCTTAAAGTTTAAAAGGGCACGTCGTCTTCCATTACTTCGGAAGTGGGGACGTCGTCCTTAGCGGCCGCGTGGGTTTCGTAAGAAGACCCTCCCGCGGCACCGGATTCCAGAATTTGGATCCGGCGGGCCGTAACCTGTAGGGATCTGCGGGTTTGCCCGGTTGTTTTGTCGGTGTATTCGCTGCTGGTGAGGCGGCCTTCCACTTGAATGGGAGTCCCCTTTTTCACCCGGTCTTTACACCGGTCGGCTGCCGCGCCCCAAACCACCACGGGCACGAAAACCGTGTCGTCTTTCCACTCGTTTGTGGTAGCATCCAAATATCTGCGGTTCACCGCAATATCACAACGGCACACTGCCTGGCCTTTCTGCGTAAACGCCACATTCGGGTCACGTGTTAACCGTCCGACTAGAAGGACAAGATTCTGTTCCGGTAATTTGATTTGTGCTGGCATACGTTAACCTTATTTTGCAACGACAGGAGCCGGTTTGGCTTTCACTTCCATAGCGATCATCGTCATAGAGCGAAGCACTTTTTCATTGAGTTTCAAAGCACTATCAAAAATTTTTACAAATTTCGGTTCGGCTTTAAATTTCAAGTAGAGGTAGAAACCGTCGCGAACGTGGTTTACTTCGTGGGTGAATTTTCTTCTGCCCAATTTTTCTTCGCTGGTTACTTCCCCGCCGTGTTTGGCGATAAGTTCTTTCGCCTTCAACACGAATTCGCCCACTTCTCCGTCAGAGAGTTGGGGTTTAACAATAATTACGCTTTCGTAAGTTCTCATATACTCTATTTTAGTTGCGTTTTGTTTCGTCAAAAAATCCCCACGGGATTTCCGTCCCGCGAAGTTTTTTGTAAATCTCTTTCGGGCGTCAATACACCTGTGGCCCAAGCGGATTTTTTCTTATAGATATTATAGCAAAAAAACGGGAAAAAGAGTTTTTTCTAAAAACCGTTATTTAAATTTGTACGTGGCATAGGAGTCATTAGAAGACGACGGCTCCGTTGTGTTGGTTTCCAGCTTGCAAACCCGTTGGGCTACATCCCCTTTGGAAAAACTTGCGTGACAATAACGGACAGAAGAAGAAAAGTTCTTTTCAAATTCCGGCACTCCCGTATATCCAGAGCTGCACTGCACAGTTCCCATTCCGTAATCACGCAAAACGCAACGCCCCCACTTTCCACTAATTTTACTATATGTCCCAGAAGCATTTTCCCCTAGCGTAGCCGCACCGAAATCCAAATCAAGTGCACTAAAATCCGTTGTATACTCGCCATTTGCCATATAATAAACTTTTTCGGCCTCGGCAATCGCCGTCCCCATTAATACCAGTTGCTGATAGCGCGACCGCGCTACTGCTGTTTGGTACTGCGGCAGCGCCACCGCCGCCAAAATACCAATGATTAAAATGACGACTAACAATTCAATTAAGGTAAAACCAGTTTTATTAGATCCTGAAATTCTATGACTAGACTCCGGACTACGGCCTTCCGGAGTGACGCTAAGCGGTAAAAGCGTCAGTTCAGGATGACAGCAAAGCGTAAAACCTTTCATAAAGGCCCCCTATATTACGGTTTGGCGGCTTTATCGTTCTATTGCGTCATTCCCGAATGTTTCTATCGGGAATCTTGTTGTTACGTAACGACGAGATTCCGCACAAAAACACTACGGAATGACGCAACGCAAATACAAAGCCGCCAAACCTGAATTATCCCTATGTTATCAAAAAAAAAAAACGGGTCAAGGCCCAAAGGCCGGACGTAACCCAACCAAAGCAAAAAAATTAAAGTTGAAAATTATTGTCTTTTTAGAAAGATTTTAGACGGGCTCGTGGCCCCTTTGATGAGGGAAAGTTTATTTTCGGGCAGGCCCAAATGTTCCGCCAGCGCGGCGCGGACGGCTTCGTTGGCGCGGCCCTGTTCGGCAGGCGCTTTGACCCAGATTTCAAACGTATCGGGGGATTTTTGTTCCAGCCAGTTTTTCTTTTCCCCCGCGTGGACCTTTACTTTAATATAACTTTCCATAATATTGGCACAAACAGATTTTTTAAAATTCAAAACCCCATTCTTCCGACAAATCACGCCAACTGGGGTTTTTCTCTGCAATAAGACGCTCTTTCCAAGCACGGTTCCATTTCTTTAATTGCTTTTCCCGTGCAATAGCGGAAGAAATACTTTCACATGTTTCATAATACACCAATTTATGCAACTTATACCGGAAAGAAAATCCCTCAGCCACTTCGTTTTGATGTTGGTAAATACGCCCGGGCAAATTACTGGTAACACCTATATATAAAACCGTGTGATTTTTATTGGTTAAAATATAAACGCAATACATATGCCCAAGATTCATATAAAATGTCATCCCCGAGGTCGTCGTCGGGGATCTTCGTCTGATAAAAGCGTTAACTGCAATATCAGCGGAAGATTCCCGGCAAAAACACCCGGGAATGACATAAAATATTTTACTTCTTAATCAAGCTCTTGGCCGTCATATCCGCCGGTTTCTCAATCCCCATGACGTCAAGTACCGTCACCGCAATGTCGCCCAAGTTGCCCGTGGGCTGCATTTGGGCGGATTTATCGTCGTTATTTAAATAGATAAAGTCCACCAAATTCGTGGTATGGGCGGTTTTGGGCATATTGATTTTGTCGTCCCACATTTCTTCGGCGTTACCGTGGTCGGCGGTAATAAACACGGCGTAATCTTTCGCCAAAGCGGCTTCCGTCACCGCACCCGTGCACTCGTCCACCACTTCCACGGCTTTGACCACGGAATTAAAATTGCCCGTATGGCCCACCATATCGCAGTTGGCAAAGTTGATCACGATAAAATCGTACTTGCCGGAATTAATCTGGGTAATCGCTTCGTCCTTGACGATATACGCTTCCATTTCCGGATGTTCGGCAAACGTGGCGGGGTCAAAGCGGCCCTTCTTTTCAATACGGTCCTCGCCCGGGTACGGTTTTAACAGTTTGCCGTTGAAGAACGATGTAACGTGTTTGAATTTTTGCGTTTCCGCCAAGCGCAGCTGTTTCAGGCCGGCTTTGGAAATAACCTCACCCAAGAGGTTGTTCATGCCGCCGCCGTCCGTCATAGAAGGCAGAGCGTTATAGGGAAAGGAATCGTAATACTTGGTTAAGCCGCAATACACGCAAGGCACGCGTTCGCCGCGGCGGCCCGGGTACGTATCGTCAATAAACGCGCGGGTAAGCTGAATGGCGCGGTCTTGGCGGAAGTTGAAGAAAATCACGCTGGAACCTGCTTCCATTCCTTTGTAACCGCCCAATACGGTCGGCGGGATATATTCGTCCACCATCGGGCCGCCGTCGGGTGTTTTCATCGTTTTATAATCTTCAGCCACCACCGCTTCGGCGGTCGTGCCGTGCAAACCTTTGGCGTGAACAATCAAATCATAGGCTTTATCGGTCAGGCTCCAGTCCTCGCCGCGGTCCATAGCGTAGTAGCGGCCTTGAATAGTGGCGATTTTCCCCGCACCGTATTCTTTCATCTTTTCTTCCAGCGTGCGGATATAGCCGATGGAGCTCTGCGGCGGCGTATCGCGGCCGTCGGCAAAGAAATGGACGTTAATGTCTTTAATGCCTTTTTCGGCGGCGTATTTGATAATGGCGTGCAAATGGTCGTGGTGGGCGTGAACGCCTTCGTCCTGTACAAGCCCCATTACATGCAGCGGTTTATTGTTTTTAACGCAGTTATCTATACACGCGGAGAACGCGGCCGATTTAAATAAAGATCCGTCCTCAATCGTGTCTTTCAAGCGTTTGAGTTCCTGAATAACGATACGTCCGGCCCCCATATTGAGGTGGCCCACTTCGGACGAGCCCATATATCCCGCAGGCAGCCCCACCTGTTCGCCGGAGGCTTCAATTTGGGTATGGGGATATTCGGCCAAGTATTTGGTAATATTGGGCGTCTTGGCACTTGTTACGGCGTTATGCGGGCCAGCTTTGGCGTCGCCCCAGCCGTCGCGGATGATTAAAACCACTTTTTTCATACGGTAATTCTCCTTAATTGTGACCAATCAAATCTTGCCAGCGTTTGCATTGAAACCGGTTTAACTGTTCCAATGTCGTTACGCCTTCTTTACTTAATATTGTAAGAAAATAATAGAAAATCTGCTCGGCCATTTTTGTATCGGCCATTGCGCGGTGCCACCCTTGGCAGCTGATTCCCAACTCTTCGGCAATCAACCCCAGACGGTTGGATTCAAATTTTCCGCTCTTGCGCGCCAGCTTAAGCGTATCCACCACCGGATACGGCGGGAAGCGCATTCCGCAGGCGGCAAATTCCGCGCGCAGAAAGGAAACGTCAAAATCGGCGTTGTGCGCCACAATAACAGCGTTATCCAACACTCCTAAAAGTTTAGGCATAATATCGGCAAACGTCGGGGCGTCTTTTACCATTTCGTTGGTAATCCCGTGAATGGCGATAACCTCCGGACTCATCGGTATTTGAGGATTAATCAAGCTGGAAAACTCCTCCACCACGCGGCCGCCCTGGGAAACGGAAACGGCGATTTCGCAAATTCTGCCGCCCTGATCCGGAGAAAGACCGGTCGTTTCAGTATCTAAACAAGCAAATTTAATTTCATTTAAGCGCATAACATTACATCCAATAAAAACGCATCCGCACTAAAAATCCTATCAATACGGAACCGAAGATACCCACATAAAACGCCATAGAGGATACGTCCAACAAGCGGTTGCGGCGCGCATACGCGCACGCGGAAAACCATACGGCCAACACCGCCGCCCAACGCCACCCGGGCAGCAGCATAATTAAAAAGAAAATTGCGCGCGCCATCATTAAAAGCCAGCGGGCGTCAAACGTGGGATACTCGCTCCCGTAACGGTCCTGCTCCACGGCAAAAATAAACCAACCCAGCACACGGGTAGATACAATGAGTCCCACCAAAAAAATCACCCACGGTTCGGCAAAGAAATTGCCCGTTTCATACAACACGTGAAAAGGCACGCACAAGAACAAAAATAACAAATTGACAAGATTTTTTACCAAAAACGTCACAACATAACCGTGGCGGAACTTACCGCCGAATTGAAAAAAATCATCCGAAAATACGTGGAAAACGGTAAATAATAAAATACACACCCACCCGGGCAGATGCACCAGCTCCAAAAACGGCCAAGTCATCGTCAAATACCCGTGGCAAAGCCCCAACCCGAGCAGCAAGAATACGCCGCCGTGCAGCAAAAAACCGGCCGCGCGGGAACGGGCAAACGCTTTTTCGCCCGCGTGGTTAAAAAGTACAAAATCCGTCAAAAAGTACGCCAAAAACAAACGCCAAAATACAATCATTTTTTCTCCTTGGGAAACGTCACGGTAAAACGGCTCCCTTTTCCGCGGCGGCTGGTGACTTGCAATTCGCCGCCGTGCGCCGTTACAATTTGGCGGCTGATAAACAGCCCTAAGCCGTATCCGGCCTTGTCGGAATTAATTTGGTAATATTTTTGAAAAAGACCCTTCATTTCCTGTTCGCTCATTCCAATACCGCTGTCCTCCACCGCCAGCCAATCGCCGGCGGCGTCCTGCCCGCCGCACACGCGCACATAGCCTTTATCGGTAAATTTAACAGCGTTGGAAACCAAATTCATCAGCACGCGGCGCAACAGTTTTGCATCAGCCTCAAGCGTAAGCGGCGGAACATCCGTTTCAAGCAGCAGCCCTTTTTCCGCCGCCGTAGGCGCCAGCGCGTCCGTAACGCTTTTAGCCAAGGCGGCCGCGTCCACCGGCTCTTTACGCGGGGAAAGCATACCGGCCTGCACGCGCGATACGTCCAATACATCCTCCAACAGCGACGATAAATCGCGCGCGGCGCCGGTCATCTGCTCCAGATATTCTTTTTCTTCCGCCTTGGAGGCTTTGCCGCTTTGTAAAATGTACAAGTAACCCTGAAGGCCCAAAAGCGGCGCGCGCAAATCGTGCGCGACGGCGCGGAAAACGTGTTCTTTCATTTCGCTTATTTGCGCCTGAAGCTGCAGGACCTGATAATCTTTTAAATCGGCGGTCATTTTATTAAACTGGGAAATTAACTGTTTAAATTCCCCCCAACCGATATCTTCGTCTATTTTTCCTTCCAAATTGCCTTTACTGACTTCTTTGGCCGCTTCGGACAGCGCGCCGATCGGTTCTCCCAGCCGTTCGGCAAACGTGAGAGCCCCGAAATACGCCAACGTGGCAATGGTCAGCAGGAATAAAGCCAAAATGATATTGGTGTAATAAATGCTGCGGTACGCTTCGCTTTTTAGCTGGAGCACCGCCACATACGCACCCAAAATAGGTGTTGACGCATACGCGCCCACATAATCGTCTTGTTTCGTTTTCAATGCTTTAATCAGGCGGTCGCCGGACGTAAAAGCGCGGCGCAGTTCCTCCGCGTCAAACTCGGGGCGGTATTGGTATTCGCCCGCATAAACGGACCCGTTTTGATCCACCAAATAAATGCGGCCTGTTGTTCCGATACGCTGCTCCTGCACGCGCGACAGGAAAGCGAAAAAACTCATAATGCCGTACAAAAAATCGCCGTTGGGAAGCGGATAAATAAATTCGCTGATGGGGCGGCCGTCCACCACATCAAAACTGCTGACGGACAACTCGTTTTTTTTAGACAGTTCGTCCAACACAGGGTCGCCCGACAAATCAAGCGGAGGCACGTCGCGCAAAATCTGTTTGTCTCCGGCACGGTAGCGTTCTTTGCCCTGCGGCGACAAAACGGCCAGCATTACAAAATCGGGATTGGCGGCAAGAGCATCGCGCAAGATAGGAACGGGGCTTTTTTTATTGTTCAGCGCATCGGTAACGTGCGGCGCAAACGAAAGACGCCAGCCCAAGTCCTCAATGTGCTGGTTCATAGAAGAAGAAACGATTTGCGCCAAATTGGCGTGGGTTTCCAAGATATTATCTTTTAAATGTTCCTGGTAATACGCCAGCAAAAGTACCATAGGGACAAACGGCATTAACACTACGGCCAGAAACAATTTAAAAAGTTTAGAAAATAAAGACATATTTCCCCTTTGTATCATTATATCAATTCGTGACAAAACAGGCGGGAAAAATCCGCAGGAGCCAAAAGGCCCGCCCTGCGTTAGGTCCTTTTTACCCGGTCTGTCGGGTCCAAAGGCCCTGTTTTTGAACGATAAAAACCTTATGCTGTAGATATGACAACATACATTCTTCAATTTAGCTCACGTATAAAACAAGCTTTCAGTCGGGCTAGAAACCAACAACCACGGGAATACGCCCCCCGTCCGGCCGATGTATGCGAGCGGACTATCTTGCTCAGCCCCGAAGAAGCCGCGTGGGTAAGTGTGGAATCGGCACAGCTGATGCGGCTGCGACGCCAAGAAGAAGCGCGCCGGCGTTCCCTGGGCATTCCCCCGCCGCCTACGCCGGGCAAAATTTGCTACGCCGTGTATATGTAAAAAACCGCTCAATAAAACACGCCGTGCGGATTAAAATGCTATTGCAGGAGTTCGCTTGATTTGTCAAATTCGCTTTAGATTGGGCGGGCTTACACAGACTAATACTGCATTGCTTTGGCTGATTTTTCAGTTTTGCGGTTTATTTGCACCGCAAGTTGTCCGAGGAAGTACTGCTAGGTACGCCGAGAGGCAAGTCGGCGCAAAGAAACCCAAAAGTGGAAAATGGTTGCCCGTATAACGAGCAACGGATAAGAAATCACTTTCTTATCCGTTGTGCGTAAAACGTCAGTTACCAACAGCCGTTATTCAACTATTTTTTGGCGTTCTTGACTTGCTCAATAATGCGCGGCAAAATCTGGTGCGCATCACCCACCAAGCCGTATTTACAGACGTTGAAAATCGGCGCGTTCGCGTCTTTGTTGATACCGATAATCACGTCGCTGTGTTCCATACCCACTACGTGCTGCACCGCACCGGAAATAGCGCAGGCTACATACAATTTGGCGGATACGGTCACGCCGCTCTGGCCGATTTGCTGTTCTTTCGGTTTGAGTCCAAGGTCGATAGCCGCGCGCGAAGCACCCACGGTGCCGCCGAGCTCTCCCGCCAACGTTTCCAAGAGGTTAAAACCTTCCTGGTTTTTCATACCGCGGCCGCCTGCAATAACCACTTCGGCTTCGTCCAGCTTCATGCCCGCAGCAGGCGGATCCATGTGCGTATTGATAATACGCACGCGGGAAGCTTCGGCCGGAACGGAAATCATCTCATTGACAATCTGGGCCATTCTGTTGGGCGTCGTAACTACCTTTTTAAACACATTGGGGCGTACGGTGGACATCTGCGGACGATAATCCGGGCATTTGATGTCGGCCATGATGTTGCCGCCGAACGCGGGGCGGGTTTGAATCAGGTTGCCTTCTTTAATGGACAGGCCCGTGCAGTCGGCGGTTAAACCCACGAACAGTTCGGAAGAAATGCGCGGGGACAAATCGCGGCCGATATACGTAGAAGGATACAGCACCACGCTGGGGTTATACTTTTTAATCAAAGTAACCATCGCGTTGGCGTACGCGGCGGTGTTATAGCGCGCATAAGCAGGGCCTTCCACTGCGTAAATTTTATCGGTGCCGTATTGGGAAAGTTCCGTAAAATACGGCTGGATATTATTGCCGATAATGACCGCACAGAGCTCTTCGCCCAGCTGGTCCGCCAATTCGCGGCCTTTGGACAAAAGTTCAAAGCCCACGGGGCGTACTTTTTGAGTTTTTCCGTCGTCGGAAATTTCGATAAATACCCACACGCCTTTGTAGGCGGACAGGTCTTTCTTCGCCGCGCCGGTGGCGGGTAAAGAGAGCGCCTTAACGGGGCACCCGCTCACGCACGCGCCGCACATCGTGCACGCATTGGACGCAACCGCTTTGCGGTTTACCAACGAGAGCGCCCCAAACGGACAGGTGGATACGCATTTGCCGCATCCTACGCAGTTAGCAGAAATCTGAATCATTTAATGACACTCTCCTTTTTCAAAATTTCGACAAACTTGTCGGCCAGTTCCACGGCAGAGCCGGAGAACATTTCGCCTTTTTGGCGGGCCGGCGGCGGGAAGATGCGGTCCACGCGCGTGGGCGAGCCTTCCAAGCCCAGTTTATGCGGGTCCGCGCCGATGTCGGCAGCCGTCCAAGTATAAGTGGCTTTATCCTGCGCTTTGTGCGCAGCCATAAAAGACGGATATTTGGCGACGTAATCGTGCGGCATCGTCATCGTAACGAGCACCGGCAAATCGGCTTCCAAAATTTGGTGGCCGCCTTCAATTAATTTTTTCACAACCACTTGGCTGCCGTTCGCATCAATACTTTCGCAGAACGTAATCTGCGGAATGCCCAAATGGAACGCAATCCCGGGGCCGGTTTGGGCGGTGTCTCCGTCGATAGCCATTTGGCCGCAAAGGATTAAATCGTACTGGCCGATTTTTTTAACGGCCGTAGCGAGCGCGTAAGAAGTGGCCCATGTGTCGGAACCGGCAAACGCGCGGTCGGACAGCAGTACGCCTTCGTCGGCTCCCAACGCCAAGGCCAAGCGTAAAACAGCGGTAGCCTGTGCGGGGCCCATAGACAGGACCGTCACTTTCGCACCGGTTTTGGCTTTAATTTCAAGCGCTTTTTCCAACGCGAAATGGTCGTAAGGATTCAAAATGCTGGGCACGCCCGCACGGATCAGCGTACCGGTTTTCGGATCCACTTTGACTTGGGTGGAATCGGGAACTTGTTTAATACATACAATGATATTCATATCAGATCCTATTTCTTAAAGATTTCTCTGAGTTTGGCGGAAACGACGTCCATATCGTCGATAAGGCCGCGCATTTTATCTTCAATACCCACCAAGTTTACGCCTTGGCTGAGTTCGGCGGTGTTAATCGTCGGGCAGGTGCCCAAAATCAGGCGCAGGCCGTCGGACGCGGTTTTAAATGCGCTCTGGCGCGCATTGACGCGGGCCATCGTGCACAAGGTATTGATATCAAAACGGCTGCCTTCGGTTACCACTTTATTCGCGCACTGGCGGGAGAACACAGCCGCCACTTCCATTTCGCTGATTAGGTCGCCCAGCATAAAGGTTACATATTGGTGGCGGGTCAGCTTACTCACGCGGCATTCGTCAAGCACGCGGGCCAGGGCTCTAAAGCCTAAGGCCACGCTGTCGGCGCCTACATTGGGGTTCTGCGCGTGGATAGCGTCAAACTCGGCGGCTTGGTTCAAATAGTATTGGCCGCGCGATTTCAAATGTTCCTGCCAGCGTCCGCGGAAGATCGTCATTTCCAATACTTCGCTGGTCCCTTCGTAAATGCAGGTAATTTTAACGTCGCGTTTGATTTTTTCCACGGAAAATTCTTTAGTATAACCGAAACCGCCCATCGCCTGAATAGCGTCCTCTGCGGCTTTGTTGCCCGATTCCGTGGCGTAAAGTTTCGCAATCGCGCCTTCAGTAGCGAGGCCGTGGTTGTTTACTTCCAGCTGTTTGGCCGTCCAGTCGATATACGCGCGGGCCGCTTCAAAGCGGACGTAATGCGGGGTGATGAGTTTTAACATAAACCCCTGTTTTTCCGCCAGCGGGCCGCCGGCCTGAATGCGCTGTTGGGCGTACTGCAAAGCGGTTTCCACCGCTTCTTCGCCGCCGCCCAAACCGAACGCGGCAACCATTAAACGGGTGTAACCGAATACGGCCTGCGCCTGCAGGAAGCCCTGGCCTTCTTTAAGGCCGATTAAATTTTCGGCGGGAACGTAAACGTCGTCAAACGCGAGTCCCGCGGTGTTGGACAAGCGGATGCCGTGTTTGTCTTCGTGTACGTCCTGCGTGAACCCGGGGGTGCCTTTTTCAACGATGAACCAGCTCGGGCCGCCCGGGGCCAGCGCGAGCACGGTGTAAATATCGGCCACGCCGCCGTTGGAAATCCACATTTTGCTGCCGGTGATTTTATATCCCACCACTTTACCGTCTTTAATGACGTGTTCGGCGCGGGTGCGTAAAGAAACAAGGTCGGAGCCGGCGTCGGCTTCCGTCGCGCCGTAAGCGACGAGTTTATTTTCGTGCGCGATTTTTTGGAACCATTTGGCTTTCTGCTCCGGGGTACCGCCCACGTTAATCGGGTCGCTTCCCAAGAAGGTGGCGAATACGCCGGTGGCGATACCCAAATCAATACGGGCAAGTTGTTCGCACACACGGTAAATTTCGGTGGTTTGGCCGCCGAGGCCGCCGTATTCTTCGGGGATTAACAAAAGATGTACGCCCAGCACGTTGTGGTCGTACATTTCTTTCAAAATATCCAAGGGAATTTCGTTCTTGGCGTCATGCTCCCGGATGAGGTTAAAGGAAATCCGGTTTTTAGCATATTGCTTCAAACTGTCCAACATCAGGTTTCTGGTTGTCAGGTCGTTTTTTGCCATGTTTGGGAGTCTCCAAAATACAATATAGATATATGATACTAATTTTTAAGCGTCAGCGCACTTTAGGGGCAAAAAACCTCTCTTTTTAAAAACTAAAAAAGAGAGGGCAAAACAAATAATTTGGCCGGGTAGATAAGGTTAGTCTGCGTAGTAGCAAGACCCGTTGCTCTCGCCCCCGCACAAGCAAACATCAAACTGCCCCCCTGCCTCTTTAGTAAAACCAAGATCTTTGCAGGAGGTCCCTTCGCAAGAACGATATCCCGTTTTAGGGTGTAACCCTAATTTAAAACTATAGTTCCCGCCACCCCTCCATATAGCAAAAATAGCAGCATTATTGTTTCCATAATGAAAAGTATCATTACAGCCAACATATCCAGCATAAGTAAAATTTTTGCTGTGCTTCACATCTATTATCAATAATGAAGAATAGGAAGTGCTAGCATCATACCATCCTGTAGCACTCGGATCTTCTAAACATAAAGCATCGACTGCCATATTGATATTTTTCAAATTTCCCCACGCTTCCGCCATGCGACTTTTCATTACCGCTTTTTGGTATTGCGGCAGAGCAACCGCGGATAAAATACCGATAATAAGAACAACGACTAATAACTCAATAAGCGTAAATCCTTTCATAAAGGCCCCCTATATTACGGTTTGGCGGCTTACTTTACTTACGTCATTCCCGAATGTTTCTATCGGGAATCTTGTTGTTACGTAACGACGAGATTCCGTACAAAAACACTACGGAATGACGTAACGCAAATACAAAGCCGCCAAACCTAATTTTTAAAAAGTCATCCCGTTGGGTTTCCGCCGCAGAAACCACCGATTTTAAGCAAATAAACCGCAGTTGGGAAACCCCGCGCAGAAACCCCTTGGGATAACTGTATCGTATCAAAAAAAAAAAACAATACAAGCCCTTCGCGTTTCCCCTATAAAATTCGTTCCGTTTTATTTTCCCGCCCTTAGTCCTGCTTATAAAAAGCGTCCGAAACGGAAATGGCGTTTTATGTGTTTGAGCAAAGGCCGTTTGACGGCCTTTGGCGGCGTCTATAAAAACTTATTTATCGTATCCAACCGCCGGACTTGTTTGAGGCGCGTAGGCCGAGTTGTCCGGCGGGAAGATAAATATAGTTTTTATGCCGCACTGGCCGCAGTCTTTTTGTTTACTTTTTCTGCTGTCAGAAAAAGTAAGAACGAATATTTTTGCTTACTTTTTGTCGATACAAAAAGTAAGAAACAAATTTTGCCCGCTTTTAAATGAAAAGCGGAAATATGTATAATAATTTTATGAACTGTATTTTTTGCGGCATCGCCGACGGCTCCGTCAAAAGCCAACTCATTTACGAAGATGACGACGTGGTGGCGTTTAAAGATTTAAACCCGCAGGCGCCCACGCATCTGCTCATCATCCCGCGCAAACATATTGCGCGTTTGTCCGAAGCGGAAGAATCGGACGCGCTTCTGCTAGGCAAAATCCTTTTGGTAGCGCAGAAACTGGCCAAGCAGTTTAACATCAAGGATTTCCGCCTCGTCACCAACAACGGCAAAGGCGCGGGCCAAAGCGTGGACCACTTGCATTTCCACTTAATGGCCGGCAGACGTTTTTTGTGGCCAGCAGGTTAAACTTGCAAAAAACGCGCCAAAATAAGCTATAATATATATAAGGAAATAAAAACCTTTTTTATCTTTATCTACTGGCTGTAGAAGGTGGTGAAAAACGTAATGGTTTTCGTTAAAGTAAGAGACGCCGAACACCTCGAAGAAGCCCTTAAACGCTTCAAAAGAGAATGCGAAAAAAACGGTATCTTGAAAGAAATCAAAAGACGCGAAACGTATATGCCTCCGAGCGTAAAACGCAAAATTAAATCGCAGGAAGCCCAACGCCGCGCCAGACGCACCAAACGCAGACGTTTTTAATTAAAGCAGCTCCACAGGCAATAGTCCTTTACGCAAGTATCGGGCTATTGCCTTATTTGCCTTTAATCCAAACCAAGCGGACGGCGTGTTGTGAACAATAATATCGTAGAAATTATCAAGGACAAGTTAGACATTGTAGAATTTATCCGCCAGTACGTACCGGACCTGAAACGCGCGGGTAAAACCTACAAGGCCTGCTGTCCTTTTCATAAAGAAAAAACCCCCTCTTTCACTTGCAGCAGCGAAAAGGGGCTTTACTATTGTTTCGGCTGCCAGGAAGGGGGCGACATTATCGCTTTCCTGATGAAAATGGAAGGGCTGTCGTTTAACGAGGCGCTTGAAAAACTGGCCGGTATGGCCGGCGTGGAATACAAACCCGCCAAACCCATGACGGGCGAAGAAATGCGCCGCGCGGGCGTACGCCGGCTGCTTGACAGAGCCAAATCGTTCTATCACAAAAATTTAATGTCGGCCGGAGGCGAATCCGCACGCGCGTACGTGAAACAGCGCAATCTGACCAAAGAAACCTGCCAAAAGTTTGAACTGGGTTTTGCTAAAAACGACGCCACCGCTTTTGCGCGCGAAGCCAAGGCCGCCGGATATACGGAAAAAGATTTAAAAGACGCGGGGCTGTGCGTTATTACCGCCTACGGCGCACGGGATTACTACCGCAACCGCCTGATGTTCCCGATTATCAACCAACGCGGCGACACCGTGGGCTTCGGCGGACGCATTTTAGGGAACGGCGAACCCAAGTATTTAAACTCGCCGGAAACGGTTTTGTTCACAAAAAGCCGCGTGTTATACGGGTTGAATTTTGCGGGACCCGCCATCCGTAAAGCGGGCAAAGCGGTGCTGCTTGAAGGCTATATGGACGTTATCGCCTGCCACCAAGCAGGCGCGGAATATACGGTGGCGCCGCTCGGCACCAGCTTGACCGAGGAGCACGCGCGGCTTTTGAAACGCTACACGGACAACGTAACCGTGTTGTTTGATCCGGACGCGGCAGGCATTAAAGCCGCGTTGCGCGGCGCGCTTATTTTGATTGAACGCGGGCTGTTTGTGAAAGTGGCGTCGCTGCCGGAAGGGCTGGATCCCGACGAATATATCGCCAAATACGGCAAAGAATCATTTGAAAAAATTTTGGACCAAGGGCAGGATTTGATTGCCTTTCATACCGCCCTTCAGCTAAATATGTATCCCCAGCCTCTCGGCGCGCAAGATAAAACGCGTATCGTAACGGAACTGGCGGAAACCATCGGCAAACAACCGGACGAAATCGTCCGGCGCGAATGGGCCAAATATGCAGCTGAACATGTGGGGGTGGACGAAGCCTTGGTGCTAGAAAGGCTGCGCCGGCCGGCAATAAAAACTCCGTTCGCGCACAAACAAGAGGTGCATTCCGCCGCACCGGTAACCGCTCCGGCGGAAGAGGAGCTGGCGTCGTGGCTGTTAAGGGCGCCGCAGCACGCCGCACTTTGCGCGGAACTGACGCAAAACGATTTTTCCACGGTACAGGCGTGGAAATTATTTGAAGCCGTACGCAAAGCGGCCTCGGAAACCCTTGACGCGCAAACCGCCGCGCAAAAAGCGGCTGAATACGCGCCGGAAAGAAAAAATGATATCGTCCGGTTGGCGTTGTTTCAGCCGCCGCAGGACGCGGAACCGGCGCGCGATATCGCCGCCTGTGCGGCCAAACTGGCGCACGCGGGCCTGCAAAAACGCTTGGAAGAAGTAAAACGCCAAATGAAACGTCTTGGTGCGGGCAACGTACCGCAAGAGATTTTTCAAGAATATATGCAGTTGCAAACCAAATTAAAAAAATAAGCAGTTGAGGAAACTTATGGCATCCGGAAACAAAGAGCTGAAAGATTTATTGGAAGAAGGGAAAGAGAGCGGATTTCTGTCGCTGGAAGAACTGAACCGTTCCATCGCCGCGGCGGATATGAGCGCCGAGGATATTGACGGCGTAATGGGTACGCTTGACGATTTAGGCATTCAGGTGGTGGACCAGAAAAAATTTAAAGCCGTCGCCGCACAGGAAAAAGAAATGTTAAGCGAGGATTGGGCTTCCAGCCCCGACATTTCCAACTCCATTCGTATGTACTTATCCGAAATGGGAAAAGTGCCGCTTTTATCGCGCGATGAAGAAATTACGCTCGCGCGCAACATCCGCGAACGCGAAAAAGAACTGCGCAAGCTTGTGCTGGAATCTCCCATCACCATGCGCGAAATCTGCAACTGGGAAGAACTCGTCGACCAGGAAGAAATGACCACCAAAGAGCTTATGCCCCGCGGCAAACGCACGACGAGAGAACTGAACAATATGCGCCGCAAACTTAAAGACGCGGCCGCTTTTATCGGCAAACGCGAGCAGGAAATCACCAAGCTGATGAAAGAATTGCGCGAAGGCGATTTGTCCGAAAAAAAACGCAACAACTGCATTGAAAAACTGGAAGCCAAACAGAAAGAAGTGGTGGCCAGCATTACCAAGCTGAACTTAAACCAAAATAAAATCAAACGCTTGACGAATAAAATTAAAAATTTGGCCGACCGTTTAAGCGAAACGTCCAACGATATGAAACGCTTTGACGAATACTTCGGGCCGTATGAATCGGTCAAAAAACTCGTTACGCGGTTTCACGAGGGCAAAATCAGCGAAAAAGATTTTAAGAAGCAAACCAAATTTACCATTGAAGAGCTGGACCGCGCCATCAGTAACATTGAGGACGTCCGCCGCCGCCACGATCAAATGGTGGATATGCTGCCGATGACGGAAAAAGAATTTATCGCGTTTAACGACCGCATTGTCTTCTTTGAAGATATGATTTTGCAGGATAAATTAAAACTGATTAAAGCCAACCTGCGCTTGGTGGTGTCCATTGCCAAGAAACATATCAATTCCAATTTGGAACTGTCCGACCTGATTCAGGAAGGCGGCCTGGGCCTTATGAAAGCCGTGGAAAAATTCGAATACAAACGCGGTTTTAAATTCTCCACCTACGCCACGTGGTGGATCCGCCAGAGCATCAACCGCGCCATTGCGGACCAGGCCAACACCATCCGTATTCCGGTGCATATGAAGGAGCTCGTTTCCAAGCTGACCAAAGTTACCAATAAGTTCCGCCAGGAACACGGCCGCGAACCCACGCTGGAAGATTATTCCAAAACGCTGCGTCTATCAATGGAAAAAGTAAAAAGCGTTCTTAAAATCATGCAGGACCCGATTTCGCTTTCCACGCCTATCGGCGAGGACGAGGATTCCAACCTAGAAGATTTTATCGAGGATAAGAACGGGCCGAACCCGACGAGCGCAGCCGTGGATTTCCTGCGCAAGCAGGAAGTGGCCGACGTACTGGCGACACTATCCGAACGCGAAGCCAAAATCATCAGCCTGCGCTTTGGGATTGATTCGGGCTATCCCCGCACCTTGGAAGAAGTGGGCAAAATGTTTAACGTAACACGCGAACGCGTGCGCCAAATTGAGGCCAAAGCCATCCGCAAATTACGCCACCCCAGCCGTACCAAGATGTTAAAAGATTACCAGGAATAGTTTGCTGCACGACCCTGCCGCAACCGGTTGGAACTTTACAAAAACGCCCCGAACTTACTTCGGGGCGTTTTTGTATCACAGTAAAACAAGCATTCGCTTGTTAGTTATTGAAATACCACCGTTCTACTTCTTGCATCAATTGATGTTGTTGGGCAGAATTTAGTTTTCTCTCTACTTGTTCTGTCAGTTTTCCGGATAATCCGCCGGACCCAGAGGATGCTGACGCCGAAGCCGGCGCAACCGGTCTTGTGAACTTAGGGACCCCTGCGGACGCCACATCAGATCCGCCCCAAACCGCAACATGATTTTTCTTATTAAACCGCATTTCTAAAGAAACAAACTCACCATTTTTTCCTTCAGTATAATATACAACACCTTTTGAACCGGATTTGACAGCAAGCAGAAAAGACTCCCGCTTATTTGCGTAAAACCAGACGGAACGGCGGGTAAGCGGTTTTCCTTGTTCCACCAGTTTTTTCCGTTCTTCCGCCAACAGATTTTTTCCGTCTTTCGTGACCAACCGAAAGGAGGAATCGTACAGATGCATATAATAGATTTTCTCGCCGTTCGGGCCTTGTGCCAATAAGGGACGGTTTAATTTGTCTCTATGAATGACTTCTTCCGGAAAAGAGATAAACGGGGAAAGAGAATTCTCCTTGCGGGGTGCAAAATCTTGCTCCTCTTTCAACGCCCCGTTTTGATAGGTTTTTACATTCCACACATCATCGTCTTTAGAGCGAATTGCATACGGACCTATTCCCAACTGTATTCCGCCCACATAATATACCGAAGATTTTTTACACAGGCTGCGCCAACCGCTGTTTCCGCCGCGATGATTGTGGCGCGTAATATCAATCAAATTAACTATACCGTCGGCATCATCGCACGTAAGGGAGTGCTGGCGGCTGTTCATAACTGTATTATCGGGATTATCCCCCCTGTAGAGAGGGTGCGTATTGCCGTCACGGGCAAGCATATATTGGTCGCTAAAACCCAGAGAATGGCCGATCTCGTGCAACAACAAGACCATCATCTTCTGTTTGCGCAGATTTCCTGGCACATAAATTTTAGGACCGTCAAACACATAACACGCCCCCGCCCACTGCGCAGCACAGAGCGCCGCAATTTCCTTCTGGTCCACAAACTCAATCGTAATATCTTCCCCGTCTTCCACAAACTCTATGGGAATTCCTCTGTCGAGCAGCGGCAGAATATCGGCAAATTCGCGTTCGCGCCTGGCTTTGCGGATATGTTTAGCCGTATTAAAAAACCACTCGTTATAGGCGTCTTGAACTTTTTCATGCCAAAACGCCATGGCTTCTTCCGGCTCTCCCCTCAATATAACACGCACCTTAACCGTCCGGCCTTCCAATACGGGCCGGAGCAAATACCGTTCCCCTACATTATCGGAAGAGTCCCCAAGCGAAGATCCGCCGTTTTCCGAAGGGGAAGGCAAATCATAATCCGTCAAGGCCCCCCACGGATCGGCCCATAATAAAACCGAGGACAATAAACAGGATAATATAAAAAAGATACGCATAAAAATCTTCCTAAAATAATTTCGTTGAAAAGATATAAATAGTATACGATTTTTTTCTTCAAAAACAAGTTATCCCGCATATGCGGCCGCCCCACGTGCCAACACTCACATATGCTACCGTCATAGTAACGGGTCTCTCCTTTAATAAGCAAACCGCCGCTTTTTGGGCGGCGGCTTTACACTTTTTAAACGTATTAAAATTATTTTTCGTCTTTCCTTTCAGACACTTTCATATTTTCCAGCTCACCAATCAAGCTCAACAATGTAGGCTGCAATTTGGTCATATACTCCTGTTCAAATGTGCTGATGCGCTGTTCCATACGGGCCAACTGTTTGGCTAAATCGCCGCTTGTTTTGTCCTGCGCGATTTTGAGTTCTTCCAAACGGTAATGCAAATCCTTCACTTTTTCTTTTAAATCAGCCGTTTCCAACGATGCCGTTCCCTGCAAAGAGTGCAACACAGACGCGCGCGGTTTATACGTGGGCTTTGCTACGGTAACGACGGTCAAATTTTCCACCGCCGGCTCGAAATCCGTCTCGTGCGCCAACGCGGCGCGGTATTTGGCCGTAAAAACGAACAGTAAAATAAAGCAAACGGTAAACCCGATTAACTGTAAAATGACGATGTTTTCCATATTAAAAATATCATATCATATTTTAGGCATATTTTTATTTGTATGTATCGGATTTTACGCGGGTATAGGGATCATCGCAAAAAGAACGGATAATTCCTATCAGCCGTAAAACGCACCATACCGCAGCCGTCCATACAATAATTTTACCCCACACAGAGTGGGCCTGATACCACTTTAGAAACCAAAAATAAATGATCATCCCCAGCGCTATAATCACAAAACCGCACATTTTGAATCCGGACAAAGAAGCATTCCGTATAACAGGCTGCCCGCTTGGCCGCCATGGCACCATAATTACCGGCAAGAACTGTAATAAGAAAAATGGGTTCATCTATTTTGTCCTCCGTCAAACTACCGTCTTTTGACAACTACAAAGCACGCCCCGAATACGGCAGCGTACAATAACGCACTTACCGCGGCGCGCCACAACCCGCCCCAGCCGGGGCCCCACGCATATACGGCCCCACCCAACAATAAAAACGCAGCCACATTTATTAAGCTGAATTTAAAAGCCATAAAAAAACCTCCTAACGGATTACCGTTCCCGTTTGCCCCGTTTGGTAGTGCACGATACGGATTTCCACGCCCTTTTCTTTGGCCAGGCGCACGGCGTCCGGATGAAGCACGCTCGCACCGTTTAAGGCGAGCTTATACATTTCGTCAAAATCCAACACTTCGTATTTTTGGGCTTTTTCGTCTTTGTTGGGGTCGGCGGAATAAACGCCATCCACGTCTTTAATCATCTCCACGTGCTTGCCCCCCAGCTGGCAGGCCAGAAATACGGCCGACACGTCCGACCCGCCGCGTTTTAACGTGGTAATTTCCTTGTTTTCGCCGATTCCCTGAAAACCGGCCACCACGGGGACGTGTCCGGACTCAATCTCCCGCACCAAGCGGTCTCCTTTCAGAGATAAAATATCCGCCCCCGTATGCGTACAAGTGGTAATAAGGCCGATTTGCGACCCCGTCAGCGATACGGCGGGAACACCAATGGCCCGCAGCGCAATAGACAAAAGCGCCACGCTGACGCGCTCGCCGGTAGTAATCAGCATATCCAGTTCGCGCTTGTCGGGGCTGGCGGTAATGCTGTAGGCGTGATCCAGCAAGACGTCGGTTAAATTACCATTGGCCGAAGCCACAATTACGGGGATAAAACCGTTGTCATAGCGGGATTTGATTAACTCTGCCGCCATCAAAAGTTTTTGTTTATTGGCCAGCGTATTGCCGCCGAATTTCATAATGCAAATTTGTCTCATAGCCAGTCCTATAACCACGCGGGCAGGCTGTGTCCTGCCAGCATTTCTTCGTAAGAAGTCCGTTTGCGTACGACGCAAAATTCCCCGCCGCGCACCATCACTTCCGGCACCAGCGGGCGGAAATTATAAATAGACGACATTGATGCGCCGTATGCCCCAGCACACATTATAGCAAGTAGCCGCCCTGCTTGCACAGGTTCAATAATGCGGTCTTTGGCGAAAACGTCGCCCGACTCGCAAATCGGCCCAACGATATCGGCGATTAACGGCGCAACGCCTTTTTTGGAAACGGGCTGAATGGTATGCCACGCATCGTACATAGCGGGGCGGACCAAATCATTAAAACCGGCGTCCACTACAATAAAGTTTTTGCTTCCCATTTTTTTCGTACAAACCACTTCGGTTACCAAAATACCCGCGTTGCCCACTACCGAGCGGCCGGGCTCCACGATAATATGTTTGTGCAAACTGCCCAGCGTCTCGCGCACCACCTCTGCATACGCCGTGCAGGTAAGGGGCAGCTCCGCATTATAGTTAATGCCCAAACCGCCGCCCAAATCAATATTATCCAACACGATGCCTTCCGCTTCCAGTTCCCGCACCATTGCCGCCACTTTGGCAAACGCCAGACGGAACGGTTCCGCGTCCAACAGCTGCGACCCGATATGCACGGCAATCCCCGCCAAACGGACGCCTTCCATTTTGGACGCTTCACGGTATAGGGGAAGCGCGTCATCCCAGTCTACGCCGAATTTGTTTTCTTTCTTGCCGGTGGTAATTTTGACGTGCGTCAAGGCGTCCACGTCCGGATTGACGCGCAGCGCCACATTGGCTTTTATCCCCAAGCGCAGCGCGATTTCGTTGATAGCGCGGACCTCGGCGGCTGATTCCGCGTTAATTTGCAAAATTTGGTTTTTAATGGCCGCTTCCAGTTCCGCCGCCGTTTTACCTACGCCGGAAAATACGATTTTATCCGCAGGGATACCGGCTTTCATCGCCACGTACATTTCGCCGGCAGACACCACATCCGCACCGCTGCCCATACGCGCCAAAGCGGATACTATCGCCAAGTTTGTATTGGCTTTCACGGAATAACAGACCGTAGCGTTAAATTCCGCCAACGCTTCGCGGTACGCCTGATAGTTTTGCGTCAGTTTGTCAGACGAATAGCAATAAAAGGGGGTTCCCACCTCCCGCGCAATCCGTTTTACGTCTACACCTTCCGCATACATTTCGCCGTTTTGATAATGAAAGCACATCGTTTTCTCTCCTTGGCTGCAACGCACAAAAAAAGCTCCCGCTTACAATTAAGCGGGAGCGTTGCAAACCGGTTATATTAAGTAAAGCGCTATTTTTCCGCAAAATTGTAAGCTGAGGCGCAAGAGCGTTTTTTGCTCTTGTCCTGTTTGCTTACACGTTTGACGGATAGAATAAAGCTCATAAAGTTAGTATAGTAAAATTCCAAAAAATACGCAACTAACCTTTTTTATACGCAATACAAAATAAAAAGACCGTTATACTCCCCAATATAAAGGAGGAGATTTATGAAGAGAATCGTACTTTTGCGCCACGGGCAAAGCCAATGGAATTTGGAAAACCGTTTTACGGGCTGGACGGATGTAGACCTGACACCGCTGGGGCTGCGCGAAGCCCGCCGCGCCGGAAAACTGCTAAAAAAAGCCGGATTTTATTTTGATGCGGCGTATACATCTTACTTAAAACGCGCGGTCAAAACGCTAAACGAAGTGTTAGATGCACTGGACCAAGACTGGCTGCCCGTGGAAAAAGACTGGCGGCTGAACGAAAAACATTACGGCGCATTGCAAGGCCTCAACAAAGCCGAAACCGCCGAAAAGTACGGAGAAGAACAAGTCAAAATCTGGCGCAGAAGTTACGGCGTCCGCCCGCCCGCATTAAGTCCGGACGACCCGCGCGCGCCGCAAAACGACAAACGCTACGAAAACCTTCCGCCGGCCTATTTGCCGCTGACGGAATCTTTACAAGACACGGTGGAACGGTTAATGCCGTACTGGGAAGAAGTGATTTTCCCCCGTTTGGCCGATGCGGACGAAATTTTGGTGGCGGCGCACGGCAACAGTTTACGCGGGATTGTAAAGTATTTAAAAAACATGTCCGACGAAGAAATCGTCAATTTAAACCTGCCCACGGGCGTGCCGTACGTATTTGAATTTAACAACGGGCGCATTTTGCAAAAAGATTACTTTTTGGGAAATCCGCAAGAAATCCAACGCAAAATGGCCGCCGTAGCCGCACAGGGTAAGACAAAATAGACCCGGGCCGTCTATCAAAAAAACAAATATGCTAAAATAAATCATTCCAGCAAAGGAGTTTTATTGTTGGACCCCGGGTCCGAAAAAACCCGGTTACAAATTTAATCTGTTTTTGGAACCGTATAAGGCATACGGTGCGCTTTTGGTACGCCAAAGGCATAATCCTAGTCCAAGAACAGTCGTTTCGGACGCAAAATAAACGGACTAATTACCCGGTTGTTTTGCGTCAAGTGTTTGCCGCCCGCAAGGACGGCAAACCGCGGCTGTTTATATTTGGGTTACTAGGATTAGCTCGGATATGGCAGCCGTTTTTTTGCAGCGCGTTCTCCAAAAACGGATGGAATAAACAGGAGAACAATATGCACAAACGCACCGATGGGTTTACACTTATTGAATTATTAGTCGTCGTACTCATTATCGGCGTTTTATCCGCAATCGCCCTGCCACAGTACCAAAAAACGGTAGCCAAATCGCGCGCCGCACAACTGTATACGGCCATTAACGGGCTAAACAAAGCGGTGCAAAGCTATTTTCTGGCAAACGGCAGCTGGCCGGAAAATTTTGACGGCCTGGACCTGGATTTTCCCCTTCCATCCCAACAGGGAACGGCCTGTGGCTTGAGCGTCGGAACGGGAAACACGTTAAAACTGGGGAAAGATTACGCCCTTGTTATTGGGAAATCCACGTTATGGAATGATCTTTTCGCCGTATTTACCCAAGGCCCGTACCCGTGCGCCGGATTCGCGTATATTAAAAGCGAAATATCCTCCGGAGACGAACTGTTTTGTGTAGAAAGAGACAGACGCACCAACTACGCCAAAGGAGATTTTTGCACCAAAGTCATGGGATTTACGTTCGAACGCAATTACCATGGCTACGATTATTTCCGCTGACGCTGCGCAACTCCAACACCAAAAACGCCCCGGAACTTTGTTTTGTTCCGGGGCGCATTATACTAAAAAATCAGTTCCATTTCGGCCGCAGTTTTTTAATGGCTTTTTTTAACTCCGGCTTGAGTTTCGGGTCCACCAAATCGACAAACAGCTTGCCGTCCAAGTGGTCCACTTCGTGCTGGAACGCCTTGGCGAGTAACCCGCGCGCGCGTTTGACCTGTTCCTTGCCGTTTTCGTCGGTATATTTCAGCGTAACGTCCGTGGCGCGCTTGACCTCGGCCCACAGCCCTGGCAGCGAAAGACATCCTTCTTCTTCCAGCTTTTCCCCTCGCATGGACACGATTTCAGGATTAATAATAACGTAACGTTTGAGCGGCGCATTTTCTTCGTCCGACTCCGGTATTAAAATAACCGCCAGACGGTAATCCAACCCGATTTGGTTGGCCGCCAGCCCCACGCCGCGCACCGCAAGACACGTTTCTTCCATATCCTGCAAAAGTTTGGGCAGAATGGGTTTAATCGTTTCAAAATCAACGGGTTTTAATTTTTGGCGGAGGATATCTTCGCCATATTTGGTTACGCGCAGTATTGCCATACAGTTATTTTACCATATTCACGCGGGCAAGGATTTCCGCCACGCGCGCCGGATTCTGTTCCCCCGCCAGTTCTTCTATGAGGGCCGGCTGAAACGTTTCGGCCAAGAAAGACAACAGCCGCAAATGGCGTTTAAAAAAAGAGGGATTATCCGGCGACAAGAATAAAAACATCACCTTTGTCGGCTTTTTCAGATGTTTTTCGTCCGTCAGCGGGCGGGATAAAACCGCCGCAGCCGCAGCAAAATCGTCCAACTCTTCCAACCGCGCGTGCGGAATAGCCAACCCCGTTTCAAGCGCGGTGCCAAGGCCTTCCTCGCGCTTAAGCACTTGGGCCGCCGCCTCGGCAACGTCCACCCGCTCCAGTCCGCGGCAGGCGGTTTGTACCAACCGGAAGATAAGCGTTTTCTTGTCCGTTTCTCCGGTTACCGGTAAAATTTTATCCGGAGTCAATAAACCGCCGGAAGCAATTTTTTCTTGTACAATTTCTATCATATTCGTAAAATTGTATGCTACCAAAATAAACGCCGCGTTGGCAAGCGGGCAGAAAACGGTTTTATTCCCGCTCTAAAAAAGCTAAAATAGCTGTAGAATGACTGAGCAAGACCTTCAACTTTTATTTAATACCCTATCGGACGGCCGCACCCCCGACCAGCGGGATTTTAACGCTTCCCGAATGTATACGCTTTTGGAAGATCCGTTCAGCATATGGTGCGCATTTCACGCTCCGCGCGAAGAAGCCGTACCCGAAGCAAACCGCTACGAAAATTTAAAAATACGCACCGACCGCCACACCCGCGACGAATGGATTAAAAAAGAATTTCAGGGCGTCGTTTTTATTTCCGCGGATAACGAAACCGAACGCTTTAAAAATACATTGGCCGCTATGGCGCGCGGGGAATCCGCCATCGCCAACGCCCAACTGTGGAACCTGCCGGAAAGCACCTACGGCAGCGTAAATCTGCTCGTCCGCTTTGACGACGCAAAAAGCGTGTTCGGCAATTACCATTACCGCTTATACCAATTCAAACGGGCGCACGATTTAAAGGAACATTACGCGCTGCAGGTCTGTCTGCTTAACCGCATATTGGGCGTTACGCAAAAATATACGCCGGACTACGCACGCGTATTTTTAAAGGACCGCCAAATCAACGTGGAATACCAAGACCATTGCGACCGCTTGGCCCGCGAACTGGCTTACTGGCGCAACATCCGCGACGGGCTCGCCAAGCCCGAAGCGCACAAACCGCCCAAAGCCGCCGGCGCGCCGTGGCGCGTGTACGCCAACAAAACGGTCGCCCAGAGCAAAGATTTGCTGATGCTGCCCGCGCTAAATACCGAAATGCGCCAATGCCTGAAAATCAACGGTATGCACACGACCGACGACGTTGCGCGCGCGGGGCTTGAAAAATTGCGCGGTATTCTGGAAGAACCCTATGCCACCGACTCCTATTATAACGCCCAAGCCTATCTGCACCATAAACCCGTGCTGCGCGAAGCGGGGCACTTCCCCCCGCCCGCCAAAAAATACAATTTGTATTTTGATTTTGAAGCGACGGAAACCTTCACGAAAGACAACGTCTCTTTCGTCTACTTAATCGGAATTTGGGATAAAGAAGAGGATAAGTACGTCAGCTTCGTGGCCAAAACGCCGGAAGAAGAAATTAAAATTTTCGAACAATTTTACGATTACGTAAAAGATTTTTCCGACACCGCCCTCTACCATTGGACGGAGTACGAAGTTAAAAAAATGAAAAATCTGGCGGACAAAAACCCGCAGGACGCCGCCAAATTAAAAGCGTTGTGCAATATCTGCTACGACCTGAAAGTGGCCGTCAACAAAGCTTTTTATCTGCCCGCGCCGAGTTTTTCGTTAAAAGCCGCCGCGCCCGCCTTCGGGTTTAACTGGCGGCAGGACGACTGCGGCGCAATGGACAGTATGGTTTATTTTACCAACTGGCTGAAAACCGGCAACGACGATTTGCTGAAAAAAGTGCTGATGTACAATGAGGACGACTGCAAAGCGATGTTGGATTTGGAAAATAAACTCAAAGAAGCCGACGTACTGAATCTTAAAAAATGAAAAAAGAATTTACCGTTCTGCAACAAGCCTTGGAGGCGGCCGCCAAAGTGGTGCGCGCCAAATTCGGCAAAGTGGATTACGAACTGAAAGGCAAAGCCAATCTGGTTACTGCGGCTGATGTAGCCGCACAGAAAGCCGTGCTGTCCGTCATTCGCAAAAATTTTCCGCAGCACGATTATCTGGCCGAAGAAAACGGCCTGAAAAATACGGGCAGCGATTACACCTGGGTAGTGGACCCCATTGACGGTACTACCAACTTCGCCCACACCTTTCCCCAATGCAGCACATCCATCGCGCTTTTTTATAAGAACGAACCCGTTTTGGGCGGCGTAAAAAACGCCGTTACGGGCGAAACCTTTTTGGCTCAAAAAGGAAAAGGAGCCACGCTGAACGGTAAAAAAATCCACGTTTCCAACGTGTCCAAACTGCAAAATTCCCTGCTGATTACCGGTTTTCCGTACGACCGTTTTGAACGGATGCCGGCGCTGCTCAAGCGTTTTGAAGGATTTTTAAACAATTCGCACGACGTGCGGAGGCTGGGCTCGGCCGCGTTGGATTTGTGCTGGCTGGCCGCCGGACGCGCCGACGGCTACTGGGAAGACGCTTTGAACCCGTGGGATGTGTCGGCCGGTATCTTGATTTTACAGGAAGCGGGCGGAAAAGTAACGGGATTTGACGGAAAAAAATTCAAACACATTCAAGATTACGGCAAAACGCTCCTGGCCACTAACGGACGGATCCACACGCAAATGCTGCAAATCCTCCGCCAAACAACACCGGAAAAATGCTGATTTTAAATCGTTTTTAACGATGGATTTTCCCCGTGTATTGCAAAAACGCTTTTTACAGGCGATGTTTTAATTATTTCTCTTTCGTTACGCGTTTCCAAGCCGCTTCAAAATCCGGAGGAACGGGCGCCTCAAACTTGAGTTTTTTGCCCGTCAACGGATGTTTAAATTCTATCCGCCGCGCATGCAACATTAAGCGGTCTGCCGTTGCGCCGCGGTACAGCCAGTCGCCCAGTACGGGGTACCCCAGCCAGCTTAAATGCACGCGTAACTGGTTGGTGCGGCCCGTTTTGGGGTAAAGTTCGATGTAGGTAAACCCGTTTTTTCGCTCCAGCACTTTGTAGCCGGTTACGGCCTCTCGCCCCACGTCGGACGCTTTTATTTTTCCGCCTGCTACGCGGCCTATCGGCACGTCAATAATTCCCTCATCGCCGGGCACTTCGCCGCAGGCGATGGAGTGGTACGTTTTATGCACTTCCCTGTTGGAAAACAATGCTACCATTTCCGCTTGAAATTCCGGATTTTTGGCAACTACCATTACACCGCTTGTTTCGCGGTCCAAGCGGTGCACCAGACCCGCACGGGGAGTGGATAAATCAAACCCTTTGGGCGGGTTTGCCAAAATGACGGACACTAAGGTTTCCTCGGAAGAGAAAACGGCTTCGGGGTGTTCTTCCCACACGGGGCTTTGCGGGTGTACGAGCATTCCGGCGGGTTTAATTAAAACGAAGAAATCTTTATCGTCGTGAATAACTAAATCGGACAGTTTGGTTTTGCTTTCCGCTGCGGGCAGTTCGATTTCCACTGTTTCGCCCTCAGTCAGCGGCCAGGACGGTTTTACTTTTTTGCCGTTGACGGTAACGTGCCCGTCCTTAATCAGTTTTTGCACCAAAGAGCGCGAAAGCGTTTCCAACTCGTCGGACACAAACACGTCCAAGCGGCGGGAATATCCTTGAAATACGACAGTCTTTTTTTCAGCCATTTTTTACTTCCTTTTTCTGTAGATAAATCCAAAACGCTCCGGCGGCCAGCGCGGTTAAAAGTGAAATCAGTTGCGAGGGGGAAAGCCCCAGTATGTATTCGCCGCGGAAGTCCCCGCGGAAAAATTCAATCATAAAACGCATAAACGCATAACAAGCAACGTATGCCAGTAAAATCATTCCGTTTTTATGCGGTTTACGATATAGTCTGCGCAGAATAAAGAACAAAATAAGGTTTCCGCCCGCTTCATACAACTGCGTAGGGTGGAGCGGTACGCCCAACAGTTCCGGCGCCACCAACGCGTGCGGGTTGGTAAATATCACTCCCCACGGCATATTCGTCGGGCGGCCGTAACAGCACCCCGCCAAAAAACACCCTATACGCCCGAGCGCGTGGCCGAGCGGCAGGGCGGTAATTAAAAAGTCGGACGTTTTTAAAACGGGAAGCCCTTTTTTCTTCATATAGAAAATAAGGGAACATACGGATACAATCATTCCGCCGAAGAATACGAACCCGTACCTGAAATCCCGCACAATGTTAGCGATTTTTTCAGTCGTTGTTGCCCCCAGCTGCGGCCAGGAAACGATAATGAACAATAGTTTCGCGCCAATCAGCGCGCCCATAAACGCAATAAAAATCAGGTTCCAAAACGTGTCTTTGTCGAGGTTGATTTTGTTCAGGCGCGGCAGCAGGTAAAGCGCGGCCGCCGCATAGCCGAGCGCAGTCATGAGTCCGTAACTGGCCAGTTCAAAGGAGCCGATTTTTAGAAGTACGGGGTGCATTTATAAGATTTCCTCGTCGCGGATGGCGTTGCGCATAAACGGATTTTTCAGCCGTTCGTACCCGATGGTAGAACTGCATTTGCCACCGTAGCTATGGCCCGCAAAAATCTGCGTGTCTTCCGGCAGTTTGGAAAGTTTTAATAAACTTCTGCGCATTTCCCGCGGATTGGAAGACGGCAAATCCACCCGTCCGCACGCGCCGGGGAACAGCGTATCCCCCGTGAACAGGGCGTTCCCAATCTGAATACAAACGCAGCCCGCCGTATGGCCGGGCGTGAGCATGACGTGAATGTGGAACGGCCCGATATCCAACGTCTGCGCGCCTTCATAAACGTTCAAAAATTGCGGGTCAATGCCGCAAAGCTCCGCGTCGTTTTTTTCGATATAGGCTTTTACGCCCGTTTCCTGCAAAAGCGTTTGGGCGAATTTAACATGGTCAAAATGCCCGTGCGTAAAAAATACGGCCAGCAGATTTAATTTTTTTTGCGTTAAGGTATGTTTTAAAAAATTCATATCCCAGGCAGGGTCAATCAAAAGAGCCTCCTTCCCCTCGGTTACGAGGTAGGTGCAGTTGTCCATGGGGCCCAGGTTGATAACTTCAATGTTCATAACGTCGTCCTATTTAACGTGAAAACGAAATTCCGTTTCGCCCGGTTTAACCAAATGGTACTCCGTGCGGGCAATGTGCTCCAGATAAGCGGGGTCTTCTTTTTCCAAGAGGTCTTTTTTGGCGAGGAGTTCGTCGTACTCTTTATCCAGCTGCGCGCTTTGGCGGGTCAGCTTGCGCAGTTCCAGTTTGTTATGCGCCAGGCTGACAAAGCTGCCGCCCAAAAAAAGGATAACCACTGCCGCGGCGGCCAGCGCCAGCAGCAGTGGTTTTTTGTTTTTAAGTAAAACGTCCGTGAGTTCCTGTGTCATTAGCGTTTAAATGCGCGGTCCTGCGCGTAGACGGCTCTTTCGCCCAGCTCGCTTTCGATTTGCAGCAGGCGGTTGTATTTTGCCGTACGTTCGGAGCGGGCGGGCGCGCCGGTTTTGATGGCGCCCGCGTTGGTGGCGACGGCCAAATCGGCGATAAACGTATCTTCCGTTTCGCCGGACCGGTGCGACACGATACGCGAATAGCCGTTTTGTTTGGCCAGTTCCATCACGTCAATGGTTTCGGATACGGTACCGATTTGGTTGACCTTAATCAAAATGGAATTGGCGGCTTTTAACTCAATACCTTGTTGGAGACGTTTTAGGTTGGTAACAAACAAATCGTCTCCCACCAGATTGATTTTTTTACCAAGTTTTTTGGTGATATACTGCCAGCCGGTCCAATCATCCTCCTGAAGCGGATCTTCAATGGAAACGATAGGATATTTGGCGCACCAACCGGCATAAACGGCGGCCATTTGTTCGGCGTCGTAATCTTTGCCTTCAAAGTGGTACGCCCCGTTCTTGAAAAATTCGCTGGCGGCGCAGTCCATCGCCAGAGAAATTTCCGGGTGTCCGGCTTTTTTGGCGGCGTCCAAAATGGTTTTGAGCACGTCCTCGTGCTTGGCGATTTTCGGTGCAAATCCGCCTTCGTCGCCCACGGCAATCACCAAGCCTTCGGCTTTGAGCACGTTTCTTAAAGAATGGTACGTTTCGCTCGCTTCGCGCAAGGCTTCGGCAAACGTCTTGGGCGCGGTGGGTACGATCATAAATTCCTGTACGTCCAGCCCCGAATCGGCGTGTTTGCCGCCGTTGATGATGTTGAGCATCGGCGCGGGCATCACATACAAGTCGTCTTTCAGTTCGTAGACGTTGCGGATATGCCGGTAAAGCGGCAGTTTGGCGCTGTGGCAGCCGGCGCGCAGGACGGCCATAGAAACGGCCAGCGTGGCATTGGCACCCAGATTGGATTTATTTTCCGTCCCGTCCATGGCAATCATGCTTTCATCCACGAGGCGGATGTCAAACGGGTCCATTCCCGCCAGCTGTTGGGAAATGCGTTCCACATTTTCCACGGCTTTTAAAACGCCTTTGCCGTTGTAGCGTTCCCCGCCGTCGCGCAGTTCAAGCGCTTCGTGCGAGCCGGTGGAAGCGCCGCTAGGCACCGCGGCGGTTCCGGTGTTGCCATCATCTAACAGTACGTCGGCGGCGACGGTCGGATACCCGCGGGAATCCAAAATTTCCCGTGCCGTAATTTTTTTAATGCGAACCATAATCTAACCCCCTTGGCCGCCTGCCGCGGCCGTTAAATAATGCTTTCAATTATCTTTTTGCCTTCTTTGATAAGCGCAGCGGGCAGGTTTTCATCCATTGATTCCGCATACATACGAATCAAACGTTCGGTGCCGGACGGACGAATGGCCAGCCAGCTGCCGCCTTTTAAGATAAACTTGAATCCATCCGTAGAGTCGATTCTCCATACGGACGTCTTGTTAATGGAAAGCGGCGGACGGATATCGAGCCGTTCCATAATGCGGTTGATTTCCGTTTCCGTTTTAGGTATGCTGACTTTTTGGTCAAACAACTGCTTGTATTTCTTGTAAAAATCTTTTTTAATTTGCTTGAGCGTTTTGCCTTCCGTCGCCAGCATATCGACGACAAGCAAACACGCCAACAGGCCGTCTTTATCCGGAATATGGTTGGCTACCGCCAAGCCGCCCGATTCTTCCATGCCCATAATGTATTGGCCCGTAATCATCAGTTCGGTAATATATTTAAAACCCACGGGCGTTTCACGCAGCATAAGTCCGTTGGCTTTAGCCACTTGGTCAATGAGGTTGGACGTAATCACGCTTCTGCATACGCGTCCTTTGATTTTTTTATTACGCACCAAGTGATCCAGCAGCATCGGCGCGATTTCGTTGGGGGACACCCAGTTGCCTTCGGCATCAATAATGCCGAATTTGTCGCAATCCGGATTACAGGCAATGCCCAAGTGCATTTTTTTGGACGTTACCAGTTTTTTGAGTTCCGCCAAACTGACCGGCCCCGCATTAGGCACCACGCCGCCGAACAGTACGTCGTCGCCTTCGTGGATTCCTTCCACGGTAACGCCGAATTTTTCCAGAAAATCCCTAAAATAGTTTTTTGCCGTGCCGAACAGCGGGTCCACAGCGATTTTGAGTTTCGATTTCTTCAGCGCTTTTACATTAATCATCTGTTCCAGGCGGGCCATATATCCTTTACGCAAATCCTTGGTAAGGGTAACGGCGGCATTTAACGAACCGAACTCAGTAGAGGACGCTTTTAAAATTTGGGCGGAAGGAGAAGGAATACGTTTTTCGATATCCTCCATAATTTCGTTGTTGGCGATGCCTCCATAGTACGAAATCCATTTTACGCCGTTAACATAGTATTCGGCCTCACTGCCGGTAATTACCACCGCGCCGACGGCACATTCGTTCCAAACGGCCCATTCCGCCACCGGAGTGGGCAACGGAAATTCGGCCATACGCACGGTCACACCGCTTTGCACAAGGGCGTTGGCGGCTACATACGCTAACTGTTTTGAGGGAAAACGCGTATCGAACCCCACAAACACGAGGGGTTTTTTCGGTTTTTTGCCGTGTTCCGCACAATGCTTGCGGTACCCGATACCTTCAAATCCATAGAAAGGATGTTCCAACACGTGTTCGGAAATCCCGTAAGCAAGGCGCTGTACGGACTGGGCAGTTAACCCGTCTGCGGTAACGGCACGGAAGCCGGCGGTACTAAATTTAATATCTTCACTCATCGTGCCAGTATTATACTAAAAAAGAGCGTTTTTTTCATCCCCGCAATAAAGGTTATTACAAATAAGTGCGCGCGCGGGCGCGTACGATAGGATTAAACCGTATAAAATGATAGAATAAATAAAAGACTATGAGGATGAATGTATGAATTTTGAATACGTCAAACAATACATTAAAGACGCCGGCCTGCCCAACTACCGCATCGCGCAGGTGCAGGATGCAGTTTTTAAACGCGGTATTTCGTCGTGGGAAGAAGCGTCTTCCCTGCCGGCAGATTTGCGCGCCAAACTGACGGTGGCCCGTCCGATTTTGTCTTTTCAAGTGAGTAAAATCGTTTGTTCGCAGGAAGATAAAGTGGCAAAAGCACTTTTAACGCTTAAAGACGGGTTTCAAATCGAAACCGTTTTGTTAAAACCGCAGGACACCTGGAGCGTATGCGTATCCAGCCAAGTGGGGTGTCCGTTACGCTGCGCGTTTTGCAGTACGGGAAAAATGGGTTTTAAACGCGATTTGACGCAAGAAGAAATTACCGATCAAGTGCTGATGTGGTATCAATATGTGCGCAAAGAAAAACTGGGCGAACGCATTTCCAGCGTGGTGTTTATGGGAATGGGAGAACCGCTATTAAATTATGTAAATGTCGTGAAAGCAGCACGGGATTTATCCCGACCGGACCAGCTAAATATCGGTGCGCGGCATATTTCCGTTTCCACATCGGGCATTGCGGACAAACTGCATAAACTGGCCGTGGATTTGCCGCAGGCCAACCTGGCCGTGTCTTTGCATAATGCCGACAACGCGGAGCGCAGCAAAATTATGCCCGTCAACCGCCGCTACGATTTGGACGACCTGAAAAAAGCGCTTGAAGAGTATATCGCAATGACGGGCCGCCAAGTATTTTTGGAATACTCGGTAATTGAAAACGTCAACAGCCGGCCGGAACATATCCGCAAATTGGCGGATTGGATTTATTCCGTGAAAGACAATTATCTGCTGCACGTTAATTTAATTGCGTGTAACTTAGGCCGCGGCGAAAAAACAAGCGACCGTGTGGTGAAGGATTTTGCCGCCGGCCTGAAAGGTATGGGCATTGGAGTAACGATTCGTAAGAGTATGGGTAATGATATTTTAGCCGCCTGCGGGCAGTTAGCTTCGCAACAGAAATAGGAGGAAAAATGAAAAAAATATGGGTTTTAGCCGCATTTTGTGCTTTGTTCTCAGCCTGTGCGACACTCGACCAAACCAATGTGGACTGGATACCGATAGGGCCGGATTTTCCGCCTACAAAAGCCAAAGACATACAAATTATCAGCGGAAGGGAAGATGTTACGCGTCCGTACGGCAACTTGGGGCTGCTGCGCATTAAAAATTTAAAACCGGACCGAGATACCCTGCTTATGGGCGTAGAAAAGGGACGGAAAATCGCCGCGTCGAAAGGGGCGGATGCTATTCAAATTGGGCAGTATAACAGCGCGGAGGACGGCGCAAGCAATCCGCGCGTAACGCTTATTATTTACGCCATTAAATATGTGGACCATTTAAGCGAAGCCGACGAAAAGGCTATTGAAGACTTTAAAGTATTGGGGATTTTAAATGAACGTACTGATCGCTAGAGGAAAAGAAGAATGTTCTGTTTGGTCGGAAACGGCCGTTGTAATTGACGTGCTTCGCGGGGCGACCACCGCGTGTGCGCTGCTAGACAGAGGCAAGAAGGATGTTTTGCTGTTTGAAACTGCGCCGCAGGCGGACGCTTTTTTGGCGCATCACGCGGATTTTGAAGTATTTTCCGACGAGCCGCTCTCTTCCGCTTACGCGGACAATTCGCCTTTTTTAGCCTCCAAATCTTCCGCCCGCCAGCCGGCGCTGCTGTTGGCTTCATCCGCCAGTAAAGCCGTTTGGGCATTGCGCCGCTGCAGGACGGTGCTGTTGGGCGGGTTCTGCAATTTTTACGCGTTGGCGGGAGCTTTGACTGCTCTGGGTAAAGATGTTCTTGTAGTTCCCGCAGCTTTATTCAGTTCCGGAGAAGAAGAGGATATCTTATGCGCCGGCGCTTTGAAAGATTTTATTCAAGGTATTGGTACGCCGGAACAAGCGTTGGGTGACTTTAGCAATACAATGCGCATGAAAGAATTTCATCAAAACGGCCCGAAAACAGCTGACAAAGATTCCCGCCTAGCATTCAAAATAAACGGGTTTGATCTAGTTCCACAGCTGACTTTTGCCGCGGACGGCGCATATGCCGTCTGCCATCCGTTCGGCTCCGAAGCGCGTTGGTTAAATGTGCCGGCCGTTACCCCGCCTGCCGCGGCGGAAGAACCCGTTCAAGAGGACGCGCCCAAAGCACAAACACCTGTACAAATGGACGTTCTTCCCGCGGCGGAACCCGCTTTGCAGGAGGAGTCCATACAGGAAAAACCAACCAAAACCTCTTCGCTTAAAAGTTTGTTTGGCGGGCTTGCCAAGTCCGTACAAGAGGAAGCGCAAAATTTAAAAGAAAAAGCTTCCGCCGCAGCGTCCGATCCGAAGGCAGAAGAAGCCAAATCTAAAATAAAAAATTTCTTTTCCGACATTGTCCGTTCCGTAAAAGAAGAGAAAAAAGAATTGCAAGACTCTCTTTTTAGAGAACCTTCCTCCTCCGATCGGGAACGAACCTATACGTTGAACAGCGATGATCCCTTTGACGCGCTAATGAAACAATCAGCGCCGAAAGATCCCCCCGCCCCGCAGCCGGAAGGAAATACAGCACCGCAAACGGTACAGCCTGCACCCGTTTTGAAGCAGGCGGCTTCCGTTGTACAAAAAGCGGAGCCGGAAAGTTCCGTGCCGGCCGCAGAACAAACGCAAGAACCGTCTCCCGCGCAAGAAATTCCATTGGCGGGCGAAGTAACGTTTTCGGGTAACAATTCCGGTTTTGACGGCGGCGAAAAAAAGAAAAAAGCCATTGTGCTGTTTTCCGGCGGGCTGGATTCTACCACTTGTTTGTACTGGGCCATTGAACACGGCTATGAATGTGAAGCGTTGACCGTTTCCTACGGGCAGCGTCACGACCGCGAAGTGTTGGCCGCACAGATGATTGCGCGCAATTTGGGCGTAAAACATCATCTGATTACGCTTAACTTGCCGTGGCTGGTTTCCAGCTCTTTGGTGGATAAGAGCCAGCAAATTCCCGACGTGGCTTTGGAAGACATTCCCAAAGAGGGGATTCCGTCTACCTATGTTCCAGGCCGGAATTTGATGTTTTTGTCGATTGCAGGGTCCTTGTTGGATTCCATTGGCGCAGACGCGATTATCGCCGGTCCGAATGCGGTTGATTTCTCCGGTTATCCGGATTGCACTCCTGCGTTTTTTAAATCGGCGGCTGATGCGCTCAACCGCGGAACTAAAATGGGCGTAACGGAAGGAATAGAGGTCCTTGCGCCGCTGATGCGTTTGTCCAAAACGCAAATCGTACAGTTGGCGGTCAAACTCAACGTGCCGTTTGAGCTAACGTGGAGCTGTTACGCGGGTGGTAAAAAACCGTGCGGACATTGCGATTCGTGCAAACTGCGCGCCAAGGGTTTTGCCGAAGCGGGTGTGCACGATACGTCCTTGGATTAAGGAGCGTTTATGAAGAAAGTATTTTTGACGGTTGCCGTATGCGTTTTTGCCGCCGCCGCGTTCGCCAAGGCAGAGAAAGCGGATAATTATGTAGAAGCAGGAGCAACCGAATCTAATCTTCCTGCAGAAGTTTCGTTGGTTAAACCGGAAAAAACAACGGAAACGCAACAAACGCTGACTCCGGCGGAACAGAAGAAACAGTTTAAAGCGCGCCGCAAGCTCATCAAAAGATTGGTAAAAGCGTACCGCAAAGCGCCGGAGGCCGAAAAGCCTGCTATTAAGGCGCAGCTGGCGGAAGTGGTTTCGCAGGGGGTGGACGCGGGGCTCGCGTACGTAAAAGCCCGTATTGCTGCTGAGCGCGCCAATTTGGATAACTGGGAAGCGAAAATAAAAGCCGAAGAAGACGATCTTCCCGCCGTTAAAGCGCAGCGGGTGGAGGATTTGCTGTCCGGCGAAGCCAAGCGCAAACATAAAGCGACCCGGAAAGCGTGGAAGAAGCAGATAAAAGATGCCAAACGCCAAATGCGCTAAGTTCCGCCCCTGCTGAATATCAAAACACCCCGCTTTTTAGGCGGGGCGTTTTTTATGGTAAATTTATTCAAACAAACCGGAAGCTTCCAGTGCGTTTAGAGCTTTTGTAATATCATTTACCACTACAATCCAACGGCTGGTGTTGCCTTGCCCTGCAGCGCCGTAAATACTGGTAATATTGATGCCTTGTTCGAACAGCACGGCGCCGATGTCGCGTGCCAGCCCTACGCGGTCAGGTGCGTCTATACAAATAGCGTCCGTTTTTACACTGGTAAAACCGGCCTTGGTCAGTGCGTGACTGATTTCCCGATCATACGGAATAGCCAGCCGCAATACCGCCGCATCGTAACGGACATCTTGTGAAATGGCAATAAGTCCTACATTTTCGCGCACAAAAAATTCTGCAAAATTTTTTAGCGCCCCCGGCTCGTTAATCAAAAATACGCTGTATTGTTTTACTACGCTGATTGACATACAAACCTCTTACAAGTGCATACTGCGTTTTTTTCATTTTATCAAATATGCACACAAAACGGAATGTTTTTATGGAGGCCTTACCGCGCACTTCCGCGCTGAAGCTTGGAGCACTTATGAACGCTGCCACAAAAGACGTCTATTCTGCAAGCGTCTTTATTAAAAACGGGGCAAGGGTCTACGTTCGGCACAAAAAACTAATCCTTTTTTCCGCTTGGCGGGGGACGCATAAAACGATAAAGTAAACCTATAGATTTCATCCGTTCCGGACGCGGGAGGGGACCCGCCAACCGGACAAAAAATAAAAGGTCTTATTCCTAGGGGAAGGATAAGGCCTTTTTTGTTTTTGCCAGAAAAAGTATTCTTATTTTACTGGATCCTGAAACAAGTTCAGGATGACGGCAAGAAAATCGGTAGATGGTGAGACCCTGCGGGCCGCCCTCCTCAGCATGACTTTATTTTATAACAGCCGTTACTCTACGCCGTGCAGGGCAAAATAACATTGCATAGCTTCGGCTGATTTTTCAGATTTGCGCTAAATTTGCGTTGCCAGTTGCCCGCATCGGCGTGGCTGTAGCCACGTCAAGGGCAAGGGAACGCAAAGTTAGCCAAATATGGAAAATGGTTGCCCATAAAAGCAACGAACCGCAAAGAAAATTTCTTTGCGGTTTGTGCGCTAATCTAAAGATAACATCAGCTATTATTCAAGTGCCGTGCAGGGCAGAATAACACAATAGATGATTATATGATTTTTCAAAACCGCTCCGGATTGCGCGGACGAGTCGGGGCGCAGCGTAGTGGTAATTACGTAAGCCCCAAGGTACGCGCAAGACGGCAGGTTTTGGAAAATTGTTTATCCTGAAAAGACACAAGGGACGAAAATAATCTTTTCGGCCCTTGTGCGTAAACTGAAAAATAAGTACAGTCTTTACAACCCCTTCTCATACAGGCGGTAGCGTTTGCTTTGATGACACCCGCACTCCATAATTCCGCGGATAATGCCGTCGTTGTCTTCGAGCACCCACGACAGTTCCGCCTCGTTCCATACCGCCACACCGTGCGTGATAATGTGCTTAATCAAAATCAAATCAATCCCGCGCTTGCGGAACTCCGGCGATACCCCCAACATAATCAGCCGCGCGTCCTTAATCTTGCGCCACGCCCGCACCGCCTTTAACACGCGCCACGGGTTCGCCAGAGAGCCTTTCAGTTCTTTAAGCGCGTGATTCATATTCGGAATGGCAATATAGAATCCTGCGGGAACGCCGTCCACCTCCAGCACGCAGGTGCCCTCAGGGCGGACAATCAGCTTTAACTCGTCCACCATATCGGCCATTTCGCGCTTAGAAAGCGGCACAAAGCCCCAGTTCTGCGCCCACGCTTTATTGTAAATTTCGCGGATGATTTCGGCTTCTTTCGCCAAATTTTTGAGGTCCAACCGCCGCAATGTAATCCCCGCCGCGCGTTCACAGCGCGCACAGACCTTTATAAACCGTTCGGAAAACTGATCTTCTTTTGTGCGGTGGAAAGCCAGTAAATCTTTCACTTTTTTAAAACCCGCTTTTTCAATCAGTTGCGCGTAATAAGGATAATTATACGGCATCATAATGGCGGGCATAGAATCAAAACTGTCCACCAAAAGCCCGTAGACGTGGTTGCTCGAAGGGTTAGCCGGTCCGCGCACGGCGGTAACCCCTTGGCAGCGCAGCCATGTTTCGGCTGCAGCAAATAAAGAAGAAGAAACCGCTTCGTCCTCAATACAATCAAAAAAACCGAAAAAGCCAATATTCTCTTTATGGTATTCGTTGAACGCATCGTTAACGACGGCGGCAATGCGCCCTGCGGGCTTGCCGTCCTTATACGCCATAAAAAGCGCGCGTTTGCCGTGCGTCCAAAACGCGTTATCCGCACGCAGCAGTTTTTTGGTGTCGGCTTTCAGTTCGCCCACCCAGTACGGGTCATTTTTATACAGTTCAAACGGAAAATTTACAAAAGCGTTCAATTCTTTATCGGTAATTTGACGAATTTCTACGGACATATATATCCCCCTCTAAAAAACAAAACCCCGCCGGATGACGGGGTTTTTTAGGATAAAAACTATTTAATCACGCCGACCATACGGCCCGCCTGGGCAAACGCGGCAATAATTTTGTCTACGTGATCATCGGTATGCGTCGCCATCAGCGTCAGGCGCATAAGGGCCTGCCCGGGGGGCACCGCGGGGCTGACGACGGGGTTCGAAAAAATACCCATTTCGTGCAACGCTTTCCACATTTTAAAGCAGTTTTCGTTACTTCCCACGTGTACGGGGATAACCGGAGTGGTGCTGTGGCCGAGATCGTAGCCCAGTTCGCGCAGCCCTTTTTTGAGTTTATCAGTCAGGCGGAACAGGTTATCGCGGCGGGAGGTGTCGTTTTCAATCAGTTCCAACGCTTTGGAAATGGACGCCACGGAAGCGGGCGGCAACGCGGCGGAAAAAATTTGGCTGCGGGCGTTGTGGCGGATGTAATGAATAATATCCGCGTCGCCCACCACAAAACCGCCGACGGTGGCAAACGTTTTGGAGCAGGTACCGACCACTAGGTCCACTTCGCCATTTTCGAGACCGAAATGTTCGCAAGTGCCGCGGCCCGTTTTACCCAAAATACCCGTCGCGTGCGCGTCGTCCACAATAATGCGCGCGCCGTATTTCTTGCCGATTTTGACGATTTCCGGCAGCGGGCAGATATCCCCTTCCATACTAAACACGCCGTCTACGATAATCAGTTTTCCGGCTTCTTCGGGCAGTTTGGAAATGACGCGTTCCAAATCCGCCATGTCGTTGTGTTTAAAGCGCACCATTTCGCCGTCGGAAAGTTTAACGCCGTCCAAAATGCTGGCGTGATCCAGCTTATCCACAATCGCGTAATCGCCTTTTTTAAGAAGGCAGCCCACCACACCCAGGTTCATCTGGTAGCCGGTGGAGAAAATAAGCCCCGCTTCTTTGCGTTTGAATTTGGCGATGCGCTGTTCCAATTCGTCAAGCGCCTTGGTGTTGCCGTTCAAAAAGCGCGAACCCGCCACGCCGGAGCCGTATTTAAGGGCGGCGTCGCTGGCGGCTTTTTTCATTTCGGGGTCGTTGGCCAAACCCAAATAGTTGTTGGAACCAGCCATAATATAGGTCTTGCCGCCCAACACGACTTCGGGGCCTTGCGCGGATTCAATCGGCTGGAAATAGCCGTAAATACCCATACGCATAGCGATTTTGGCGTCTTTGAAATTTCTGCATTTCTCAAAAATATCAGACATGTTTTTATCCTTTCGGCGCAACCATCGGAACCCAAGCCCCGAGGGTTATTTACTTACCTTTTTAATAATATTAGTAGTGGAACGCCCTTTCAACAGCGCAAAACGCACCACTTTTTTTGCAAATTCTCTGCCGACGATTTCCGACGGTTTGTAATCCCCGCCTTTAACCAGTACGTCCGGCTGAACGAGTTTAATCAAATTATACGGCGTATCCTCTTCAAAAATGCTGACGGCGGATACGCTTTCGAGCGCGGCCAGCACAAGCGCACGGTCCGCCTGCGTATTGACGGGACGCGCAGGGCCTTTTAAGCGGCGCACGGACGCGTCGCTGTTCATTCCTACAATCAGCACGTCGCCTTTGGAGCGGGAAAATTCCAGTACGCTTACGTGTCCGGCGTGCAGAATATCAAAACACCCGTTCGTAAATACGATTTTTTTTCCGGCGGCGCGCTGCTCGTCCACAAATTTCTTGAGCGAACGCGGCCCCAGAATTTTATTTTTTGCTTTCACCGGCCTCTTCCTTTTCCGCGGCCATCATGCGTTCGATAAGGCCCGTGTCCATGTTGCCCGCCACAAAATCTTCGTTATTGACGATTTTTTGGTGGAACGGAATCGTCGTTTTGACTCCGCCGATTTGAAATTCGCCCAAACAGCGGCGGCTGCGCTCGAGCAAGTGCGCACGGTCCGGCGCAGTAACAATCAGTTTGGCGATTAAACTGTCGTAATAGCTGGGGATTGTATATCCCGTGTACATATGGCTGTCTACGCGCACGCCCAGCCCGCCGGCGGGAATCCATTCTTCAATGGTCCCCGGGCAAGGCATAAAGTTGCGTTCGCTGTCCTCGGCGTTAATGCGGTGCTCGATCGCGTGGCATTTAATCACGGCCGCTTCTTCTTGCGTGAGGTGAAGCGGTTCGCCCTGCGCAATTTGGATTTGCATTTTAACAAGGTCCTGTCCGCAGACGGATTCCGTTACCGGATGTTCCACCTGAAGGCGCGTGTTGACTTCCATAAAATAAAATTCTTTATTCTGCGCCATCAAAAATTCCACCGTACCCACGCCGCGGTATTTGGCGGCTTTGACGAGCTTGCACGCGGCTTCGCGCAGTTTGGCGCGCGTTTTTTCGTCCACAAACGGAGACGGGGATTCTTCCACCAGTTTCTGGTGGCGGCGCTGCATACTGCAGTCGCGCTCGGCAAACGCCACGACGTTGCCGTAATTGTCCCCCGCCACTTGGACTTCGATGTGGCGCGGATTTAAAACGAGTTTTTCGAAATACACGCGGTCATCGCCGAAGTTGGCTTTGGCTTCGCCCTGCGCGGTTTTCATCATACGTTCCAAATCTTCTTCTTTCAGGCACGCGCGCATCCCTTTGCCGCCGCCGCCCAAAGAAGCTTTAATCATAATCGGGAAACCGATTTTGCGGGCCACTTCGCGGAAGTTTTTGCCTACTACGCCGTCGGACCCGGGGGTTATCGGCACGCCGGCTTTGACGGCGATTTCGCGCGCGGTGGATTTGACGCCCAGCATTTCAATGGCTTTGGCGGTCGGCCCGATAAACGTCATACCGGCCTTGGTAACGGCTTCGGCAAAGTCCGCGTTTTCGGACAGGAAACCGTAGCCCGGGTGCACCGCGTCCGCGCCGGTAATTTTGCCGGCGGTAACGATGGCGTCAATATTCAAATAGCTAAGCGGCGACGGCGCGGCGCCGATGCAAACGGCCTCGTCAGCCATACGTACGTGCATCGAACTGCGGTCCGCTTCCGAATAAATAGCAACGGACTTAATGCCCATTTCTTTCAGCGTGCGGATAACGCGCAGCGCAATTTCGCCGCGGTTGGCGATTAAAACTTTTTTAAAAGGGGTAATTTTGATTTCAGCGGACATGGACGGCTCCTATTTTTCGATAAAGAAAAGCGGCAAACCAAATTCCACAGGGGCGCCGTCCTGCGCGGTTACCACGCGGAGTTTACCGCTTAAAGGAGCGGTAATTTTATGTTTTTGGGAAACGGTTTCCACCAAACCGAGCGCGTCGCCCTCTTTTACGGTCTGGCCTTCTTTTAAAACCAGGTTTTTGCCTTTGTCCGCCGCGCGGTAAATACCGACCGCGGGAGCCGTTACCGCCGTTAAAGAACATTCAAAATGGGCGGGTTCCGGAAGCGCTTCTTTCGTTTTTACTTCAATACAGTCGCCGTCTTTCTCGTAGCAAAATTCGGCCAAGTCGGTGGTTTTCAGCCAGCCGGTAATTTCCGTAATGAGTTTGGTGTCCATAAAATCCTCGGATTTAAAATAGAAATACGATTGAAATTATTTTACCATTTTTAAGCCCGAGCCGCTACTAAACGTCTAACCCGTTTTTCCGTTTGGACGGAGAAAAATGGCTGTTATACTGTCTGTATGACAATACTAAAACCAATATTGATCTTACTTTTTTGGCTGGCCATCTGCCAACTGCCAAGCTTGACGGGATCCGCCGCGGTACAGCAAAATTTGGATTGGTATCACACATTAAACCGCCCGCCGCTCACGCCGCCGGACGAAATTTTCGGTTTTGCCTGGGCCATATTATACATTCTGTTGGGAACAGCGGCCTTTCTGGTTTTTAAAAACTTAAGCGGAAAAAACGCCCAAAAAGCACTATTTCCGTTTTGGATGCAATTATTGTTAAACGCCTGTTGGACTCCGCTGTTCTTCGGGCTGCACCTAACGGGACCAGCTTTACTGCTGCTTGCGGCTATGCTTTTGCAAGGAATATGGCTCGCCCGCGCTTTTTGGCGCGCCAACCGCGCGGCGGGGGTACTGCTTCTGCCGTACGGATTCTGGCTGGCTTATGCGGCTTATTTAAATATGGGATTTTGGCTGCTTAACCGTTAAAACGAAAAAGCCCGCCGGAAGCGGGCTTTTTTAAAACCGGCCAAAACATTATTTGCGGATACGCCGGACCAAATCAATCCCCAGCTTCATTGCTTTATAAAAAGAAGAATCCAACAAAGAGGATACGTTTTCAATCAGCGCAAACGCGCCTTTTGTTTTTTCCACGTTTTCTGCGGTAGTTACCGCCAGATATTCCACGGCTTCGGCCGTGCGCGTAATCTGCAAGAGCGCGCGCACTGCAAACACGACCAAAACGACAAACGTCACCACCGCAACAAGTACACACCATTGGTAAAAGTCCATAAATGCCCCCTTTTCTGCTTTTTTTAATTAAACCAGTTTGCCCGCGCGCCGTCAACCCCAAAAAGAGGATTAGAACGCGGAGAAGAAAGTTTTCCGTCGGAAAATATTTTTTCCGGCCCAAACGGAAATATTTGCAGGACACGCCAACAATATTTTTTTATCCAAAAACCGCTTATTTTTTAACCATTATTTTCATAGGTCTAAAAAACAGTTGACACGCCTTACGTTATTAGTAATAATTACTAATAAGAAAAAGCCGCCGCGTGCGCCCGCCGGATGTCAAAACAACTTGCTTTTTCCGACGAAGAATAAAAAATCCGGCCGTTTCAAAATTCACCCGCTTAGACGTGATTTGCATTTTAGGTTGGATTTTGCCAAAATTTTAGAAGCCGTTTATTTTTTCCGCGGCTAATATCTCTATCAGGACACTTATTATGGAAAACTCTGAAGTCATTACCCATATCGTCAAAAGAGACGGTACCACTCAACGTTTTGATTCCAAAAAAATTACAAAAGCCATCGCCAAAGCCGCTGAAGCTACCGGAGAATTTGACGCGGAAACCGCCAAAAAACTGACCATCCGCGCGATTAACATTATCCAACAGCTTTACTCCGACACCGTTCCCAATGTGGAAAACGTGCAGGACATTGTAGAGGACGTACTGCTAACCTCCAACTATCACAAAACGGCCAAAGCTTACATCTTATACCGCGACCAGCACGCCCGCATGCGTGAAATTACCTCCAAATTCAATGTAGATTTGGTGGACCAGTACCTGCAAAAAATCGACTGGCAGGTAAACGAAAACAGCAATATGGGATATTCGCTTCAGGGGCTGAACAATTACATTTCTTCCGAAATCAGCAAAGTATACTGGCTGAACAAAATTTATCCGGACAACGTAAAACGGATGCACTCGGAAGGCGATTTTCACCTGCACGATTTAGGCTTGTTGGGCGCTTACTGCGTAGGCTGGGATTTGCAGGATCTGCTCCTCAGCGGTTTTACGGGCGTCGTCGGCAAAGCGGAAAGTAAACCCGCCAAACACTTGCGCACCGCACTCGGGCAAGTGGTCAACTTTTTCTATACGCTCCAGGGTGAAAGCGCCGGCGCGCAGGCGTTTAGCAATTTCGATACGCTTTTGGCTCCGTTTATCTATTACGACCAGCTGACTTATGATGAAGTCAAACAAGCCTTGCAGGAATTTTTATTTAATGTAAACGTGCCCACCCGCGTGGGTTTCCAAACGCCGTTTACCAACCTGACGCTAGACCTGACTGTGCCGTCTTATTATAAAGACCAGCCCGTCATCATCGGCGGCAAACTGCAGGACAAAACGTACGGCGAATTCCAAGCGGAAATGGATATGCTCAACCGCGCATTCTGCGAAGTAATGCTCGCGGGCGATGCCAAGGGCCGCGTGTTCACGTTTCCGATTCCGACGTACAACATTACCAAAGATTTTGACTGGGACAACCCCAAACTTACCCCGCTGTGGGAAATGACGGCCAAATACGGTATTCCGTACTTTGCCAACTTTATCAACTCCGATATGAACCCCGAGGACGCCCGCTCGATGTGCTGCCGTTTGCGTATCGACAACCGCGAACTGAGAAAACGCGGCGGCGGCCTGTTCGGTTCCGCTCCCCTGACGGGTTCCATCGGTGTAGTTACCATTAACTTGCCGCGCCTGGGCTATTTGTCCAAAACCGAAGATGAATTTTTCGCCAACTTGAAAGACCGTATGGAAGTGGCCAAGAGCAGTTTGGAAATCAAGCGCAAAGTGATTGAACGCTTTACCAAAGGAAACCTGTATCCGTATATGAGTTTCTACCTGCGCTCCGTGCGCCAGCGCTTTAACGAATACTGGAAAAACCATTTCTCCACTATCGGGCTTGTCGGCCTTAACGAAGCGGCCGTCAACCTGATCGGAGAGGACATCGGTACCGAAAAAGGCAAAGCGTTTGCCGAAAAAGTGCTGACATTTATGCGCGAAACGCTCGTTAAATTTCAGGAAGAAACTGGCAACAATTATAACTTGGAAGCCACGCCCGCCGAAGGCACTTCTTACCGTTTGGCGAAGCTGGACAAAGAAAGATTTCCCGAAATTATCTGCGCCAACGAAGAATTGTATAAACAAGGCCACCAGCCTTTCTACACCAACTCTTCGCAGCTGCCCGTAAACTACACGGACGACGTGTTTGAAATGCTGGATTTGCAAAGCACCATCCAGTCCAAATACACCGGCGGAACGGTACAGCACATCTTTACCGGCGAAAAGATTAAAAATCTGGAAGCGATGAAGAAATTCATCAAAACCGTATGTGAGAAATACACCTTGCCGTACTTCTCCATCACCCCCACGTTCAGCGTCTGCCCCAAATGCGGCTACATTGAAGGAGAACATTTTGAATGCCCAAAATGCAAAGCCGAACGGATGCAGGAACTGGAACACAAAGTAAAACTTTTGGAAGAACAGCTCTATAGTAAATAGTTCTTCCCTGATTACCTTTTTTTGGTTATTTTTAACGGTTAAAATAACTAAAAAAAGAGGTTGAATATGCACCCGCAAAGTGCCATAATAAAGGTACGGGTTTTCACGGGCCCGCACACTTTCAACCTAACAAATTACCAATTAGGAGAAACCTTATGACCGCTCAAGAAAAACAAGCCATTGAAAACAAAATTTCCGAACTCAAACGGGAAATGAACGAAACGCACGGTTCCAAATGCGAAGTATACTCCCGCGTAGTTGGTTACCTGCGCCCCGTACAGAACTGGAACAAAGGCAAAAAAGAAGAATTTGCGATGCGTAAAACGATGACCGTCGGCTCCTGCGGCTGCGGCTGCGAATGCGCCAGCGACAAATAAGCTTATACTCTATCGCAACGGTGTTCGGATGAAAATAGGCGGACTGATTAAATTCACGTTAATAGACTTTCCGGGCCGGCCGGCCGCAGTGGTGTTTACCCAAGGGTGCAACTTCCGCTGCCGCTACTGCCACAATCCGGAACTGGTTTATCCGCATATGTTCGCCGAACCCGTTGCCAAAGAAGAAATCTATTCCTTTTTAAAACGCCGCCAAGGCACCTTGGAAGGCGTTGTTGTATCCGGCGGGGAACCTACCCTGCATGAAGACTTACCCCAATTCCTAACTGATTTAAAAGCAATGGGTTATGCCACCAAGCTGGACACCAACGGCACCCGTCCGGAAATGCTGCGGCAGCTTTTAGATGCCAAATTACTGGATTATATTGCAATGGACATTAAGGCGCCGCTGGAAAAATATGCGCTGATTACCGGCGTAGATTTTAATCCGGAAGTATTGAAACAGTCTATCGATCTCATCCGTCAAAGTGGGTTAGAATACGAATTTCGCACCACCTACGATAAAGAAGTGTTAACGGACGCGGACATTTCTGTCATTACCCAACGCTTAAACGGCAAAAACTACCGCGTACAGGAATGTCTGCCCGTTGCCAAAGAAAAGGCAACGCTCAAAGTGCTGCATAAAGAAATTTAGTTGCTATTTCAAACGAATGAAAAAGCCCTGTTAAATACAGGGCTTTTTCTATATCAAATCCGCGTTTTCCACAGATTTTTCCATTATACTGTCATCCCCAAAGAGGGGCGGAACGTGGCGTTCGGGGCCAATAAAAAGATGTCATCCCCGAGGTTTTTTGTCGGGGATCTTCTCCTCTTTCATAACGACAGATTCCCGAACCCTGCGGGCCGCCGTTTCAGGGTCCATACATACGGCTTTGTTTTATGAACGACTGGATTCTGAAATAAATTCAGAATGACGGCAAATAAACGTTTTATTGTCGTTTCTCCTATTAAAAAGGTCATCCTGAAATGTCTGACAGACTGCAGGGTACGGCGCGCAGCGTACGGCCCCACTGGGAGTTTTCACAATCTACAAAAAGCCGCTTGGTTTAAAACACCAAGCGGCTTTGCATTATAAAACTATTTCTAATCAACGGCTTTTATTTTTAATCTCAGCCCGTCCGGTTTTGGTTGACAGGAATCACAAGAGACTGTTTCAATACTGACCTATTTTACATCCTTGACCAACAAGTCGGCAAAGAATTCCAAATCCTGCGCCGTAGAAGATCCGGCAAACACGTGCTGAATGTTATCTCTAATCAACTGAGGGATAGTAACCGTTTGGCCCCAACCCGCTTTAATCGGCTTGTTAATTTCTTTATTCAAGGCTAACGCCTCCGATTCGGATTTTTGATACAGGGCCAAATAATTGTCCATTAAATCCATCATATTCTGCAGCGTAAAAGAACCGTTAAATTCTTTTCTTTCTTCCGTAACTTTGCGGAAATATTTCAGGCTTTCTAACACGAACGCCTGATTCTTACTCAGCTGTTTTTCCGCTTGAGAAGCCGCTTTTTGCCCCAATAATTCTTCAAAATAGCCAAAGTCCTCTGCCGTAGAAGAACCGGCAAACACGTGCTGAATGTTATCTCTAATCAACTGAGGAATAGTTACTGTGCTGCCCCACCCCGCTTTAATGGGCTTGTTAATTTCTTCATTCAAGGACAGCGCCGCCGCCTGAGATTTACTGTACAAATCCAAATAATTATCCATTAAAGACAGCATATTCTGCAGGGAATAAGAACCGTTAAACTCTTCGCTTTCTTCCGTAACTTTACGGAAGTATTTTAAACTGTTTAATACAGCCTCTTTTCCTTTAGCAATTTCGTCTTGGGAATCAAACACGGCCTGTGCCACTTTTCTATACGCGGTATTCACAGAATCCTTGCCAACAGCCGATGTTTGGGCAAAAGCCGGCAATCCCAACACTGTCAAGGCCAGTAACATCACAAATAGTTTTCTCATACTCATCTCCTTGTGTTTTACAAAAATTATTTGCTTCTATATTTAGTGTAAGAAATCAAGCCGTCTATAACAAGGGTCTAAAGACCTATGGCCGTTTGGGCCCCTTCTGGGACCTAGTATTTAAATTGGCCCTTTTCGTATACCACGCAAGCCGATCCGTCTTTTAAGCGTGCGGTAACGGTTTTATCCTCGGTATTAATTAAATCCCAGTGCAGGGAAGAATCGTTAAAACCGAGTTTTTCTTTGAGTTTTTTGTCCAACTCGTTTTGCGGGCCGGCAAATGTATCGGCGTAACTTGCGCCCACGGCTACGTGGCAGTTGCCGTATTTGCCGCCGAAATTTTCATCGTACAGAATATCGGCCATAAATTTGGTGATTTTGGAAAACCGGCGGTCTGTCAGCGAAAACTCGCCGATTTGCGCCGCTCCGCGGTCCATCGCCAACATTTTGCGTACGAACTCGCCGCCCTGTTCGGCGTCCGCCTTAACGGCGCGGCCGTTTTTAAATTCCAGCTTTACGCCGCGAACATAATTGCCGCTGCGGTAGGACGACAAGTCGGCAAAATACACGCCGCGCGTACCGCGCCAGTCGGGCGAGGTAAAAATTTCAAAAGACGGTACATTGCACCCGCCCCCTGCAATAAATTTGCGTTTTTCGCCCAATAATACTTCCAAATCCATATGCGCCGACTCCACGCGCAGCGTTTCAACCGGCAGCGAGGACAGCCACTTGCCGATTTCGGTAATTTGTTTGGTAACTTCTTTCCATGTTTTAACGGGATCTTTTTCATTTAAAAAGCACGCCCGTGCGATTTGGCCGGCGTACTCTTTGGCGGTCAACCCCGCGCGCTTGGCAAGTTCTTCCGTAGGATAGTTGCACAGCGTCCAAGAAAAAAGCCCCTGCTGTTCGCGTACGTCCAAAATTTCACGTAAGGGTTTATGCGCCACCGCGCTTTTGGCAATACGGGCGGGACTCACGTCTTTTAAATGCGTCAAATCTTCCGGCGCACGCAGCGAAATCAGTCCGTTGATACCGCCTTGAAATTCTTTTTCGCCCGATGCGATAAACGATAATTGTTTGTCGTCCGCGCTTGTATAAAACGCCTTGGAAAACGCCTCCGGCGCGTTAATGCGGGTGATGACGTTAAACCGCGCAGCGATTAATTTTTTATAAATAGCTTCCGCCAAAGGCAAGGCGGCCATATCCGTACGCAGTAAAACGGAATCGTACTTTTTAAATTTTCCGTTGCGGCGGGCCGTTTGCAGGGCCCAAATCATTACATCGGCATATTTTTCATTTTGCGTTTTGGTCAAAAACATTTCCGTTCCCCCTCTACTGGTATTAATGTTATAATACAAAATAAAGACTATCGGGTAAAAAAATGAAAAAATTATTGGCTTTTATATTACTGTTCTGTGCTTTCCCCCCGCTGTGGGCCAATGTATCGCCTAAACCGGAAATGGAATTTTCCTTTATTTATAATACGCAAGCAAAACCGCTGATTGACCCGCTGCACAGCGAGCAAATCCAATGTGCCGACAACCAATGCATCCAAAGCGCGCCGCTGGGGCATTACGGGATTCAAAAACTGTACTGCGGGGCGGGAGCGTGCACTTCCGTGGCGTATGAATACGATAATTTTCAGAAATTGATTATCGCATTTGCGGACGGCACGAAACGTGAAAGTAACATTTTCCCCGCGCCTGATTCGCTGCGTTCCCGCTTCAATGTATATATCAATAATGATTCATTAACGGTGGAACCGGCGGAAGTCCTGTCCGAAACACCTGCTTGGGCGCGTACAGACGCCTGGGTATCGCTCGTCATTATTTTACTGCTTGAAATACTGGCCGCGCTGGCGTATTTGATGTACACACAAAAACCGTTTACAATTTTGTACAGCGTAGCGATTAGCAATGTATTGTCTACTGCGGCAGCATGGCTGCTTTTTGTACAATTTGTAAAAGAAACGGCGCTCTTGTGGCTGTTCTGCCTGCTTGCGGAAGCGGTAATTATACGCTTAATGAATCCGCGTAAAATGCCCATAAAAGACGCACTGGTGCTCAGTATAGTGATGAACGTAACCAGTTATTCGCTGGGTATGATTATTTCCTTCTGGCTTGCGCCGCTGATTTTTTGAGATCTAAAAAGCTCCCGCATTTGGGAGCTTTTTATTTAGAATAACAAGAGCGAAAGAGCCATAATCATCATCCCGCCCAAAACGCCCCAAATAACTTTATGTCCCTCGCCGTACTCGTGTGCCGTGGGAAGCAGTTCGTCTAAAGAGATGTAAATCATAATCCCCGCAATTAAGGCAAACATTACGCCAAACGCCCGTTCCCCAAGTAACGACCGCAGCAGCAAAAAACCCAACAGCGCCCCTACGGGCTCGGCCATACCGGAAAGCGCGCTGTACCAAAACGCCTTGGAACGCGAGCCTGTAGAGTGATAAACGGGCAACGCGACGGCCACCCCTTCCGGAATGTTGTGAATCGCCACCGCCGCGGCGATAGATACGCCGAGGGTGGCGTCTTTCATAGACGCCATAAATGTGGCAAGCCCTTCGGGAAAATTGTGAACGGCCAGCGCCAGCGCGGTAAACAAACCCAAATGTTTTAACTTGGCAGACTGATCCAGGGTATGTTCTTCCACGTGATGTGACGGCAGCAGCGTATCAATCAGCCACGCCAGCACAATCCCGCCGAAAAAAATCCCCGTGCTGATCCACTCGCCCGTCTTGCCGCCGTACGCGGACGACAACGACTCCGAGGCCTGCGGCAGAATTTCCATAAACGATACGTAAATCATCACGCCTGCCGAAAACCCAAGCCCCAGCGAAAGGGCGGACAGGTTTTCCTTTTTGATGACAAACGCAAGGAGTCCGCCCACGGAAGTGGCGGCTCCGGCCAAAAAACTTAAAAACAACGCAACAAGTACCGAGTATTCCATAGGTATATTATAGAGAAAATTAAACGCACCGCTCAACTAAAAAGATTATTCCCGAATTGCTATAATAAAGTATGTCCGCTAACGAATCCCCCATTATTTTAACGGATGAATTTAAAGACGCGCTAGCCTTACTGGAGGCGCAGCCGCCGGTTAAACCGCTCATTTTTATCACGGGCCGCGCGGGCACGGGGAAAACCACGCTCCTTAGGTATTTTGCCGAACATTCGGCGCAAAATACCGTCGTATTGGCTACCACGGGGCTGGCGGCCGTCAATGTGCGCGGCCAGACCGTACATTCATTTTTTCATTTAAAGCCGGGCAATCTGTTGGACAAGGCCAATTTAAAACGTCTCCCGCGCAAAACGGTGGACACGGTGGATACCATTATTATTGACGAAGCGTCTATGCTCCGCGCCGACCTTTTAGATGCGATAGACCATATTCTCCAAATCTCCACCCATTCGGACGAACCGTTCGGCGGCAAAAAAATCGTGCTGTTCGGCGATTTATTTCAACTTCCGCCCGTGGAAGAGCAGGCTTCCGGCGGACTGTTTGATTATTTCCGGCAAATTTATCCCAGCCCGTACTTTTTTGAAGCGCACGTCCTGCGCCGCCTGCCGACAGAAGTATTTGAACTTAAACGTATCTTCCGCCAAAAAGCGGATCCGGAGTTTGCGCGCCTGTTAAACCTCATCCGCGAAGGCCGCGTGACCCAGCCGGAACTGGACGCGCTGCTCAACACGCACAAAACGTTTGAGCTGCCCGAAAATTTTGAAAACTGCATTATTTTATCCCCCACCAACCGCGAAGCCGCTTGGCGGAATTTGCATTATTTGTCTATGCTCTCCGGCGAAGAATTTACATATAACGCCGCGGCGGATGAGTCTTTTCAAAAGAAAACGCCCCCCGCCGAACAGGTATTAAAACTCAAAAAAGGCGCAAAGATTATGATGCTTGTCAACGACAACGACTGGGTAAACGGGGACATCGGCACCGTGTACGACTTGGGGCCGGATTTTATTAAAGTGGAATTAAAAGGCCGCGTCTATCAGGTGGAACCGCACGTGTGGGAGGACGTCAAATACGAATTTAATCCGCTGACGCAAAAACTGGAACCGAACGTAAAAGGATTTTTTAAACAATATCCGCTGAAACTGGCGTGGGCGATTACAATTCACAAATCGCAGGGGCTGACGTTTGACAACATTTATTTGGATATCGGCCGTGGCGCGTTCGCTACGGGGCAGACGTATGTGGCGCTGAGCCGCTGCCGCACGCTCTCCGGCGTACACCTCAAAAAAGATATTATGGTACGCGACGTATTGTGCGATGCGCGCGTAAAACAATTCTTTGAATACGTCCGCGGCAACCGCGTTCCGGCATAAAATGCTCCAATTAAAACGCGGGAGATGCAGCCAAGGGCCGCTAAATAGCGCTTAACAATACAGCCATTCCCGCTACATAGAAGAACAAAAAGATTATCCTTTGGGATATGTCGTATATCCGTACAGATCTCATAATTTTTACTTTTTCCAACGGTCCCATGTTTTCCCGGGGTGTTGGGCAAAAATCGGGGTCTATACCCACCTTTACCGTTTTTCCTATTTTAGGCTTTGTGTAGTAGTGCATCCCTCTCCATACCTCTGTTTTAAGGACTTGCCCCTTAAATACAACTTGTACAATGGGTATATACATTTTTCTAAAGTTAAACAGGCTCTCGCTCCTTGTATAAGCCGTTATCACGCCGTCCGCCATAACCGCGCGGGTAAAAAACCGGTACCCCTCCCACAAGTAATAACCACCAAAAACAGCACAACAAAGGCCGATCGTCTCCTGGGGAAAATGCTTATACAGCCAGCAAACTGCAACAGCAAGCGCCAAGATAAACACTTTGTCACCACTCGTATACAAGGTATCCATCCTTCCTTCACGCATCTTCCTCATATAACGAGGCAGAAACACACCGCACACCACCAATGGTGCAGCCACAAAAATAATAACAACCGTTGCAAATAAAATTGTAAATGTATCCATAGTACCCATTTTACTCCCTGCATTATTTTTATATTCCGGCCAGGCGTGAATATACCATACGAATCAAAAAAATTGTTCCCAAAATGGCTATTGTGCCGGTAAGGATCAGGCTGGATTTTTGATATATCCGCACGTCCTTTATATTCTGCGGGTTCACGCCTACCTTCATCGGCTTTCCTATTTTAGGTTTGAAACGGGAATAAACCGTTCCCGTTACCTGGCGGACCTGTCCGTCAAATTCAAACCGGACAACGGGAAGATAGACTACTGCGCGAGTACCTAAGTATCTGTATACTCTGCGGGGCACGAATTTCCTTACCACGCCGCACACGATAATTGCGCGTTTAAAAAAGCGGTAATCTCTCCAAAAGGCAAATCCGCCTAACGCGGCAACCAAAGCACTCATCGTTTCCACCGGCAATTGTTGAAACGCAAAAATACCGCAGACAAACGATGATAAAAAATACAATAAACACGCACAGCCCGCTCTTTCCCCGCGTTTTTGCGCCCGACGGTACAACGACACGCCCCCCCACGCAAACGATACGGCAAGCAGAACAAAAATCCCCGTTAAAATTATTTTTTCCATAGTTACAGTATAACAAAAAGCCCCGCCGAAAAGCGGGGGTAATTTAAATGAACATATTTAGCAAATAACCTGTTATGATAAAAGAAATAATTAAAAACGCGCAGAAGCAACCGATTAGTTTCCATTTTAATACACGGTTGAGCATAATCATTTCCGGAAATGAAAGGGCCGTTATGCTCATCAATAAGACGAGCGCCGTCCCCAACGGAACCCCTTTGCCCAGTAACGATTGGATGACCGGAATTACTCCTGCGTGGCTGGCATACAAAGGCGCTCCCGCTACAGAAGCCAAAGGCACCGCATACCAGTTTCTGCGGCCCAACCAGTCGGCAAAAAACGTCTGCGGAATATAACCGTGAATAAAAGCCCCCACCAACAACCCCGCTAAAATATACCAAAACAGTTCACAAAGCGTATTCCAAGCGTAGGAGTGCGCATATTTTAATAACTCTTTTATCCGAAATATCCGGCTTTTACGCCCTTTTCCGCAACAACAGCAACAGGGCGAGGATTTTTTCTCCGGCAGGAAAGAATCCGGCTGAATCCACCGGACCAACAGAAACCGGTCACACAAATAACCGCCCAGTACGGAAATTAAACACCCGGACAGCACATATATCCCCGCAGCCAACCACCCCGCCTCCGGCGTGCCGACTAATAATACGGCGGCAATTTCGCTCACCAGCGGCGAAGAAATCAAAAAAGCCATCGTCACGCCAAAGGGAATACCCGCCGCCATAAACCCGATAAACAGAGGAATAGACGAACAAGAACAAAAAGGAGTTACAATCCCCAGTACAACAGCCAGCACATATCCGTACCAACGGCTTTTTCCGCTTAAATACGCTTTCACCTTCTCCGCCGACAACTGAGAGCGGAATAACGAAACCGTAAAAATCAGCACATAAATAAGGACAATGATTTTTGTAAAATCTTCCAAAAAGAAATGTACGGCTGCGCCGAAAGCAGTTGTTTTTGATAACCCCAACCCATTAACGCCCCAATCGGCGAAGCGGGTAAACATATCAAACATTTTGTTTCTCCTTCGGTCTATTGCACCCACAGCAGTCTTTTAACAAAAATTCCGCCGCGGCCGACACCGCTCCGCACTGCGCCCGATAGAATAAATTTTTTCCTTTTCGTTCCGAACGGCACAACCCCGCCTGCGTCAGCAACGCCAAATGAAAAGACAGCGTATTACGCGGCATTTTTAACCGTTCGGCCAGCACGCACGGACAAATACCGTTTCCTCCCGCCTTAACCAACAAACGAAAAATTTTTAAACGGGAGGCCTGCGCCAACGCTTCAAAAACCGTTACATACTTTTCTATTTTCATATTTATCCCCTTTTATAATTCTATTATACTGGAATTATAGAATTATAATAATTGTTTTGTCAAACTGTGTTGGCAAATTGGAAAATATAAAAGCGCCAGTTATGCACGCAAAAAGCCCCGCCGCGAGACGGGGCTTTTTCTACGTCAAAACAGCTTATTTGGTATACGGTTTGAGCGATTCGGTGTAAATCGCGCGGACGGCATCCTTGGTGGCTTCGGTCGGCGCAATGGACAACAGCCCGCCCAAAGACGGCGTATTAAACGCCAGTTCCACCAGCTTATCCACGTCGGACGCTTTAAAACCTTCGTCCTCCAGTTTATGCGTAGAGCCCACGGAGAACAGCCATTTTTCTACCCCTTCGGCCACTTGATCGGCCTCACAGGCGCAGCCTTTCAGCCCGGGCACAATCGGCGCGAGCACGTCGGCCAGTGTGGCGGGTTTAGCTTTATAAATGTTTTTGATGACGGCAGGCAGCAGCATCGCCAAACCCAAACCGTGCGTCAAATTCGGGTTCACGCCGGAAAGCGGGTGTTCAAGCGCGTGCGTGTAGTGCAGCAGGCCGTTGTCAAAGCTGATGCCGGCAATCAAAGCCGCATACGCGAGGAAGTAACGCGCTTCCAAATTTTTCGGGTCTTTCAGCGCAACGGGCAGGTATTCGGCCACCAGTTTGACGACGGAAATCCCCAAATCAATCGCATACGGCGAAGCGACCTTGGTAGTGGATGCTTCCACCACATGGTTGACCGCATCAATAGACACATAGCGCGTCTGATTTTCGGACAGGCCCGTCATCAAAGCAGGGTCGTCAATAGAATACATCGGGTAAATGCAGTCGTACGCGATGGCGGGTTTGAAATCTTTTTCTTCAATCGTTACCACCGCAAAGCGGTTGGCTTCGGAACCGGTGCCGTGCGTCAAGTTAATGGCGATAATCGGCGCGGCTTCGGCGGGCGTAAATTTAAACTCGTACAAATCTTCGGCGGTTTTACCGGGGTTTTTCATCAAAATCGCCACGCTTTTGCCCGCGTCAATGGCGGAACCGCCGCCGATGGCAAGCATCGCTTTGGCGCCGAACTCGGCGGCCATTTTGGCGGCTTCGTTGACGTGGTGGGTGTTCGGGTTCGGGGTTACTTTGTCGTAATGAACGTACGAAATGCCGTTTTCATCAAACGCTTTGGTAACGTAATCCCACGCGCCCGTTTTTTTGTATGCGCCGCGGCCCGTCATTACGATAATTTTATCTAATCCTTTGGCTTTTAAATCTTGGCAAATATCCGCGATTTTGGCAATCGCCCCCACGCCGAAATAAACGGTCGTGCGGCTGCGGATTTCGCGTACTTCGTTAATGTTAATGTCTTTTTCCCACATAACTTATTACCCTCCTGATTTTAGTAGGCCTACTCTTTTACTATACCCGTTTTATATTTTTTCCGCAAAGATAAAAAAAGGTTAGTTGGAAAAAAACCCCCGCTTCCTCAGAAACGGGGGCTAAAGGGCACCTTAAAACCTTATTTTTTAAATACGCCGCCTATAAAATACTCAATGTAATAGTCCGCCTGCGCGCGGATTTTTTGTGCATCCGCTTCCGGCGTGTGCGGATCGGCTACACCCGCTGTTAAAAAGCCGGCTCTCTTAGCGGTTTCCAACGCATAACGGGCGTCCTCCACCACCAGGGTGCGGGATTTAGACGTCCCCAGTTGGTAAAGAGCGTCCTCATAAATCAGCGAGCTTCGTTTTCCCAGGCCCACCTCGTCGCAGGTAAGCACAAAATCAAACAAATCCAACAGTCCTAAACGAGACAGCGCCGCTTCGGCCAGTTCTCGGTCCGATGCGGTGGCCACACACAACTTGATCCCTTGCGCTTTTAAAATATAAAGAAGCTCAGGCACCCCGTTCTTGGCGGGAATATCCTCAAAATAATGACGGCGGATGGGTTCCAGCGTAAGACGCAAAATTTCTTCCGGCTCCTGCGGCAAGGCAAACTTTTCTTTCAACAGGCGGGCCCCGTCCATCAGCGACATCGTGGCCAACTGTTCATCTAACCCTTCCGGCGGCGTAATGCCTTGCGTGCGTAAAAAATTCGTGCCAGAATGTTCCCAAGCGGAAAGAGAATTTAAAAGGGTTCCGTCCAAATCAAAAATTACGGCGTCAACTACAGATTTACCAGGAAAAACGACCGGTGTGGCGGGAGGCGTATCGGTAACGGAAAGCGTAACAGGAGAAGCAAACTCCCTGCCGGAAGAAACTTTCGGCAGGTGCGGCGGCTCGGACGGAACCGGCCGTGCCGAAACATTCCGTTGAAAAGAAGCGGCTCTTCCGGCCCTCTCCGCCTGAAACGCAGCCGAGGAAAAAGTGGTCCGGTTGAGCTGTTGGAACGTTTTACTTTCCAGCGCGGAAATGGCTTTTTGGGTCTGCTGCCAAATTTTTATTGGATTTTTCCTCTGTGCAAAGACAGGCGCGGGCACGAATATCCCGCAAAAAAACACCGGCACAGTAATCCAAAACATAAGATTTTTCATTATTTATATTTTACTTTTTTACCAAATCCGCCCGCACGGATACTTGGACCCAAACCGCAAATAGGTCTTTTTGCCCCGTTGGCGGAGGTTCCTTCAAAAAAGATATAATTTTTATATGAAACAACCACAAAAAACCTGGCAGGGATCCTCCACTAAAAGGCGCAATTCGGCCTTTTTTTTATTTATCTTTCTGGGTATGCTGACGGCGTTTGCGCCGTTTGTAACGGATATGTACCTGCCCAGTCTCCCCGCTATGACGCAGTACTTCGGCGTCAGCGTATCTATGGTACAGCTGGGACTGACGTTTTCGATGTTGGGGTTGGCAGTAGGCCAAATCGTTTTCGGTCCATTAAGTGATAAATACGGCCGCCGCCCACCGCTTTTGACGTCTATGGCGTTGTACCTGTTGGCAACGGCGGGATGTATTTTTGCGCCGAATATCCGGCTGTTTATCTTGATGCGCCTCGTGCAGGGAATGGCGGCGGCGGGCGGAATCGTCATTTCCCGCTCCATCGCCACGGATAAATTTAAAGGGCGTAACTTGGCTACCGCACTTGCCGTGGTGGGCGCCATCAACGGAATTGCTCCTGTAGCCGCGCCCGTTATTGGCGGAAGCGTGCTGAAAGTAACCTCGTGGCGGGGAGTATTCGGCGTTTTGTTCGTGTTGGGAATAGCCGTACTAGCGTCGTGCCTGCATTTTAAAGAATCGCTTTCCGCCAAACGGCGGACAAAACAAAAATTAATGAAATCCCTCGCCCTCTTTAAACCGCTGTTTTCCAACCGCCGCTACCTCTTTTATACGCTCCAAATGGGCTTTGCACAAGCGCTTTTATTTGCGTATATCGCCGCGTCGCCGTTTATCATCCAACAACATTACGGGTTTAGCCCGTTTGCATTCAGCCTATTTTTTGCCGCAAACGCAGTAGCCATCGGTACGGGTGCGGCAAGTTCCGTTAAATTTAAACGCTTGGAAACGTGTATTTTAACCAGCTGTATCGGAATGTTGGTATGCAGCGTGGCGGTTTTGTGCGCGTTGCAAAGCGGGGCGTCCATCGTATTATTTGAAAGCCTGCTTTTTATTATGCTGCTTGCGATGGGCCTTACGTTTACCGCCGCCACGACTCTTGCGATGAACGCCGAACGCTCGCGCGCCGGAACGGCGTCGGCCCTGTTCGGAGCGGTGTGTTTTCTGTTTGGCGGACTTGCATCCCCGTTGGTAGGCCTTGGCGATATTTTACTGCCTACGGGTATCACGTTTACCGTCTGCGCCCTGCTCTCTCTTACGTGCGGGCTGATTGCTCTTAAAAAATAACATAACCGAAAAGTAATCTTCCCCTTCTTCCGGAATACAGGAGAAGGGTTTTTTGCAAATTCCGCTTGACTTGGAGCAAACTCCAGACTTTATAATATTTTCAGGAGGTTTCTATGACCATTTCCGAAGTAAGCGAAAAGTACGGCCTGCCTGCCGATACCCTTCGCTATTATGAAAAAGTGGGCTTAATTCCCCCCGTACACCGAAAAGAAAGCGGCATACGGGATTACACGCCGCAAGACTGCGGCTGGGTGGAATTTATCAAATGTATGCGCGGGGCGGGGCTGTCTATTGAAACGCTGATTGAATATGTGGCGCTGTTCCGCCGCGGCAACCGCACCCTGCAAAAACGCAAAAACCTGTTAATACAGGAACGCGACGCACTGGCCGCGCGCATTGCCGGCATGCAGCAAGTGCTTAAACGCCTTAACTATAAAATTGAAGTGTACGAAGAAAAAATCGTATCGTGCGAGAAAAAACTGTTAAAAGAGGGTTAAATCCGTTTTCGTTGAAAGGAGAAATTATGAAAACAACCACAAATCTGCTGTTTACAACTTTGATGACGTGCTCTATGGCCGCTTGCACCAACGCCGCGGACACGGGCTCCGCAACCGGACAAACGCCCACAGCGCAAAAGCCCAAAAAAGTGCTGGTGGTGTATTATTCGTATTCCGGCAACACCGAGGCCGTCGCCAAGCAAATCGCCCAAGCCGCGGGAGGAACGCTGTTTGAAATTACCACTTCACACCAATATCCCGAAGCGTATAACGCGATGACCTCGCAAGCGAAAAAAGAAATTCAGGCCGGCTTCAAACCGGAACTCACGTCCAAACCGGAAAACTGGGAAGATTACGATATGGTTTTTGTCGGCTCGCCCAACTGGTGGGGCACCTATGCTCCGGCGGTTGCCGCCTTTTTGGCCGCATACGATTTCAAGGGTAAAACCGTTGTGCCGTTCTTCACGCACGGGGGCGGCGGTATGCAAAACTGCGAACGCGATATGAAGAAACAACTTGCTGGCGTAACTTTCGGCACCGCGATGACGTTCCCCGGCCGCTCTGCCGGCGCAAACGAAAAGACGCTCGCCGCGTGGCTGGCCCAACTGGGCGCCGCTAAATAGTATAGTAAAGAAAACTTGGTTTAAGGAGGACGGATATGCGCTGGAAACGAACGGGCCGGATTTTCGCGGATGCGCTGATGAGCGTCCTCCTTTTATTGATGTTTGCCGTACCGTGGACGGGCGTCCTGCGCCACGAGCGGATGGGCATTGCTTTGTTTATTCTTCTCCTCTTGCACAACACGCTGAATGTCCGTTGGTATGTTTCCCTCTTCTGCGGGCCGTATAACGCGCGCCGTTTGATATGGGCAACCGTAAATTTGCTGCTCCTGTCGGCCTTCGTGCTGACGGCCGTTTCCGGCGTAATGATTTCCCAGCACGTATTCGGATTTTTGGATTTAAACGGTTCGCTTCTGTGGCGAAAAATACACCTTTGCGCTGCCTACTGGGGCCTTGTATTAACGGGAGCGCACGTCGGGTTCCACCTTCCCCCCGTCCGGCCGGCAAAGCGCGTTTTTCTGCGCCGCGCGTGCTGCGCCGTCTGGTTTGCGGGCGGACTGTATGCTTGCTTTACGATCGGCCTGTGGAAAAAATTATTCTTTTTGGCAACTTTTTCCTCTCCCGCTCCATCCGCCGCCGCGGGGATTTTACTGCATATTGCTTCCGCCGGTTTTTTTACGCTCCTCATACACGTTTTCTTTGTTAAACGTTTACATAAATAGTTTACGAGGCAACGAGCTTCCAACTCTCTTCTACTTTTCCGCCGTCCATAACCGGGCAAAAGGGCTATCAACACATACACAGAGCGGACGCAATACGCGCCCACACCATTTCAAAATCTTTTATTCCAGTGTCCGTCAGCCCGTTAGCGTTTAAAAACGCTTCCCACCGCAGTTGTTGATGTGGGAGATTTTCTTTATTAAACAAAAACCAATCCGCCAAATAAACGCCTTCTCTCCCTCCAAACAATTCCCGCAGGCCGTCTTTAAGGGTATCCCTATCCAATGGGCGTTTTGTCGCCGCTAAATAAAGCTCGTAACAATCCCACATATTTACCGCCGACGCAGGAGCCGCTTTGATTGCACAAATTTTTTCGGCAGCCACCTTTTCCGCACTGTAAGTTTGCAAACGGGCGGGAGCTGTCAAAGCGGAGGGCGTATGTACAAGAGAAAAAAACTTCAATACGGGCAAGAACCGGCGTTTTTCTTTTGGCAAAGTAAAATTTTCAAAATCTACAAAAAAACGCATTTTGACCGCAGACGCCCCTAAAGCCGCTGTCAGAAAAATTTGCACGCGGTCTTGATTTTCCCCTCCGTCCGCATAGGAGACCGTTACAGAAGTCTTATCGAAAATAATCCCGTCACAAATTTCCGTAAATGCGTATTTTATCCAACCGATATCCATTTCTTGGTTTATCTCGGGCAAATGCAAACGCGTCAGCTCCTTCAGCCGTAAATCCGGCATCGCCCGCCGGATTTCTTCCAAGCGTGTATCCGGCGTGATTTGCAGCTTTGCCTTTTGAAAATGAAGTTCTGCCGCACGAGTACGGAGGTTTGCCTCCGGTTCAGGCCGCGAATAGTCTTTTAACGTAAATTTATCTTTATACGCGGAGTGCGACAGCAAGTACAAAAACCGATCCTGTAAATACCGGTAAAGCATTTCTTGAGTACTGTTACCTGCGGAGAGTGCCAGCGCCGCCAATTCTTTATGAATCAGGCCCGCGGCACCAGCCACTTGTTCCCTTGTCATTTTGTTCTTTGTCATCTCATTACCCTTTTATTGATAAATTTGTTTGCTTATCTTAAATTATAAAACCAAGAAGCGACAACAGAATGTCGGACAATTTGTACCACACCCAAACGCAGCTAAAAAAGTCGGCTCGTTACAGCTTTACAATTCTACTCCGTTTGATTTCAGCTTTTCCGCAAGCGCAAACAGTTGAATAATTTTTGCTTGATAATACTGTATGACGGTGTCCGCATTATCAAACAAAGAGTTTATCGTATCCCTTTCCCAAAAAGGATAGTCGTCTATGCGGTTTATAAACGGCCACCAAAGGGTTTGCGTTTCCGGTTCCAGATGGGCGGCAGCAACGGATATTTTTTTATTTGCTTCCAAATCGCCCATTTTTTCCTGCTTAAACCCGAAACCGTAAATGCCCAGAACCGTTTCGTTGTCAATTTTAATGTGTTCGTTGTCAAACCGTATTATTATATTTTTCCAATCCGGCACAAGTAAATAAAATTCAACAATAACGCCGCTGTCATCACGCTTTGTTTTTAACTCAATATTCTGCCCATACTTATTCTTTACAAAAGTTTCAATCGGACGGAGAAACCTATCTGCAACGATTCTATTTTGCGCCTGCACATAACTGCTATGTATATTGTATGCACTTTCTATGCTTTCTTTGTTTTGGCTTAACACGTCCACTATTTCTTTTGTCATTTTCGGTATTCTCCCTTGTCCCGTTAAATCGCTGATTAATCCCATATACTGCCGGATTGCCGCATCAAGCAGTTGAAATTCCGACCGTCCGGCGGTTACTTGTTGGCATTTCTCCAACCACTTTAAAATATGGTATCTGTAAGAGATGCAGATATATTGGCCTGGCTGTAAATCTTTCAGCCCCGTTTTGGTGGCTTCTTTGCCATTTAAGGTTAGATAAAACAGTATGGCGTTCGGATATTTTTTATGATACCGATATAACTGGTTTTGCTGTTCCTTAGCGTATATTTTGTTTTCTATAACGATTTGTTGTCGGCCGTTTTCTATAAAGATGTCTATACGGCCGCCGCTTTCGTAGTCTTTTGTGATCGGGCCGATATTTTTTTCCGTGATAATTTTAACATTCCCCGTACAAAACACGGAAATATCCAACTGGTCTTCGCACGCTTCCGCCAAGGTTTCTAAAAAAAATTTCAAAAATATGCTGCCCTTTCCGTCGGGATATTTCGGATTCAGCAAGACGGAAATAAAATAAGAATGCAGCAGTTCTCTTTCATACGAGGTTTTGCCTATCGCGTAAAACACATTCCAGTTTTCACCCGTACGCCTTGTTTCCTCTTCGTACCGCAGTCTGATTTCGGTAACCTGTTTTAACAGACTTTCAATGTGAGATTTGCCATTCATTTTCCCCTCCTTATATGCTTATTTTACATATAATGGCCGACAAATGTCTGTCGCTCTATTTAATTGGCTAACAGAGCGATGGGTATTTTAGCCATATTAAAACCAAGTTAAGGGTACATAGTGGGCTAACAGCAAAACATAGGGATAAACTTATTGAGTTTATGCTAAATATCAACTTTTTTGGCAATTAGGCCAAAACCTTTATTTTTTATACAAAAAACCCTTTGACTTACTCGTCAAAGGGTCTGATTTTTTCAAATCTTACCGGGGAAGGGACTTGAACCCTTAAGCCCGTGCGGGCAATAGTTTTTGAGACTATCCTGTATACCAATTCCAGCACCCCGGCAATAAATTGATATATTTATTTTAGCAAATTTTCACGCGAAATCAAATTATTTTTTCAACGCCGCAGTTTCTCCGCCCGTTAAAAACGCCGCCCCAAAATAAGGCGGCATTTACATTTCCAAAACTCCGTTAAAAACACAACATAGACGTATATTCGTTCAAGCGTTTTTTAATGTCGCGGCGCGTTAAATTGGCCAGACGGTCCACGCTGAACGATTCAATCGTAAACGACGCCATCACGTTGCCAATCATCATCGCACGTTTAATGGATTGCAGCGTATTCCAGTTTTTTTGGCTCGCCAAATAACCGGTAAACCCGCCGCCAAACGTATCGCCCGCGCCGGTCGTATCGTGCACGTGTTCCAACAGATACGGCGGCAGTTGGGCAATTCCTTTTTTGCTTACCAGCATAGACCCGTTGGAACCCAACTTGATAATCACGTATTTCACGCCCTTAGCTAGCAGCATACGTCCGGCTTTAATCAGGTTGTATTCGCCCGTCAGTTGGCGCGCTTCGGTTTCGTTTAAAAAGAAGATATCAATGCGTTTAACGACTTCCAACAGTGCCTCTTTTTTGGACGAAATCCAATAGTTCATCGTATCGCACGCCACGAAACGCGGTTTCTTAACTTGCTTGAGCACGGAAAGTTGGAGCTCGGGGTCAATATTAGCTAAAAAGACCGCCTTGGCATGGCGCTGTTCCGCGCTGAGTACGGGATTAAAATCTTTAAAGACGTTTAAATCCGTAAATTTAGTAACGGCGGTATTAAAATCTTTATCGTAACTGCCGCCCCAATGGAAGGTTTTGCCCTCTTTTACTTCCAGGCCGGACAAATCCACCCCGCGTTTTACAAACGGAGCGCGGTCCGCGTCGGTAAAATCGGTACCGACAACCGCCACCACGGACGGCTGGGCAAAATAACTCGCACAGACGGAGGCGTAACTCGCCGCGCCGCCCAGCACGCGTTTAACGCGTCCGTTGGCATTTTCAATCGTATCAAAAGCAACAGAACCTACGACCAACACTTCGTTTGCCATACCTTAATCCTGTAAATAGGTTTTAATTTCCACGTTTTCGTTAAACTGGTCAAAAAACGCTTTCTGCGCCGTTTCCATTTTGGTATCCATCAGTTGGGCGGAAAAATCTTTTTTGTTTTTCTCAAAATCCTTCAAATTTCCGTGCTGAATCTTGTACGATTGTTTGATTTCGGCAGGCGTTAATTTGTAATGGGAATACAACACGGTGCGGAAACGATCGGAAAGTTTGCCGCGGCGGAGTTGTTCTTCAAATTCGGCGGGAGTCATTCCCGCGGCGCGTTTAACGGCGGCTTCGTAAGCGGCTTTATTAAATTGTCCATTCGGGGCAAAGAAAGGAGACGTTTGAATATCATACGCGATTTCGTAATCGGACACGGCCATCCCCGCGTTTTCGGCGGATTGGTTCAATACTTCTTCGCTGATGAGCGCGGCCAAAAACTGCTGCTGGAGAAAAGATAATATTTCTTCGTTCACATCTACACCTTGGTTACGCATCATCTGTGCGCGGTCCTCGGTTACGCGGTAAAGCTGGCGGTAGGTAATATCCTTGGAGCCCACTTTGGCGGCTACCGCGCTGAAATTACTGCGGCGGTACGCGTCCGCGCCTAAATATACAATGCTGCCCAAGAAAAAGGCGAGCGTAATGATAAGAATGATTTTTTTATATTTAATCAAAAACGAAATCATACTGGAATCTCCCTTTATTTTTTGCTTTTATCGTCTTCTTCCGCTTCGTCGTCGGAGGAAATTTCTTCTCCTTCCGTCCCGCCGATAGCGCACCGTCCGTCAATACGGCCGCCTTCTTCCACCATCATTTTTTTGGCGCGGATATCGCCTTTAATGGAGGCCGGAGCCAATACTTCCAACATATCGGCGCATACGTTGCCTTCAATCACGCCGCCGCAGACCACCACCTGCGCCGTCACGTCGCCAACGATTTTTCCTTCCGTTCCCACAATCACGTGGCGCGCATTATCCACAGTTCCTTCCAGCGTACCGTCCACGCGCAAGGACCCCTGCACGCTCAGCGCACCCTGGAAATAACATTCCGCACTGACCACCGAATAGTGTTCGCCGGAAGAGAAATCCGAATCTTTCTTTAAAAATCCCATAACGTCCTCCTAAAATCATTTAAAATAGTTGCGCGGATTAACGGCCTGACCGTCCTTCCACACTTCATAATGCAAATGCGTGCCGGTAGAACGGCCGCTGGAGCCCATCGTGGCGATTTTATCGCCGCGTTTTACCACGTCGCCCGCTTTTACGCGTACATCCGTCGTATGGGCATAAAGCGTAGAATAGCCAAATCCGTGGTCCACCAAAATGGCCTGCCCGTAACTGGGCACCCACCCCGCATGGCGCACCACACCGTCTGCGGTAACAAAGATTGGGCTGTCGGGCTTGCCGGCAAAGTCAATGCCGTTATGGCGCTTGGTGGTACGCTGGCCGAACGGATCCAACCGATATCCGAAACCGGAGCTGATGCGCGCCGACGACGGGCGGATAGAAGGCGTCGAATTTAATCCCTCGCGCCGGTTGGCAAAATACCAAGCGATTTCCTGATAGCTGGCCAAACGCGTTTTGGCTTGATCCTCAATGGAATCAATATATTTTTCAAATTCTTCGGCAGACAGCTCTTTTAAATCTTTACCTGACAATTCACGCGCACGTTCGTCCTCTTTTTCTTTGGCGGCTTCCCATCCTTTGGGCAGATTAATAAATTTGCCGCCGGGCATTCCGAGCATTTGGCGCATTTGGGTATCGGTGGTGCGGGTCAGTTCAAGGAACTTGCGTCCGCGTTCCAATTCATCGCCGATCAGTTTCATTTTTACGCGCATCAGTTCGTTGTCGGCTTTGGTAATATTATAATCATACGCACGGATAAAGAACAAGAATCCCGCCAAGGTAACAAACAGCCACAACAATGACAGCAACCCCAGCGTCAGCACGCGCACTTTAAATTTAACAGAGCGGCCCAAACGCGGCATAATCAAAATATCCACGCGCTCGCCCAACAGCCTGCTTAACGAATTGATTATTTTTCCCATCTTTTGTATTCTATCATATACGGAGCCTGCAAGGGCATATTTCCCGCACATAAAGGAGAAAAGATGAAAAAATTATGTTTTACCGCAGTTTTGGCCGTTTTAAGCGCGGCCTGTATGTTTAAACCACTGCCGGACGTTCCCACATTGGGCGACGTGCAGTTACCCGTTGCCGCGGAAAAAGATGCGGTATGGAATTCCGCCGATCACCAGGGCAAGCCCGTTTTGATCGTGTTTATGGGGTCTTGGTGTCCGTGGTGCAAAAAATCAATGCCCGCGGTGCAAGCGGCAAAAGAAAAATTCGGCGACCAAGCTGAAATCGTAGCCGTATTTATGGACAACGAGGCGGAGAAAGTCGCCAAAGTAGCCAAAGAACACGGTTTTACCGTTACCGCATTGTATAACGGCGGCGCCGTGGCGCAAAGCCTGGAAGTCAATGGTCTGCCGCACGCCGTGCTGTTTGATAAAAAACACCGCGTTGTGAAACATTGGGAAGGCTTTAGTCCCGCCTTGGGAGACGAATTCCAAACCCACTTAGCAAACGTGACCAAATAAACGGAATCTAAAAAATCCCGCCTTCGTGCGGGATTTTTTAGGAGATTTTATGGAAGCACTTACGATTTTACTCTTTATCGCAACGGTTGTGTTATGGGTACGGTTCTTAGTAGTAAGCGACCGCGTAAACGGCCTGCGCTACCGCGTGCAAAAATTGGAACAACAGCTGCAGGAACAAACCCCGCAGGACGCTCCGGCGCAAATTTCTCCCGCGCAAACTACGCCTCCGCAGGAAACCCAACCCGCAGCGGAACCGGCGGTTTCGGTACAAGAATCCGTTATTTTTAATACGGAACCGGAACCCGCGGGACCCGAAACACCCGTTCGTCCGCTTGAAAACGAAGAACAACCCGAGGCGGCTGCTGTTTTGTCCGCGCAAGGCCGACCGGCAGCAGAGCAAACCGCTCCCGTTGAATTTTCTCCCGCAAAAATTTTCTCTTGGATTGGCGGACTAATGCTGTTTTTGGGCGTTCTGTTCGGCATCAAATACTCCGTTGAAAACAACCTGGTAAGCCCCGCCGTACGCGTGATTTTCGGTACGGGAGCAGGGGTTATACTGGCTGCGGCGGGATACGTGATCCGTCAGGAAAAATACCGCGTAACCGCCCATACGCTGCTGGGCAGCGGACTGGCCGTGATTTACGCGAACATCTACTGTGCGCACGCATTTTACCAGTTTATTTCCCCCGCCCTCACATTTATTCTGCTCGCGCTTACGGCCTTTGCGGCCTTCGGCGCAGCCGTCAGAAAAAACGCCAAATACGTGGGATATTTGGGTGCCGTTATCGCGTTTTTAACGCCGCTGCTTGTTAATTCCGGCCAAGATACTTGGATTGCATTTTTTACGTATATTCTGTTCATTAATACGGCGGCGGTTTTGGCCGCGGCTAAACGCGGTTGGAACGGACTTTTCATCTGCACGATCGTATTTACATGGCTCAGCCAAACAGCGTGGCTTTTTTCCCCGTTGCCATTTGAAGAATACAAATTAAACGGTGTATGCTCGTTCTTCTCGCTGTATGCCTTCGGCGCAGCGTGGCTGGCGCGCAAACAGACACTCAAAGGGCCGGCGCCCGATGCGCTGGGCGTATTTTTATGCGCCGGTATGGCGTTAATGCTCCCTCTTGCCTGGGTTCCCGGCACGGCCGCCGCCCTAAAACTCTTGGGTTATACGCTTTTTGTCAACCTGCTGATTTTATGGCAGACCGGACGGGACAATCTGTCCGCGCCGTTTTCTTTAGCGGGGAAAATAATCGCATTTCTAACGCTTTTTATTTGGAGTAACGCCAATTTTAGCGGGATTCCGCCCGTTCTGCTGTTTGGCTCTTTTATTGTCTTTGCGGCCATCAACGGCGGAGCGGAATTTATTTGGCGCAAACAGGAAAACGCGCCCGTCCGTCCGGCGGGATTTTCCGCAGTTTATCCCGTGCTTCTTATGCTGCCGCTTGCCAGCGTGCTGCTCCTTAAACCAGAAGTTCCCTTCGGGCTGGCTATAATGACGCTGGGACTTTTGTTTATTTTGATGTCCGGCGCGGTTGTATTTGCCGTTTTGGCGGGGGCCGTGTTCGCGGCGGCCGCCGGTATGGGGCTATTGGTACTGGTTCTCCTTTTGCTGTCCTGCCAAATTTCCTCGTGGAGCGCAGATGAAATGCTTTGGCTGCTGTGGCTTGCTTTCATTCCAGCAGTGTTGGGCGGCGGATTATTTATGCTAGTCCGAAGATTAAAAGGAAATAACGCAGCGTTGGCGGGCGAAAACATTCTATCCGCCCTTACGGCATTGTCGCCTTTTGTGTTATTATTTTCCATTCTTCTTCAAAATCCATTCGCCCGACTACACCTCAGCTTGCATTGGATAATGGGTGCGGTACTGGCGATATGTGCATTAAACGTACTGGCTGCACGGATTTACAAAAACGCAACGTTCCTGCCTGCCGCGCTGGCAGGAGGAGTGCTAGTGCAAATTGTTTTATGTTTTTTACGCCTTCCGCCTAACTCAACATTGGTATTGGTATCGTGGAGCCTAGGAATTTTTGTACTGTTCTTTGCCTTTCCGGTTGTGTTAAAAAAACATTTTTGGCATAGCAAAGCCGCTTGGGCAGCGGCCTCTCTTTCGGGCGTCATTACGTGCTTGCTCATTGATATTTGGTTGGAACCGTCGGCCAAAAATTTCCACTGGGGGCTTTTGCCCGCCGCGTTCCTGCTGATTTATCTGCCCGTTGTAAAAAAACTGTGGACGGACCGCCAAACGGACGAAAGACTCATTGCACCGCTTGCTTTTACGGCGGGGGCGGCACTGTTTTTCTTCACGGCGATTTTCCCGTTGGAATTGGGCGGAAAATGGCTTACCTTGGCGTGGGCGTTGGAAGGCGGCGCGCTTATTTGGCTGAACACGCGCGTCCCGTACAAGGGCCTGACGGGTACGGGGTACAGCCTGTTGGCGGTTGCCTTTTTCCGCTTGCTGTTCCCCGATTTGGCCCCCGTTCCAACGATGCGCGTATGGAACTGGTACTTGGGCATTTATACCGTTTACGCCGCGTGCGCGCTGTCGGCCGCGCAGTGGTGGCCGGAACGGCCCAACCGCTTTTGGAAAAACTCCTTGGCGGCGATAGGCATTATTATATTATTCTGGCTGCTTAACATTGAAATCGCCCACTGGTTTACCGACGGCAGCTTATCGTTTGCATTTACCGGCCGTTTGGCCGAGGCATTGGCGTATACGCTCGGTTGGGCGTTATTTGGCGGAGCGTGCATCGCCCTGGGATTATCCCGCGGGAAAAACGCACTCAGCAAAGCGGGCGCGGGGATTATTTCGCTTGCGCTTCTTAAATTCTTCCTGTCCGATATTTGGCAGTTGGAAGCCTTGTACAGAATTATCGGATTATTTGCGCTGGCGGTTATTTTAATCAGCGCGTCATTTTATTACCAACGGAAACGGAAAGTTTAAGCGATAAAATTCCCCGTGTGTACACGCGGGGGCAGATAAATATCCCCCTGCATAGCAGGGGGATTGCCTGTACATTTATACCCAAATTAAAGGGAATATACGCTGCATCCGTCCTTAAGACAAACGGAGTGACCGGAAGAGCCGTTTTTCACGCCGCCCATTGATTGGCATACGGCTTCAGCTGCCGGATTTTTTGAGTTGGCCCAGCACTCTCGCTGCGGTGTATGATTGCCCAAATACTCCGCGTGTGCAATGGTAAAACCGGATTTAGAGTAATAAACGCAAACTACAACTTTTTCTCCTCCTATCAATAAATCACACATTACACGGTCATTCGCACAGGACATCCATCCTTCCGAAACGGTATCGGGAGCCGAACATCCGGAAGGCACGCCCAAATCCAGATCTCCCCAATAATATGGCGGCGCACCGTTGGCTAAATCATACCTTGCGGCAGCCAAGGCGAAAGAACGCGCCAATGTTTGCGCCTCCCGATAATGAACCCGCAGCACGGCGCGGTTATACGACGGCAGCGCAACCGACGCTAAAATACCGACAATGAGTACCACCACTAATAACTCAATCAGCGTAAACCCCATTTTATTGGATCCTGAAATACTATAACCAGACTTCGGATTACAGCCTTCCGGAGTAACGCTAAGCGCAAAAAGCGTCAGTTTATAATGAGACCAACGCGTACAACCAAGCGTTTGATACATAGCAATATCCCCCGTATGCGTCGTCATTCCGTGAGGACGTAACACGGAATCTGCCGTTTAAAACAACAGCTCCCATATTACAACCCCGCATAACTACCTTACGGGGCAGGCTCTTACGGGATGACAATTGGAATTATCCCCATGTTATCAAAAAAAAAAAACGGGTCAAGGTTTCCTTCTTACTTTTTGCATCGGCAAAAAGTAAGCAAAAAACTCGCAGGCTGAATCCTATAAAACGCCCTCTCAGCGGACATTTTTACAACTCGCTGCGCTCAAACAAGTAAAAATGTTTTTCCGCCTTGAGGCGTTTTATAAACAGGATAAAAGCCTGCACAAACAGCTGCAACAAAATATACATACAAAAAACTCCCCGAAAGAATCTTTCGGGGGGTTTTAGTTGCGGTCCTTAAAACTTACAGCGTTTCTTTTAACGCGCCGATTAGCTCCCGCATCGGGCGTTTGGCTTCGCCGCCGCCCTGCGCGAAATCGGGCCGTCCGCCGGCGCGGCCGTTTAAATCCTCCGCGATTTGTTTGGCGACCGTTACCGCGTCCGTATTAGGCAGTTTGCCCGCCATTTTGACGACGAACGAACGCTTTCCCTCTTTATCACACGTTACGATAATAAGCGCCTTTTGGTGTTTTTGGGCGATGGTATCGGCGATGTTGCGCAGTTCCTTGGGTTCCGCACCTTCGGCGTTGCGAAGCACCAGCGACGCACCGTTCTTCATCGTAAACGCGATTTCGTTTACACCGCCGGCAGCCAAGGTTTTTTCTCTAAATTGCGTATAGCGTTTTTTGACTTCTTTGAGTTCGTCCATAATCGCATTTACACGCGTAAATACGTCTTTGGACGGAACGACTAAGCGCGAAGCCAGCTCTTCCGCCTGCGCGTTGACGTTTTTCAAATAGTCAAGCGCGGCATAACCCGCCACGCCTTCAATACGGCGTACGCCCGCGGAAACGGATCCTTCCTTCAGCACGAGCACGGTCATTACGTCAGCCGTATTTTTCACGTGCGTTCCGGCGCAGAGTTCCAAACTGTATTTGGCTTCGGGGTGATTAAAATCGCCGCCCATCAATACAAATCGGGCCGGATCGGCATACGTTTCGCCCAAAAGCGTTACCGCGCCCAATTTGTCGGCGTCCGCCAACGGGCGCACTTGGCACGAAACGGGCAGCGCGCTTTCCGCCGCGCGGTTGGCAATCGCCCACGCTTTATTTAATTCTTCGGCGGAAGGCGTTTTAGAAAGCGTATAGTCAAAACGGAAGCGTTCCGGCGACACGTAAGACCCGCTTTGGTGCACGGACGTACCGAACACCTGCCGCAGGGCCGCATTTACCAAGTGAATGGCGCTGTGGTTGGCCATACAGCGTTTGCGGCGGGATTCATTGACAGACAGCGTCACCTTTTCACCTGTTTTCAGCACGCCGGACACTTTATGCAAATATACTTTGCCGAGCGGTTTTTGCGTATCGGTTACGCGCGCGGCTTCTTGTCCGCCGGACAAAATTACGCCCGTATCGCCCACCTGTCCGCCGGATTCGGCGTAGAAAGGCGTTTTGTTGAACACGGCAAAACCGCCGCCGTTTAACGCGTCCGCAAATTCAAATTTTTCATCCAAAAGGGCCAGCACTTCGGCTTCGCAGGACAGCGTTTCATACCCCACAAATTCCGTAGCGGGGTAACCGTTTTCAATCTTCTGCAAAACAACGGCTTTTTCTTTGGAAAATTCATCCGCGTACGAGCGGCTTTTTTCCTGCGCGGCTTCTTTGGCCTTTAAATAGCCGGCCTCATCTACCGTTACCCCTTTGGCGGCGGCGATTTCTTTGGTCAGCTCAAGCGGGAAACCAAAGGTTTCGTGCAAGTGAAACGCTTCTTCGCCGGACAGGGTTTTGCCGCAGGAAGCGAGCAGCGCGGCCAGCTTTTCTTCGCCCGTAACAAGTGTTTTTAAGAAGGTGCCTTCTTCCTGTTTCAGCACGTCTTGGATATGGCTTAAATTTTTGTCAATTTCTGGGTACAGCCCCGCAAAAATGGACTGCACCACGGGCACGAGCGTATACAAGTACGGTTTGTCGTTGCCCATTAATTTGGCGTAACGCGCGGCGCGGCGGATCAAACGGCGCAAAATGTAGCCGCGGCCTTCGTTGGCAGGCAAAATGCCTTCGGCGATTAAGAAGCTGGAGCTGCGCACATGGTCGGCAATAATGCGCAGTGCGGAAATTTCCTCTTTTGTTTCGCCCTTAATGTTTAAATCTTTTTTGGCCTGCGTCGTAAGCGGCGTAAATAAATCGGTTTCAAACACATTTTTGGCGTTTTGCATAACCATACACAACCGTTCAAGCCCCATACCCGTATCGATGTTTTTGTGCGGCAGCGGATTTAAATCGCCGTTTTCCTGGCGGTCAAACTGGGTAAACACCAAGTTCCAAATTTCCACGTAGCGGCCGCAGTTGCACGTAATGTCGCAATGCGGATTTTTGCAACCCTTGTCGCCAAAATCGTAATAAATTTCCGTGCACGGGCCGCAAGGACCGGTGGGGCCCATCGTCCAAAAGTTGTCGTCCTCGCCGAGCTCAAAAATGCGTGCTGCGGGCACATATTTCAGCCATGCATTGTACGCTTCTTCGTCGCGCGGGGCGATACCGCCTTTGTAAATGCTGACGGAGAGTTTTTCGGGGTCGATACCCAGTACTTTCGTCAGGTACTCCCACGCCCAGGCAATAGCCTCGTTTTTAAAATAATCGCCGAAAGAGAAATTGCCCAGCATTTCAAAAAACGTCAAATGGCGTTCGGTAAAACCCACGCTGTCAATATCCGTGGTGCGGACGCATTTTTGGCAGGTGACGGCGTTTTTGAGGGATTTGTCGATACCTAAAAAGTTAGGTTTAAACTGCACCATGCCGGCAGAGGTAAAAAGGAGCGTCGGGTCCGAATGCGGAATAAGGGAGCTGGAAGCCACAACAGGCAAGCCCTTGGAATGGAAAAATTGCAAATAACCGTTTCTGATTTCTGTACTTTTTTTCATAAAACCTTCTTTACTAAATAAACATATATAATTAAAGTATATCAAATATACGGGGCAGCGCGGGCCGGAGAATGACGTATCCAAACACGCCGAAAGCCGTACGCGGATTGATACAAAAGATACGCAAATGTTTTGTTATAATTTTTGTAAGGAGATTGCATGAATAAAATTTTTGGCTATTTACTGATTTGCGCAGGACTTATGCTGATGTTGTTTTCCGTAATGGGAATGTATAAGGTATTTGCAGACCGGCAACCCGCCGCCCCCGTAGTACAAATGGCGGACTTACGCATAAACACACAATACGGCCCGATGCAAATCCCGATGCAGGGCGTAAACCAAATCGCCAATTTGGGTTTGTTTGCGGTACTGATGATGTTTATTTTGTCTGCCGGCGCCAAACTGGCCGGAGTGGGAAACGCCATGCTTAAGACCGAGCGCATCCACGACGCCCTTTTGCAAATACAGGCCCAAAACGCGCCCGCCGAACAAACGCTTAAAAAATTATGAAAATCCGTTTTATTTTAAACCCCAAAAGCGGCAAACGCCAAGCAGATTTAGAAACGCTTGCCGCGTGCATACAACTGAATTTTCCGGGCGCGGATATGCGCCTTACCAAAGCCGCAGGGCACGCCACAGAACTCGCCAAAGAGGCCGCGGAGATGGGTTTTGACGCGGCTATTGCTATCGGCGGAGACGGCACCATTAACGAAACCGCCCGCGGGCTGGTGGGAACAAACACCGCGCTAGGCGTCATTCCGCGCGGGTCCGGCAACGGGTTTGCGCGCGAACTGGGCATGCCGCTCTTATTTGAAGAAGCCGTTATGCGTCTGCAACGCGCCAAAGCCGTATGGTGCGACGCGGGCCGCGCCAACGGGGAATTATTCCTCAACCTGGCCGGAGTCGGCATCGAGGCCGACATCGCCTGGCAGTTTATGGAACACGGCAAAACGGGGCAGCGCGGCATGTGGCCGTATTTTAAAATCGGCGCGAAAACGGCCCTGTCGTACAAACCGAAAAATTTGGAACTGACCGCAGACGGCGTAACCGTAAAAACCGCGCCGCTGACGCTCGTTTTCGCCAACGGACGCCAATACGGAAGCAACTTTAAAATCGCCCCTCAGGCCAGCCTGACCGACGGACTGCTCGATATGGTGGCCGTGCAGAACATCGCCAAGTGGAAACTGGCGCTTACCGCGCCGTTCTTTTTTACGGACGGCAAACGCCCGTTCGGCGTTGTACAAACCGCGCACGTCAAACACGCGCTCATCCGCCAAGCGGGGGATATCATTTACCACATCGACGGCGAACCGCGCAAAACAAAAGACTCCTTGGAAATTACGGTGGAGCCCAAAGCGTTAAAAGTGCTGTTTCCGGAGAAGTAATATGGCCCGCCGCAAAAGGACATCCCGCAAGCGTTCCCGCAAAAAAGCTAAATTCTGGGCGTCCGTTTTGGCAACGGCGGTTTTGATTGTGCTTCAGCAGCAGGGCAAACCGCTGACCAAAACGGGCGAAGTGATAGACGGGGAAATGTTCCGCAACGTGTCCGTCGCCTCCGTGTACGACGGAGACACCTTTAAAATCAACCTGAATTGTTCGCTTGCCGTGTATTGCGAAAAAGTTCCCGTGCGCGTGCGCGGGGTGGACTGCCCCGAAATAAGAGGCAAAACCGAAAAAGAAAAACGCTTGGCCCAAAAAGCCAAAGCGTTTACAAAAGCGTTTTTGGAACGCGGCCCCGTCACGCTGACGGACTGCGGGCGCGACAAATACTTCCGCCTGCTGTGCGACGTAACCAACGGGGAGGATAAAGACCTCGCCCGCGAACTCATCCGCCGCAAATTAGGCTACTCGTATGACGGCGGCACGAAATCGGACAGGTACCGGTAACACAAGCGTAAAACGGCTAATCTGCGTAGTAGCAGATCTCGAACCCGCCACACAAACAAACATTTTCGTAGTCCGAAGAAGCTTTAGTAAACCCCAAATCCTTACAATCCGCCCCTCCACAAGAACGGCGGCCCGTCTTGGGGTTAATAGCCAAAGCAAAATTTTTATTTCCCCCGCCTTGCCACGTTGCATCAATACTGTGCATGTAAGACGACGAAAAACAGGCGATCGCTCCGCCATAAGAAAAATTTTTAGAATTTGATATTTCAATATCTAAAAGGTCCAATGGATCTTCATCAAAAGATACAGACGCGCCCGGATTTTCCAAGCAATACGCATGCACGGCCGTATTGATGTTTTTCAAGTTTACCCACGCTTCCGAGGCACGGCTTTTGAGCACCGCCTTCTGGTATTGCGGCAACGCCACAGAAGCCAAAATACCGATAATTAATACGACAACCAATAATTCGATTAAGGTAAAACCTTGTTTATTGGATCCTGAAATAAATTCAGGATGACGGCCAAACGTAAAACCTTTCATATTATAAAAAGTTATCCTGCGATGTTTCTGCACAGATTCTACCGATTTTAAGCGAACAAACCCTAATCGGGAGATCTCGCACAGAAACACTACGGGATAACCCTATCGTATCAAAAAAAAAAAACGGGTCAAGGTCCCTGTTTTACTGTTCAGCCACGCTGTTTCCTAATAAAACTTTGCAGGGCGGAAAGAACGGTATTTTTCCTATAATATAGATATGGAAAAAGAACAGGACGTTACCGTTGCCAAAAGCGCAGGATTTTGCCCGGGGGTCAAACGCGCCATTGATAAGGTGCTGGAATTGGAAGCCGCCGGCAAAAAACCCGTTTATACCATCGGCCCGCTGATTCACAACAAACAAGTTACCGATATGCTGGCCGCCAAACAGATTACCGCTATTGAGGCCCCGCAGGACGCAGCCGATAAATCCGGCGTGCTGGTTATCCGCGCGCACGGTATTACGCCCGAATTTCAAAAAGACGTGGAAACACACGGGATGGAAGTGGTGGACGCCACCTGCCCGCTTGTGAAACACGCGCAAAACATCATCGCTAAATTTGCGGCCCAAGGATATCATACGGTTATCGTGGGCGACGGCGGCCACGCCGAAGTAATCGGTCTGTTGGGGTACGCGAAAGGCAACGGGACCGTAGTAGCCGGAGCCGAAGAAGCCGCCAAACTGCCGCATTTTGATAAGGTAAACGTCGTCTCTCAAACCACCCAAAAAGAAAGCGATTTTTACGCGGCCGCCGAAGAAATCAAAAAACACGCGGACGAATGTCAAATTTCCAACACCATCTGCCAGCCGACCAAAGACCGTCAAAAAGAAACCGTCGAACTGGCGAAACAGGCGGATTTGGTTATCGTTGTAGGCGGCAAACACAGCGCAAACACCGCGCGCTTGGCGCTGCTGTGCCAAGGGCTTTGCCCCCGCGTACAACACGTGGAAACCGAGGACGAACTGGAAACGGAACAAGTGCTCCGCGCGAAGAAAATTTTTATCACGGCCGGCGCTTCCACCCCCAACTGGGTAATTGACCGCGTGGCCGCACGCGTAAGAGAACTGCGCAAAACCGGCTCAAAAACCGTCCTGCGCGTGCTGCAGAAAGGCTGGCATTTTTTAGTAAAAAACGCGTTTTACACCGCTTCCGCAGCCGCGGCGCTCGCCTGCGTATGTATGCGTTTGGAAGGCGTGCATACGGATTGGCGGCTGATTACTTTTGCGTGGCTGTTTGTGTTTGCGGGAACGGCTTTTAACCGATCGACTGAAGCCTCATACGCTAAAAACAAAACATTTCTCCGTACGGCCAGTTTTATCTGTGCGGCAGGCGCGCTGGGCATTTCCGCTTGGCTGGGCGCAAAAACACTCGCTTTATGCGCCGTACTGTTGGCGGCGGGATTTTTCTATCCGTTTCGCAATGTAATCACGGCCCAGCTGCCGCCGCTTCCCGGAACGAAGGATTTTGCCACCGCGCTCGGCTGGGCGTTTGCGTGTGCGTTTTTACCCGCGTACCATTACGGGCTGTTATCGCGCAAGGCCGCTTATTTGGCGATTGTATATACAATGCTCCTGGTCTTTATGCGTACGGTTACGCTGGGATTTTCTTCCGCCAATAAAGATATGATCATCGGCCGCGAAAATTTTTATAAAGCTTTCGGTATGAAAAAAACCAAATGGGCCGTAACGCTTATTTTGGCTTCGCTGACCGCCGCGCTGGCCACCTTGTGTACGCTGACGTGGAAACCCGCGCTCGTCACAATGCTGCTCATCGGCGACCTGTACACGATTTTTATAGTAATATATTATTATGGCAGAAGTTCCACACGCAGCGTGAAGGATGAAACGCTGGTGGACGGGCAGTTCTTCGTTCTGTGGGCATTAAGCGGTTTGGCCGCGCTGCTGTAAACAATATTCGGAGGGGATATGAGTATTAAAAAGATAGGGATTTTGACCGCCGGCGGAGACTGCCCCGGCTTAAACGCCGTCGTACGCGCAGTCAGCAAAAATGCGCTGTTGCACGGGATTGAAGTGCTGGGGTTTAAAAACGGATTTGACGGCCTCGTCCGCAACGAATTTATCCGCATTAACAACGAAACCGTTTCCGGCATTTTAACGTTGGGCGGCACCATTTTGGGTTCCAGCAACATCGCCAACCCGTTTAATTACACACTGCCGCCGTTCGGATCGCCCGAAACGCCGCGGGATTTGTCGTCCGTTGCTTTCCACAATTTTAAAGAAAACCGTTTGGACGCGCTGATTACCGTAGGGGGCGACGGCACGCTTCACATGTCCCAGCAATTTGTGGATATGGGTATGCCGATTGTGGCCGTTCCCAAAACCATTGACAACGATTTGTCCGCCACCGACCAGACCTTCGGGTTCGACTCGGCACTGGCTATTGCCACCGAAGCCATTGACCGCCTGCACACCACCGCCCAAAGCCACCACCGCGTGATGATTGTGGAAACGATGGGCCGTTATGCGGGCTGGATTGCGCTGCGCTCGGCCATTGCGGGCGGGGGCGACATCGTACTGATTCCCGAAATCCCGTATAACGACGACGTTATCGTAAACGCCATTTTGGACCGCAAAGGCAAAGGCAAAACATTCAGCCTTGTGGTGGCCGCCGAAGGCGCCAAAAACGAACTGGGCGAACAAGCCGTCGCGCGCACCGTCGCCGGCAGTACGGACGCTATCCGCTTGGGCGGTATCGCCAACAAATTAAGCCAGATGATTGAGGACAAAACCGGCATTGAATCGCGCGCCTGCGTACTGGGCCACACCCAGCGCGGCGGCACGCCGACGGCGTTTGACCGCTGGCTCTCCACCCTCTACGGCGCCAAAGCGCTTGATATGGTGCTGGAAGAAAAATTTGGTTATATGGCCGCTTTCCACTCGTTTAAAATGACGGAAGTGAAAATTTCGGATGCGATTTCCAACTTAAAACGCGTTGACCCGCATGGCGAAGAAGTGCGCGCCGCGCTGGAAGTGGGGATGAGCTTCGGTTCAACCGAAATCGGCTGATCAGGAGAATTTATGAACGACAACTTAGATATGATTTACGGCATCCACCCCGTACAGGAAGCGTTAAGAAGCAAAAAACGCAACGTTACGCAGTTATATGTGTCCGACTCCAAGGCCGGCCACCGCGCGGTGGAGGATATTATCCGCTTGGCCAAACGCCAAAACGTGAAAATAGACCGTATTGACAACAAAACGCTGGACCGATTAACCCGCAACGCCAACCACCAGGGGATTATGGCAAAAATCCAACCCGTCAAACTGATGAAGTTATCCAACGCCATTTACGAATCCGACGGGAACAAGAAAGACTTATGGCTGGCCGTGGACGAAATGACCGACCCGCAAAACCTGGGCGCCATTATCCGCAGCGCGGCCTGCTTGGGCTTTTCCACCATTATCCTGCCCAACCGCCGTACGGTAGGCATTACGCCCGCCGTGTACAAAGTAGCGTGCGGCGCGATTGAAAATATCAACATCGTGGAAGTGGCGAACCTGTCCGCCGCGCTGACCGACCTGAAAGAAGAAGGTTTTTGGATTTACGGCGCGGATATGGCGGGCAAATCCATCACCACGATGGACTACGCCTCCCCCGCGGTGCTGGTAATTGGTTCGGAAGGCTTTGGTATCCGCGAAAAAACGGCTGAAAACTGCGACGAAATTATTTCCATTCCGCAAAAAGGCGGCGTGGAAAGTTTGAATGCTTCGGCCGCCGCCAGCATTATTATGTACGATATGATGGCCAAAGTACAGCTGAAATAAGTTTTACCGCAAAAGGTTACAAAGCCCCGCGCAACTGCGGGGCTTTTTTGTTCCCAATACAATCAGCGGTTGGGAAGAATGAAATAATCTTGGGAATCGCTGCCGCCCGTATGACTGTAAACACCGCCCATTTCCTGACAAAATTGTTTGGCATACTCATAATTTGACGATCTTGGACTAGCTTCGCAAAACTTAACGTATTTCCCGTTGGGGCGGAAACCAAATTCCCAAAACAAACCGTTTTGTCTATTATCCCAAATCATAGAGAGATTTGTAGAAAAATGGGAGGAAAATCCTAGTGTGGTTCCGGTTTTAAAATCAAAATCCAATTCTTCCGCGGAAGTTGCATACCGTCCGTTCGCCAAATAAAACAGTTTTTGAGCGTCTTCCAACTTATTAAACCACAAATAACCTTTCATCGCGCGGCTTTTAAACACCGCTTTTTGGTATTGCGGCAACGCAACGGCGGCTAAAATGCCGATGATTAAAACGACTACCAACAGTTCTATAAGCGTAAAACCGCGTTCTTGATGCATGGGATATCCCCCTTTAAATACACGTCATCCCGTAATGTCTCTATACGGGATCTATTCCGCTTGAATAACGACAGATTCCGGATTACGACTTTCCGGAATGACAACGATTACACCATTCATTAAGCCGTCATCCCGTAGCGTCCTTATACGGGATCTTTTCCCCGGAAAACAACAGCCTCCGGATTATGACCTTCCGGAGTGACGAAGAGGAGCACAACAGATTCCTGAACGCTACGCGCTGTACCCTGCGGGTCGCTTTCCTCCGTGAATGACGCTGCAAAAAACCGCCAGACCTAATTAAAAAGTCATTCTGAGTCGCTTCTGCTCAGGAACTACCGATTTTGACGAAATAAAACACAATCGGGAGATCCCGCACAGAAACCCTATGGGATGACCTCAGTGTATCAAAAAAAAAAACGGGTCAAGGCCTTCCAATCCGCGGGTTTCTTTCCCCACTCATTAGAGCAGTTTAGAACACACTGTTACCGGCATACTCTAAATGCATAAAGGGCAAGCCCGCTTTTCCACAAAAAAAGGACGGGGTTTTATCCCGTCCCTTTCTATGAAAATGCCTTTTAAAAACTACAGATAAATTTCTACTTTATCAAGTTCCTTGCCCTTGTCGCTGTACACTTTAAGCGTCAGTTTGCGGTCCACAATCTTGCCCGCCGCATAGTGCCGCGCCGATACGAAACGCGCGGTGGAAGGATCCGGATTTTCGCGCTTGGCAGGTTGCACAGCCGCCGTACCGAGCGTAACGTATGTTACGCCGCGGGGCTTGGGTTCCCCCCTAAACATCGGGAAGGTGCGCTCGTAATCGGCGTCGCCGCCTTGCAGTACCAAATTTACGCCGTAATCCTCAAAAATTTTGACCCAGTTTAAAAAAACTTCGTTATTGGCTCCGCGCGCACCGGACGAATACGCCGGTGCATTCATCACTACGATTTTCCATTTTTCGCCCGCACCCGCCAACGTGGTTTTCAGCCACTCCGTCTGCGTTGATTTCTCGCCGATTTCCGGCGCCCATACGGCGCCTTCGGCCACGTTTGTATCCAAAAATACAAACCGCGCGTTTGCCGTATCAAACGAATAATACTTGGGAGTGGCGCGGCTCCAGCTCATATCGTGGTAGCGCGAATAGTTGGTGCGCAGGAAGGCCTTGCTATCGCGGTTTTCGCGGTTCGGCCCGTACTCATTCGGCCCCAAGGCTACAAACAGCGGGTTTTTTGCCAGGACGTCTTTAAAAGGCGTAAAAAATTCCCGATCCGCGTCCTCATTTAAACCGCTATACGTCATATTTCCGGTATGAATCAAAAAATCGCTCTTTTCCGATTCCATCAAATCCGCCAGTTTCTTCCGCGCCGAAGCCGCCTCGTCCGGCAGAGGTTCCCCGTTTTCATCCGCCAAAACGTCCGCCCCCGTAGCGCCGATCGCCAAGAAATTAACCGTTTTGCGTTCGGCGGAATATAACGTGCGGAAGGTTCCCTGCGCAGGGGTTTGCGCGCCGTCGCGCGCTTCATTATATACATATACGCGGTAGCAAAAATCCTGATTGGGAACGAGCCCGTATAAAACAACTTTATGCTGGGTTCCTTCGGGTACTACCGTCATAATCTGATTGCAGCGGGGCACAGGGCCGTATTCCACCCACGAAGGAGAAGAAATATCCGTCTGCCATTTTAAAATCATCGTGGTTTGGGTCGGGTCCTCAATATACGGCCCGCGGATAATGCGCGCGGCGGGAAGCTGCGCGGCGCAGCATAAAAAACAAATCAAAAGGAGTATTTTTTTCATATTCTTTCATTTTACAAAATATCCTTTCGCAAAACGACAAATCCCCTATAGCCAAAAGCGTTTAAAATTTAGTTAAATGAAAATATATGAAAAAACTACTTTTTATTCTTACGGCATTTTTTGCCTTCTCCGCCGCGCAAGCGCGCACGGTGGATGTAACCGCCGCCTACACGGGCGCGTCTCATTTCGACCAAGTACAAGCCAGCGCCACGGCAGCGCTTTCTTTAAATGTTCTGGCAGGAATTGAAGCGAAATACGTAAAAGAAAAACACATAGATCCGGAAGGATTTAAAAATCCTATTTATTCCGTCTATCTTCCCGTACATTTTGATTTTGATTTGGTAAAAATCAACCTGACGCCTTTTTATTATTTCAAGAACAAAAGCGAAAACAACCCGTATCAGGACGCTTCCGCCTTCGGCCTTAAAACAATGATTTTAATGAACCTGCAGGATGATACCGTAAACGACTTATACACCAACGCGTATATCGGCGCGTCTTTCGCCCGCCAGAAAGGGACCGTATTCTTTGAAAACGGAGACGAAAACGACCAATACTACTCCCAAGCCGCTTACACAATTGGGTTTTACAAAGATTTTTTTCATTCCTTCGGGTTTGAAGCCGCCGCCACTGCTTTCCATTATCCAAACGGCATAACCGGTGTAACCGGACTCAGGAGTCTGCTCAACCAACAGGATTTGGCTTCCACGCAAACGCTTGATATCACGCGGGAGCTGGGCAAGTACGCTTTGAGCGCACGGCTGACCCGTATGTGGGCGGACCAAGGCTCCACCATTTACGCAGGCTACGCGTTTGAAGAATACCACACCTCCGATCCGGAACATTCATTTATAGTGGGCAACTCGTTCATCTTAGCTCAGCGTTTAAGCGCAGATATGGCGTATAACCACATACGTACCGTACACAACGAAAACAAGCGCGATATTTTTTACGTCCGGTTGGGAATCTCGTTCTAGGAGCTGTTATGCCAGAAGAAAACAAAGTAAATTTAAATGTAAGAGCTTTGTCCCTCATCTCGCATAAACTTAAAACACCGCTCTCCATTATTAACGGATATTCCGAAGCCATTTTATCCCAAGCCGGAAAAGAAAAATTTTCCCCTTTTACGGGTAAAGCGCTGGAAGAAATCAATAAGCAGGGAAAGCGGATGTCGCAGCTTGTGGACAAACTGTTTGCTTTTAATAAAATATCCGCGGCGGAAGAAGCAAATTTGGAGCGGCGGTCCGTAGCGCTTAAACCGCTTATTAAGGAGTGCGCCGCGCAAGCCATCGCACAAAATGAAGAAACCGCACCCGAACCCGTCGCACCGGAAGATTCTTCCGTCCGGCGCGGTACATTTGTAGAAATTGACTGTCCGGAAGGGTTAAGCGTCTGTGCCAACGAAGACATGCTTCGGCTGGGCGTGCAGGAACTAATTGCCAACTCCGTTAAGTTTAATAATAAAATGGAGAAAATCATCAAAGTGCAATGTGCCAACCACGGCGGAAGCGTTTCGCTTTCCGTGCGCGATTACGGTGTAGGCATCCGCCCGCAGGACGTAAACCGTATTTTCGAGCCGTTTTATCAGGTAGATGACTCGTTTACCGGACAAGTAAGCGGCTGGGGACTCGGGCTGCCAATGCTTAAACGCATTTTAAACTTGCACGGCGGATCTATCAGCGTCGTGTCGGACCGTGGCCTTGGGTCCATATTTACCATTAATTTTCCAACTTTATGACGCCAGAGACGCTTTTAAATCAAATATCCCCCGCATGCGACATCTTACGTTCCGCCATCAGCGGCGCGGCGCAGACGCTGTTGGAATTTAACCGCAGGCTGGAGCAAATTCTCCAACAACTGCACAAAAATATTCCCGTACGCGACACCGAATTTGCCGCGCAGTTCAACGCTTTTTGCGTACAAATGCGCAAAGAACAAGACGAACGGGAACAGTTTTGGACGCAAGCCCGCGCCGACGCCCGTGCGTGCAAACCCTCGGATTGGACAGGCGAACTGGCGCTGGCGGCTAAAGGATTTAACAGCCGCGCCAAAACGCTTTCGCGCGCGGCGGACGAGTTTACCACCGCGTATGATATTTTTTGCCGCAACTATAAAAGTTTTACGGCGGCAAAATTAAACGTCTGGCTGCTGACTTCGTGCCAAAACGATTTTGCCAGCCTGACGGGAAAAATTTTGTTCTTGGCGCGCGAAATTGCCAAACATACCGACAAAAACAGGGGACCTTATGTTTGCGGATAAGCAATCGCTCTATTATCAAAAAACCACCGCCATTTGCCTGACGATTATCGCCGCGGGCGTGGTAACGGCGTTTTTGGTGTATACCAAGGCGCTTCTGGTTCCGTTAGTTATTTCTATTTTTCTTTACACCATTTTGGCGCAGATGACGCTTTATTTAAAACATAAATTTTCGTTTCCTTCTTGGGCGGCGATGACCGTTTCCATTCTGCTGTGCACGGCGTTTTTTGCGGGAATCATTTTGTTTACCGTCAATTCCGTAGGAGACTTTTTAAAAGGCGGCGAAGTATACCGCCAGAATTTAATCGCCACGGTAACGGATCTCTCGTCGCGTTTACAACAGCACGGAATTACCCTGGACCAAAACTTTTTGGAAAACTACCTGCGCGAGCTGCCCATCTTCGGCTGGCTTAAAAATGTGGGTGGCAGATTGTTCTCGATCCTCTCCAATATAACACTGGTCATTTTGTTTATGATTTTCTTCCTGTTTGGCAGCAAAAAAACGCCGCCTATTACCAATCCCGCCATTAAAGAAATGCTGGCTAATGTGTCCATCTATTTGTCCGTCAAATTAATGGCCTCGCTGGCGACGGGACTGGTGGCCGCAGCCATTTTACTGGGCTTTCAGGTTAAACTGGCGATACTGTTTGCGCTGTTTATGTTCCTGCTTAATTTTATCCCCAGTGTAGGGTCCATTGTGGCCGTATTGCTGCCTGTACCCGTACTGTTTTTGCAATACGGCTTAGGCCCCAAATTTTTTGTGATTATGGGGCTTTTAACCGCCACGGAATTTATTATCGGGAATTTACTAGAACCGCGCTTCTTGGGGGAAGGGATGGATTTGCATCCCGCGGCGGTGGTAGCTTCCCTTATTTTCTGGACGCTCGTCTGGGGCGCACAGGGGGCCTTCCTGTCCGTACCGATTACGGCTTCCATAAAAATTATTTTAAGTAAAATCAAGCATACGCGTCCGTTTGCCGAATTTTTGGCCGGCAGGCTGCCGCATTAACGCAAAAACACTTTCTTTTTCCGGCGCCGAAAGCGCCGGTTTTTTATCTTGACTTAGAGTAAGCTTTATCAGATATAATAAAAAGAAAAGACAGGAGGAAATATGAAAGTTTTATTAATTAACGGCAGTCCGCACAGTAACGGAAATACATTTACCGCTTTAAACGAAATTGCTAAAACACTGAAAGAAGAAGAGGTGGATAGTGAAATCATATCTATTGGCGCAAAAGCGGTGCAAGGATGTATCGCCTGCCGCAAATGTGCAGAATTGGGAAGATGCATTTTTCAAGATGAGTTATATAACTCCATTCGCAAAAAATTAGACGATACCGACGGAATTATTATTGGCTCCCCCGTCTATTACGCCGGCCCGAACGGATCGCTGTGCGCCTTATTGGACCGCGTGTTTTTCTCGTGCGGAGCCAAACTGGCATATAAACCTGCCGCTTCCGTAGCTGTTTGCCGCCGCGGCGGTGCCAGTGCAACGTTTGACCGCCTAAACAAATACTTTACCATTAACAATATGCCGGTTGTTTCCTCGCAATACTGGAACAGCGTCCACGGACGCGCGGCAGGTGAAGCTGAACAGGACGCCGAAGGACTGCAAACTATGCGCGTATTGGCACGGAATATGGCGTGGCTGCTTAACAAAATACACAAAGACGGTCCACAATATCCCAAACCGGAAGAAAAACACTTTTTTACCAATTTTATCCGGTAAGAAAAAGAATTGCTCTGCTGAACAGTCCGCTCTTTCGTCATTCCCGAGAGTCTTTATCGGGAATCTGTCGTTACGCAACAACGAACTCCCGTACTACAGCTTTACGGGATAACGCAACCTTTACTCTCAAAGCCACAACGGATAAGAAATTTCTTCCTTATCCGTTGTGCGCAAACCGCAAGCTAACACCAACTGTTATTCATCCATCTTCCGCAGCAACTCCTCAAACGCCTCCACATCCACCGGCTTGGAAAACAAATACCCCTGCGCCACATCACACCCCGTCCGGCGCAAGAAATCGGCTTGCTCCCGCGTTTCCACGCCTTCGGCGATTACTTTTACGCCCAGCGATTTAATCATCCGCACGGCGCCTTCGATCACTTTTTTGGCGTTCTCGTTCTCGTCAAAACCACCTAAAAATTCTTTATCCAGTTTAATTCCGTCAAACTGTAAATTTTTAAGTACATTGAGCGAAGAATACCCCGACCCAAAATCGTCCATCGCTACGCTGAACCCTTTGCGGTGCAGGCCGCGGATTACATTTTGCGCACACTCCAAGTTATTTAAAATGACGTTCTCCGTCAGCTCCACTTCAATCAAATTATGCGCTACGCCATACTTATCCACCAAGCACGTCATTTGCGGAATATAACGGGAATCGTTTAAATGCAACCGCGAGAAGTTCACAGCCACAGGCACCGGCTTTAACCCGCACGACTTCCAACGGGAAAGAAGGCTTACCACCTGCTCCAAAATAAACATATCAAGCCGCAAGATAAATCCGTTCTTTTCAAAAATCGGAATAAAATCATCCGGACGGACCAGTCCTGCGTCGCCTTTCTTCCAACGCACCAACGCTTCGGCCCCCGCCATACGGCCCGTCTTAAAATCGCATTTTGGCTGGAGATAAACGGAAAAGTCCCCCCGTTCAAGCGCCTCTTCCATTGAATTTTCGATTTGTTTTTCCGTTACTATACGGCGCAGGTCCGCTTCGTCATAGAATTGGATTTTTTCTCCTGATATTTTCTTGGCGTTCTCCAAAGCCAAGTGCGTACGGTCCAACATAATGTAGAACGGAATATTTTCCGTAATTTCATATACGCCAAAAGCACTGTCCACCATCAGACACGACCCCGTTACCGTACAATCGCGGCGAATTTGGGAGGCCAGCAAGATAAGACGCGCACGGAACTGGCGGCGGCCTTCATACGACAACAGCATAATAAAATTATCAGCCGTTGAACGGCAGAAAGACTCCCCTTGGCGCATATTTTCGCGAAGCACGTCAGCCACGCGCTGAAGCACGCGGTTGCCGCGTTCGTAACCGTACAAGTCGTTAATGATCTTGAACTTGGCAATGTCGAAAATTACCAAAGCCGCTTTGCCGTTCAGTCCCGCCAGGCGGTCGGCAAACTGTTCATACATACAGTTGAAATTATCCGCACCCGTTAACGGATCCACAAATGCGGTAGTAAATAAGCGGCGGTTGCTGGTGGAGCGCACGCGGAACAAACAGCAAATCAGCGCGAAGAACACCAATAAGATGAATGCCACAAGCCCGAGCGACGTCCACGCCAGACGGCGGGCCTGCTGTTCCACAAACGCCGTAGGCAAAACGGAAAACATATACCACCCGTTTACGTTCAGCTCAATCAGGTGGAGGAACCGGTGCACGCCTTCTAAACGGTAATCCACCAAGGCTTCCGAACCATTTTTGATCACGTTTTGGATAAAAGACACAGAAGTATTCCCCCGCGTAAAACGTGCGCGCGCCAACAACGAAAATATATTGGACCCCTGCGGAACCGCTTTTCCCAATACCACCGTACCGTCACGGCGCACAATGAGCGAAAACCCTTTTTCTCCCAAGGCCGCCAAGGACAAAATCGGATCAAACCTCTCCAACGGCAAAAATGCAAACAATACGCCGGCCGGTTTATCGTCCCGTTTTAACAATACGGCTTCCACCAACACTTTATCTTTATCAAGGGGATCCTGAATCGGCCCGGAAGACAAATAATTTCCCTTTTCCAAGGTTTGCGTTAAAATTCCGGCCGTAAATGCGGGGGCAAGCGTGGTTTGGCGGGACATAAACAACCGTCCGTCCAAGGTGACCACGCCTAAAAATTTAAAAGCGTTATGTTGGGTTTGTACTTGTAAAAAATGTTCAAACTGCTCGGAATCCTTCCACGGATAAAAATCTTCCGCGGCAAAAGCCACGGAACGAAGTGTTTGCAAGTCGGCAAGCATCAACCGGTTAAAATCATCGGCAGATTCCACGGCGGCCGCTTTTATGTGGTTTTTAAAATCCCGCTCCAAAATTCCGCCCACATACTGCCAATACCAAGTCACTCCGGCCGCAATAATAAGCGCACCCAAGAAAACGCCTACAAAAAGCCAACGAAACGAAAGACGCTGAATAACCCCTCCTTACGCAAACGCCGAAGCGTGTTGGTGAATTTTCAAAATATACCGGAAAATTCCGATCTGTACGTGGTAAATAATACAAAGCATTCCAGCCTGCACAAAAACCGCCGCTTGTATTAAAAGACTAAGCGTGGCCCTTGGCAGGAGCCTGCTCTTCCTGCGCACGGAAAAAACCCAGCGTTTGCTGCGAGTAGGCAAAGAAAGGATAGAAAGGGTTGTCCGGCTGGCGTAAGTTTTCCTCGGATTCTTCGGTGTAAAAGAGTTTGTCTTTCGACACCGCAAATAACCGCACCATTCCCGCCGCAGACGGCGCCGGAAGTCCGCTTCCGGCTTGAACGGCGGTCATTTTATCTGTCAGTCTGGCTGCGTGAGCCAACATATGTGCGGCGGCGTTCTGCAGGGCTTCGTGCCCATGCCCGCCGATCATACCACCCAAGCCGCTTTTACTATTGTTTTCAAAATACAAGCTGCTGTCCCCCAGCGAATTGGTGGCTATAAATAAATGCTTTGTTTCTGCTGCGTCCTTAAAAGACATCTCCACTCCGGCCACGGAAATTTTATCCGCCCCGATTTCAATGACGCCCTTGCGGTTTTCCAAATTTTTAACGTCAAGCCAAAAATTACGCATATTGATATAGGCAGTTTTCATAATTTCCCCCGATGATATAAAAATAATAGCATTTTAATGAACATTTTAGTCCGGAAAAAACGAATTAGACGCGCGGGCCGTTTTGGGGTATAATAAAGGAAAGCTTGGGGGAGGTGTTATGATGAAAAAAGGACGCGTAGTTATTTTGATGATGGATTCTTTCGGCATCGGCGGCGCCGAGGACGCCGGCCGTTTCGGAGACAGCGGGGCCGACACGCTGGGGCATATCGCCTCCGCGCGAGGCGGTCTTAACGTGCCGAATTTGGCCGCCTTGGGTCTGTTAAGAGCCGCTGAAGCTTCTACGAAAAACCCCGTTCCTGCCGGCGAACAGGACAATCCCGCCATTTTAATTCCATCCAAATACGGGTTTATGAAAGAAATCAGCCGCGGAAAAGACACCTCCTCCGGTCATTGGGAAATGGCGGGATCGCCCGTACAATTTGAATGGGGTTACTTTAAGCCGGAGTATCCGTCCTTCCCCGAAGAACTGGTTAAAAAGATTTGCGATGAAGCCGGCCTTGACGGCATTCTGGGCAATAAAGCAGCCTCCGGCACGGTGATTATTGACGAACTGGGCGAAGAACACATCAAAACGGGAAAACCGATTTGCTACACATCGGCCGACAGCGTCTTCCAAATCGCCGCGCACGAAAAATATTTTGGTCTTGATAAACTTTACAAACTGTGCGAAATTGTGTTTAAACACGTGGCGCCTTATAATATCGCACGCGTGATTGCCCGCCCGTTTGAAGGAGAGAAAAAGGGCGAATTTAAACGTACCAAAAACCGCCACGACTATTCCGTCAAACCGCCGATGAAAACGGTACTGGACGAGATAAAAAACGCGGGCGGAGAAGTGATTTCCGTCGGAAAAATCTCGGATATTTTCGCCAAACAAGGCATTACCAAAGCTGTTAAAGCTTCCGGTCTGCCCGAATTATGGGACGTAACCTTGCGGGAGGCCGAAAACGCGCCCGATTTCAGCCTGGTGTTTACGAACTTTGTGGATTTTGATATGACGTGGGGCCACCGCCGTGACGTGGAAGGCTACGCCAAAGGACTAGAATACTTTGATACGCGCCTGCCGGACTTAATCGCCCAAATGAAAGCGGGCGATATTGCGTTTATTACGGCGGACCACGGCTGCGACCCGACGTACAAGGGCACCGATCACACGCGCGAGCACGTACCCGTAATTATGTTCGGCCCCGACGTAAGGCCGCAGTATATCGGCGCGCGCGAAACGTATGCCGACCTTGGGCAGACGGTGGCGGATTATTTCAAACTGCCGCCCTTAAAATTCGGCAAAAGTTTTTTAGGAGAATAAAAGTAAAAGCCCCTGTAAAAAACAGGGGCTTTTAAATTAAAACTACTTTTTTAATAATCCGTTTAGCGATTCACACACGCCCGAAACTTTACTGGAACATCTTATCTCCCCCGCATTCTCTCTTGAATAATCCAAATACCATATGATAGCGGTGCGGGCATTATTCCTCAGCCCGCAATTATTTTCATTTCCCACGGAAGCGTAAATGTGGTCGGAAGTGAAGTTTTCCCCGCCGTTATAATTAAAACACGCGTTCCCGCAATTTAACTGTCCACGTCCTTCCGATTTACATCCTTGTATATGAATATCTAAATCTGTTACCGAATCGTTAGGGTATACGCCGTTGGCCAAGTAATACATTTCCAACGAATCTTTCAGCGTACGCAAATTGGGCACTAACGCCATAATCCGGCTTTTTTCCACCGCCTTTTGATACTGCGGCAAAGCGATAGCGGATAATATGCCGGTGATTAACACCACGACTAACAGCTCTGTTAACGTAAAACCGCGCTTTTGATACATAGGATATATCCCCCCTTATACGGTTTGGCGGCTTTGCTTTATATTGCATCATTCCGTAGTGTTTTAGTACGGAATCTGTCGTTACGCAACAACAAGATTCCCGATAGAAACATTCGGGAATGACGTAAGTATAGTAAACCGCCAAACCTGACGTTACCCCATAATATCAAAAAAAAAAAACGGGTCAAGCCCCAGGAACCGGGCTCCCCAAGACGCCCGTACGGCGAGGACCAGCGCACAAAAAAGAGGCCGTTTCCGGCCCCTTCAAATTATAAAACAGCAAATATCCTGCCGTCCGCGCTCCATTGCCGTCCGCCGCAAAAGCAAGGCGCCCGTCCGGCGGGCGGTACAAGGCAAACTAACGCAAATTTTCAACTTCGGCAAGCCACGCGTCGGCTGATGCGTCGCTGGGCATACGCCAGTCTCCGCGCGGAGAAAGCGCCACAGAGCCTACTTTCGGCCCGTCGGGCAGACAAGATCGTTTAAATTGCTGGGCAAAAAAGCGGCGGAAAAACACTTTCAGCCATTTTTTGATGACGGCCGCCGTAAATTTTTTGCCGAACGCGTGCTTGGCCAAAAAGTAAATTTTGGCCGGTCCAAACCCGCAGCGCAGAAAATAATACAAAAAGAAATCGTGCAGTTCATACGGGCCGACAAGGTCCTCCGTCTTTTGCGCGATACGGCCTTTACCGTCGGCAGGCAAAAGTTCGGGGCTGATGGGAGTATCCAAAATATCGTTCAGCACGGCCTGCGTTTTTTTACCCGTTTCGTGCGCAGCCGCCCACGCGACGATCGAGCGCACCAGCGTTTTGGGCACGCCCGCGTTCACGCCGTACATAGAAATATGGTCTCCGTTATACGTCGCCCACCCGAGGGCCAGTTCCGACAAATCCCCCGTCCCCACCACAATACCGCCCGTTTGGTTGGCGATGTCCATCAAAATTTGCGTGCGTTCGCGCGCTTGGGTGTTTTCGTATGTAACGTCTTTTTGTTTTTCGTCGTGGCCGATGTCGGCAAAATGCTGGCGGCAGGCTTTTTTAATATCCACCTCCCGTAGCGTAATACCTAAACTTTTCATTAATAAAAGCGCGTTTTGATAAGTACGGTCCGTCGTGCCGAACCCGGGCATCGTGACTCCAATAATGTTTTTGCGCGGAAGCCCCAGTTTGTCAAACGTCTTGGCGCATACTAACAGCGCAAGCGTGGAATCCAACCCGCCCGAGACGCCAACCGTAACCGTTTGGATATGCGCGTGCGAAAGACGCGTGGCGAGCCCTGCCGCCTGAATGTTAAAAATTTCCTGGCAGTTGTCATTAAGCAGGCTGCCTTTGGGAACAAACGGCGTAGGCGACACAAAACGGGAAAGCGTTACCGGCGGTACGGGCGGCTGGCCGGACGCAATCACTTCATACGGTTCCGAAGATTCGTATGCGCTGTCCGATCGGAAGGTGGTATTTTCCGCGCGGTCGTTACGCAGCCGTTCCACGTCTATTTCTGCACAGACCAACTGGTTCTGTAAACAAAACCGCTCCGAAAAGGCAAGCGGAGTTCCGTTTTCGTAAATCAGCGCGTTGCCGGAGAAAACCACATCGGTCGTAGATTCGCCGAACCCGCAGGAAGCGTATACGTATCCGCACCGGCAGCGGGCCGATTGCTGGGCCGCCAGTTCGCGCACGTACGCGTGCTTGCCGGCAAGCGCATTACTGGCAGAAAGGTTAAAAATAACGTCCGCCCCCTGAAGCGCGGCGCGGGAAGAAGGAGGAACGACGGCCCACAAATCTTCGCAAATTTCCACGCCGAATTTCATACCGGACGCTTCAAACAACAAGTCCGTTCCGGCAGGAACCGTTTGTCCGCAAAGCTCCGCTTCTCCTCCTCCCCATTCCAAAGACGAGGTAAACCACCGCTGTTCGTAAAATTCGCGGTAATTGGGCAAATATGTTTTAGGCACTACGCCCAAAATTTCGCCGCGGTAACATACCGCCGCCGCATTTAACAGCGCCGCACCCGCGCGCACCGGAAGGCCGGCGATAAACACCACGTCCGCATTTTCCGTCCGGCGCAAGAGCGCGCCAAGCACACGTTCGGCCGCATCCGCAAGAAGCGGTTTAGAGAACAAATCCCCGCAGGTATACCCCGTCAAACAAAGTTCCGGCAGCACCACAACGCGCACGCCTTCATCCGCCGCGCGCCGCACCAGTTCTTCCGCCTGCGCCGCATTATAGGCGCAGTCCGCCGGTTTGACGAGCGGTATACCCGCCGCCACTTTTACAAAACCGTAATGATTCATAGGAAAAGTCCTCTCTTGATAATCCTCTCGTATTATATATATTGTACCAATTCCGCTCTTACACGTTCGGCTTACAAAATAGATACCACTTCGTAGCCCGCGTCTTGCACGGTTTGACTAAGAAGCGTTTCATCCAGTTCATCCGATAATTCCACCACCGCGGATTTACGGGAAAGATCCACTTTCGCCTGCACGCCGGACAGTGCATTTAGCGCGCGTTCCACGCGGGCGGCACAATGGCCGCAAACCATTCCTTCGATAATTAATGTTTTTTTCATTTTAATTTCCCCCTTTTGTTGTTTTTTGCCCAAATGCGGCGGTTTAAACAAACGCAAACGCAACGCATTGGTTACCACACAAACCGAGCTTAAACTCATCGCTGCGGCCGCAAACATCGGGCTGAGCTTCCACCCAAACGGCAGATACAGCACTCCGGCCGCCAACGGAATCCCAAGCACGTTATAAAAAAACGCCCAAAACAAATTTTGCTTGATGTTACGCAATACCGCACGGCTGAGCTGCAGCGTAGCGGCAACGAGTGTTAAATCGTCCCGCATCAGCACGATATCGGCTGATTCTACGGCTACATCTGTTCCTGCGCCAAGCGCAATACCCACATCTGCGCGCGTAAGAGCGGGTGCGTCATTTACCCCGTCGCCCACTACCGCCACCACTTCGCCTGCGTTTTGCAAACGGCGGACAACGGCTTCTTTCTCCTGCGGCAAAACACCTGCCGCCACCGTTTCAATCCCTATGTCTTGCGCCGTTTTGCGGGCGGTAAGCTCATTGTCTCCGGTTAATAAAATAACTTTTAAACGCATCTTTTTAAGAAGTTTTACCGCTGCCGCAGAGGACGGCTTTACCGTATCGGAAAACCAAATATGCCCCAGCCACTTTCCGCCGCGCGCAAAAAATAAAGGCGTACATCCTTCTTGAGCCGCGCGGCGCATAATAAGTTCGCCTTGTGGCACCTTTATCCCTAACCCGTTCATCCAAACTAAATTTCCGCCGACTAATACTTCTCCGCCTTCCTCCGCCCGCACCCCGCGTCCGGAAATGATTTCAAAATTGCCGGCTTGAAAAAGCGGTACATTCTTTTCGTCCGCATAGGCGTTCAGCGCGCGCGCAAACGGATGTTGGGAAAAACGTTCCAGCGACGCGGCCTGACTTAACAGCTCCTCCTCTTTTACAGACGGAGCGGGATACACCCCCGCTACCCGCATACGGCCCGTGGTAACGGTACCCGTTTTATCCAGAACAACAGCCGTTACCTGATGGGCACGTTCCAATGCGGCAGCCGACTTGACCAAAATTCCGTTTTTGGCGGCCTGCCCCGTACCGACCATAATCGCTGTAGGCGTAGCGAGTCCCAGCGCGCACGGACAGGAAATGACCAGTACCGCAATGGCACACGAAACCGCAAAACTCCACCCCGCCCCTTGCGCGGCCCACGCCACACACGTAAGTAACGAGACCGCCATTACCGCCGGCACAAACACCGCGCTGACGCGGTCGGCCAACCGCGCGATAGGCGCCTTACCGCCCGCCGCTTCTTCCACAAGCGTAATGATTTGCGCGAGTACCGTTTCTTTACCCAGCCGATTTACGCGAAATTCTATATAGCCTCCGGCCAGCAGCGTTCCGGCAGCCACTTCCGAACCAATCATTTTATCCTGCGGCACACTTTCCCCCGTTAAGGCGGACTCGTCCGCCGCGCCGCCGCCGGCCGTTACCGTGCCGTCAGCCGGTATACGTTCGCCCGCGCGTACCAAAACAATATCTCCCTGTACCAACCCTTCCGCAGGAATACGCACCTCTTTCCCCGCGCGCAAGACGGACGCCTCCGCCGGAACAAGACGCACTAGCGCGGAAATGGCGTCCGAAGTTTTCACTTTGGCGCGGGCTTCCAGCCATTTGCCCAGCGTAACGAGCGTCAAAATCATAGCGGCGGATTCAAAATACAAATTGGCGGACGCTTCAAATGCGCGCGTCCAACTTTCAAACTGCATTAAATAAATCACGCGGAACAAAACCGCCGTGCCGGATAAAACTGCCGCCCCCGAACCGAGCGCAACCAAACTGTCCATATTCGGCGTGCCCGCCAGCAAATGCTTCGTTCCGCGAATAAAAAATCCGCGGTTGACAAACAATACGGGCAGTGAAAGTACAAATTGCAAAAGCGCAAATAACCCGGGGTTATGCATTAGCACATCCGGCATCTCCGCCGGAATCATACGTCCCATAGACACGTACACCAACGGCAGCAAAAAAGCGAGCGAAAGCCAAAACCGCCGCTTGATTTCAAGCGCTTCCCCGCGCGCAGCGCTCTGTACGGACACGTAAGTATCCATTTCTCCCTGTACGCGCGCATCATACCCCGCTTGGCGGACGGCAGAAATAATATCCTGCGTGTTAGTAACGGAATCGTCGTATTCGGCCAGCAAAGAGTTTTGCAGCAAATTGACGGACACGCGCCGCACGCCGGACAAACGGGAAACGGCCCGCTCCAAGTGCGCCTGGCAGGCGGAACAGGTCATACCGGTTACATCGAACTTTTGTTTCATACTACCCCTTTTCCAATATATACCAGTATAAGATTATGGAAAGGAATTTTCAAGAAACGCAAAAAGATTAGTTTTCTATCTGTTCGCAAACGGTCAAAACTGCCTTACCGCAGACACAAAAGCGCGCATTTTACACGCTTCTTTGCTAAGGGCCTCTTCCGCGTGCGGCGTTTTCGTGCGGGTAAAATTGCTATACTGTTGAAGAAGCCTTTGCACTCAGGAGAGACGGAAATACCGATAATACTCCCGCCCGCTTAAAAGCAGCAGCAAACGAACATCCGTTTGTAAAAATCGTTTCGCTCGCGCGCAACTTCGGTAAAGAAGCCGCTGTAACAGCCGGACTGAAAAACTTATCGGGAGATGCAGTAATTATTATGGAAGCGGACTACAGGACCCGCCCAAAACTCTCCCCCTCTTTTGGGAAAAATTTCAGCAAGGCTTTGAAAACGTCTACGGCGTACGGACGGAACGCGAACGGTTTATGAAGGGGCTGTTTTCTTGGGTGGGATATAAAAGTGAAGCCGTACGTTTTGCCGCGCCCCCAGAGCGGCGGGCAAAAGCAAGTGGAATTATTGGCGGCTGTGGAATTTTGCTTTAAACGGGCTAACCGCATCCACTACTGTACCGCTTAAATTGTGGACGTATTTCGGAATGACCGTTTCGCTGTTTGCGTTCGTTTTTGCAGCGTGGGCGGCGTATAAAAAGATTGTCTGGGGAAACCCTGTCAGCGGATACACTTCGCTAATGGTAGTGATTTTATTTTTCAGCGGCGTACAGCTGATTACGCTTGGCATTATCGGCGAGTATTTAAGCCGTATTGTTACCAAAGTTAAACGCCGGACGGTGTATTTGCTTGATGAAAAAATTAATTTCTAAGGTAACTGTATGACCATACTAATTATTCTTCTTATGCTTGTATTTAATGCCCTGTTGGCCGCTTACGAAATGGCCTTGGCGTCCATTTCGCGCACTAAACTTTCCATTTTAGCACAGGAAAAACGCTCCGGAGCCGAACAGGCCCTGTACATGAAAGACCACATGGAAGGCAGTTTAGCCGTGGTGCAAATCGGCATTACGCTGGTGGGCGCGGTGGCGGCGGCGTCCGGCGGGGCGGGCGCGGACGAAATGTTTTCACCCGTTCTGCAGAAATATCTTTCCGTTTCCAAACGGGCGGCCGACGCGCTGGCCGTGGCACTTGTGGTAGTGCCGCTGAGCTTTATTACCATTGTGTTCGCTGAACTGACACCCAAAACCTTTGCCATTAAAAACAAAGAATTTGTCGTACTTCAATTTTCCCCCGTAATGCGCGTGCTGTATTCTGTGTTGTCGCCGATTGTAAAAATTATGGAGGCCCTGGTCCGCACATTTACTAAAAAAACCTTTACCAAAACACCGGACCCGAAGGAAGCACAAAAAGCCGCTATGGCTGATTTGCGCACAGCAGCGGCGATTGCCTCTTCCTCGCGTTTGTTCGGCAAAGCGGAAGAAAAAATCGTACTCTCAAGCGCGATGTTCTGCATCCGCAAAATACGCGAAATTCAGGTACCGCTTGAACAAGTGTATATGCTGGACGCGGACGACTCCATCGCCGATACATTCGTCAAAGCGCACTTGGATATGCACACCCGCTTCCCCGTACGCGCCGTACCGAATGATCCGCAAAACATCATCGGATATCTCAATTTTAAAGACATTTTTTTATCCACCAAAACCTCCGCAGGCGCCCCCGCCACAGCGCGCAGTATCGTCCGTCCGATTTTGCGCTTGGAGGCGGACACCATTATTTCCGCCGCACTGGAAAAAATGATGAAAAATAAACAGCACATCAGCTTGGTAACCGAGAAAAACACAATTACCGGCATTTTGACGCTGGAAGATATTTTTGAAGAAATGGTGGGCGAAATTGAAGATGAATACGATTTTTCGCCCGCTTATATCCGCCCGTTCGGTGCGGGCGTACTGGCCAGCGCCGGCGCAAAAATGTCCGACGTACTGCAACGGCTGGATCTGCCTCTTCCCGCCGATTTGTCCGGCACGGTAACGGTCGAACAATGGGTAAACAAAAAACTGGACCATATGCCCACTAAAAATGAAAAAATCCGCGACGGCGCGCTCCTGTTGGAAACGCGCAAATTCCGCCGCCACAAGCTGATGGAAGCGTTTATCTGCAAAGTGTAATCTATTCCTAAAGTCCGCCAAACACAGGAAGGATAAAAGATTTAAAAAGAGCTCATCCCGTAGAGTCTTTATACGGGCTCTCATCCTTAGAAAACAACAGATTCCGGATTCCAGCTCTCCGGAATGACCATAAGGTATACTGCAAATTTCCGCACAAAAAAGGCTCCCGTTTCAGAGGGAGCCTTTTTTACGCTTTCAAATACTTACAGCACGGCACGTTCCACCAGTTCCCGCCGCAAAGACGGCGCGTTCTTAAACAAGACGGTTTCAAATCCCAGCTGCGCCGCGGCGGCGACATTTTCCAAATTATCATCGATAAAAACACAGTCCGGCGCGCTCAGCCCAAACTTGGAGAGCAACCGCCCGTAAATGGCGGGATCCGGTTTGGCCAGTTTCTCCGCGCCGGACATAACGATTCCGTCAAATTCGTCCAGAAAACTAAACTTTGCCCGCGCCAGCGGAAATGTCTCCACCGACCAATTCGTCAGCGCGTATGTTGCGTAACCCCGCGCTTTTACGTCACGCAGAATTTCCGCAGAGCCCTTAACCGCTCCGCCCAGCATTTCGTCCCAACGCAAAAAATATGCTTCTATTTGCGGCGCGTATTTGGGATATTTGGCCTTAGCCTCTGCAATCCCTTCGGCAAACGGACGCCCCGCATCCTGCCGCGCATTCCACGCGGGAGTGCAAACATTGGATAAAAACCATTCCATTTCTTCTTCAGAAGCAAAAATCTTTTTGTATAAGTAACGCGGATTCCAATCAATCAGCACGCCGCCCAAATCAAACACGATTTTTTTCATAGTTCCCCCTTTTTCCCATTATAAATATTAGAGAAGATAAAACGCAAACGCCTAAAACCGCCAATAAAAAGAGGCGGAGAGCAAAACAAGTTATTTTGCTCCCCGCGCACATAATAGAAGTTAAGAACTGCCGTTTTATAACACCAATGTATCTTCCATATCCGGCCCCGTGGAGATAACGGCAATCTCCGGATGCGGATACACCTCGGCGGACAGTTTCCGCAAATCCTCCAAAAACGCTTTGGCTTCGGGCGTGAAATCTTCGTACTTTTTCACGCGGTCGTTGCCGGGGAACATATCAATATGCGTAATGGCGATTTTGGTACAGTTGTTAATCATAATCGCACGGGACGCGGAGCGTTTTTCAAACGCGCCGATGCGGCGCAAGCGTTTGCTGACACTGCCGATTTCGTGCCCTTTGGTATGATAAATTTCCAACTCTTTTTCATCGGTCATTTCGTGTTCCAACGGCCCGGGGCCTACGCGCGTGATATACGGCTTAAACACCACATATACGTCGCGCACGCTCTTGGGGCCGAGTCCGGCTTCGCCCAAAAACGTACTGGCTGTGGTATCACGCGAAGTAACAAACGGGTATTCACCGTGCATTAAAGAAAGTTTAATACCTTGCGTGCCTTCCAACAAAATCTGGCCGCCGTTATCCAAACTTTTGTTTAAAAGCTCGGGTACGTCTTGGATAAAATCTTTCAAAAGCGGTTCGTCTTTGGCAAACTTAATGTCGCGCCGTTCGATGCGTTCGCGCACCGCCTGCCCCAAGCCGGTACCCACGCTGCCGATGTGCTGCATAAAGTGCGCGGCATTCTTTTCGGCGGCGGTTTGCTCGTCGGAAATCAGCACGGCGTACGGATCGATAATCAAGCGGTCGCGCGTGCCGGTAAAATTCACTTCGTCCAACAGCCATTCGGTTTTGGTGTACGCGCCCGCACCGAGCACCAATTTGGTTTTGGGATTTAAAAATCCCGACGGGATATTTTTAAGCGTGTAGGATTTACCGTCTTTTACCACGGTATGCCCTGCGTTGGGGCCGCCCACGCGCACACAATAGTCATACGAACCTTTGTAAGACAGGTACGCAGAAATCTTGCCTTTGCCTTCGTCGCCGGCTTGTCCGCCGCAAACAATATCAATCATACTTTCCCTCCGCTAGCTCCGCCGCCAAACCGAGATAAGTCTCCGGTTCCAACGCAAGCAGTTTTTGTTTTGTTAAACCGTCTGCATCCAATTCTGCGATAAATTCCCGTAAAGCGGGCAGCGTCAGCACGCGCCCGCGGGTAAAATCGCGCAGTTTTTCGTACGGTTTTTCCGCCCCCGCCGCGCGCAAAACGGTTTGCACCGCCTCGGCCAGCACTTCGGGGTGGAGGTTTAATTCTTCGCGCGCAACGGCGCGGTCAAACGAAATTTTTTCAAGTCCTTTCAAAACGGATAAATACGCCGTTAGCGCATACCCAAATGCTACGCCCATATTGCGAAGGACCGTAGAGTCCGACAAATCCCGCTGCAGGCGTGACACGGGCAGTTTGCGCGAAAACAGCTCAAACAGCGCGTCCGCCAACTGCAAATTTCCTTCGGCATTTTCAAAATCGATGGGATTTACTTTTTGCGGCATGGTGGAAGAACCCACCTCGCCCGCCGACGTTTTCTGCCGCACGAGGCCGCCGGAAATATACCGCCACATATCTTGGCAGAAATCCAGCAAAATCACGTTGGCTCGGCGGAGATTGTCAAAAATTTCGGCGTAGGAATCGCGGTTGTCCACTTGGGTGGAAAGCGGGCTTAAGAAAATTTTGATTTTGCGGCCTTGGTTGAGTCTGGCCACAAACTTTTGTGCCGCGCGCGGCCAGTTGATATCGGGGAAAGATACCGTATGTGCGTTGTAATTGCCCACTGCGCCGCCGAATTTACAGGAAACTTCGCGCGTTTTTAACTGTTTGATTTGGCGGTGTAACCGCTCGGCAAACACGCGGATTTCTTTACCGAAAGTCGTCGGTACCGCAGGCTGACCGTGCGTGCGCGCCAAAAGTACTGAACGCGCTTCTTTGCGCGCCAGTTTGACAAGTGATTTATAAATGCTTTCCAACGCGGGCAGCAGCGCTTTTTCAAGCCCGTCCGACAAGAGCACCGCATACGCGGCGCTGTTAATATCTTCACTCGTCAGCGCAAAATGGAACCATTCCAAACGGTCTGCCAACGAAGTTTTCGCTAAGCGGAGTTTTAAAAAGTATTCCACAGCTTTTACGTCGTGTTTGGTGGCGGGAATATGTTTATAGCCTTCAAATTCAATCGCGCGCAAAACGGACAAATCATCTTCTGACAAGTTACAAACGTCCGCCAATATTTTTTTTTCGGTTGCGGTTAACGGGTTAAAACGCGGCAGTTTTAAGGAAGAAAGCGTCTCCAGCCACGCACACTCGGCGCGTAAACGGGATGCAGAAAAGGCGGCTTCGCCCATACAACTTCTGAGCGCGCCCAGTCTGCCGCCGTAGCGGCCGTCCAACGGGCACAACGCCGATTTTTCCATAAATATATTTTAGCAAATTATTGTATGTATGCGGGATGAATGCGCAGCGTAAAAACGGCAGGAGTCAAACGGGGTAACGTGCGTTCCGTTCATCAGTTTGACGCAAACATCTCCCGCCTTGCGGCAAAGGCGGCCCGCGGGGTCAGTTTGCGTTGCTTACCGGCACATTAACAAACCACCCTTTCGGGTGGATTTTTTAAATATGCCCAGTATAGATAGATTGGCCACGAGTCGCCTCGTTGACCCTCGGCGCTCGCAGCCCCGCCTCGCCATACTCGCCTTTCGTGTGCGCCGTACGGCTCGCACTCAAACTCGTATAAGGCTCCGGCTTTCAATCCCTAACGCGGCATAAAGCAGTTTATGCCGCTTACTGGATATATTAAAAAAACCACCCTTTCGGGTGGATTTTTTAAATATGCCCAGTATAGATAGATTGGCCACGAGTCGCCTCGTTGACCCTCGGCGCTCGCAGCCCCGCCTCGCCATACTCGCCTTTCGTGTGCGCCGTACGGCTCGCACTCAAACTCGTATAAGGCTCCGGCTTTCAATCCCTAACGCGGCATAAAGCAGTTTATGCCGCTTACTGGATATATTAAAAAACCACCCTTTCGGGTGGATTTTTTAAATATGCCCAGTATAGGGATTGAACCTATGACCTTTCCCATGTCAAGGGAACGCGCTACCGCTGCGCCAACTGGGCTAAAATTGTTTACTGTTACTGCTTGTTTCCAGCGGGCGCATTCCCTTGGAGCGGGAACGAGCTTTGTTTTACTAGCGCTGCGCCAGCTGGGCTTAAATCATTTTTTACAACTCAAAACTACTTATTTATTATAGCAAATAATCCCGCGGATGAAAAGATTATGCTCCCGCACCGCACGGACTCACCGTTTTGGCGGCGGCACGCGCCGAGTCCAATTTACGGTTGCGGATCATCAACATTAAGTCGACAAGCACCATCACAAAATTGGCAATGTACAGCCAGATTATCGCGTCAAAATTGTAAAACACTTTATGAATCACGCCGCACAAATACGCCAATTCAATGGTAATCATAAACGCAAAACTTTTGCCGGCGGCGGTTTTGGTTTTGATGGATTTATAAATATTGCACGGCCAAGCAAGGCCGAAGCCCAACATCATTAACGCCTCAAAAATACTCACGACAATGCCTCTAATGCGGGCGGTAAAGGTCCGCTTACTAATCTTTGAAAGACGTCCGTTCCGCCCCACCAGATATCCCGCTTGAAAATTACTTAAAGCTCCATGCGTTGCCGATGGAATTTTCGATAAATTCCAAAAGACCTTTGTGCAGAAGTACGCGTTTATTCGTACGGATACGGTGGATTTTTTCCGGCTCGGCTTTAGAGGGAACCTCTAAAAATACCGTAGTGGTGCCGCGCGTCATATCCAAATAACTTTTGAGTTTTTGTAAATTCTGTTTGGAATAATCCGCAGGGATACGGATCGTAAACTCTTTGGCGATGTTGGAAATCAAATCTGTTACGCTGCTGACGTCTTGTAAGTTCAGCTCAATGCGTGCGCTGTCCTCATCTATACGGATATCCCCTAAAAAATTGAAAATAGCGTTCGGGGCCAGTTTTCCGCCCATATTTTCATACGTACGCGGGAAAACATTGACGGGCAGCGAACCCGTACAATCCTCAATGACAAGCTGCGCCCAGTCTTTTTTCGTTTTCTTATTTTGACGTTTTTTGAACAGTGTTACAATGCCCAACACATTCAAACGGCCGGATGCTTTCCCCTCCAAAATATCGCGAATCGGCGTACAATGCAGTTGTGGTAAATTATTTTGATACTTGGCCATCGGATGTCCGCTGAAATACAACCCCAACACTTCTTTTTCGAAACTCAACAGTTCATTTTGCGTCAGCGGTGCGGTTTCCACGGGGGCGGTTTGTTTGACGCTTAACACAGACGAAAAATCGTCCCCGAACAGGTTACCCGCGTTTTTTTCCTTTTCTTTGGCGACCATATGCGCCACATCAACGGCATTGTCAATCCCCGCCAAGATGTTGGCGCGGGTAATTTTGGGGTCCTGGTCTGGAGCAATGCTGTCCAGCGCGCCGGCCTTGGTCAAACTTTCGATAGTTTTTTTGTTGGCTTGAAAGAGATCAATGCGGCTGCATAAATCTTCCAATGATTTATACGGCCCGTCTTTTTCGCGTTCTTTTACAATGGAAATACAGCCTTCTTCGCCCGCGTTTTTAATGGCTTCCAACGCGTAGCGGATACCTTCTTTTCCGTCCTTTTCGTCTACGGAAAACTCGGGCTGGGACGCGTTAATATCCGGCGGCAGGATTTCAAAACCCATGTTGCGGGCTTCTTCCAAATATGTAACGATTTTGTTTTCTTTATCGTCTGCGCCAATAGCGTTGTGGCCGATTTCGTTGGTCAGCGCGGCGCACATAAATTCAATTGGGTAATTGGCTTTTAAATAGGCTGTTTGGTACGACACCAAAGCGTAAGCGTACGAGTGCGATTTGTTGAAACCGTAACCGGCAAACGCTTTCATCTGTTCATAAATATGGGTTGCTGTTTTTTCGGAAATTTTATGTTCTTTACAGCCTTCAACGAATTTTTTCCCGAATTTTTCCATTACGTCGATTTTCTTTTTACCCATAGCTTTACGCAAGGTATCGGCCTCGCCTGGGGTAAACCCGCCCAGACGTTTGGAAATTTCCATAATTTGTTCTTGGTACAGCATACAGCCGTATGTGTCTTTCAGCGGTTCTTCCAAAAGCGGCGTTTCGTATTCGATTTTTTCCTGTCCGCTTTTGCGGCGCACGAACATATCCATCATGCCCGATTCCATCGGCCCGGGGCGGTAGAGCGCCACCAAGGCGGACAAGTCGCTGAATTGCGAGGGCTGTAATTTTTTAATCAGGTCGCGCATGCCGCCGCTTTCTAACTGAAAGATACCCAGCGTTTTGCAGGCGGAAAGCATGTCGTATGTTTTTTTGTCGTCCAGCGGGATTTTGTTGATGTCGAAATTGGGGTTGTGCCGCGCGCGAATCATTTTTTCGGCGTTATCAATAACCGTCAGCGTACGCAAGCCCAAAAAGTCCATTTTGAGCAGCCCGAGGTTTGAACACGGCTCCCCTTCGAACTGGGTGGTAATCGCATCGCGCGCGCCGCGCGCCAACGGTACATATTCGGATACGGCCTCTTTGGTAATCAGTACACCGGCGGCGTGGATACCCGTATGGCGTTTTAAGCCTTCGATTTTGCGCGCCATTTCAAACAAACGCTTGCTTTGCGGATTATTGGTTACTTCGTTTCGAAGTTCATTGATGTCCAACGCCTTTTCCAGCGTCATTTTCGGATCGTTGGGAATCATCTTGGCGATACGGTTGGCCTCGGCCACGGGGATTTCCATCACGCGCGCCACGTCTTTAAGCGCCAGTTTAGCTTTCATCGTTCCAAACGTAATGATTTGGGAAACTTTATCGTGTCCGTATTTGCCGCGCACATAATCAATCACGCGTTCACGCCCCTCGTCAGACATATCGATATCCAAATCGGGCATACTGACCCTGTCCGGATTTAAAAAGCGTTCAAACAGCAGTTTATTTTGAATGGGGTCCACGCGCGTAATGTCCATACTGTACGCCACCAGCGATCCCGCTCCCGATCCGCGGCCCGGCCCTATCGGAATCCCGTTTGCGCGCGCCCAGTTGATAAAATCCTGCACGATGAGAAAATAACAGTCAAAGCCCATCGTAATAATGACGTTAAATTCAAATTCCAGCTGTTTCCAGTAATTATCCGGCACGTTGCCGTTCATTTTTTGGGTGAGGCCTTTGCGGCACAAATCTTTAAAGTATTCGGCGGAGTTGGGAAATTCTTTGGGAATGTCGAAATTAGGCAGAATAAACCCGTGCTTGGGGAATTCCAAATTACACTTTTCGGCGATTTCCAGCGTGTTGGAACACGCTTCGGGCGTGTGGGAGAAAAGCGCACACATTTCGTCAGGCGATTTAAAATACAGTTCGTGCGACATTTGCATCCGGTGCGGATCGTTAAGCGTTTTGCCCGTAGCGATACAAACGTGAATATCGTGCGCTTCCCAGTCTTCTTTTTTCTCGTAGTGGCAGTCGTTCGTAGCTACGACGGGGATTCCCGTCATCTTGGATACGTCTTTTAACAGCGGCAGAGATTCCAGTTCCTCGCGGATGCCGTGGTCCATCAGTTCAATGTAATAGTTGCCCTTGCCGAAGATGTCTTCATACTCTTTGGCGAGTGCGCAGGCTTTTTCAAACCCGCCGTCCATGCGCACGTATTGGGATAAAAAGCCTTTCAAACAGCCGGAAAGGCACAACAGCCCGCCGCTGTGTTTGGCCAGAATTTCTTTATCAATACGGGGATGATAGTAAAATCCGTCCACCCACGCCAGCGAGTTTAACTTCATCAAATTGAGGTACCCCTCGTGATTGCGCGCCAAAAGGGTCAGGTGGCCGGTGCGGGATTTGTCTTTTTCGGTATATTTGCCTTCGGTAATGTAAAATTCGCACCCGACAATCGGCTTAATCCCCGCCGCTTTGGCCGTTTCGTAAAAGTCCAGCGCGCCGTACATGTTGCCGTGGTCCGTAATCGCCATAGCGGGGATACCTTGCGCCGCCAAACCCTGCAAAAATTTGGAAGGTTTGTGATTTTCGGATACGCGCAGCATTCCGTCTAAAAGCGAGTATTCGGTATGGTTGTGGAGTTGTACAAATTCGGCCATAGTAAAAATCCTTATAATTAGATAATGCACAGGCCCGACAGCTATCGGGAAACAATCTAAATGGTGTAAAATATTTATATGAAACATTATAGTAAATTAAAAGAAACAAAAATTTCTTCCAAACTTCTCTTTAAAGGAGTACTTAATGTTCGTTTGGACGAGGTAAAATTGTTAAATGGAAACACGTCCACACGCATCTATTTTGAACACCGCGGCGCAAGCGGCATTTTGCCCGTAGAGGACGGGCACGTCTATCTGGTACAGCAATACCGCTACCCGATCCGCCAAAGCACGTGGGAAATTCCGGCCGGCAAGCGCGAAAAAGGCCAATCGTTTTTGGCCTGTGCGCGCGCGGAACTGAAGCAGGAAACGGGGCTGACGGCCAAATCGCTTAAAGAAGCGCTTGTTTTCCACCCGTGCAACGCGTTTTCGGACGAAGAACAGCACTTGTATGTAGCCACCGGCTTAAAACGCGGCAAGGACTGCCCCGATGAGGACGAATTTTTGAACGTACAAAAATTCCCGTTGGAAAAAGCGTATAAAATGGTGGAAAAAGGCGAAATTACGGACGCCAAAACCATTTTAATGCTCCAATGGTACCAACTGCATAACAAATAACGCGTAAGGCGCGCGGACGAACCGCCTGAACGGGCATCGGATAAAGTTGTACTGTGGCTAAAAATCTGCTAAAACTAATAGTAAGAAGCTGCTTTTAAGGATTTCTTATGATTCGATTTAATTGCGATTACAGCGAAGGCGCGCATCCTGTCATTTTGGAAAAACTCGCGCAAACCAATTTGGAACAAACAGCCGGATACGGGCAAGATCCTTATTGCCGTCAAGCGGCGGAGTTAATTAAATCGCTCTGCAAAACGCCGCAGGCAGAGGTACACTTTTTATGCGGCGGAACGCAGACCAACTTAACCGTTATCGCTGCGATGCTCCGCCCCTACCAATGCGTTATCGCGCCCGATTCCGGCCACATCAACGTACACGAAGCGGGTGCCATTGAAGCCACCGGCCACCGCGTACTAACCGTACCCGAACAAAACGGCAAACTGACCGCTGAACAAATCACGCACGTTTGCCAAGCCCATTGGCAGGATGATAATCCTGAATTTGCGCCGCAGCCTAAGCTGGTTTATCTTTCATTTCCAACTGAATACGGCACGCTGTATACTAAAAAGGAACTATCAGACATCCGCCGCGCCTGTGACGAAAACAACCTCTACCTGTTTATAGACGGCGCACGCTTGGGTTATGGTCTTGCCGCCGAAGGCAATGACGTTACCCTGCCGGATCTGGCGGCCTGCTGCGATGCCTTTTATATTGGCGGCACCAAGCAGGGGGCTCTCTTGGGAGAAGCAGTTGTCATCGTCAACCCGAAGATCCAAAAAGATTTCCGTTATTTTATGAAACAAAGAGGCGGAATTTTAGCCAAAGGACGGCTGCTCGGTATTCAATTTTTAGGACTTTTTGAAAACGGTCTCTACCTAAAACTGGCCGCGCACGCCAACAAAATGGCGGCACTTATCCGCGGCGCCTGTTTGAAAGCGGGGTGGAAAATGTGGTATCAGTCCCCCACGAACCAGCAATTTCCCGTCGTGCCGGATAGTACACTCAAAGAACTTGAACAGGAATATACGTTCGCGCATTTTAAACGGTTAGACCATAATCACTCCGCCATTCGCATTTGCACCAGCTGGGCTACGCGTGAAGCGGACGTACAGCAGTTAATTGAGGACATTGAACGCCTCAGCGCAAAATAAGGAAGTTATGTTACACATCGGATGTCATTTATCTTCTTCCAAAGGGTTTAAGGCAATGGGCGAGACCGCGCTCGCAATCGGGGCGGACACGTTCCAGTTTTTTACCCGCAATCCGCGCGGCAGCCAAGCCAAAGACATCGACCCGCAAGACGCCGCCGCCTTGCGCGACTTAATGAAAGAGCACCGTTTCGCCCCCGTTATCGCGCACGCGCCGTATACGCTTAATCCCGCTTCCGCCGACGCAAAAACGCGTGAGTTTGCTTGGCAAACGATGCAGGACGATTTGCGGCGGATGGAATACATTCCCCATAACTTGTACAATTTCCACCCGGGCAGCCACGTCGGTCAAGGAGCGGATAAAGGTATTGAACTCATTATCGAAATGCTTAACGAAATTCTGACCGCCGGACAAACCACCACCGTGTTGTTGGAAACAATGGCGGGGAAAGGAAGTGAAATCGGAAGAAGTTTTGACGAACTCAAACGGATTTTGGACGGAGTTAAATTAAACGAAAAAATGGGCGTGTGTTTAGACACCTGCCACATACACGACGCGGGCTACTCCTTGGCCGTCTTGGACGGAACACTGGAAGAATTTGACCGGCAAATCGGTCTTTCGCGCCTCAAAGCCGTTCACTTAAACGAAAGTTTAAATCCGCGCGGCGCGCATAAAGACCGCCACGCCGTCATCGGAGGAGGGCAAATCGGCACGGACGCCCTCGCGCGCGTGATCAACCACCCGTCCTTAAAACACCTGCCGTTTTGCTTGGAAACCCCTAACGATTTGATGGGATACGCCCAAGAAATCAAATTGCTGCGCGGGCTGTATCGGGATTAGTCTTTTTCCCCCGTCTCAAACGGTATCAGGCAGTCCATGGGAAATATTTGCTATAATAAGGATACAGTGGAATCCGGTTGTTTAAAAAAGTTGCATACACTGCAAAAAACTGTTATAATAATTAGGTAGTAATAAATGGGCCTGTAGCTCAGCTGGGAGAGCGCCTGCATGGCATGCAGGAGGTCGCAAGTTCGATCCTTGTCAGGTCCACCATTTGAAAAAGATACCCCTGCTTATGCGGGGGTTTTTTTGTGATACACTGTGCAGCGCGGTTCGCTCCGAAAAGAGCAAACCTGATCGGGAAATAATCTAATATACCTCTTCTTATGCAAGGGCCTTGCGGGAAGCCGTTTCCGCCGATGCGAAATCCGCTAAAGGCCGACGGCCAAACTGTCGATTAAAAAGGTAGGAAAGTTAAGCGCGGACATTTTTTCCAATGTGACGGAAACATCGTACGGTTCGCGTAAAAAACGAAAAGTTCGTGCATCGGTATCCCATAGACCGAAGGAAGAAGCAGGATTATTGTCCCGAGGTTTTCCCACAGCCCCCGCATTAATTACATAACGCGTTCCTGCCGGCAAATGGACGGTAACATCATCGTGCTTATTTATATATATAGCACATTTTTTATCGCTCCCTTTCATATAAAACGGCAGATGAGTATGCCCCACAAAGCATATATCTCCCTTCCATAATTTGTAATTGGAACGAAATTGTGCACAGCTGGAGAAATACTCTTTAATCGGGTCGGCAGGCGTTCCGTGTACGACGGTAAAATTATTCTTTTGCACTTCGGCAGGCAGTGAAGCCAAATAGCGTACGGAAGATTCGCTAAGTTGTTTTTTATTATGGTCCAACGCAATTTTAGCACCGTCATTAAAACAGTTTTCCAGTTCCGGATCAACAAACACCGCATCGTGGTTACCCATTACACAGGCAAGCAGCGGAAGTTCTTTGATTTTCCGGACGCATTTTTCCGGATCCGGCCCGTAGCCGATAAAATCCCCGCAGCAAATATACGCCTGTGCGCCTTCTTTTTTAAGGCGTTTTAAACAAGCACAGAGCGCTTCCCAGTTAGAATGGACATCCGAAAATACGCCTATCTTCATTACGCCTCCGCCAGTGCCTCAATGGCTTCTTTCTTTTTGACGTCCTCCGGTGTGGCGCGGTCCGCCAGGTTGACGGACATTACCTTGGACACGCCGCTTTCTTCCATCGTAATGCCGTACAGCATACGGGCTGATTCCATCGTACGTTTGTTGTGCGTTACCACGATAAACTGCGTGGTTTTGGAGAACTCTTTAATCAAATTGACGTACCGTTCCACATTGGCTTCGTCCAAAGCGGCGTCGGCTTCGTCCATAATGCAGAACGGGGACGGATTGTGCGTAAAAAACGCAAACAGGAGCGACATAGCCGTCAGGGTTTTTTCGCCGCCGGACATCGAGGTGATGTTTAAGAGTTTCTTGCCCGGGGGCTGGGCGTAAATTTCAATACCCGTTTCCAACAGGTTTTCGGGCTGGGTAAGCACCAGATCGCACTCGCCTCCTCGGAAAAGCGTTTGGTAAATATTTTTAAAGTGCATACGCACTTGTTCAAATGTATATTTAAAGTTTTCGCGCGTAGTTTGGTTGATTTTATTAATGGCGGATTTTAAATCTTTTTTGGCACTGTCCAAGTCCGCAATTTGGCCGCGCAGGAATGTGTTGCGTTCGGTCAATGCGTCGTATTCTTCCGGCGCGGTCATATTGACGGCACCCATATTTTCAATGCGTTTGCGCATCATTTTGACGCGTTCATAATCCACCGTTTTGGTGCCGTAGTTCATCTGCGCTTCTTCGGGCGTGATGTTCCAGCTTTCAAACAGGTTGTTCGCCACCGTGGTGCGTTGGCGGCGGGCGTTGGATAAAGCGTTTTCCAAATCGTTGCGTTTAATCGTCAAATCCGACATTTCTTTCTTGCACGCGTTCAAAGCGGCGGTCTTGTCGCTAAAATCTTTTTTAAGTACCTCCAGTTCTTCGCGCATTTTATGCTCGGCAAGTTCCAGCTGCGCCAGCGTATCGCGCTCGGAAGACAGTTTGGCTTGCGTAGATAATTTTTCGTCTGCCAGATTTTTTAAACGCAGGTTGGCAGAAGCCATTTTTTCACTACGCTTGCCTTCACTTTCGGTTAAGCTGGTAAATTCAAACTCGGTGGATTTTAAATCCAGTTCCACGTTGTTTTTCTTGATTTTTACTTCGTAGAGCTTCGCGCTTAACGCATTGAGCTCGCCTTTGAGCCTTTCTGCTTGAGCGCGCAACTCCGCCTGCAATTTTTTCAACTCTTCCCCGCGCGCGGTTTGCGCCGCGTGGCGCGTTTTTAATTCTTCCAAATTCTGTTTGAGCGTTTGCGCATTTTTACGGCGGCTTTCTACGCGAAGCGTAATTTCCCGCTTGCGCGCCGCGGCGCGTTCAAGCGCTTGTTTGGTGGAAGCGATTTCGCGCTCTTTATTGGCGCGTTCGTTCTGCACGGAGTTAAGCGCAACGACGGCTTCCTGCGATTTGGCGCGCAGGTTCTTAAGCGTTTCTTCCGCCTTGGAAAGATCCTCGTAATTGGCGATGATTTGCGAATTAAGCGTTTCTTCTTCTGCCGTTTTACCGTTAATTTCGCCGCGGACGGTTTCTTCCTCTCCCCAGTAGGCTTCGGGCGCGCGCACGTTTTCCGCACCGCCTCCGACGAAAAATCTGCCGCGCACCGCGCCGTCTTCATACGCGTAACCGCCGATGATAAAGTTAATTAAATTTTCAAGTTCCGGCTGATACGAAAGCCGTTCTTTCAGCGTTCCGCCCGCGTTTTGCGTTTGCGGCACTTCGGAAAGTACGATAAATTTCGCGCGCGCTTTGCCGTGTTGTTTTAAAAGAGTAAGCGCCTGCGCCACGGTGTTTTGGTCCGCGCACAGCACCGCATCCAAATACTTGCCGAACGATTCTTCCACCGCCACGCCCAAAGACGCGGGGTATTTTAACGCCTTCCTCAGCGTGCCTTTCACGCCGGCGAGGCCGCTTTCGCCCACCAGTTTGGCACCCACCCAGTACGGGTCGTTCTTGCCCTGTGTTTGAATCATCTCCAGTTTGGCGGCAAGTCCCGCACGGGCCGATTTTACGGCGGATAATTTTTCATTGAGTGCAGTGCGCTCGGTTTGTAATTTCTTCAAATTTTCTTCGCCGGATACGATGGCCCGGCGCGCTTCGTCCGCCTCGGCGCGTTTCTGTTCCGCGCGCGTCAAAATTTCCCGCAGACTGTCTTCCAGTCCCGCAAGACCCGCGGCCTGAGACTGGCTCGTTTTCTCGGCGGTGATTAAATCTTCGTTTTCACGCTGTACAGACGATTCTTCCAGTGCGATACGGTTGGAAATTTCCATCTGTTTTTGCACCAAATTCATCAGTTCCGACGACGCGCGCTGGAGTTCGCTTTCGGCGTTTCTCAAATCATTTTCCAGTTTTTGTGCGGCTGCGGTTTGCGCGTTGTAATTTTCCTGCAGGGGGTTCAGCTCCGCCGTCACCGCGGCAAGCTGTTCTTTCAGGCGGCTGATTGCCGGAGCCAGTTCCGCCAAACGGCTTTGGCCGCGCTGCGCTTCCGCCCCCGAGGACGATACCTGCGCCGTCAGTTCGGCAGTCAGGTTGTCGCAGTTTTTGATTGCGCCTTCCAACAGGCCGACTTGGTATTTGCTGGCGGAAATTTTTTCGCTAAATTCGGCCGCTTCTTTTTGTTTGTGCGTTAAATTTAAATCCAAAGCCGCACACGCGCCTTCCTGCGCCGATATGCGGTTGTCCAAATCTTCCTGTTTGCGCACGACGGGTTCCAACTCCGAAGAATGTTTGGCGATTAACCCGTCGGCTTCTTTAATAGAGCAAACCGAAATGGCAATTTCGCTTTCTTTCAGTTCTTCGCGGTACTTTTGGTACAGACGGGCTTTTTTGGCTTCGCTGTCCAGCTTTTTAATTTGTTCCTCGATTAAAGCCACCGTGTCGGCCAGGCGGGCCAAATCAAGGTCCACGCGTTCTAATCGTTTAATACACTCTTCGCGTTTGGCTTTATATTTGGATACGCCGGCCACTTCTTCAAACATTTCGCGGCGCTGTTCGGGCGAAGCCGAAAGCACGCTTTCCACGCCGCCCTGGTCGATAATGGCGTAGCCTTCACCGCCGATGCCGGTATCCAAAAACAGATCGCGGATGTCGCGCAGGCGGCACTGGACTTTGTTTAAATAGTATTCACTTTCGCCGGAGCGGAAAATTTTACGGCTGACGGTAATTTCGTTAAAATCCAAAGGGAGCTGGCGGGAGGCGTTGTCGAACACCATATTTACCTGCGCCATATTCAGGGGAGCGCGTTTGACGGTGCCGTTAAAAATAATATCTACCATAGAAGCGGAGCGGAGGGACTTCCAGCTCATCTCGCCGATAGCCCAGCGGACCGAATCAATCACGTTGGATTTACCGCATCCGTTCGGGCCTACCACGCAGGTGATGCCGGGTTCAAAGTCCAGGCGGGATTTGTCCGCAAATGATTTAAAACCGATGATTTCAATAGCTTTTAAGTACATAACGTCCCCTTTGGCAGATATATTTCAATTATACCATTTCCCTATACAACAATATATACAAAAAACCGTTTTTGTTTACCTACGCGTACAAAAAAATACAACACCGAAGAGGCTTAGACGTAAAAAACCGCTTGCAAAGTGCAGATTTTTTTATTAGACTTTTTTCGTAAGACTGTTTTTCCTTAAAAGGAGGATTATCCAGATGGCAGAAAAAGTATTGAAAGTTGGTATGGACCGCGAAGACGGCTTCCTCTACTACATTGACAAAGACGGCGATATCGCCCGCGTGCAAATGGCCAGAGGCGGCAAAAAAGGCGGCAAACCGAAAAAAGTTGAAAAATGCGGCATCAAAAAAGAAAAAGGATATCTGTATTTCTTGGACAAGAAAGGCGATATCTCCAGAGCCAAAATGGTTAACGCCAAATAACAATTAAGATTTAACACCCCGCGTGCTAACAGGCGGGGTGTTTTTCGCAAACACATTCCGCGCAGACTGCACTCTCTCACTCAATTTTGCGCGGGAACAAAAACCTGACGCAAAAGGGGCGCATCTCGCATTGTACGACATCACGCAGTGCCTCAGCGTTTTGCGCCTCTTGTCGTTTTATATTTCAAAAGAACTCTTCCACGGAAAGGTCCTTTGCAAATAATTGTTTAATCTTTCCCTGTCTTGCATAGAACTTCTATCCGAATCATTTAAACAAACTAAACGCGGCCTGTACTTTTGTATTTCCCGTGCATAGTCCTGCCACAGTTCCCACACCATACCGTCGCTTCCGAACCAACGTGATTTGCGGGTAGGCCGCCACACGGCTTTGCCCAACACTGCGGACACGCCCGCAAAAAGATAACAATTACAATTATCTGTTTGACGAAAGTGCGAACACTCCGTTGCCGAAAATTCAGCTTCAAACAATGACCTCGCCGTTAAACAAGCCGAACGAACATAACCGGATATATTGTGATGCGGTTCCAACGGAAAATCGGTATTAGGAAATTTATTCTGCAATCGCCGGCGCAGCAGAAGTAATTGCCGGCCGTATTCGCTGCACGCATAGTCTTTGTCCGGATAACAAGAAAAATAATTTACCGCACAAGTTTCCCGCGGAAAAAAATAAGATCGGGGAAGCGGACGGAAAATAAAAGTATCGTCATTAGCCAGTAAAAAATGTTCCGCCAAACCTTGCCAACGCATTAAACCGGCTGCTATCGCACAAGAATTAAACGTCGGCAGAGCGTCCGTGGGCAAAAACTCGCGGTGCGTTAAAATTTTTAAACGGGGATGACAACTGTTTAGCCACGCGGGCCTCTGCCCGTTTGTTACCAATACCACCCGCGTAACCCAAGGCAAAAAACGATCGACCCCGCGCAGCACATAACGCAGTTCGTCCGATTGCACAAAACGGGCCCCAGCGGGAACGCCACGCCCCAACCGTGCCGCCCACGCATTTCGTACAGAAACAAATTCAGGGTCGCTTCCGTCTACCCACAACACAACAAAATCCACCTCAAAACAATTTTTCATCTAAACACCTTCGTCCAAAAGAATATACTCCGGCGGCCGCATAATTGTACCGCAAAAAACAACAATTTCCACCGCCAATAGATCACGCCTCTGCACAGCGGCAGATTTTCGCGCGCCGCGTTCCACGCGTTTTGAAGTAACGCTCCGTGCTTGTTCCACACGGCCGGCAAAAACTTGCGAAAACGGCAAATCCCCCACACCACCATCAAAATCCATTCTCCGGCGAGGGCCGCATTCCATATCCCGCGAGCCAATAGCGACTCCCGCAAATACAACAGATTGCGTAAAATGCCCACGGCCATATTTTCCGGGCTGGAAGTAATCGCGCCCGCAACTCCTTTGCGGTAAATGTACAGTTCTCGGCGGACAAGCGTAATTTTACGCGCCAGACAAAACGCCTGCGTAACAAACGCCAAATCTTCCGCCACCTGCCCGTTCAAAAAAGTAAGTTCGTTTGCGCGCAAAAAATCCAGCCGCCACAGTTTGCCCCAGACAACGGAATCATAATATCCGCACAAAAACTTTTCCGCCGGAGAATCTCCCGGATTTTTATAAAAATGCGACGCACAGCAGGCCGCCTGAAAAGAACGGGTTTTATCATCAAACTCTTTAAAAAAACATTTGGTAATATCGGCGTTTTCTCGTTCCGCCGTTTCATATAATGCTTGCAGATACTCCGGCTCCGCCCAGTCATCCGCGTCCACAAACGCAACATATTTTCCGCGGGCTTCGGCTAGCAGCCGGTTGCGCGCGGCGGCGACACCGGCGTTGGCTTGTTCTATAAACCGCAGCCGGTGTTCGCTCTGCCCGACGGCCCGCAGGACCTTGGCGGAGGAATCGCGGGAACCGTCGTCCAAACAGATAATTTCAAAATCGGTAAATGTTTGCGCAGATACAGACGATAAACATTGCTCCAGATATTTTTCCGCATTATAAACGGGAATTAAAACGGACACTTTAGGGGACATAGTTCCTCCGATAAGCCAAACGCTCCCGCACACAAACGGGAGAAGAAGCACGGAGGATGAAATGGGAAGAAAAAAGCAGGCTTCTTGTAAAGCCCGCAGAAACGAAAAGGGAGCAACAAAAACGGCTGTCCGCTCCGAGCCAAGTCAGTAACCCAGAACAAACAGCCGTAGCCCCTGCCGTATAAAAATACGGCAGGGAGCATTCAGCGCAAAACAATCGGGTAATTAGGCCGATTATTTTGCGCTTAAAAACGGCTGTTTTTGGAGTGATGTGTGCCGCGCAAAAACGCAGCTCAACCTGTTCCGCACAGGCTTCAAAAAACAGAATAAAATTGTGGAAGCGGACAACACTTTCAGGTCCGCCTACGCGGACTTAATTATTGTCATAACAAATTTTCCGCAAAATTTTATCACGGGCCTTGATTTTCCGTCTAATACGCCTACACTATAAATATCCGACGTACAGGGAGGCTCATCAAATAATTCTTCTTTTCCTTCTGTTTTCTGCGCGAAATTACGCACAAAAGACGCTTTCTCCCCCTACGCGCGAACGCGCGCGAATTGACAGCCAACGCTTTTAATGGTTTAATTATTCTACGGGGGACTCTCTCGTAACCGATATATACGGAGGAATTATGGATATTAAAATTACGGCCAAAGGCATTAAACTTACGCCGGCCATCAAAGAATTTATCAACACCCGCGTGGGCAAAGTGGAAAACTTTTTTGACAATATCGTTTCCGCCCAAGTGCTTATCTCGGTAGAAAAGAAAATCAACCAAAAAGCGGAAATCATCCTGCATACGGGCGCCAAAACCACCATCAGCGCGAGCGCGGTGGAAACCAACTTGTACAAAGCCATTGACGCTGCGGCCATCAAAGCCGAAGCGCAGGCCAAAAAAATCAAAAGCAAAGCCAAAGCCCGCAAAGTAACCAAGAAATCCGTCAAAGACGAAGACCTCGGCGCCTTCGCGGACCATGTGCTCTTGCCGCAGAACGACGTAAAGTTCTCCGTCATCAAACAGGTGGAAGTTTCGCCGATGAATCCGGAAGACGCCGCTTACGAAATGGAACGGCTGGGATATTCCTTCTGGATGTTCCTGGACGAAGATTCCAAACAAATCAACCTGATCTTCAAACGCCTTGACGGCACGTACGGACTGATTAAACCCGTCAAGAAAAAATAACTTCGCTAGGGGCGGGACGTGGAATTTACCAAATCCATTACGGTCGCGGAACTGCTCCAGGTTAAACGTCTTAACCTGGAGCTGGTCTGCGGCAAACGTTACATTCACCGCGAGATTACGCTGGGCAGCGTCAACCGCCCCGGCCTGGCGCTCGGCGGTCATTTAGATAATTTCCGCACCCACTCCGTACAGGTATTCGGGCGCGGCGAACAGGCGTTTTGCCAAAAAGAAAACAAATCGCGCCTGCGCGCCAACGTAACCAAAATGCTGGAAGAAGGACAAGTTCCGTGCGTCATTATGTCCGCAGATTTGGACCCGCTTCCCGCCTTGCGAAAAGCGTGCCTCAGCGCAGATGTACCCGTTTTAAAAACAACAATGGAATCTACCGCGTTTGTAACGGAATTTTCCCGCTTTTTGGACGAAAAACTTGCCCCCGTCACACACGTGCACGGCGTACTGGTAGACGTAAACGGCATGGGCGTACTCATCCGCGGGGAATCCGGCATCGGTAAAAGCGAATGTGCACTGGAACTTATCAAACGCGGACACATTTTGGTAGCTGACGACGTCGTAGAAATCCAAAAAAGCCGTGGCCGTTACCTGCTCGGTTCCTGCCCTACAATGTTAAAACATTATATGGAGGTACGCGGACTGGGAATTTTGGACGTACCGCTTCTGTTCGGTGTGGGCTCCACGCTAGATGAAACAAAAATAGATATGGAAGTGGTACTGACTTTTCCGTCCGACAAACCGCTCGACCGGCTGGGAGTGGAGCAGAAAACGACCAACATTTTGGGAGTGGAAATTCCGTCCTTAGGGCTGCCCGTTACGCCCGGGCGAAACTTGGCGGTATTGATCGAGGTAGCCTCGCTCAACCAACGCTTAAAGAGCCAAGGAATTTTTTCCGCCAAAGAATTTAGCCAACGTATTTTAGACAAAATGAAAAAAGGAGCAGGAAAACCCGATGCAACCCGATAAACGACGCATTTTTATTATTACCGGAATGAGCGGAGCCGGAAAGTCCCAAGCGCTTAAAATCTTCGGCGATCTTGGGTTTTATTGCGTGGATAATTTACCGCTGGCATTATTCGGCGATTTTATCAAATACGTCCGCGCCAACGGCGAAATCCAAAACATTGCGCTGGGTATTGACGTGCGCGAAGGCGACCGCTTAAAACAAATGCCCAAGCTGATTTCCGCTCTGCCCAAAGAGGATTTCACCGTTAAAGTAATTTTTTTGGACGCCGCAGAGGACTGCCTCGTACGGCGTTTTTCGGAAACAAAACACAAACATCCCATTCATAAAAAACTGGCGGCGGCCATCGCACACGAACGCGAAGTGATGAATCCTATCAAAACAGCGGCCGATAAAGTAATCGATACGTCCGACTTAAAACTGGGCGAACTGAAAGAAAAACTTTCCGCGCTCTTGAGTCTCACGCGCGAACAGGATATGCAGATTTCGGTAATGTCGTTTGGATTCAAACACGGGCTGCCCAAAGACTGCGACATCGTAATGGATGTACGTTTTCTGCCCAATCCATACTATGTAGCGGGCCTGAAAGAAAAAACCGGTCTTGATGAGGACGTACAAAAATATATTATGTCGTTTAAAGAATCGCAGGAATTCGCTGAAAAATTTGCCGATTTGATTAAGTACTTAATCCCCAAATACATTAAAGAGGGCAAAAGCTACTTAACTATAGCAATGGGCTGCACGGGCGGTAAACACCGCAGCGTGTTTATGGCGCACAAACTGGCGGAGTATTTAAACCAACTGGGGCTGAGCGCCTCGGAATTTCACAGGGATATAGGATTATAATTATGGTAAAAATTATTTTGGTAACCCACGGCCGTTTGGCCCAACAGATGCTGGATACGGCAGCGCAAATCATCGGTAAACCGACGGATGACGGTTTTGCCGCGTTTTCCGTAACAACGGCTTCATCCGTAGAACAGGAAGCGGCCAAGCTGAAAGAAACCCTTTGCGCCTGCCAAGACGGCGCCGTTATACTGACCGATATCTTCGGCGGCAGCGCCACTAACATTTCGCTTACCGCCAGTAAAGATTTGCCCAACTGCTACGTGATTACGGGGCTTAATTTAAGTATGCTTCTGACCGCCGCCAACAGCCGCAAAAAAATGACGGCCAAAGAACTGGCGGAAAAAATCGAAGCCGACGGTAAACGCGCCGTTATTAACGCGACCGAACTGTTGATTAAAGGATTTTAATGCCTATTATTTTTGCGCGGGTGGACGACCGCCTGATTCACGGCCAAATCGTACAGGCCTGGCTGCCGGAGTTAAACGTGGACGAGGTGCTGATTCCCTTTTCCAAAGGGAACGAAGCGCGCCTCAACCGCGGGCTTTTGCGCCTGAGCCTGCCGTACGAATACGAACTGACGATTTTAGATTCCCCCGCCGCCGCGCGCCGCGCCAACGAATCAAACCGCCGGATTTTTCTGTTAATGGGTTCGCTTAAAGAAGCCGCCGACCTGATTAAAGACGGCCTGCAAATAACCTCCCTTAACATCGGCGGAATGCACTTTAAAGATGGGGCGCAAAAACTGGCCGAAAACGTGTTTTTGGACAACGACGACAAACGCTTTTTAAAACTGATTCGGGACTTGGGAATCCGCATTGAAACGCGCGCGGTACCCAATTCCCCGTCGCTGTCCGTGGACGGAGCCCTTAAATGATGACGCCCGAAATCTTCTCGCTTTGCGTGCTTGCCGCGCTCTTGGAACTGGATACGACGTACGCTTTCCAGCTGACGCTTTCGCGCGGCATTATCTCGGGGCCGCTTTTGGGCCTTATTACGGGGGATTTAATGGCCGGCGTGCAGGTAGGCGTATTCACCGAACTGATTTTTGCCGACATTAATCCGCTCGGCGGCATTTTACCCCCCAGCGCGGCCGTTTGCTGTGCGGTAACGCTGGCGCTGTACGCGGCGGGGATTGATTTGTATTTCGGTTTTTTCTTTGGACTGACCGGAGCCGCTTTGTTTTCGGTGCTTGAAAAATTTATGCGTAAAAACCGCTTTAAATGGCTTGTGTTTTGGGAACAGAAAATTACCCAAACGCCTTCCGCCGTCAACCGTACGGTGGGGTTTGCGCTGGCGTCGTCTTTTTTGATGAATTTTATTTATATTTTCATATTTGTGTGCGTGTTCGGCCGGTTGATGTTAGTGCTGCTGCCGCATCTGCCCGCAAAAGCGCATTTAGCTTGCACTTTTGCTTATATGGCTGTACCGTGGATTGGGTTGGCAACACTATTGCCTTCCTTCCGTTTAAAAACGAGGTAACGAATGGATTTTCCATTGCACCTGCAAATTTTTCTGCGTTCGTTTTTTCTGCAAACGGGCTGGAATTCGATGAAATACCAGAATATCGGGCTGACGTTTGTAATGCTGCCGTTTTTAAAGAAACTCTATGCGCAGGACAAAGATGCACTTCCTTCTGTGTTGGCCCGTTACTTGGAAACTTTTAACACGCAACCCGTAATGGCGTCGTTCTGTTTCGGCGCGCTCGCGCAGAAAGAAGAAGAAGTCGCCCAAGCCAAAACGCTTACCGCGTTTAAAGAAAAAGTAACCGAATGGAGCACCATCCGCAAAAGCCTGTCCATTACGGCCGCTTCTATCGGGGACCGCCTTTTCTGGGGCGCGCTGAAACCGCTGACGCTTCTTATGGCGTTATTTATTTGGCTGTTGTCCGGCGTGAATTTTTTTGAGGTTCCCTGCGCCCCGTCCGTTTCGTTATGGAATACATTTTCCGCCGGCGCGGCGGCGTTTTTTGTATTCAATGCTGTTGCATTGTTTGTCAAATGGGAAGGCATTAAAATCAGTTTTCTCAAGGATGAAAGCGCCTGTTTCGGGCTGACCTGCTTTGACTGGAATAAAACCATCTATTACGCCAAGAGGCTGGGACTGTTTATGACCGCCGGAATGTTGGCGTACGGCATTTATCATTACTTGAAAGATTTTAAAGAATTGGATGCGCATTTTTATGCGCGCGCAGCGATTGTATTGGTATTTGTATGCCTAAGCCTGCTGACGCGCAAATTTAAAATCGCCAATATGTATTTGTATCTGGCAGCGGTGCTGACGCTCAACATCGTCTGCCTGTTTTAATCGGGGGATATACGTGATCGAACAAACTCTTAAAATCAACAACCGTTTGGGTCTGCACGCCAGGCCCGCTGCGCTGATTGTGCAAACAGCCGCAGGGTTTAAAAGCGACGTCCGCCTCAGCAAAGACGGCGTGAGCGTAAACGCCAAAAGCATTATGGGGGTAATGATGTTGGCTGCAGAGTACGGCTCCGAACTGCATTTGTCCACGGAAGGCGACGACGAGCAGGCGGCATTTGAAGCTATCCAAAAATTATTTAACAATAAATTTAACGAGGAGTTTTAATGCTGGTTTTAAAAGGCGTGGCCGCAAGCCCGGGGGTGGCGATTGGTCCGGCAATGTTATTGCCGAACGAGAGTTTTGCCGTTTCCCGCCAGTATGTGGAACCCGCCGAAACCAAACACGAAATCCGCAAGTTAAACACCGCTATGCACAAAACGCTGGCGGAACTGGACGCCTGCGAACAAAAAGTGATGGCAGAACTGGGAAGCGAATACGCCAACCTGATGTCTACGCACAAACTCATTTTGCAAGATCCCTCGTTAACCGGCGGCATTACCCGTAAAATCCAAGAAGAACATCTCTCCGCACACGCCGCCATTTTGCTTACTTTGCAGGAGCTGGCCGCGTCGTTTGAAAAAATAGAGGACCCGTTTTTTAAAGAACGCCGCAACGATATTTTTGACGTCGCCAAACGGTTAATGAAGAATTTGGAAGGAGAAAAAGACGGATTTTTAGCGTCTGTCAAAAAACCGTCGCTGTTAGTGGCGCACAATTTATATCCGTCCGACACCATCAACCTGCAAGCCAATCAGGTAATGGGCTTTTGCACCGATGCGGGAGGCAAAACCAGCCATACCGCCCTCTTGGCGCAGAGCCTGAATCTGCCGGCGGTGGTCGCCTTGGGCACCGCGTCCAAGGACGTCCGCGCGGGAGACACGCTGATTATCGACGGCGAAAACGGGCTGCTCGTCATCAATCCGGACAAATACACCCTTGCCAACTACCGCAAAATCCAACGCGAAATCAAAAAAACGGAAGCCCTGCTTAAAACGATCAATCACCTTCCCGTCGTTACGCAGGACGGACGGCCGTTAAAACTTTTCGTCAATTACGATCCGCGCACCGACAACAAGGAAAACAAACGCCTTATTACCGACGGACTAGGGCTCTTACGTACCGAATTTTTATTTATGAACACGCCCGTTCCGCCCACGGAAGAAGAACAGTACCAAACCTATTTGGCTGTAGCCAAACGTTTTGATATGCGCCCCGTTACCATTCGCTTGGCGGATTTGGGGGCGGACAAAATGCCCGACTTTCCGCTTGACGAATTTGATAAAGACGCCAACCCCTTTATGGGCTGCCGCGGCATACGGTTATTTTTAAAAAATCCGGAACTGCTGCACACCCAGCTGCGCGCCATTATCCGCACCGCGTGTGAAGTACCCGCACAAGTAAAAATTATGATTCCTATGCTTTCGTCGGTGGAAGAAGTCCTCCACGTGCGCGAAGCATTCAATCAAGCGCTCGCGGAGTTTGAGGCTGAAGGCAAAAAACCTGTCAATAAAATTGCTTTGGGCGGAATGATTGAAGTGCCCGCCGCCGCGATTGCATTGGACGGAATGATTGGGGACCTTGATTTTATTTCCATCGGAACCAACGACTTGATACAATATTTAATAGCCGTAGACCGCGTAAACCAAGAAGTCGCCCACATGTACGACCCTTGTCATCCGGCGGTCGTGCGTACGCTGAACCTGATTTTACAGACGGCGCACAAACGCGGCAAACAAGCCAGTATCTGCGGAGAACTGGCCTCGGACGCTAAAATGCTGCCCATTTTGCTGGGGCTTAATGTAGACGCGCTGTCCGTTACGCCGCGCATGTATTTGCGCGTAAAAAACAATATCCGTAATTCCAATTTTGAACACTGCTCAGATCTCGCCCAAGCGGCGCTGCTGATGGGCAGTTCGGCGGATATCCGCAATTTAATAGAGCAGAACGATAAAAATGAAGATTCGTAATTTTTCCATCGTGGCGCATATTGACCACGGCAAAACCACCCTTTCGGACCGTATCCTGGAAGATACCGGAACCGTACCGAAACGCAAAATGCAGGCCCAGCTCTTAGACGGTATGGACCTGGAACGTGAGCGCGGCATTACCATTAAAGCCAAAGCCGTACGCATTCAATATAAAGACTACATTTTAAACTTAATAGACACTCCCGGGCACGTAGATTTTTCCTACGAAGTGGCCCGATCGCTGCGCGCGTGCGAAGGGGTGCTGCTTTTGGTGGACGCGTCGCAAGGCGTGGAAGCGCAGACGGTGGCGCACGCGCATTTGGCGCAAAGCTTGGGGCTTAAAATCATTCCCGTCATGAACAAGGTGGATTTATCCCAGTCCGACGCGGACTCCTCAGAAGAGCAATTATGGGATATTCTGCACGATCCGATTGAAGCCGAACGAGTCAGCGCGAAAACGGGCATGGGCATTGAACACCTGTTGGACCGGATTATTGCGGACGTCCCCGCCCCACAAGGCGACCCGAAAGCGCCGCTGCGCGCGTTGATTTTTGATTCTTACTACGATCCCTTCCGCGGCGTGATTATGTATATCCGCATTGTGGACGGATCCGTCAAAGCGGGCCAAACCATTCGGTTTATGTCGTCCGGTGCGTCGTACAAAACCGAAGAAATCGGTTTTATGACGCCCAAACAGCTCCACAAGTGCGACACGCTTTCCGCCGGAGAAGTGGGATATTTGGTAGCGGGAATTAAAGACATTCACCAAGTAAAAGTGGGCGATACCGTTACGCTGGCCGAACGGCCCGCCGAAACGGCTTTAGCAGGGTATGCAGATGCAAAACCCGTTGTATTCGCCAGTATCTTTCCGGTGGAAACGACCGATTTTCCGCTGCTGCGCAAGGCACTCGAAAAATTGAATTTGTCCGATTCGTCTTTCCACTACCAGAGCGAAACATCCAAAGCGTTGGGCTTTGGGTTCCGCTTGGGATTTATGGGAATTTTGCACATTGAAATCGTAAAAGAACGGCTGGAGCGCGAGTTTAATCTGTCGCTCATCGCCACCAGTCCCAATGTGGTGTATCACGTTAAATTTACGCCGCGCAAATCCCACCCGCAGGAGCTGGCCGCTCTGCCGGATGCGCCGGACGACCCGGGGTATAAAATTATAGACAATCCGGCCAACTTTCCCCCGCACGGCGATATTATTGACATTAAAGAGCCCGTCATTCACATTACGATTGTAACGCCCGTGGAGTTTATGGACGGCGTGATGACCCTTTTAAAAGATAAACGCGGCGTATTTATGAATTTGGACCACCTGTCCAACCAGCGCGTGATTATCAAGTACGAAATGCCGATGGGCGAAATGGTTATCGATTTTTACAACAAATTAAAATCCGTTTCCAAAGGATACGCTTCGTTTGATTACGAGGTGGCCGGATTTAAAAGCTCAGACGTGGTATTAATGGAAATTCTGCTACACGGAACGCCCGTAGACGCGTTATCCGTCGTCGTGCACAAAGATAAAGCACAAACCATGGGCCGCGCACTGTGCGCTAAACTGAAAGAACTTATCGGACGCCAGCAGTTTGAGGTGGCCGTACAGGCCGCCATCAACGGCAAAGTGATTGCGCGCGAAACCATTCCCGCTTTCCGCAAGGACGTTATCGCCAAGTGTTACGGCGGCGATATTACGCGTAAACGCAAACTCCTCGAAAAACAGAAAGAAGGGAAAAAGCGTATGAAGTCCATCGGCAGTCTGAACATTCCGCAGGAAGCCTTTGTGGCCATGCTGAAAATCGACGAAGAATAGGGGCGAGCCGCCCCTCCCAATTCCGGAGAGCGACTTCTGATTAGTTGAGCCACACTGTTTAGGACATGATGCCAATTACGGCCAACCGAGCCCCAAAAGCCTGTCTGCAAGACACGGGCCGCGGAGATTGTCCGCGCTCTTTTGACTAAGGGAGCCACATTGTTTTAGGAATGACGCTTAGCCACGTAACAACACTTACCGGGGCGGGCCAAACGGAGCGCACGGGAGTACGCCTCCCGCACACAAGCCCCGCCGCTAATTTGCTAAAATAATACATATGATTTTAGAAGGACGCACCCTAGCCGCCCAAATCCGACAAACCCTCCCCCAAAGGGCGGAGGCCGTTCGCCAAAAATTAGGCCGCGCCATTAAACTGTGCGCCATCGGTTCTACCGACGACTACGGTGCGCACCTGTACCTAAAAAAAGAAACCGAAGCCGCCCAAAAAACAGGCGTGGAAACGACCATTTTTGAAGTAAACCGCCAAACGCCCGCGGCCGATTTTTTGGCCTTGGTGGAAAAATTATCTGCCGACGATTCCGTGGACGCCGTTTTAATTCCGCGCCCGCTGCCGGAACACTTGGCCGCCACCAACTTTGCCGACAAACTCGCTCCGCAAAAAGATATTGACGGAATGTCCAACGTCAATATGGGCAACCTCTTTTTATGCAAAACGTGGGCGGAAATTTCGGCGCTGCCTTGCTTTGTGTCCAGCACGGCTATGGCGGTTATCCGGCTGCTTTTGTTTCACGGCGTGAAACTGGAAGGAATGGAAGCCGCCGTTATTGGCCGCTCTATTACGGTGGGGCGTCCGTTGGCGCATCTGTTAACGTGCCAAAACGCCACGGTAAAAATCTGCCACACGCATACCGATTTACCGCGCGCGTTAAAAGACGCCGACCTTGTCTGCTCCGCCGCGGGCAAAACCGGTCTCCTGCGTGCGGAATGGTTAAAAACCGGCGCGTATGTGGCCGATATTTCCACCAACTGGGACGAAAAAAACAACCGCCTGTGCGGAGACGCTTCGCCGGAAGAACTGGAAGCGCGCGGCGTATCGTATTCGCCTGTTCCCGGGGGCGTAGGGCCGGTAACGCTTGCGGTACTGCTGGAAAACATTATATTATCTGGGGAAAGGAAATTATAAGGAGAACGGTATGAAAACAATTTCTAAACTGCTGGTCTTACTGCTGTGCGCGGGTCTTTTAACCGCCTGTACCAATGCCAAAAAAAGAGAAAAGTATAACCGTAAAATTTATCTGACCGAACAGGACTATCTGGACGATCTCTCTCCGACGGCTGCACTGGAACGGCGGGAAACCGCGCCGCTTGTGGAATCGGAATATATTTTTAATGTCGGACCGGAAGAAGATAAAACCATTTATTTCTTTGACGACCGCCAACAGCCCAAAATCCCCGGCCAGCCCAGCGAAGCCGACTATAAGAAAGAAAAACGCCTTTGGCAGAAACCCAAACGCTATACGCCAGAAGAATACTACGGTATGCAGGGAGGAGGCGAAACGGGAGAAAACGATTCGCAGGACAACAGTTCTTACAATTACGACTATTAACCATACACAAAAACCCGCTCAACAGAGCGGGTTTTTGGTATATGGTAAAAACGGCCGGAGCACGGCAAAAGATATTTTGGCGCGCCACAAGTTACAAAAACATTCCGATTTTATCCGTAAAAATACCGTCAGCCCCTTCCTCCGCCAAACGCGCGGCTTGCTCCATATCGTTGACCGTATACAGATAAATTTTCAATCCGTGTTCGCGGCATGCGCGGGCAATCTGCGGCGTAAAACGTGTGTGATTTAAGTGCACGCTTTCCGCCCCCAAGGTTTGCGCGGCGGAAACGTCAAACGCGCGCGTCAGCAGCCCGATACGTGCGTTTTTATAAAGCGCGCGCAAGCGGACCAGCGTACCGTAATCAAAACTGGAACAAAGCGTTTGGGGCAGTATTTTGGGAAAATCGTTTTGCAAAAGCGCCAGCAGTTTTTCTTCCAGTCCGCCGTACACGTTCCCGTCGTTTTTCAATTCTATATTGACCGTTTCCAAGCCGGACGCGATAACGGGAAGAACGTCTTTTAAACGCGGAACGAAAACCCGCTCGTCATTAAACGCGTTTTGAAGCGGATACATTTGGAGTTCGCCGAAAGTCAGGTTTTTAATTTGCACGTCCGCGCCGGCGGTGGATAAAAGGGAATAGTCGTGATGAACAACCAAAACGCCGTCTTGCGTAAGGTGTACATCCAACTCGTAGTAAGACGCGCCCAACGCCTGTGCGCGCCGGAAGGCGGGAACGGTATTCTGGACGGCTTCGGCGGACGCGCCGCGATGGGCAAAATAAATCATACTTGCAGTATAAAAAAATAAACGTACAACCGCAAGCCAAAACCAACGGGCAGGATATCCCCCGTCCGTTGGTTGGCGTTTCAAAATACAAGGTTATTTTAACAGCAATGCTTTGGCGGCTTCAATCAGCGCATTTAAGTGTTTTTCGCCGACGAACGTCTCCGCGTAGATTTTTACGATGTTTTCCGTGCCCGACGGACGCACCAAAAACCACGAACTTTGTAAATATACTTTAATTCCGTCTGTATCGCGTACGCGGGTTACGCGTTCGCCAGACACTTGGTGCAGATTTTCAAAATCCGCCGCTTTCAAACTTTTAATGCGTTTTTTGGTTTCGTCATTGGTCGGTACGTCCACACGCGTATAATACGGCTTTCCGTACGCCGCCGTAAGACGGTCGTACAAATCGGCGATGTCGCCTTCCGCCGCCATAATTTCCATCAGCAGACACACAGCCAAAATACCGTCTTTTTCCGGCGTCCAGCCGCTGACGGACATTCCCGCGCTTTCTTCGCCCGCAAGCACGTATTTGCGTTTGATAATGCCTTCCACAAAGTATTTAAAACCCACATTTACTTCGTCCAGTTTTAATCCAAGTCCGGCCGCAATACGGTCTAACAAGGCCGTCGTGCCCAGCGTGCGGCCAATGGAATAAGCGTCGCGTACTTTATGATGGCGGTACAAATAATCTGCCATTACGCACAGCGCGTGGTTGGGCGGAATCAGCCCGCCTTTTTTGGTGGCGCAGCCGAAGCGGTCGGCGTCCGGATCGCTCGCGCCGGCAAAATCGTACGTACCATTTTCTACAAACTCAATCAGCGGAGACATCGGGTATTTGGACGACGGATCCATACGGATTTTCCCGTCGTGGTCTATCGGAATAAAACGGAAGGTGGGGTCCTGAACTTCGCTGACGATATCCATATTATCCAAATGGTATTTTTCTTTAATCGCTTTGTAAAACGATAAACTGCTTCCGCCGAGCGGGTGAACGGCGAATTTAAGCGGCGACGCGGCGATTGTTTTAAAATCCACAAACCGCGCCAGCGCGTCCACATACGGGGTTACCACGTCGGCATCGCGCACAAGGCCTTGTTTACGCGCTTCGTCCAGCGGAAGCGATTTGATTTCTTCCGGACGGACCATATATTCGTTGGCGTATTTTTCAATCAATGACGTAAGCGACGCGTCCGCCGGACCGCCGTTTTGCGGATTATATTTAAGCCCCATATCCTGCGGCGGATTATGGCTGGCGGTGCCGTTCAAACACGCACTGGCGCGGCCGCTGATGATTTCAAACGAAAATACGGGCGTAGGCAGCGGCATATCCGGCAGAATGACGGTAAACCCGTTTCCGGCAAGCACCTCGGCGCACAAACGGGCCGTATCGCGCGACATCAGGCGCGTATCCCCTCCGACTAAAACCGGACCGTTGATATTGCGCTCTTTATGCAGCCGCGCCACGGCCTGTGCAATCGCGCGGGCATGCAGCGCGCAAAACCCCGCGCCCAGTTGGCCGCGGTGGCCGGACGTGCCGAATTTTACCGCCGCGGGTGCGGAAGAAGGATTAAAAAATTCTTTTTTTAATCCTTCCGTATCAATGTTTGTTTTCGTTAAAGTGCCGGCAAGTTCGCTTACCATATCTAAAATCTCCTTTGCCATTATGTTGCGCCCGGGTTGCACAGGCGCCCGTCTTTTTCTATCATATTATATATCTTAAAATTTCACAACGGGAGAACCTATGAAAAAAGTATTAGTCTTGATTTTTGCCTTTTTCGCTTTTGTTCCGTTTGCAAAGGCCTCCAATAACATCGCAGATGATTTTCGTAACCATTTCAACAATAATTCCGATTTGTCCGCTTATAACAAAGACCTTAACGCGCTAATCGGTATTGCCGATTTCCATACCGGCCGCGGGACTGCTTTCCCCGGGTTTGACATCGGCGCCACAATGACCGCCGTCAAGCCTTCCTCCGGCAATAACATTTCCTCCGAAGATTACATCTACACCGGCTTTTTATCCGCCGAAACCACAATCCCCGTAGTGGGGCTTGGTGTCGTCGTGCGCGGAACGGATATGAACGGTTTGGAATCGTTGGGTGGCGGGCTTAAATATAATTTTTCCGTACTGGACACCGTACACTTTGCGCTTGGCGCGTTTTACGACCGCGCCAAGACCGACTGGTACACGCAGGACCACTATTCAGCCTCCGCTTCGGCGTCGATGAATGTATTGTTCTTAACGCCTTATGTGGGCGTCGGTTACGATTACGGCGAAATTGAAACGCGCGGATTTGCCCGCAACCGTTCTTCTTCCGACGGTGCCGTCCGCTATACCGCAGGCGTCAATTTCAAACCGTTCCCATTTGTATATGTATTTGCCTCCTACACCAAAACCGCCGGAAACGACGGTTTTCAGGGCGGGGTAGGCTTAAATTTCTAATAATATAATAATTATGAGCTATAAAACGGAACTCAAAAATTTCTTTTCGGACAACTGCCTGTTTGACGAACCGATGGGACGGCACACCACCTACCGCACCGGCGGTCCGGCGGAAGCGTATGTTTATCCTAAAACACCGGAGGAATGGAGTTTTGTTTTAAAGCTCGCGCAGGCGGAAAACATACCGCTGCGCATTATTGGTTTTGGTTCCAATATTTTAGTAGGCGGCAAAGGCGTGGGAGGAATCGTTTGTTCCACCAAACGGATGGACGGCGTAACCGTAGAAGGGGAACACATCAAAGCTCAAGCCGGCACAGCCTTGGACAAAGTATGCGAACTGGCCTGCGAAGCGGGCCTTGCGGGAATGGAAAAACTTTCCGGCATACCGGGCAGCGTCGGCGGAGCCGTATATATGAATGCGGGCGCGTTCGGGCAGGAAACGTTTGACTGCTTGGAATATTTTGACGTGATTGATTTTGAAGGCCGTCCCGCCACGCTTTTAAAAGAAGATTTAAAATACGCCTACCGCAAGGTGGAAGGAATTGAAAATTATATTGTGCTGTCGGCCTCGTTCAAACTGACGAAAGGCGATTTTACGCAGCTTATCGCCGCGCGCAACTCCATTTTGCACAAACGTATCGAAAAACAACCGCTTGAGTATCCGTCTGCCGGAAGCGTATTTAAACGGCCGGAAGGGGATTACGCCTCGCGCCTGATTGACGACACGGGCCTGCGCGGGCTGTCCGTCGGCGGAGCGAAAGTGTCCGAAAAACACGCGGGGTTTATCGTCAATTTCAACCGAGCCACGCCGGAGGACGTCAAAACGCTAATGGACGAGGTGCGCCAAAAAGTAAAAGAAAAACACGGCGTGGAGTTGGAACTGGAACAAATTTTATGGGGCGAATTTGAGTAATTGCCCTGCGGGAAAAAGATTTTTAAAATTTGTTGACGTACCCTATTAATTTAAGTTAAAATATAAGTACGAAAGAATTTGAGAAGTGAATGGAGCCGTGGTGTAGCCTGGTTAACACGCTGCCCTGTCAAGGCAGAGACCGCGAGTTCGAATCTCGTCGGCTCCGTTTTTTAGTTTTGAATAATTAGCATAAATCCCCGTTGAGGCAAAAGCCCGACGGGGATTTTTTTATGCGCGACTTTCAGCACGCGTTTTTTTGCGTGTTTTGGGGAATTATGAAAAATCTTTTGTTTTTATGCTGACGAGAGTAGGTAGGAAGTCGCGCACTTGCGATTATTTATAGAAGATGTGCTCTTGTTCTTGCCAATTTGAAGATTTGATAGAGAGCAATTTTTTGAGTGTGCAATCAGCCGGTTGGGTAGCGTTTAGGATAGCCCTTATGATCTTAGGGGATAAAAAACTCAAATTGAGGATCCGGCGGACATATTGCACGCATACCTTATCCCGTTTGGCTATATCTTGCGTACTTGCACCGTTGATTACGTTTTGGTGCCAAGTGTAGGCCTGATTTAAGATTTTGATAAGTTCAGTATTAGGATGTTTCTTCGGCTCTATAAACTGCCCTACAATTATCTTTTCTCCGTTGGCTATTGTACCGATATGATACGGCTCCGTGTAGGTGCGTTCTTGTTTCAATTCTTCGGATTTGAGTAAGCACATTTCCCGGTTTTCATAAATAGCGTTGAATAGTTCTACTACTTGTTCCGCATGCAAGGTTATTTCTACTTCGTTGGGGTTTAATTGAACACGCTTAATTAATGTTTTTTCTATGTCTCGGGTTATTATGTAAGACGACAGGAGTTTTAGTAATTTCTTTTGCTTAGATACTTCAAAGCGCTGAATATATTGATAAAGTTTTGTCTTGTTATGTAGAAATCTTTCAAACCAACTATCTATAAAGTTTTCCAGTTGCGGTAGGGATACTTTTCCGATTTTGCCTAGTTTACTTGGCTCTTTGCGGATAATGGCTTGGCTTACATAATAGCGGTATGTTTTTCCACTGCAACCCGTGCTCCAACTGGAACTCATAGCATTTCCTTGATCATCATATAGTTTGCCGGATAAAAGGCTTTTCTTTGGGTCATAATGCTGACGATTAATACGGTTGTCCGCCATGACATTTTGTACCTGCTCAAATAGTTCGGTTGGAATTATGCCTTGGTGTTCTTCCCTGATACCAAGTACCTTTATGGCCTACTAAGCCAATATAGGCTTTATTGCGCAAAATACAGTTTAAGTTCCCTACGGATATATTATGTCCTTGCTGTTGGAGCCACTCTTTTAGAAGCGTGGTGCTTTTGAGTTCAATATACTTTTCAAAAATGGCGAGTAGTAACGGTAGTTTTTCTTCATCCGGGTATATCTTCTTATCCTTACGGTAATACCCTAGTGGCGGTTTGCCACCCATCCACATTCCTTTTTTCTTACTCGCGCTAATCTTATCCCTTATGCGTTCCCCTGTTACCTCTCGCTCAAATTGAGCAAATGAGAGTAGCATATTTAATGTGAGCCGCCCCATACTGGTGGTGGTATTAAAATGCTGGGTGATAGATACAAACGAGGCATTATTCTTGTCTAATATCTCCACAATTTTGCTAAAGTCCATTAAACAACGGGTTAAGCGATCTATTTTATAGACAACAATAATATCAACAAGGCCGGATTTAATATCAGATAAAAGCCGTTTTAGGGCTGGGCGTTCCATATTGCCACCCGAATATCCGCCATCATCATATTCGGTAGGTAATAACTGCCAATTCTCGTGCTTTTGGCTCTTAATGTATGCTTCACAGGCTTCCCGTTGGGCTTGTAAACTGTTAAACTCTTGTTCTAATCCTTCTTCGGTTGATTTGCGTGTATAGATAGCACAAGGTATTTTCTTATCACTCATTTTTTCACTCCAAAGAATACATTACCGTTCCAACTCTTACCTGTAATAGCTTTAGCTACACCGGATAGACTTTTATAGGTTTTGTTCCTATACAAATAGCCCTGTGGGATAATTTCCACTTCATATTTTGTACCTTGATAGGACCGGACCATTTTAGAGCCAACTTCCAATGTAGCTTTGGGGCGTTTATCAGCGGTTTTAGCGGCTTGGGCCACTTTATGAAAAAAGCCAAGTGGAGAAATCTTCTCACGCTTGGCTTGTTCATACCATAACAGGTATTTAATAACTAAACTTCGCCCGATTGGCGGTATAGGCCGGCCGATTAATTCTAGCCATTTTAACTCTAATTTCCGCGTGGTTAAATGTGTATAGTTTTGCATATTCTCTCCTATAAACATTCACGCTTCTTCTAGGCCTAGAAGTCAAGATATTTAGAAAACTGATTTGAAGTATTCGCGAATCATGTTTGCGATTTTTCTAAATATTGTTCTTGTAATGTCTTGATTTCCTCACTCAAACAATGAGGACATACAACCTCACCTCCTTTGACGGGCATTACATTTAAAAATCCTGTTTTCAATTCTTCTTCCAATAACTGTAATTGGTATTTTTTGTTTTCCCGAATGCTACTGTCCAAGTTAAGAGGCGGGTACTTGGGATCAGTAGCCGAAGAAGAATACCGCTCGTTATGACACTGCCCGCACTGCGTTTTACTGATTACAATATGACAGTTATAACAATGTCCATTGGCCTCTAAAGCTTGAGCGCAATAAGGGCAATGTTTATCGTCTAACTCCAATAAAAAAGGCAATAAGACTTTCATGATACGTCTATACGAGTGTATATCATCTAAGCTGACCGGTATCACATGAAAACGTTGCTTCGTATGGGGGGCAGGAAAAGAAGAAAATAAAAACATTTTATCTCCATAATCTTGCGGGAAATCCCATAATTTATTAGGCAATAGTTTTACCCATATGTCTTCCCCTTGTATCTTGTCTTGATATTTGGCAAACCACGCTGGGATTCCATTTTTGTCTTGAGGCATAGGGTCAAAGGAAACATCAAAATAAATTGTCAAAATACGAGCATTGGGGAACTTAGCTACTTCATCCTTAATCTGATTGACTTGCTTTTTGCCTGCATTGTCCCGATTATCTATCTGCCATATGTCTAACAAAAACTGTCTGAATTTTTGTAATTCTTCAGGATTTAAAGCCGCTTCAAACACTAATTCACGATTATCAATTATTTGGGCGATATGAAATTGCTTCTGAAATTGAGCTTGTTCATCCTCATCAAAAGCCAACACCCATCCCTGTGGTAATACAATCGTATGTGTTTGATATAACATAAACCGACATTTGATAACCGACGGATTCCCATCCGGCTCACTTAATTCAATCAGCCAATTGCCATGCTTATATACCATTTTTTGCAAACTGTCTTTCACAAGAACAGGGCTGTTTTCATCCCGCGATGTAAAACCAAATGTTTTTAAAGCAAACAGCAGTAGCAATTTGGCATGAATTCTAAAACCTTCTTCATATTTGGGGTTCTGAATCGGTTGATAACTATCTGCCTTTGCGTTTTTACGTAATCTTTCTTTAATTTTCCATAGCAAATATACTTTATGATAGTAACGATTTTTTAGGAAAATGTTAGTGGGTTTTAATGCACCGACTATGGCAGGCGCGTTGTATAAGGAACGGAATAATTTACTATGCTTGCATGTATTGATATGTGCCCGTAATTTCTCTAATTTATCTTTTATATCCTGTAAGTGATTGCTTTTGAGAGATCTATCATAAATTTCAACATAACTGGCCCAAATACGCCCTGGCAAAGCCCCTGGGGTCTGGTCACTTTCGTTCCAAGTAGCCAATAAATCGCCTGCTATATCAATATCTTGTTGGCGAATGGCAGGGTCTAAATATTTAATTAATGTAACTGCTGCCACATTTTCGTACAGTGCTAAATCATCTTCCCAAACCGGTGTCAGTAAACGCATAGGATAAACATCCGGGAAAGATGTTTTCCAATGTTCGCTATGCGCCGCCAGATACCGGATAGTACGCTTGTTAATACGCGTGACTTTTTCCATTACGCGCACAACTTCCTCTTGCCTTAAATGGGTTTGCGGATTCTTAAATACAGGTGGCACATCTTTAATATAACATAACATTTTATTAACTGCGTTGGTTTGGTTTTTTCTATCGTCCTCGTTTCTCTCCATGCGGTACAGAAACACTTTCGGCGTTTGTGTCTCTGGATTCCAACGCCAAATTTCCGCCAGATGCGCAAAGGACAAATTTGCTGACTCTAACCGACGGTATCTATTATATAGTTCATGATAATCATCCCAACAATTCATATAATGATATCACTCCGTTTAGTTATTGTCTTCTTTTGGGAACTGCTCATCATTCCATTCCTTTAGAAACTTTTCGCAGCGCCAATATTTCCCTTCTCTGTAAAGCCTTTCCAGTTCTCGGAACCACTCCTTCACTTTTTCTTTTCCTTCTTTACCTTCCAATTTGCGTAAGATTTTGTTAACAATAAAAATATCTTCGGCGTTTTTCGCTTCTCCCCCGCATGCCGCAAAAATAGGGATAAACTTCTTTAATTGTTTTTCCATGCGATACCCTACAAAAATGTCCAATTCTTCCAAAGTTTCTTTTGTTTGGACATATATTTCAGGCAGTTCAGCCAAACTGCCAATGTTATTAAACATGTTTTGTAAACCGGAAAAGGATATCGTCTGAATTTTCGGTGGTTCCGGTTTATTGGCAGGTTCCGGGGCAATCTCATGGAAAGACAGCACATTGGCGCGGTCATATACCTTATCGGTAATATCCATGGTGGACGAATCAATATTAGCCGTACCGATAAAATAAACATTTTCCGGAATGGTCAATTCCCCATTTTTTAAATACTTAGGCCAATTTTCTTGCATTTCCTCACTATCTAACAAGCGAACAGGAATGCCTTTTTCTGTATCTATACCGGACAAAATATCGGCGAAGTAATACTCCACTCTGGATAAGTTCATTTCATCCAATACGATAAAATAAGGTCTATCCGGATAGAAATTAGCTTTGTACACCGCACAAGTAAATTCTTTAGCTTTGAATTTTTTACTAAAATCGTTGTAGTAACCGAACATTTCGTCACGTTCACGCCATGAAGAACCTACCGCAATCACATTAGGATAGGCATCTTTGGTGTATTCCGGCAAATATAACGCGCGCCCAATTCTTTTGGGCAAGCTACTCTTACCTACCCCACTGGTACCTTGTAAAATAGTTAGTTTACCAATACCCAAACCGGCAATAAAAGCGCAGATATCATCTCTTTTATAATACAAGGGCTCAAGATTAAGTTCATTATTATCAAAATCTTTCTTCGGCGGATTAACACAAAAAGCATACAAATAATCCGCTAGAGCTCTCAAACTATTTATGTGTTGTAGTGAACGGCCAATCGTAGCGTTATAAATGTCTACTTTAGCAGGCATCGTGCTATCTAGGGCAGACAAGGCCGGGCATTCGGCCTTATTACCTTTTTCTATCCAAGCTTTCATTTGATCATTTATTTGTTTGAAATAATTGGCTTTTTGTTCTAACAAGGAAATTTTTTCCTCTTGCTCTTGGTTTATTTGCTGCGTAGCACGTAGATGTTGCAGTTGTACTTGTAAAGCATCATTTAAACGCTCTAATTCTTCGATGCCCTGCTTCAGAGTAGCCACTTCCTGATCTTTTTGTGTAGTTAAAGTTTTTCTTTGGGTCTCTATTTCGCTTTCTAAATGTTTAATTTTGTCGAGCGTACTATCCAGCAGTCTTCCTTTTTCTTGCACTTGATACGCTTCAATCACTTTGTCGGCATTTGTATACAATTCTCTTTCCTGATTAAGGACCTCCACCTGTTTAGTTAAATCTTGGCATTTACTACGATAACGTTCTGCCAAACGTGCATTCCTTTCAGCACGAGCCGCTTGGTTCATATCTTTGGTAATCAACTTACGGAAAACTTGAATAGACTTTGCTGCCGTTGTATTAGCATCCAAGCGTCGGTTAACATCTGCTTCTTTTTCTTTAACACTTTGCTCACGCTGTGCCAATTCTTGTTTTTTGGGTTCTAATCCTTGAATTTCATTTTCTAATTCTTCTTTTTTCTTTTGTAATTCACCCTTTGTTTTTTCTAACTCTTTCTTTTCTGCGGTAAGTGTGCCAACCTCTGTATTTAGTCGTGTTTTTTGTCCCTCAAGAGTTTCAATTTCTCCTTGTATTGCATCCCTTTGTTGTTGTTTTGTGTTCACCTCTTGTTGCGTTTGATCCACGATATACGCTTTCAACTGGCCACACCTTAACAAATCTTCGGGAGTCGCATTTTCATTCTGCAAACGATTAGACAATTCCCCAGCAATAGTCTCCGGATTATTCTTTTCCAACACAGGAATTAAATTTTTAATGGAGTATTTTAATACAACTCCCAACAGTTTTTCTAAATTCTCATCAACAGTCTCCGTCGCTCCTTCTACAATTTCTCCCTTAATTTTGTCACGCAAGCTATTGATTAAATTTTGCTGTTGTTGTTTTTCTGGAGTTGCCTTGACTGGGGATTGGTTATTCTTATTTTTCTGCTTATGTTTCTTTCCCATATTAATTCTTCCTCCATTCTTTAGACATAAATTTTAATAATAATTGTACGGTTTTTTTGTATTGTTCAAAAACTTTCTTAAATTCTTCGGGCTTTACATTGTCCAATCTTGCACCCTTCGTATGAGCCGCGTTAGCATTACTACGTTTATTCCCAATATCGTCAATACATGCCATAAATTCAACATTTCGCATGCTTTTAATTGCGGCCGATGTATCCAATAATTGCCCAAAAGGCGTTTTAGCATACTGAAAATAAGCATTTACTGTCAAAAACAGGATTCGGGGCTTGTTAGAAGCTCCCCAGCGGAATTCTCCCTTCTTACCCGGCACCAAGCAATCATACAAATTGTTTTTAACAGCATCATAAAATTTATTTTGTAATTGCCTGATTTCATTTGCAAATAAATTATTACCATCCCACAAATTAAATTTATTCCCCATTGACTTAAATAATTTAATGAGTTCCTGTTTATTATTACCTGAAAATTCAGTTCTGGTTTCAAATTCTTGTTGAGTTTTCCTTACATCAGCTTTACTAATGTAAGCATTTAGCAACATACCCAAGCTGGATTCCAACGATATCCATATATCCGAACGCAACTTGTCGCGTGTCTTATCAAATATACTTCGCAAATTAAAAGGGTCTGCCGGATCAAATCCAAGGATTTTTTCCTGCAAATCCCAAACAGGAGTAAAACCATTTTGAAAAATCCATTTTTCAAATTCTGTAGCGGTGCCCTGCCGATATTTCTGACGGATTAAGTTAGACGTAGGGGTGGTCAATTTTTCAAATGCACTCTTTAGTTCGCCATTTAACGGTTTTTCATCACAACCCAGCAATATATAAGGTCTATCGCCGGTCGCCCGAAAAGCGCTAGACAAACTTTGCACACATTGACGCAAATTAACCCCTGTCAAAGGGAAATCCAATACTATTTCTACATCTTGGCTTTGTTTAAGCGAACACTCCAAATATCCCTTACGTCCGGAAATAATCTCACATTTTATAGGGAGATTAGGATTGTTCGGCTCTTTTTGCTCGGTAGGAAGCCCCGGGTCGCGATATGTATTTTGTTGGAGAGGCATATCCATCCAATTATTTTTCAAAGATTTTTTGAAAACGCCCGGCAACATCTTTAGCAGTTCCTTATTTCTGTTTCCTGAATCTGAATTTTTATTTCCCTTTTTTGTTGTCTTAAAATAGGGATATCTTTTAGGAACGGCACTCCAGGGGAAAATGGTATTATCCAATAAATTTAAGAACATATTATATATATGCCCTTCCGGCTGGTACAATTTATCTTGCTGTTGGCTGAGCATTTGTTCACCCTTTCCTGTAATTTGTTCTTTTTGATCAATCCATTTTTCCTGTTGTAGCTTAGATATTACATTTTCAATTACTTCGCCGGATACACAAATATATTTACCCAGCTTCTCATAGCGTTTCCGTTTAGTGTCATCTGACATTGTATCTGGCAGTGTTTCCGGCAATTCATTGGCAGTATTCAACTTCAACAAACGACATACTGCTATTTGTAATGGATCAGAAATTTCATTATATTCCTGCACCATAACACTCAGTAATTCTACCGGCCAATAAAACTTATACTCACTCATGGTAACTCCCCTTGCTTTGACACAATGTTAAGAATTGGTGGAAAATATAAGGAGCCGTTTGGGGCTGAGCATGCTCGTTACATAGTGTATCTTTATCCCCCACCACAACCATCAATTGTTTGGCACGTGTAAATGCCACGCATAAACGCGCTCTATCTTTTAAAAATCCCACATTCTGCTGTTCATTACTACGCACACATGACAGGAATACAACATCAAATTCCTTGCCTTGGAAAGCATCAACCGTACCTATTTTGAGTTGTTCCAGTCCTTCCAAATCTTTAAACCGCTCTTTTAACAGTTCGGCTTGTTTTTTGTAAAAAGTAATAATTCCGATTTCTTTATTAGGGTTTTGGATACGTATAGAATCTACCCATGATCGGATTTGCTCTATCTCAATCTGACGATATAATGAACGGTTTGACTTTTGATTCTCGGACTGAGCATTTTGGTCAACTTGATTAGTTTCGGCTCCGCTTGCAAAGGGAATATTTACCCACGCCACAGCTTGGCCTTTGAACATAGCTTCGCCGTTGGACATCGTTAAGCCATGACGCTTTTTTCCCAAGTCTACTTCATCGGAAGATAACTCAAGGCCTTCCGGTTTATAGAATTGCTCACTGGCAAAATTTCCTATATCCGGATGCATGCGCCGCTGTGCAGTAAGAGCAACACATTTTTCAGGCGCATGCTGTTTTAGGAATTCATACAACCGCTGGAAAAATGTTTTATCTATCAATTCTTTTCGTTCTGGGAATCTTTGTCTAAGCATACTCTTTACTTCATCATCTACCAAAGGCGGTAACTGTAAGAAATCGCCCACTAAGATTACTTTTTTACCCATTGACAGCGGAATCAGTAAATCCAATACATTAGCACGAGAAGTTTCGTCTACAATAACCATTTGATAACTAGTAGGTAAAACTTCTTCGGAATTGCGGCTCTGCATCCCCACCTTTTGGCAAGTTCCTGCCATGGTATTTGTATAAGTGTTAATAAGTACTTTTGCAGATTCAATATTTTCTATTTGAGAAACAAAATCGTATTGTACCAAAGCTAATGCCGCTCTCTTAGGATAGTCAATACCTTGTTGCCACAAAATGCGTCGAATTTCTTTTAAGCAATCATCTACTTGTTTCTCTTTATCTTCCTGTTCTAAATTAACCAACAAATTTAACACTATCTTGCGGTACGTTTCATACGCAATCTCGTCCTTATCTTCCAGTTTTTCGGCAAGTGAATTTAGCCACAGCAAAAATTTATCTTTTGTTATTGGAGTTTCAGTACCAATTTCATCCGTTACATCCGCTAGAAAATCGTTGGTTAATAGGATTCCGCCCCCCATTAACAAGCGTAGCAAATCATTTAAACGAGCTCGTCCGTCATCAGCGAAAGCAAGAGGTGTTAAACGTTGAGATTCCAATACACTGCTAGCGATATTAGGTTCATTATTTGCAAGCTGCCGAATCTTATGCTGTAATTCCTGCAATAACTCGCCAAAAAGAGGACTTTCCATAAATTGCTTTAATAAATTGATTTTTTCATGTTGCGGTCTGCGGCACGCAGAATCAAACTTATCTATCCAAGGTTTATAGTCTGGTTTCACACCTAATTGTTTCTCCATTTGCTCTTTTATGGCATCTTGCCATGCGCTAAATAAATTGGTACCCGTTTTTCCAATACGATAAGCAGGGATTTCTATTCCGCGCGAAACAATCACATTGTCTACCGCATCATTTTGATAACTGGTAATCAATACTGGTTTTTCTTTGTGCTCCAAACGGGTATTATTATATTCAAAAAAGCGTTCTATAATGGCTTTAATAACTGTTGTTTTCCCGGTACCGGGAGGACCCCAAATAACAGCGATATCATCCGTACCCACCGCCGCTGCTACCGCCTTACGTTGGAGGTCATTAAAGGAAATATCGGGGAATTTACTTTGTACGCGTTCCGTAATAGGATGATCTAACGCATGTACATCCAAACCTCTTTTCTTTAAACAAAGCACTTCTCTTAATGAAGTGTCTTTCTCTTGGCTAAAGCGGGTTAATGCGCGCTCGCGGCGTTTGTGAATATAATCGTCTCCCGTCCAGCAAATTCCCAGTTTCCCGGACATAATATTCGCTTGTAAAAATTCTCGTGCCCTATCTTCATTATCGTCATAATCTACATATAATTCTTTATCTTTCCATTCAAAACGGCTAATACGCCCCAAAAATATATTTTTGGCGGGTTTATTGGAAGGTGTTTCTGATTTTAATACTTCTATGGATCTATTTTCACTAAATTCATCTAACGCGGCTTTTCTCATATTACTGATTAAAAATTTAATTTGCTTTTGTGAATCAATATCTTCTACACCGTTAAATTCCAAACAACCAGCCTGTATTTTGCGTTCTTCCAAAAGAGCCCTTTCTATGCTTTCGTATTCATCTAAGAAATTCAAAAAACTATTTTCATCATTTGTAGCAATAGGCAACTCTATGTTATGTTGCGCCAATAAAAAAGGAATATTTTCATGACAAACAACAACATTTTCACCATTTGGAGTCGCTCCTTCTACACTCCCAGAAGAACACATCTCCATAATTTTCCATACATTGGCATTCCGATATCTTTCCAATTTTAGCATTTTGCAATCTTTGCCAATTAAATATAATGTACCTCTATGACCGCTATAATAAAAGAAACAAACATTATCATAAAAAAACAGATTATGCAAAATTTTTAATTTATCTTCTAGTGAACTTGATGGGGGCACTTCCGATATCTGTTTAAATATCCAATTTAAACGCTCTGCCGTAATATATATTTGCTTAGGAGCGGAAATCCGCATTCCTCCATCAAAAAAAGACAAATTAACCCGATAACGGCACATAGCCCCTTCCAGTTTGGAGTCTACTATCCATAAAGCCTCGTAATCCCCAGCAAATCTTTCAGCTATCGACTCTCCGGCTTCAATCGTTGAAATAAGATATTCCTGACCGTTGCGTACTAGAAAAAACTGCTCATTCAGCTTTTCAATATAAACTATTTTCCCTTCCAAATTATCCACTTCTTCCTGTAAGCAAATAATTAAAGAACTTTCCCAATTTTTATCGCGAAGTAAATTCTGTATATCTCTTTTTTGCATCTGCAACATATGGTTACTCCTCTATGACCTTCATGAAACGTTCTGCATATTTATAATTATTCGTATATTGTTCAAAGTAAATATTTTTATTTATCGGTAAGAGTTCATTATGTGAAACCGTATGCCAAACCTCACGCTGTTTTCCATTAATAATTTGAATTTCTGGATAATATAAATTGAAAACAGATTGAGCACGATTAAAATATACCTTTCCATCCCGTACAAACAAACCAACTCCTTCTTCAAATTGTTCCGTAGGAGACACCGGTTTAATATATTTTTTTGCCAACACGATATCTGAATTCTGTATAGGGAATACATAACGCAACTGACGACCGAACCATTTATGTGGTTTATTATCGTACACAGTTTTATCTTCGGGACGTTTTCTTGCAATCTTAGGATACACCATGTCCCCTATCACCAACGCTTTACGCGGGGTAGAGTTACCACAATGCGGGCAACTGTGAGGGAATAAGGAAATAGGAGCATTCACCTGTTGAGAAGTATGACCTCCTAACGGAGCGATATCTTGAGGTATCTGCAATACATATCCACAGTTACAATGTGGACAGAAATATACTTGGTTAGCCGCATCAAAGCAAGCAGAAGTAAAATCCAATGCAGTCGGTCGTTCATCTGGTAGATTTAATCCTTCCACAAAAGTTTTATGAAATAACTGTTGCAAATGATAAGGAATAAGGGCATCTGCTAATGTTTTCATTTTACGCCCGCCTTCCTTACTAATACTTTCCTGGTTAGGATCATCCAAGATATACCTCGCTTTTCCCAAATAGGCGTTCGCTTCGCGTTCCACGTCATCAGCCGATACCAAATCTCCTATCAATGGATGAGATTTTCCCAACAAAAACTTAAAAAGAATAACAGCCAAGGAATAATTATCCGTATTATAATTATGATAGGCAACAGAGCGAGTAGACGTATGTTGTCCAGCGCGCATCAGTTCTGGGGCACTATACGACTTTGTAATCAATAGAATCTTTGATTGTCCAACGGGCGCAATATTATCCACATCTATAATACGAACAAAGGTATTGGTTGCATCTTCAGCAATCAGAATATTGCGCGCTGAAAGATCTCGGTATATATATCGATAACCATGCAAAGCAGCTAATGCTTGTGCAATACGATAACTAATTAAAAAACGATGTTTTAAGTCCCGTGGTTGAATATGCCAATTTTCCCACTCCTGAGGTTCTAATGGTGCAAGTGCCTCTTTCAGCAATACACAGTTCGCCTGATACGGCATTAAATATCCCCATTGAGACCCTTGTTTAACCAGTTGTTGCGGAACGATAAAAAATCGTTTTACTTGCTCGGGCATCAACTGAAATTCCCGAATTAAATTACGCAAACTCAACTTAGTTGCGTGCTTACAAATTTTCACCAAATCACCCGTGGAGCAGATAAACACATTTCCCTGCCCGCCTCTCCCCAGTTCGCGGTCTAATTTATATCTTTCCCCTGTTTCTGTCACTGCATCTTCTAACGGCATAACAATACCCCAAATGTTTTATCGTCTTGACTATATTTTCCCAAAGAGAATAACCACTCTTTTAGTTCTTTTTGTCCTTTGCTTCGATTGCGAAACAATAGCTTTCGTATATATGCTAAAAACTTTTGAAACAACGCAGGATTTAACACCCTGCCGATACCATCCGAACATAAAAATACACTCATTTGTTTACAAGGCTTTAACACACATAATCGGAAATTCTCTGCCACGCCTACACCTCCCAATGCGAACGTATAAGGAGGCTGCACGGTTGTTTCTTCCAACACAACAAATTTACGCCTCGTTTTAACCAAAACAAGTCCATCTCCTATTTGCCCTACCCACATACAATTTTTACCTAAAATGACAAAATTAAGGGTAGTAGCATATAGATCCGCCTGTGTCCCGATACCACGCTGCCAATGAGAAATAATATAATTTCGTAAGCGTACTCCTTGGCTCTCATCATTTAACCACTGTGGCCCTCGTCTGCAAAGTTGCCCAATGACGCGCACAGCACAACGCGAGCCCACTTGTGAATAACAACAACTCCCCACTCCATCTGCCACTGCCACAAAGCAAAATCCGCTAGTATATGAACCAAAATGCAAACTGTCCTGATTAGGCTTCTGTAATGAAACATGGGAAGCCCCAATGACTGTATTTCCTCCTAACACTCTGTTTGTATCTATATACTTAAACCCCATAGAAATCTACCGAATACGTATGGATTCTTCATCTGCATCTTCCTCTTTGGGGGATGGAAATGCTATCGTAGCCGCTTGCTGTGTAACAGATAACGTAATCAGTTCAAAAGCTTCCTTGATTTTACTTACTTCGGCTGCATCTATAAAATGATGGGTATTCTTTTGCACAAAATCAAGCAAAAAACAGTCCTGCTTTGGACTTACCGGCCCTACTTTTACCGAAAAAAGCTGACTGCGGGCAATCCGTTTTTCCTTTTGAACCTCTTTTAATTTTGAACAAACTTTTTCAAAATAATTTGGGTCTCCTTGTATCCATGGATTGCCATCACTAAGCAATACGATGCAGGGAGCATAAGCGCGCTTGTCTAATTTTTTAACTTGGTCCAGTAACAGCTCTAATGCATCTCCCAATGGAGTATCTCCGGCGGCATGTAAAGGCGCAAACTCTATAGTCCGCACATCTTGCAAAGGTTGAAGTGTGGCCTTCCCGCCACCAAACGCAATAATGCCCATTTGATAGGTCACTAAATTTTCTTGTACGTTGGACATATCATTACGCAATTCATCCAACATGGTTTGGATCGCAGCGTTGACCCGCCCCATTCTATTATTTATAGTCATACTTTTGCTGGTATCTACCATTAAAAATATTGGCAAACTGCGTTCTTGAACCAATGTAAAATCGCCTAAAGACATATCAATCCTCCTTATTGAAAATAAATTTTAATACGTCAGAAATTCCTTCCGGAGCAAATAAGTGATTCGGTTTATCTTTTGCAAAAGCGCTTAGATTTTTGTAATGAAAACCACGATTACACGGAAACGAAATAAAAATTACCTCTGGACCAAGCTCTTGAAAACATTCCAAATATGATCTAAAATCGCAAATGGTAATTGGGTTATCCGTAAATCCGTCGCTTATAAGCAACACATATGTGGGATCAGTATTGTTAGATCGATTCTTCAATAAGTTAGCTGTTAAAGCAAAAGTTTCTTTCACATTTGCTTTTTCGTTGGGTTGCAGTGGATTAATTTTCTCCAAAATTTTCTGGCGTATATCACCAGATACTGATGAAGGAGACAGATTAAAAAGCACCTTGGGATGGGTAGACATCTCTACTATGCAAATAGTGCCAAGCATCTGCAATCGATCCTCCGCCACTAATTCTTTGATAGACTGCTTAGCATTATCAAATGGATCCATGCTCGCACTGGTATCCAAAATAATATAAAGAGACTTCATCTATTCACTCCTTAGACAAAAAGCATCCGACACAAATTCATTTACCTTTGTTGTACTATAATCATTCTTACACACAACTAAAAATATGGAACTATTTAGTCAATAGAAAATTGAATTTAGCTTTGACTTTATAATGTACAATGCAAATTAAATAAAATATTTTGGTAAATATCTATCGTTCAATTAACTGAAACCTTAGATTTGAAAAATCATTTCATTCTTGTTATTTTTGGTATGATATGACCTGAGTAGAATTAATCCGGTTCCGCAATTTTCGGGCTTCAGTAGTTTCGTGCAACAAATATCCTGCCGCTCCAACTACACAAGCACCCCCTAATAAAACGGCAGCCGCTGGCCAAGAAGCAAGAGCCGTAACAATTACTGTACCACCACCCAATACTATTTTAATTATATTTTTCATTACAAATACTCCGTCATAATTTTGTTAACTTTTTATTTTATATTTTATTATAAATTTTGTCAAATATTTGTGTGACAGCTATCCATATCTTGACGTTATTTAATATTTGCACTAGAATATAATAACATTGTTAGAACATCTTCTAAAAGGATAAGATATGAAACAACAATTAAATACTGTTGTAAAACCTTTTGATACAGAAGTGGATCTCTTTAGAAAAATGGCCGACATTTTAAATAATTCCTATAATAGCACCCCTAGTATTTATATCCCTTTAGTGAAAGAGACACACGGAACCAAAGGGCATGTAACATTTAACTCACACTATTTTTGGTATTGGTACACAAAGTGGGACAGTAAATAAGAGACTATGCCTGATGATGAGTGAACCATTTTGGTAAACCTCATCCGGCATTTGATAACCAAGACTGCTATATAATCTTCTTCTATTGCACCAACCTTCAATGTATTCAAATAAGTTTAATTGCGCCTCCTCATAATTTCTGTATCGCTTCGTATAAACTTCTTCTTTTTTCAAACTCGCATGGAGAGATTCTATACATACATTGTCGTATGGACATCCTTTTCTGCTAGTTGAATGAACAATCCCCCTTATTTTGAGATACTGTTCAAACTCTGTACTCATATACTGACTGCCTTGGTCGGTATGTAACACAATACCAAGTGTATTTCGCACCGCATTACAGGCATTTTTAATGGCTTTCAAGACCAATGCAGTATCCATTAGCCTTCATATGCCGCTGTACCCGTTTTAGACTCGTTTCAATGCCCTGACGGATAAGTGCCGCATATATCTTGGGGGCTCCGTATATTTTATTGCTTCTCAAATACACCTGCCGGATTGCTTGCTCCAATCGGTCGGATTCTTTTTTCCGGTTACTGACTTCCCCATCTAAATGCCTGTATATTCGGCTACGTGCTATACCTAATGTCCGACTCAGTACCTGTATGGGATATTTATTTACCTGCTTTTCAATGAGCTTCAATCTTGATTCCGTGCGAATATGGCTGTTGCTTTTTTTAGGATTTCGTTCTCCATCTCTACCTGAGCCAACTTCTTCTGCAGTCTGCGGTATTCAGCCACAGTTACCGCTTCTCCTTTCTCTGTGACCCCAATTTTGCCATATTCCTTTTTCCACCGATAAATTAATGATTCCCTGATGCCATATTCGCTGCTGATTTCTTTCACGGTTTTGCCCTACTCTTTTAACTCCAATATCTGTCGCTTAAACTCTTTTGGGTACTGCTTTCGTTTCATAACCATTGTTCCGATTCTCCTATACAATCTATTATACTTTTACCCTTATTTACTGTCTCATATTTTGTACCAAATCCATTTACCCATTGTAACCCTATAAAAAAAGAAATTGCTGATCTCTTATTCATAGTACATAATCCCAGTATTCCGCAAATAAGAATTTGTTTTTTACAAGCTAAATACCATAAAAGAAACTTGCCTTTCCCGAGTTTTTCTGCTGATATAAAACAATGGGATCTACTTTTCCATAGATATCCACTTCTCCAGTTAACAAAAAACATGCATTTTCCTCAAAATATTTTATCTTTTACTCAATACAGAAGTATTACCGCTTACGGAATATTTTTTAAAGATCTTACCCACCAAATAGACATGATATATACAATCCCAGACTTTTTAAATCCATTTGATAAAAAAAGCAAATTATATTTTTATCCAATCCCCCTTTTATTGTGGCCTTATCAAGAAATACCCTTCACCTATTGCCCTGAGCACATATTTAGCCCTACAATAGATCATTTCGTATATCATTTACTTAAGGGAAAGGTGGGGGCACCCATTCAAGGATATTCTACAATTTGCCACTGGTTGTTAAATATACTGCAGTGTGCCCAACAACATATTCATAATCAACAAACATCCAATGATAAGCAATCATCTATTTTGGAACGTATTTTCAATACATTAAAGAAATGGGATATAAAAGAAAATAGAACAGAAATAAATATGGCGGATAACCTTCCTTTTTCCATATTTCTCATAGAAACAAATTAATTTTTATTATATACAGAATAAATAAGGCCTACTTGACAATTTTACTCATTTAATAGCATAATAATGGCATATAGGAGTGCCAATAATATGCCAATAACATTTCATCCGAACTATCAAATTACCCAATCTATCCTTGAAAAGCTGTATAAAATAGACCAAATTAAAGAGCAAGTAAAGGATATGCCATTAACACCACACGTACTAGCCGGGCTTAAGGAAACCTCCCGCATTATCACTACGCACTATTCCACCGTTATTGAGGGAAATCGCTTAACCGAGCGGGAAGTGCGCGAGGTATTAAAAGGCCATGCTATTCAAGGCTGGGAACGGGATGAAAAAGAAGTTAAAGGGTATTTTAATGCTTTGGATGAAGTGGCTGTACTGGCTAAAAAGCATATTGTTACAGAAACGAATATCCAAACTTTACATGGCCTGATTATTGGCAAAAACACTCCTTCCGCGTACCGCACAGAGCAAAACTCGGTAGTGGATGCCCAAACAGGTACGATTGTATATATGCCGCCGGAAGCCAAAGACGTAGGTCCTATGATAACCGGGCTTATAGAGTGGATCAATGAAAGTACCCATACGCTGCCTATCCCTATTGTGGCGGCTATTGCCCACTACCAATTTGTAACTATACACCCATACTATGATGGTAATGGCAGAACGGCCCGTATTTTGACCACACTTATTTTACACCAAGGCGGGTATTGCTTAAAGGGTATTTACAATTTGGAAGAGTATTATTATCAACATTTGCAAGATTATTACAATGCGCTTGCGGTGGGTCCTTCTCATAACTATTACATGGGCCGAGCCGAAGCCGATATAACGGGTTGGATTGAATTCTTTGTATCCGGGATGCTCTATTCGTTCCAAAGTGTGCAAAAACATTTACAATTACAAGGAGCCGAAAAGAAGCAAAGTAAAACCATTAACGCGCTAGATGCGCGCCAAAAACAAGCATTGGTACTTTTTGAAAAGAACGAATTTATAACAGCCAAAGACGTGGAAGAACTGTTCCACTTCGCGGGCAGAACGGCACGCCAACTGCTCCAAAAGTGGGTACGGCAGGGTTTTGTAGTGATAGCCGATCCCTCCAAGAAAGCACGGAAATACAAGTTAAACAAATAAATTCCCTGCTTGTTCCCTGTTCCGTGTTGTAGGGAATCAGGTGAATTTATATGGGGTGTTAGTACGAAAAACCTTTAAAATTTAAAATAAATTCCTTACTTTTCCCTGTATCTACCCTGTTTAGCAGGAAATAAAAAGCAAATTCTCGCCTGTTTGTCGCCTGTTTGAAAATATTTTTACCGCTTCATTACCGCTTCGATCAAAAAGAAAATGTCCATATAAACCGCTTTTCAACCGCTTTGGAAAAACAAAAAAAGTGGCACTTTTAGCCGCTTTACTGCCGCTTTGGAAAGAAAAACTACCAATTTTTGCCTGTTTATTGCCTGTTTGAAAATCAGCATAGTGCTAGGCAAACTAGAAGCACCGTATTTTAGTTTTGAATTTATAGCATATATCCCCGTTAGGCCGTGCGCCCGACGGGGATTTTTTTATAAACAACTTTGAGCATGCGCTTTTTGGCAGGTTTTTGCGAATTATGCAAAATCTTTTGTTTTTATGCTGACCGGACTAGGTAGGAAGTCGTTCACTGCATATAGATTTAGAAAATTACTACAATATAAAAAATTTCAAGAGAGAAAATTGTATGCATAATATTGCGGAAGAAATAACCGGCGAATGGCTACGACACATCAAAAAATGTGAATTTGTAGAATACAATGTCAAAGGACCTCATCAAACTGAAATTGATGTAATTGGATTGAACATCATCAATAAAGAAATCTATGTTTGTGAAGTCGCCGCCCATATTCATGGATTGCAGTATGTGGATCCTCAAAAACGCCGTCCCGATACAGAAAACCGTTTTATTCACAAATTTACTAAAGATAAAGAACATGTCCAAAATCATTTTGACAATTTTACTCAATATTACATGCTTTGGAGCCCTATTGTTAAATCTTCTAAAGAAGGGGCAAAGTATGATGCTTTGAAATCTGTCTTAAGTGCTAAAGAATATTTGAAAAAGTCAGATATAGACTTGGAACTCGTTATTAATGAGCGATATTATGATGCTATTCAGGATTTACGAAAGCAAGCTCTAAAGCAGACACATGATTTGAGCAACTCTTCCGTATTGCGATACCTGCAAATCGAAGAGTATCTCAACAAATATCTATCTTCCAAAAAATAATCCCTTTGTTTGAGCATAATTTTGTAGAGATGCGCTCTCTATGGGTTATTCAGCAAGAGTTTAGTTTGTTCCTGCCAATCTGGTATTGGTACACAAAGTGGGACAGTAAATAAGAGACTATGCCTGATGATGCGTTAACTATTTTGGTAAACATCGATGCCATATTCGCTGATGCGTTCACTCACGGATTTGCCTTGCTCTCTTAGCTCCAATATCTGTCGTTTAAACTCTTTTGTATACTGCTTTCGTTTCATAACCATTGTTCCGCTTCTCCTATACAACCTATTATACTTTTACCCTTATTTACTGTCCCAGATTTTGTACCAAATCCATTTTTTGTCACAGTAGTAAAAGAGAATGTGCCCACTAAAAACCGTTCCTGTTTCTATGAGTGGCTTGCTGTGTTAGATGGTTAAGTTGCTGGACTTAACTACATATAAGTGCTCAACGACTTTATCATCGCAAGGTGTATAATGTCATTTTTCATGTTATAGGTGTTTAGAAGTCATAACCAGCTAAATTTTCTTTTAGGTTGGGGCTGTAGTAACAAAACGGCTTCCTTTAGTACGTAAGATAGTTTATACATATCTTTTTTAAGCACGTGATTTTCTAAGTAACATTTTTTGTTAATCTCTATCATCAAGGACTTGTATTTGGTTTGTGTGTCAGTGGTCATTGTTCCGCTAAAAGGCGTATTAAAGGCCACTTTGAAGCCATTATCCTCAAAATGTTCCTGTAGGGTTTGCAAGATAGAATCTTCTAGTTTTGTTTCATCCTCATTAAAGCCCAAGCATATATCCGGACGGTTTGGTCTTTTATCTATATCACACGGCAAGGGAACGGGGTTAAAACTGTGTAAATCAAGCAAAATAGCCCCATTCCCAATGCGTTCTATTGCCTGCTTTAATTGGGCGTGTTTGTGTTTATAATACTCGGTAAAATAGGAAGCATCTCCGAAGATACTTCTATCAAATGACTTGCCATCTATTAAGCGGTTATACAAGTACCCCATTCCCTTTTGTGCCATCGGTGCTTTGGAATTGTCTAAATACCGCTCTAAATCCACTACAAAACGGGAATAATCACTTGTAATCTTGTTTGGCAGAAAGGAATACAATCTATCCACCTGTTCATCTGCCAAAAGCAAAGAATCTCGCCGTAAAATATCAAATTCGGGCCTATTATCTACATTAGGCAAATATAACCCTGTATGCGGCATCCAAGCCACAATATTTTCAAATTGATTCATTTTCTTTCGCTCTTCTAATCATTTTTTAAAACAACTCCAAATAGAATCCACATAACTGCCTTTGCTTCTTTTTTTCTCAAACCACCGTTGATACCAGGTTTTTTGAAATGCTTGCGGGTTTTGTAAATAAATATCCAAACAGGCCCACTCTTCTCTTTCTAATCCAAACAACCAATCGGAAGAACAAATTTCCAGTTTGTATTTTTCCATTGTAAAACTGGGGCGTAATTTTACGGCACAATTCCTGCGTTTTAATAATTCTGCCACAAAAGATAATACGTGCTTACGGCTATAGTGGGCCCGCAAATAAATCACATTTTTACGTGTTTGGGCTGTACGCACGTTAATTTTCCACGTAGCCTCTTGCGTGGGAACGAGCGGATAAGGGCCAAATTGCGTAGAAATACTTTTAATAGCACGGGTAGGCAAGGCATAGGGGCCGTCCTTCAAATCTTCCGTCTTAAATCCTTCCGTGACTTGGTAGCGTTTATCGGTTACGTGGTTACTAAAAGGCGTGTGAATAGAATACTCAATTTCTTTATCTCGAAACGGCATATAACTTACTAGTTTATCCACTTGCTTAAATAAGTTATTAAACCACGGATGCACGTTAATCTTACCTGGAACCCACACTTTATGTTGTGGCGGCACACAGGTTCGGTGTTCCTTGAATTTTTTACGCTGCACAACGGGGTCCTGCTCCGTAATATGATAGGGACTCTGCACTACGGTACGGTAGAGAAGAGTATCTTCCTCATAAAAAGATACATAACTTCTTTGTTCATCCACAGATACTTTTACTTGATACATAGTTCGTTCCTCCTCTAGTCAAAAATCTTCCTCAATATCCGCTCAAAACCGCGCCCAGTGAACATATCTGCGCCATCGTATATATAGGTCAAAGAATCTCTATAATCTTTACAATCCTCTTTAAGCCGACCTGGCCTACGGTTGTTATACTCTTTCTGCAAAGCCCACATTGATTTTTTATAACCAAGCATGTTGTATAAGTTGTATAAAGCGCAATAAGACTTAGTGCCGTATTCCTCGTATTCTATGGCTTTTTTCATATCGGCAATAGCCTTCTTGTTTTGTTTCAAATCCTTGTAACAAATGCCACGATTTACATAGAGGTCTTTGACATCTCCTCTGCTTAGAGAATACGAATTGCGCAATGCTTGCGAAAATAGTTTTTCGGCCTCTTCCAAATTATTCTCTCTCCAGTAAATCACGCCTAAATTATTAAGCGCATATACATCATCCGGCACGCGGTGAAGATATTCCTGAAAGTTACTTTTGGCTAGTGAGTATTGCCTTTGCGCTACATTCTTCTGGGCACGGATATTGTATTGGGGCGGCCTGCCAAAAAGTCCGCAAAATAGCCCCAAGCATATCGTTAGAGCAATTAGAGCCCCTTTGAGAGGAAAAGGCCCTTTCCCCAAATCATATTCGCTCAAATTAGGCAGTTGGTAGTTTTCTTTTAAGATTTCTTTCACTTGGCTAAAATGAGACGTAATATCCGCGAGCGTATCTAATCCCACGATAAAATCGCGCAGTTTAATACACACGGCTTCGTTCTGCCAACCAAATACGTGGGCCCACTCAATTTTATGCTCAGGGGTTACGCCCACAACGGCATTTATCGTGTTGCGCTTACCGTTTTGCCAATATTGCTGCCAATAGATTCCTTGCGTAGTGGTGGCATTTTCCAGTAAGATGAAATTTAGTTTTATGTTTTTTTCACGACTCCAACAGTTATAATCCCGAATTTCATCTTCTAATTGCTCCGCGTCTTCTCCCTGTACCGTACCGTATAATCCTTTGCGGCCATAGGACTGCAAGTGATACGTTTTAATGGTTTGTTCGTCCAATTTTTCGCTTGCATATATGTTGGAAGAACGTAAGGTGGGATTTTTGTATGAACGGTATACATACTCGTAACTTGCGGTTTCATACGTACCGGGCCACGTGGTATACGTGCTATACCCGGGGTCTATAATTTCTCCCTCCGCTTCCCACTCGTGGTCGGCCTCTTCCTCTCCTTCGTTGCCAAATAGGGAGACAAGTTCTTTATATTCTTCTTCATCAATGTCAAAAGTGTCCCCTTCGGCTACGGTGATTTCCCATTGTTCGTCATGCTCTACTTCTTCGTACGTTACTTCGCCCGTTTCTTCGTCTTCGTGTTTGATTTTTTCCGTCCACGGTTCGTAATAGCGGGCCTCGGTCACGTACGTGCCCAAGATTTCTTCGTCTTCCGTTTTGCCCGATTCACACGCATTGGCAAAACCAATAACTATCCACGCCCCTAGGCAACCTATGATTATCCCGAATATACCCAAGGGTTCATAGCCTATTACGTGCGGCACGACTAGCAAAAAACCAAGCGCATATAAGAACGATATAGACATTAAATGTTCTCCTTGCCGGTGGCATATACGTCGGCTGTATGGTCCGACTTAATGACCGTAATTTTGATTTCCTGTGCGTTAGGCAACAAAATACACGCGGGGAAACTTTGGATAAAGGTTTTGTGTTCGTTATGTCGTGCCACTAATAACCGTTGATGACTGAAAAACTGTTCACGGTTGATTTCAATAGCCGTGGCCAGTTGACGCAGAACAGACGTGTCTAACGGCGGGTTATGCTCTACAATAAACCGCATATCCTTGCTTTGGTAACGTCCGGAAATAAGTTTGGGGTATATCTCCTTAAACGCCTCTAAGTACGTATCGGATACGTGCGTGATTTGCTTAATGACCTTCCACATCTTGTCAAAGTTGGCTTCACATATTTCTTGTTGCGCTTTGACCAAATTGCGAAGGCGGATTTCCGTATTGTTCACGGAAATGAAATACCCAAGTGCTACTACTGCGACTAATAAAACAACTACCATTGTTACTGTCATTTTCATTCTCCTTTCGTTTGCAAGTACAGGGCCTAGGTGCACTAGGCCCCTATTGCTTATTTTTTGAGTTTATCCATCATACAGTCATAGAATTTCTCGGAATCATATTCAGCGGGAGCGGACGTATTAAACGAACGAATCCGCGCTGTTTTTTTACACTCCTTGGAGACACTATCAATGTACGCTTGGAGGGCTTCCTGGTCTAGCTTTTCGCCATCTATGAGCTTAAATGTACTGGGTTTACTCCATTGGAAGAGCCGGAAGAAATTATTATTTTTCGTCTCTACCAAGTAGGTTTTACCCTGTACCGTTGCTACATTATGGTTAATATTAGCCGCACACGCAGTTAATAATAACGGAACAACTAACAATACTGCTTTTTTCATTTACAACCTCCTTTTTAGTTCGATTTAGGGAGTACCCCTAAAAATTGTTTGACGTGTACCAACTGCCGATTGAGATAAATACTGCGCTTATTGTATTGGCAGATATTTCCGATTGGGTACGTTTCTTGCGCCTCTTTAAATAGCGTGTCCAGTTCTTCCTGCGTAAAAATGGCTTGCCCTCTATCCAAATACGTTTCCATACGGTTATCCCACGCGCAGGCATCGGTAGCCGTTTTAGTAAGTAACCGAAGTAGTAGAAACAGTTGCACATCACTACAAGAGTTATTTTTGAGAAACACCGATAAGGCCAGATGGCTGCTGTTTTCGTGTTTTAAATTGGCTACAATGTTCAAAAAGTACTCTTTGTAGCCGTTTTCAGCCCACGGGCCACGCTCTAACCCCACCCACAAAGAACAGGCCTTAAATAACTCTTCCGTGGTCTTATATCCTTCCACGGGCAAATGACTTAACATTGCCTTGCGTTGCTGGTCCAACTCCTCTAAAAACTGTGCTAATTGTACGTGTATATTCATAAACACTCCTTATATTTCAATTTGGACCTTGTTTTCCAAAAATGCATCCTGAAAGAGTTGCCCCACTTGCTGATGAAGCCCGCGGGCCCCCAAGTGCCGCTCATACGCGCTATTGACGAGCGTTTCCACCACTTCAGAAGACACACGTGTAGAGGTATGCAACAGGTTTTTATATTGTTGCAAAGGTCCATTATGCGGGTTGAGTAGAATTTGGCGTAAATCGTCTTTTTCAAGCCCCTTTAACTGCACAAAGTACGAAAATCGCCCAATTAGTTCGGGCATCATCCCATAGCCGATATAATCATCTGCGGTAAGGGTACGCTCTTGCACAACGGGTGTGTAGGCAAAACCGACCGTTTTATCAGCGTGTTTTACTTGCAAGTTTTCAAACGCCCCGCCAACGATAAACAAGACTTGGGAAATATCGCAATCCACCAAAGAACTTCTTTTTTCTAAGTTATAGTGAGATGCCTCTATGAGCCGCAGTAACTCTGCTTGCACATTGGTGGAAGATACGCCCCATCTTTCGCATCCTTCCCGCAGTTTATCTATTTCATCAATAAACACAATAGAAACCGGCAGTTTGTTTTTCTCCTTAATAAAATCATATAAGGGTTTTAATATATCCCCTACATTTTGGCCGTGATACCCCGTTTGCGTATATTTAGTAGCATCTACGTGCAAGAAAGGTATTTTCAAGATTTTAGCCAAACACTCGCACATATAACTCTTTCCGCAACCCGTTGGTCCGCTGATAAAAATATTACTCTTGTTAAATACTTGGCCGTCTTTGGCATTAGCACACTTGATTAAATGCTCAAAAACGCCTGCTACAACCTGTTTCTTGGCTTCATCCTGCCCAATTACATACTTATTAAGTTCGCTCAGCACGCGCTGAGGATTTAGCGTGCGTTTCTTAGTTTTTCGTTTTTTGACTGCTGGAGCCGCTAAAAAATTCTTTTTAAGTTCTATTTTGCCACCGCAATAGGTAAAAATCCCTTCCGTAAATAACACACTTTTGCGGTCTAACAAAATAGACACCAATTCCGCACGTTGACCGAATATTTGGCCCTTTTCGAGCAAATACGGCACTTGAAAAAAACTGCTAACCATTACCCGTTGCAAATCCAGTACCGACAGGCGAAGCAGTAAAAATACTTCCGCCTGTGATAATTTATGCTTTTGAATAAACTCCACTAATGGGAATTTATCTGCATTAGAGCGCAAAAGTCGTGCGTGAATCTCCTTGAGCGTTTGCACGAACTGGGCCTCTTTGGTAGCAGGACCTGCCAAATCGTTCCATTTAATAATGTCTTCTACCAATTGTGCACGAGAAGTGTATTTTGTTATTTGTTTCTTTATATTGTTCATATTTACCTCACTCTAAAAATGTCTAAAAGTCCTATTCTTGCTAAGCCACTGATAGATATCCCGCAGTAGCAAATAGAATTCGCTATATTTCTTGTGTTTCTTTGCGCATATATAGAATTTCGTCATAAAATCTCGTCCCTATCCGTGATAAATGTCCCAATCGTTATATCCAAAAGAATCTTCCTTCATCGGTTCTGTCTCTAACTGCGTATAAGGAACCACCCATACTGTTACATTGCGATTTTGCTTACATTTTTTTGCCATAAAAAACCTCTCCTTTGGATTTCCCATTGGAGAGGTGGATAAAAAAAGAACCCATTGTCTCCAATGGGTTCTAACATACTTCAAATTTGTTCTAGCTCCCATTGTGTTCGAGCTTTAGCACCTTGCCCTTTGGTAGGTTGCTGTGTAGTCAACGGGCTCGTCCCTCGTACACTCTTAATGGAATTTCCGTTATTTTCGGAAGTCCCCCTATCCTATTCTTACGTCGGTATCTATCAAGATACAATCTCTGTCTTTTGTTAGGATTTGGGGAACCTTATAACTGTGCAGTCGTCTGCACTATAAATCTTCCTCAAAATAACACTAATTTTTTGATAAAACGACCTATTTCTGCCGTCTCATCTTACTATAATAATGTAGCAATTCCGTCGATATTTGTCAATACCTCAATCTTGCAAACAATGTCCAAACCGCCTCCATTTCACTAATTTCCTTTGGTATATTATCCCTCCCTGATACTTATATATACGAAAGCGACTACATGTTGTCGTTGTGGTATTGGTACACAAAGTGGGACAGTGAATAGGGGTAAAAGTATAATAGGTTGTATAGGAGAAGCGGAATAATGGTTATGAAACGAAAGCAGTACACAAAAGAGTTTAAGCGGCAGATATTGGAGCTAAGAGAGCAAGGCAAATCGGTGAGAGAAATCAGCAGCGAATATGGCATAGATGTGTATCAAAATGGTTAACTAATCATCAGGCATAGTCTCTTATTTACTGTCCCACTTTGGGTACCAATACCAAACAACACTTCCACCCTGTACAAAGATTCGGTGGAGAACAATCTTTTATTGCCGGAAAACAAAGAGATTTAACTAAACAGAAACTGTGCAAGAAGAACTCTATAACTTTAATATATTTCAACTATTTTGAAGAACTCGATGAGTCTAATGTAGAAAGAAAACTAAAAAAATTTATCAAAAAATAGCTTATTTTGTTTTGGCCAATCAAGGGCGTCAATCCAAATCAACTTCTTGAGCGTACAATCGACAGGTTGCGTGCCGTTTAGGATAGAGCGTACGATTTTGGGCAATAAAAAACTCAAATTAAGGATCCGGCGCACATACTGCACGCATACTTTCTCTCTATTGGCTATTTCTTGGGTAGTCTTACCGTCTAATATATCTTGATGCCAACTATAGGATTGGTGTAAGATTGTGATGAGTTCCTTGTTGGGTTGTTTTGTAGGTTGGACAAATTGCCCCACAATAACCTTGGCCCCATTGGCTACCGTTCCTATACGATATGTTTCCGTATAAGTGGTTTCAAGTTTTAGTTTCTCAGATTGAAGAATAGCCATTTCTCTATTTTCATAAATAGCGTTGAGCAGTTCGGTTACTTGTTCCGTATGTAGTGTAATTTCTATCCTGTTGGGATTTAATTTAATGCATTTGATTAAAGCTTTCTCTATATCTCGTGTCATCGGATATTCTGTCAACCGTTTGATAATTTCTTTTTGTTTGCTCACGCCAAACTGTTGGATATATGGGTGTATTTTTGGCTTTTCGCGTAAGAAGTGCTTAAACCAACTATCTATAAAGTTTTCCAGTTGCGGTAGAGATACTTTGCCGATTGTACCTAGTTTGCTTGGCTCTTTGCGGATAATGGCTTGGCTGACATAATAGCGATATTTTTTACCGCCGCTACCCGTACTCCAACTGGGGTTCATGGCGTTATCTTTATCGTCATATAACTTGCCCGACAAAAGGCTTTTGCTAGGGGCATAATGTTGGAGGTTGATACGATTATCTGCCATTACTGCTTGGACTTGCTCAAACAACTCTTGGGAAATTATGCCTTGGTGTTCCCCCGGATACCATGTTCCTTTATGCCCTACTAAACCAATATATGCTTTATTACGTAGGATACAATTCAAGTTCCCTACGGATATATTATGTCCCTGTTTATTTAACCACTCTTTTAGGAGTGTGGTACTTTTCAGTTCAACATACTTTTGGAATATAGTAGTAACGAGTTTTACTTTTTCCTCATCCGGATATATTTTTTTATCTTTACGGTAATATCCCAATGGCGGTTTGCCACCCATCCACATACCTTTCTTTTTACTGGCACTTATCTTATCCCTTATACGCTCCCCTGTTACTTCGCGCTCAAATTAGGCAAAGGATAATAACATATTGATCGTTAGCCGCCCCATACTGGTAGTGGTATTAAAATGCTGGGTAATAGATACAAACGAGGCATTATGCTTATCTAACACTTCTACAATCTTGCTAAAATCCATTAGACTGCGGGTTAAGCGGTCTATCTTGTAAACAACGATAATATCAACAAGTCCGTTGTGCACATCTTGGAGTAGCCTTTTTAAAGCCGGCCTTTCCATGTTGCCGCCTGAATACCCACCGTCATCATATTCCGTAGGCAATAACTGCCAATTCTCATGCTTTTGGTTCTTAATATAGGCCTCACACGCTTCCCGTTGAGCTTGTAAACTATTAAACTCCTGTTCTAATCCTTCTTCCGTTGATTTGCGGGTATAGATAGCACAACGTATTTTTTTATCACTCATTTTTTTCACTCCAAAGAATACATTTCCGTTCCAGTTTTTCCCCATAATGGCTTTGGCTACACCGGATAGGCTTTTGTAGAGTGTATTCTCATATAGATACCCATTGGCAACGATTTCTACTTCGTATTTAAGCCCTTGGTAGGAACGGATTAGTTTTGAGCCTATCTCAAGAGTGGCTTTGGGACGCTTGTCTGCTCCCTTAGCTGCTTGGGCTACTTCATGAAAAAAGCCAAGCGGAGAAAGTTTCTCACGCTTGGCTTGTCCATACCATAACAGGTTTTTAATAATTAAACTACGCCCGATTGGCGGCATAGGACGGCCTATTAACTCCAGCCATTTTAGGCCTAATTCCCGTGCGGTTAATTGTATGTAATCGCTCATATTTCTCTCCTATACACATTACCGCTTCTTCTAGGCCTAGAAGTCAAGTTAAAATACCCCGACACCACAGCTGTCGCTCCGACGTGTTATGCTATAAATAGTCACCATAAAGGAGAAACCTATGAAAAAATCAAACGATCCCGTGAAATTACCGCAAATTGCTATTCCGCAACCTATACCGTCTTGGTTGCAAAACTTTTCCCCACTCTTACAGCAGGCTCGCTGGTTTAGCAATAACGACCAAGACCAAGAGGCCCTTTCCCTGGCACTGGCCGCGTATAAGCGACAGCCTTCGTTGGATGCGTTAGAACAGGCCTTTGACAGTTCTTTGGTACTGGAACAATTTAAGCAAACCAAGGCACTATTAAAGGAAATGAAAAAACTGGGGGCTACAAATACTTTTTTAAATTTACAAAAAGCCACTTATTATTTAGCTCAAGAGAAATTCACGCAGGCAAATAAATGCCTAGCTGATGCTCAAGCGCATAAGCAAGAATTAGACAACCGCCACCGGGCATATTTGTATTTTACGCAAGGAGTTGCCTCCTTCCAAAACAAGCCGCAAACTTTGCCTTTTACCCAAGCGTTACATTATGATTATCTATTAATGCCCAGCGAACGGAGTCTGTGCTATTTAATGAGAGGGTTAATACGTTTGGAAAAAGAGGCCTACGAGACGGCCTACCAAGATGCACAAAACGCACTTCACACATCTTCTAGCAGTGATGTAGCGCATTATTTACGGGCCATGGCGGGGTATCACTCCGGGCATTTGACTCATTTACAGCAAGATACGCAAATTGTACTTCAAAGCAAGGACGAATTAATAGGCAAAGCCATGAAATCAAATATGCGCCAACTTCAAAAGGTACGCCCCAAAGAACCCGTAATAATTGACAAAGATTTTATGGATAACTTGCGCCACCGATTTTTTGATGAAGTGGATGATATGATTGACTCCAGCGACGATTCAGACGAGTGTGTTGCCACGTGGACAAGTGGCCGTTTTGAAAATAAAATGGGCAGTAGCATTCAAAAAAGTATGGAATATTTGCGCGTGGCATTATCAAAATTAAACAAACCAGATTTACCCGAAAAATTAAAAAATATTCAAGAATATTTACAATTATGTGTAGATGGGTATTTTGCACAGGCTTGCTTAGATTTGATTACGCCCAATGGTCCGGATACAACTTTGGAACAACTGCGCGACTGGCGGAAACAAATACTGCTTATTATGGACGGATATGATAAAGTCTATCAAGTATTGGTGGGCAAATTAGAAGAATTGGCGGTTTTATATCAAATTCCAGTGTTTTTAGCGCAAGAAAAGAAGAAAAAATAAAATATATCCCGTGCGAAAACTTATAACTTGGCTCCACAAGAAACCAGATATCTGTCCACTTCGTTACAGGGATTATAGTCCGGATCATCCAGCCCATGGATCCATCGAAATACAAAAAGCTCTCTCACTTGGTGCATATTGAGGTCTATGCCATGTTCTATTAACCAAACACAAATAGCGGTACTACCCATGCAAAGGTACAAACAGGTAACGACCTTTATTACTGTACATTGAAAGATTGATAGACTTGTTGAACGATATCACTTCCATATTTACGTTCTAACCCGCGTACAGTAAAATGGGCCTGTGCCATGTCTTGAAAATGCGCAATAAAAATATCATTCAACAAAACGCCCAACCCAGCACTGACAAAAGGCATGGCCTGTGCCACGGCTTTTTCGGTAACGGGAATACTAAAACGCGTGGCGATTTTTTGAATCAGCTGGATAAGTGCAGGGGCATTTTTATCTATCAATTTGCCGGAGCCCTTAGTTAAAAACCGGTAAGCCGTTTGTACTTCCAACGCCATTGCCGTACGTACCGAATAATAAGCCGTATCCGCCAAGTCATCACTTTTACTCTCACTCCCAAAAGCAAACACTTGTAAAGCGGCTAATTTGGTATCCATATCATGGAGATCTTCCCCTTGACTTCTGGCGATATCAAAAATTGACCGAAGCATAATGGTAGTGCTAATCGGCAGTTCTAACAAAGTTCCCGGTAGTCCCCCGAATCCGCCCAAAGCCCCCGTCCCCCAGACACTAGCTCGGTGAAACCAGTTGGACGGTTTTTTAACCTTGTCCGGCAAGGTAAATAAGGCCGCATCCGCCGCTTTTTTAAGGGCTATATTACAGGCTTTAGCAATTTGATGCTCTAACGAATCCGGCAAAAGTTCAATCCCTTTTTCTATCGGTTTGCCGATAGCATTCATGGCTTTAATACGAAAACCGGGATTCTCCAACGTATTATAGGCTTTACGTAGTTCGTGCATATCCTTTTGATTAAGCATACATTCCTCCTGGTTTATTTCGTCTATACTTTTATTGTATAAAACCAGGGCGACAACTCTAGTGTCGGTTTACTTTTTTCTCACAAATAAATTTGTCCGAAACGTATGGGCACAGAAAAGGAAATGGAATATAATAGACTTATGATTAAACCCGCAACTTTGCATAAATTTACCCGTATTTTGTATCTACTTAACAAGTTGTATTGTGCTTACGCAAGAGGCTAAAGAGCTCGGCTTTTCTGCACGCACTTTGCAGCGCGATTTGCACGAAATAGAACGTGCCGGTTTCCCGTTAGCAGAAATCGCCGCTGGTAGATACGGTTTTGCGGAAGGGTTTTCGTTGCGCAAAATGCCGCTTTCCGCGCGGGATAAAGCACTCCTTGCCCTTACCGGGGGCAATTGGCCGAATCTTTGGGTCCCAACTGGAACGCCAGTTTTAAACGGCTGACCGAGCAATTTGTGCGCCCTAATCCCTAGATATCTACTTTATTAAAATGCCGCGTATGTGGCACAGCATTTCGCCCGCTATGTTGGAAAAATTGGAACAATCTATTTTGAAACATCAGTATATAGATGTTTATTATAAATCCCAAACCAAACGGGCGTGGATCCGCCAGGTACGCCCCTTAAAAATAGCCTTATTTGACGGATTTTGGTACTTAATTACCCTTAATAGTTGGAATACCTTCATGAAATTTTCACTTGGGCGTATTGAACAAGTGCGCCCACATACTCAAACCTTTGCCCCTATTTCTATTGATGACAAATTGGCGCAGTCGCCCAATATTTGGTTTGATAGTGAGCAAAATGTAGAAATTAAACTAAAAATTGCCCCGCCCATTGCCGGATATTTTAAAGAGGTGGAATTTTTCCCCTACCAAAAAATTGAGAAAGAACTAAAAGACGGTTCTTTGCTTATTTCGTGCAAAACAGCTAATTTCATACAGGTCCTTCCTCAACTCAAACGGTGGCTACCCCACATCAAGGTCATCAGTCCCAAGGAACTGGCACAAACATTGCACAAACAGCTTACGCAATACCTAAACACCGCTTTCCCTACACCCGGAAGCCGATAGTGGGGCCACCTCGTTTTTGCTTTA
>CAMECJ010000003.1 GCA_945913025.1 uncultured Elusimicrobia bacterium | reverse complement strand
CGAAGGCGGTCATACGGTAGGCGCCGGCGTAGTAACCAAAATTATTGAGTAGTAACGACTGTACTTAACTGATGTTTTACGCACAAGGGATAAGAAAGAAATTTCTTATCCCTTGCTCGTTATACGGGCAACCATTTTCCATATTTGGCTAACTTTGCGTTCCCTTGCCTCTCGGCGTACCTTACAGTACTTCCTCGGGCAACTGGCAACGCAAATTTAGCGCAAATCTGAAAAATCAGCCAATGCTATGCAAAGTTATTCTAACCTGCACGGCACCTGAATAACGGCTGCCAGCAGTTACAACGTGCCGTTTTGGTTTAATTGGTCGCAAAGCTGTTTTTGGATAGAAGAAACTTGAGGATAAGTCGTGCATTTAATTTTATTCGGTTCTTCGCGGGATATCCAAATATAATACGATTGTTTGAACGGCTGTCTTTGTGCTACGGCTAGTTCCGTGCCCAGGGTTCCCAGGGGTGAATAAATAAAATGTTTTGTCTGGGTTCTAGTGCCGGCGTCCTCAAAAATAGCACCCGGAATATTAATATCTAATAACTCTAAATCTCCAATTCCGGCGTATTGTCCGTTAGCCATATAGTAGACTTGGTTGGCCTCAGCAATGGCTTTTACCAAAATAACCGCTTCCGCCATTCTGCTTTTTTCCACCGCTTTTTGGTATTGCGGCAACGCTACAGAGGCCAAAATCCCGATGATGAGTACCACTACCAAAAGTTCAATCAACGTAAACCCTTGGCGGATATTTGATGTATAGCTGTTGTTCATAAAGGCTCCTTGTTGTCTTTGGAACCAAACAAAAACGGCCGTCTATCTGGGCCCAGCTATACGAAGCCCAATAAACAGCCGTGGTTTGCCGCCGCAAGGGCGACAAACACTTGGCACAAAACAAAGGGCTCATGACTTCCCTAAACAGATAAAATTGTGTACTACGGTTCTATTATAATAAATTTGGCGGGGATATAGAATTTGATATAATATCCTGTATAACGGAGGAACTAAAATGAATATCAAACTGTTGGGGTTATTGGGCGCGGCCGTGTTGTTTGCCGGATGCGCCAAAACGGCGGAAGTGAAAACTCCCGTCAATATGAAAGCTAAAAATTACGCCGAAGCCTTGCAGTCGGCCGATAAGTCCTGCAAAGTGGACGAGGACTGCACCTCGGTCAATAAGGGCTGCTGTATGTGCGCAGGAAAAGAAGCGGTAAATAAAGAAGCCGCCGCTGCGCTTCAGCCGTTTTTTGTGAAAGAGTGCGACCGCGCCGCGTGCACTTTGCAAATGTGCTATGTGGATATTGAAACATCCTGCCAAAACGGGACTTGCGCGGGTACGCCTAAACCGTATAAAAATTATTTCGTAAAATAGGGAAACAGCATGAAAAAAGTATTATTTTTAACCGTTTGTGCCGCTGTCTTGGCCGCGTGCGCTTCCGCCCCGAAATCCGTGGGCATTAACGCCAAACCCAAATCGCTGACGAAAGCAATTTTAAAAGCCGACAAAGCCTGCACCGCGGATGCGGACTGCGTGGCCGTACAGAAAGGCTGCTGCATGTGCGACGGATATCAAGCCGTCAGCCAAAAAGGAGCCGAAACGGTCAAAGCCGCGTTTGATAAGGCCTGCTCTCTTGCTCCTTGTACGCGCGAAATGTGCCGCGTACAAATTACGCCTAAGTGTGTGAACAAGATTTGCACGGGCGAGAGCTTCCGCGAGTAGTTTTTGACGGATAACTAAACGCCGGATCCGCAGCAGGGTCCGGCGTTTTTCGCGTTTATATGGGGACCTGTTATCGCTTTTCGCGGCTGCGGCTATTTACAATACAGGACAGATTTTATACAATATATCCAAGCGAATTTTAGGCGCCGTATAATGAAAGCGAAACGGTGAAAAACGCAAGTAAATTGTATAGCGCAAAAGCCCGCTAATTTGGTATAATAAAATGTACTGAATTGGAAGCAAAGGCGGAAAATTCCTCACCGGCTCGTCGGAGAACACGAACCGGAGTAGGGATTTCTGCCGAATAATTTTTTTGTAAAAAACATTTAAGGAAACCAAAAATGGCAGAAAAAACAGAAAAAAAGGCTAAAGTATTAAGCCAAGAAAGAATCCGCATCAAATTGCGTTCTTACGACCACCGTATGTTGGACGCCTCCGTTTCCCGCATTGTGGAAACGGCCCAAAAAACCGGCGCCATCGTGGCGGGTCCTGTTCTTCTACCGGTCCGGATTAAGAAGTACACCGTGCTTCGCTCTCCCCATACCGATAAAAAGAGCAGAGAACAATTTGAAATGCGCATTCACAAAAGACTCATTGACCTCAAAAGCCCCACCTCTAAAACCGTCGACGAACTCATGAAACTGGATTTGCCGGCCGGTGTAGATGTGGCTATCAAAAGCAACTAATAGGAAACTGAACTGATATGACAGAAGAACTTAACCAAGCTGCTGGTGCCCAAGAGGCAACCCCCGTTGCTGAAGCGGCCAAAGCAGAAACTGTCAAAGAAGCGCCCGAAACTTTTCGCTTTGTAATCGGCGAAAAAATCGGTATGACTCAGCTCTTTGATGAAAAAGGCAATCTTCACGGCGTATCCGTAGTAAAAGCGGGTCCGTGTAAGGTTGTGCGTGTCAGAACCCAGGAAAAAGACGGCTACAACGCCGTTTGCGTGGGTTTTGGCGAAGTGAAAGAAAGCAAACTTAATAAACCTGAACTCGGTTATTTCAAAAAAGCCAACGTCGCTCCGGTCAGACACATGAAGGAATGCCGTGTCGCGGACGTAAACGGTTTCGAAATCGGTCAAGTCATTTCACTCGAAAAAATCTTCAAACCCGGCGACTATGTGGACGTGCAGGGTAAAATCAAAGGCCACGGCTTTGCCGGCGGTATGAAACGCCACGGCTTTGCCGGCCAGCCCGATTCCCACGGTCAGTCCGACAGATCCCGCGCTCCGGGGTCTTTGGGCTCCCGCCGCTCTTTGGGTAAAGTGCTCTCCGGTCAGCGCATGGCCGGCCACTATGGCACCACCACCCACACCGTAGCCAAAATTGAAGTTATCAAAGTGGACAACGAAAACGGACTTATCTTCCTGAAAGGTTCCGTTCCGGGTGCCAAAGGCTCCATTGTGTCCGTCTTGGAAACTTCCAAATACAAAAAACACTATGTGGCGCCGCAGCAGCAGAAAGTTTCTGCCTCTAAAGCCGCCAACAAGAAGTAAGGACTTTGACCCATGGAAACTAAAGTTTTAGATATCAAAGGTAAAGAGAAAGGAACCTGCGCCCTGCCGGACAGCTTGTTTGCCGTCAAGGCCAACCCCACTTTCTTGCACGAAGTCATCACCGCCTTTTTGGCTAACCAAAGAAGCGGCACCGCCGACGTCAAAACCCGCAGCGAAGTTTCCGGTACCGGTAAAAAACCGTGGAAACAGAAAGGCACCGGCCGCGCCCGTCAGGGCAGCTTGCGCGCCGTGCAGTTCCGCCACGGCGGTATCGCTTTTGGCCCTACGCCGCGCTCTTTCCGCCAGGATTTACCGGCCGCCAAAAGAAGAACCGCGCTCGCGATGGCTTTGTCCGCCAAGCTCGCCGAAGGCAACTTGGTCGTGTTGGACTCTTTAACGCTTAAAGAACCCAAAACCAAAGCTTTCGCCGAAATTATGGACGTCTTGGCCGCCGGCCGCAAACCGCTGGTTATGGATAACTTTGCCGACGCCAACGCCGCTTTGGCCTGCCGCAACGTTGCGGGTCTTACCCACATCGCTCCGCAGGACGCCAATGCCTACGTGGTGCTTAACAGCTCTAAAGTTATTTTGACCACGGACGCCGTTGCCAAACTCAGCGACACGTTCGCCAAGGAGGCCAAATAATGACCGTTTACACTACGCTTAAAAAGCCCCTTTTAACCGAAAAGAGCTTGATTGAACGCGATACCCACAACCGCTACGGTTTTGTGGTTGCCAAAAACGCGTCCAAAGGCGAAATTAAAACCGCGGTGGAAAAAATTTTCAACGTAACCGTTGTAAAGATTAACACGATTTCCGTCACGGGCAAGACCCATCGCATGGGTCGCTTCGAAGGTAAAAGACCCGATTACAAAAAGGCCTTTGTTACCTTGAAAGAAGGCGATAAAATCGAATTGGTGGAAGCCTCTTCGAAGTAGCTGAAAGGAGAAACTACTAACTATGCCTATTAAGTCATTTAGACCTTACACCCCTTCCCGCAGAACGATTACGGTGTCGGACTACTCCGATATTACCAAAACCACTCCGGAGAAGAGCTTAACCAAAGGTCTGCGCAAAACCGGCGGCAGAAATAACACCGGTATGATTATGGTCCGTCACATCGGCGGAGGCCACAGACGCGCATACAGACAGATTGATTTCAAACGGGAAAAATACGGCGTGCCGGCCAAAGTCGTGTCTATCGAATACGACCCAAACCGCAGCGCCCGCATTTGCCTGTTGAACTACGCCGACGGCGAAAAGAGATATATTCTCCACCCGCTGGGCGTACAAGTGGGCGACGTACTAATGTCCGGTCCGGCCGCAGATATTAAAGTGGGTAACTGCCTTGCTCTTAAAAACATTCCCGAAGGTACTTTTATCCACGCCATTGAACTGAAAGTCGGCAAAGGCGCGCAGCTTGCCCGCAGCGCCGGCAGCCAGGCCCAGCTTATGGCCAAAGAATCGGACTATGCCCATATCAAAATGCCGTCCGGCGAAATCCGCTTGGTGCCCAGCGCCTGCTGCGCCACCATCGGCCAAGTCGGCAATGTGGACCACTCCAACATTGTAATCGGCAACGCCGGCCGCAACAGACACCGCGGCCAGAGACCTACCGTCCGCGGCAGCGCGATGAACGCTGTCGACCACCCGATGGGCGGCGGCCGCGGCCACGGTAAAGGCGGCAACATTCCGCGCTCTCCGTGGAACCAGCAGACCCGCGGTTTGAAAACGCGCTCTACCAAAAAAGCGTTTGGTTGGATGATTGTCAGCGACAGAAGAAAAAACAAGGTTAAGTAATTATGGGAAGATCAACTAAAAAAGGTCCGTTTGTGGATTTAAACCTGTTGGAAAAAGTTCAAGCGATGAACGCTTCCAACGAAAAGAAACCTATCAAGACGTGGGCAAGAGCCTGCACCATCGTGCCTGAATTTGTGGGACACACGTTCCTCGTGCACAATGGCAGAAAATTTCTTCCCATTTACGTATCCGAGAGAATGGTAGGCTACAAACTCGGTGAATTCTCTTTCACCCGTTTGTTCAAAGGTCACGGTGGTATGACAAAAGATTCCACCGCCCTGAAATAAGAGTTGAGGATTTGATATGGAAGCTTGTGCAAAAGCTAAATTTCAACGCTATGGCAGCCGCAAGGTGAACCTGGTGCTCGATCAAATCCGCGGTAAAAACGTGAAAGCGGCGGAAGATGTTCTTCCGTTCATCGCCAAACGCACCTCGGATTTGGTGGCCAAAACGCTTCACAGCGCCGCCGCCAACCTGGAAGTAAAAGCCGGCAAAAAGCTGGATTTCAGCAAAGTCTTCATTAAAGAAGCGTTTGCCAACTTGGGCCCCAGCGGCCACTTGAAAAGAGTGCAGCCCGGCCCGCAAGGCCGCGCGATGCCCTACAAAAAGAGCATGTGCCACTTGACTGTCATCGTCACCGACGAAAAAAAGGGAGGTCGCTAATTTATGGGACACAAGATTCACCCGCGGTCAATCAGACTCGGTTATATTCAGGATTGGCGCTCCAGATGGTTCGCCCCCAAGAATATGCCGGCGTTAATTATGGAAGATTTCCAAATCCGCAAAATTATTGACGACAAATTCAAAATGGCGGCCGTCAGCTACGTCGGTATTGAAAGAGCCGGTGCGTTCCTGCGCGTCAACATTCACACCGCCCGCCCGGGCGTTGTAATCGGCAAAAAAGGCGCCGACATTGAAGCCCTTCGCAAAGAATTGGAAGCCTTTACCGGCAGCAAAACCTTTGTGAACGTAATTGAAATCAAGAATCCGGAAACGGATGCCCAGCTGGTAGCCCAGAACATCGCCATGCAGCTTGAAAAACGCGCCCACTACGGCGCCGCTATTAAAAAAGCGATTGAAAAGGCTTTGTCCGGCAAAGCGCTTGGTATCAAAATTATGGTGTCCGGCAGACTCGGCGGCGCGGAAATCGCCCGCACCGAGTGGAAACGCGAAGGCCGCGTGCCGCTGCACACCTTGTGCGCCGATATCGATTACGGTTTTACCGAAGCGAACACCATCAGCGGTAAAATCGGTATTAAAGTCTGGATTTTCAAGAGAACCCACTTCGCCAAATCTCCCAAAGAGATTATGAACGAACTCAAGAAACACCGCGACATGGAAAACGGTTCCACCGAAGGGGCGACGGAAGTCGCCGCGGCGGAAACCAAATAGAGGACTTTGACTTATGTTGATGCCTAAAAGAGTTAAATACCGCAAACCCTTCAGCGCGCCCCGTATTAAAGGCAACGCCAAACGCGGCACGGAAGTGGTGTTCGGCGAATTTGGGTTGAAAGCGTTGGAACCCAAATGGATTACCGCCCGGCAGATTGAAGCTGCCCGTATTACCTTGTCCCGCTTCATCAAGAAAAAAGGTAAACTTTGGATCCGCATTTTTCCGGACAAAGCCATTACCAAACACCCCGCCGAAACCCGTATGGGTAAAGGTAAAGGCGCGCCCGAATACTGGGCCGCTGTGGTGAAGCCCGGCAGAATTTTGTTCGAATTGGAAGGCGCTACGTTAGAAGATACCAAAAAAGCTATGCGCTTAGCGTCCGACAAACTGCCGATCAAAACAAAATTGGTTAGCAGAAGGTAGTTTATGAAAACGAACGAAAAAGAAGCTTTAAAGAACAAAACGTTGGCCGAACTGAACGAAGCGCTCGGCAAAGCCCAGGAAAAGAAATTTAATCTTCTTTTCAAACACAGCACCACTCCCATCGCCAACCCGATGGAAATCAGAGCTGTAAGACGCGAAATTGCTCTTTTGCAGACGCTGATCAACCAGAAAAAAGAGCAAAAATAGAGGTTTGAAAAATGGAAAATCAAGAAACCCGTGCCAAAAGAAAAGTTCTGAGCGGCGTAGTTGTGTCCGACAAAATGGACAAAACCCGCACCGTTAAAGTGGAACGCTTAGTTCACGATGAACGCTATGGCAAAACGCTCAAAAGAGCGGCCAAATTCCACGCTCACGACGAGGCCAACGAAACCAAAATCGGCGACAAAGTGGAAATTATGAGCACCCGTCCCGTTTCCAAAACGACGAAATGGCGCATTTCCAAAATTGTGGAAAAAGCCAGAGCTTAGTTTTTAAAAACTACGGAGTTATTAAAGTATGATTCAATTAAGAAGCATCGTTAATGTGGCCGACAATTCCGGCGCGCGTAAAGTGCAGTGCTTTAAAGTGCGCGGCGGCCACCATCGGGATATCGCGACTTTGGGAGATGTGATTATGTGCTCCGTCAGAGACGCGATCCCTACCTCCGCCATTAAAAAAGGCGACGTGGTCCGCGCGGTAGTCGTGCGTGTGGCCCGCGAAAGAAGAAGAAAAGACGGTTCCTATATCCGTTTTGATGACAATGCCGTTTGCATCATCAACGATAACGGGGAACCCAAAGGCACCCGTGTATTCGGCCCGATTGCCAGAGAGCTGCGCGAAAAGAATTTCTTGAAAATTATTTCCTTGGCTCCTGAGGTGGTATAGTATGAACATTAAGAAAAAAGACACCGTTTTAGTGTTGTCCGGCAAGGACAAAGGCAAGAAAGGCGAAGTGAAATCCGTCAACCCGTCCAAAAACAAAGTAGTGGTAACGGGCGTGAACATGATTTCCAAACACGTAAAGCCAACCCAAAACAAGCAGGGCGGCATTATACAGATGGAAGCCGCGTTGGACGCGTCCAACGTAGCGGTAGTCTGCAGCAAATGCAAAAAAGCGATGACGCCCAAAGTGCAAATCTCGGCCGACGGCACGAAAACGCGCGTCTGCCGCAAATGCAACGAGCCGATCATTTAATCAGGTACCGTTAAAATGACTAAGAAAGAAACCAAAAACGAAACGAAAGTGCCCGCCGGCTATATGCCGAAATTGCAGGCCCTTTACAAAGAAAAAGTGCTTCCGGCCTTGCTGAAAGATATGAACGTCAAAAGCCCGATGGCCGTGCCGAAAATGACGAAAATCGTCATCAACATCGGCGTGAAAGAAGCCCGCGAAGACATTAAAGCGTTGGAAACGGCCAAAGAAGATTTGACCGCCATCGCCGGCCAGGCCGCCCAAGTGCGCCGCGCCAAAAAATCCATCTCTAACTTTAAACTTAGGGAAGGTATGCCGATTGGCGTTCGCGTGACGCTGCGCGGTGCTAAGATGTATGAGTTTATGGAACGCTTCATCTGCATCGCCTGCCCCCGCATCCGCGACTTTCAGGGCTTTAACGCCAGCTTTGACGGCAAAGGCAACTTGAACTTGGGTATTAAAGAACATTATATTTTTCCGGAAATTGATGTTGAAAAATCTCCCAAAGCCCACGGTATGAACATTACGTTCGTTACCACCGCCGAAAACGACGAAAGCGGCCGTATGCTTATGAATTACATGGGTCTGCCGTTCCGCAAATCGGCCAAATAATAGGAGTTAGAAAACTTTATGGCTACTAAAGCTTGGGTTGCAAAAATGGCGAAGGATCAAAAGTTCGCCGTGCGCTATCACAACAGATGCCAAATCTGCGGGCGCGCGAGAGGTTACTACCGCGACTTCGGCCTCTGCCGTATCTGCCTTAGAAAAATGGCACATCAGGGTCTCATCCCTGGTCTTAGAAAATCGAGCTGGTAATTTACAGGAGGAGGTACCTTTTTCGGGCCAACTCCGTTAAACGGAAAGTGGTTTGGAGAGGTTGCCTATATATATGGATCCAATTGCAGATTTCTTAACCAGAATAAGAAACGCCAATATGAAGAAAAAAGAAAAAGTGGATATCCCTTTTTCTAAAATCAAAACCGAAATTGCGCGCGTACTGAAAGAAGAAGGTTACATTGCCAATTTCAAAGCCGTCCATAACGAAACCAAAGGCGGCGTGGTAAGAGTATTCTTGAAATATACGCCTGAAAACGAATGCGTCATCCAAGGTTTGAAACGTATTTCCAAACCCGGGTCCCGCGTTTACAGCGCCTACAACAACATTCCGAAAGTTCGCGGCGCCTTCGGTATCACCATTCTTTCCACGTCTAAAGGTTTGATGACCGACGCGCAGGCCAAAGCCGAAAAAATCGGCGGCGAACTGTTGTGCCAGGTCTGGTAAGGGGGGAATATGAGCAGAATCGGTAAAAAGATTATCAACATTCCCGCCAAAACGAAAGTGGAAATCAAAGACAGCGTCATTACCGCCACCGGCGCGCTGGGTACTTTGTCGTACGCTATCCCGGAAGGCATTACGCCCGAACTGAAAGACGGCGTATTAACCTTCTCCGTCGCCGAAAACCGGGTAAAAGAACTCAACGCTTTGCACGGAACCACCCGCGCCAATGTTTTCAACATTATTGAAGGCGTGACGAACGGTTTTTCCAAAGTGCTGGAAATCAACGGTTTGGGTTACCGCGCCAACGTGGCCGGCTCCAAACTGAACCTGGAACTCGGTTTTTCCCACCCTGTGAATTTGGATATCCCCGCTGGCCTTACGGTTACGGTGGATCCGAAATCCGGCTGGGTAACGATTAAAGGCAGCGATAAGTTCAAAGTAGGCGATTTCGCGGCCAAAATCAGAAGAATCAGACCTCCGGAACCTTATAAAGGCAGCGGTATTAAATACCAGGGCGAACATATTGTTCGCAAAGCCGGTAAAACTGCGGCGGGAGGCAAATAATTATGGCCACTAAACAAGAAAGATATCAGTTCAGAAAAGACCGCAGCCGCGGCCACCTGTTGAAAAACGGTGCGCACCGCCCGAGACTGTCCGTCTACAGAAGCTTGAAATATATTTACGCCCAAATCGTTGATGACAACACGCACAGCACGTTAGTGTCTGCGACTACGTTGTCCAAAGAATTTGAAGGCAAATTTGAAGCTTCCGCCAAGAGCATCGAAGCCGCTAAAGCTTTGGGCGCCGCAATTGCCAAGAAAGCGCTCGAAAAAGGCATCAGCGAAGTGATGTTTGACCGCGGCGGACGCGTCTACCACGGCAGAATCAAAGCGCTTGCGGATTCCGCCAGAGAAGCAGGATTGAAATTCTAAGGTCACAGGTGAATTTAATGTCCAATGAAACGCTAGTAAAAAGCGATAACAGAAAAGAAGCGAAAGGCAAAAGAGCCGAGTTTCAAAAAGCAAGACCGGCGGCTGAAGGTAAAACCACGGTCATCCACGTAGCCAGAACGGCCAAGGTGGTCAAAGGCGGTAAACGCTTTGGCTTCCGCGCGCTCGTTGTCGTCGGTAACGGCATGGGCAAAGTGGGCGTTGCTATTGGCAAGGCGAATCAGGTTCAGCTGGCTATCGCCAAAGCTGAATCCCACGCCCGCAAACACATGATCACGTTCCCGATCGTGGGCGAAACCATTCCGCACGAAGTCATCGGCAAATTTGGTGCCGCTTCCGTATGGATGAAACCCGCCGCCCCCGGTACCGGTGTAATTGCCGGCTCCGGCGCGCGTCTCTTGTTCGAAGCTGCGGGGATCAAAGACGTATTAGCCAAAAGCCTGGGCAGCAGCAATCCCTGCAACTTGGTGTACGCCACGATGGAAGCTTTCAAACAGCTGAAAGCCAAAGAAGCCGTGAACGTGATGCGCGGCAAAGCCGCCCCTGCGGCTGAAGCCCCCAAGGCGGAAGCGAAAGCCGAACCCGCCAAGGCCGAATAGTTTTGTGGAGAGATAAAAATGGTAACTTTAAATAAACTTTTCCCTAAACACGGGTCCAGAAAAGAAAAAAGACGCTTGGGTCTTGGCCCGGGTTCCGGTTTGGGCAACTACTGCACCAAAGGTATGAAAGGGCAGACTTCCCGTTCCGGCAACTCCCGCAAAGAAAGCAAAGAAGGCGGCCAGATGCCCTTGATCCGCCATACGCCGAAAAGCGGTTTTTCCAATAAAGATTTTGCCAGACGTTTTGACTATGTCAACGTCGGCTCTTTGGAAAAAGCCTTTGCGGCCGGTGCGGAAGTAACTCCCGAAGCTTTGAAAAAAGCCGGTATCATCCACGATGTTACCCGCGTCAAAGTATTGGCCAACGGAGCTTTGACCAAAGCTTTGAAAGTGTCTGCCCACGGTTTTTCCGCCACCGCTAAAGCGGCGATTGAAAAAGCCGGCGGCACCGTAACCGTGCTTGAACAGAAGACCAAATAATGGCTAACAACACAGTTGCAAATATCTTTAACGCCCCCGAACTCAAGAAGAGACTTCTCTTCTTGATCGGGGCGTTGGCTGTTTTCCGGATTGCGGCCGCAATCCCAATACCCGGCATTAATACGGAAGTCTTAAAACAAATGTTTGCCGCGCACCAAAACGGTATTCTCGGATTTATGAATATCTTTTCGGGCGGCGCTTTGGGCAGATTTTCTATTTTGGCCTTGGGTATTATGCCGTACATTAACGCTTCCATCATTATGGGGTTAGTGCGCGGGGCCCATATTTTCCCTGCGCTGGACCGTATGCATAAAGAAGGGGAATCCGGCAGAAGAAAAGAAAACCAGATCACCCGTATTTTTGCACTGTTTTTGGCGTTATTGCAGGGCTCGATGATGACGTTCGCGATTACGCGCATTGAAGGCGCAGGCGGCGTTTCGGCAGTAGTCAACCCGTCGTTTATGTTTTTTCTTACCACGGTGGTGACATTGGCTGCCGGCACGATGTTTGTAATGTGGCTCGGCGAACAGATTACGGAAAAAGGGGTGGGCAATGGTATTTCGCTCATCATTTTCGCCGGTATTGTGGACCGCTTGCCCAGCGCGATTATGGAAGTGATTAAACGCGTACAGACAGACGAGATGGATTTCTTTATGGCGCTTGTTATCTTCGGCGCGGCGGTTGTGGTTACAGCTTTAGTGGTATGGTTGGAAACGGCTCAGCGCCAAATTCCGGTGCAATATGCCAAACGCCAAGTGGGGAATAAAACCTATGGCGGACAGGTTAGCTATTTGCCGCTGAAGATTGACCAGAGCGGTGTAATTGCGGTAATCTTTGCCTCGTCCGTTATTTCCCTGCCGCTGACGATTGCCAGCTTTAATCAAGAAGCCCCTTGGGCGCAGAAACTGTTGGAGTCTATGAACCATAGCAGTATTCTGTATATGCTGTTGTTCTCGGCTCTGATTATTTTCTTCTGCTATTTCTACAACTCGATGACGATTAACCCGTCCGATTTGGCCGATAACATGAAGAAGTGGGGCGGTTTTATTCCCGGGATTCGCCCGGGTGAACCCACAAAAAATTATATTGAGTGGGTAATGAACCGCTTGACGTTCTGCGGGGCAATTTTTGTATGTTTGATCGCGGTCCTGCCGGATTTCTTCCGCGCGCAGTTCAACGTAGACTTTTACTTCGGCGGTACGGCTTTGCTGATTGTCGTCGGCGTCGCGTTGGATACCGTTGGTCAGGTGCAGGCGCATCTGTTGGCCCGCAACTATGAGCCTTTGATGAAGGGTTCGAAGAGGATTAAGGGCCGCTGGTTCAACGTCGGACAGTAGTTTTTGATAATTTTGGGATATTTCGTTGTTACGCATCCCTTCACATAGCAAGCAAGTATGCTTCAGGGACGCGTGCCTAGAAATCTCCGCAAAATTCTCTAAAAACTGGACTTTTTACGGATTTTGGGGGATTTCGTTGTTTCCTTTTCCCTCGCATAGCAAGTAAGTATGCTTCGGTTAAAGGGGCCTAGAAATCCCCACAAAAATCCTTTACTATTGGAGTGAAATTTTAGGGCACTTCTTTGTTGTGAGCTCCTTTACCTAGCAAGTAAGTATGCTTCAGGAGCGCATGCCTAGAATTGCCCACAAAATCCTAGAAAATTATTTCTACTGGAATAAATTAGTTTTCCTTAAACTTAAAGATTTTGACAATTTGTACAAATTGTTTTGCGTTTGCATCTTGCGGGGTTTAAACGCAAAGTTGTTTGTAATTTAAAAGGCAGGTTAATTGAAGTGAACATTGTTTTAATGGGCTGCCCGGGGGCCGGTAAAGGCACCCAGTCGGCCAAGTTACAGCAGAAATTTCATTTGCACCATATCTCCACGGGGGATGTGCTTCGGGCGGAAATCGCTTCCGGCTCGGAGTTAGGCAAACAAATTGCCGCCATTATCAATGACGGTAACTTAGTGCCCGATGAGCTGATGGTTTCCATGTTGGAAAAAATCGTCAGTGCGACGGATAAAGGTATCATTTTCGACGGTTTCCCGCGCACCGTTGCGCAGGCCGAAGCGTTAGACACGATGATGAAACGCTTAAACCGCGAAATTACCGAAGTCGTGATGATTGATTTGCCGGAAAGTGAAGTGGTCAACCGCATTTCTTCGCGCCGCCAATGCAAAAAATGCGGGAAAATTCTGCATATTGATTTAAAAGCGCCGCTGACCGTGTGTCCTGCGTGCGGAGGGGATCTCTATTCCCGTGCGGACGATACGCCCGAACGCGTTAAACACCGTTTAGAGGTGTATCACCGCGATACCTTGCCGGTAAAGAATTATTACCAAAATAGCGGAAAGTATGTGGAAGTAGACGGGAATCAAAGCCCCGAACAGGTTTTTGAGGACATTGCAAAAGTCCTTGAGAAGGTAAAATGATTGAAGTCAAAAACGAACAAGAACTCCAACGAATGCGTGCGGCCGGAAAAGTTACCGCAGCGGTCCTTAAACTGATGACCGAAATGGTACGTCCCGGCATTTCTACGCTGGAGTTGGATTCTGCCGCGGAAAGAACGATTCGTTCCTTTGGGGCGACGCCGCTTTTTCTGGGGTATTACGGGTTTCCGGGAAGCATTTGCGCGTCGGTAAATGAAGAAGTTGTGCACGGAATCCCAAAAAAAGATAGAATATTAAAGAGTGGTGATATTATCAGTATTGATACAGGGGCCCGCCTTGACGGCTTCTGTTCAGACGCCGCTGTCACCCTCGGCGTGGGAAAAGTTTCCGATGAAGCCCAAAGACTGATGGACGTAACCAAAAAGTCTTTATATAAGGCAATCGGGCAAGTCAAAGCCGGCAGACGTCTTGGCGACGTTCAGCACGCGGTGGAAGCTTTTGCCAAGCTGCATAACGTAGGCGTCGTGCGCGATTATTGCGGGCACGGCATCGGACGCAATATGCACGAGGAGCCCAGTATTCCAAATTTCGGAACGCCGGGAACCGGCCCCGTTTTAGAAGCGGGGATGGTGCTTGCGATAGAGCCTATGCTTACTGCGGGAAGTTTCAGAGTCAGGGAGCTGGAGGACGGCTGGACCGTTGTCACGCGTGACGGAAGTTACGCCGCGCATTTTGAACATACGGTGGCCGTAACGGCTAACGGCAGCGAAATTTTTACTGCCTTTGAATAAGATGCCCCGCGCGTCGGAAGGATAGATGCGGAGGGCGTTTGTTCTGTGATTTAATCCGAACTCGGAGTTGTATGAGCGATAAAATCGAAATTGAAGGTAAAGTCTTGGAAGCGCTGCCCAATGCGATGTTTAAGATTGAAATTGCGGGCGGGAAAGTAATTCTGGGACATATATCCGGCAAAATGAGAGTTCATCATATAAGGATTCTCCCGGGCGATAAAGTAAGATTGGAGCTTTCCCCTTACGATTTGACCCGCGGCAGAATAACTTATAGGGAGAAATAAATGAAAGTTAGAGCCAGTGTTAAAAAAATATGTCAAAAATGCAAAATCATTAAACGCAACGGCGTAGTCCGCGTGGTTTGCGAAGTCGCGAAACACAAACAGCGCCAAGGTTAATTTACAGGAGTTTGATAAAATATGGCTAGAGTCGCAGGTATTGATTTACCGAAAAATAAAAGAATAGATGTCGCGTTGGAATACATTTATGGCATCGGCAAGAAAAACGCGAAAGAAGTGCTTGCCAAACTGGAAGGCCAAATTGACCCCGCTACCCGCGTTAAAGATTTGACCGAACAACAAGCCGGTTTGCTTAACACGCTTTTGCAGAAAGAATATAAAGTGGAAGGCGAGCTTCGCCGCGAAGTGGCGCAGAACATTCACCGCGCCATTGAAATCGGTTCTTACAAAGGCCAGCGCCACCGCCGCAACCTGCCGGTCCGCGGCCAGCGCACCAAAACCAACAGCAGAACCCGCCGCGGCAGAAGAAAAACCGTGGGTTCCAAAACCAAATAAATTTTAGAAGGAATTTAACCATATGGCAGAAGAAAAAGTGACAACGGCCGCGCCGGCTCAAGCGCCCGCGGCGAAAGGTAAAAAGAAAAATTCGAAAGCGCCCGTTTTTGGCGTGGTGCATATTTACTGCTCGTTCAATAACACCATTGTAACGGTGTCGGACGACAAAGGCAACACGGTTGCTTGGTCCACCGCCGGTTCCCACGGCTTTAAAGGTACCAAGAAAAGCACCCCGTTCGCCGCGCAGATTACCAGCAATAAAGCGGCCGAAAAAGCCGTGGCGATGGGTATGCGCGAAGTGGCCGTAAAGGTTTGCGGACCCGGGCAGGGCCGCGAAACGGCCGTCAGAGCCGTACAGCAAGCCGGACTTACCGTGTCTTCCATTAAAGACATTACCCCCATCCCCCACAACGGATGCAGACCGCCCAAAGCCAGGAGAGTATAAGATTTATGTCTAGATATACAGGACCCAGCTGCAAAAAATGCAGAAAATTAGATTGCAAACTTTTCTTAAAAGGAACTAAGTGCTATACCAACTGCGTCATTGACAAGTTGGCTGCCGTTACCAAACGCGGCGGCAAAGTCAGAAAAGCCAAAGTGTCCGAATACGGCATTCGCTTGCAGGAAAAACAGAAAGCCAAATTGCAGTCCGGCATGTCGGAAATTCCGTTTCGCAATATGTTTGATTCCGCCGCCAGAGCCGAAGGCCAGACGGGGGAAAATTTCTTGCGCAAACTGGAAACCCGCTTGGATAACATCGTGCGCCGCCTCGGTTTTGCGGTGTCTTTGAAAGCGGCCCGCCAAATTGTTTTGCACGGGTATGTAACGGTCAACGGCAAAGCCGTCAACGTTCCTTCTTACCAACTTCGTTTGGGCGATAAAGTAACGCTGGATAAAGCTTTGGCGGAAAACGTCCAAGTCAAACAGGGTCTTACGGAAGCCGAAAAACGCAACCAACGCCCCAGCTTTTTGGAATATGACGCGGAAAAGATGACCGGAAAACTCTTAAGATGGCCCGACAGAGCGGAAATGTCCTACCCTGTCAACGAGCAGCTCATCGTCGAATACTATTCTAAATAGTTTTGGAGGCTTATAATGGCTTTAACAGAGATTAAACTCCCCCAAGCGATTCAACTGGAAGAAAAAACCGCGTCCGACTTTTACGGCAAATTTATTGCCGAACCGTACGAAAGCGGTTATGGTCATACGGTGGGCAATTCCCTGCGCCGGATTTTACTGTCCGGTATGGACGGCGCCGCCGTTACTGCGGTTCGAATCGCGGGGGCTGTGCATGAATTTAGCACGGTTCCTAACGTTCGGGAAGATGTGATCAACATTTTGCTTAACCTAAAAAACCTGCGCGTAAAAATGGAAAGCAAAAACCGCGAATATCTGCAACTGCACGCTGATAAACCCGGTGTAATTACCGCTGCGGATATTGAAGAAGCCGATGGTGTGGAAATTGTCAATAAAGACTTGGTACTGGCTACGCTCGAAGTGGGCGGCAGCTTGGAAATGGAAATTGAAATTTCCCGCGGTAAGGGTTACGGCCCCGCCGAAGAACAGGCTAAAATCCAGCGTCCGGCCGGATTTATTCCGGTAGATGCGCTGTTTTCCCCGATCGTGAAGGTGCACTATGACGTGGAACCTGCGCGCGTCGGCCAGAAAACGGACTACGACCGCTTGATTTTGGAAATCACCACCGACGGCACGCTGGCTCCCGCCCGTGCGTTGCACCGCGCTGCTGTGTTGCTTTCCAACTCGCTCCATATTTTTACGATTGAAGGCGAAGAGGATTGCGTTGCTACCACGAGTGACGAAGTGCCAGAAGAACCTATTTCTTCCGCGGCCTCCGCACAAACCGGCGGTGCCAACGCTAAACAAGAGGAGCTTTTGAATCAGTCTATTGAGTTTATCGAGCTGTCCTCCCGCTCTATCAATTGTTTGAAGTCGGAGAACGTCAATACGGTGCGCGATTTGGTAAAAATGACCGAAGATGATTTGAAAATGATCAAAAATTTCGGGGCCAAATCAATGGATGAAATTAAAGAAAGACTTGCCGAGATGAATCTTTCCCTCGGTATGAAAATTTAAGGGCATTGCCCCCTTACAGGAGTAGTTTTAAAGTATGATTAAGAATACCGGATACAGAAAACTTGGCAAGACTGCGTCCCATCGCAAAGCTATGCTGAACAATATGGCCACCAGCATTATTCTTCACGAAGAAGTGAAGACCACGCTGCCCAAAGCCAAAGAAGTAAGACGCGTGGTGGAAGGCCTGATTACCTTGGCCAAAGCCAATAACGAACGCGCCGCCAAAGATACAGTGAAAGACGCGGCCGCCGTTAAAAAATTGTTTGAAGTGTTAGCCACCCGTTACGCTAACCGCGCCGGCGGCTTCTGCCGCATTTACCGCGCGGGCGTGCGCCAGGGGGATAATGCTGAAGTAGCCATCGTTAAATTGGTTGATTAATATAGGGGACTGAAATGGTAATAGACTATCTCGGAGGCCTGTTTTCTTCCGACTTGGGTATGGATCTTGGCACGGCCAACTGCCTTATCTACGTCAAAGACAAGGGCATCGTTCTGCGCGAACCTTCGGTGGTCGCGGTGGAAAGAGAGACCGGCGAAGTCAAAGCTGTGGGAGTCAAGGCCAAGCAGATGTTGGGCCGTACTCCCGCCAACATTATAGCCGTTCGCCCGATGAAAAACGGTGTCATTGCGGATTTTGAAGTAACGCAGGAAATGATTCGTTACTTTATTCGCAAAGTACACAGCCGCAGCAGTCTGTTACGTCCCCGGATCGTCATTGGGATCCCTTCGGATATTACCGGTGTGGAGCGCCGTGCGGTGGATGACGCTGCACGGCAGGCCGGTGCACGGGAAGTATATTTAATCGAAGAGCCTATGGCCTCGGCTATGGGTGCGGATTTACCGATTGCGGAACCGCACGCCAGTATGATTGTGGACATTGGCGGCGGAACGACGGAAGTAGCCGTCATCTCGCTAGGCGGGATGGTCGTGGCTAAATCCATTGATGTGGCCGGCGATGAGCTGACTGAGTGCATCGTGCAGTATTTCCGCAAAAAGTACAATCTGATTATCGGTGAAACGACCGCCGAAGAAGTCAAGATTAACTTGGGTTCCGTTTATCCCTTGAAAGAAGAAAAATCTATGGAAGTGAAAGGGCGCGACCAGACGCAAGGGCTGCCCCGCACGCTGACGGTAACTTCGGAAGAAATCCGCCAGGCGCTGATGGAGCCCGTGCGTTTGATTATCGACGTCATCAAAAGCACTTTGGAAGAAACTCCGCCCGAATTGGCCGCAGACCTTGTGGACAGAGGTCTTGTAGTGGCCGGCGGCGGCAGTCTTTTGAGAGGAATTACCGAACTCATCCGCAAAGAAACGGATATTCCCGTCCACCGCGCCGCAGATCCTCTTAGCTGTGTAGCGTTGGGTACGGGTAAGTTCTTGGAACAATTAAACGAAAAAGGATCCCGCTTCTTCGGTTCCCGCGGTAAATCTTACTAATCTGGCTGCTGATTCTATTTAGCGGACACAGTTCTTGAAAAGGGACCGTGTCCGCTTTTTGTTTTTTACGGTCCGCGCAGGGGGCGCGAACTTAGTCTCCGGTTTTCGCCGGAATTTGTGCCGGCTGTCAACTGGTTTTGCGTTACCCGTTTGTCAGGGCAAAACCAAGCCTCCAATCTATTTTTAAATTTATGCTGTCTAACAGAACTAAACAACACAAAAAATACGCTGCAGGGACGAAAAGACGCTTTCTTCTGCCTGCGGTGTTTTTACTCCTTTCTTTTTTACTGATGATTTTGCCGCTGGAAGGGTTTGTGTCATCGGTAAAGGCGGTGCTGTCGTATATTTTTATTCCGCAGGTACGTTTGGCGCACGGAGCGGCCAAATATGCGCAAAACGTCAACGAAACGGTGCGGGAACTCTTGGATGCCCACCGCGAAAACCGCGAACTTAAACAGCAAATTGAAATGACCCAATTGCTCGCTTCGCAGGCGGAAGCCATTTTGGATGAAAACGGACGTCTGACGGAAATTTTACGTTTAAATCCGGCCCGCCGCTGGCAGGGTGTATGGGCTAAGGTAGCGTATCGGGAACCTTCGCAGTGGAACTCGGTGATTATTGACAAGGGGAGCGCTGCCGGAATCCGCGAACGCAGCGCGGTGCTGTCTTTGGAAAAAGGCATGGAAGGATTGGCGGGAGTAGTGACGGAAGTGACGGAAAATACGTCTAAAGTGTTGCTTATCCGAGACGAGGATTTTATGGCTGCTGTTTCGTTGGAACGCGGAGGAGAGGAAGGTTTGTTAACGGGCGGCGGACGCCGGCCGGTGCGTTTGAAATATATTCCGTTGCTGGCAGATGTACGGAAAGGCGATAAGGTGTATACTTCTTCAGCCAGCAGTATTTTTCCCGCCGGAATTTTAGTGGGCAGTGTCAGCGGGGTGCGTAACGATGAGAGTTTCCAAACCGCGCTTACGGTAGAGGTGGACCCGCAGGTGCGTGCTTCGGCGGTAAAAGAACTTTTTGTGATTACGGACGGGAGGAAATAACCGTTTATGCGGGCGTTTATTAAACTCATTTTTTTATTTGTATTGGCGACGGTTTGCCATTGGTGTTTGGTGACGGTCTGTTCTGTATGGGGGCTGAGTGTGAATATTATGCTGGCATTTTCCGCGGCGTTTTGTACGGTGTTAAAACCTGCATTTGGGTATCCTGCGGCGTTTTTGTGCGGGCTGTTTTTGGATTTTTTCGGTACTAAATTATTTGGCAACAACGCTTTTACGTTTACCGTGGCCGCGTGTATAGTGTATGCATTGGCGGAACGGTTTGATTTCGATGGTATTTTCCCGCAGATTTTTGCAGTATTTGGGCTGACTTTTTTAGTTGGCGCGCTGAACAGCTTACTCTTGGTGTGGTTTATCTCCGCGTCTATGTGGCCCGGATTTTGGAGCCTGTTGGGCGGTTCGGCGCTGGGGGCGGTGTTGGCTCCTGCCGTGTTCTGGACGGTGCGCCGCGTACTGGGGAAGGGGGCTGTCTGCCGGCAGGCATAGGGTAAAAATGGCCGTTACCAAGATTTTTTTTAACGCGCGTTTAAAAGTGATGATGGGGCTGGCCATAGCGGCCGGAGCCGTGATTGCGCTTCGTTTGGTGGATATTCAGGTGCTTCGCCACAATGTGTATTTGCAGATGGCGGAACGTAACCGTACGCAAGTGTTGTATCAGACGGCACCCCGCGGCCGCGTATTTACGGCTGACGGCGTAGCGGTGGCTTCAAACGAGCCGTCTTTTAGCTTGTATTATTTGGGCGGCAACCAAGATGCCGCATATCTGGATCGGTTGGCGCACGATTTTGCCCCGCGGCTGCGCTTATCTGCCCCGCAGTTATTGGAAAAACTCCGCTCGGGTGCAAAAAGCGGGAAAGCAACGCTTCTGGCCGAAAATTTATCTACTAAAAGTATGGTTTCCCTTCAGGAACTCCAATTGTATTATCCCGGGATTTATCTGATTGAAGAAACCAAACGCAGCTATCCGTACGGCGGGTTTGCCAGCCACCTATTAGGCTATTTGGGCAGTATGGATGACCGCGCTTGGCGTACGCGTGATTTAAAAATGGGGTACCGTTTAAACTCCAAATTGGGTAAGAACGGCATCGAAAAGAAATTTGAAAAAGAACTTAAAGGTACAGACGGCGGCGTTTATTTGGAAGTGGACTACCGCGGCCGCGTTAAGAGCATTATCGAGGACAAAAAATGGGCCGCGGGGAGCGACGTTTATTTAACGCTTGATTTTAATGTCCAAAATGCAGCGGAAGAAGGCCTTAAAAATTCAAAAACAGGGCGCGGCGCAGCCGTGGCGCTCGATCCGCGTACAGGGGCTGTTCTTGCCTTGGCAAGCGCGCCATCCTTCGACCCGAATATCTTTGTGCCGTACAGCGATGCCGAAAATCCCGCCCAGTCCAAAAAAATCAACGAATACAATTTGGCCGTACAGGGTATTTATCCGCCGGCTTCCACGTTTAAAATCATTACCGCGGCCGCAGCTCTTGAGGACGGACATCTGGACATAACGCATAAAGTAAATTGCACCGGTCATTATGATTCGGGTCCGCGCGTGTTTAAATGCTGGGGAAAGCACGGCCCCGTTGATTTTTTTGACGGAATGAGTAATTCCTGCGACGTTTATTATTATACCGTTGCTTCGCAGATAGGTTCGGCTGCCATTGAGCGTATTGAGCGTAAATTTATGTTTGGCCGCCAAACGGGGATTGCCCTGCCGGGGGAAAAAGCGGGCAATCTCTACGGTCCCACACGCCGTGCGCGCAACAAAACCTATTGGTTTATCGGGGATACGCTGAACTTGTCTATCGGGCAGGGGGAACTGCTGGTTACTCCTTTAAAAATGGCGCAGTTCGCGGCGGCGGTGGCCAGCAGGGGCAATGTATATCGTCCATATTATGTGGATAAAATCGTCAGCAACCAAACAGGTAAGACGGAGCAGATAGGCAAACCGGAAATTCTGCAAAAAGCCGATTTAAAGCCCGAAACATACGATTTGCTTTTTAAAGCCTTAAAATATACCGTAGACAACGGCACCGCGCGCCGCGTCAAAATCAAAGGGCTCGACGTTTACGGTAAAACAGGAACGGCCCAAAACCCGCACGGGCCGGATCACGGTTGGTTTATGGCGTTTGCGGGCAGAGAGGGGAAGGAACCGTCTATTGCTGTGGCCGTATTTGTGGAATTTGGCGAAGGCGGCAGTTCCGCCGCGGGGCCGGTTGCGCGCGCGATGTTGGAAGCTTATTTTGGCTTGGGAGAATATGCGCCCAAACCCCGCCCCGAAGAATATTATCAAGAACTTTTACCGGAGGAGAGTGTGCATGTCGGCGTTTAAGTTTGTGGCTTCTTCCGGCCGCAGCCGGCTGGATTATTTGTTGTTGGGGGCGATGATCGGCCTTGTGCTGGTGGGCGCGATGTGTGTGATGTCTGCCGTGAACAGTCTGTCGCTTTCCAGCAGTGTGGTGCGTACGCATTTGGTTGCACTTTTGGTGGGCGGCGCCGCATTTTTTGCGGGGTGGAGTTTTAACTACCAAATTTACGATGAGCAGTGGAAAGCCGTATACGGGTTTATTCTTTTTTTGTTGGTAGGCGTTTTATTATTCGGGTCGTATCAGCGCGGATCGCGTTCGTGGTTTGTTTTTCCGTTTTTTTCCATGCAGCCGTCCGAAATCTGCCGCGTATGTACGATTTTGGTGGCCGCCGCATTTCTGGACCGCCGCGGACGGCGTATCCGCGACGCGTCCACGCTGTTCGGGCTTAGCTTATTGCTGGCTCCAGTATTCGGCCTGATTATGATGCAGCCGGACTTTTCGTCTGTAGTGGTTACATTCCCCGCGCTGTTGGTTCTTTTGTATTGCACAGGGGTAAACGTGTTTTATTTAGGATTAATCGGTTTATTTGCGGGCGTAACGGGGTTTTTTACCATTACGTGGACGTATATCTATCTTCATCCCGAATTGACTGATTATTGGCTTATTAAAGCGTTTTTTGAATTATCCCATAACGGGTGGTATATGGCGGGGTTTTCGGCACTGGTTGTTTTGGCGGGATACGGGGCGTGGTGGTTTTTTAAACAGCTGCGTATTTTCTTGCCGTCTTTCTATTTTGTATTGGCGACGCTCGTAGTGCTGGCGGGTCTTTTTGGAGGGATTTTTGTGGACCACCAGATGAAACACCACCAAAGAAAGCGCATTGAAACCTTTTTGGCCCCCAAGTCCGACCCGAAGGGCGCGGGTTACAACGTGCTTCAGGCGCAGATTGCAATGGGGGCCGGAGGGGTATTTGGAAAAGGACTTTTTTCGGGAACGCAGTCCCGTCTGGGTTTTGTGCCGGAAAGACATACGGACTTTATTTTAGCCGTTGTGGGCGAAGAACTCGGTTTGTGGGGTACACTTTCAATACTGGGGCTTTATTTGCTGATGTTATGGCGCATTATTGTGGTGGCGTACAGCTCAAGCGATCGGTATGGTTATCTGGTATGTTCCGGCATTTTTGGAATGTTCTTTACATATATGTTGGTAAACTTTGGTATGCTTATCGGCATTGTACCGGTGGCGGGGATTCCGCTGCCGTTTATCTCCTACGGGGGATCGAATCTGGTAGCGAGTTTACTCGCCCTCGGAGTGGTGCAGTCCGTATATGCACGGCGCATCAAGGCGTAAAAAAGGATGATAAATCTTCCAAAAATTTATAAAATGCGTATAGTGTTCCGGTTCGTCAAAAAGACGGCCGGGCAGAGTAATGTTTTTAACGCAGTAAGAAAGATGGTGCTCGCGTCCGGTTTACCCTTTGAGCCGGCCAAAATAAATGCAAATTGGCCGCGCCTTTCGTACGGTCCCGCTCCCGCACAGGGGCAGCGTGCGGAAAAGGAGTATCTGGACGTTTATCTGCGTAAATCCGTTGCGGCGGAAGAAGTGCGCCGCATACTGCTTGCGGCAGCTCCTATAGGGCTGGAAATCGTCAGTGTAGTGCGGGTACCGTATCCGCTGCCTTCCGTGCAGAATCTGGCCGCCGCGGCCCGGTACCGGATTCAGGGAGATTTCGCTTCCTTGGGAGCCGGACGGAAGCTGGACGAATTTGTAAACGAAACGCGCGTGGAAGTTGTACGCCGTGCAGAAAACGGGCTTGCGTGCATTACGGACGCGAAACCGTATATTCTGTCGGCCGAAACTGCCGCGCCGGACGAAGTGGTTCTGACGCTTAAAAGCGTGCAGAACAAATGGATCAAGCCCGAGTGGATTGTGGCTTCTTGGCTGGGAATAGAAGTGCCGGCGGAGGAAGAAGCATTTTCGGTGGACGGCGTAACCGTTACGCGGGAATGTTTGCTGTGGAAAGATTCGCAAGGCTTGTTCCACCCGATTTGAGTTTGGAGGCTTTTTTTAAAAGCCCAAGAGAGGATTTGATATGAGTAAGAATTTAGAAGAATTACCCAGCGTGGAAGTGCTGGTAAATACGTCGTTTGAAGAAACGCGTATCGCTATTTTGGAGGACAGCCGCGTCAACGAACTGATTTGGGAACGCCGCGGGGCGCTCAACATTGTAGGTAACATTTACAAAGGTACGGTGGAAAACGTGCTGCCCGGTATTTCGAGCGCATTTTTGAATATCGGCTACGAAAAAAACGCCTACCTGTATATTTCCGACGTTATCGGCGGAGACAAGAAAAACATCGATAAAGTGCTGCATAAAGGGCAGGAAGTGATGGTACAGGTGGTTAAAGACGCCATCAGCACCAAAGGGATGAAAGTGACGATGGACGTTACGCTTCCGGGCCGTTATTTGGTGCTTACGCCGCACCAGAGTTTTGTGGGCGTTTCCAAAAATATCGAAGATTCCGAAGCGCGCCATAAGCTTAACGATATTATGCAGGATTTGGCTGCCAAACACTTAAACGGAATGGGGTGTATCGTCCGCACGGAAGCCGAAGAAGCCAGCAAAGACGAACTGGAACGCGAAGTAAAATACCTGTACCGTCAGTGGCAGTCTATTTTGAAAAAATTTGAAACGTCCCGCTCTCCGCGCCTATTGCACGAAGATATGGACGCGGTATTGCAAGTTGCGCGCGACGTGCTGTCCGAAAATGCAAAAGTATATTTGCTTGACAATAAAAAAGATTACGAACGCGTGCTCGACTTTGTGGAAAAAAATTCGCCCGATTTGGCGGACCGCGTAAAACTTTATAAAGGTAAAACACCGATTTTTGAGGCGTATAACATTGAGCCGGAAATTGATAATCTGCGCAAAACCAAACTGCCTTTACCCAACGGCGGAAGTATTATTATCCAGGAAGCCGAATCCCTCTGCGCCATTGACGTAAACACCGGTAAATTTACCGGCAATAAATCGCAGGAAGAAACCGTCACGCAGACCAATATCGAAGCGGCGGGCGAAATCGCCCACCAGCTGCGTCTGCGCAACATCGGCGGGATTATCGTAATCGACTTTATCGATATGCGCAAGGCCTCCAGCCGCCACCGCGTAGTAGAGGCACTTGCCAAAGCCGTCCACGGGGACCGCGCCAAAATCCGTATTTTGCCCATTACGCGCCTGGGTCTGGTGGAAATGACGCGCGAAAGAAAACGCGCCAGTACCGGCAGCTTTATCAGCGAGGAATGCCCGCAGTGCCACGGATCCGGCCGCGTGTTGTCTGCCGAGAGTATGCGTATTAAAATCCAGCGCGAAATTTACGATCTCACGAGCGGCCGCCCGGGCGGCAATTTGCGCGTGGTGCTTCATCCGGTGTTGGCCGAGGCCATTAAACAACGGCAGGACGACATCGAGCAGAATATCCACCGCACGCTGAAAATTCAAGCTGATCCCCAGTTGGCTTGGGAAGATTACAAAATAGTTTTGGAGTAACCGTTGGCGCCCGCTTTTTACGGCGGGCGCGTTCTCTTGCTTATGAAACGAGTATGGGCGGCTGTTTGGTTTTTGGCCAGTATGCTTTTCTCTGGTGCGTCGTTTGCGCAGGGAAAGGCGGAGGTGTTTGTCTCTGGCCGGCAAGCCGGTACGGTTCCTGTATTGGAAGCTAATGGCGTGATGTATGCAGATGTGCAGGTTGCCGCGCGTAAATTCGGCGCGGGAGTGGAGTTGTTTGCACAGTCTAAACAGGCTAAAATTACCGCCAAAGGTTTTTACGGCATTTTGACTGCGTCTCTGCCGGACATTATTATTAACGCCCGCGGCCAAACGCTGTCCGCACCCGTCTTGGTTCACGGCGGGAAAATAATGGCTCCCGTGGAATTTTTTCAACTTCCCTCTTTTCAAAAGGCCGTGGGCAAACGCATTTCGTTTGAGGACGGTGCGTTTATCGTGGAGCGTCCGTTTGATTTCGCCCGTACGGAAAACCGTTTGAATAAGCAAGATACGCTTTTAGTGTTTGAAAAGGAAAAGGATATCGCCTTTTCCGCCAAGCAGATTAATAAACATACCGTTGAAGTTTCCTTCCCTTCTTCCACGGTAAAACGGGATGAATTTTTCCGCTTGAAAACGCCTTTTATTGCGTCGGCGGAAATCCGCCAGTCGCGCGAAAACGCCGTGTTAAAAGTGATTTTGGGCAAAAACGCCAAAGACTGGAGTTTTACCGAAACGGATGGACGGTTGGTGTTCCGTGCGGGTGCAAAAGCAGCTCCTGTTTTGCTTGAGGAGCCGAAACCCGTTTTATTTCCCGAACCGGAAGAAACGGCTCCGGTACAAACGCAAGACGTGAATCAGGGACCGCAAGGACAGTCTGCCGTCAGCCAACAACCTTCCGTTTTAACCGAGACCGACGATTTTGTAGAAATGTTTCCCGAGCAGGGGCCTGTTATCAAAGAAGCTTCCGCGCAGGATTCTAAACCCGCTGCGCCCGTAAAAACATCGCCCGTTATCAAACAGGAGCCTCATCCTTTGGCGATTTCTTCCGCACATAAAAAGATGCGCATTGTGGTGGACCCGGGGCACGGCGGCAAAGACCCGGGCGCAGTACGCAGCCGTCTGCGCGAAAAAGATTGGAATCTGGCCGTAGGCAAGGAATTGGCCGCGTTATTAAAGAAGGCCGGATTTGAAGTAAAAATGACTCGCGACGATGATACGTTTATTCCGCTGTCCGACCGGTCTAAAATTTCCAATAATTTTAAAGCGGATTTGTTTATTTCCGTGCATACCAACGCGTCCAAAAACCGTAATGCGCACGGGTTCCAGGTGTATTTCCGCTCCGAAAAAGCTACCGACAAAGAAGCTGCCGACGTGGCCGCTATGGAAAACGAAGCGATGCAGTATGAAGAAGTCCACTACAATTTTGTGGACGCTCTCTTGCAATCCTTGGCTAAGAATGAATTTGTAAACGAAAGCTCTAAATTGGCCGGATACGTGCGTAATGCCGTGTACAAACAACCCGGTATCGGTGTTTCCGTCAACCAAAACAGCAGCGTGCGCCAGGCTAACTTTTACGTGTTAAAAGGGGTGAATAGCCCAGCCATTTTGGTGGAAATGGGGTATATCAGCAGCGCCAAAGACCGCGCGCGGCTTTCGCAAAAAGCGGTGCAAAAGAAAATGGCGCAGGGTATTTTGAACGGTGTGCGCGATTACGCCAAAAAAGAAGGCTGGATAAATTAGCATTTCGTCTGATTAAAAACGGACGCGGAACCAAAAGTCCGCGGCCGTTTTTGCAATCAATATCCCATACTTTTGCACAGTCCGGGCACGGTGCTGTTGCACGTCGTTTTACCGGGATAGTCAGAATGGTCCAGCCAAATAATATAGCGGGTTTGGCCTTGGTTGTGGTTGGTTTTATCGGCGACGCCGTGCATGTCGATTAAAATTAGATTTGCACTTTCACCGGCAAACATGTCTACGGCAAATTTTTCGCACCAGAGCATATAACGGCTGCTGGGGCTTTCTTCGCATCCCGGGTATTCAATATCCAATTGGTGCCAGAAGCTGGGGTAGTTGCCGTTGGCCATGTAATAAACTTCCATGGCGTCTTTTAAACTTTTCCCTGCCGTTACCAGCTGTGTAAATCGGCTTTTTGCAACCGCTTTTTGGTATTGCGGCAGCGCGACGGCCGACAAAATGCCGATAATCAATACTACCACTAAAAGTTCTATAAGCGTAAAACCTTTTTTCATGGTTTCCTCCTATCAAAGATAAGATATTATATCAAAAATGATACTTATAGTCCGTGTACTTATAAATATCATACGGGTATTCTGTAGAATATGCAAAACACATATTCCGCAAAGGACCGTAAGTATTTAAAAGCCCTCGGCGCGCGGGTGCGCGAACTGCGCAAAGCCGCCGGCTATTCGCAGGAAGATTTCGCACTTGAAATCGGCTTGGACCGCACCTATATGGGCGGGGTGGAACGGGGCGAACGAAACGTGGCCGTTCTTAATTTACGCAAAATCGCCGCAGGGCTTGGGGTGAGCGTAGGGGATTTATTTATGCAGCCTGCCAAAACGTCAAAATAGTAAAATATCCGTATGAAAACGTGTTTGTATTTGTTTTGGGCGTTTGCCAAAATCGGGCTGTTTACGCTGGGCGGCGGATACGCTATGCTGCCGTTTATCGAGCGTGAAATCGTCGACGGCGGCGCGCTTTTTTCCCGCAAAGAGTTTTTGGATATGGTGGCCGTTGCGCAGGCCGCGCCCGGGGTGATGGCGATTAATTTATCCATTATCTCCGGATACAAAGCGGGCGGATTTTGGGGCTGTTTGTTTGCCGCAGCGGGGGCGGCGCTTCCGTCGTTTATCATCATTTTGCTGATTGCCGTTTTTTTCCGCGGGTTTCAGGATAATCCCGTCGTCCGCCGCGTGTTTATGGGGGTGCGCCCTGCGGTGGTCGCGCTAATTGCCGTACCCGTTTTTAATTTGGCCAAAACCGCCGGCATTACGTGGAAAAGCGTGTGGATCCCCGTTAGCTGCGCGCTGTTAGTGTGGCTGCTAAAAGTATCTCCCGTTTATGTTGTTCTGGCGGCGGGCTTCGGCGGATTTTTATATGGCCGCGTATCACACAAGCGGGGTAAAAAATGATTTATTTAAAACTGTTTTTAACGTTTTTTAAAATCGGTCTTTTTAACTTTGGCGGCGGGTACGCGATGATTTCTTTCATTCAAAACGAAGTCGTGTTTAAAAACGCGTGGCTGACGGCAGGCGAGTTTACCGATATCGTGGCCGTCAGCCAAGTGACTCCAGGGCCGATTGGGATTAATTTGGCTACGTATACGGGTTATACCGCAGCGGGCGACGCGTGGGGTTCGGCGGTGGCCACATTTGCGGTATGTCTGCCTTCTTTTTTGTTGATGCTTTTGGCCAGCCGGTATTTTTTGAAGCACCGGCACGCCCGTCCGGTAGAGGCCGTATTTGCGGGGTTGCGTCCGGCGGTGGTGGGGCTGATTGCGGCGGCCGCTCTTGTGCTGTGTAATGCGGAAAATTTTGCGGATTGGAAAAGCCTCGTTTTATGCGCAGGCGCATTTATGGCGGTTTGGAAATTTAAAACCGGCCCGATAACCGCGATTTTGTGCGCGGGAATTTTGGGATTGGTGCTGTATTAGTAGGTAAGACTAATTATATCTTAAAATAATAACTCCGTTCTTTACGACGGAGTTATTTATTGTAAAAATAATATTGTTAGTTTTATCTAACTTTTATATAATAATTCTATCCAAGTAATATCTAAGGAGAAAAAATGAAAAAAAGTTATGTAGTTGTGGTACTGTATCTGTTGTTTGTTTTTGCCGTTCCCTCTTTTGCGGAAACAACTCTCTATAACCAAGTGGAGCGGGAAGTAGGTGCAGCACAGTTCGCGCGATCTGCGCGCGTTGATTTAACGTTTGAATATAAAAAAGATTTTTGGCTGTCCGATTATGTTCACCGGCGCCGCCCCGGGTTTCGCAATGTAATCGTTAAAACGGAAATGAAACAAAAAAAATGTGTCGGCGTTTTATTGAAGGATTTGCGCGTGGCAACGCTCTCGGAATGCGCTAAATATAAAGATTTTGAACTGGTACAGGTACGGGTTTCTTTGTCTAACGGCCAGACGGGCAGCGGTAAGGCGGGGGCTGTATCCGTAAACGACGATATCGCTTATGTACGTGTATCCTCTTCTTTAACAAAAGGGCTCGGCGGATTGGAGGTAACCTATGTTCCTTATGGAAACACCCTTCAGGACGTATACGGTTCGGATTTCGGAACGGAATTGCAATCCTTTTTAGCTGGCAGAGGGGTTGTGACGCGCAAAGCGCGGTTAATGGGGCACCGTCCCCAGCTTGAAAAAGGAGAACCTTTCATTTGGAAAGGTAAGGTAGTGGCCTTATTTAATAGTGTTCCCAGTCATTTGCCTGTTTCTTTGTTCGGTCAGATTTCGGAAGATTATTTGTCCGTATTCCGTGCTTAACTTTAGCAGTAACTCTGCCGCTTTAGAGCCAAAGGTGCGCAGAGCGCAGTCTCCTATACGAAAACGAACCGCCGGAAATTCGCACCGGCGGTTCTCGTTAACGGGAACAACGGTTTGATGAATCTGCGGCAGCAGAAAGATACGGTTGTATGCGTAGATTTTATGATGGCATTATATGTCAAAAAACCATATTATTCGGTTGAACTAATTTTAGATCATCAATAAAAATAAAGGAGAAATCAACAATGAAGCATAGTTATCACATGCTATTAGCTGTTTGTTTGTTTTTACCGTGTGCAGCAGCTTTTGGCAATACCAATCTTTCTGTTCAAGTAGAAAGAGAAGTAAAAAATACGCATTTGGCCCATATGGCGCGCGTAGAAATAGGAGTGAAATGGAAAAAGAATGAAGCTTATAGAGTGCGCAGACGTACATCCCGTGGTTCAGTGGCTGAGACCAAATTTCGCACTTCTTATAAAAACACTTCGTGCGTAGGAGTTTTGTTAAATAATGGATACGTGGTTACGGCTTCCTCTTGTGTACACCATCACGACGGTTTTGTAGCGGATGAACTTACGCTGTCTTTTTCCAATGGGAAACAAGAAATAGTAAAGGGCCGGAAAGTGCGTGTAAAGGGGGATATTGCTCACATTCACGTGGAAGATTCTGTCACGCAGGGAGTTGTCGGGATGGAAGTGGGTTGTGTGCAAGAGGGGGTTTCTTTGCAAGATGTCTATGGAAAAGAATTTACCTCCAGCCTCCAACAATTTTTAGTTGCCCGCGGAGTCGATTCTCCTCGTACTGCCCGAATGAGTGGCCACACTACCGATTTGATGTTGGGGGAACCTTTCATTTGGAAAGGTAAGGTAGTGGCCTTATTTAATAGTGTTCCCAGTCATTTGCCTGTTTCTTTGTTCGGTCAGATTTCGGAAGATTATTTGTCCGTATTCCGTGCTTAACTTTAGCAGTAACTCTGCCGCTTTAGAGCCAAAGGTGCGCAGAGCGCAGTCTCCTATACGAAAACGAACCGCCGGAAATTCGCACCGGCGGTTTTTTGCTGTTGCAGGGGATTTTATTGATAAGAGAGATAAATATACTTAGACGGCTTCTTCCTGCGGTTCTTCCTTATACGTCAGTTCCACTTCGGCGAATACAGAGCCTTTGTTTTCGTTGAGCCATCGGCGGTGGTGTTTGTAGTCGGGGCAGAATTGCGCCACTAACGCCCAGTATTCCTGCCCGTGGTTCATGTGCACCAAATGGCAGAGTTCGTGCACCATTAAATAATCCTGTACGGCGGGCGGCATTTTGACGATACGGTACGAATAATTGATGTTCTTCTTGCCCGAGCAGCTGGCCCAACAGGTGCGCTGGTCTTTAATCACGATATTATTAAATTCCACGCCGATTTTATCCGCCCATTCTTTCGTTTTGGCTTTCAAGGTTTCATTGGCTTTGCTCCGCAACCACGCGGTAACGAGCGCGGACGGATCGGACGTTTTTTCTTTTAAATAAATATGGAAAACGGCGCCGTCAAATGCCACGCCTTCTTCCTGGTCCGGCGTAAGATACATACGGGCTTCTTTCAGGTCCCCGTTATAGAGCACCTTGTTTTCGCCCGCGGCGGGAGTTCCTTCGGTTCCGCTCTGCGCCTCCGCGCCGCCGAACACTTCGGGGAGTTCTTTTTTTAACCGTTCGATAAAAAGTTTTACGTCGCTTACGACGCTCTGCGTATCTGCCATAATTATATTATAGCAATTCGCGCGCGGCGGCTAAAATCCCGATAATTAATACGACTACCAATAATTCAACCAGCGTAAATCCCTGCTTCATTTTTTTGCTCCTATAGTTGCCCGAGCCCGAATTTGCGCATAAAAAACGGCCGCAAACCCGGGCTAAGCAGAGTAACGCCCGAATAAACAGCCGTAGTTGACCGCCAAAAGGCGATAAACGTTCGGCGCAAAAGAAACGGGTCATTAGGCCGTTTCTCTTGCGCCTCAAACGACTGTTTTTGAACTCTGCTTATGCAGCGGTAAATCCGCCGCGATTTCAAAAACAGCTTAAATGGTGAACGGGCCTTGCGCGGCCCAAAAAATTCTCCCTAAAATAATCTACTGTCGGTTTAGCATTTTCCCGCTTTTTCCGGCTATTATTTTATACAATAAACGTATACTTTTTGGAGGGGTTATGACCCACAGCGAACTAAAAAAAACGCCGCTTGCTTCCCGTTGCGAGAGTGCCGGCGGGAAAATGGTGAACTTTCACGGTTGGCTTTTGCCTGTGCAGTTTGACGGCATTATCGCCGAACACAAAGCCGTGCGCGAGGCCGCCGGAATGTTTGACGTTTCCCATATGGGGCAGATTTTTGTGGAAGGCAAAGACGCGTGGCCTTTTTTGCAGTACATCAACTGCAACAACATTAAGAATGCGCCCGCGGCCGGAACGTATTCCCATATTTTAACGGAAAAGGGAACGATTATTGATGACGCCATTTCCTTCTGCCTGACGCCGGAAAAATTCCTGGTGGTCGTCAACGCCGCTTGCATCAGTGAAGATTTTGCGTGGTTCCAAAAACAGGCTGCCAATTTTAACGTGTCCGTACGTAACGAAAGCGCGGACTGGGGCATGATTGCTGTGCAGGGGCCGCAAGCCTTGGAAAAAGTTTCTAACCTAATTTCGGACGTGCCGGAATTGCCCCGCTTTCATATAAAAGAAATAGAGCTGTTCGGCGCGAAAGGGTACGTTACCCGCACGGGATATACCGGGGAAGACGGCGTGGAAATTATGCTTCCGGCCGGAAAAATCGGCGGCCTGTGGGACGCTCTTTTACATTTAGGCGTAAAGCCTTGCGGTCTCGGCGCGCGCGACGTACTGCGCCTGGAAGCCGGGTACCTTTTAAACGGTGCGGACGCGGACCAAACCCGCACGCCGTACGAGGCGAATTGCGGGTGGGTGGTAAAGCTCGCCAAAGAAAATTTTGTAGGAAAGGCTGCGCTTGCGGCGCAGAAAGAACAGGGGCTGAAACAAAAACTGACGGCCTTTGTTTTAAAATCGCCCGGCGTGCCCCGCGCGGAATGTAAAGTCTATTCCGGCGGGAAGGAAATCGGGGTACTCACCAGCGGGACGTATTCGCCGCTTTTTAAGGGCATTGCCGTGGGATATATTCCGGCGGACGTGCCCGTGGGGAGCGAAGTGGAAATTGAAATACACGGCAAACGGGCCAAGGCCGAAGTGGTCAAAACGCCCTTTTACAAAAACCGCGTATAATTAAAATTTAAGGAGAATAAAACTATGCATACCGAAGAAACCAGCCGTTTTGCCAAAACTCATGAATGGGCCCATACGGAAGGCGACATCGCCACCGTGGGCATCAGCAACCACGCGCAGGAAGAAATCAGCGACATTGTGTTTGTGGACCTGCCCAAAGTCGGCCAGCAGGTAACTGCGGGCCAGAACTGCTGCGTGATTGAATCCGTCAAATCCGCGTCCGAAATTTACGCGCCCGTCAGCGGCGAAATCGTGGAAGTAAACGAAGCCTTAAATGCGGACCCTGCTCTTGTAAACCGCGAACCGCACGGCAACGGCTGGCTGTTTAAAATCAAAATGACGGCTCCCGCCGAGTACGAAAACCTGCTCGACCTGTCCGCTTACAAAGCCACCATTCAAAAATAGTGCGTTTGATTCGTCCCCCGCTTGCGGGCGGGGGATTTTCTTTTACGATGAGGATTTTTTACTATGTTTACCCCCAATACTCCCGAAGACCAAAAAGAAATGCTGGCGGCAGCCGGCGTTTCGTCCGTGCGGGAACTGCTTTCCCAAATTCCGCAGAACCTTTTATACCCCGCTTTGGACTTGCCCAAAGCTTTGACGGAACAGGAACTTTCCGTACGCCTGCACGAGCTGGCGGCCAAAAATAAACCGCTTAAAAATTTTATCGGCGCGGGGATGTACGAACATTTTATTCCAGCGGCGGTACATGCGTTATCGTCGCGCGGGGAATTTTTAACCGCTTATACGCCGTATCAGGCCGAAGCCAGCCAGGGCACCCTGCAAACGATTTACGAATTTCAGAGCTGTATCTGCGCGCTGTTTGATATGGACGTGGCCACCGCCTCCCATTACGACGGTGCGACCGCTCTCGCCGAATCCGTTTTGGCCTGTATGCGCGTAAACAGCCGCAAAGAAGTGTTAATCCCCGCCGCGCTTCACCCGCATTATAAAGAAGTGTTAAAAACATATCTGCGCCATTTTGAAGGCGTGCACCTGTGCGAAATTCCTTTCGGCGCGGACGGCGCGCTGGATATGAACGCGCTCAAAGAAAAACTGTCGGAAAAGACCTCTTGTTTTGTCCTTGCGAACCCAAACTTTTTTGGCTCCCTGGAAGACGCTAATGCCGTTTCCTCCCTCGTGCACGAAGCGGGCGCGCTGCTTGTTGCTTTGGTGAATCCGCTTTCGTTAAGCGTGGTGCAAACGCCCGGCTCGTACGGTGCGGATTTTGCCGTGGCCGAAGGCCAGCCGTTGGGAAACGCCGTGAATTTCGGCGGCCCGGGTCTTGGAATCATGACGGCCAAAAAAGCGTATATGCGCCAGCTGCCGGGGCGCATTGTGGGAATTGCCAAAGATCACGACGGCAAACGCGCATTCGTATTGACGCTTCAGGCGCGTGAACAGCATATCCGCCGCGAAAAAGCGTCGTCCAACATTTGTTCCAACGAAGCGTTGTGCGCGCTGAACGCGGTTATTTATTTGACGCTCCTCGGCCCCAAAGGCCTTAAAGAAGCCGCACTCTTAAACTTGGAACGCGCACATAAACTGGCGGAATTAATCGCCGCCGTGCCCGGGTTTAAAGTGAAATTTACGGCTCCTTTCTTTAATGAATTTGTTGTCGAGTGCCCGGTTCCGGCGCAGACGGTTGTAGACAAATTGGCGCAAAAAGGTTTTGGCGCCGGTTATGCGCTTGGCAAAGATTTTAAAGGAATGGAAAACTGCCTTTTGGTGTGCGCCACGGAAACCAAAACGACGGAAGATTTGCAAGCGTACGCGGACGCGTTGAGGGGGATTTAATATGGAAGAAATTTTGAAACACAGCGAGTTATCTATTGAAAAATCCCGCGCGGGCCGCCGCGGCGTGCAATTTGTAAAAACGCAAAAAAAGGCGGAAGATTATCTGCCTGCTTTTTATTTGCGTGCGGACGAGCCGCGTCTGCCGGAAATGAGCGAGTTTGACACGGTGCGCCACTTTACGCGCCTGTCGCAGCTTAACTATTGCCTGGACGGCGAATTTTATCCGCTCGGCTCCTGCACGATGAAATACAACCCCAAAGCGTACGATACCCTGTCTGCCTTGGAACCGTTTTGCGCCGCACACCCGTTTGCGCCCGAAGAAGCCGTGCAGGGTACGCTTCAGGCCGTGTACGAAATGCAGGAACTGCTAAAAAAAATTACGGGTCTTGCCGCGTTTACGCTTCAGCCCGCCGCAGGCGCGCACGGAGAGCTGACGGGTATTTTAACCGTCCGCGCGTATCACGACGCGCATAAAGATTTTGCCCGCACCGAAGTCATCGTGCCCGATACGGCGCACGGCACCAATCCGGCTACGGCCAACATGGCGGGTTACACGGTGGTGAACATTAAGTCCGCCGCCGACGGTTGTGTGGATAAAGAGGCGCTTCAAAACGCGCTGTCCGAACGCACTGCGGCTGTTATGCTGACGGTTCCCAATACGGTGGGGCTTTTTGAAAAGGACATCTGCGAAATTGCCGATATGGTGCATAAAGCAGGGGCTCTTTTATACATGGATGGAGCCAATTTTAACGCGCTTATCGGCCTGGCCAAGCCGGCGGACTTTGGCGTGGACGTAATGCATTTAAACCTGCACAAAACATTCGCCGCTCCGCACGGCGGCGGGGGCCCCGGTTCCGGCCCTGTGGGTGCGGCCGCGCACGTGGCGCCGTTTCTGCCCAAACCGATGGCGGAACTGAAAGACGGCAAGTATACCCTGTCCGGCGAAATGCCCCAAAGTTTGGGTAAAATGAAAGCGTTTTACGGCAATATGGCCGTTGTCCTGCGCGGGTACTGCTATTTGCGCCAGTTTGACGGCGAAACGCTCAAACGCATTGCCGAAAACGCGGTGCTGAACGCCAACTACGTCCGTGCGCGTTTGAAAGGCAAGTTTAACGCGTTTTTCGACCGCGTATGTATGCACGAATGCGTGCTTTCCATTAATCCGGCCGAAATGAACGGCGTGCATACGTCCGATGTGGCCAAACGGCTGTTGGACTACGGCTTTTACGCGCCGACCATTTACTTCCCACTTATCGTGCCCGAAGCCATGATGGTGGAGCCGACGGAAACCGAAAGCAAAGATATGCTTGACGCGTTTATAACTGCGCTGGAAAAAATTTACGACGAAATCCAGACGGAGCCGGAGAAGGTAAAGGGTTCGCCTCATACGCAATGCGTGGGGAGGATTGATGAGGTGTCGGCGGCCCGACAGCCAAACTTAAAGTGGTAGAAATAATGACTGTTAGTAAGTTTCGGTTTTGATACGCCAACCATTTGCCGGATTTTGTTTCTTTCTTTGTCCCTTGCCTCTTACGCAGTGTTCAACTGCGCGGCGCGGCAACTAGCCCAAAGAAATAAATTAAAATCCGGCAAATCAGGCAACTGTCTATTATGTTAGTAAGTGTGCTCAAATTTGGGAAATCAGCCGAATTAGCGTAAAGATAGTCTGTTTCTTTGCGGCAACTAGCCCAAAGAAATAAATTAAAATCCGGCAAATCAGGCAACTGTCTATTATGTTAGTAAGTGTGCTTAAATTTGGGAAATCAGCCGAAATGGCACAAAGTTAGTCTGTTTGTTGTAGTGTCATTCCGTAGGGTTGTAATACGGAATCTCGTCGTGTTAAACTGGTTTTTTCGCTGAAAATATGACTCTGCTTATTTCCACTCCGCCTTTAAATGTGTTTGAACAGATGGCGTTTGACGAACAAACCGTCCGCCTGCGTCCGTCCGCCGTTACCCTGCGCTTTTACCGCTGGACGGACGGCCCCGCCGTCACGTTCGGCTATGCCCAGTTTTTAAGCGAAGTGGACCGCGCGCTTGCAACGCAGCATTTTGTCGGCCCGCGCGTGCGCCGTCCGACGGGCGGCGGCGTGGTGTTTCATACGGATGATTTAACCTTTTCACTCGTATTTCCGTCTAAAAGCCGTCCGGCGGAAATTTACCGCAGTTTGCACGGGTGTATTTTGGCGCAGCTGGCGCGGGCGGGGCAAACCGTCTGCGCGTTTGATAAAACGATCCCCGCTTCCGCTTATGCGCCTAGCGTCAACCATTCCGCCAACGCTTGTTTCGTAAACCCCGTAGAGAACGACCTGCTCGCCGCGGACGGACATAAAATTCTGGGCGGCGCTTTGCGCCGCTTCGGCGAATGTGTGCTGTATCAGGGGTCTTTGCAGCTGCCTTGCGCGCGGACAAATCCGCTCTATAAAAGGGCCGTTACGGAAGCGGTACGTACGTTTTTGGCGGCGGATTTACGCCCGTCCGGAGCGGATGAAAACTGGCTGCAAAGCGCGCGGGAATTGGCCGCGTCCCAATACCAAACCCCTGCCTGGACGGAAAAATTTTGATGAAATCTTTAAAATTTCTTTTTGCGCTGGTTTTGCTTCCCACCTTGTTTTTTACTCTTGTGGAAACGGGGCGCATTTTGCTGGCCGTATTAGGGTATGTCAGGGCGGCCGTCAGTTTTATTACGGGTGCGCTTATTTACGCCGGGATTCATTACGGGTATTATAATTTTTCCCGTCCGTATGTTTTTATGCACGAAATGACGCACGCTATGGCTGCGCTGTGGTGCGGATGCCGCATTAAAGACGTTTCTGTGCGGGAGGACAGCGGATATGTAAAAATGGACCGCTGCAACGCGTTTATAGTGCTTGCCCCATATTTTGTACCCGGGTATGTGATTTTAACGGTCTTGGCATACGTCATCGGGGATTTGTTTGCGGATTTGACGCCGTACCGCCAGGTTTTTTTATTTTTAATGGGTTTTTTTACCTCTTTTCACTTTATCCAAACATTCAAAACGCTTTTTGAAGCGGACCAGCCCGATTTAAAACTGGCGGGCGGGAAGGTATTTTCCGTTATTATGATTGTGCTTTGCAACTTAATTGTACTCGCTCTGCTGCTAAAAGGGCTGTTTCCGGAAACAGTATCTCTTTCCCGCGCGTCCGCACGCGTGTTTTGGGGAACCGTCAATGTGTGGCGAATTTTAGTAAACTATATAATAAACCATATTATAAACGCGGGATAAGTTATGGTTAAAAAGAAAAAACGAACCTTCTTGTGGTGGGTGTGGCGGTTTATCAAATCATGCTTTTTTTTAACGCTGCGCACTTCGTTGTTTACCGTTATGCTGCTGCTGCTTATCGGTTCGGCCGCGTGGCTGGTGTTTTTAAAAGCGTTTAATGCGCAGCGCATCAGCGAACTGATTACGGATGAGTTGCAGAAACGGTTAGATCGTCCTGTCGCTATTTCCTCTTTAGACCTTAAATTTATAAATACAGTAGAGCTGAAAGGGTTTACTGTGCTGGATACCGAAGGAATGGCCGGACAAGCACTTTTGTCAGCCGATTCGGTAACCCTGCGTTTTAAATTGCTTCCTCTATTGGACCAACAACTGGTTATTGACGAAGTATCGCTGCATGCTCCGCGTTTTAGCATCGTGCGCGGCGTCAACGGAGCATATAATATCCCGCAGATTAGACCCTCCAAAGGACGGTCCGTTTATATCAGCGAAACAACGGGGAAAACCTTTACCGTAAGCGTGGAGGACTGGACGATAAAAAACGGCGTCATCAGTTATAAAGATCTTGCCTCCGGTGTTACGCACGCCGTGTATGAGCTTAATTTGCATTTTGAGCGGCTTCGGTTTGATGAGCTTTCCCGTTTTACGGCCGATATGGTATTGCGTAATAAGTGGGGGGATAATATCTCCGATATGGAAATTAAAGGCTCCGGTCATGTGAATTTTGCGGGATTTAACTGGAACGATTTTGCCATACGCAGCCTGCGCGCGCAGGTGTTCCTGTTCCGTAAGCCGCTTTCCGTATTGCTTGATTTGGATAACTTACGCACGCCTTATTTCAACGCGCGCGTTTCCGTGCCGGCTTTTGAGTCGAAAGATTTGTCTTTATTTCAAATGACGGGCGTAGAATTTTCGGTTCCCAAATCCGAAGTGACGGCCAAAGGAATGATCGATAAAAATTACCGTTTGGTGCGCATTAATCAGGCGGGGATATCGGCGGCCGACGTAAAACTGGACGCGCGCGGTACACTGGATTTTTCGTCTCCCGCGTATACGGCGGATTTGAATGTTTCTTCCAATTATTTTAATTTGGCGGGGAAAAACCGCTATTATGCGCCCGTCGGCAAGTATCAACTGACGGGGCAGGCGTCCGTTTCCGGCCGCGTAACGCGCGCGGACGGCAAATACGCGCTGCCGTTGTTTACCGCACAGCTAAAAGACGCCTCCGGTTATTTGTACGGGTTTAAAGCCGAAAATATAACGGGCGAGTTTCAAGCGAAAAAAGATTTCGCCGATTTATACGCAGCCGCCACGGACGGAAAGGTAACGGTGTCAAAGTCTGTATTTGACAAGCTCAAATTTAATGCCAGCTGGCGCAAAGGCAACTTGTATGCATATATTGCATCTGCGGATTTGAACGGGATTCCGTTTAAAATGAGTTTGTCCGTAAATAATTTAAAGAGTCCGCACCGCCGCATCCGCACGTCCCTTTATCTCAAACATTTGGACCCGATGGCTTTTATCGGGGTGGTGCGCGATTTTGTGGATGTTATCGTTCCTCTGGTTAAAGGCGGCGGAAAATTTAAGGCGCCCGTGGAGGGCGATTTGGCTTGGCTGCGTAATTTCAGGGACCGCCTGCCTGCGTTTATGCCCAATTTTGCGGGAACTTTGTCGGCTGATACGTTTTCCAGTCAAGTGCTGTCGGGAAACCGCTTCAACGCAGAGTTTGATTTTACGGGCCTGCGCGCCGGAATGAAACGCCTGACGGGAACATTGGAGGCACGTTTGGAACAGGGGGTCATTCACCAGATGGAAAAACTGGCTGAAGAACAGCGTGCGCTGAATGTAACTTTCCAACCGTTTATCATTATGCACCGTATGGAACGGGCGGGCAGCTTTAAGGTGGGCAAAGTGCTTAAAGACGTTCCGTTTACCGAAATGGCCGTCTCCGGACATTTCGCCAACGGACGGATGCAGATCAATAACGCATACGTCGTAGGGCCGACCATTTCGGCTGTCGTGAGTGGGTGGACCGATTGGGTAAGCGAAAATTTTGATATCATAATAGGAACGATGTTTTCCAATACGTCGCGCTCCGGCGCGCTGGCGGAGAACCTGACGGATGAGTCCGGTAATCCCGCGCTGTCGTTTCGGGTGTCGTCATCGATGTTAAAACCCAAATTGGAAATGCTGCGCGCCAAAAAAACGGGCGAAACCATCCGTGCCGCCCAAACAAAAGGACTGCAAACAGATTTTAAGACGGGACAGGAATTTATTCAAGGAGATTTCAATGCCAAGAAATAATATGGACGTGCTGTGCCTCCTGCAAGAACACGGGGCCATTTTAGAAGGACATTTTGTAATGCCCTCCGGCTTTCACAGCCAGACGTATATTCAAACCACGCTTTTGATGCAGCATCCCAATTTGGCCCAAAAAATTGCGGGTGCGCTGTCGGAAAAATTTACCAAACCGGCCGACGTGGTAATGGCGCTTACGCCTTCGGATTCCATTCTGGCGCAGGAAGTAGCCCGCGTGCGCGGCGTGCGCGCGATTTTCGCCTCTAAAGACGATAACGGCCAGATGATTTTAAAACACAGCTTTAATATTAAAGCTGGCGAAAATGTACTGATTGTGGATGATGTAGCTGTTTCCGGCCGCAAAATCAACCAAGCCATCGAACTGGTGGGCAAGTTGGGCGGGAACGTCATCGGTGTGGGCGTGATTGTGGACCGCTCTATGGGATATTTGCCCCTGACTGTTCCGCTTCGCGCGCTGTTGTCGTACCCGATGCAAACTTTTTCCGCCAAAGAATGCCCTCTTTGCGCGGCCAAAATTCCGTTTACGGAAGTGGAAGAATTGAACAGATAATTTATGACGGAAATTAAATTAAAAGCAAAAGAAGAAAGACGTTTACAGGCGGGGCACTGGTGGGTGTTTTCCAACGAAATTGACGGACTGGACACCTCCATTGAACCCGGAACCCTGGTGCGCGTGGTAAACCACGAAGGCAAACAGGTTGGCATTGGCTGCTTCAATCCGCACAGTTTAATTGCAGTGCGCTTGATTTTAAAGGGCGAAGGAGAGCTTTCGGACGATTTCGTGTTTGAACACTTGGACGAAGCCTATACGCGCCGCAAAGAAATCGGCGTGCGTAAATACGGGCGTATGTGCTACGGCGAAGCCGATCATTTGCCCGGGCTGGTTATTGACCGTTACGGCGACGTGCTTGTTATCGACGTGCTGACTGCGGGTATGGAAAAGTTAAAACCCGAAATTACCAAAGCTGTCCAAAAAATTTTTAAGCCCAAGGGTATTTATTATAAAAACGACAGCGCCTTCCGCGCACTGGAAGGACTTACCAGCACGCCCGAAATTATCGGCGAGGTTCCGGAAGAAGTGGAAATTGAAGAAAACGGCGTGAAATATCTGGTTCCCTTGCGCGGCGGCCAGAAAACCGGTTTCTATTTTGACCAGCGCGAAAACCGCGAATTTTTAAAACCCTATTTTAAAGAAAAACTGGTGCTGGATTTGTACTCTTACATTGGTTCTTTCGGCTTGACCGCCGCTTTGGCGGGCGCGAGCCAGGTATGGGGCTGTGATTCTTCCGCCGCGGCGGTGGAGTATGCCAAGAAGAACGCGGAACTTAACGGCGTGAGCGACGTGGCCGTTTTCCACCGCGACGATGCGGAACGTCTCCTGTCCGCCATGAAAAAAGGCGAACTGCCCGACCAGCCCGATATCGTGCTATTGGACCCGCCCGCTTTCGTCAAAAGCCGCAAGGCTTTGCCTCAGGCCGTGGGGCTTTACGTAAAGCTTGTCAAAATGGCGCTGGAAGGGCTGAAATCCGGCGGTTATTTGGCGTTTTCCACCTGTTCGCACCACGTGTCGCGCGAACTGTTTGTGGACATTATCCGCCAGGGCGTGAGCAAGGCAGGGCGGGAAGCGGTGCTTGTAGAACTGCGCGGGCAGGCCAAAGACCACCCTGTGTTGATTGGGATGCCGGAGACGGAGTATCTTCACTTTGCCTTGGTGCAGGTGAGGTAAAAACGGCTGTTGTTAATTTCTACAGTTCGCAGAACGGGCAGAAAAATACTTTCTGCCCGTTCTTGCTTCACAAATCCCCGGGCAAAAAGCACGGGGACTTAAAAATATAAAAAACGAAATGCCGAGGGACAGGATCGAACTGTCGACACCTGGTTTTTCAGACCAGTGCTCTACCACTGAGCTACCTCGGCATTACTCGTATATAATATCAAATTTATTTTGTGCGGGCAACAAAATTTTTTCGCAGGAGTTTTTTCCGCGGCAAAACGTCGTATTTTTTATTGCGTACCCGCCCGCAAAAGACATATACTTTATGTATGGGTTTACCGGTTTGTGTCCCCGGACCCGATAGGAGAATTATGCCAAGAATTGAAGTGGACGCCAACAGGTGTAAGGCCTGCTATTTGTGCGTCAGCGCTTGCCCGAAGAAATGTTTGGGCAAATCCAAAACCATCAGCAAAAAAGGATATTTCCCCGCTGAAATGGAACACCCTGAAAATTGCATCGGCTGCACGATGTGTTATATGATGTGCCCCGATATTGCCATTACGGTAATTAAAGAATAACAGTTTTAAGGATTTTATATTATGACCGAAAAAACATTAAGAAAAGGCAACGAAGCGCTTGCCGAAGGCGCCATCCGCGCCGGAGCGCGCTTTTTTGCCGGTTATCCCATCACGCCGCAGAACGAAGTGCCGGAATATATGTCTGCCTATATGGCCGATAACGGCGGCGCGTTTGTGCAGGCTGAAAGCGAAGTGGCCGCCATCAATATGGTCTACGGTGCGGCGGCTACCGGCACGCGCAGCATGACGTCCTCCTCCTCCCCGGGTATCAGCTTAAAGCAGGAAGGTATTACTTATTTGGCCAGCGCGGATTTGCCGTGCTTAATCGTAAACGTGATGCGCGGCGGGCCCGGTCTGGGCAGTATTGCGGGAGCGCAGGGCGATTATTTCCAAGCCACGCGCGGCGGCGGAAACGGGGATTACCGCGTTATCGTGCTGGCGCCGAACTCGGTGGAAGAGCTGGGCAATTTCCCCAAGCTCGGTTTTGAACTGGCCGAAAAATACCGTATGCCCTGTATGATTTTGGCCGACGGCATTTTGGGCCAGATGATGGAAAGTATGTCTTTTAATTTTGATCCGGTTGACCCCAACAAGTTGGGTAAATTCGGCTGGGCTGTGGATATCCGCAAAAACGGACGCGCGAAAAGCAAAGTGTTTTCCTACAAAGGCGACGACTTAATCGCCGATGTGGTGGAACGCGCCAAACGCTACGGTTTAATCGAAAAAACCGAAGCCCGCTGGGAAGAACGCGACGCCGAGGACTGCGACGTCCTTTTGGCGGCTTACGGGTTGTCCTCCCGCGCGTGCTTGGAAGCGGTCAACAAAGCCAAAGAAGAGGGCTTAAAAGTCGGGTTATTCCGCCCAATTACGCTGTGGCCGTTCCCGTCCAAACGCTTGGCGGAGTTGGCGTCCAAAGCCAAAGCCGTGCTGTGCGTGGAACAAAGCTTGGGGCAGTTGGTGCAGGACGTAAAACTGGCGGTCAACGGCAAAACCCCCGTCTATTTGAACGCTTACCCCGCCGGCGGCCAGCCGGACGGCAACACGATTCTTACCGCCGTGCGCTCCTGTTTGAACGGAGGCAAAGAAGGGTTGTTTGACCTTCAGGAACACGCCGCCGGTTTTTCCTACGACTGCAAGCGCGACGAATCGCTCGGGATGCAGGGCGATTTGAAAGGAGGAAAATAAATTTATGACTATTCTTGCTAAAAAACCGCAGAGTATGACCGATAAGCCTATGCACTACTGCCCTGGCTGCGGACACGGCATTGTACACCGTTTGATGGGCGAAGCATTTGACGAACTCAACATTGCAGACCGCGTAATCGGCGTGGCTCCGGTGGGCTGCGCGGTTTTTGCCGACGATTATTTTACGTGCGACACGGTACAGGGCGCGCACGGGCGCGGGCCGGCCATTGCCACGGGTATTAAACGATCCAAGCCCGAAGCGGTTGTGTTTTCCTATCAGGGCGACGGCGACTTGGCTTCTATCGGTATGGCGGAAATTGTACACGCCGCCGTGCGCAGCGAAAACATTACCGTCATTTTTATCAATAATGCCATTTACGGAATGACCGGCGGCCAAATGGCGCCGACGACGCTCGTCGGCCAGGTAGCTACCACCGCCCCCAAAGGGCGCGACCCCGAACTGCAGGGCTGGCCGATTAACATGTGCGAAATGCTCGCACAGATTACCGGCGCCAAATACCTGGAACGCGTAGCCGTAGATACGCCCCAAAACGTGATGAAGGCCAAAAAAGCCATTAAAAAAGCGTTTGAAAACCAGGTCAAAGGCGTTGGGTTTTCGATGGTGGAAGTTTTATCCCAGTGTCCGACCAACTGGCACGCCAGCGTACCCCAGTCCCTGGAGTTTGTGCGCACCAAAATGATGCCGCAATATCCGCTGGGCGTATTTAAAGACGAGGGGGCTAACTAATGTACCAAGGTATCAGAATCGCCGGATTCGGCGGACAGGGTGTTATTTCCGCGGGTATTTTGCTCGCGCAGGCGGGCGTGGAAGACAAAAAGAACGCCAGCTGGCTTCCTTCCTACGGCCCCGAAATGCGCGGCGGTACGGCCAACTGCTCGGTCGTGGTGACGGACGGCGAAGTGTATACGCCGATCGTGTCCGCGCCCGATACGGTTATCGTGATGAACGAGCCGTCTCTGCCTAAATTTGAGCCGCTTCTTAAAAAAGGAGGGCTTATGATTATTAACAGTTCTCTGATTAACTCCCGCCCGACGCGTACGGATATTAAGGTCGTGTGCGTGCCGTGCAACCAGATTGCCGAAGGGGTGGGGATGGACCGCATCGCCAACTTGGTGGCGTTGGGTGCGTTTATTAAGCTGACGGGTGCGGTAACGTTAGAGAGCGTGGCCGACGCGATGAAGAAAGTGTATAAACGCGCGAAACCGGAGATGTTGGAGCTGAATAAAAAAGCGCTCCAAGCGGGCTTTGACGCTGTGAAATAACGGCGGTACTTAATTGTTGTTTTGCGTACAACGGATAAGAAAGAAATTTCTTATCCGTTGTTACTTTTTTGGGGCGCAGGTGAGGAATCTTGACCCGTTTTTTTTTTTTGATATATTAAGAATAATTCCAATTAACATTTATTTTGTGATATCGGTTTAAGGGATAATCTTATGAATCAAAAATGCGGGTTTACGCTTATAGAGCTGTTAGTTGTCGTTTTAATTATTGGTATTTTGTCGGCTGTAGCTCTGCCACAATACGAAAAAGCAGTGAAGAAATCGCGCTTTATGCAGATTGTTACTACCGCGCGCAACTTGTCTGATGCGCAGCAGCGGTATTATATGGCCAACGGCGCTTATGCAATGAATTTAGATGAATTGGATATCAGTTTTGCCAATACCACCCAAGACAAAACACAAAGTGTTCTTTTGAAAACGGGATCGTGTTCTTTAAACTATGATAAGCTCGATACTCCGCCAGACAGGGTGGGGTGCTGGGATTTTTACGTAAACATTTTTTACGAGATACGCTTTTCCACTCAAAAAGCAGCTTGCTGTGCTTATGCGGCATATAATTACAAAAATTCTGATCTGTGTAAGGGTTTGTTTGGCGGTGAAGGACGAAGTGCTTGTAGCGGCTCCTGCCGGTGCTGGTCGCAAAATTAATGTTTGGCGCGTTGCTTGTTTGCGGACAGCGCGGTAAACAATAACCCCGGCAGTAAGGCGGCGCAGGCTAGCAGCAGTGCGGTTTTCAGGCCCCATGCGTCCGAGGCGCGCCCGATGAGTATAGGGGATAAAGCATCTCCTAGTGCGTGAATGATAAAAATGTTGAACGCAAACGCCATGGAACGCACGGACGGTTTGCTTAATGCCACCAGGGCGGCCGCTACAGGGCCCATCGGCAGGAAAATACATAATACCGCCAGGCCGATAAAAATAATGCCCAGCGTACCGTTCGGCGCGTACAAAGCGGCCGCGGCGCAGGGGAGCATAAGTAAAATCCCCGCAAAAATAGTGATAAAATATGCTTTCGGTGTTTGGGAAAGCAGCCGGTCCGCCAGTTTCCCGCCCAAAAATGTGCCCGCCGCCCCGCAAATCACGACAATCGCCCCAAATACGGTACCCGCCTGGGCGACGGTAAAGTCAAAATAACGGTGAAAATACGTCGGCATCCAGGCCGAAAACCCGCCCTGTACAAACGTAATCATGGCATGGGCGAGGCATATCCATAAAAACGGTTTGTCGGTCAGCAGAGCGCGGTAATCGCGCCATGCCGGACGGTTTGCGGCAGGGATATGACGGCGAGCGGAATCCTGCAGCTGTGTTGCTGCCAAAAAAGCGAGCACAACACCCGGCGCCCCCGCCAACAGAAAAGCGGCTTGCCACCCCCAGTGCTGCCCGGCCATGCCGCCAAGCAGATATCCCAGCGCGCTGCCCAATGGAAGCGCGAGCCCGAAGATCGCCAACACGGTGGCACGTTTTTGGGTGGGATATTGTTCCGCCAAAAAAGGCTGGGCGATGGTAGTAAATCCCGCTTCCCCCACACCGATAAAACTGCGCGCCGCCAACAGCCCTGCGTAGTTCCCGGCGGCGGCGCATAACAAGGTGGCGGTGCTCCAGACGAAGGCGCTGGCGGAAACTAATTTTTGCCGTGGCGCGCGGTCCGCCCAAAAGCCGATGATCGGCGCACAGCACATATATACCAGCATAAAGGCGGAGGCCAGGGAGCCGAGCTGCAGGTCCGTCAGCTTTAAATCTTGATGTAAAAGCGGAAAAACAGAATAGAGTACCTGTCTGTCGATATAATTAAGCAGGTTTAGCAGAAACAGAATCCAAAACAGTTTTTTGGCGTTCATACGGATATTCTATAAAATAAAGCGCATTGTGCCGGAAAAAAAGTGTTCTCTGTTAAAATACCCGTCAAATTTATATAATAAAGTATCTTTCGGGAGGACTTATGAAAAAGGGATTTACGCTCATTGAATTGTTAATTGTAATGGTATTGGTAGGGGTGCTTGTGACGATTGTGCTGCCAAAGTATTACATCTCTATGGAACGCGGCCGCGCGCTGGAGGGGATAAACAATTTGCGCGCCGCGAGCGATTTTGTAAACACGCGCTATATTATAAACGGCAACAGTTATCCGTCTTATTCGGCGGCGGAAAAGATAACGGGGGATTTTACAAAATCCGTTTATTTTTCTGATCCCACGGTAAAAAGCGGGAGTGCAACATCGGTAGTCATTACGCTTTCCCGCAAAAGCGGCGAATATGCGCTTGACGCAACCAATACCAACGGAGACTTAACGGAAATGACTTGTATTCCCGCTTCGGGTACAGAGCTGGCCGACAACCAAAAACTGTGTGAGAATATCGGGTTTGAATTATCCGGTGAATCTTATGTAATGAGGTTCAATTAATTTGTTTTTATCAAAAAATTACGTAAGCCCCAAGGTACGCGCAAGACGGCAGATTTTGGAAAATTGTTTATCCTTAAAAGACACAAGGAACGAAAAAATCTTTTCGTTCCTTGTGCGTAAAACGTCAGTTAACATCAGTTGTTATTCCGTCCCATCTGTTTCGGGTTCTTCGGCTGGCTCGATGTGTAAGGACGCCAACAACATATCCACCAGACGGATATCGCTCGGATACTGCACCAATTCGCGCGCTTTTAATAAAGACACCCAGCGTATCGCCAAAATTTCCGACGCGTCGTGCTTGCCAATCCGCCCCAGTTTTTTCATCAGATACCACTGCACCATCTTTTTAATGTAATTTCCCTGGAACGTAAACGCGTATTTTACGCGAATCATCGGCCGCACGATAACGGCTTTATATCCCGTTTCTTCCAATACTTCGCGCAGCGCGGCCTGACGGGGCGTTTCCCCCGCTTCAATATGGCCTTTGGGAAAGGTCCAGATTTTCTTTCCCTTCATATTCTTGACTTGAACGAGCAATACTTTGCGCCCATCCAAAATCACGCCGCCGCACGAAAATTCGGAAACGATCATACGTTTTGCTCTAAGTGATACGCCGCGTTTAAGATTTTTTCTTCCTGCAGAATCGGCCCGTAAAACTGCACGCCGACGGGCAGCCCGTTTTTATCCTTTCCGAACGGCACGCTGATCCCCGCCAAACCGCCGATATTCCCCTGGCACGTATACAAATCCGCCAGATACAGCGCCAGCGGATCTTCATCGTGATGTCCCAATTTAAAGGCCGTCGTGGGCGATGTAGGCGTTAACAGCACGTCTACCTGTTCGAACGCTTTTTTAAAATCTTCGCGGATCAGTTCGCGCACTTTCATCGCTTTTAAAAAACATTCTTCATAATTTTTGGAAGTCAGCGCGAACGTACCGATAATAATACGTTTCTTAACCTCCAGTCCGAACGGCGCGCGGGATTCTTCATAATAGGCGTTTAAATCTGTAGCGGACTTGTCGGCATAACCGTAACGAATCCCGTCGTAGCGGCCCAAGTTGGAGCTGGCCTCCGCGCTCGTAATAATATAGTAGCACGGGGCCGCGTATTTGGCATGCGGAACGTCCACGTCCACCAGCTGCGCGCCCTGCTTTTCAAGCGCGCGGGCGGCTTCAGTTACTCTTTGTTTAATGTCGTCGCCAAGGCCATCCAAAAAACCTTTCGGCAAGCCGATTTTAACGCCTTTTAAATCTTTGGCAAGCAGCGACGCATACGCCGGCACGGGAGATTCAAGCGAGGTGGAATCGTGCGCGTCTCTCCCCGCCAGCACTTCCAAAACGGTGGCCGCGTCTTTTACGTTTCCGGCGATTACACCCACTTGGTCCGCGCTGGACGCAAACGCAATTACCCCGTAGCGGGAAATGCGCCCGTACCCGGGTTTAATGCCCACAACGCCGCAGAATCCGGCAGGCTGACGGACGGATCCGCCCGTGTCGGTACCCAGAGAAACGGGAACCATACCCGCTGCCACAGCCGCCGCACTTCCGCCCGAAGAGCCCCCCGGGACACATTCGGTATTCACCGGATTTTTAACGGGGCCGTACACGGAGGTTTGGTTGGTGCTGCCCATAGCAAATTCGTCCATATTGGTGCGGCCGATAATCACCGCGCCCGCGGCCAGCAGTTTTTCCACCACGGTAGACGTATAGGAAGCTACATAGTTTTCCAACATTTTGGAACAGCAGGTGGCTTTGTGCCCTTTGTAAAGGATATTGTCTTTAATCGCCACGGGTACGCCCGCCAAAGCGCCCAGCTCTTCGCCGCGCGCGCGTTTTTCGTCTAATTCTTTGGCGCGCGACAGCGCGTCCGCTTCAAACACTTCCACAAAAGCGTTAATTTCCGGATTTTTCTCGGCGATTACGGCCAAACAGCCGCGGGTAATTTCTTCGGCGGATTTTTCGCCGGATTTAAAAGCGTGTACAATTTGCTCTACGGTCATCATCAGAGTACCTTCTTTACTTTGGCGCAGTCGTCTAAACTGGCGTTAAAATCAGCGCGCAGCAGGGCGGCGCGTTTTTCGTCAGTTACCGGTTCGTCGGCGCGCACGTGCGCGGATAAATTGACATTGGAAAGCTCTACGCCGTCCGTATTGACGGAGGACAATTCTTTTACCCAATTAAAAAGAGCCTCCAGTTGGGCCTCATACACGGCGGTTTCCTGTTCACTTACCCGCATTTTGGCGAGTTTGGCCGCCACTTCTACGTCTTTTTTTGTTATTTCCATATAAAATAGCTCCCTGTGTAAGGTATATTTTATATAATATGAAACCGTTTGGCTAGGGCAGAGCGCGCCCAACGCGCCGGTTCAGCTGCCAACCGGAAAGGGGGGTTTATGGAGAATGAAAACAAAAACACGCAGGACAGCTGTCTTGCCTGTCCAAAAGCGGGCATAAACGAACACTTTACGTTGGCGGTAACGGCGGTAATTTTATCTTGCTTCACGGGGTTTTGGACGATTCCGCTGGCGCTGGCCGCGCTGATTTTGTCGCTGCGCACGCAGGACTTAAAACTGGAAGGACGCACGGAAGAAGCGCGCAAAACTGCTTTGTGGGCGGGAGTATGCGGCTGGCTGACGGTATTCGCTGCGCTGATACCTATCTTGCTGCTTATCTTTTTTGGCGGAGCGATTGTGGCGTTTTTTGCGGCGCTTTTGGCCGCGGCCGCCGCATGAAGTTTAAACGAAAAAGAAAAAATTCTGCGGGTACATTTAGGGATATTTATTGGAAAGAACTGCATAAATTCTTACCAAGGCTTGAATACGGACTACAAACGATTTGATTAGGCCGATCAGAATTTGCGAAATAAAAGACTACCTGCACATCTGGAGAAAGCATTGCATTTTGCAAGCCGCCTACAGAAAATTTATATAGTACAGAGCTGGTCTGCGAAGTAACTGAACTACCAACAATATTGTCTACCCACGCATACGGACAGGTCATAATAGATTTATCACTCTGCATTGCACATTTGCCCAAGATATCCATATCCAAATCATCCAAATTATTAGCGTATGTGCCATTTTCCATAAAATATACTTCCTGCGCACGACGAAGGGCTGATGCCTGTTGAATATATTCGGAAAATCGTGCCTTGGCAACCGCCTTCTGATACTGCGGCAGCGCAACAGCCGCTAAAATACCAATAATTAAAACGACTACCAACAGCTCTATAAGCGTAAATCCGCGTTTTTTATGCATGGGATATATCCCCCCTCTTATACAGGAATTATTCCTATGGTATCAAAAAAAAAAAACGGGTCAACCCCTTAATGCGCCCCCCTGCCTCTGGGCCTTGACCCGTTGTTTTTTTGATACGATAGGGGTATCTCGTGGTGTTTCTGTGTGGAATCACCCTTTGATGGTTTATTTTGTCAAAAAAGGCAGCTCTTGAGCTGAAACACTGTAGGGTAACTTTTTTCGATAAGAGAAATGATATGAAAGGTTTTACCTTGATTGAATTATTGGTTGTTGTGCTTATTATTGGCATATTGTCATCGGTAGCGTTGCCGCAGTACCAAAAAGCATTACTGAGAAGCCGTGCGGCGGAAGCGTGGCCGAATTTGAAAACGCTGAATATGGCTGCCAATGCGTATTGTTTAGAAAACCCCAGCGGGTCGTTCTATGGCAACGACGCCGCCGAGCTCTCCTCCGCGTTAGCTGTTGAGGTAAAAGAATCTAAAAATCTGCGTTATTGGGGAGAGGTAAACTGCAATAATTCACTTCATCCGATTGTTTTTGGCGCTCGTTTGCAACCCAGTGCTTTGGACTTATGGTTAAACGCCAAAACCGGCCGCCGGTCTTGTAGTGGCGGGTTGGGCTGTGAGAAAATCGGTTTTGCCCTTTCCACTTCGGATTCAAACATCTGCATTCGTGGCGCAAATTGCGGTGTATCAACTTGTTATGCCGAGGGAAGCGGGGGTGGTTCGTCTTGTGGCAGTTCTTCTTGCGGAGCTTAGACTTATTACCGAATGGATTAGTTTTTATTGTTCCGAAAAAGAAGCCCCAATGTTGAGTTGGGGCTTCTTTGATATCTCGTGAATCCCGCTGTGCCGTAAGATATTGGTTATCAGCTATTTATTTTGCGCGGTTTTGACGGATCGCTTCGAAAAGAACAATCGCGGCCGAAGAAGATAAGTTGAGTGAGCGCACGGGGCCGCTCATCGGAATGGTAAAAAGGCGGCTTTTATAGCGTTCGTAAAAGTCTTTAGGCAGGCCGCACGATTCGGCTCCGAAAATGAGGTATGCTCCGTCCGGAATTTGCGCGTCCCAATACGCCTGCGTTCCTTTGGTAGAAAGAAAAAACATATTTTCTTGAGCCGGATTTTCATCGTTTAAAAAATCTTCCCACGTTTCGTGGCGGCGGTAATCCAAATTGGGCCAATAATCAAGGCCCGAACGGCGGATTTCTTTGGAGGCAATTTTAAAACCCAGTTTACCGACCAAGTGCAGCCGCGTGCCGGTGGCAACGCAGGAACGCCCGATGTTGCCGGTGTTAAAGGGGATTTCGGGGTTTACGAGTACGATATTCAGCATAATGTTTTTAGTTGTGTTGGTATGATACGATTTGTTAAATTCCGGTAACTTTTTATTTTTTGTTTACCTTGCGTACCGCGCCGCAAGCGGCTGTCTTTCAGTACGCGGCGGCTTCAAGAAAATAAAGATTTCCTCGGAATTGCTCAAATACTTAAAATTTACTTCGCTTATTTTTCAGTTGTGCCGTACACGGCACTCGGGCAAAACCGCAAACTACACACAAAAACGTACAATAATATAATTTGCTTCGTTAAATTGTCAGAAGTTTTTGTGTAGCGCAATGACGACACTAAAGGCCGTTTACGGCAATCATTAAAACGTTTAGAAAGCCGTTCTGCTGTTTAATGCAGCCATTAGAACGTTTTAAAATGAACAAAGCCGGAAGGTAAATGTATTTTTTATGTTTGAGCGTAGCGAGTTTAAAAAATACCCTTCCGGCTGTTCATTTTTGTTTTACGGCTGCAAATCTTTTGGTCCTTTTCTGTTTCCAGAAAAGGACGAAGATTATTCTTCCCAGCGGATGAACAGCGGCGTCAGCACATTGGGAATATTATTGTTGGCGGGCAGAATACGCATCGCATAGTCCTGCCGTCCGCTGTTAAGCGGCGACATAGACACTTCATACGTGTATGCATCGCCGTCTTTGCCGGTGCAGTTCATATCAATGGCTTCTTCTTTTACAATGCCGCCGAGCGTACCGCGGCGGCCGACACACAGTTCTACCTGAATGTCCTCCGGCGCCAAATTGCCCAGTTGTACGCGCGCTTTGAAATTTACCTTGTCGCCCATTAAAATCGCTTTTTCGGGCTGGGGGGTAGTATCGGTCACGCTGACGCGGTACCAATTTTCGGCAATTTTACTTCTCCATTGAGCGACAGCCTGCGCTTTGCCTTCTTCCTGTAAAATCATGCCGTAATTGTGGGCAGGAATGTAAAAGCGTTCGTAGTATTCTTTTACCATACGGTTGGTGTTGAATACGGGCGCAATGTGTTTGACGGATTCTTTCATCAAGTTAAGCCACGCTGCGGAAATGCCGTTGGCGTCTTTTTCGTAGTAAGCGGGAGCGATTTCCTGTTCAATAATGCTGTACAGGGACTCGGATTCCACCGCATCGCGCTCTTCAGCGGATTTATAGTTTTCCGGCCCGCCGATAGACCAGCCGAAATCACACGGACCGACTTCGTCCCACCAACCGTCGAGCACGGAGAGCGCGAGCGCGCCGTTTAAAGCCGCTTTCATACCGCTGGTGCCGCTGGCTTCCATCGGGCGAAGCGGGTTGTTGAGCCACACGTCCACGCCCTGTACCATATAACGGGCGGTATTCATATTGTAGTCTTCCACAAATACGATTTTGCCTTTAAAGCGCGGATCGTTCTGTGTAAGGCCCACAATAAGTTTAATAAATTCTTTACCCGCCGTATCGGCCGGATGCGCTTTACCTGCAAATACAAATTGCACGGGGCGCGCCGGATTGTTGACGATTTTGTCGAGGCGGTTTAAATCTTTAAAGAGCAGCGTCGCGCGTTTGTACGTGGCAAAGCGGCGTGCAAAACCGATCGTCAATACGTCGGGGCGGAGCACTTTGCTGTTTTTCTTGACGGTCATCAAATCAAAGCCCTGGCGGGTCAGTTGGCGTTTTAAGCGGTTTTGTACCAAATCAATCAGTTTATTTTTACGTACGGAGTGTATTTTCCACAATTCTTCGTTGGGAATCATGTCCATTTTGCTCCAGGCGTGTTCATCGGAAGGATCAATTTCGCCGCGCTGGTCGCCGTTAAAGAGATACTTGCGGTACAGGTCGTTGAGTTCGTGCGAAATCCACGACGCGCTGTGAATGCCGTTAGTAATGCTGGTTATCGGCACTTCGCTGACGGGCAAATTCGGCCAGAGGTTGTGCCACATTTCGCGGCTGACGAGCCCGTGCAGTTTGGCCACGCCGTTGCAGAAGGCGGACAAACGCAGCGCGACGACCGTCATACAATAAGTGGCCGATGCGGGCGTTTCTTTGCCGAGCGCCAAAAATTCATCCCAAGAAATATGCATTTGATCCGCATAGCTTTGCATATATTTGCGTACGAGGGCGGGATCAAAATGTTCGTTTCCGGCGATGACGGGCGTATGCGTGGTAAATACGGAGGAAGCCCATACAATTTCGCGCGCTTCCGCGAACGAAAGGTGTTTTTCGTTCATAATGTCAATAATGCGCTGGAACAGTAAAAATGCGCTGTGCCCTTCGTTGATGTGGAAAACGGTGGGTTTAATGCCCATTGCCTGCAGGGCTTTTACGCCGCCGATGCCCAAAACCACTTCTTGGCGGATGCGGTTTTCGCGGTCGCCGCCGTAAAGTTTTTCGGTAATGGCGCGCTGGGCAGGGGTATTTTCCTGTAAGTTGGTATCTAACAGATAAAGCGAGGTGCGCCCTACGGGTACGCGCCAGATACAGGCTTTGACGGTTTCCGCTCCGAGCGGGATGTCTATGGTAATTTCGTTGCCCTGTGCGTCGGTCACGCGGGTAACGGGCATATGGGCCCAGTCGTTATCCGGATATTCTTCGTTTTGCCAACCTTCGCGGTTAAGTACCTGCTGTACGTAGCCCTGTTTGTAAAAAAGACCCACACCGATGATCGGCATACCAAGGTCGCTGGCGGATTTAATGTGATCGCCCGCGAGCATACCGAGGCCGCCGGAGTAAATCGGCAGTCCTTCGCCGATACCGTATTCCATAGAGAAATACGCCGTAAGCAGGTTGCCGTTTTCGCGGCGGTTCTCTTGATACCACGTATGCGGATTCTTTTTATAGTTGTAGTAGGCTTCTTTGACTTGGTTTAAATTGTTGACGAAGGTTTCGTCTTTGCTGAGTTCTTCAAAGCGTTTTTGCGGCACGCAGCCCAAAAACCATTTCGGGTTGCGTTTGGCGGCGGTCCACAGTTTGGAGTCAACCATTACAAAAAGCAGAATAGCCTGCCAATTCCAAGTAAACCACATGTCATTGGCCAACTCTTCCAAAAACTTGATGTTCTCGGGCAGGTTGGGTTGTACATTAAAGGAATGGATTTTCATTCAATTTCTCCCCTGTCAAAATATATATTCAAATTATATAAAATTCGGCGTTTTTCCTGTATGGAAAAAATGGAGTAGAAAAAATCCGCCTTCCGAAACGGAAAGGCGGATTTCGTAAAAAGAGCATCTCTGTTTAAAGGACTGCGCTTAAGATGACGAAATACGCAATCATAATTGCCAACCCCAAGCCGAAAGCGGCTTTGGCCCATTCTTTGCTTTTAATCCCCAGTTTGCTGGCGCAGATAATATTGGGAATGTTGCCCGGGATAAGCATCCCGCCGGAAACAATCAAGCTCATTAAGAGGAACGTCAGCGTGCGGGTACTGATGTCCGGCGTTACCTCAATAGCGGCCAGCGTAGCGTTGTCCAAAACGGCGGACAACATATTAATCCAGTACAGCCAGTTGGCCGACAGGTGCGAAATGGTCTGCATCGCCAGCGGTTTTAAACCGTCGCCCAAGAACACAAGGGCCATAACGAATAAATACACTTTAGCCGCACGAACCACAATGCTTTTTACGGAGTGTTCGTCCGCCCCTTCTTTAACGCCGGGGGCGTGGGAGATTGTGCTTTCGCGCAAGGAGCTGGCCATACCGGACATAAACAAAATACCGCCGAGTACATACCAACCCAAGTGGTCAATTAAAAAGAAGAAATCGGCATTGTGCGGTTCGCCCGCCAGTTTGGAGAGTACCACGGTACCCAGCGGCTCGCCGATAGAGGTCAGCACCGCGCCCATACCGATGGAGAAACATGAAAACGTGATGAGTTTAATGCGCCCTTTGCGTTCCAACGGCAGCATGACGGCCACTTCGGCCAAAATAAGCGCGGCGATAATGGCCGTAATTAAGCTGGAGGTAATTCCCAGCAGGAAAACGATTAAAAAGAGCGTCCAGCGTAAGCCGAGTTTTTTGACGGCCCAATGCGTCAAATGCTGGATGTTTTTGTTAAATTTGCGGAACAAAAGCCCCGCGATAAGCACGGCCAGCGTGATTTTAATCGGGTCTTCCAACGCGGTCAGCACTAAGTGCCCGCTCCACATTTTCGATACGGTTACGGCAAACGCTCCGCACAAAAACAGGAACGCTTCCAAGTTTTCTTCCACTTTGTGGACGGTCAGCGGCAAAAACAGCACTACCACAATCAGCGACGATAATAATACCGTCTGCAACGTCGTTAATTCCATACAACCCCCTTTTTCCGTCCGTTGGCCGGACGGAGATATAAAAAAACGTCCCGTACGAGATTCGAACTCGTGATCTCCGCCTTGAGAGGGCGGCGTCCTGGACCACTAGACGAACGGGACTTATATATTTATTTTATCATAAAATCACGGTTGTTGGTAACGGGGGATTAAAAAGTTGTAATTTTTGACTATTATTGTTATACTACCCAAAAGGGGTTGTCGTTGTCGGGAAAGCTGTTACTAGCAGAAAGCAGCCTGAAAGCCTGGTTTGTTTGGCAATATACGGGGCAAATGGATTGAAAACTACAGAAAGCCTTGAGTTCGCTGCGAACAGAGGGTTATTCCCCTTAAAGGAGACTATTATGAAAAGCATATCTTTTTTACGCTTGGCGGTTGGTTTCGCTTGTTTGTTTATGGCCGCTAAAGCTGTACAGGCTAAGCAAGTCGTTGCTGTAACAGTTCCGGTAAAAAGCCAATCCGGCGCGCCTGCTGCGGGCTCTTTCCCTAATCCGTTGGATGAATTATATCGTCCTACATATGCTTATGTGGGTACAAACATTCCCATAAACGTGGTTCCTATTTCCATATTTCCGACCGGAAAAAAAGGCGGAGCCGGTTTTTGTACGGCATTTCGAATCACTAAGTATTGGATGATTACGGCCGCGCATTGTTTGGAGCCGCTAGGTACGCAGGATCACCGTGTGCATGCCGATGTGGAAGAAATTACCTTGACGACAGGCAGCGGTTCCAGTGCGAAGCATAAGGCTAAAGGGTTTGAGGTGGCATTTTCCCCTGCGGAAGAGAACAATCCAGCCAACGCTGACCTTTACTTCTACCGGCAGGGATATTCTTCTGACGGATCTTCCCCGCGGATAGGGTACTCTTTTGCGGAAGATATTGCTTTAATTCGTTTGGACGAAAATGATCCTTCGTATAAACAGGCGCGTAGTATGTTGCGGCAGACAAGGGAAACTTTAGGAGACGATGCTTTAGCCGCCATGTCTACCGTGTACGGCAGCGATATCCTTCAGGATACGGAGAAGCGTATTGTGCGGCTGGAAACGGCGCGTAAGAAATTTTTCGGCCAAAAGCTCAATGAGTATACCTTCTTCGTTACGCCGCCGGAAGGGACTTTTCATTATGACGGGCACACGGGTTACGGATATTTTTTTGGAACTGGGTCCAGCAGGAAAGAAAGAGTTTTCCCAAAGCCGTATGCATACCGTTTTCAGGGCCTAAAAGACCGTGGTTCCCACGAATTGCAATGGAGCAGTGACGGGCCGAAGGGGATATCCGGCTCGCCGATTATTATGAACCGTTTTGTGGTCAGCAATACAAGCGGGGCTGACAAAGGTTATATGCAAACGCCTTTGTATTCTGTTCCGTTTGAAGCATTTTTAAGGCGGGCAATGGGGAAAGAATATCCTCAAAAATTATGTTTATCCCCGATATTGGAGGGATCGGTACCTGTAAGGGAACCCAATAAATAGATATATGACTGTTTGTGTACAAGCCCCGCCTTTTTAGGCGGGGCTTTTTACCGTCTAAAATGCTAAAATATAAGTAATCATCCGTTTTATCATCATCCCCAAAGGAGTTGTACACTATGGAAATTGGTATTGTCGGCCTGCCCAACGTGGGCAAATCTACCCTTTTTAACGCGCTTACCTGCGCGGGTGCGGAAGCCAGCAACTATCCGTTCTGCACCATTGAACCCAACGTGGGCATTGTGCCCATACCGGACAAACGGTTGGATAAGCTGTTTGAAATGTTTAAACCGCCCAAGAAAACAGCCGCTTTCATTAAATTTGTGGATATCGCGGGCATCGTCAAAGGCGCGAGCCAAGGCGAGGGACTCGGAAACAAATTTTTAGCCAACATCCGCGAGGTGGACGCCATTATCCACGTCGTGCGTCTGTTTGACGACGACAACGTTACCCACGTGATGAACTCCGTCGACCCCTTGCGCGATATTGATATCATCAATACCGAACTGATGCTGGCCGATTTGGAAAGCGCAACCAAAATTTGCGACCGTTTGGGATCCAACGCAAAAAGCGGCAAGAAAGAAGCCGTAGCCGCATGGGAACGCATGAAAGAAATCAAAGCCGCGCTGGAAAACGGAAAACCCGTCAGTTCGTTGGGGCTTGAGCCGGAAGAGTTAAAAGAATACCAGTTTTTGACGGCCAAACCCGTCCTGTACGTGGGCAACAATTCCGAAACCCGCAACGCCGCCAATGCCGAAAAAGTGGCCGCGTTCGCCAAAGAAAACGGCGCGGGTTTTGTGGAACTGTGCGTCAAATTCGAAGCCGACATCGCCGAATTTTCCGAAGAAGAAAAACACGCGTTTTTGGCCGAAACCGGCAACGACTACACCGGCCTTGAAAAAGTGGTGCGCGAAGGCATGAAACTCTTAAACCTGTGCACGTATTTTACGGCGGGGGAAGAGGTGGAGGTCCGCAGCTGGCTGATTCCCGTGGGTTGTTCCGCGCCGCAGGCGGCGGGCAAAATCCACAGCGATTTTGAAAAGAAATTCATCCGCGCCGACGTGTACACGTTTGACGACCTCGTCAAATACGGTTCGGAAAAGTCCTTAAAAGAACACGGCCTTATCCGCTCCGAAGGCAAAGATTATATTGTGAGAGACGGCGACGTTTGCCTGTTTAAAATCAATGCCTAACATTACTTGTAAACATTTCGGCGTCTGCGGCGGCTGCTCGCTTTTAAACCTGCCTTACGAAGAACAGGTGGCCAAAAAACGCGCCAAACTTCAGGAAATTTTACAAGATTTCTGGACGGAAGAGATCCCCGTTACGGTGACGGACGAACCCAAAAATTTCCGCAATAAAGTGGAACTCGGGTTTTGTCACCAAGTCAAATGGCGCGACGATTACGATAAAAAGGACCCCGCCAACAAAACCCGCCCGCTGGAGTTTGAGCAGACGCTCGGATTCAAGCTCAAAGGCCGTTGGGACCGCGCGGTGGATATCGAAGAGTGCGCGCTGTTTAACGAAAAACTCGTCCCTCTTTTAACCGCGCTTCGCGCGTGGGCGAAACAGGAAAATTTGGAATATTACGACCAGCGCAAACATACCGGCGTTTTGCGCCACCTGATGCTGCGCGAAGGCAAAAACACGGGGGAAGAAATCGTGGTCCTGTTCGTGACGGACGATTTCAACGAAAAAACCTTTGTAGAAGCCGTGGAGAGCGTATTGCCGAACGCTAACATTATGGCAGCCGTCAACAACGGGCTGGCCGATACGGCCGCGCCGGAGTCTCTGCGCGTGCTGAAAGGCAAAGACCATATTTTTGAAAAAATTATGTTGACGGACGAAGCGGGCAAAACGGTGCGCGAGGTGACATTTAAACTTTCCCCGCAGTCGTTTTTCCAAACCAACACCAAAACGGCGCAAAAAATGTACTCCCGCGTGCGGGGAATTGTTAAGAAAATCGCCCCCAAACGCATTTACGATTTATACGGCGGCGCGGGCAGTTTTTCGCTTTCCTGCGCGGACTTGTGCGAAAAAAGCGTATGCGTGGAAAGCGTGGCCCCCGCCATTTACAATGGCATTGAAAACGCCAAATTAAACGGCGTTTCCAACGTGCAGTTTTTCTGCGCCAGAGTGGAAGATTTCGTCAAAGAACAGCCCATTGAACGCAAAGACGCGCTGATTATTCTGGACCCGCCCCGCGGCGGTATGCACCCGCGCGCGGCCAAGGCGGTGGCCGAATCGGGCGTGGAAAATGTACTGTACATTTCGTGCAATCCCGTCACGCTGGCAAACGATCTCAAAATTCTGACGCAGCATTACGAAATTCTGCACGCGGAAGCGTTTGATTTCTTTCCGCACAGCGATCATATCGAGACGTTTGTGCAACTAAAACTGAAATGATTTTTGGGCTGCCGCCCGACAGGAAGCAGGATGACTTTACAAGACTCTCTAAACTCGTTAAATCCCCAGCAGTTGGAAGCCGTCAATTATAACGACGGCCCGTGCCTTATCGTGGCCGGCGCCGGAACGGGCAAAACCAAAACGCTGACGACAAAAATTGCCAAGCTGATTGCGGACGGGTGTAATCCGTCCCGTATTTTGGCCGTTACGTTTACCAACAAAGCCGCACAGGAAATGCGCGAACGCGTGGAAGCGCTTGTGGCCGGTGCGGGCAGCCGCGTATGGATTCACACGTTCCACTCGTTCGGCGTGCGTATTCTCAGGCAGCACGCGGGCGCGCTGGGCCTCTCGCGCGATTTCGCCATTTACGACGATTCGGACCAAAAGAAAGTGGTCAGCCTGATTTTGGAACAAATGGGCATTAAGGATCCCAAAAAAGAAATCAGCCAAATCGTCAGCCAGATTTCCCGCGCCAAGGACGATATGGTTTCGCCCGATACGTTAATGCAAAGCGCGACGGCCAGCGGGCTGGATTTCAAAATCTGCATCGCCGAAGTGTACCGTCGTTACGAGCAGAAACTCAAAGAGGCGGGCGCGCTCGATTTCGGAGATCTTTTGGTAAAAACCGTCGTTTTGCTGCGCGACCACGAAGATATCCGTTCCTACTACCAGGAATTTTTCCAGTATATTCTGGTGGACGAGTATCAGGACACCAACCATACCCAATACTTAATTACCAAAATGTTGGCCGCCAAAAACCGCAAGCTGTGCGTGGTGGGCGACCCGGACCAGAGCATTTACTCGTGGCGCGGTGCGAACATCCGCAACATTCTGGAGTTTGAAAAAGATTTCCAAGACACCAAAACCATTACGCTCGAGCAGAATTACCGCTCCACCAAAGTGATTTTGGATGCATCCAACAAACTGATTACCAAGAATAAAAAACGCAAAGAAAAAAGTTTGTTTACCGATAAGGAATCCGGCGACCCGATCATCGTGCGCGAAGCCCATTCCGAGGGCGAAGAAGCCCGCTGGGTCAGCCAAAACATCAAAAACTTGGTGGACGAGGAAGGCGCAAGCTTAAAAGATATCGCCGTTTTCTACCGCACCAACGCGCAGAGCCGTAATTTCGAAGAAACCTTCCGCCGTTACCAAATTCCGTACCGCTTAGTCGGTACCGTGCGCTTCTACGACCGTAAGGAAATTAAAGACATTATGTGCTACGCGCGTATGCTTGTTAATCCGGCCGATAACGTAAGCCTCTTGCGTATTATCAACACGCCTTCGCGCGGCCTTGGCAAAGTGGCACAGGACCGCTTGACGGCGTATGCGGAAGAGAATCATCTGTCTTTGTACGACGCCCTTAAAAAAGCCGCGTATGTGCCCGGACTCAGTTCCATAGCGTGCAAGGCGGCCGTCAAACTGGTGCGGTTGTTTGAAAACTGGCGCGGCGATATGCTGCTGACGGATCCGGCGGATATCTTCCATAAAATTTTGGTGGAATCCGGCTATATGGACGCGGTCAAAGCCGAAATGGAAAAAGATCCCGAGGCTGAATCCCGCCTGCAGAACTTGGACGCGCTTATCAACGCCGTAAAAGAATACGAGGACCGTTGTAAAAAAGGCGAAAAAGAGCCGTCCGTGGCCGATTTCTTACAGGAAATTTCGCTTCTGTCCGGCGAGGACGATTCCAATGCGGGCGAAGGCGGAGCCGTCACGCTGATGACGGTGCACCTGGCCAAAGGGCTGGAGTTTGACGATGTGTTCGTTACCGGCCTTGAAGAAAATTTATTTCCCATTTCGCGCGACAACGAGGACGAACTGGAAGAAGAACGCCGCCTCTGCTACGTGGCGATGACGCGCGCGCGCAAGCGGCTGTATTTGACGTATTCGCAGGCCCGCCGCAAATTCGGTCAGCTGCAGAATAATCTGCCTTCGCGCTTTTTGTTTGAAAGCGGACTGTTGGACGAAAACGAAGTGCGCGAATCTTCCCAGCCGCGCTATACCGACTACCAGTCCAAATACGGCCTGTACGGGGCGGGTGCTTCGGGCCCGTACCGCGGCGGAAACTACGGCGGCGGATATTCCCGCGGCAAAAATAATTTCGGCGGCAACAACCGCTACCAAACTTTTGAAGGGTACGCCAGCAAGAGCCGCTTTCAGAAAAAATACGACCAAGACGGCTACGAAATTGAGGATGATGATTTGGATTATACGTCCTCGTCGTACGGTTCATCCGGCTTGGGTTCGCTGTATGCGCGGCCGTCGTTTAACCGGCCTTCGTCTTCGCCGCGTTCCGGCGGATATGCGTCCTCCGGAGCGGGTTCTTCCGCATCCAAACCGCAAAATTCCGCTCCGGCCGAAAAAAACGCCGACGGCGTGGCCGTGGGCGGTATGGTGAAGCACGGCGTATTCGGGCAGGGCAAAATCGTGCAGATAGCCGGATCCGGCGACAGTGCCAAAATTACGGTAGTGTTTGGCAACGGAGTGAGGCGGACGTTTATGCTGAAATTCGCCCCGCTTGAGATATTATAAGGGACGGTTGTTGGTAACTTTTTGTCATACGCACGAAACGCAAAGAAAAATTCTTTGCGTTTCGTTGCTTTTAAGGGCCAACAATTTGCCAAATTCTGTTATCTTGTGCGAGCCTTGTCCTTGACGTGGCTACGGCCACGCCTATACGGGCAACTACATCCTGCCAACTAAAAACGGTTTTGAAAAATCATATAATCTTTCGTAATGTTATTCTAATCTGCACAGCATTTTCTGTTTGCCGTCATTCCCGAGGGTATAGTCGGGAATTTTCCGCTTATCTATCTTTGTTGTTTGGCAGGCCTTAACCTGTCTATAAAATCCGTTCCGTACGGAGAAAGCATTTTATTTGTCCGAGCCATAGGCGAGTTGTAAAATGCGCCGTGCGGAACTGGATTTTATGGGTGCGGCCTGCGAGTTTTTTGCTTACTTTTTGGCGACTCAAAAAGTAAGAAGAAAGCCTTGACCCGTTTTTTTTTTTTGATAACATGGGGATAATTCCTGTATAAGAGGGGGGATATATCCCATGCATAAAAAACGCGGATTTACGCTTATCGAGCTGTTAGTAGTCGTTTTAATTATCGGTATTTTAGCGGCTGTTGCGCTGCCACAGTATACGCTGGCGGTGGAGAAATCCCGCGCGTCGGAGGCGGTAACACTTGTACGGGCATTCATGAACGCGCAAAAAGTATATTATATGGCTAATGGGCGGTACGCGGAAAGTTTTGATGAGTTGGATATCTCTTCCGTCGGCGCGTCCGGCCAGCACCTATACACTAAAAATTTCCACATTTATATTCACCAGTCAGGTACGGATCCCTCTTTTCATTTTGATTGCCAACGTTTAACCAACGATTACCAAATTAACGGCTGGCTTTCCCCAAATACTCCTTTGTACGATAAAATTATGTGTAATCCACTAACTCCGGCGGGCGAAAAACTGTGCCGTTCCTACGGCCCCAAAGACCCGGCTGTAAGCACTTTGTATTATCCCATGTATTGATGTGGAAAATAATAAAAAACCCCGCTCTTTTGAGCGGGGTTTTTTGTGTGTCTGTAAAACTTAGTGTATGCCGTGCATCCAGCGTTTGATTTTGCCCGTCATAATCCACATAATTACGCCGAACAAAATAGAACATACCGCCGGAACGGAGAACAGCGTGGTAAGACTCCACGATTCGTAGTAGCTGGCAAGCCATCCGGCAAGCAGGTTGCCGAAGAAGCTGGCGGTCAGCCATACGCCCATAAACAGGGACATAAATTTCAGCGGGGCCAATTTTGTTACCATTGATAAGCCGACGGGGGACAAGCACAGTTCGCCCATCGTGCAGAACATATAGACTAAAATCAGCCAAATCGCGCTGACAGGGCCGTTCGCCTGATACAAGGCCGCACCCACCGCAATAGCGGCGAATCCCAACCCTTGCAGGAACAAACCCCAGCCGAATTTGCTCGGAATAGACGGATCTTTGGAACCCATTTTAATCCACATTTTGGCAAAAATCGGCGCAAATAGCAGCACGAAAATCGGATTGACCGCCTGAAAGTAAGAAGCTTTCAGCGTGATTTCGCCGATAAACGGCAGTACGGGGTGCAGGTTGGTGGCTTCTTTGGCAAAGAAGTTTAGCGAAGTACCCGCCTGTTCAAAGAAGGCAAAGAAGAATACGGCAAAGAAAACGAAAGTGAAAATCGCTTTAATTTTATCCCATTCTTCCTGCGTAAGCGGCTTATTGGCGGCTTCGGCTTTGGCTCTTTCTTCGGGGTCTTCATCCTGTTTGTTTTTGGTTACGGGATGCAGGCCGATGTGGCCCAAGTATTTATTTTGGGAAACCAAATACCACACAAGGCCGATAATCATCCCCGCGCCGGCGGCCATAAAGCCGTATTTCCATTTGTAGGCTTCCAAGATATTGGACGGGTCTTGCGGTTCGCCCAAGAATCCGCAGATAAACGGCGCAAAGAACGCGCCCAAGTTAATGCCCATATAGAAGATGGTAAAACCGGAATCTCTTCTGGGGTCGTTGGGCTCGTAGAGTTCACCGACGATGGCGGAAATATTGGGTTTAAAGAAACCGTTGCCGATAATGATGAGCGTAAGACCGGTGCCCAAGGCTAAAATCGGGTTAATGATTTCGTAAGAGGCCAACGCAAACTGACCGGCGGCCATTAAAAGGGCGCCGATAGTAATGGAATGGCGTTTGCCGATGAAACGGTCAGCCAGATAACCGCCGAGTACGGGGGTCAGGTAGACCAAGGCCGTAAACATACCGTAGATTTTGCTGGACGTCGCTTTCGTGAATCCAATTACGGTGCTGATCATGAAGAGCGACAGAAGAGCTCTCATACCATAGTAGTTAAAACGTTCCCACATTTCGACCATAAACAGCATATACAATGCTTTCGGATGGCCGTGCTTGGTCACGTTGTGTTTCACTTCACTGTCTGTCATTTATTTCTCCTTATTGGTTTCAAAAGGGTACTCTATATTGTACTAAATATGGAGTAATGCGGCGGGAAAAACTTACAGTCCCGCTCCCAAAAAAGCCTGTGCGGCTTGGGCGGCGAGCAGGTAGGCGTGCCAGCAGGCGACGGCTAAATAGAAGCCGATAACCAGCAGAACCGCGGTATAAATCCACTTGGCGGCCGTACCGATGAGTTTGGACCCCCATACGGCGGGCAGCGCAAACGGCCCAAGGATGACGGCCAGCAGAATAATGCCGGAATGGGTGTACAAGAACCCCGTACCGGCTTTCAGGCTCTTGCCGCAGCGGCGGCAGAAGTTATCGGTTTCTTCGCACTCAAAACGGCATTTGGGGCAAATCATAATTCAATTCCTTTACTGCGTAAAAAACGTTTGATGTGGCTGCGCGCGCCCGCTGTTTTGGCGAACTCTAACCAGTCGCGCTTGGGCTGTCCGTTTTTGCGGGTAATGATTTCGCATACGTCGCCCGTTTTAAAGGCGTAGTCCATGCGTACCATGCGGTTGTTTACTTTTGCGCCCACGTAATGGTCGCCGATGTCGGTATGAATGGCGTAGGCAAAGTCAATGGGCGTGGAACCTTCCGGCAGGGATTTTACGTCCGCGCGCGGCGTAAACACAAAAATCTGCTGCAGGTTAACGTCTGTTTTAAATCCTTCCAAAAATTCGCGCGGGGCGGTTAAATCCTGCTGCCATTCAATCCAGCGGCGGATCCAGTTGATTTTTTCATCAAAATTTTTGTCCTGCTTCACGCCGCCCATTTTGTACCGCCAGTGCGCCGCGATACCGTATTCGCAGGTACGGTGCATTTCTTCGGTGCGGATTTGGATTTCAATGATATCTCCGGTAGGAGACAGCACCGTGGTGTGGATACTTTGGTACATATTGGCTTTGGGGGTGGCGATGTAGTCGGTAAACGTGCCGGCGATAGGTTTGAATACATTGTGCACAAGGCCTAGGGCTTTATAACAGTCGGCTAAGGTTTTGGTGATGATGCGTACACCCAGCGAATCCTGTATTTCCGCAAACGTACAGTGGTGTTTTTGCATTTTACGGTAAATGGAATAGTAGTTTTTGGCGCGCGCCAAAATGCGGTATTCCATTTTGCCGGCGGTTAAAGCCGGTTCCAAATGTTTTTTAAAATTATCAAGCGCGGCTTGGCGGTCAGCGGTGCGGGCTTCCACTTGTTGTTTGATGTCCGCATACTCTTGGGGGTGTAGGTATTTGAAAGACAAGTCCTCCAGGTCCGTTTTAATGGTAAACATCCCGAGGCGCTGCGCCAGCGGCGCGTAAAGCGAGATTGTTTCGTATGCTTTAAATTTTTGTTTTTCGGGCGGCATTACTTCCATAGTGCGCATATTGTGGGTGCGGTCCGCCAGCTTGATGAGAATAACGCGCACGTCCTCCGCCACAGCGATGAGCATTTTGCGCCAGTTTTCCACGGTTTCTTCGTCGGTGGAGGAAAATTTTAAATCGCTGATTTTGGTTACGCCCTGTACCATGTGGGCAATTTGGTTGTTAAATTCCCGCCGTAAGTCTTCTAAGGAAACGGAAGTATCTTCCACCGTGTCGTGCAGAAGCCCCGCGCAGATGGTGTCCGCGTCCAGATTAAAATCCATCAGAATACTAGCTACATTTTGGCAGTGGGTAAAATACGGCTCGCCGCTTTCGCGTTTTTGGGCGGCGTGTGCTTTTTCGGCGAAACGATAGGCCTTCTCGATCAGAGAAGTATCTTGGTTCGGGCTATATTCCTTGAATTTACGCAGCAAGGTCTGCAAGTCGGGGGCTTGTGGCATCGGTCAGTTTTGCTTTAAATCATCTAAAATTTCCTGCGCGGCGCGTTTAGCGACTCCGCTCTTCCCAAGGGAGGCGCGCAGTTTTAACAGTTCTTCGCGCATGTCCGCCAGTTTTTGCGGGTTTTGGAACATCGCCATCGTTTCTGCAGCCAATGCGCGCGCGGAAGCGTCTTGTTGGATCAGCTCTTTAACCACTTCTTTGCGGCTGAGCAAATTCACAAGCGAAATATACGGCACTTTAATTACCATCTTGGCAATTTGGTACGTCGGCCAGAACAGCTTGTACGCCACTACCATCGGCACGCCCAACAGCGCGTTTTCCAGGGTGGCGGTGCCGGAGCAGGCCAGTAAAAAATCCATTTGCGAACGGAGCCCGTAATTCTTATCCTTTACCAAGTGAAAATTATCGTGCGGTTTTTCGCCTATTAAATCCAAAAACACTTGTTCATCGGCGTCCGGCAACAGGAACATATATGCCTGCGTGTTGGGAAATTCTTTAAGCGTTTGTTTAAACGCTTGATAGAACACCGGCGTCAGGCGTTTGATTTCGCCCATCCGGCTTCCGGGCAGCATACCCAGTTTCCACGCGTGATTTTTATGGTCGGAGACGTCGTAACTCTTTTCCGCCGGAAGCGGCATAATATCTAGCAGCGGATTGCCCAAAAACACGGCGTTGCCGCCGAATTTTTGGTGAAATTCGGGTTCAAAGGGGTAAATGACGAACATTTTTTTTGTAAGTGCCGCTAAGCGTTTGGCGCGGTATTGGCGGCTGGCCCATACCTGCGGCGTAACGTAGTAGTATGCGGGAATATTGCGGTGCTTGGCCATTCCCAACACTTGATGATTAAATCCGTAAAAATCCACCACAATCAGCGCGACGGGATTTTTGGTTTCCATATAGTCGCGGAGTTGGTTTAACAGGCGGATCCACATCGGCATTTTTTTAAGCGGTTCAATAAATCCGTGCGCCCCTTTGCCGGCGAGGTCGAAGAGAAACTCGTCGCTTACCGCCTGCATATTTTTCCCGCCGACGGAGGTAATGCGTACGTCCGGATCGGCTTCTTTTAGGGCGCGGATAAGCCCTGCGGCGTGCAAATCCCCGGACACATCTCCGGCGACGATTAAAATATTTTTTACAATAGGCGTAACGGTGGACATTATTTATCGTCTCCTTTTAAATGGCCGAGCGTTTCGTCGATCACGGTCTGCGCGGCGCGTGCAACGGTACTGATGGTTTGCAACGTCTTGGGCGTGTGCAGGTGGCCCGTTTTGGGCACGTCAAAACGGTTCATTTTTTCCATAATCTGTAAAGCCAGTTCCAACGCTTTGGTGCCTTTTTCTCCGCTCGGTGCGGGCGTTTTGGCGGTTTTAATGCAGTCAATAAAGTGCAAAATTTCGGCTGTAATAGGCAGCTGTTTTTCTACTTTGGGGTATGTTACCGTCAAATCGTTCATATTTTGTACGACGGGTTTTTCTTTGCGGTACGTTTTTACGCGCGCATTCATAAAATCTACGGAAACATATCCGTCCGGCTGGAACAGGTGCATATACCGTGCGCGTTCAAAACTGGCGCGGCTGGCGGTCACGTCGGCCACGGCGCCGTTTGCAAAATGCAGGCGTACGTTGGCGATATCCTCGTGCGGGGAAAATACGCTTAGGCCCACCGCTTCCACGTGCACGACTTCGCTGGGAATAAGGGTATAGAGCAGATCCAAATCGTGAATCATCAGGTCCAATACCACGCTGATGTTGGACATACGCGCGTCGTACGGGCCTTGGCGGTTGATGGTAATAAAACGGGGATTATGGATATATTTGACGGCTTCCACTACGGCGGGGTTAAAGCGTTCCACGTGGCCCACCTGCAGCACGAGGCTGTGGCGTTTGGCGGCGTTAATTAAATCGCGCGCTTCCTGCATTGTTACGGCAATAGGCTTTTCTACCAACGTATGTATACCGCGTTCCAAAAAAAACATACCGATTTGGTGGTGCAGCTGCGTGGGTGCCGCCACAATAACGGCGTCCACCTGTTCCGCCAGTTCTTCCGGCTTGGTGTAGGGCGTACAGTTGTGTTCCCACGCCAGTTTTTGGGCGCGCATGACGTCGGGGTCGCACACGCCGACGAGCGTCACGCCGGACATTTTGGCCAGTGTACGTGTGTGAAAGGTGCCGATTTTTCCGGCGCCGATGACGCCAAATTTAATATTTTTTGTTTCCGCCATAGTTATCTCCGTTATCTTTTATTATACTTAAATTCACCCGTGCGGAGTATATCCCTTTGCAACTGTAAAAGGATTGACAGCTTTGCCGATATTGGTATAATGTCTGTATGAGATATCTGGAAAGAACGCTTGTTCTTATTAAACCTGATGCCATTGAAAAGCGCATCAGCGGTCTGATTTTGGACCGGTTGGATCACCTCGGCCTGCAAATGACCGGGGCCAAGGTCGTTTCGCTTACGGAAGAATTGGCGCGCGCCCACTACAAAAACTTGGAAGGCAAACCGTTTTTGGATGAAGTTATCCAGTATATGATGGGTGAGTTTAACAACGTACCCAACCATAAAATTTACGCGTTTGTGTTTCAGGGAGAAAACGCCATCGCCAAAATCCGTCAGGAAATCGGCAGTACGAATCCGGAAAAAGCCGCTCCGTGGACAATTCGCGGCAGCTTTGGCCGCTTTATCGGCGAAGTGATGCAGAACTGCGTACACGCTTCCGGTTCGCCGGAGGACGCGGAAAAAGAAATTGCGCTTTGGTTTAAACCCGAAGAGGTGTTGGACCGTTAAATGTTTAGCCGTTTTATAAAAAACTTCGCGCCGGCGGCCTTGCTTGCGTTGTGCCTGCCGCTGACCGGCGCGGAGATTAAAGAAACACCCGTTACGCTTGATACGCAGGACGGATGGGCTTTGTCTGCACTTTATATGCCTGCGCAGGACGGAGAACGTACCGTTGTGTTGTTGCACGATTTAGGCAAAACGAAAGAAGCGTTTACGTCTTTTAAAAACGCTTTGGCACATGCGGGGTTCGGATATTTGGCTGTGGATTTGCGCGGATACGGCCAAAGTACAGGTAAAGGAACTGCGTCCTCTTTTGCCAAAGAGGGGGTGGATAACGAGTTTAACAAAATGACGCGCGATGTGCTTGCCGCGCTTGCTTTTTTAAAGAAAAAAGGCGTTTTGGATACGGATATAGCCGTGTTGGGCGCAGGTTTAGGCGCCAATGTGGCCGCCAAGAGCGTGACGTTCGCACCGGAGATGCCGATGCTGGCTCTCATCAGCCCCGCCGCCAATGTGCGCGACGTGCTGACTATTCCGTCCTTACGCGTATATAAAGAAGGCAATGTGCTTATTGCTGCAGGTGCGGCGGACAAAAAAATGTTTTTAGAGGCCAGCGTCATTCGTAATGTGGCGTATGTATCTACCGGCGAGGACAACGGCCGTGTTACTTTTTTAACTGCATACGATTTAACGTCGCACGAAATGTTAGACAAGTATTTAATCCCGTCGGTTATTCAATGGCTCAAAACGCCGGGCCGCCCCGAAGTTCTTCCGGACGAGCCGCTTGAGCCTGCGGCGGAAAATTCCGGTGAAGCGGCCGGAGGCGTATTTATCGGGCCCTCCGCCACGGAAGATGCGCTTTTCCCGTCGGTGTTGGAGTAAAATGTTAGCGTCTGCACGTGTCAGGAGTCTTTTGTATGAAACCAGCGCGTATTGTTTTTCCCCGTTTTTGTTTTGGCGAAAGCAGTTTTGAGGAAGCCGCCAATTTGGCGCGGCGCGGCGTAGGCGGTTTTTGCGTATACGGCGGTACGGCGCAGGAAACGCTGGACTTTACGCGCCGGATGAATGATGTTTCGCCGTACGGGCGCCTGTTGTTCTGTGCGGATATCGGTGAAGATTTAAGTGAGATTATTACCGATGCGCCCGTGCTCCCTTCCAATATTTCTTTAAATTCTTTTCCCGTCCCGCAGGATGCGGCCTACCGCAAGGGAAACTTAACGGCGCGTATGGCGCGCGCGGCAGGGCTTGACTGGGTGCTTGCGCCCGTGGTGGATTTGGGGTATTCGTCCGCGGCGTTTGGGGATGATCCGATGACCGTTACGCGGCTGGCGGGGGATTTTATTGCAGGGCTTTCCAACGGCGGCGCGCTGAATTGCGTAAAGTATTTCCCCGGGGTGTCAGGGGTGCTTAAGACGCTGGCGCAAATGGAAGACGCAGAATTTGTGCCTTATAAACACGTATTTCGCCGTGCGGACTGTATTATGCCGTCCGATATGACGTTCCCCAACATTGACAACGACAACCAAGCGATGCTGTCGGACAAAATGATTAAAGGTCTTTTGAAGAAACGGCTTAATTACAAAGGCTGCGTAGTCAGTTTCCCGCTGTTTAAAGCGCGCCTGCGTTACGAGGAAGCCGGCGCCGTCAAAATGCTGCATTGCGGAATAGAGGATATTTTCGCCCCCAAAAACGCCGAGAGCATTATCGACGCCGTGGAACGCGAAACCGACAAAGGATTTTTGTTTGACGAAATTACGCGTGCCGTGTCCAACCACGAAATGTTCATCAGCAAAGTAAACGCCGGGCCGGAGCCGATGGCGTTACAAGATGCCTTTGCGTTGGCTGGCCAGTCGTTTGAAAAATAAAAGATTTATTAGTGTGAAAAAATCCGCTCCGTTACTGGGGCGGATTTTTTTGTGGGTTTCCGGGGCCGTTCTGCTGGTCTGTTCATAACTTTGCGTCATTTCTAAAACAATGTGGCTTCATTAGTCAAAAGAACGCGGACAATCTCCGCGGCCCGTGTCTTGCAGACAGGCTTTTGGGGCTCGCTTGTCCGTAATTGGCATCATGTCCTAAACAGTGTGGCTCAAGTAATCAAATAAGCGTGGTGGGTAAGGGCGGGGCGGCTCTCCCCTTGACCCGTTTTTTTTTTGATAACATGGGGATAATTCCAGGTGTGGCGGCTGTATCGTTCTCTAGCGTCATTCCGTAAGGTTGTAGTACGGAATCTCGCCGTTACGCAACAACAAGATTTCCGATTACAACATTCGGGAATGACGTGAGAAGGGCCGCTGCCAAACCGGAATAAGGGGGTATTGTCCCATGTATAAAAATGATGTCATTCCGGACGTGGACACGGAATCCAGTAAAAAAGGTTTTACGTTAATTGAGCTGTTGGTTGTTGTTTTGATTATTGGCATTTTGTCTTCTGTCGCGCTGCCGCAATACCAAAAAGCGGTAGCCAAAGCTCGGTTGGCCGAGGGGCTTCTTGTGGGGAAAAGTATCGTCAACGCCGAAGAGGTATATAAAATTGCCAACGGAACCTATACTGCGGATTTGGACTCGCTGGACGTGACGCTGCCGTCCGGCGGAACCGTCGAAAAAGGGGAAAATTTTACGCAGGTCAGTTATCCGAGTAAAAATATCCGTTATGTGTTACAACAAGACGGCGGTTGGCGGCTTGATTTTTATTATTCGCCGCATGTGGTTGTACAGCGTATCTTTACTTGGGACGACGATCAATGTGTGGTAATGTATAACAGTAAACTTGGCGTGTATTTGTGCAAATCTTTGGGCGGTTCGGGCAGCGGTAAAGTGATGGCAATTCCCAAACTGTAAGTACGCGGGAAATATAATTTTGAGAACGCTTCTTCACGTCAAATAATAACGGTTTTGCGTAAAAAAGGCTCCGCGTAACGGAGCCTTTTGCAAAAAACCTGAAAAAGCGTTTATTTGTCTTCTTCTTTTTTGAATTTGGCGGCAAATTCTTCTTTGCGTTTGGCAAATTCTTTCGCTACTTTTTCTTTTCCGTCGGCCAGACGTTCGCGCACGTCCGAAGCTTTTTCGGAAATTTTTTCGCGCATTTCGTCCGCGCGTTCTTTCACTTTTTCTTTTAAGTCGCCCGCGTGTTCCAGAATAAATTCTTTCTGGTCCTCGTACGCGTCGGAAGCTAATTTTTTTAGTTTCCGGCGGGTGGTTTCCCCTTTTGCGGGCGCAAAAAGCAACCCAACAGCGGCTCCGGCGGCCGCGCCGGCCAACACACCAAAAACAAAAGCGGCAAGACCCGCTCCGCCGCAATGACATTTATGACACATATATACCCCTCCTTTTGCTTTGCTATAATGTTATATATATATTGTACAACAAACAGCGGGAAGAAAATTCCCTCTATTTATGGTAGTATAACGGCAAAATAATTTTTTGCCCATCGTATTTTTGAATTAGTTTGTAAGGAGAATGTATTATGCCTAATCCGTCCGCACCGCGTCATAACGGCAAACAGTTGGATCCCGCCGTGCGCAAACGCAACTTCGAAGAAGTTGCCCAGATTTTTACCAAAGAAGAAGCGCTGGCCGAAGCAGACCGCTGTTTAAATTGCAAAAATCCGCGTTGTCAGGCCAACTGCCCCGTAGGCGTCCAGATTCCGGCGTTTATCGCGCTGTTAAAAGAAGATAAAGTCGGCGAAGCCGTCAGCAAAATTATGGAAACCAGTTTGCTTCCCGCCATTTGCGGCCGCGTCTGCCCGCAGGAAAAACACTGCGAAGGCAACTGCATTTTAAAAGACCGTTTCGGTTCCGTCAACATTGGCCAGCTGGAACGCTATACCGCTGACACCGCCCGCAAAGAAGGGCTTCTCAAAACGCCGGTCTGTGCCGCTCCCACGGGCAAAAAAGTGGCCTGTATCGGTTCCGGTCCGTCCTCTATTGCGGCGGCGGCTGAACTGGCGCGTGCCGGCCACGATGTAACCGTGTTTGAAGCCTTGCATGCGTTCGGCGGCGTACTGCGTTACGGGATTCCTTCGTTCCGCTTGCCGCGCGAAGTGATTGACCACGAAATTGAAACCGTTAAATCGATGGGCGTAAAATTCCGTACGGACGTACTCGTCGGCGCGACGGAAAAAATTGCGGATTTGTTGAAAGAATTTGACGCCGTATACGTCGGTTCCGGCGCGGGCCTGCCTACGCTGACGGGCATCCCGGGGGAGAATGCCGTGGGCGTATACAGTGCAAACGAATTTTTAACGCGCGTGAATTTGATGCAAGCCTATAAATTCCCCGATACGGATACGCCGATCCGTATCGGTAAGCGCGTTGTAGTATTGGGCGGCGGAAACAGCGCAATGGACGCGGCCCGATGCGCCATGCGTTTGGGGCCGGACAGCGTAACGGTGGCCTACCGCAGAAGCGCGGCCGAAATGCCCGCACGCGCGGCGGAAGTGGAACACGCAAAGGAAGAAGGCGTAGTGTTTGAATATCTGGTAACGCCTAAAGAAGTAGTGGTGGACGAAACGGGGCACGTGGCGGGACTGAAATGCACGCGCAACGAACTCGGCGCGCCGGACGAAAAAGGCCGCAGACGGCCGGTGGAAATCGCCGGATCGGAATTTGTACTGCCTGTAGACACCATTATCGTGGCTATCGGACAGAAGCCCAACCCGATTATCGCCAAAACGACTCCCGAACTGAAAACCACCGAGCGCGGCGTGCTGGAACTCAACGCGGAAGGCAAAACGACGCTTGCGGGTGTGTATGCGGGGGGAGATATTATCCGCGGCGGCGCGACGGTGCTTTTGGCGATGAAGGACGGTATTGAAGCCGCCGGACGCATTAACAAATATCTTGAGGGAAAATAATATGGAAGAAAATACCATTTTAGTAAAGGAAAATTTAAGCGGTGTGGTGGTGAAATTCGTTATCTATAAACCCCTCATCGCCAAGTCCGCCAAAGCGGGGCAGTTTGTTATTTTGCGCGGACGTGAAGGCGGCGAACGCGTACCCGTGACGCTCGTGGATTGGGACGCGCAAAAAGGCACCATTACCGTTATCATTCAGGCCATCGGTAAATCGACCGCAATGTTTAACTCGTTCAAACAAGGCGAAAAATTCTTGAACGTGGCCGGCCCCTTGGGCACCCCCGTGGAAATTAAAAACTACGGCACGGTGGCCGTTGTGGGCGGCGGCGTGGGTATTGCTGAAGTGTACCCGATCGCCCGCGCGTTTAAAGAAGCCGGAAACCGCGTGATTGCGGTACTCGGCGCGCGCACGAAAGATTTGCTCATCTTGGAACCGGAAATGTCTGCTTTGTGCGACAAAACCGTCAGCACCACCGATGACGGCTCTTTTGGCATGAAAGGAATGGTGACAGACGCCATCCAAAAACTGCACGACGAAGGCGAAAAAATCGCCGCCGGTTTTATTATCGGGCCGATTCCGATGATGAAATTTACCTCGCGCTTAATGGACAAACTGGGCATGGAACCGTTTTCCAGCCTGAACCCCATTATGCTTGACGGTACCGGTATGTGCGGCTGCTGTCGTGTAACAGTAGAAGGAAAAGTGCGTTTTGCGTGTGTGGAAGGCCCGATGTTTCCGTCCAAAACGATTGATTTTGACGAACTTATCCGCCGTACCAGCGAATACAAGCCGCAGGAAAAAGAAAGCCTGGCTAATTTTGAAAAAGACCACGTTTGTAAGTGCGGGTTGCATTAAGTTATAAGGGCAAAAAACTCCCGAAGCGGTTTTCCGTTTCGGGAGTTTTTTTCGGAACGAATTCGGTTAAAGCGCGATTTTCAGTTTCCGCGCCAGCGCGCGCAGAATGTCTTTTTTCTTGGCATCTTCGCCTAATGCGCGCAGCCCGAAGAACACAAATTCCTGTGCTTTGACCGTGTCGGGCTTGAAGCCGAAGATGTCGGCGTAATTTAAAAATTCCACCAACTTGAGTGCGGCGGCCGTATCCTGCGGTTTGCGCGCAAACGAAAACGCCAAAAACGTCAGTTTTTCGGTTACCGCGTCTTTCACCGCGCCGCCGTAGACGTCAATCCCCAGCGTTTTAACGTCCTCCATTAACTCTTCCAGTGCGTTTATGTTAATGTCCGAGGCGCGAAATTCCGCCTTTAAATCGGCCGACAGCACAAACTCCGCTACCGATAGGAACGTTTTGGGAATCGGCGCGCCGATTAACTGCAGGCCGCGCACGATTGGGTATTGCGTTTCAAAAATGCGGGTAAACTCTTTATCCGTCTGTTCGTCCATGGCGCGCAGGGTAACGTCGGTTACTTTGCGGCGCACGTCGGGCACCATGGAAATCAGCGGATAGTGTTGGGCGAAATTTTCGCGAAGAAACGCCGCCAGTCCTTCGTAATCGGCGGTGGAGAACAGTTCTTCAATCCGCGCGAAAAGGGCGTTGCGGTCCCCTTTGTCGCCCGCGGCGCACACAAATTCCGCCGCCCCGCGCCGGAACACGGCAAACGGTATATTTTTTTCCGCCAGTGTTACGGTGGATTTAAGCGTAATCGAACCGTAGCAGAGCGATACACCCTGCGCCGTCAGTTTTTTGGGTTCGTACGAAAGCACTTCGCATTCGTATGCGCGGTGCGGATTGACCGTTTCGTCCGCCAGCAGGGTAACGATGTGCATCAGCGCGATTTTTTCCATCGGCATCGCCTGCGGTTTTACGTAGCGTTCGTATGCCGTGGCCCCGTTTTTGATTTCTTTAATGTTGCTGGGCGCCAGCGCGAGCTTTGCCACAAATTCGGGTTCCAAATCGGTGCCCGTAATCACACGGTTGAGTTCCAGCGCGCGCGCGGCGTACTGCATAATCTGCACCGTTTCAAGCCCGCTTACTTCGTCGAAGAACCAACCGCAGCTGGTGTACATAAACAGCGCGTTTTTCTGCATTTCCAGCAGCATTAAGGCCGTGGTGCGGTCCACCCACGCTTTTTCGGTGGCGTGGCGCAGGAAAAAGCGGTGCTGCGCGTCCAGGCTGCGGTCCATCATTAATTCTACGTAATCGTTGCGTGCGGCCCACGGGTCTTTAAAGTATTCGCCCCCGACCGTTTCAAACGTTTTAATCATTTCATCGCGGATAAAGTCGAGCGCGGCGCGCAGCGGTCCGCGCCATTTTTGGTTCCAGCCCGCGCGGCCCGAATTGCAGCCGCAGTCCGACCGCCACCGTTCCACGCCGTGAAAGCAGCTCCAGGACGTATTTTCCACGATTTGCGCTTCATACAACGGCGGATGTTTTTCCAGAAATTCGCCGTATACGGTCAGTTCCACGTCCGGCGATTCTTCCACTTTTTTAAGGCAGTACGCCAGCGCCATATCGGCAAATTTTTGATGGTGTCCGTACGTTTCGCCGTCAGTGGCGATGTGCATTAACTGCGGTTCGTCTCCGGTATTGTATGTACCTAATAGGCGCGAAGCGAATTTTTCACCCGAGGAAAGCGTGTCGGCAAACGCAATACCCTGCGAAATCGGGCCGTCATAAAAGAACAGCGCGATTTTTTTCCCGTTCGGTAAATTGCATTGGTACGCGCGTTTGGGGTCCACTGCCGCGCCGACGTTTTTCCACGTATTTTCGCCGATTTTACGCACCCGCGCGCACTGGCCTGGGGCTAAAATGACGAACTTCATCCCGTTATCGGCAAGCGTGCACAGCGTTTCGGTGTTGCAGGCCGTTTCGGCCAGCCATAACGCTTCCGGCTCGCGGCCGAAACGTTTTTTGAAATCGGCGATACCCCATTTGATTTGCGTTTCTTTATCGTGCGCGTTGGCGAGCGGTAAAATCATGTGGTTGTATGCCTGGGCAATCGCGCTGCCGTGTCCGCCGAAACGCTGCCGGCTCAGGCGGTCGGCCTCTAAAACTGCCTGGTAGACTTCGGGCTCTTTCTTTTCCATCCACGAAAGAAGCGTAGGCCCGAAGTTAAAGCTGATACGGGCGTAATTGTTGGTAAGTTCGGTTAAATCTTGTTTGTCGTTGAGCACGCGCGCCAACGCATTGGGCGAATAACACTCCGCACAGATGCGTTCGTTCCAGTCGTGAAACGGCGCCGCGCTTTCTTGGAGTTCAATTTCGTCCAGCCAAGCGTTTTCGCGCGGCGGTTGGTAAAAATGTCCGTGTATGCAAAGGTATTTCATATATATATTTATACCAATTAATGCTAAAATATGCACAAGCCGGAGTCCTTCGGCGGGGGAATCCCTTGATTTTCGTCGGAAACAGACCTATACTAATAGTAACGGCGCCGTCCGGCGCACAGAGAGGCGACTATGAAAAAAACATTTATCTTGGACACCAACGTCCTGCTGCACGATGTAAATTGTTTGCACGCGTTTGAGGATAACGACATTATTATCCCGATGGCCGTTATTGAAGAATTAGATTCGTTTAAAAGTGCCAGCGATACGCGCGGCAAGAACGCCCGTATGGTTTCCCGCGCCCTCGACGAAATGCGCGAACAGGGGCGGCTGAACGAAGGGGTAAAACTGCCTAAAGGCGGTACGCTTAAAATAGAGCTGGACCGGCCGAATATTCTGCCGCCGTCTTTGTCGTTTAACAAGGCAGATAACTCTATTTTAAACATCGCCTATACGTTAAGCAAGAAAGAAGGTTCTTACAAAAAAAACACTGCGCCGGTATTTGTGGTCACGAAAGACATCAATATGCGCTTGAAAGCTGAAGCACTTGGGCTTTCGGCGCAGGATTACACGACTGATAAAGTAAATGTGGATGAACTCTATACCGGTATGAGCGAACTGGAAGTATCCTCCGCCGAAATTGATGCGTTCTACCGCGATAAGCGGCTTCCCGTGGATCCCAAACTGTATTTCCCTAACCAATTTATTATTTTGAAAACAAACGACGGCAGCAAAAAATCCGCTATCGGACGCATTGCCAATAACGGAGAATTTGTACTCCGTCCGCTTTCGGCGCAGGAGCCTGCCGCGTGGGGGATTAAGCCGCTTAACAAAGAACAGCGCTTTGCCATGGAACTTTTGTTGGACGACAGCTTGGATATCGTTACCCTGGTCGGTACCGCCGGAACGGGTAAAACGCTGATCACGCTTGCTACCGGCCTGCAGCGCACTATGGACGAAAGCGCGTACCGCCGCCTGGTGGTGTGCCGTTCGATTGTGCCCGTGGGTAAAGACTTGGGTTTCCTGCCCGGTACAAAAGAAGAAAAACTGGAAGCGTGGATGGGGGCTATTTACGATAACTTGGCGTTTTTGGCCGACCGTAAAAATCCGGAAGAAGGCGAAGAAAAAGCGCATTATCTGTTGGACAGCGGCAAAATCGAAATTGCCTCCGTTACGCATATGCGCGGGCGCTCGCTGCCGAATCAATACATCATTGTAGACGACGCACAGAACCTTACCCCGCACGAAATGAAAACGATTTTAACGCGCGCGGGCGAGGGGACGAAAGTCGTTGTTACCGGAGACCCATACCAAATCGATACGCCGTATTTGGACGTGGAATCCAACGGTCTTACCTATTTAGTAGACCGCTTGAAAGGCCAAAAATCCTACGGGCATATTACGTTTACCAAAACGGAACGCAGCCGTCTGGCGGATTTGGCTTCGAAGTTGTTATAGGTGTTTTTGCTTGAAGGCCAAGGGTCCGCTTTGCCGGACCCTTGGCTTTTTTATATAGGACTTTCGGCCTATATGGAAATAGGGCTTTTTTCTCCTGGGAAATTGTGTAAAAACAGCTATAATAAATAGAAAGACTTTTATATATATTATGAGGTTTTCTATGGCATGGTTAAGCCGTATAATGGCTCTGGTTTTTACATTTACCATTCTCGCTCCTACGGATTTGTTAGCCCAAAAAACATTTACCATTCACGATCCGGATTGGACGATTTTGAGTACCGATTTGGATGAACTTACAGACAGAGTTCAAAAAACCGTAGGTGAATCGCGGGCGGATCCAAAGCAACAGCTGGCGCGCTTAAAGGAAGAATATGCGAACGCAAAAGATGTGTTTGAATTGTATCCGATATTAATTGAACTGCATAGGCTTCCCTCTGCTTCAGTTTCTTCCTTGTCGTTGGCAGAGAGGGAAGATCTCTTGAAAGAGCTTCCTCAGTGCTTGCCGGATCTTCATACTCTAGATAAAGATGCGGTGCCGTCCCAGTACCTGCCGGATACCTGCTTCATTAATCCTAAATATGAAGGGTACATGATGCAGAAAACGAAGGAGGACGAAAAACGAGAAACCGACGAGTTTATTACCCGTATTACGAAAGCGGAAGAATCGTGGGAAAACCTGATGTTATACTTGGATCCACTTCCGGGAACTCCTGACAAATTGAATTTTTCTATTGTGGTGGCTGAGGTTATGGGTAATACGTTGGACTCTGGCCAATTAAATGTAATTGAAACAATGGATTTGCTTGAATTGCAGTTGCGTGCTATTTTCCGCTTAAGATCGCTTGAAAATAAGAAGCAATCTATTGAGGCAATGAGCGTCGAAGAAATGCAGACTATCGGTACTTTGCGGATCTTGTTGCTGAAGGTGAATCAGTACTACGAACGTATCGGAAAGGAAAATCCTTTGTTGGCAAGACGAGGGCCGGAAGGAACGGATGCAACGTGGAGCATAGCTGACGGAGAAGCGCAGATCTTTCAGTATTTCTCTTCCGATCTGTATAATCAAATAATGCAGAGCTTTGTGCAGGAAATTGACAAGCTGCACGCTAAAGACCCTAAGGAAAATAGTAGTGCGTATTCCAAGATGTCGCTGTGGACGGAGTTTGCTGTAACAGCGGCCATTCTGTACCAACCAAAAACAATAGAAAGCATTGTTCGTATTTTTGATGAGGGGCCTAAATCTACTAAGTTTTTGCAGAACTATACCACCGCTTTAAATGTTGTTTTTCAAACGATTCGCGAACATCTTCAGTTTTCTTTCGTCGCGTCTCTTCCAACAGATATAGAGACGGTACGTTTATTGGTGTCTTTTACTGATCCGGACACATATTCTTTGCCTACGCGCATTTTTGCATTAGAATCCATTAGCGCTTTTATACAGCAGCAACCCGAAGAGGAACGGCAGAAAACAATGGAGCAGGTTAAGCAAAACAGTTTGGCGCCTACTGCTCCAGCATTATTTCACAGGGTGGTTACGATTCCTCTTGGCACCCAACTGTCCGTTGCCGCCCGTACGGTAGATATTTATGCTTCGTTGAACAGCGCCGATTATGAAACGTACGGGTTGGACCTCAGCCAAATGCAGATGCTGTCTGATAAACTGGCGCTAATCTACAACAGGATTGCCAATGCTGATTTGAAACTGGAACATCCGGACTGGGATCCGGTCTTGTACCACGATATTACACGGACGAAGAGCGGCTTGAGTACAATTAAAAATACATATAATGAAATTCCCCGTTTGCGTCCGCTTAATTCGCCTTTGCTGCTGGAGGCTTGGAAATATAATGGTAACGGCTGGGGTGCCGGCGAACGTACCCCGAGGACAATTTATGGAGCGGGTCGTAAATCAAATGGCGAGTGGATTGAAATGAGTCTGTACAACGGGAAAAATCCGCATAAAGCAAAAAACGATTTAGATATGGGAATCTTAACATTTGCGGCAGAAGTGCTGATTTGGGTTATTGGCGCAGAAGTCTTTGTTTTGTTGGCCAGAGCTTACCGTGTAACACGGGGGGCTATGTTGGCGCTGCCAAAAGCAACCCGTGCGGCCTTGAATGCCAATAAAGGCCGGCGTTCACTCAGCTTTAGTATTGAAATCTTAAAGGGGAGCCGCTACGCCAACCTGTCTCGTGTTCTGCCTGAGAACGGAATAACAGTAGCTGCCGCCCGTATGGAAAAAGTGAGAAAGCCCATCACTGCCGCAGAGAATGCTGCGGGGGCCGGTGCAGCGCCCGCCAATGCCCTGCGTTTAGCTCCGCTGCCGGCTTCGTCTGCGGCTTTCAGCACGCCTTCTTTATCAGCTGCACCAGGTGTCTCCTCTGCTTCCAATCAGGGCTGGTGGGGCAGGCTCCGAACTTGGTGGAATAAGCCGTCGTATACTACAGCGGAAGAATTGGCTATGTCTCCTATAAATTCTATGCGGAGTTTCCGCAACCGCCGCTGGTGGGGCAAAGAGCTCGCTCCCGTAGAAGAATGGACGGTATCCGCACATCGCCCCGGATTTAATTTTTATACCGCAACGCTGTCGGGTGCAAAAGCCGAAAGATTAAGATTTGGTATTCGCAGCTGGGATGACTGGCGCTATTTAATGCGTAATGCCCGTATGCAGGATGGACGACGCTTGTCTCAAGTGACTGCTTTTGAACCGTTAAGACCCTTTTCTTCATGGTGGAACGCCGGCCTTAAACCGTTATTCGGCTATCAAACTTTTGCCGGCCAAATCTACGATGAAAAACGTGTGTTGGGGGCGACGGCCCGCGCTTTTCAAAAAGATGCGGCAAAAGAGACCGGAAAAGGTGTTTTTGATTATTGGAAATATACCGACTCGGGCTGGGTGCGTATTAATCAACAAGAATTTATGCAATTGGGCGATGGCTTGAAAGCGGCAGGTAAAGAGGTCGTACCCGATTATTATGAATTGTTGGGGATAAGCAGAAATGCCACACAAAAAGAAATCAAGCGGGCATACAAGAAAAAGGTACTTGAAGCGCATCCGGACAGAATGGGAAGTGAAGAGTGGACAAAACAATTAAATAATGCTTACTCCGCGTTAAAAAACCCGGCTAGCCGTGCCGCCTATGACGCCAAGTTAGCATCGTCAGCTTCTACCAGTTCCGTGATTGTGCTGCCTAAATCTCCGGAAGGGGTATCTTTGGCAATTACGCGCAATATGGGAGAAGTGCCGGCTGACTTTTCACCGGTATCCACAGGACTTGGTTTCAGCGCGGAAAACTGGGGTGCTGTTCCGGAACAGTTGAGCGTGCATTTATCGCGTACGGGGCAGACTGGGGTGTTGGGATTTCCCTATGAACTCTCACAGCGCTGGACGGGCCGTTTAGTTGAAAATACCACCTTCTTTGGCGGAATGAATGTAACCGATATGTTGTTGAGTGGACCTTTCCAGGGATATGTGGATGAGAATATTCGTGAAGAAGTAGAACGCTCCAAGAAACAATTCGGGGACGCGTATGATCCTAAACTGTTGGAAGAAGATGCAAACTCTGTAGAAAAGAATCTTGCATTTCTCGAAGAACAAGGAATTGTGCCGTCTGATATATCCGTGCTGAGTGACGTGAGTGCCGCTGCGGAACCTCCTGCTCAAGGGGCTAGCTTGGGTTTTCTTGCTTTGGGCGTGCAGAATTCTCTTTCGAAAACAGGAATTGTCCAACCGCCGTTTAGAAATGAAGGTGTAGTGTCACGTTTGGCAATAGAGGCGAATCAGTTGAGAATCAACCGTATGGTGCGCAAATATCAAGAGAGTGTAGCGGAAAATAACGTAGATCAGCTATATGCCCAGGTTATAGAGGAATTAGAGAAAGTCCGTAAAGACAACGAAAAGACTTTTAAGCTCTTAAAACAGCAAATGAAAGCCGGAAATTTTGAGCGTGAGAATAGGAAAATAACTCAGTTAATTAATTCTTGCACAGAAAAAGTGAATCAGATATATCGTGGCAAAGGTGAGCTTGTGGAGAAGTATAACCTGATTCTGGCCGCGTGGGAAGATTTTAATGTCAAGCTCATGCAGTTGAGTCAAGAAATTGAGTTGAAAATCAACGAACTCAACTTTAATGACTTGTTTACTGTGGTGAATCAAAATTGGTACTATACGGTAACCGCTCTATATGAGAGGGGTTATGATGAACAGCAGCACGCAACGCTTTTCAATCCGATAAATCAGATTTATCAATCCGTTTTGTCGGATTTGAAAACGCTCCAGAAAAAAGGTATTGCCGTAGATGACCCGCAAGTATCTGCCCGCTATAATCAATTTAAACGGGAAGCAGTGCTGGTGAATTCTCAAATACAGATTAATGAGTTAGAAAATCTGGCAAAAGAGTTTCATATAAATATCTCCCCTCTTTTGAACGAATGGCGTGCAGGGATTGAAGAAGCATATCGTTCTTCAAGCACGCTAGAAGAGATGCAGCTTAAAATATGGGAGTTTGAGATGCAATGGGAGGAGAAAGCGCAACAGGATCAGAATTGGAATCTTTTTCAAAAAGTACTTATACTTTCCATGAAAACAGATGGGAATGCGCAGGGGCCCGAAGAAACTACACCCACAGAAACGGATACAAACGAGCTCTTGCCTGATGAAACTGCCCCCTCATCGTCCTTAGTGTATTAAGACGTTATATACGGTTTGTAACGCCCCGAGTAAAATCGGGGCGTTACAAATAATCAATTCCGTAACCGTTTATTTTTTTGCTTTTAATTTTTTAATTCTTTCCTTGGAACGCGGTTCTCCTTGCTTGGCCGCTAAAATATAGTATTTTAACGCCAAAGTGTCATTCTTTTCCACCCCAAATCCGCGCTCATATAGATCTGCTGTTAGAAATTGGGCAAGGGGGCTGTGGTCATCTGCGGCGGCTTTCATGATTTCAAATCCTGCGGATTCGTTTTTACTGACGCCGATGCCTTGCAGGTAACAGACGGCCAAATTGATTCGGGCCTCCAAATCGCCCCAGTCGGCGGCGGTTTGGTAGCTGCGGAAGGCCTGGGTTTCATTCTTGCGGCAGCCTTGCCCCGCATTATAAAGTCCGGCCAAAGCCGTCATGGCGCGGGCGTTACCGTTTTCGGCGGATTTTTGAAACCAAAAAAACGCCTGTTCGTAATTTTTCGGCGCGTGTATGCCTTGGTAATACAGTACGCCCAAACGGTACTGTGCGTCCGCTTCGCCCGCCTGGGCGTGGCGGAGAATTTGTTTGAACGGATTACGGAAGCGTGTGTATAACACCAGTACTGTTGCGGAGGCTAATAAAAGCAATATTCCCGCCGCAACGGGATGAAAGGTTTGCATTAATAAAATTCCTCCTTAGTTTGGCGGACGGCAGTTTGTTCATTTGCGGCGGCTTTCTTTTCCCACTTGCGGGCTTGCCCCGCATTAACGGGCACGCCGTAGCCGGTACGGTACATTTCCGCCAGTCTTTTTTGCGCCTCTTTTACACCGTTTTTGGCAGCGTTTCTTGTCCAGTGAAACGACAGCGGCAGACTCTTTTTGACGCCGTATCCCGCTTCGTACCATTGGGCGGTTTGCCACTGTGCTTCTTGAAGGTTTTGTTTGGCGGCCAGCAGCATATAATCAAATGCCTTGGCGGGGTTTATTTCCGTACCGTTTCCGGCCTCGAACATTCGGGCCAGCGCATATTGTGCGGGGCGGTATTCCAAGCGGGCGGCTTGTTCCATATACCGGAAGGCTTGTTCGGGGTCGTTGGAGGTCAAAAGGCTTGTTTCATATAATGCGGGAGCAACGCCGCGTCGGGCGGACGTGTCTAACATTCGTTGTTGTTCTTCGTCAGAAACGGAGCAGCCGCTTGCCAACCGGTACAGTTGGAACATTGCGTGGGGATTATCGTTTTGGACAAGCTCCTTAAAAATCGCGCAGGCCAGCGGCAGGTTTTGGCGGACTCCTTTGCCGTGCGCCAGCATAACCCCTTGCATAACGGCGGCGCCCGCATCTCCCGCTTGTGCGGCTTTTTGCATATATTTATAGGCTTTTTTATCGTTCTTTTTTACACCTTCGCCGCGATAATAGGCCCACGCCAGTTCTCTGGCGGATTCGGCGTAACCGCCGCGTACCTCGGCGCGAAGCTGTTTAAAACGGCGTTTGGCTGTTTTGCGTTGTTCTTTTTGGTAAAGTTCATCGTAAGTATCCAATCGGTCAGCGGAGTTGTCGGCCGGAAAGAACGGTTTTTGCGCTTGGCGGGCAGGGGCATTTAAAGCGGCGCCCGCCAACAGGAGCGCCAACAAAAGCGTTTTTTTCATTTGATTTTTACCAGTTTGCGGTTTTCAAGTTGAAATACGTCGTCTGCGTATTCGGAGGCGTGCATATCATGTGTGACCATAACGGTGGTCAGCCCGTGTTCTTTACTCATACGGGCAAAATCTTCAAACACTTGGATCTTGCGCGCTGCGTCAAGGTTGCCCGTGGGCTCGTCTGCCAGCAAGATCGGCGGTTCGTTGCGTAACGCGCGTGCGATACTGGCGCGCTGTTTTTCCCCGCCGGATAAATCTGCCGGCAGTTTGTCTGTCATTTTGCCTAAGCCGAATTTTTCCAACAGTTCCCGCGCTTTTTCGGGCTTGGGGGTTCCGCGCATCAGGGCGGGCATATCCACATTTTCCAAGAGGGAAAATTCGGGCAGCAGGCCGTCAAACTGGAATACAAATCCCATTTTTTTAAGACGCAGATCCGACCGCGCGGATTCGCTTTTAATGGCGGTAACGTCAATTCCGTCTACGAGAATTTTGCCGGAGGTGGGCGCGTCCAACATGGCGATTAAGTTTAAAAGCGTGCTTTTGCCCGAACCGCTGGGGCCTAAAAGCACTGTAAATGTTCCGCGTCTGATCGTCAGCGAAACGTCTTCCAGCACGCACAGGTTTTCTTGGCCTTGGCCGTAAATTTTGGTTAAGTGTACAAGTTCTATCATAGTATTCTCACCCGTAGCGGATAGCGTCCGTGGGGTGTACGCGCGACGCTTTTACCGCCGGATACAGTCCCGCGGCAAAGCAGATTAAATAACTCCCGCCCACGACGGCCAGCACATCGCCCCACAGCATACGTACCGGCACTTTAGTTAAGTAATAAATATCCCCGGGAAGTTCCACAATTTGAAACGTGGCGATAATCCAACACAATAAACACGCCAACAGCAATCCCAGCACGATACCCAATGTAGCAATAACCATTGCTTCCCACAAAAATACTTTACGGATAAGCTTCGGGCTTGCGCCGATGGCGCGCAGAATACCGATATCGCGCAGTTTTTCGGTACCGAGCAAAATCAGGTTTCCCGCAATGTTCAGCGACGCTACGCCGATAATGAGGAACAGAATAATAAACATCATTGTTTTTTCCAGTTTTAAGGCGGCGTATAACGTGCTGTTCATCTGTGCGAACGTACGTACGGAATACCCGTAGCCAATGGCGTTTTGGATATCCCGTGCGGCTTCGTCGGCTTTGTTAATATCTTTCAGTTTTACAGCCACTCCTGTTACGCCTTGTTTAAGACCTAAAAAATCGCTGGCATGCGGCAGAAGCGTATAGGCAATGGTATTATCAAATTCATAATATCCGGTACGAAGGAGTCCGCTTATGCGGAATTTTTTCATTTTAGGAAACATCCCCGCCGAGGTGGAAATGGATTGGGGGGAAATCAGCACTACGTCATCGCCGATGTCCGCTCCCATATTGGCGGCCAGTTCCGTGCCTAAGACGAGCGGCGGCGGCGCATCTTGCGCCCAGTCTTTGGGGTTAAAAGTTCCCGCCGTCAGCGAGTCCGCCAACGTGTTGATTTTCTTTTCCTGTTCCGGATCCAGCCCGCGTACGACAAGCCCCAAGCTTTGCCCAGCATACGTGATGATTCCCTGCCCGTAAATATGCGGCGCGGCGGCTTCCACCAAGGGGATTTGTTCAATTTGTTTCATTTTTTCGGGATACGTTTTCTTGCTCATCTGCCCGAAAACGAGGATATGGCTTTGCGCGCCGATGATTTTGTCTTTAATATCGGTTTGAAAGCCGTTCATAACGGATAAAGTGGTAATAAGCGCGGCTACGCCCACGCTGACGCCCGCCACGCCGATCAGTGTGGTGATAAAGGCGAACAGCCCTTGGCGGCGCGTAAGGTAGCGCACGGCAATAAATCGTTCAAATTTCATAGGTATATTGTACTTTATTTGAGCGGAGTTTTTTGGGAGGGCTTGTATTGTTTTTTTTTTTGATAAACTGGGGTCATCCCGTAGTGTTTCTGTATGGGATCTTCCGATTATGGTTTATTTTGTTAAAAGCGGTAAATTTTGCTTGGAAACCTTTCGGGATGACTTTTTTGACAGGAGAAATAAAATGAAAAGTTTATTTGCCGTCATTCTGAATTTATTTCAGAATCCAGTTGTTCATAAAATGCAGTCGTGCGGATGGCCCCTGAAACGGCGGCCCGCAGGGTTTCAGGGTGACGATAACGGAGATATTTTTACGTTTTACCGTCCCCAACGGGCCGTTGGCGCAGGACCTAGTAAGACCGGTTTTACCTTGATTGAACTGTTGGTTGTCGTTTTAATTATCGGTATTTTGGCGAGTGTTGCTCTCCCGCAATACCAAAAAGCGGTGCTTAAAAGCCGTACGGCGGAAGCGTGGTCGAACTTAAAAACGATTAATACGGCAGTAGCCGCGTATTGTTTGGAAAATCCAGATGCCCGACATGAGTATATGACGAATCCCAGTGAAATATTGGCAATTGACGTAAAGGATTCCAAAAATTTTAGATACAGCGGATATATTGTATGCTCGCAAACTGATAAGCAAAGCGAAGTTGAGGCTCGTTGGCAGGGCGGCGGATCATATGATTTTAATTTAGGTATACATTCCACCAAAGGGTATCGTACTTGTACGGGAACTTCCTGTAAAGAACTAGGATTTACAAAATACACTTCGGATTACAGAAATATCTGTGTATGCGGAGGACAATACGCGGCGTGTTACTATGCGGATTAACCAAGCTTGTTTATCAAAAAGCCCCGCGGTGAAGCGGGGCTTTTTTGCGTCTAAATTTTATTTTTCTTCGTCTAATTTTTTAAGCGTGGGGAACAGGATAATTTCGCGGATAGAGTCCTGTCCGGTCAGCATCATAATGATACGGTCAATGCCGATGCCCATTCCGCCCGTCGGCGGCATACCGCTTTCCATCGCTTCAATGTAATCGGCGTCCAAAATGTCGGCGTTTTCGGCGTCCTCGCCTTTGGCAACCGCTTTGGCGGCGGCTTGGTCTTTCAGGCGGGCCAACTGATCGGCAGGATCATTTAATTCGGTGTATGCATTGCCGAGTTCCTGTCCGTTCACGAACACTTCAAAGCGTTCCACCAGTTCCGGATCGTTGGGTTTGGTTTTGGAGAACGGGCTGACGGCCGTCGGATAATCAAGCGCAATGACCGGATTGTGGTAATCAGCCAGCAGCTTGCCTTCGAACAGTTCATCAAAAATGGCGGAGTCGGAATCGTCGGCACTGAATTTAACGCCTTGTTCGCGGGCGACTTCTTCCAGTTTAGCGCGGTTGAACTGGCGGCCGTTTAACACTTCGTGGATATCGCGGCCGAATTTTTCCTGCCATGCTTGCGGAATATAGAGGCGTTTGTACGGCGGGCGCAAATCCACTTCGTAACCGCGGAAATTTACCTTTTCCACCCCGATAGCCTTTGCGGCGTTTCCTAAAATTTCGTCAAACAAATCTGCCATTGTGTTGACGTCTCCGTACGCTTGGTACAGTTCCATCATGGTAAATTCGGGGTTGTGGGTAGTATCGATACCTTCGTTACGGAACATATGTCCGATTTCGTAAATCCGGTCCATTCCGCCGATAATTAAGCGTTTGTGGTGCAGTTCAAGCGCAATACGCATAAAAAGCGGCATTTTGAGTGCGTTGTGAAACGTCTCAAACGGACGTGCAATCGCACCGCCGGAGGACGGGTTTAGAATCGGCGTTTCCACTTCCAAGAAACCTTTTTCGTCCAGCGTGCGGCGTATGGAGGAAATAATTTTGGCGCGTTTGATGAAGATATCTTTTACTTCTTCGTTGGCGATTAAATCTAAATGGCGTTTTCTGAATCGGACTTCGGTGTCTTGTAACCCGTGGTATTTTTCCGGCATGGGGCGGATCGCTTTGGAAAGCAGCGTCAGTTTGGTTACTTTAATGGTTTTTTCGCCCGTTTTTGTTACGAATATATGTCCGGCAGCAGAGACGAAATCTCCCACTGCTATGTGTTTTTTAAAGAAAGCGTAAGGTTCTTCGCCCAGCTGGTCTTTGGCGATATAGAGTTGTACGCGGCCGGAAAAATCGCGCAAGTGCGCAAACGCGGCCTTGCCCATTAAGCGCAGCTGTACCAAGCGTCCGGCGGTAACGGCTTCGGCGCCTTCGTCGGAATTTTTGGCTTCCAAACAGGAAATTTGTTTTTCGCAGCGGTTGGGATAAGGGGCCACTCCCAATTGTCGGATTTCTTCCACTTCGGCGTAACGCTGGGCGATGATTTCGTTCAGCGCGTTATTGTGCTGCGGTTGTTGTGTTTTTTCAGTAGACATCGTAAAACCTCAATATTAGTATTAACAATATTTTACCAAATTGCGGCATTTGCAGGCGCGGATAAGAATGATACAATAAAATAATATGAAGAAATACACGGTTTGGGTTTTGATTGTTTTAGTTTTGGTGGGTGCGGGAGCGTTTTACCGTTACCACGGACGGGATATGGACGAGCGCGGCGCTACGCTTTTGATGCGTTCTTTAGAGGAACATGCGGATTTGAAGGTAACGCGGAAACTTATCAAACGTGCCGATAATGTCAACGCACGTGATAAAACCGGACGCACCGCGCTGTTTTACGCCGCGCGCCATGCGCAAAATGCTGAAGCCGTACAACAGTTGCTTGCCGCCGGAGCAGATGCAAATTTGTCGGACAAACAAGGCCGAACGGCTTTAATGCGGGCAGCCAAATATAATTTGTTTTCGGCGGTAACGGAAGAACTAATTGCCGGCGGTGCTCATGTAAATTTGGCAGATGCGCAGGGAGAGACGGCGCTTACGTTGGCTGCGCGGAATAATACCGCCGCGGTCATTAAAACGCTGCTGCGTGCAGGCGCCGATCCGGATATGAAGACGGCAAAAGGGGAAACGGCGGCTGAATTGTTGGAAAAAAATGAAAAACTTTCCGAGCAGGAAAAAACCGATTACCGGCAGGCGATGTTGGTGGTATCCATTTTAAGGCCAGCGGTGAAATAAAAAATTTTTCCGGTGCAGCTGGGATTTTATGCCGTCATCCCGTACGGTCGTAATACGGGCTCCGGCTTTCTCGTCCTAGCCGCAGACCAAGCAGTCGGTCTGCTTCCCTGAACAAAAAAACCGCCCCAAAAAAGGCGGTTTGAAATCTGGTTCCGGGACTAGGACTCGAACCTAGAATTAATGCTCCAGAGGCATCCGTGTTACCATTACACCATCCCGGATTAACATAAATATTTTAGCACATTTTTTTTAAAAGGGAAACTTTTTCTTTTTCATTCCACACAGTGCACTAATTTTGTTATAATAAAAAAAGATTGAGCGCCTATAGCTCAATCGGTTAGAGCAACCGACTCATAATCGGTGGGTTCCAGGTTCAAGTCCTGGTGGGCGCAGTAAAATTTACCCTGCCTTTACGGCAGGGTTAAATTTTTATGTCCAAGCAAGCAAACTGCTTTGCTTGCGTCCAGGACTTGAAAGCCGGAGCGATGTTTTTGTTTGAGCAGAGTGAAAAGCCGAAGCGGCAAATGACGCGCGTTGCGTTCCGGGCGGCGTATCTAAATTCCTTTACAATTTATAAATTGTTACGCTTTTGCCTACTTGCCCGGACATACAATAACTTTCGCCGGAAACCACGGTTCCTCCCATAGATTTGCATACCGAATTGGCTGTATGGTTTGATTCTTCGGCAATACAGCGTATTTCTCCGGGTTTTTCGGAATGGTCCAGCCACATCAAATAAGCCACATGTTCTTTTGTGTTTGTGCCTGCTACCGTTTGTTTGGTGCAATCCAAGCGGTCAAATACTAAAGACTTTTCGGGACAGCGAATCCAACTTAATGTATTGGAGGCCGTACAGCCGGAAAACATGTCTATATCAAAGGCGTATTCTTCGGAAGGCGACACTTCTTGTAAATAGGCTCCGTTATACAGGTAGTACATCTCCATACCGTCTTTTAATCCCCGCACCATTGGAATTAGGGTAGACATTTTCGTTTTTGCCACCGCCTTTTCATACTGCGGCAATGCTACTGCCGCCAAAATACCGATAATGAGTACCACCACTAATAATTCAATTAGTGTAAAGCCCGATTTCTTCATCTTTTTTCTCCTTGTTCTGTTTTCGGGCAAATAAAAACGGCTGTTATATTTGAGCTAAGAGAAGTAACCCAAAAAGTAACAGCCGTGGTTTCCCGTCGTATAAAATACGGCGGGAAACACTCAGCACGAAACAAACGGGTAATTAGTCCGTTTGCTTCGTGCCTAAAAACGACTGTTTTTGGACTTCTCTTATGCCTTTGGTATCCCAAAAGCGCACCGTATTCCGCATACGGTTCCAAAAACAGAATCAAATGGTGTATAAGCCGCGTTTAAGGCTTATTTTTTTACTAACAAATTCCTTCAATAAGTCAGGATACTTTTGTTATAAAAATTTCATTATCGTTTGTCATCTTTTTATTCTAACCCTATTGCAGTATTTATTCGCCGCCGGACATCTTATTACAATATACAATATGAAAAAATTTGCGTTGTTGGTTTGTCTATTGTTTTCCTTTCCTGCCTTTGCGTTCTCTCAAATTTATACCGCCGGCAGCGGTTACTATCCCCAAGAACCTTCCGTTATTTTCCCGTGGGAGGTTTCTCTGGGGCTGACCGGAGCGTATTCTCCCCTGCAAGAAACCGACGGCGAACGGTTGCTTAATTTGCAAGGCGGCGTATCCGCCCGCGCACTGTATTATTTGACGCCTTGGTTTGGCGTCGGGCCGGAGGGAACGTGGTTTTTCCCAACCAGCGGTCGTCCGTTGGTGGACAAATATACAGTGTTTCACTTTGGGGCGGCGGCAAAATTTGTGGCCGCCAGCGATACGGCCACCCGATCTTACGGCATCTTGGCGGCAGGGGTAAACCGTCGGAAAGCAGAGTATTCCGTGGGACTTACAGAAAGCAAAAAATCCGCTTATTTTGCGTTCGGCGTTGGGATAGAAACCGACGTGGCCGATGCGTGTTTTGTCGGGCTTGAACTGCGCGGTATTTATAACACGAGTGCGGAACTGGGCCGGATTTCGTATTTGACTTCCCGTTGGGAAGCCGAAGCGTCCGTTCGCGCCGGTATTCGTTTTTAGAAAATTTTTGGGTAACCTAAACGCTCCGTTTTTTGCGGAGTGTTTTTCATTTGTGTTTTGCGGTTTTTTCTGCGGACGATTTAACGGGCAGCAGTATCGCTTTTTTCATCGGTTTGCGAAATGCGCGGCGTTTGGCGGTTTTTTTAGACGGGCGGGGCTCGGCTCCGTAAAAATTCATAATGCCTTCGTATAACGCGCGCACCAAGGGCTCCCTGCCTTTTTTACTGCGCGCCATTTCTTCCTGTTCCGGCAGAATAATATAGGCGTTTTCCACTAAAATACTGGGCATTTGCGGAATACGCGGGATAAAAAGCACGTCGTTGGCGATCATTCCGTTGTCCGGCAAATTGACCCGTTTGGTAAAGGCATCGTAAACAGACTGGGCCAGCCGGAAACTGTGCGGATAATTATAATATACCGAAAATCCGCGCGCGCGAGAGAGCGGATTGACCGTTTCCGGCAAAGCGTTGTAATGCAGGCTGACAAAAATATGCGCATTTTCTTGGAGCGCGTATTTGTACCGCTCCTGCAGGCTTTTGCGGTTAGAGCCTTCGCGCGTCATCAGCACGGTGGCGCCTTCCCGTTCCAAAAGCGGTTTTAATTCTTCGGCCAAGGCCAGATTGGCTTCGTATTCCAAATATCCCGTAGGGCCGACGGCTCCGTCGTACGGGGGCTGGCGGCGGGGGCTGTGGCCCGCGTCAATCAAAATCCGCGCGCCGGCAAGCGGTTTGTCGGGCGTCGGCGTTAAAACGGGGGTGTGGATTAAATCCAACACCAGATTGTTTTCTTCAAAATCATAAGCATGCCCCCACGGCGCGGCGCCTTTTTTGAAATAAATTTTAAACAGCAGCGTATCTTTGGCGGGTTGGGACCATACAATGTTTTCCACCAGCGGGCTGGTAGCGTCCATACTGAAATTTTCATCAAATTGGTCCGTGTAATACAAGGCCAATTCAAGGCGGTCATTATATTCGTGTACGCTGATGGGGATTTTCCGCTCCCCGTGAAAAACAAACCGCGTTTTATCATCCGCCGTATTCATACGCAGCTGCGTAATCCGGTTCGGCGTATAATCTCGGGCGGATTCCGTTTTAAAATTGGTTTGTTCGAGCCACGCGGATTCCCTGTCGTTTAGCGCAATGCGGTATTGTCCGTTCATTCTCCCATTGATGAGAACGCTCCCGTATGCACGGTAGAACGGATATAAGTTCTCGCGCGGGGTGGGGATTTTACGCAATTTTATGCCGTCGTTGATGATTGTTGCGCGGGTAAAAGGATCTTTGGCGGAAAGCACTTTCAGCTTTTCCGGCGCGGTAATTTTGGCGGACGAACCGTCGGGGCCGTCTTTCATCCGGTAGGTAATTTTCGCCGTTTTGGGTTTTTGGTCTGGGGAAATAACGTATTGGGTCCGGTACGACCCGGGGGACGAAACGTCCTCTTTCATCGGCAGATTCTTACCGTCTTTTAACCCCGAAAGCGTAACGGTTACGGAGGCGCCGGCGGTGCCGCGCGCATAGAGGCTGACGGTGTCTCCCGCCGCCAGTTCCACGGGTTTTTGGGGGAAGATTTCTTCGGAATCGAATTCGGCTTTGTCGGAAAAATCTTGAATGTCCGCCCCCGGGACTGTAATCCGGCGGACGGCTTGCAGTATTTCACTGCCGTTGGAAGCCGTCAGCACAAATTCAAACGCGCCGCTCTGCACGGGCAAAAAAGCCAGAAAAGCGCCGTTTGGGCGGACGGGGATTTCTTCGCCGTTGATATCTAGTTTTACGGGCGGGGGAAGCGTAACTTGGCCGAAGATAAAAATCTTTTTGGCTCCGCGCGCCACCGTCATATTTTCGTGCGGATATTGGACGGTAATGGCGGGGCCTTTTTCAAGCTGTTGTGCCTGAGCGGGCAGATAAAGCGCTGCGGGAATGGCGGCGCAAATATTGCTTATAGACAAAAATAGGGGGAAAATCAGCAAAAAAAGAATTCTTTTCATCCTTATAAAATGATAACATAAATCTATGGTTAATTGCGAAGACGTTATTCACTTTTTAGATACGTATTTGGACATTGCCCGTATTCCGGACGCCAGCCGCAATGGCCTGCAGGTGGCGGGTACTCCGCGCGTGGGCAGTATTGCGTTTGGCGTATCGGCTTCGCTGGAGTTCTTTCGCAAAGCCCGTGCGGCGGGGGCGGACCTCGCCGTCGTACATCACGGCCTTTTGTGGGGGAAAGAACAGCCCATTACGGGACTTTTCCGCGAGCGGTTGGCTTTCCTCTTAAAAAACGATTTAAATCTGGCCGCTTATCACTTGCCGCTTGATAAACACCCCGTAGTGGGGCATAATGCTTGCCTGATGCGCGCGCTGAAAGCTGAACGCGTACAGCCGTTTGGGGAATATCACGGCCAGACGATTGGATTTTCGGGCGTGGTAAACGCCCCGTTGGACGAGCTGGTCGGCCGGTTGGAGAGCTTCTGCCGGACGAAAGCGTCCGTATTATCGTACGGCCCGAAAGAAATCGGTTCGGTGGCCGTAGTCAGCGGCGGCGCGGGCGATTTGCTGCCGCAGGCGATTGCCCAAAAGGCCGATTTATACGTTACCGGAATTTTGGACGAACCCGCGCAGGAATGGTGCCGCGAAGGGCATATCAACTGTATTGCGCTTGGGCATTACAATTCGGAAACGGCTGGCGTGCTGGCCCTGATGGAACTGGTGGCGAAGCGTTTTAACGTACTTACCCAATTTATAGACGTACCCAACCCTTTATAAGGTTTTTGGAACGGAGGAAGAATATGGAAAACACGGAAAAAGAATTATTTAAGAAAATTGATACGTATAAGCAAACGGTCATTGATTTGCAAACCAATATGATTGCCCTTCCGGCAATTTCCCCGACACAGGGCGGAAAGGGGGAAGGCGCGAAAGCCGCGTATTTGATGTCCGTTCTGAAACAGATGAAATTTGACGAAATTTCCGTTATTGAAGTCAAAGATCCCCAAGCCGAAGGCGGCGTGCGCCCCAACATCGTCGCCAAATACTACGGCCAAAACAAGAAGAAAACCTTGTGGGTGATGGCGCATTTGGACGTGGTGCCCCCCGGGGATTTGGGACTGTGGAAAACCGATCCGCACAAAGCGGTGGTAAAAGGGGATAAAATTTACGGGCGCGGTTCCGAGGACAACCACCAAGGCGTGGTGTCGGGCCTGCTGGCCGTCAAAGCGATGATGGACTGCGGCGTCCGCCCGCCGTGCACATTTGCTTTATTGTTTAATGCGGACGAAGAAATCGGAAGCGCGTTCGGCATCTCTGCGATTTTGAAAAAACACGCCAAAACCTTCGGCAAAGACGACGTTTTCCTTGTGCCGGACGGCGGAAACGAGGACGGAACGATGGTGGAAATCGCCGAGAAGAACATTCTGTGGCTGAAATTTACCGTTTCCGGAAAGCAGGCGCACGCGTCGCTGCCGCACTTGGGCAACAATGCAAACCGCGCGTCTTCTCATTTAATTGTGCGCTTGGACGAAGCACTGCATAAAAAATTCAATAAAAAAGACAAACTGTTCGCGCCGGAATCGGCCGGTACGTTTGAACCGACCAAGCGCGAAGCTAACGTGCCCAACGTCAACACCATTCCGGGTACAGACGTGTTCTATTTTGACTGCCGCGCCATTCCCTGCTATTCCAATAAAGAAGTCTTGGCCGAAGTGGATAAGGCGGTCAAAAGCGTAGAAAAACAGTTTAAAGTAAAAGTGAAAGTGGAAAAACTGATTGAAGAATCTTCCATTCCCACGAACCCGAAAGCGGAATTGGTCAAACTGACGCTGGCGGCCGTAAAATCCGTTTATAAAAACACGCCGCGCGCGATGGGCGTGGGCGGAGGAACGGTGGCTTCGTTTTTGCGCAACGCGGGCTATCCGGCCGTCGTTTACTGCAAAGTGGACGATTTGGCCCACCAGCCCAACGAATACTCCAGCATTAAAAACACGTTGGGCGACGCCAAAGTGTTTGTGGACGTTTCGCTCCATTTTAAATGAGGTCCGTTATGAAGAAAGGTTTTACAATAACCGAAATTGTCATTATGGTTGTGGTGTTTGCGCTGCTGTTCGGGTTTACGGTGCCGAAGTTTATGGCGCTTGTACACAAAGCCCAAGAAGGCAGCACCAAACACAAATTGGTAAAAGTGCGCAGCGCCATCGCCGCCTATTACGGCGAACACGAGGGCACTTACCCGACGGACGATTTGTCCTGTCTGGTACCGGCGTACATCGAAAAAATTCCGCAGGCCACGGTCCCTGGCTACGCGCCTTCCGCGCACGTGTCTACGGGAACTTTTGAGCAGGCTTTTACCAAAACCGGCGGCTGGGCATACGTAAATGATCCGGCCGACCCGCGCTACGGCGATTTTTTCGTCAACGTTGATCGCGATGACAGCTACGGTAAAGCTTGGCATACGCATTAATATTTTCCCCTGCGCGTTTTGTGCGGGGGATTTTTATGTTTTGGGAGTTTTTAACTGGATATGGAAACGCTTATTTTGATTTTTTCCGCCTTGTTCGGCTTAATTTTCGGCAGTTTTTTAAATGTATGTATTTACCGTATTCCGCGCGATAAATCGCTTGCTTGGCCGCCTTCGTCCTGCCCGAATTGCAACGCGCGGATTAAATGGTACGACAACATTCCCGTGCTGAGCTATGTGTTGCTGCTGGGTAAGTGCCGCAGCTGCAAAAGCCCTATTTCGGCGCAGTATCCGGTGGTGGAGTTGTTAACGGGCGCGCTGACGCTGCTGTTTGTGTGGCGGATGGGGATGTCCGTTTGGACGGCGGTAACGGTGGCGGCGGTATATGCGCTTATCGTATTATCCGTGATTGATTTTCATTTTATGATTATTCCTGACCGTTGTTCGCTGGGGCTTATTGTGCTGGGGCTTGCGTTCGCGTGGACTAATCCCAATTTTAACGGCGTATGGTGGCAGAAAGAGCTGGCTTCGTTATTGGGCGCGGGCGTTGGGCTTTTTGGCGTCTTGGCGATTGCATTTATCGGAACGTGGATATTTAAAAAAGAAGCAATGGGCGGCGGAGACGTCAAATTAATGGGCGGAATAGGTGCGCTTATCGGCTGGGAAGGCGTGATTACGACGATAGTGTTTGCGTCGTTCTTCGGGCTTGTGTACGCTGTGTTTTTAATGATTTTTAAAGGGAAAAAAGGCGGTGACGCCATTCCGTTCGGGCCGTTTTTAAGTTTGGGTGCGCTGATTAATTTATTCTATTTAATTAAGCCGTCTATGCTTGTTATAGAATTGTAAAGCTGTTGTAAATTTTATGAAGAGGAGAGAGTTTTTCTCTCCTCTTTTTTGTTTGTATGTTTTTTGCTTATTTAGCAATAGTAACAAGTAAAAGATTGGGAAATTTAGAGCAACATCCTCCCTCTATGGGATCTCTCCGGCAAGGGGTTGACCCGTTTTTTTTTTTTGATAAACTGGGGTTATTCCGAGGGTTTTCTGTTTGGCGTTTCTCTGTTGTAGTTTATTCCATCAAAATCGCCAGTTGCTGAACAGAAACTTCTCAGGATGACTTTTTTAAAGGAGAAAATGATATGAAAGGTTTTACATTTGGCCGTCATCCTGAATTGACGCTTTTTCCGCTTAGCGTCACTCCGGAAGGTTGTAATCCGGAGTCTAGTCATAGAATTTCAGGATCCAATAAACAAGGTTTTACCTTAATCGAATTGTTGGTTGTCGTATTAATTATCGGTATTTTGGCGAGTGTTGCACTCCCGCAGTATACCAAAGCGGTGGAAAAGTCTCGTTCAGCGGGGGTTTGGAGTACATTGGCGTCCTTAAATCAAGCGTGTAAAATAAATAAATTAGAGGGAGGAAATTGCTATTTTCCAGATGAACCGTCCCTAGAACTTGATTTTCTTAATTGTTCTGGCGGCAGCTATTGTGAAGTAAAATGTCCTTCCGGTGCTTGGCAGGGTTGTTTTTATGGAACTAACGGCCTGATAATCGACGGGGAATCGGAAGTGGCGTCTAGTTTCATTTTTAATAAGAACGGAGCTTTTATGGTTTTTACCTTATATAGTGACGGCCACCGTTCTTGCAAAGGAGAGTATTGCTCTCTTTTTGTACGTAAGGATGAAATCCAGTCATAAAATTAAGTGGTAAAAATAATTTGCAGCCTAAAAATAAAAGCTCAGGATTTTCTCTTTGAGCTTTTTTGTGTTTTACTGTTTTTCTGGTAGAAGCATTAAATATTCGGCCATTTGGTTAAACGCTTTTGCGCGGTGGCTGATTTTGTTCTTTTCCGTTTCCGTCAGTTCCGCCAGCGTTTTTTGGGTATTTCCCACCAGAAACAACGGGTCGTACCCAAAACCGTTAGTCCCGCGGTATCCAAAACCGATAAATCCTTCCAGTTTTCCTTCGAAGGTTTGTATGTTTCCCTGCGGAGCAGCCAAACAAGCAACAGTGCGAAAACGGGCCGTACGTTCGGGCAGCAACTTCCCGTCCAACTCCGCCAGCAGCTTGCGGTTGTTGTCTTCGGCGCCGGCGTGTTCGCCCGCATATCGGGCCGTGTATACCCCGGGGTTTCCGTTTAACGCGTCCACTTCCAAGCCGGTATCGTCGGACAGGGCAGGCAGGCCCGTCGCACGGGCGGCGAATACGGCTTTTTGTTCTGCATTAGCCTCGAGCGTGCTTCCCGTTTCGGGAGGCAGCTCGAGGTTGTCAAAATCGGCCAAATTCAAATATTCTACTGTCGTGCCGTTTTTTAATTTGGCAGGCAGAATGTGTACCAATTCGCTGAACTTGTGCGGATTGCCCGTAGCAATTACAATTTTCATTGTTCTAGCGGTTTTGTTTTAGCGCGGCTACTTCGTCAATCAAGTTAAGCGATATAAGATACGATTTGTACATATCCTCTTCGCTGAGCCATTCGGTAAACGCGTGCGGATTGTTTTGGCCGGTAAAGATGGTGAATGCACCTTTGCCCATTTTAATCAGGAACATCGACGCAGTAGTACCGGCGCGTTCTTCTTTAAAATTCGGAGTAACGTCCGCTTTGGCAAATGCACGGCGGGTAATTTTCATTGCTTCGGGGTGAATGGCTTCGCCCACGTTGCCGTAGTTGCGGCGGACTTCTACGGAAATCGTTACGCCGTAGTTATTTTCAATTTCGGGAATGGCGGCGTACATTTGGTCTTTCCACGCGTCCAAATCGGCCTGAACAAACCCGCGCAAACGGAAGTCCAATTTCGCCACGCTGGGCGTATTGTCGGGATAATCAATATGGTGGAGTTCTGCGTAACCTTGTTTACCGGTGCTGTGGTTGGGAAGCGGCAACACCACGCCTTCCGTTTCCTCGGGGCAGAGACGGGCTCCCAATACACAGGCGGGGAACCATGCGTTGAGATAGCCGTTTTCGGCAGCGTGGGATTGGTGGCCGGGGTGGCCTTGCACCGTAATAATTACTTGTTCGGCGTTAAAGTTGCCGATGACTACTTCTCCGTCTACTCCGCCGTCAAAGTCAAAGGCGATGTCGGGGTTGTAGGGGGTTTCTTCAATAAATTCGGCGGCGCGGCCTACATCTTCGTTCGGCGCAAAAACAACTTGAATTTTCCCGTGTTTGCGGTTCGGGTTTTGGGCCAGCGTCTGCAGCATCGTCATCATAATAGATACGCCGGCTTTGTCATCGGCGGACAGAATGGTAGTGCCGTCTGACGTAACGATGGTTTTGCCAATTTGGGTGGAGAGATACGCCCCGTTTTCTTTGGCGGGGTCAATGACTTGCCCGTTTTCCAGAACAATCGGTTTTCCGTCGTAGTTTTCGATTTTGCGCGCTTTAATGCCGGAGGCCGGATTATCGGGCGTAACATCATAGTGGCTGCTAAAACCCAGCGTGGGTACATCTTCCTTTACATTAGACGGAATTTCCACATAAATATAATAGTGCGGTGTTAGCGTAACATTCAAACCGAACGATTGGATTTCGTCGAAAAGCTTTTTAGCGGTTTCGATTTGAACAGCCGTGATTTGTTCTTTTTCGCTGCTTTGACTGTCGTACGTGGTATATCTTAAGAAGCGGTTTAAAAGAATTTGACGGTAGTTGTTTTGTTCTTTGAGGGCTGCGCGGGCGGCTTGGCGTGTAACCTGACTAAAAAGATTATCCGTGTCGGCGTAAGCATTCAGGTGGCCAAGTCCTAAGACCGCAACAGCCAGCAAGGTAATAAAGTAAGTTCCTTTCATCTTTTCCTCCAAAAGAGTATATATTTCTGTTATTCTAATAATCTCTGTGCTATTTGTGCAAGGGTCAAAAGACCTATATCCATTTTGGGACCAGTTTTATAGGAGCATATTAAAAAACCCGCTCTAAGGAGCGGGTTTTAAACCGGGTTAGTCTTGCGGAGTTTCGGTTTGTGTGTTCCACAGGGAAACAAGCCGCAGGACCGTTCGCAGGGAAGCTTCCATTACATCTGCGTCCGCATATTCCAGCGGGCTGTGAATGTTATACATCCCGGCAAACAAGTCTGGGGTAGGCAGCCCCATAAAAGACAGCTGCGAACCGTCCGTCCCGCCGCGCGCCGCCGTACGCACCGGAGGAATATCTTCTTGCCGCATGGACACTTCCGCCAGTGTAACCATTTGTTCCGGCAGTACGGATTTCATATTCTTATACTGGTCCGTAAACGTAAGGGAAAAATCTTTTCCTTTATTATGAATACCCTTTACGGTATTGAACGCGCGGGTAATTTCGTTGACGAGTTCTTGGATTTCTTCGTCTGAAAACGCGCGGATAATGCCTTTTACTTCCGTGCGGTCGCCTTGGGTTTCCACGCTGTCTACCAGAATAAATCCGCGGCGGCCGGAAGTGGTTTCCGGTCTGCGGTGGCGGGGGAGTAACGTGTGGAAGTCCGACGCCATTAGTACGTTATCGGCAAACGGGGAGTTTAACGCGCTGCCCGGGTGGACGGCGCGGTTTCCGTTAAAGACGGCGGTAAAGGCTTTGGCGTTGAAGGTTTCGTCCGTCAGCTGCCCTAAGTCCGATCCGTCTATCGTGTACGCGTAGTTGGCGCCAAATGCGGGGACATTAAATTTTTCCACGCCCATACCGGTTTCTTCGTCCGGCGTGAAGGCAATTTTGATAGTACCGTGTTCCATTTCCGGATGATCGTAGAGGTATTGCACCAGTGTCATAATAACGGCCACGCCCGTTTTGTCGTCCGCTCCCAAGAGCGTATCTCCGGACGCAGTAATGATATCGTGCCCTTTCGCGCGGGCGAGCTGGGGGGAGTTGAAGGGACTAATGACCATATTCTTTTCGGCGTTAATGACAATGTCTCCGCCTTGGTAATTCGTATGCACTTGCGGTTTGACGTTTTTGCCGGAAGCTTCAAGCGCCGTATCCAAATGCGCCAAAAAAGCGACTGCGGGCGGGTTTTTGGCCGAGTTGGACGGAATTTCCGCCGTCACAATACCGTATTGGTCCGTTTTTACGTTTTTTGCCCCGTATTTTTTCAGTTCTTTGGCGAGTTCTTTGGCAAACTTTTTCTGCCCCGCCGTACTGGGTACGGCGGAGGTTTTGTCGCTGGATTGCGTGTCAAACGTTACGTATTTGACAAAGCGGTCTATCAGCTGTTTTTTGGCGGCGGCTTTGTCGTAACGGGTAACGGATTTCCAATCTGTATCCTGCGCGTAGGCGGCCAGCGGGCATAAAGCGCAGGCTGCCAGTAGGGCGGCTTTGGCGAGTTTATTCATTAGTTTAAATCCTCCAACGAAGCCGTCACCTGCGCGAGCGCCAGTTTGGCGGCGGCCAGTTCGTCTTTCGTTTTTTGAACTTGCTGGGCAGGCGCGTTTTTGATAAAACTCTCCTGTGACAGGCGCGCTTCGCGCGAGGCAATGTTGGCCTTGGCAACAGCCAGATCTTTTTCCAAGCGTTTGCGTTCTTTTTCAAAGTCGATAAGACCCGTCAGCGGTACGTAAACCGTGATATTTTCAAACACGGCGGTGGCCGTTTGTTTGGGCTTGTCGGCATTTGCGGTAATGGTTAAGTTTTCAATCTTGGCCATTAATTTAATGTACCCCGCAAATTCTTTGAGGTCGGCCAGTTCTTCTTCGTTTTTGGCGGTCAGCACGGCGGAAATTTTCAGTCCGGGCGGCACGTTGAACTGGGATCGGATCGTGCGGATTTCTTTCGTTACGCCTTGGATAATTTCCATTTTGCGTACGGATTCTTTATCGCACCACGACGGGTTGAACTGCGGATAAGGCTGTTCAAGCAAAAACTCCTCTTTGACTCCTACGTACGGGCGCAGAGAGGCGGCGATTTCTTCCGTTACGAACGGAATCAGCGGGTGCAGGGCCTTGAGCGTGCCGTATAAAATGTTGACGCACAGGGCCATTACTGTTTCTTTTTCGTCCGTTTGGAAGCGTTGTTTGGCCAGCTCCACATACCAGTCGCAGAAATCGCCCCACAGAAAGTGGTACAACGCATTAGCGGTTTGGGCGAGATTGTATTTTTCCACGCCTTCGCGCGCCGTTTTGACGGCGTTCGTGTAGCGGTCCACAATCCATTTGTCGGCAAGTTCGGTTAAGTTTTCCGGCATCGCGAGCGGGCCGTTAATTCCTTCCATATTCATCAAAATAAAGCGCGAAGCGTTGTAAATTTTGTTGCAGAAATTGCGCGCGCCCGTGATGCTTTCTTCGGCATAGGGAATGTCTTTGCCCGGGACAGCCTGCATCAGCAGCGAGAAACGCACCGCGTCAGTGCCGTATTTGGCAGTCATATCCAAGGGGTCAATGACGTTGCCTTTGGATTTGGACATTTTCGCACCTGTTTTGTCGCGCACGATACCGTTTAAAAATACGTCCTTAAACGGCAGTTTACCCGTAAACGCGAGGCCGCTCATTACCATACGCGCGACCCACAGATATAAAATTTCGTATCCGGTAACGAGGGTGGAGGTAGGGTAGAAATACTTTAAATCTTCGGTTTGTTCCGGCCAGCCGAAAACGGACAAAGGCCACAGGGAGGACGAAAACCACGTGTCCAGTACGTCGGGGTCCTGTACGAGGTCGTGCCCGCCGCAGACGGGGCATTTTTCGGGTTTATTGAAAGAAACAATCGGTTTTGCGCCGTCCTCAAACGACACTTTCGTCAGTTGTTTGTTGCCCTGTTTGTCGGTGGCGAAGGTTAAGCCTTTTTCGCTGCAATGGCGGCAGTACCATACGGGAATACGGTGGCCCCACCAAATCTGGCGCGAAATACACCAATCTTGCAAGTTCTTCAGCCAGTTTACAAACGGCGTTTTCCACGATTCGGGGTGAAATTGCAGTTCGCCCGATTCGGCGGCCGCAATAGCCGGTTTGGCCAGTTCGTCCATTTTAACGAACCACTGTTCACTCATAAACGGCTCAATAACGTTGTGGCAGCGGTAGCAGGTAGAAACGGCGTTGTTATATTTTTCTTCTTTCACAAGCAGTCCCGCCGCGTCCAAATCTTTGACGGTTTCTTTGCGGCACAAATCGCGGTCCATACCCAGATATTTTTCGGGGCAGTTGATCATCTTGCCCTTGTCGTTAATCACGCTGACGGCGGGCAGGTTGTGGCGCTGGCCGACTTCGTAGTCGGTCGCGTCGTGCGCGGGCGTGATTTTTAAGGCGCCGGTACCAAATTCCAGTTCCACCGCTTCGTCGGCAATAATCGGAATCGCGCGGTTCGCCAACGGGATGATTACCTTTTTGCCCACCATATTTTTATAGCGTTCGTCTTTGGGGTTGACGGCGATGGCCGCGTCGGCGTAAATGGTTTCGGGGCGCGTGGTGGCGATGACGATTCCGTCGGAGCCGTCCTCTCCTTTATAGCGCAGGTGCCACAGTTTTCCCGCGTGTTGTTCGTGTTCCACTTCAATGTCAGACAACGCGGTGGAGCAGCGTACGCACCAGTTGATTAAGCGTTTTCCGCGGTAAATATATTTTTTCTCCCACCATTGGCGGAAACATTCGTAAACGGCTTTGGCGCGTTTTTCATCCATTGTAAAGCGGATGTCGGCCAAGTCCAAACTCCAGCCCATTTTGCGGAACTGGTTAAAAATGGCGTTGCCGCATTCGTTATACCATTCCCAGACGGTTTCCACAAATTGTTCGCGGCCCAAATCGTGGCGGGATTTATGTTCTTCTTTGGCGAGTTTTTTCTCAATTACGTTCTGCGTGGCGATGCCGCCGTGGTCCGTTCCGGGCACCCAGAAGGCTTCTTCGCCAAACATACGGTGGGAGCGGATGAGAACGTCCTGTAAAGTGTCGTTGAGAGCATGGCCCATGTGTAATGCGCCCGTGATGTTGGGCGGCGGGATAACGATAACAAAAGGTTTTTTGGTTTTATCGGCTTTGGCGGCGAAAAGTTTGGCGTTTTGCCATTTTTCGGCCAGCTTTTTTTCTACTTCTTGCGGTTCATACGCTTTGGGTAACATTTTTTATTCCTCGGTTTTTTAAATTACGTGATGTGACTTCACGCGTAACCTATTTATATTTTATCAATTATGAAGGGCAAAACAACGCCCCGGCTTGTTAGGCCGGGGCTAAAGGTTAGTTTTTGCGCGGTAGCGGATACGTTCGGCATTCTTCAAAAAAATCTAAACTCTTGTCGTATGCCGTGCTGTCTACTTCCATTAATGAAAGAAGCGAATGGGAGATGTTGTCGTGCGAAAATTCTCCTTCCGCCGCTTTTTTCTTTAAACATTCATAATCCAAGTGGTCGGATTTTTTCATTACATCGCTCATCCAGATGACCATTGGGACGGAGGTCTGTTCTTTGGGCGCAATGGAGTACGGCAACCCGTGCAGGTAAACGCCGTTTTTGCCCAAGGACTCCCCGTGGTCGGACACGTACATCATACCGCTTGCGTATTCGGGAAATTTTTTAAGGATTTCAATGACGCGCGCGGCGATGTAATCCGCGTACAGAATGGTGTTGTCGTATGTGTTTTGAATTTGTTCCTGCGTACAGGTTTGGATTTCTTCCGTGTCGCAGGTAGGGGTGAATTTCTTAAATTCCGGCGGATAGCGGCGGTAGTACGTCGGGCCGTGGCTGCCGATGGTATGCAGAACAATGAAATCGTGGCCTTTGATGTTTCTAAGGTATTCTTCCAATCCGTCCAGCAGAATTTCGTCTTTGCAGTAGGTACCGTCGCAGAAGCGTTTGTCTTTCAAGTCCATTTCCACGTTGGGTACGCGCTGGCAGACGCCTTTGCAGCCGTTGTCGTTTTCTTTCCACAAAATTTCATAGCCGGTTTGCTGTAAGAGGTCCAGCAGGTTTTCGGTATATTTTGCGTCGGTGGGGTTGAAATCTTTGCGGGAGGTAAAGGAAAAAATCGCCGGAACGGATACCGCCGTCGCCGTGCCGGCGGATTGGACGTTTCTAAAGTTGACGATATCGTGTTTTTTCAGCTCGGGATTGGTTTCCCGTTCATATCCGTTTAACGAAAAATTCATTGCGCGGGATGTTTCTCCCAGCACTACGATAAATACCGTTTTTTCTTCGTCCGGATAGGGCACGTGTTTGGCTGTTTCGTCCAGTTTCGTAAACGGACGTTTCTTTTGGTGCTCGATTTGAAAATAGCGGACCGTGGCGTACAGATAGTTGTGCGGATTGACGAGCCGGCGGACTTGATTGTTATTGCGTCCGAACGAGGCGTATTCCTTATATACAAACGGTGTAAGGACAAGTAAGCCTGATAAAAGTATGCCGCATCGCGCCAGACGGGCTAAAATTTCTTTCCAAAACGGTTTAAAAACGAGCTTGACGCGCGCCAGCCATACGGCGGGTAAAATGCCGCCTAAAAATAACCACAAAACGGACAGCGGCGTAATTAAATCTTTCACTTCGCCCGGGTGTGTTTCAAACGTGTTGCGGATCATATCTGCATCAATAAATGTGCCGAACTGAAACATCAAGTAATTGGTTGCGCCGGAAACAATAAGCAGCAGTATCAGCAGCGGTTTGCCTACATACGGAAGAAGCAGCAGGCTGAACGCCAGATACATCAGCGTAAACACCACAAGCGGGATGGAAAGCATAAACAGTATATCCGTAAAGCCGGAGATTTCAGTACGCGTCCACACAAAGCGCCAGAAACTGCAGTTTAAAAACAGCAGAAACCAAGCACTGAGTAACGCCGCCACGCGGACGGCGGGAATTTCGGGCCTTTTTGCCAAAAGGGAGAATAGTTTTCTCATATATTAATATTGTACTTTTTGTGCTTGAGACTGTAAAGCGTGAAGTAAAGTCCAAGCAAAAGGCGCCAAATTATGCGAAAATATACGTATGAAGAAAGTTTTAATCCATTTAATTGCTTACCCCGCTGTGGGAAAGTTTACCGTAGCCAAAGAATTGGCGCTGATGGCGGACGGACTGTTAATTGACAACCATTTAATCAATAATGTGTTTTTCAGCGTGACGGATTTGTCCAAAACGCTTCCGCCCCAGGTGTTTGGGTATTTGAATAAAACGTATGATTTATTGTTTGATTATTTGGTTTCCGTTTCGCCCGAAAAGCCGCTGATTATGACAAACTGCCTGACGGACGATGATAATGACTTGTCGTTTGTGGAACGCGTGCGCTCGTTTTGCCGTGCGGCGGGATACCGGTACGCGCCCGTAAAACTGCTTTTGGGGGAAGAAGAAATTTTGAAGCGTCTGCCGTCTGCCGACCGCAAAGCCAAAATGAAATTAACCGATGAAAAATTATTTAAATCGTTCTGTGCAAAACACCCGCTCATTACAAAACTGCCGGAAGCCAAAGAGCTGGACGTAACGGGTTTGTCCGCCGCCGAAACGGCGCGCGCGGTGCTGGAACTGGCGGCGGAAAACTAATCCGTTTTTTTGTGTGTACATGAAAGGAACTTGGCCTAAACTGGGAATATGAAAAAACACGACATTACCGCTTCGCAGGAAATTGTGGAAGCCGAAGTGCTGGACGAAAACGGCCGGCCGGTATTTGAAAGGCAAACGCCGAAAGATTCCGCCCGTCCCAAAGGGGATACGGGGGGAGTATTGGGCGGAATTTTGGTGCTTTCGTTTGGGTTTATAATGACGCTTTTCGTAGCCGTTTTCAGCATTTGTATTCTCCTGCCGCTGATGCTTATCGGGCGGTTATTGGGAATGGAAATCAAGCGGTTTACGCGTTAAGCTGTATAGGGATTGCGGAAAACGCGCTTCCAACGCCTGCGCTAATTTGCTATAATAAACAAGTAATCAGTATACCGCACACCGATTTTGGAGAGGTGGCCGAGCGGTTTAAGGCACAGTCCTGGAAAGACTGCATACGGGAAACCGTATCGAGAGTTCGAATCTCTCCCTCTCCGTATTTTAGTTTTGAATTTATAGCATATATCCCCGTTAGGATTAACTCCCGGCGGGGATTTTCTTTTACTCAACTTACAGCAGCCTCTTTTGCGCCATATAGCCAGCGATTATATATTGGACGGGCATAAAATATACCCGAAATACAGGGAACCGTTCAATATTTTTGTAGAGGGAAATAAAAAATGCTTAGAAATTAAGGGAAAAATCCCAAAAAGTTCTAAGCATTTAATATGGGGTGGGAGATTTAATTTGAATTTCCATTTTTTATACTTTCCGTTCTGATACCAGACGTAATATCTTCCAAAATAATATGATTTATTATAACACATTTTCTATGTGGGGAGATTCGTCCGGTGCAAACCTTTCAAGAGGCGGCCGCGTATTCTTTTTGGGTAAAATCCGCAAAATTGGTACAATATAAATATTCGGGGCATGGCTCAAGTGGTAGAGCGCCCGCTTTGGGAGCGGGAGGTTTCCGGTTCAAGTCCGGATGCCCCGATTTTTTTATGATGAAACCGCTTTCTTCTTTTCGCCAAAACGCATTTAACTTTCCCCACACGCCGTCCGATGTGGAGCGGACTGCTTCTGCCGACGGGATTGTAACCGACGTGTCTTTTCCCGTCAGGCCCGCCTTTCCGTTTTCGTCGCTTGTGTTGTCTGCCGATTTTTCGGCGCAAGATGACGGCTTGCTGTTGTTGGAGGCGCAGGTCTGCTGCGGCGGGGAATGGAGCGGATTTTATAAATTGGGGCTTTTGTCCGCACAGTTTAAACGGAGTTTTCCCCCGCAGGAGGACGCATTCGGCCGCGTGGAAACGGACGAGCTTTGTCTGTCTGCGCCTGCCGAAGCGTACCGGTTCCGGTTAAAGTTGTCGGGATCGGGCCGCTTGAACGGGCTGTGGGCGTGCGGGGTGCGGGTTCCGTTTACGTATGACGCGAAAGCTGCGCCGCGATTGCCGTACGGAGCTTTTTGCGCATCGGTAAATCCCATTTCGCAAATGGAACAAAAACATCCCGACAAAAGACGTATCTGCAGCCCCGTTTCGGTTTCTATGGCATTGAATGCGTTAGGATATCCAACGCCGTTGGCCCCCTTTCTGCAGGACGTGTTTGACCAGTCCGCCGCCATTTACGGGAATTGGACGTTTAACACGGCAGCGGCGGGTATGCGCGGCGCGCAAGCGTTTGTGCGGCGGTTTTCCTCGCTGGAAGAGCTGAAAGATTTTGTAACGCCGGACTCGTTTGTAGCAGCCAGTATTTCTTACGGCAGGGGCCGGTTGGACGGCGCGCCAATGGAATCCACCGCAGGTCATTTGGTGCTGGTGCGCGGCTGGGGAAAACAGAAAGTGTTGGTGGCCGATCCTGCCGCCGCCACTAAGGAAACCGTTCTGCGGGCCTATGACGCCCGCCAATTTGCGGAGGCTTGGCTTTTAAACAAAAAAGGGGCCGCGTATATTGTGAGGAGAAAATGAAAAAAATATTATTGTGTTTACTCTTAGTCTGCGTCTTGGGCGCGTGTTCCCAAAGTGCGCAAAAAGACACTCTTATCGTAGCGCATAAAAGCGAAATGGAATCAATGGATCCCGTGTATTCCTACGACGGCGTGACGCACGGAATGTTAATAAACATTTACGATACGCTGTTAAAATTTAAGGGCAGTTCGCTTACCGAGTTGGAGCCGTCGCTGTCGCTTGAGGTCCCTTCTAAAGAAAACGGTTTGATTTCCGCGGACGGCCGTACATATACGTTCCCGATTCGCCAAGGCGTTAAATTCCACGACGGCACGGAACTGACTCCCGAGGACGTGCGCTATTCGCTTCTGCGGTTTTTGCTGTCCGATGTCGCCGGAGGACCCTCAAGCCTTTTATTGGAGCCGGTTTTGGGTGTTTCTTCCACGCGTGACGCACAGGGAAATATCGTTGTCAATTTTAAGGATGCGGCGGACGCGGTGCGTGTAGAGGGAAATAATGTTGTCATCACGCTCAAGCGTCCTTTTGCGCCGTTTTTGTCCATTGCGGCGCGGTGGGGGTATGTGATGAGCAAAAACTGGGCCGTCAGGCAAGGCGCGTGGGATGGAACGGAAGAAACATGGAAACAATTCAACAATTTCTCCAAGGAAAACTCCCCGCTGTTTGCGCAAACGAACGGTACGGGGCCGTTTAAACTGGCCCGTTGGGATATTGCGGGCAAGTCCGTTACGCTGGCAGCCAACGAACATTATTTTGCGGGGGCGCCGAAACTGAAAACCATTCATTTAAAGACGGTAGACGAAGCCAGCACGCTGCGGTTAATGTTGGAATCGGGCGATGCGGATATTGCGGAATTGTCGCCTAAGTTTGTTTCCCAGCTCAAAGGGAATCCGGATATTACGCTGTACGATAATTTGCCGCGCTTGCGTACCGATCCGGTGATTTTTTTTACGCTGGATATTAATATGGACGCCAATCCGGACGTAGGATCCGGTAAATTGGACGGCAATGGAATTCCTTCTGATTTCTTTGCCGACCGCGATTTGCGCCAAGCGTTTGTTTATGCTTTTGATTATGACGCGTTCTTGCGTGAGTCGATGGAAGGCCGCGGTGAGGCCTCGTTCGGCCCCGCTCCCGCCGGACTGGTTAAATACGACAAGGATTTTAAACGCTACGGCTTTGACTTGAAAAAAGCCGAAGAACACTTTAAAAAAGCTTGGGGCGGCCAAGTGTGGAAAAAGGGATTTAAGTTTACGATTACGTATAATACGAGCGGAGAAATGCGCCAAATCGCGAGTGAAATTTTAAAACGCAATGTGGAGCGTTTGAATCCCAAATTCCAGATTGATTTGCGCGGGGTAACGTGGCCTGCTTTCTTGGAAAAAACGACACGCCGCCAAATGCCTGTATGGGCGCGCGGCTGGGTAGCCGATTATGCCGATGCGCATAATTTCTATTTCCCGTTTGCACACAGTCAGGGGCGGTATGCGCTTTCACAGGGATATTCCAATCCGCAAGCCGATAAACTCATTGAGCGCGCCGTGGCGGAAACGGACGCCAACAAGCGCAATGCGCTTTATAAACAAGTGCATAACCTGATTCACGACGACGCAATGCAAATTTACACCGTCCACCCTACGGGACTTTGGGCCGTGCGGTCGAAGGTGAAGGGTTTTGTGGACAATCCGGTGTATATGGGCATTTACTACTATCCCATTTATAAAGAATAACGGCTGTACTTAACTGAGGGATTACGCACAACGGATAAGAAAGAGATTTCTTATCCGTTGTTGCTTATACGGGCAACAATTTGCCAAATTCTGTTATCTTGTGCGTGCCTTGCCCTTAACGTGACTGCAGCCACACCTATGCGGGTAACTAAATCCCGCCAACTACAGTCGGTTTTGAAAAATCATATAATCGTCTGCAGTGTTATTCTATTCTAACCGCTGTGCTTAACTTACGGTTGGCGCACAAGGGACGAAAAGATTATTTGCAGCTTCGGCGGTCCATTACGTAAAAACTGCCGTCCGGATGTTGTTTGGCCAGACATTTTAATTCACTGCCAATATTGCTGACCATCGCAAATGATGTCAACGGACGTTTTGTATTGTGTACAATGCCGATGCCGATGGATAAAAACTTGAAATTTTCCGTTTCGCCCTTGCGGTTGACAGCCGTCATAAACCCTTTGGCGCGGTCTTCTTCGTTATAAAAAGACGGGGATACCTTGTCGGTTTGCTCCGTAATTTCCCGCGCGATTTTTTCCGCCGATTCAAACGGGCAGACGACGATAAAATCATCCCCGCCGATATGTCCTACAAACGTACCCGTATGTTTGGCCGCGGCGCGGGTAATAATATCCGCTTCCGTTTTCAGTACGCGGTCTCCGGCTTCAAATCCGTAATGGTCGTTAAACGATTTAAAATTGTTCAAATCGCAATACAACACGGCAAAAGGCTTTCCGGAGGCAATTTCCGCCTCCACGCGCGCTTGAATAGACGGATTTCCGGAAAGGCGTGTAAGCGGGTTGCAATCCATTTTTTGTTTGCTGCGTTTTAAAAGCAGTTTTACGCGCGCGACGATTTCGTCTTCGTCAGCGGGTTTGGTAAGATAATCGTCGATATCTAATCCCAGTCCTTCCAACTTGGTGGATTTGTCCGTCACTGCAGTAAAAATAATGATGGGCATATGTAAATATCCGGTGCGGCTGCGGACCTCTTTAACGACTTCAAACCCTGTTTTTTGGGGCATTTCATAATCTAAGATAAGTAAATCGGGGTTTTCCTTATATGTTTTGTCTATGGCTTCCTGTCCGTTTTCAGCCTGTATAACGGTAAATCCGGCGTCGGTTAGAATTTCGGACACTAAAAAACGAATGGCGTGGGAATCATCGGCCAGTAATATTTTTGTGTTGTGTTCCATACGGATATTTAATTAAATATTTCAGTTTCGTGCAAGAGACGTTTTTCGTATAATAAACAAATGACGTATACCATTTTATTTATCGGTGTTTTACTTTTTTTAGGGCAGGTGTTTTCTTCTTTGTTTGAGAAAACGCGTCTGCCGGATGTGCTGCCGCTGATGGTGTTAGGAATTTTGCTCGGCCCTGTATTCGGCTGGGCCTCCGCAGACGATTTTGGTGGAGCGGGCCAGATTTTTACGACCGTGGCTCTTATCGTAGTCCTATTTAAAAGCGGGGTGGATTTCCGTATTTTATCTTTACGCGGGGCAGTCGGGCAGGGAATGTTGCTGACTACTGTGTGTTTTGCGGTCATTACATTTACGACGGCTTTTATTACCCAGCGGATGCTGCATATCCCGCAGCTTTACGCGTTTATCATCGGCGCGATTGTGGCGGATAATTCCACCGCCGTCATTACCCCGATGCTTTCCAAACTGCAGGTCTCCAAAACCGCCAAAACCGTTTTATTTCTGGAAGCCAATTTGACGGGTGTATACTCCATTGTGCTGGCGCTTGCGTTGTTAAGCGTAGCATCGCACGGAGGGCAGGTTTCCGCAGCCGAAATTTCGTGGAAGGTAATAAAATCTTTCGGGCTTGGTATCTTGTTTGCGGCGGCTGCGGGCGTGTTTTGGATGGGAATTTTAAATCGGGTACGCCGTTTGGAAAACGCGGTTTCGCTGACTTTTGCGTTTGTACTGCTCGTTTACAGCATCAGCGGACTGATTGGTGCAGACGGGGCGATTGCTACACTAGCGTTTGGGGTAATGGCGGGCAATACGCGGCTAATCCGCCGTCTGTGGCTGACGAAATTTAATTTCAGCCACCTGCTGTCTTTAAACCGCGGTGAAAAAGCGTTTTTTGATGAGATAGAATTTATTTTAAAAACGCTGTTTTTCGTCTACATGGGCATTTGTATGCGTATCGGACGGTTGGATTTGATTGCCATCGGCTTTGCGGTAGCGTTCTTTAAACTGGTGTTCCGCGCGCCGGCGGTAAATTACTGCGTGTCTAAAAATATCAGCAGGGAGGATGTTTCCGTTATTTTGGCGATGTGCCCCAACGGGCTTGTCAGCGCGGTGCTGGCAGCCATGATTGCTTCCCAACTGCCCGAAGAAGGGGCCGTCATTCAGGACGTTATCTATGCGGTGATTTTCTTTAGCGTTCTGTTGTCTAATTTGATGTCTTTCCGTATTGAAAAAGGCGGGCTTAAATGGCTTGGAAAAGCAATGTTTAAACGGCATAAAGTGCAAATGCCTGACGCGTTAGCAGTCCCGCCGCCCGCGCAAGAGGAAGTGCCTTCGGATAATCTGCCGCAAGTTTAACACTAATTTCCCTCGGTTTTACCGGGAAGGTGTTCTAATCTAAAATTTACGTTGCTTAAAAACGCTAAAAACACTTAAATAAAGATACGCATAAATGTGGCGGACGGGGGGGAGTTCTCCGTTGACCGAGGGGGCCAAAGTCTGCTATGATTTATGTATAAGAAGTATAAAATATCAAACGGAGAAACAAATGAAAAACTTACTGAAAGTTGTTTTGGTTTTCGCTTTGGCCGCCGGCTTGACCGCCTGTAAAAAGAATGTAAAAGATGACGCCAATGCGGACCTTACTGCCGGCACCGGAACTGAAATGGTGCTTGAAGAAACCGAAGTCGTGGCCGAAGTGCCCGCTCAGGAAGTGGCTTTGGGCGTAGTGCATTTTGCGCTCGACAAATACACTTTGTCTTCCGACGCCCGCAAAATCGTAGAAGCCAACGCGCAGGCTATTAAATCCGCCGCTTCTATGGCCAACTACACCGTTACCGTGGAAGGTAACTGCGACGACAGAGGCACCATCGCCTACAACATTGCTTTGGGCCAAAAACGCGCTGACGAAGTGAAAGCGTATTACGTGCGCTTGGGCATTCCGGCCAAAAATATTACCACCGTTTCTTACGGGGAAGAAAAACCGGTTTGCTACGAAGCTTCCCAGTCCTGCTGGGCGCAAAACCGCAGAGCCGATACGCTTCTTAAAGTAAACTAATTTATTTTGGCAAGGAGCCCGAACCTAAATGAAAAACATTACTAAATTTATTTTTATGGCCGGTTCGGGCTTTTTGCTGTCCGGCTGCATTGCCAGCGAACGCGATATGAGTACGCTTAAACTGCAGCTTCAGGAACTTAACGCCACCATCGCCCAGATGCAGGCCAACCAGGCGGAGTTGGCCGGTACGATGGATGAGCTAAACCGTAATCTGTCTGTGTCCGGTGAGAATTTATCTCAAGTAGACGCCCAGATTGTAAAACTTTCCGCTAAACTTGATGATTTGACCGCTTCTCTTCAATCCGGCGCCGCGGCCGGCGCTTCTGCTGCGGAAAAGTCAGCTGCCGTGCTTCCTTCGGATTTATTTGCCGAAGCCAAAACGCATTTGGATAAAGGCGCTTTTGATTCCGCCGCTATGGGATTTAAACTCTACATTTCCAAATACCCGGACAGCGAGAACGCGGAAACCGCCTATATGTATATGGGCGATGCTTACGCGGGGGGCGGCCAAATGAAACAGGCCGCTGTGGCTTATGCAACGGTGCTTCAAAAATTTCCGCAGAGCAAACAAACCGCTGCCGCCCGTCTGAAATACGCCCGCAGTATTGTACCGTTGGGCAAGACCGACGAAGCCAAACGCTATCTGAATTCCGTGGTGCAGGAATTTGCCTCCTCGCCTGAAGCCAAATTGGCCAAGGCCGAGCTTGCCAAACTGAAATAATTTTATGGCCGCGCGTGTGCGCGGTTTTATTCTTATGAAAAAATTTCTCTCTTTTTTTAACCTTTTAACCGTGCTGTTTTTGGCAGCCCTTCCGGCGTTTTGCGCGCCGCAGACAGACGTTTATATCGGTATTACTTCCGTGGGGGATAAACGTCTGCCTGCCATCGGCATGCCGCCTTTTAATTTTTCGGGCGACAAAGCGCAAGAAGCCGCCGTGGAAGTGCGCGACGTAATGCGCGGAGACTTGCTGTTTGCGCGTTATTTTGACGTATCTGAGGACGGTCCCGATTTTAATGCTAAAAAGCTCAGCGAAACGCTGACGGGCTGGGCCCGCGCACGCGCCAGTTATCTGTTAGCGGGTGATATCAGCTACGCCGAACCGTATTACACCATTAAGCTGTATGTATACGATATTTCTACCCGTCAGCCCGTATTTGCCAAGGCGTTTAAGGGAACGCAAAGCAGTCTGCGCCGGCTTTCGCATATTGCATCGGACCAGATTGTTTCCGCGCTGACGGGCAAACGCGGCATTGCGGATACGAAAATCGCTTTCTCTAATAATTCCACCCACTACAAAGAAATTTACGTAGTGGATTATGACGGCGCCAATTTACAGAAACTGACTAACGATAAAAGCATTGCGATTTTGCCCCGCTGGTCCAAGGACGGGCGGATTTTCTACACTACGTACAAATATAAAAATCCGGATATTTTCGCCATTGATTTGCGCGGCGGAAAAATCGCGCCGATTATTATTCGCGGCGGGTTATCGCTCATCGGCGGCGTATCGCCGGACGGTAAAGCCCTGGCGTTTACGAGCTCCGGCGGTTCCAACCCCAGTATTTATATCTACAATTTGGAAACGCACGCAAAAACGCGTATTACCAATAAAGCATCGGTGGACGGTTCCCCGTCCTATTCGCCCGACGGAAAATATATTACGTTCGTTTCTAACCGTGCGGGCAACCCGCAAATTTACGTGATGGAGCTTGCTACTGGCAACACCCGCCCGCTGACTAAGAATTTCAACTGGTCGGACAGCCCGCAGTGGTCTCCTACCGGAGAGTGGATTGTATTTTCCGGACGCGAATCCCCGTACCATCCGATGGATATTTTCTTAGTGGATCTGACGGGAACGCAAATTCGCCGTCTGACGACGGACGCCGGTTCCAACGAGGACCCGACTTGGTCCCCCGACGGCCGCTTTATCGCATTCACCACCACGCGCAACGGCAAACGCCAGCTGTATTTAATGGATATGGACGGCAGTGCGCCGCACTTGTTGGCGGACTTGAAAGGCGACTCTTTTACGCCGCATTGGAGTTTTTAACCACGGTATTTTAGCTTGTCCTTTTGAAACGCCCCGTTTTCTAACGGGGCGTTTTGGTGTGTCTGCGGATTAGCGGGAGAGCCGGACGCAAGGGATTGTATTGTTTTTTGAACTGGTTTCAGGAACCAACTGTTGCCGTTATTCCGGCACGCTGTGCGGCCGCATGCTGCAGGCCGCCAGAGACAGAATGCCCTAATTCATAATGGAGAGATCCCGTATAAGGACATTACGGGATGACGGCTTAATGAATGGTCTAATCGTCGTCCTTCCGGAAACGCCCTTTAGGTCATTTCGGAAGGTGGTAATCCGGAATCTGTTGTTTCATAACGGCGAGATCCCGTATAAGAACGCTACGGGATGACGCAATAATAACAACTAATCCGCCAAACCATAATATAGGGGATATTCCATGTATAAAAAAGCCGTCATGCTGAACTCGTTTCAGCATCCCTATCAGAGGGGAACAAGGCTTAATAAACAGACTGGAGCACGGAGCCGCGTCCGGGATGACGATAAAGCGAAAGGTTTTACGTCTTGCCGTCACCCTGAACTGACGGCTATACATTGTTGCCGTCATCCTGAACTTGTTTCAGGATCCAGTCATCCGGTTTCAGGGTCCAGTAAAATGGGTTTTACGTTGATTGAATTATTGGTAGTTGTTTTAATCATCGGTATTTTAGCGTCGGTTGCACTTCCGCAATACCAAAAAGCAGTTTTGAAATCCCGCGCGGCGGAGGTGCAGTTGGTGGCGCGCCAGCTTAAAAATGCGCAGGACGTGTATTATTTGGAAAACGGGGAGTACGCCGATTCGTTTGAAAAATTAGATATTTCTTTAAATGGGACGAAACATCAGGTTTTGGATGGTAATTTACTCGTAGGGTTAAAAACGCCGCGTGGATTGGATTATAAGTTATACGGCGGTTTTTCCTACGGGGGAATTCAAAAGGTCATTGGGTTTACCTATTATTATGATACGAGCGCAGGGTCCTCTGACGAAACGGCGCGCTGTTATGCGGTGACAAAAGATGCCGACAGCGTCTGCCAAAGTATGGGAACGCTTCTCTACAAAGAAGAGAGGTGCAATATGGGCGAGGGGAAGCCGTGTAATGTTTATGCGTTGTGGTAATACAAACGCCCGAAACAATAAAGTTTCGGGCGTTTGTATCTGCGGTAAAGGTTATTTGCACGGGTCTATTTGAATCAGTTCGCAATTCCCTTCGGCACAGCAGGCGTCGTACTCGCCTTTTTTCTCACGCAGTACAAAGCGGTTGCCAGCGTCGTCCGAAAATACCGCTTGGTAACCGTTGACCGTTTTAGAATAGGAAACACCGTCTTCTTCGGCAGGCGGCACATCTTTATCTTCATCGATAGCCAGTAAAAATAAATTGGTTTTTGCGCGGATGGCTTTGCTGCGTACTAAGAGAGAGTCCATCTTGCTGTCCGTTTCCGTCAGCGCCGCCGCTACGCCGGCAATCATCATTAGGGCAATGAAGATAATGGGAAGGGTTGTCGCCAAAATGGAAGCAATTAGGCCGCCCGTGCTAAAATTAAGGGCGGGCTTTTCATCGCCGGGTTGAAACGCATGCTGCACTACAAACGTATCGGCCATAAGATCGTGCAGCGCCTGGCGTTTTTTTGTAAATCCGGCCATATAGTAGCCGAAATAGAGCGTCATATTAGATACCCACTTTCCCAAGGTACGGCCTGTCGCGCGCCCGAAGCTGATGCGTCCGCCGTCAGCCCCGACGACTTTAAGCCCCATTACCCGTTTGCCCAACGTGGCTTGCGCTTTGCTGCTTTCCTGCAGGGCAAAATAAAGCCAAAAAAATACGAAGGCTAATATCTGAAACAAAATCATTGAACCCATAATCGGCAGAAAGGCTGTCGGGTCGGGGTTTTGAGGATTTTGGGCGACGAGTTTGAAAAACTGCGTTCCCAAAACGATACCATATAAGACAGACGAAATAATTCCAATAATCAAGGAATCAATGAACAAGGCTACTGCTCTGCGCCAAAAACCGGCGTACGGATAAATGCGGGACATAGTCTCCTCCTGTGAAAGTTTATTTTCCAGTATATCTTTTTTCATCCGGTATTGGCAAGAAAAATATGCCTCCGGAAAGAGTACGGAAACAGGCGTCCCGTAGACAACAGACGCGAGGGGTGTTTTCAGAAAGTTTTTTGCGCCCGTACGGTTTAAAACGGGCTATTGGCGCGGTTTTTTATAACAGCGGCGGCAACGGGCCTGATAAGCGTCCGTTGTGCCCACTACAATGCGTTTTTTCTCTTTGCTGATGCGTTGGGTAAAACTGGCCGGATTGCCGCACTTGGTGCAGACGGCCAAATTTTTGGTTACGTATTCCGCTTTGGCTAGTAGGGCGGCTGTCACTTCAAACGGTTCGGCGCGGTAATCGGTATCCAGGCCGGCGGCGATGACGCGTTTGCCCATTTGGGCCAGTTTCTCACACACGTCCACGATGCCTTTGTCGAAGAAATTGATTTCGTCAATGGCGATAACTTGCGTATCTTTTTCGATAAGCGGTAAGATTTCTGCCGAATTTTTAACGCACGTAGCGGCCACTTTGTTTTGGTTGTGGCTGGTAATGCTGTCGATACCGTAACGCGTGTCTATTTTGGAATTAAACAGCTGTACTTTTTGTTTGGCGATAAGTGCGGTGCGCACGCGGCGGATGAGTTCCTCGGTCTTGCCGGAGAACATACATCCGCAAATTACTTCAATCCAACCTTGTTTGTGGTACATTAACGGATTTGCCATAGTCTTACTTCCTTTTTTTAATCTCTTAAATCGCCTGCCGCGCGCCAAGGATACCAGTAGGCGTCCTCTTGGAGCTGGGCTTGCCTGAGGGGATCTTTCCCGCAGATAATATTGATGCGGATCGAAAACGACAAGTTGTGATTGCGGTCGCGCACGGTTAAATCTACGCGTGCATCGTGGAACGTGTATCCCACGCGCAAGAGTTTATTAAATCCCACCGTACTGCCGCGGAAAAACACGGCGTCTATTCCTAAGTCGGCCGTCCATTTTCCGCCTTCCGGACGGATTCCCCACGTAGTGGTAGCGGTATAGCGGTCCGCATTTGTTTCGTATAAAGAACCGGGGTCCGTATAGTCGGAAAAATTATTCAGGCCCAACCCGATCAGGTGATTTTTTATCATAAAGTTAGACTGCATGATAAAGCTGACGTTCTTCTTTTCCAAATCGTATTGATCCTGTAAAAAGAAATTTACTTTTCCGTCGGGCGAATTATATCCCCATTCCAACAGCAGCGGTTCTATGCGTTGTTTTAAATGGTTCCAGCTGATTTCCCGTCCGTAGCCGTCAGTTAAGTCGTACGTATAATCGGAAAGGTTAAATCCCGAACCGAAGCGTATATACGTATTAAACGTCGGGCGGTAGTAGTTGTTGAGATATAGGTGGTTGCGTTCAATGCCTTTGTCGGGGGAAAGTGAGTCCGAAGCCAATGTGCCCGTGGAAAGGCGTTTGGTAAACTGGTAACCAAAATCAAACGTACCCATCGCTGTACGGGTTTGCAAGTTTAAATCGGTGCCGATACGCGCGACCCACGCATCGTTGTTATTATACTGCTTATCGGCAAATGTAATCGTTTGGTCATAAAATGCGCTGGGGGCGAAAGTCAGCCCGCGCATCAGGCGGAACGATTTTTCCGTTGTCCAGCGGGCATGGGCTTGGCGCTGATAAGGGCCTTCTTCATTGGGAATCCCGTTTTTGTATTGCATGGTAGAGGTGTTGTTGAAATCCATTTCCAAGCGGTTGGCCGTTTTGAAAACGGGGTCGTTAAACGGCAGCAGCATAAATTTGATTTCCGGCAGCGTACGTTTTTCGGCCAAAAATTCCTGCTTATCCCACGCAAAGATATCTTTTTCCTGATAGTTTATGCGCAGCGTAGATCGGCGCGTCTGGCGGGAGAGGGAGAAGTTTGTTTCTTGATCCGGCATAAAGATATACGGATTGCTGCGGGAAAAAGTATCGTTAAAGTACGGGTCCGACACTTTGCGGAATTGCGTTTGAAATTGATATAAGGCGCCGTTTGAGTTATTGAAATGGTCCGAGGAGTCGTACATTTCCCACCAGTATCCCCCCTGAACCCCCCAGCGTTTGGAGCTGTTTAAGTCGATCTCGGTATGGTCGGCTTGGTCGTCAATGTACAAAAATTCACCCGAACCGCGCAAGGTGGGGGATTCCACAGCTGTAAGCCCGCCGCCAAGGCCCACGCCGGATTTTGTATAGTAGTCCAGCATAATTTTAGGGCGCAGGTTGAGAACGGGCTGAAAAACGGTTGTCGTCAGGACGCCGAAGCCGACTTTGTCGCTTTGGGTAAATTCCACGTAGGTCGTCCACGGTTTTTGGGACTCAAGCGACCGCCAAAATACAGGCAGCCACAAGACGGGCAATCCGTCCAGCTTAAATACGGCGTTGGTGCCGAAGATGCGCTTTTGCGGCGATACGCTTAACTTGCCCACGGAAACCGTATAATGCGGATCCGGCTTATTGCAGCAGGTGACTTCGGCTCCGCGCAAAATTTGTTTACCGTCTTTGGAGGAAATTTGTTTTGCGCCTACAATGCGGATTGGCGGATATTCGGTGGTTAAATTGTCGGCGGTAAAGTCTTGTGTCGTATAATTGACAGAGACGTTTTCTCCGCGCAGTATGCCACCCTGCCCGTCCTCCACGGTAATGGGTCCTACAGAGGTAATGATAGTGTTGGGTTGGTCAAACGTAATGTTTTCGCCCGTAACGGTGCGTTTTTTCCCGTCGGGCGTTTTTTGGATGAGGGTTACGTTTCCCGTCAGGTTGATTTTTTTATCATTTGGTTCCAGCCTGGCTTGGTCAGAGGTAAAATAAACAAAACCGTCTCCGTCCGGCGGCGGCAGCATGTTGTCTGCGGCGCAGGCGGGGGCGGCGGCTAAAAGAAGTGCACAAAAAAGTTTCAGCGGGTTTACTTGCATAGGGTCTGGTCTTTCTGTGCGCGGTAAATGGCGTACATAGCGGCGCCCACTCCTCCAATATTGGGGTTTTGGGAAACTAGAATTTTCAGCCGTTTAAACGGCGTTTGAATTTGCTGGTGTTCAAGGACACGTTTTAAAGCGGGCATAAAAAATTTAGCTGCGCCGGATACGCCGCCTGTCAGAACGACGGTGTCCATATCCAATACAAGCGTAAAATTGGCGATGCCGATACCCAAATAATAGCCGGTGTCTTCCCACACTTTTAAGGCGGACTTACAGCCCCTTTCCGCCGCACGGGAAACGAGTTCCACTTTAAAATCTTTTTCCGCGTTGACCAGTTTTGCCAGTTCGGAGGAGGGATTGTCAAAAACGGCCTCCATTACGCGGCGTTTGATGCCGATAGTGCCGACGAACGATTCCAAACATCCGCGCGCACCGCAGCCGCACAGCGGGCCGGTGGCGATGTCGGCTATTTTGGTGTGTCCGATTTCTCCCGCAGTTCCGTTGGAGCCTTGGTAGAGTTCTTTGTTGAGGATAAGCCCTCCGCCCACGCCCGTGCCGAGCGTAACCACGAGCACATTGGTACCCTGCCGTTTTAAATCGGCTTCGTACACGCCCCAGGCGGCAAGTGTGGCATCGTTGGCGACGCAGGGCATGACTCCCGTATGCTTTTTAAGCATTTCGGCAAGCGGCCAATCTTCCACGTCTTTAAATTTTAAATTGGGATTATAGCGTAATATGCCGCGCTGGTTGTCTACGTCCCCCGGGGCGCCGACGGCGACGGCAACGCGCTGGTCCGGAAATTCCTGTTGGATGGCGTTGATAAAATCCCCGATTTGGGCGATAAACCCTTTAGCCCCGCGGGAATAATCGGTGTCCATTTTTTCTTTGCGGAAGATTTCCCCGTGTTCGTTCATGACAAACAGTTTTACAAAAGTTCCTCCGATATCTACTCCGATGCCGATCATAAATTTTGCTCCTTGCTTTTGGGATGTGCGTGACGGTACACGCGTTTCAATTTTTCCAACGACACGTGCGTATAAACTTGCGTCGCCGCCAGGCTTTGGTGGCCCAGCATTTCCTGTAAACTCCTCAAATCGCAGCCATTGTTTAAAAGATGTGTGGCAAACGAGTGGCGCAGACTGTGGGGCGTCACTTTGCGGGCTAAATGGGCGGAAATGGCCGTATTTTTAAAGATATACGCCAGACCGTCGCCCGTCAGCGGTTTGCCGTGCGCGTTTAAAAACAGCGCGTCCTGCGGCTGCGGGTTGGGGCGGCAGGCCAGATAGTCTTTCAGCGCGGCGAGCGCGGCGTCCGTTACCGGCACGAGGCGTTCTTTGTTTCCTTTTCCGAGCACTTTGACTACGCCGTTAAAAAAATCTACATCTTTTACTTTCAGGCCGGTTACTTCGCTGCGGCGCAGCCCACTGGAATACATCAGTTCAAAAAGCGCCCTGTCGCGCGGGGCGAAATGTTTGCTGTGTGCAGCCGTTTCCAACAAACGTTCCGTTTCCGGTACGGTTAAAAATTTGGGCAAAATTTTCTCCCGTTTGGGTGCGGGCAAAAGTTTAAACGGATTGCCGGGTAATTTGCCCTGCTCCAATAAATACGCCGCAAAACTGCGAAGCGTGGCGATTTTACGTAAAACCGTATTGCGCGAAATTTTTGTTCCCGTTTGCGCGGCGGCTAAAAACGACCGGATATTGGACGGCGTAAAAAAGCGCAAATCATCTTGTTTGCGTGATTTGAAAAAGATCAAAAACTCCGTTAAATTTTCCCGATACGCTTTAACGGTGTAGGGCGAAAAATTTTTGTTTTGCAAGTGTAATAAAAATGCTTCCACCCAGTCTTTCACTCGGGGCCTCCGGAGCTATTTTCCCGCCGCTTGTTTGGCCGCGTGCGCGTCTTTAAATTGGGCGATTTCTTCCGGCGTGACGGTTACAATCGTTTTGCATTTGGGGTAACCGGAACAGCCTAAAAATTCGCCTCGTTTGGAAGTGCGCAGCACCATCGGCTTGCCGCATTTTTCGCACAAACGGTCGGTAACGATGGGGCCCGTGGAGGCCACCTTGTTGCCTTCCGCGTCAAGCGAAAAGGTGTTCTTACATTGGGGGTAAGCCGAGCAGGCCAAAAATTTGCCGCGCCGCCCCATACGGATAACCATGGGTGCGCCGCATTTGTCGCACACTTCGCCGGTTTGTTCGGGCTGTACTTTTTCGCCGGAGCTGGTTAAATTGACTTTGCCTTTGCACGCGGAATCGCTGCAGACGAGGTATTCGCCGAAGCGGCTTCTTTTCTTGAGCATCATTTTGCCGCAGACGGGGCATTTTTCGTCCGTTTCTTTGGCGGCGGGGCGTTGCATCCCTTTGTCGGCTTCGTCCAGTTCGCGCTTAAAATTGCCGTAGAAACCGCTTAAAAGCGCCACCCATTGCTGGGCGCCTTCGGCCACCTGGTCGAGCTGTTCTTCCACTCCGGCGGTGTAGGACAAGTCCATAATTTCCTTGAAGAAATCTTTTAAACTGTCCGTTACCGTAATGCCAAGATCCGTCGCCACCAGTTTGCTGGTTTTGGGCTGGCGGGCGATGTATTTGCGGTCCAAAATCGTTTTAATCGTAGGCGCATAGGTGGACGGGCGGCCGATACCGTGTTTTTCAAGCGTTTTAATCAGGCTTGCTTCGTTGTAGCACGGGGGAGGCGTGGTTTTATGCTCTTTGGTGTTGAGGTCCAACAGCGTCAGCGTATCGCCTTCCGTCAACACCGGCAAGATCGCGCTTCCTTCGTCTTTATTATTGTCTTCGTCATCGTCCTGGTCTTTATAAATGGATAAGTATCCCGGGAACTTTACCGTGCGGCCGCTGGCGCGCAGCAGGCATTCTTGCTGATCTCCGGCGGCGATGTCAATCGCCACGGTGTTGAATACCGCGTCGGCCATTTGGCTGGCCACAAAGCGCAGCCAGATGAGTTCGTACAGCTTGTACTGGTCGGCCGTCAGGTACGGCTTCATATTCTGCGGCGTACGGCGTACGTCGGTGGGGTGGATAGCCTCGTGGGCTTCCTGCGCACCCATTACTTTGCTTTTGTAAACGGGCTGTTTGGCCGGAACGAACTGCGGACCGTATTTTTCGCCGATGAATTTTTTGGTCTGTTCCTGCAGCAGTTTAGACACGTTAAACGAGTCCGTACGCATATAGGTAATCAAACCGACGGTCTGGCCGGCAATTTCGATACCTTCGTAAAGGTGCTGGGCCGTCATCATCGTTTTTTGGGAGGCAAAACCCAGCTTGTTGTAAGCGTCCTGCTGCATGGAGCTGGTGATAAACGGCGGTTTGGGTTTCTGTTTGACCTCTTTCTTTTCCACCTTGATAACGGTGTTGGGGCCTTTACGCAGAATGTCCGAAAGCGGAACCAGTTTTTCAGGCTTGTCAAAAACAGTAGTTTTTACTTTGTAATCTTCCGCAAATAAATGGTGAGTAGTGGTTTGTTCCACATTTTTACCCTGCCATTTGGTTACGCGCGCCCAAAATTTGGGAGCGGTTTGCGGTTTTTCAAATTGTGCGCCGATGGTCCAGTATTCCTGTTCTTTAAATTCGGCGATTTCTTTGGCCCGTTCAGCAAGAAGCCTCACCGCCACGGACTGCACGCGCCCTGCGGAGAGGCCGGACGTAATTTTGCGCCACAAGAGGGGGGATAATTTATACCCCACAATGCGGTCCAAAATGCGCCGCGCCTGCTGGGCGTTGACGAGGTTGTCGTCAATCTTGCGGGCGTGTTCAAAAGATTCTTTAATAGCGGTAGGCGTAATTTCGTGGAAGAAAATGCGCTGGTACCGTTCTTTGGGCAATTTTAACAATTCCACCAAGTGCCACGCGATGGCTTCGCCCTCGCGGTCAGGGTCGGTGGCAAGGTAAATTTCGCTGGCGTTTTTGGCGGCGGCGGTCAGTTCCGCAATCAAGCGTTTCGCGCGGTCCACGGGAACGTAAGTGGGTTTAAAATCGTGTTCAATGTCTACGCCGATATCTTTGGAAGGCAAATCGCGCACGTGGCCGAAGGAGCTGCGTACAATGAAATCGTTGCCTAAAATTTTACTGATGGTTTTTTGTTTCGTGGGGGATTCCACAATTACCAATTTTTTGCCTTTTATATTGGGTGTAGCCATAATTCACTTCCTTATAAAGTTAAAATTTACTCTTGCTGTACAGGCCGTTTTCACAAGCCAGAAAGCCTTTTACTTCCAGTTCAAACAGAATCCCCGCCGCTTCGGGCACGTCCGCGCCGATGGTTTCGGCTATTTGGTCTAAGCTGGCGGAGCCTTCGCCCACGGCCTGCATTACTTCGCGTTGGCGGGGCGTTAAATCGTCTTGCGGCTTGTCGGGTGCTAAGGAGGGCGTTTCAAAGAAACGCGGGTCCAGCCCGAAACGAAGCTGCTGTGGTATATAGTCTAGTATATCTGCGGCAGAGGTTACAACCCCCGCCCCTTCGCGGATGAGGTGGTTGGTTCCGGTCGATTGCGGGCTGTCTATCGGGCCGGGTACGGCTAAAACGTCTTTGCCTATTTCCAAAGCGAGTTTAGCCGTAATTAGGGCGCCGGACTTAATTTCGCCTTCTACCACCACTACAGGTTGCGAGAGCGCGGCGATAATACGGTTCCTGCGCGGAAAGTGAAAAGCGTTGGGCGGTTTATTAAACGGGAGTTCGGATACGATCGCACCGCCGTATTCCAAAATAGCGCGGGCAAGTTGGCGGTTTTCGGGCGGATAGCAGCGGCCGACTCCCGTACCGATGACGGCCGCCGTAGGTTTTTTTAGACGTACCGCAGCGGTGTGGCATTCGCTGTCCACCCCGCGTGCCAAACCGCTCACGACGGTTACGCCTGCCTGCGTTAAATCTGTAGCCAGTTTATTGGCGGCTCTTCTGCCGTACGGTGTGATTTTGCGCGTACCTACCATTGCCACGCACGCTTGCTCTTTTGCGGGCAGTTTACCGAGCACATACAAGGCAAGCGGGGCTTCTTTAATGTTGCGTAAAGACTGCGGGTATTCTTCGTCTTCAGGAAGGTAGATGTGCCCGCCGAGTGCGGCTGTTTTATCCCATTCTTCCTGCGGGTCTATGGCGAATGCGTCGTGCAGCAGGTGGGCTGCGGTGGACGGGTTTAAATTGGCTTCGCGCGCCAGCGTTTCGGCATCTTGGCGAAGGATTTCTTCGGCCGAACCGAAAATTTCAATAAGTCGTTCGAGCCAGTCAGCGCGAAAAAACAGGAAAGCGTTTAAGCGGATGCGGGCCAGCCGTTCGGCGGCGGAGATATTCGGGTTCATCAGATGTCCGCCACTCCTTTGCGGTCCAGCGGGCGGTATTGCATTACTTCCACCAGGTGTTTGGTTTCAATGTCCGCTTTTTGTTCAAGGTCGGCGATGGTTCGCGCCGTTTTTAAAATTTTGTCGAGGCTTCGCGCGCTTAAACCGAATTTGCGCATGGCGGCTTCCAAAATATCGTCCGCTCCGTCGGGAAGTTTGCAAAATTCTTTAATTTGCTTCGGCGTCATAAACGCGTTGGCCGTGGTAGGCGTGCCGGCAAAACGTTTGCGCTGGACTTCGCGCGCTTTTAATACGCGCCCGCGGATAGCGGCGGAGGATTCCCCTTCGCTGGTCTTGGTCCAGTCCGTATATTTGACGGGATTTAAATTGACGGTTAAATCGATACGGTCCAGGAGCGGCCCCGAAATGCGCGATTTGTAGCGGTTTACCTGCATCGGCGAGCAGGAACACGGGTGGAGCGGGTCCCCCAGGTGCCCGCAGGGGCACGGGTTCATGGCTGCCACCAAGGTAAATCGGGCGGGATAAGAAACCGTTTCTTTGGCGCGGGAAATGGTTACCTGGCCGTTTTCCAACGGTTCGCGCAGAACTTCTAACGAAGAGCGGGAAAATTCGGCAAATTCGTCTAAAAAGAGCACTCCGTTGTGCGCAAGCGACACTTCTCCCGGGCGGGGGGAGGAACCTCCGCCGATGAGCGCTACGTCCGAAATGGTGTGGTGCGGATCCCGAAACGGACGCTGTGTCAGCAGTTTACTTTTTCCCATTAAATTGCAAATGGAATAAATTTTAGTAATTTCAAGCGATTCTGCCTGCGTCAGCGGCGGTAAAATGCCCGAAAAACGTTTTGCCAGCATGCTTTTGCCCGTGCCGGGCAGGCCAATCATGAGTACATTGTGTCCGCCTGCGGCCGCAATCTCGAGCGCGCGTTTCGCAAGAGCCTGGCCTTTGACTTCTGAAAAATCAAGCTCCGGCAAAACCTCTTCTTCTTTTTGCGGAATATAGGCGATTTTAACGGCGGACTCTTCGGCTTTTCCTTCCAGATAATCGGCCAGCTCTTTAAGCGTATGCGGCGTGATAAAATCCGCGCCGGACACCTGCCCTTCCAATACGTTTTGGGGCGGAATGACAGCCGTTTTGCGCTGGTCTTTGCAGGAAATTAACATGGGAAGCACCCCTGCGCACGGGCGCAGGGAACCATCCAACGCCAGTTCGCCCAAAACAAGCAAATCTTTCAATTTGGCCGCGGATTTGGGCGAAAGCTGTTCGCTGGCGGCCAGAATACCCAGCGCAATCGGCAAATCAAATTGCGTGCCGCTTTTGCGCAGTTCGGCAGGACTTAAATTGACGGTAATGCGTTTGGTGGGAAAATCAAACCCGCTGTTTCGTACGGCGGCTACGACGCGTTCCTTGCTTTCGCGCACTTCCGCGTCCGGCAGCCCGACAACGGCCAACGTGGGCATACCGGGCGCAATGTCCACTTCCACGGACACGGCAAAGCCTTCAATGCCTTTTATGGCTCCTGTACAAACGTTGGCCAGCATATTAGTTAAAACTCAACACAATGGCGGACGGCGTAATCGTCACCACGGTAAAATTGACGTTGTATTTGCGGATAATCTTGGCGGCCAGTTCTTCGGGTGTAGCAATATTGGCCGAAATTTCAAACTGCGCGCTGGAATTAGTATAGCGCACCAGATTGAAATCTTCAATTTCGCGCAAGTCTTTAAAGATATTTTGAATTTGTTTCAACCGTTCAATCGTATTTACGTCTTTGACGGTTACATTAAACGTCTTGGCCGAGTTAATAGCCGCATTAACGGGTTCGGCCAGCTGTTTGGCGGCAGCTTCGCACGCGGCGGAGATGGATTTCTGCGCAGCGATATCCGGCAGCGGGTCCAAACCGGATAATTGCTGTGCGCCTTCGGCCACCAGCGCATAGTTGTTGGCGGCGTAGGTGCGGATGTTGGCGCGCGCACGGTACGTTTTAAACGGAGAGGTGTTGCCCGCCAGCGTAACGAGCGGATTGGTTTCCACGTCCGCTACAATCACAAAGCGCGCTCCTTCGGTGCGGGCTTTGTCGATGACGGAGGTGGGTTCCTCGATATTGTTCTGGCTTAAATTATCCCCGTTGACCAGCGCAAACGGCTGGTTTTTTAAAGCGCGGTAAATGGCTTGTTTGCAGTCCTGGCGCAGGGAGATGTCCTCCCCGTTCATTTCGCGGGAAGTTACCAAAATGGTGGTTTTTTTGGCAAACGCGTCGGACTCGGACTGTTTGATAATGTCCCCGATGTCCTTTACAAGCACCATGGCTTTGAGGCGCGTATACCATTGGTCGCCTTTGCGGTAAGCTTTTTGAACGTGGCTTCTGCGGATAAAACCGGCAGTTTTGGAAGTAATTTTATCTTCCACCAGCTGGGCCTGGTCTACCGTCGTGGCTGACGAAATAAACACGCCCGCCACCTGTTCCACGGCGGCGCGCTGGGCGGCCAAGACGCCGTCTTTTTTCATTTGTTTTAAATTGTTCTCGTCGTAAGGAACGAGTGATTCCGCATATACGTATTCACCCTCTCCTTTCGGTCCGATACGAATGCCGCTGCAAGCTGCGCAAAACACCGCTGCTGTGAGCAAACATAAAAGTGATTTCTTCATTATTTATCCTCCGGATCCAAACCGGCTTTTTTAAGGCGCTCTCTGGCAAGGCGCATAATAACGGCGCAGCCGCCGTCCTCCATATATTCCGTGGAAACCAGTTCCATTTGGCTGATGACGCCGTTCGTACCCGATGTAATTGTGCTGCCGGCGGACACCGCGTCCACCACCTGCACATTGGCTTCCAAATTCGCGCCGTAAAGCACTTCGCTGGCGCGCTGGTAGGCGTGGGCGACGGCTGCTTCGCGGCTCATAATGCGGCGTTGGGAATCGGTTGTGTGGTTTGGGTTCGCCGCGCCAAAACCGCGCACCCACAGGTAGTCTCCGGTTAAAAGAGTGTCATTGAAAGCGGGAGCAATTGCACCGTTTTTAACAGCTGTTTTAAGCGTGGAGCCGCAAGCGCACAGGCACAGCGCAACGGCAAGAAGCGTACAGATTTTTTTCATAGCGTTACCTCAACAATTCGGAAATTACTTTTACGTATGTGCTGGGCGCTTTGACGTCCTCAAAGTTGATAATGCCGCAGCGGATAAGCATAATTTCCAGCATATGCGTAAGAATATCGTAAAAGTTTTCGCGCACGGACGGTTCACATACCATTAATGAGGGACCTAAGATTACGGCGCCTTTTAACTTTTTATTGTCGCACAAATTGGCAATTTTAAAAGCCGATGAAATGATGTTGTCCGTAGAGTACGAAGATCGGACCGCAATTTCAAACCCGCCCGGAATCCCTAATTCTTTTGCGCGTTGCTTAAGCGCGTATACCATCCAAGGCATCATATTAGAGCTGTCTTGCGGATAGAAGAACCCAATCCGGCCCCAATCCGTTTGTGAGCAGGCTGTGATGGTGGTAATATCCGTTGGGTTTATAGTTAATAATTCACTGGATCCGTCTTCTCCTGTGGTGGCCAATAATTTTTCAAAAATGTTGGCCTGGGATCGGTCCTCTTCCCGCAGATGCGGATACATTAAATTTTCCAACACTTTTAAACGGCGGATACTGCGTGTGATAGTTCCCAACGTCATATGGGAGCCGCCAAAGAAGGCGGTAATTTGAGAGTCATTTAAATCAATACCGTTGTCCAACAGCATTTTTTTAACAATTCTAAAATAGGTGGATCCGCCAGTTTGTTTTAATTCGGAAATCCATCCCGAATCCAGTTTAAAGCGGATCAGTTGTTCTAGTTTTTCCAAGCTTTCCGGCGGATATTTAGACGTAATTACAATCTGTTTCTGTTCCCGCAGAAATTTGTTTAAGAGGGCGGATATATGGGTGCGGTTTTGTTCATTGACGGCAATCAAGTGGATGTCGTCAATCAAGAGCACTTTTACCGTGTCCATAAATTTTTCGAATTTTTCGATATTGCCTTCCATTACATAACGCTGAATCCCGCGCGAAAGACGCACGCCGTTGGTCATAAAAATATTTTCCTGTCCGTATTTTTGGGAAAATGCGTAAGCCATAGCGTTTAAGAAATGGGTTTTACCTGTGCCGGTAGTTCCGTGAAAAACAAGCGGATTATACAGCTTGCCCGGATTTTCTATGACGGAAATGGCCGTCGCGTGTGCAAAACGGTGGACAGAAATTACCATATTCTCCAGCGTATAAGTTGGAATCATCGGTACTTCCAGCGGCCAATTGTGTTTTTTTAATTCCGAAAGAGGCAGCTCAATAGAGTGGTCAATCGTTTTTGTTTTTTCGATAACGGGGTTAGGCTTTACCGGCTGCGGTTGTGCCGGTACGGCGGCAGGGCGCGGCGGCGTTTGCTGCGCCGGCTGCGCGGGAAGTACGGGTAATTGGGGTTGTTCGGACTGCGGCGCCGGCTGAACGGGCGGAACCGGTTGTGCGGGTGCAGCCGCCTGCTGCGGTTGTGCAGGCGCAGGAGCCGGCGGCAGTGGAGTTTTCAGCGAGGGCGGTGCGGGCTGCGCGGAGGCGATTTTGCGCCGAATGCGGAAAGTGGTTTTTTCTTTGATATTGTCTTCCATATTGGATTCCCCTGTGTTGGCTTCGGTTTGGCGTATGCGGATAGGTTCCGTAGTCCGTTTTTGGACGGGTTCTCCGACCGTATCGGATGTTGCTCCCGGCTGTAACGGTGAGGCGGCAGAATGCGGTACCGATACGGCTTCGGCCTGCAGTTGCAAAGATTCGGTTGTGTTTCGTATTTCCTGTGCCGCTGCGGGCTGCGTTTTTTCGGGCGCCGGCGGTGCAAGCGGTACGGACGGCTGCGTTTGGGCAGGACTCTTGTGGTGCATTGTGGGCGGGTCTTGCGTATCGTGGAAAGACTTTTCGTATTGGGTGCGCATAATTTCAGTATTAAGCGTAGTTTCCAAATTGAAAGTTTTTTCCAATATATCTACTTTCGGCCCGCGGATAGTAATTTCCGGCAGATCGTCCGTGACGCCTGCAGGAGAAATCGGTTTGGCGGCAGTATGTATAGGCGGCACTGTGTTGGTCAGTGTAACCTCTTCCGGCACCGGATCAGCCTCGGCGGTGGGTTCTTGCTCCGCTATATCGTTCTGTCCGTGTTCGGGACGGACTGTAAAAAGTGCGGGGGAAGGGGGGGTGTCTGCCGTGTCGGGATTAGCCGGCCGCGGGAAAGAGAAAGTTTCTTCTTTTACGTCGTTTGTTATCGCCGTGCGGATGATTTTATTTTCTTCCGGCGTTTGCGGCATATTGACGGTTAAATTGACGGGCGCGTCTGCTGCGGACGTTTTTTCTCCTTCTTTTGGAGCGGTTTGGGGTTCATCCGGCAAAGAAGCTCCGGCGGGCGAAACTACCGCATCCGTCTGTTGGAACATTTGCGGAACTGCTTGCGGAGGGGTTGTGTTAGCGTGTTGGACAAAACTGAGGTCCTTTTTTGCCAAACCGTCGGTAATGGTATTTAAATCTTCTAAATCAATAATGCAAGTTTGGTCTTTAATTTTTTGCTCAAAAACATTAAATGTTTCTTCCAAACTATCTTTTCCGTCGGCCAAGTTGCCTATTTTTTGTTCGCGCTGGATTTGGGAATTTTTCACGAGTTTCTGGTTTTCTAAATCCAGAAACATATCATACTTGGTTTCCGCGGAGAAAATATCTTCCAAAGGCATTTTGTCGAGCAGCGTGCCTTCCATATCCTTGATCAACATATCTTTGTCGTTGATGGTAATTTCGCCGGAGGTTATGGAGGGGTCATTTTTCTGCGGTGGCTGAATATCGGGTGCTTGCGGTGCGGGCGTGCGGAAAAAACTGTCGGCAAGTTCAATAGTACCGAAAGAGCCGTTCGCCGGATTGCTGGTGTTATCCGCGTTAAAAAGCGGGTCTCCTAATATGCCGCCGGAAGTAAACTCGTTTACTTTGCGGCTTTGTTCGGCAACTTCCTCCGCGGCAGTGCGAATTTTTTCGATGGTTTCTTCGTCAAGCGTCTGCGGCAATTCAAATGCGTAAACATACGGCGCGATAGCGGGTATAGGATCTTGCACAAAACCTTGCAGTTTTTTTGCGATTAAGTGCGCGTCATACTCTGTGCCGTCCGTTACCAACGTGTAACGCAGACCGCCCGATTGCGAATCCTGTCGGGAGAGAATATCCCAGTTATTAATCATTTGCCCTCGATAATTTTTACGCCGCTGCTGGCGCCGATACGGGTGGCCCCTGCGGCGACCATAGCGTCAAAGTCTTCGCGCGAGCGGACTCCGCCCGACGCTTTTACCTGCATGTTTGCGGGAACGGACGCGCGCATCAGCGCCACGTCCGCCGCCGTGGCCCCGCCGCCGGTAAATCCGGTGGAGGTTTTTACAAAATCGGCTTTAGCTTTTGCGGCTAATTGGCAGGCTTTGACTTTTTCTTCTTCCGTCAGCTGCGACGTTTCAATAATCACTTTTAAAATTTTCCCTTCACACGCTTTGCGTACGGCGGCGATATCATTTAACACGGTATCATCGTCGCCGCTTTTAAGGGCGCCGAGGTTGATTACCATATCAATTTCATCGGCGCCGTTTTTTAAAGCGTCCGCAGTTTCGTACGCTTTTACGGCCGTTGTATTGGCCCCCAGCGGAAAACCGATGACCGTACACACTTTTACGTCCGTTCCTTGCAACAGTTCTTTGGCGTACGCCACCCAGTACGGGTTGATGCAGACGCTGAAGAAACCATAGGTTTTGGCTTCGCCGCAAATGCGGCGGACGTCCTCTTTTGAGGCGACGGGTTTTAAAATGGTGTGGTCAATCAGTTTGGCCGGATTCATACGAAACTCCTTATTTGTTGAAATTAATAATGCGGGCGAATTTGTCTGCGATTAAAGACTGTCCGCCCACGAGCGCACCGTCCACATCAGGCTTAGCCATGATTTCGTCGACGTTGGAGTCTTTTACGCTGCCGCCGTAAAGGATGCGGGTGGCTTCGGCAAACGCGGGAGAATATGCTTTGGCTAAATACGCGCGGATTGCCGCGTGCACTTCCTGCGCCTGTTCGGGCGTGGCGGTTTTGCCGGTGCCGATGGCCCACACGGGTTCATAAGCGATGATAATGCCGTTTAATTGTTCTTCGGTAAAATCTTTGAGGCCGTTTTTGAGTTGGCTTTCAATTACGTCCAAGGTTTTTCCGGCTTCGCGTTCTTCCAAAGTTTCGCCGACGCAGAAAATAACTTTAAGGCCGTGGCGCAGGGCGGCGGCTACTTTTTTGTTCAAAATTTCGTCCGTATCTCCGAAAACGCTTCTGCGTTCGCTGTGGCCGATAAGGGTAAGTGCGGCGCCGGCGTCTTTGGCCTGCACGGGAGAAACGGCACTGGTAAAAGCGCCTTTGTCTTCCCAGTGCACGTCCTGGGCGGCGATTTGAATTTCGGAGCCTTTGGCGAGTTCCGCCACTTTAGCAAGGGAGGTGTAAGAAGGAGCGACGATGATTTCTACATGATTTTTGTTCCCTGCTTTGGTTAAAGCGGTGATGAGGTCGGCCGATTCGGCCAAAGTATTATGCATTTTCCAGTTTCCGGCGATAATAGGGGTTCTGTTGGTCATTGTAAATTCCTCTGAAAATATAAAATTACGGCGTGTTCCCGTTCTTAGGCGGGAATCTTCCTATTAAATACTATCATAAAGTAAGCAAAATGGAAAGGGTTGTTTTTGAGTAAGAGTGCTTTTCGGAGTGGTCCTTCTTCCGGGGGTTGTATTGTTTTTTTTTTGATATATTAAGAATAATTCTGATTAACATTTATTTTGTGATATCACTTTGTGAAATTGCGGTTTTTAAGGAATAATCTTATGTATCAAAAATACGGGTTTACGTTAATAGAGCTGTTAGTAGTTGTTTTAATTATCGGCATATTGGCGGCGGTGGCGCTGCCGCAGTACCAGACGGCGGTGGATAAGGCAAGATTGGGGAAATATTTATCCTTAGGTAAAAGTATTAAACAGGCTGAAGAAGCTTATTATATGGCCAACGGGATGTATGCCTATAATTTATGGGATTTAGATGTAGAATTGCCATCCGGTTGTGAAGAATTAATTGGGAGTGGTATGCATAATACAGCGGTTTGCTCTGCAGATGGTATTATGATTAATAATCATGCCGGTTCCTATACTTCTTACGGATATTTTACTATCACTTTATGTCCTAACGGATTAACTTCTTGGTCGGCTTGCGCTAAGGGATGTATTGCCTCATTCATATTTTATTTTGATAATGCTGCGGAGAACGGCGGTCAAATAAAATGCATTATGGGCAACGCGCGCGGAAAACGGTTGTGTAAAACAATGAATTTGCCAGTTAAAGAGGGTTTTGGGTCCCTTTAAACCGCCGTCAGGCAAATGTTGTATTTGTCCGCCAGTTTAATGACTTCTTCCAAGTCCAGCACTAATGTTTTTTCCGCTTCAAACGCCAGTACGCCAATACCCGCTTGGTGCAGGCTTTCCAGCGTGCCTTTGCCGATGACGGGCAGGTCGTAGCGGGCGTCCTGGTTGGGGCGCGCTACTTTTACGACGGCTACGGCCGATTTTTTCTCGGCAGATTCGCGGTACAGTTCTCCGGCGCGTAAAATACAGCGGTCCGTTCCTTCCATTCCTTCCACTGCAATAACCGCGTTTTGGCTGACTACGCACGTCAGCCCGATGTCCAGCGCGGCCATGGCCTTCGACGTTTTATATCCAAACGCAATCACTTTTTTTTCTTCTTCCGTCGGTTTGCGCGCGGACAACACGCCCGCCTTGGGCATATAATCTTCCAAAAACAGGGCGGAATTGGTAAACTCCAGTCCGTCTTTTTTAAATTCCTCAATCACGCGCGAAAGAATGTTTTTGGTTTGCATGTTTTTTAGAGAGGCTAAAAACTTGGCTCCGCGCAAATCCGGCATCAGATTGGAAAAAATAGACGTATGCTGTACGCGCCCCGCCATCAGTACGCGTGTAACACCGTGTTCTTTAAAGAAACGGATGCCCGCGCCCAGCTGTCCCAGGCGGAAAGCTTGGAACACGCGGGCGCAGTTTTTATAATCTTCTTCTTTGGCGTTTCCTTTTGCACCGGCGACGTACACTTCAAACCCCTTGGCTTTGGCCTTTTGGGCAATGTATACGGGCATTTTGCCTTCGCCGGCGATTAAGCCTATTTTATTCGCCGTCATCTTCGTTTACTTTGCGTTTGGCTGGCGCCACGCCGCGTTTGGAAGCTTTGCAGAAATCAATCAAGTGCTGTACTTCGGCGCAGGGATTTTTCGCTTCCAATTCCGCGCACGCTTCCAACAATCGTTTGTTGCTTCTAAACAAAATTTTATAGGCGCGTTTGATTTCCATAATGGTTTCGCGCGCAAGCCCCGCGCGGCGCATCCCTACGATGTTGAGCCCCACCAGGCGCGCCCGCTGCCCCTGTGCAATACAGAAAGGGGGAATATCCAGCGGGAGCATCGCTCCGCCGGAAAGCATTGCCATCGTGCCGACGCGCACAAACTGATGAATACCTACCATACCGGACATTACCACGCGGTCCTCCACGATTACGTGTCCCGCGACACCCGTAGAATTGGCAATAATGATGTTATTGCCCAGGTGGCAGTCGTGCGCAATGTGCGCATTAGCCATTAACAGGCAGTTGTTGCCGATAGAAGTGGGGGAATTTAAATCCGTCGAACGGTGAATGGTCACGCATTCGCGGATTTTGTTGCCGTTGCCCATTGTAACGCGGGTAGGCTCGTCTTTATACGACAAATCCTGCGGTTTCACGCCGATAAACGCGCTGGCGATGATATCGTTGCCGTCGCCCATCGTGGTATTTTCAATGACGCAGAACGGGCCGATACGGTTGTTTTTTCCGATGACGACGTCCGCCCCGATAACGGTATACGGACCGACAACAGTAGACGGATCAATTTTGGCGGACGGGTCGATAATGGCGGTGGGATGGATGTTAGTCATGGGAAGATTCTCCTAAAATAAAATTGAGGGTGGCCTGCGTGCAAAGCTTGCCGTTGACGTAGGCTTCGGCGTAAATTTTGGAAATTTTACCCAAACGCAAGACTTCAATGGGCATTTCCAGCGTGTCGCCGGGGCGGACTATGCCGCGGAATTTGGCTTCGTCAATACTTAAAAAGAGAGGAATCCCTTTCCCTTTGGAAACGGCACTCATAATCGCGCCGCCGAAGGCTTGGGACATACTTTCCACGACCAGTACGCCGGGCATAACCGGATGGTTTGGAAAGTGTCCTTGAAAATAGTATTCGTCCGCGCGTACACGGCGGATTCCCAGATACTTTCTCCCGGGTTCCAACACGCGCACTTCGTCGACCAAAAGGAACGGATCGCGGTGGGGAATGTTGGATTTGATTTGTTCTTGGTTTAGCGTTTCCAAAACGGGAAGCGTTAAAAAATCTTTTAAATTGGCGGATTTTGCGCTCATTTGTCCTCCGAATTGGCCAAAAGAATTTTGGCGAAAATAACATTGTGTTTGTGCCCGCCGCGGGTGCACGTAATTTTAAGCGGCGGCAGTTTTCGCCCCGTAAGGCTTAAATCGCCCACAAGGTCCAAAATTTTATGGCGGACGAGTTCGTCCGGATAGCGCAGTTCGTTGGCAAATTTATCTTTACCCACGATAACGGCGTTTTCCAAATTCCCGCCTTTGGCAAGCCCGTGCGCTTTTAAAAACGCCAGTTCTTCTTCAAACCCAAACGTGCGGGCGCGGGCAATTTCTTTTAAATAATTCTCCGGCGTAAATTCAAGCGTGTATTCCTGCCGCGCCACCAAGGGGTGCTTGTGCAGGAATAAAAAGGTAAACGTCAGTTTGTCAGCCGGTTCGGCACTGTAGGAAATGTCTCCGCACGAATAGGTGATTTTCTGTTTGATGTTAAGCACGGGCTGATCGGAGCCGAGTTCTTTGAGGCCCGCTTTCTGTAACGTATCTGCGAAGATATCACTCGCCCCGTCGGTAACAGGCGGTTCGGGGCCGTCCATTTCCACAGCCGCGTCGGTAATGCCCAAGGCGTGTAGCGCAGACAGCGCGTGTTCCACCGTCCATACTTCGGCAGTTTCGTTAATTAAATTGGTGCCGCGCAAGGTGGAACCTACATTGTTTACGTGCGCCAAAATGGGTTTAGCGTCCGGCAGATCCGTACGCAAGAAAGTAATGCCGTTTTCGGCGGGTTTAAACGTCATCGTAACAGGTACGCCCGTGTGCAGGCCGATTCCTTTGACGACGGCAGGTAAAGCAAGGGTTTTTCTCATAATTAAAGTCCTAGCAATTTTTTGAGTTTTCCGAAAAACGAGAGGTTTTTCGCTTCGTTCATTTGTTTCTTGAACGCTTTAAATTCTTTATTGATTTCCGGCAGTTTCCGTAATACGGCCAACTGGCGGAAGGCTTCTTTTTGCGGCATAGCCGGATAGCCGAAATACGTTGCTCCGGCGGGAATGGAGTTCATCACGCCGGATTGCGCGCCCACCTGCGCGCGGTCGCCGATTTTCATATGTCCGGCAAGTCCCACCTGTCCGGCAAGAATCACACCGTTTCCAATATCGGTTGTCCCCGCCACGCCCACTTGCGCGCAGAGAATGCTGCTCATCCCGATACGGACGTTATGGCCGATTTGGACAAGATTGTCTATTTTTGTGTTATCTCCAATGACGGTAGACGAAATTTTGGCTCGGTCTATACACGTGTTGGATTGGATTTCCACATCGTTTCCCAGCACCACATTGCCGATTTGCGGGATTTTTTGATGGCGGCCTTCGTGAAACGTAAAACCGAATCCGTCCGAACCGATTTTTGCACCGGCTTGTAAAATGACGTAATCTTTTAAAATACAATCCTCGCGAATCACCACCTGCGGATAAATATAGCAGTTTTTGCCGACAGAAACGTTCTTGCCGATATAGCACTGCGGAAAAATAACGGTGTTGTCCCCGATGACGGCTCCGTCCTCAATAACGGTATATGCGCCGACGGAAACATTTTCGCCCAGCTTGGCGTTCGGGCTGATGACGGCGGTGGGATGAATGCCCGCAGTATATTTTTGGCGTTGGGCGTCTACATATTTCATCAGCAGAATAAACGCCCATTCGGGATTTTTGGCGTAAAGAAGCGCACCGTGAAAAGGAAGTTCTTTTCCTTTGGCTTCTTCGGGCACAAATACGGCGGCGGCTTTTAAATCTTTTAATTGGTCCGTATGTTCCAATGCGGTAAGGTAGCAAACGCCGCCTTCTTGCACGTCGTCAAGCGCACAGAGCTTGGTAACGGGCGTATCTTCTTTTCCGGCAGTTTCGGCACCGGTAATTTTAGCGATTTCGGTTACGGTTAAGTTAAACGTCATACAAAGTTCCTATTTGCCGCGTTTGCGGTATTTTTTTGATTTTTTGAGCCGGCTGACGAAATCTTTCGTTACGTTGACCGGTTTTTCGCCGTAGAGAATTTCGTCTTTGCGGACAACCGCGCCGATGTTTCTCTTTTTGGCGAAGGATTTAATTTCCGTATAAATATCCTTTAAAATCTCGTTTACTTCTTGCTTTTCCAACTGTAAAATTTCTTCGCGGGTGGTATATCTATAATTATCAATAAATAAGCTGCGTTCTGCAATAATTTTTTTATTGGACGCAATACGCGCCTGTAAATCTTCCAGCCGTGCGGGCGTGTCGAGGGGACTTGCGGATAAAATTTCCGCACCCGAAAACGTCAGCCGGTTGAGTACGTTTCCCAATAAGAGTGCGTCCGCGCTTTCCTCTATTTTCGGCAGCAGCGACTGCGGTTCTACCACAATGCGTTCGTAAAACGGTTTCAGCTCCCGTATCTGCGCCGACAGCCTTGCATTTTCCTGCGCCAATACTTCAATAAGCTGCTTGGCGCCGCGCACCTCTTCTTCTTTTGAAACGATTTTCAAGCGGATTTGTTCCTTTACCGCCACCGTGCGCGGATGTTCGTTGAAAGCGACGTCAATATCTACGAATGCTACCGTTAAACATTTTTGCGGTTTCGGATCTTCTTCTGCTTCTGTTGCTGCCGCTTCTGTTTCCGTGTCGTCGGGCTCATCTGCCCCTTCTTGGGTGTTTTCATCAAGGGCCTGCTGTTTGGTTTCTTCCGGAAGCGTGATTTTTTCTGCCGCGGCGGTTTCTGTTTTGGCTTGTTCGTCCTGCTGCGCCTGCTTGGCCAAAATGGCGGCTACCGCCGTTTCTTCTTCTTTCGTCAGCGCGCCTGCGGACGTTTCCTGCGCTTGCAGGAAAGTGGCCGTTATCAGTAAAGTTAAGCACGCCAGCGTTTTTTTCATAAAATCCTCTACATCATGTTTGAAATGTTGAAGTAGAAGTGAGATCGGTCCTCGTTCGGGCCGTGGTTAAGACCATACCCCCAGTCGATGCGAATGGGCAGCGACGGGGTGGTAAAGCGCAGTCCGACGCCTACGCCCGCTTTAAATTGATTTTCGTCCGGTCCAAGTGAAAAGTCTAAATCGTCAAAATGGTTCCATGAGTTGCCCAAATCAAAGAAGAAGGCAAATTGCGCCATATTTCTTCTGCCTTCGCGCGCCAGCGGAAAGCGCAATTCCGCGTTCATCACGTAATACATATCGCCGCCGTATTCGGGGCCGATTTCGCCTGCGCGTTCGTATCCGCGAATCGTATCCGCGCCGCCTAAGAAGAATTTTTCAAAGGGAGGCACCTCTTTCGTGCGGCCGTATGCCTGCACGGAGCCAAATTTGTTGGACAGTACGAAAACCACCGGATAATTCCCGCCTATGTTTAACACGGTGTAGTTAAAAATGGAGCGGGCGTTTAAGTACCACAAATCGAGGTCCGCGCCAATCGGGCCGCCGGCGAGCGCGAGGCCGATGGAGTTGCGCCAACCGCGGGTGGGATCCCAGATGTTGTCTCTCGTATCGACGGCAAAGTCCGTACTGATAGTGGACATATTGGTAACGCCTTTGGCGATACATTCGTTCGGGTTTTTATCCGGCGTGCAGACAAAGCGTTCCTCTACGTCGTAAATATCAATGCGTTCAAACGCGTAGCCGAAAGAGAGTTGGTAGATGTCATCATTAAAACGCGGGCCGACTTTTATGCGTCCGCCGATACGTTTTTCAGTATAGGCTTGGTTATCATCGGCAAACGAGCGGTAACGGCGGGTATTGAACAAGTCTGCGCCCAGGGAGGTGGGCTTGTCGTAAATCCACGGTGTGGACCAGCTGACGGTATAATCCAAAATTTCTTTACCGAACAGCGTCCTGAGTGATAAACGCTGCGCGCGGCCGAACAGGTTCATGTGGTTAATGGAAAGTTCGCCGTATAAACCGTCCATAGAGCTCATGGCAAGGCCCGCCGTAAACATTCCGGGGCGGCCTTCTACAATGTTAAAGCCGAGGTCCACTTTCTGCGGGTCGGCGGTGGGCTGCAAATCTACCTGTACGTCGTTAATGAAACCAAGGTTTAAAATTTTGGTTTGGCTGCGGCGGATTTTTTCGTTATCGTATAAATCGCCGGACTTAATGGAAAGTTCGCGCGTAAAGACGTATTTTTTCGTATCAGTGTAACCTGTAACGTCCACGTGGTCAATGTAGAAGATATGCCCTTCGGCAATATCAAACGTAAGGTTTAACTTTCCGTTTTGGATATTTTTGACGGGGGTTACGCGGGCCTGTAAATAGCCTTTGTTGGCGTATTGCTCTTGAATGGCGGTAATGGTATCGTCAAAATCTTTCTGGTTGTAGAGGTGCCCTTCGCGGAAAAAAACCTGTTTTTGCAGTTCCTGCGGCGTAAATACGTTATTGCCTTCGAAAGATATGGTGCCAAAGTCCACTTTTTCGCCTTCGGTTACATCGTAAGAAATGTTGACCTCGGTTTTAGCTTCGTTCATGTCCACTTGCGGAACGGAGAGCATAAAGTCCGAATACCCTTTATTGCGTCCGTAGAGGATCATTTTGACGTAGTCGCGTTGGAGGTTTTGCGGTTTAAACACTTTACCTTTGCGGTTAGATGCTTTTTTTAAAATTTTTTCGGCGGGCAGTTCATTTGCCCCGTTAAGCGTAACCGTGCCTACGCGTACGCGGCCGCCTTCGTTAATGACGAGCTCCACATATACGACGCCAAGTTTTTCATCTTTGGTAAGTTCATACTGCACGTCCGCGCTGACGTAGCCTCGTTCGGCATATTTGGCTTTGATGCGTTCCAAATCGGCCTGTAATTTGGCTTCGTTGAACGGATCTTTGATTTTCAGCGTCATCGCCTGCGTAATGGCGCCTTTGCCCAGGTGTTTGCGCCCGCGGTACGTCAAACGGTCGAAAATGGGTTTTTCCGTGACGAGGTAAGTAATACGGTGGCAGGGATAAAGCGTTTCGCCGCCGTCTTTGTCTTTACGGGAACCGGACATCGGGGAAATGTCCACTTCCACACTGTCAAAATTCCCCAGTGCGGAAATACTTTGAATATCTTCGGATACTTGGTAGCGGTCGTACAGAACGCCTTTTTTTGCAGAGGCGGCTTTGGAAACGGTTTTAGGGCGGATATTTTTTACGCCGTCCACTTCTATGGCGCAAATCATCCACGGCCCGTTAGGGTCCATTTCCGGCTGCACAGGTTCTTCCGCGCGCGCGTACGATAAAGATAAAAACGCCGCAAACGTAACTGCGGCCCAGCGTTTAAATAACGTAATAAAGCCTCCCCTTAAAAAAAGCCCGCACTTACGGTGTAAAGCGCGGGCCTGTATCGTTTAAAAACGACTTATTTGGTGGGTCTTTGCGCCAAACCGCTTTTAATGCAGCAGGTGCAAACATAGGCGGTTTGAGTCTTGCCGTTGAGCACCACTTTTTGTTTCTGCAAGTTGGGTTTGAAGCTTCTTTTCGTTCTCATATTGGAGTGGCTGTAAGAACCGCCGGAGACAGGAGCCTTGCCACACACTGCACATTTATACGCCATAGTTTCCTTCCTTATAACTGAATTAAATTTTATGCTTACATTTTAGTAAATAATCGCGGGCGTGTCCAGCCTTATGCCTCTTTTTGGGGGAAAATTTTGCTGGCCAGTATGCTTACCGCCAAAACGCCTACAATGACGCCCAGCGAAGCCGCCACCGGAATTTTGAAATGGTGGGATAAAAGCATTTTTGCGCCTACAAAAAATAAAATGACCGAAATGCCGTATTTAAGATACGGGAACTTGCCTGCCATTCCCGAAAGCAAAAAATACAGCGAGCGCAGCCCGATAATCGCAAAGATATTGGAGGAATAGACTAAAAAAGTGTCCTGCGTAATGGACAAAACAGCCGGAATGGAATCCACCGCAAAAATCAGGTCCGACATTTCAATCACCACCACTGCGGCAAACAGCGGCGTAGCGAAGCGTTTGGCGTTTTCGGTAACGAAGAAATTTTCGCCGTGGTAATCAGTTTTGAGGGGAATAATTTTTTGAAGCGTTTTAAGTACAAATGAGTTAGCCGGGTCGAACGAGTCGTCTTCTTTTTGCAAGAGCATTTTGGCTGCCGTAAACACCAGAAGTGCGCCGAAAACGTACATCGTCCATGAAAACATAGAGATTAATTTTACGCCCAGGAAAATAAACGCAAAACGTAAGACTACCGCGCCCAAAATCCCCCACAAAAGCGCTTTGGGCTGTAAGTGGGACGGAATAGCGAAGTAGCTGAAAATCATGATGAATACGAACATGTTGTCGACGGACAGCGAGTATTCAAGCACATAGCCCGTATAAAATTCCAGCGCGTGGCGCGGCCCTTCCAGCAGCCAAATCGCGCCGCCGAAGAGTCCGGCCAGCGTTACCCACGCGCAGACCATCAGCGCGGCTTCTTTTACGCTTACTTTGCCGTGATGTTTATTTAGAACGGTTAAATCAATAAATAACGCCGCAAGGACGGTTACCCAGAAGGCAATCCACATCATAGCGGAAACGGTGGTGGTAACGGATTCCATGTTGACTCCTTAAAAGTAAAGATATATAAATTATAGCAGTTTGGGGAAAAGGGGAGAGAGCGCTTTTAAAAGAGGGAGCGGGAACGAAGTCCGCGCGCTGGGAAGCAGCAAAAAAGCCGAGGATGGGAGTCCCCTGCGGTCTTTTTCCTGACGGAAAAAGCCTTCGGGCCGGGCCTCACGGTTTTTGCCTTGCGCACTTGGCAGGCGCAAACAAAAACATCGCTCCGGCCTTCTTCTCCCAACGCGCACCAAGCAGTTGGTGCGCTTCCTGCCTAAATAAAAAATCCGCCAGGAGGCGGATATTTTATTTAGCCGAGGATGGGAGTCCCCTGCGGCCTTTTTCCTGACGGAAAAAGCCTTCGGGCCGGGCCTCGCGGTTTTTGCCTTGCGCACTTGGCAGGCGCAAACAAAAATATCGCTCCGGCCTTCTCCTCCCAACGCGGGCAAAGCAGTTTGCCCGCTTCCTGCCTAAATAAAAAATCCGCCAGGAGGCGGATTTTTTATTTAGCCGAGGATGGGAGTCGAACCCACAACCTACGGTTTACAAAACCGTTGCTCTGCCAGTTGAGCTACCTCGGCGTTAAATTCGTTTAAATTATATCATTTTTTACTGTCCACTCCAAATAGATATTTTGCTACAATACCCAAAGGAGGGTGTTGATGAAACATTTGGTAAGTCTGTTTTTCGCTTTCATTATGGTTGCTCCCGCTTTTGCGGCGGAGCAAAATTGCAAAGCATCGGCGCAGGAGCCGGTAAAACTGTTGTCCGCTGAACTTAAACGCGGATTTAAGACGTTTAAAAAGCAAAATCCGCCTGTCTATTATATGTCTTATACCTATATCGCTACGCGGGAATTTTACCTTTCTGTTGCGGACGGCGGCGTGGCGGCGCGGAAGGACTACCCCGAGCAAGACTTGGACGTACAGGTCCGCGTCGGTAGCCCTGCGTTGGATAATACGCGTAACCTTAAGAATGCTAACAACGATTATTCCATTGTCAGTGGTTCCGTTCCCTCTATGGAGGAGAGCGGAACGTCGTTTACTGCCGCTGTTTGGCGCCTGACGCAGCGCGCCATAGAGCGTGCCCAAAAAGATTATGGGCGTGTGCAGGCAGACGTGCAAGCGGCTTCCCAACGTATGGACGATTCTCCCGATTTTGTGCTTCCGCCCAAATCCTCTTTCTGCCGTACCGCGCCTGAAGTATCTATGAATTTGGATAAAATTGAAAAAATGTTGCTTTCCGTTTCCCGCGCGGTGCAAGGTAATGCTGTCGTGTTGGATAGTTTTTTTGTTTTTTCGGGAGCTTTCGGCCACCGTTATTTTGTGGATTCCCAAGGAACGCAGTTAAAAACGCCGCTTATTGAATTCCGTCTGTCTTATTCGCTGGACGGGAAAACAGCGGACGGCCTCGAAATTTCCCGTTTCAATTCGTATGATATGCTGGATGAAAGCGGTTTGCCGACTGAAGACAAACTGCTGGCGGATGTAAAACAGTCGCTGCGTGAATTGGAAGAACTTTCCCGCGCCCCGCTGGCTGAACCGATGACGGCGCCCGCCATTTTGAAAAACAGGGCTATGGGCGTGTTTGTGCACGAAGTACTCGGGCATCGTATGGAAGGACACCGCCAAAAAGAAGATTCTTTCGGGCGGACGTTTACTTCCAAAATCGGGCAAACCGTTACCGCTCCGTTTATCAGCGTGGTGGACGAGGCTCCGTTGGAATCTTTCAACGGTATTCCGCTGCGCGGATTTTATGAATATGATGACGAGGGGATAAAATCCCAACCCGTAGTGATGATTGAGCACGGCGTACTTAAAAATTTTCTGATGAGTTCAAGCCCCATTAAAGGATTTCCCGTGTCAAACGGGCACGGCCGGAGCGGGTTAGGCAAACGGGCTGTGGCGCGTATGGGCAATACGCGTGTAATTGCTTCCGAAACCGTTCCGTATGATGAGTTGGAAAAAATGCTCGTAGAAGAAATTAACCGCCAGGGCAAGCCGTACGGATTTATTGTGGAGGATTTGTCCGGCGGATTTACGATGACGGATACCGGTTCCCCGCAAGTGTTTAAACTGGAACCGAAATACGTTTACCGCGTATACCCTGACGGCAAAAAAGAAGTTATCCGCGGGGCGGATTTGGTGGGCACTCCGCTCGTCAGTTTTTCGCAAATTCTGGCTGCGGCGGATGATGACGGCATATTTAACGGAAATTGCGGTGCGGAATCGGGTTGGGTGCCCGTTTCGGCCATTGCGCCCAGCGTACTGTTTAAAACGCTGGAGTTTGAACACACGGCCAAAAGCGCGGTAAAGCCGCCTGTGCTCCCTCCGCCGTTTGCTGTCAAAAAAGGAGATAAAAAATGAGAAAGTTTTTAACCCTTTTCTGTTTATTGGGCGTTCTGGTTCCCGCGGCCGCAGGCAAACCCTCGCCCAAACTGCCGGATAACATTTATTTCCGCGCTATGCAGGACGAAATGAAACGTACACTTCAAGAGCTGCGTGCCAAAGATTCTCCTAATCCCTATTACGTGGCGTATAAACTGATGCGGACTGTTTATTTGGAAAAGGACGCCTCTTTCGGGGAGTTGTATCCTTTCTTCGAGGCGCCGCAAACGAGGCTTGACGTGCTTGTTATGTTGGGGATCGGTTCGGATAAAAGCGACCAGCTCGGTTTTGCAAGCGACCATTTCTATTATGAGCCCCGATATATTAAAAGCGTGCCGGACAGCTATGAAGGCCTTCGCAGAGCGCTGTGGGAGCGGACAAATGCGGAGTATTTGGCGGCTTCCGACGCGTACGTCCAAAAGCAGGCGTATAAACGGCAAAAAGCGCTGCCTGATACGCTTCCGGACGTTACTCCCGCCCCGCAAGCCGCCGTGTTCGAAGATGCGGAGGAGTTCTCTCTGCCGGATATGAAAAAGTGGGAGGAAACCGTTAAAAAACTTTCCGCTAAAGGGAAAGATCTTTCGTGGATTGAAAATTTTACGGTTTCGTTCAAAATAGAGCGGGAGGAAACGTATTATTTAAACAGTTTGGGCGGTGCATACCAAATTCCGTTCACCAAAACCGATTTAAAATTAAAGGCGCGCTTCCGCAACCAGGACGGTTATTTGCAAGAAGCGGAAGACACAATTCAGCTGGCCGGATTTGACGCGCCGGACGAAAAAGCATTGGAAGAAAAAACGGACGCGTTTTTAGTAGATGCGGCGCAGATGTACAATGCCTATAAAGCAGAGGCTTATTTAGGACCGGTTCTGTTCCGCCCTGCGGCAGCAGCGCAGTTTGTGCAGCAGCAATTTGTTTGGAATGTGGAAAACGTCAAGCCGCTCCTCTCTAACCGATATGAGAACGACGAATCTGCCGGATTGTTTCGGGATAAAAAAGGGATGCGGGTCATTTCCAATGTTGTGGATGTGATCGACAAGCCGCTGTTGCGTGAATACCAAGGTAAACCGCTTGTTTTTATGCCGGTGGATGACGAGGGAGTTCCCTCACAGAATCTGCAGCTGACTTCGCAGGGCCGTTTGCGCGTGCTTCCGCAGACGCGCCGTCCGCTGGGAGAAAACCACCAAAGCAACGGGCACGCCCGAATGAATTTTTACACATATCCGCGCGAAAGTTTAACCAATACGTTTGTGGAGCCTAAGATGCCTCTTTCAGAAAAGGAGTTGGAGGAAGAATTTTTGGCCGTATGCCAAGACTGGGAGCTGGAATATTGCTATCAAATAGACGTGTATGAGGATATTAACGGCAGTCTGGTAAACCGGGCGTGGCGTGTCTACGCCCAGGACGGCCGAAAAGTTCCCGCATTCGGGTTGGATTTGCGGAATCTGTATTCGCGTTCTTTGCGGGACATCATTGCCGCCGGCGACGATAAAGAGGTAATCTATTTTCAACGGGCTTATGGCCTATCCACTATTGTTTCGCCGTCTTTACTGTTGGAAGAGATGGAAATCCTGCCCAGCGACGTGAAGCCGGACAAACCTCCGTTTATAGATAAACCGTAGCATCGTGAAAAAAGAACGGGACGGGAAACTTCTCCCGTCCTTTTTTGGGTGTTGAAAATTTCCGTTGCGCGGGGAAAACGGTTCGTTTAAATGGAGTTAGCGCGCGGGTAAAAATGTTAGCAGCTTGGCCGCCACTTGTCCTACAAACGTGTCAGAATCGCTGCGGCGGATTTTTTCCAACTGTTTTTCGGCGGCGGCCGTTTTTCCCTGGCGGTACCAATTCATCGCCTGAATAAAAAGGGCTAGCTGGTTATCCGGTTCCTGCGCCAAAATTTGTTCCGTTGCAGCCAGCGATTTTTCATACCGCCCTTCTTCGTATTCCCACAGCGCTTTTTGCGCCAAAAGATCCGGACGTGCGGGGGCCAGCAACAGAGCGGTGTTTAAATCTTTTAAGGCTTCCTGTGTTTGACCGAGGCCGCGGCGTGCTGCCGCGCTCAAACGCCAAAAATCGGGGTTTTGTCCATTTTCGGCTAAGGCTGCGGTAATGTTGATAAACGCATCCTTAAAATTGCGTTGACGCAGAAATGTATCGGCGTAGCGGGCGCGGTAGCGCGCGTCTGCGGCGGGGTTAAGTTCAAAAAAACGATCATAAGTATGGCGTGCTTTGGAATAAAACCCCATTGCCGTATAATTGGCGGCCTGACCGGAAAGCGCGTCCAAATTATTGGGTTCCTCCTGAAGTACGCGGTCATACAGTTCTATGGAACGGGCTGTCAGTCCGGTTTCTTGGTACAGGTGTGCTGCGGCTGCCAACAGCGGCGTGTTTCTGGGGTGGAATTCCAAGGCTTCCAAATAGACTTCCAACGCCTTACTTAAATTATTTTGCTGTTCATAACAGGCTCCGAGCAAACGGTAGGCGCGGGCTTCGCGGCGTTTGACATTTTTTGTTTTATTGATATATGAGGTCAATTCGCGGATGGCTTGGTCGTAGTCGCCCGCGTCGTATGAGTTACGCGCCTGGACGTACTCCCTGCGGTCTCCGGCGGGGGCCAGCCCCAAAAATCCGGTGGAACAGCCCGCCAGCAAAAAGGCGGCCAGTACGGTTAAAAAAGGTTTATAATGTACGCACATAGGGTAATGCAAACAGCAGGATATTCTCCTGCAGCGCCTCCATGTTGCGGGTGGCTTCTTGAATGCCCACCTCGCCTGCCTGATGCAGTTTATCCAGTTCCAAAGTGCCGATATCAAGTACGCGGTTAGTCAGCACAAAATCGGCTTTTTGGGCAGCTTCCTCAATCATCGCCGCGCCGCGTACGTCGCCCACGCGCACGAAATAGGCAGCGATGCTTTGCGGTGTGGTGGAATAAAAATCCAGCGGCGTGACGGAAGCAATAATGTAATCGGCCCCCATTAATTTGACGGATTCCACGGGCAGATAATCTACTACGGCTCCGTCGACCAGCGCGCGGTGGCGGTATTCCACGGGTTCAAAGACCCCGGGAAGATTCATACTGGCGCGTACGGCAATAGCCAGAGGACCTGAGTTAAAGACGACGCGTTCTCCCGTTTTTACGTCCATTGCCGCACAAGAGAACGGGATTTTCATATCTTCAAATTGCATATCGCCTAATTGCTCGTGAAAAAATTTGACGAGGTTGGACGAGGAAGGGAGTTTTTTAACAAATAAAAAGCGCAGAAGCCCTATTGCGTTATAGTCCGGCGTGATGTTGTCCATGGTCAGGTGGGAGCTGATTTCCCACAATTTTTCCGTAGGAAGTCCGGCCGCATATAAAGCGCCTATAACCGCCCCCATAGATGTTCCGGAAATCATATCAATCGTCAGGCCCGCATTATCAAGCGTTTCCAGCACGCCCACGTGTGCGAACCCGCGCACGCCGCCCGCCGACAACGCCAACCCGATTTTAGGGCGTTTGTCTTTTGGCAGGCTGATAAAACGCTGCCATAAAAATTCGCGCAGGATATCGTCGTCCGTTTGTATTTGAAGCGCACTGCACGGCAATACGTAAGCTAACAATAATATAAGCCAGCTTGTGCGGCGTAAAAATCGTTTCATTATAAATCCTGACCGATGGCCCATTCCAATTCGGCTTTGGCGGTGCGGTTTTGAAGAACGGCGTCGAAATAGCCGGCAGCCGTTTGCTCAAACGCCACCAACGCTTCCAGCGGCGCGGTGCCCGTTTTGGACGCATTTGTTGCGTTGGCAAGGCGGTCTTTCAAATCCCGATAGACGGCTTGGCGTTCCAGCACTTCTTGTTGCCAGAAACGCATACTTTCGAAACTGCCCGCCACTTGCACGCGGATTTTATCTTCAATTGCCGCGCGGCGCAGCGAACTCTTGCGCTGTTCGGCTTTCTTTTGGGCGATTTGCTCGGAAAAATTGTACGGAATCGGCAATCGTACAGCCAGCGATACTTGTTTGTTTACGTCCTCAAGAGAGTCCGCCCCCATCTGTTCGTAAGAGCCGTTTAAAATAATGTCCGGATAGCGTTTGGAAAGCGCAAGGTCAATGGCGATGTTATCGGCTTCCAAGGCGTAAATGGCGGATTTTAATTCGGGGCGGAATTCCATTGCCCATAGGTTAAGATGCGGCAAATCCCAATCCGTTTTGACGGGGGAAAAATCTCCTTTGATTGTAATGGAGGCGTTAAGTTCTTTGTTCAGGCTGACAAGCATCGCCATTTGTGCGCGGCGCAGCGCTTGGCGTGCCTGGTTATGACGCGCGGCGAGTTCTCCCAACAGCGAGCGTTGGCGAATTTGCGTCCACACATCGCCGGAGGGGCGGGGATACCATTTTTGGGCCAGTTCCAGCATTTCTTGGGTAAACCGGACGCGTTCTTGCGCATAGAGCAGGTTGTTGAATGATTTTTTGATATCCAACACAACGGCATTTTTAACCGTTTCATACCGGCTTTGCATTTGTTTTAAATTGGCGCGGGCCATTTTAAGCGTACCCCGAAGGCGTCCTCCGGAATACAAATACTGCGTGGCCGTTACGCCTACGCCGAAGAATTTTTTTTCGTTGAGCGTGTCCGTACTGGGCAGGAAGCGATTGGCAACCGAATCGGGCAGTACCATAGGGTATTCCAAGTCGTACCACGTGGCGGTACCTTGTAGTGAAAATTGCGGAAGGAAACGAAATTTCGCCTCGTTTATTTTCTGTTCGGCAATAATGATTTCTTGGCGTGCGGTTAGAAATTCGGAATTATTTTCAAGCCCCAACCGAATGGCGTTTTCCAAGGACAAATCGTCATTAATCAAGTTGGAAAATTTTATCCCGTATTCTTTCTGCGCCGCAGCCGGCAGCGCCGTACACAAAAAAGCCAGCGCCAGCGCACAATATTTTTTCATAAGACCCCCGTTTGCCGTTTAAGACGGTTTGTTTTTATTTATTTCCGCTTCAATGCGGTCCATCATTTTATTAAATTCTTCTTGCAAATCTGTCAGCTGGTCGCCTTTGCGCAAGTGTACGCGCTGGGAATAGTCTCCTTTGGTGATCGCTTTGCACACGCGTTCGAAATGGTAGACCGGACCGGCCATTTTATGTGATAAAATGGCCGAAATAAGCACCACAAACAGCACATAGATCGCTATTTTATAGAAGAAACCGGCGGCGATGGGGATGAACTGGTCGTAGATCGGCTGGACGAGAACGGGGTAAGCGTCGAACAAATCGTTTAGTGTGGCGGTAAGTTCAAGCGTCATAATCGCCAAGCCGGACAATACACTTAAGATAATCATCAGCATATAGCGCAGCTGTTGATTCTTTTTGATAAAAATCGTGCGGCGTTTAAACTGCGTTTGGGGCTGTGGATTGGTTTGGTTCATAGGAGCGCCTTAGAAATTGGTTACGTACCGGATTTGCAGCACGCGTTCGCTTTCGTCCCCGCGGCCGATACGGCGCACAGCTCCGTCAAGTGCCAAAGACGGGTGCAGATAAAAACGCACGCCCAAATTTAAACGCGAATCGCGAATGTTGCGGATGTTATCCCATTCCGCTGTCAGGGACGCTTGTTCAGCCAGGTGGTAGAAAAGACCGGTAAACATATACAGATCATCAAAATCAAAATCGGACAGATTTACGCCTGCAGTTGCATTTAATCCGGGGACAACAATTTCGCGAGACAACGTCACATATCCGCCCTTTCGGTCGTCGAGATAATCTTTCGTTTTGGTATAATTACGTTTTGTGTCGTAGCCGTAACCATAGCGTCGGCCGTCGTAGCCGACGGCAATGGCGGGCAGATAGAGACTGCCGTCGTAAATTTTCCACTTGGCTTGGAAATCCGGATCCAACACGCGCACGGAAGAGGACGAACCCAAAAGTTCGTGTACGGCAACGGAAACGCCTAAGTTAATCCGCGGGAAAACGCCGAAATCAATGCTTTCCATAACCGTTCCGTGGTCATACGCGCGGGTAAGGAAAGACGCTTGGTAACGGTCCAGCGTTTCGGCGGTAGGAACGTCGATAAGGGTTGTTTCCAGGCTGATGGGGTCGCCTTGAGCCGCAAATACGGGGGCTGTCAGCATCAGGCAAGCGAATAAAACAGTAAATTTTTTTAATTTCATAATCACTCCTTCAAATTACAGAAATGTGCGTACGTCTTTTATTTCCGGTTTGGTAATATAGCGTACATTGTGTAAGTAAACCCCTTCGCGCGCGGGCATAAAATCGTGGCTGTCGCGCGGGAATTCCAAATCTACGATTCCTTTGTCGGCGCGGGAGGAATCCGCCACAATGCCGATGTGCCAAGAATCTACTTTTTCTTGGTTATACGGTTCTTTGGGGTTCCAGTAATTGCGCAGCAGTACGGTACCTTTGGGCAGATATTCCGCCCCTACGGGAGCCGTTTTTACCAAAACGTGTTTGGTCCACATCGTTTGGCCTTTGCACGGGCCGTTGACGAATGTAATTTTATAATACGGATGATTGCTTGACGGGCGTTTATTCAGGTTAGCCAACGAATATGTGGCGTAGGGTTTGCCGATGTTTAAGCACGCGGCAAACACGTGGGTGTTAAGCAGCCGTTCGTAGTCTTGTTTATCGTCGGTACGGTTATAGGGGGATTGTTTTTTAAAATGGCACCCCGCCAGTAAAACGAAAGAAGAAATCAGCAGCAGACTGAGCAGTTTTTTCATAAACTTTGCTCCTTATTTTTCAAGTTTGGCGCAGTTACGCGCGTATAGAAACTCCTATACAGATTATACCCGTTTTTGGAAAGAAAGAAAACAGGTTTGCGATACCAAAAAACAGGGCCCGTTAAAAAGGGCCCTGCGGAAGAGGTAAAAAGACTTATTTTTGGGTTTTCCCCAATTCATTGTTGGCGTCAAAATCTTTTTTTTGCCGAAGATAGTCTTGCAGCATTTTTTGTACTTGCGGCGCAGCTAAATCCGTGATGCCTTCTTGGGCCGCTTCCTGTTTGATTTCTTGAAGAATCGGCCGCCACGAGTTGATATAATCCGCTACCTCGTCCGTGAGCGCAGCAGAGCGCGCCTGCAGGGTTCCGTCATTGGTGGCACTTCCGTTCCCGTAGAACATAGGATGCCGTCTTCCGGTTTCGTTATAATAGTCGTAAGCGCTGTTGGCTTGCACAAAGAAAGGAACAGAAGCGTTTTCCGGCTGGGCTTTTTCCAACATTAAATCAAATGTTTGGGAATATAACTGTTGTAAATCCTCTTTGGTGTATGCCGTATAAGGCGTTTGATTGTTTTCCAGCAGATCTTTTAACTGGTTTAATGTTTCGTCATCAGTTACCCCCTTTTGTTTTTGTTCTTCGATAAAACCGTCAATGTACTGTTGGTGGCGGTTTAACGGATCTCCTTTCATAGAAAGGCCGGCGGCTTCCACGGTTTGTTGCAGTTCTTGTGCGGTGCCTTTGCCCGTGGCTACCCAATAGCAATCGGGGCATTGCTGCTGCATATAATGGTACATTGCCACGGCCTGTTGTTTCTCAAGCGGAATTTCAACGGGCTTATTCGGATCTTCTTGATTCGCTTGGGCAATTTCTTCCAACGTCGGGATTTGTTGGTCTGTTTTGTGTAAAACGACAGTAATTCCGGCGGGCGGAAGATTCAAATTCGTTTTTTCGTAGAAGCGACGTTTATTCAGATCCTTGATTTCTTCCACTTGTTGGTTTTGGGACTGTGCGTTTCCTTCGACATTGGGCATGGCACAGCTTGCTTTTTTGACGGAAGGCGTGTCGGGGAGACAGGAGTTTGTTAAGATGGCACTCAGCGTATTTTCTGACGTCGCGGATGTTTTTTCCTCCAAAATTTCGGCGGACTTTGCATTAACTTCTTGGTATTTTTCTTGCAGCCATTGTAATTTAAAGTTTGCTTTTTCCTGTTGTTGCTGCGGATCGTGTGCCGCGTTGGGAAATTTAATGTTTGCCAACATTTCTGCAGTTTCCTGTAGAGCTGAGTTGGGAAAAATTATATCAGCCAGTGCTTTGGTGGCTTCTTTCCCGCCGGCTACCAACGAGGAAAAAGGATTATTTTTAAATCCTTCCCAGTCTACGGGGTTAGCGTTGGGCAGTATAGAACTTTTTTCTTTATTTTTGCCCATTGCGGAAGAAGCGGAAGTCCGGCTGGCAGCGGCAGAGGCAATTTCCGTGCCTTGGAACGCGCCGGAAGCCACGGGCTCTTCGCCAAAACCAAAAAAGCGTTTTATCGGGTTAAATAGACGCGCTATACGGGAATCAGGCACTTCGCCTTTGACGGCGGGAATACGCATAACAGGCGTAAAACGGGCCTGGCGTTCCTGTGTGATAAAGCGGTCGTAGGCGTTATCCCGAACATTAATTTCGTGCATACCGCGTGAAGCTCCCTGCGGTACTTCTTGGCGGATGAGGACCCATTCTTCGCCGTCATTTTGAAGATAATCATTCAGGGCGGAACCGGCACCGGCGGCGGTTTGCATAGATCCGTCTGCCGCGGCCCCGCTGGCGGCGGCGTACAGGGTATCATGTTGCGGTTCCCCGAAGATTTCGGCGGCTTGTTCGTCCGTCAAGACGTGTCCTTGCGCGTTTCGGACGGATTTCGCTTTTTCACGCGCGCCGAAGAACCGCGCAATCCGGCCGACAATCTCAGTCAGCGGGTTAGATGTAAAAATCTGCGGCTCGGCTTTTTTCTCAGCGGCCGGATCCGGTTTAGAGGGGGCTTGCGTCTCCAAAAACGGCAGCAACAAAAATAAACATACTGCACAAATACCAACGGTTAAAGTAATTTTAACAGCTTTTTTCATAAATACTCCGTAAAAGGCTGAAATCCGTCTCTAAACATAGTCTACCCGTTTGTGCGGGTTTTTTCAAGGGAAATAAGACCTATTTTTCCGTGGGCCCTTTGGGATTATCCACGCGGAGCAGCCGTTTTAAAATTACCCACGCTTTTTTGATGTGGGCTATAAATGCGTTATTCGTCTGAGCGGAAGGCGCCGTTTGCGGCCCTGCGTCTTTTTGGGGAAGGGAATATCCCGCCCGCTGCACCAATTTAGCCAAGTAGTTGGAGGGGACGGCAAAATTTAGGTTTTGGTTGTTATTGCCTGAATAACTGGCGAAAGCAATGGAAATAACTTCCCCGTCTGCATTAAAGACGGGGCTGCCGCTGGAACTGGGGGAAATGGGCGCGCTGATTTGATGCCATATAACACCGTTTGATTTTTTTCGCACTTGGCTGATTAGTCCGGCTGTTACGGTATTTTGCAGGCGGCGCGGATTGCCGATGACGGTAATCGGCTGGCCGGTTTGTACTTTGTCGGAATCAGCCAGCCGGACGGTAGGCAGGTTTAACGCTTGTATTTTAAGCAAGGATAAATCCACATCTCCCGCGCTTAGAACGGTAACAGCTTCACCGGAGACCACTCCGTTATTGAAAGTGATATTGATGTAAAGCGTATCGTCTGACACGTGGCGGGTGGTGGCAATCAGCCCGTCGGGGGTCAGCACAAAGCCCGTACCGGTAAAAGTGGAGCCGTCTTTGCGGACCGTGTTTACGGCCACCACGGCAGGCGCGTTGTCGCGCGCAATGCGGACATGGTCGTTTTCCGCTTGGGCGGACAGACAACACAATAAAATGAGAAGCGCGGAAAAAAGTTTTTTCATTTACTGAATTATATAATAAATTTTTTTCAAGTGGAAACATTGAAATAAAGGTGCATAAATTGTACACTAAAATTAAAGATAAGGAGTTAAAATATGCCAGAAGCTTTTTATGTCAGCCGTAAAAAATACGAAGCTCTTGTGAATGAGCTGAAAGATTTAAAAGAATTAAAAGCACAGCTTTCTAACGAAATCGGCGAAGCCGCCGCGCAAGGAGATTTGAAGGAAAACGCCGAATATCACGCCGCCAAAGAAAAACAGGCCGAAACGCTGATTCGTATCCAGGAGTTGGAATCTCGCCTTAGAAATGCCCAAATTACCGACGATTTGACCGTGGATAAAAGCGAAGCGCGTATTGGCGCTACCGTTACGTTCCAGGATGTGGACTCGGGCCTTGAGTTTACCTATACGTTGGTAGGATCTATGGAAGCCAATCCGGAAAAAGGGCTTTTGTCCGTTCAGTCTCCGCTGGCCAATGGCGTGCTGGGCAAGAAAGAAGGCGATACGTTTGAAGCCCGGCTGCCGCGCGGACCCAAAACATATAAGTTGGTTAAGTTGGAATATAAATAAATATTTTGAATATAAAAAATCCACGGTTCGGACACCGTGGATTTTTTTATTTGCAAGTTTGAGTTTAAAAAAACGGCGGAAATAAATTTTCTTCGTTCGGGAACATCAACTGGTTGAGCTCTCCGGCGAATTTATTGCTGTTCTGTTTCCAGTAGGATATGGCTTCAAACAGCATAGGTTCGTCTTGGCGGATGTCAAAGAAATCCCGGGTTTTGACGGAGCGGGGGAAAAATCCGTGTTTTCCCCTAAACTTTTGTATGGCTTCTAACGTTTCTTGTTCTGTCAATCTTTTTGTCGGATACATTTCCGTCAGTTCGTAGAGTCGTGTCATAATGGGGACCATTTCTTCAAACATGTTGACTTGGTTGTTAAACACCAATGGTCCAAATAAATTGTACAACGGCCGTTCTAGCGGGTTTTGCCACGTCGGCGCGCGGTGGTATTCGGCAACGAATGCTTCCATATCCGTGAGCAGGTTTTGATAAATTTCCACGGTGGTTCTTACAGAAGTGCTGTTTTCAGCAAAAACCAGTAATTCTTCGTACAAATCACTCATTTGCCGCAGCGTAACCAGCACGTCTTCATATTCCTGTTGGGTGGGGGTGTCTTTGGCGATAAAATCTTTGATTTTGGCGTTTAATATATCTGCTCGTTCGTACAGTGCGAACAGTTGTTTAGCTTCGTCCTCATTGAGGTTGTGTGCAAGAGCTGCCTGTTGCGGAGAGACGCCGTCCATAGATAGTTCTGATCTAATAGTGCGCATTCCGCCAAATTTAATCACTTCGCGCAGCGGCCAGGAAGGTTTATGCGGATGGTGCATTAAGTAGCTCCGGGCCGAGATAGCAAACGATTCACCAGGGGCGGCACTGGTGGAAAAGACCGGCATTTGAGACGTAAGATTAAAGTATTCTTCCAAATCTCGGGTCATACCGGAAACGAAGCCCTTGTCCAAATTGTCTAAGAGGGACATTCTCAGTGTATTATTAATGATGTTTTCCTGTATTTGGTCCCGCAGGTTTTTGGAGAGAGCACTTGGACTCTGCAAGCTTTGGTATAAGTCAACGGCGCGGGCGTATTCGCGTTGGAACTGGAAACGTTGGTTTAAAATATATTTGGCGGGGGAATTGGAAAGTCCCAGTGTCAATACATAGGCGTTGCGCGAAGCGGCAGAGAGATCGCGGGATACCTGTTGGGATATCTGTTCGGGGACTGTAGATAATATTCCCGCTCCTCTTGATAGCCCTTTTATTTGTGCATAGGCAGGCAGCGTCAGCAAGATGATAGATAATAGCAAAATCGGTCTTTTCATATAAAAAGTATAGAAAAAGATTTTGTTTGGTAACAGGGCCTTTGGGCCTATGCGCGCATAGGTCTTTTGGCTTTCGCGGGGTGGGGGAGAACAAAAAAACGGGCCCTTTTGGGGCCCGTTGGTTTAAGAAGAAAATTAGTATTTCTTCAATACGGCTTCTTTTGCCGCGGATGAATAGACGTTATAGTCTATTTGCTGGAAGATAGAATCTTTTTGTTCCAGGTCGTAGACATAGCCCTCGTTAATGCGGTTGCCTTGGATTTGCTCGTAAAGCTCGTTAAAGCGTTTGACGTGATCCTTGGTGCGCTTGGTGGAGTATTCCTTGGCCGTTCCGGTGGTCATCAAGAAGGCCCAGTCGGAGGACTGCATCAGCACCAGTTCACGCGCCAACTGGTTGAGTGCACGGCGCAGAAGCCCGTCCGCATGGGGGAACTTGTTGGCAAGCTCCATCATCCGCTCGGCGGATTTAATAAGGTGGCGGTAAATCCAGTCGTTTCCGGAGTTAAGCCACACGTCGTGGTATCCTTTGTCTCCCCACGAGGACATAGACGGCTGTACCGCTTGGTTTTCAGGGTACATTTCCAAGTATTCGCTCGGGGTAATGAGTTTGATATCTTTTTGGTCGTAATAGATTTTTTTGAACAGATATTCCAGGAAATCAATCCCCTCGTACCACCAGTGGCCGTATAGTTCCGCGTCGTACATAGACACGACAAGCGGCTTGCGGTCAATTACCGTGCTTAAGTATTCAATCTGTTTCTGTCGGTTGAACATAAAATTGCCGGCGTGCTGGGCGGCCACTTCGCGCGCGGCGTACGGGTCGTATGCTTGCTTTTGGTTTAACGCCACTTTTCCGGTAATTTTATGGTATTTCATCCCGATATTGCGGCGTACGCCGTCGGAGTGAAGGTAGGGTTTAATATAATCGTAGTCGAGGTCGTATCCCAGGTCGCGGTAAAATTCGCGGTAGCGGGCGTCGCCAGGGTAGCCGGCTTCGGCGCTCCATACCTGCTGGGCCGATTCCATATCACGCGCAAAAGCGGCTACGCCCGTCTGCGGGCAGTACACGGGGGCATAGATGCCGTATTTCGGGCGCGGGGTGCCGTGTAAAATGCCGTGCGATTCGGTAAAGAAGAAGCGGATCCCTTCGTCGCGCAGGAATTTGTCGTCGCCCGGATTGTAAGCACATTCGGCCAGCCAAATGCCGCGCGGGCTGCGGCCGAAACGGCTGCGGTAGTCGTTGGCGGCAATTTTGATTTGTGCGTTGACGCTTTCTTTATGTACCATTAGCGGCAGGTAGCCGTGGGTGGCGCAGCAGGTAATGATTTCCAGCTTTCCCATATCTTGGAATTTTTTAAATCCCTGCAGTACGTGTCCGTGGTAGCGGTGTTCGAACAAATCCTGGTAGCGGCGGAATTTATTAAAGTACATCCGCGCCACGCCTTCAAACTCGGTGCCCTGCGTGCGGTTGAGCTCTTTTTGCGACAATTCCACGCGTTGGTTTAAATAATGGCGGAAGCGTTCGATAAGAAGCGGATCCTCCATCATATTGCACAGCGGCGGCGTAAGGGTCATGGTCAGGCGGAAATCGGTGCCTTCTTCGGTCAGGTTTTCGAATACGTTTAACAGCGGAATATACGTTTCCACCATGGCTTCATAGAACCAGTCCTCTTCCAAAAAGTCCGGATATTCCGGATGTTTGATAAACGGTAAATGCGCGTGCAGTACAAGCGCGAGATATCCTTTTTCTTCTCCCATATTACTTTCCTTGCTCGCGCAGAGCTTTAATGGTGACTTGGCGCGTTTTGTCGCCTTTGGCGTTGCGCGCTTTAATAGGCAAATCTACCACGCTGCCGGTGGGTAAATGCTGGCGGATGGAGAATTTGCCTTCTTTAAGTTCAATTTCCTGCCCGTTGATGGTTACAACGGCGTTTTTGGAGGCGGAACCGTAGATGATGATTTCGCAATCCGCTTTGAGCCAGATGTCCTCGTCCTCTTCGGTTTTAACGCTGTCCAAGTGTAGTTTAAAAGAACTCCACGAGCTGGGCGCGCCGGAATTGGTCAGTTCTGTCAGTTTCCAACGCTCGCCGAGAACCTGCATCCGTTCGCTGGAACCTAAACCAATATAATCCGCGCCGGAGAGTTGTAAGAGTTTCTGAAAATCTCCTTCCACAATCATCCATTTGTCATCGACTACATTGGAAATGCGGCCGGACGGCACGGAGGTAATGTTGCTGCGGGTAATTAAAATGAAACGTCCGTCCTCGGTCAGATATCCCAAATCGGCCAAATAAGTGCGGCCCGATTCAGGGGCGTTAATGTACCAGCTGCGGGCTTCAAAAATAACCGGCATATCGTAGAAGCGCACGGAGTTCGTCCCGTCAAAGAGGGCTACATCCGTGACGTCATGCAGGCGAATAATCGTGCGCGCTTTTTCAAGCGTTTCTTGTCCGTATTGGCTTCTTACGCATTCCAGCGTGCTTGAGGTAATTTCCCAAAACAAGAACAGCCAAGCCGGATCTTTAGGCAGCAAAAAGCTTTCCGTTTTTCCGTATCCGGACGGAATGTCCGCCTCCGCATTGGCATCTTTGACTTGCGGATGAACCAACGCGGACGAAGATAAATTTTGTGTCATAATATTATTCTCCCCTCCCCTGTTTAATTGGTAATATTCCTTTTTAATCTTTTAACCCAATTATATTGTAGCATTTAAAAAATGAAAAGGGAAAAATGAATTGATTTTTCAGTTCGGAAGTGGTATAAATGTAAATATCCTTAACAAACAAGCAGTTTGGGAGCTGTATGAAAACAGGTTTTACGCTGATTGAATTATTAGTAGTGGTGTTGATTATCGGTATTTTGGCGGCGGTGGCGGTGCCGCAATACGAAACGGCGGTGGAAAAATCCCGCGCCACGCAGGCGTTTATTCTGGGGAAACATTTAGTGGAAGCGGAGGAATTGTTCTTTTTATCTAACGGGCGGTATACAGATGACTGGGATGAGTTGGGCGAAACGCAGCCCCAAATAAAAGGCTGGGCGTTTGATTTGGATTTTACGACGGAAAATATCCGTGTCAAACGGGATAACAGCACCTTGCACTACCGTTTCTTTTTGCGCGACTTGAACACGAATACGTCCTATGCCGGAAGGTATTTGTGCGTAGCTCAGTCGTCGGACGAAAAAGCGATGTCCGTTTGCCGGTCGCTGGGAACGAGCGAAATTCCGGAAGATTATTCGCTGATGACCGGGGATTATAAAGCGTTTTCACTCAATTAAAAAACCTCGGGAATTTTCCCGAGGTTTTTTCTACTTTGCGTCCACTTTCTTTTGAATTAAAAAAAGCCCTATAAAAATAAGCAGCAGCCCGCACGCTTCCGCGCCGGACGGAATTCGTCCGTAGACGATAAAATCTCCTCCCATTGCCACCACGGGGGAAAAATACGCCACCGCGGCCATACGCGTGGCGCCCCAGCGCCGGACTAAAGCCACCATTAATAAGAAAGCTACCGCAGACGACAATACGCCCGCTGCCAGAATAGCCAGCGTTACTTTTGCGCTGAAGGCGGAGGCCGCCGGAACTTGTTCAAACATAAACGCCGAAATCAGCAAAATTACGGCGGAAAAAAAGTATTGGTAAAATGTATTGGCTTGCGGCGTCATGGCGTGTTCGTCCACCATAATTTTTTTAATGAGCACGCCGCCCATCCCCAAAGACCATGTCATCAAAATAAACGCCGCACAGCCGTAGACGGCGTTCGGGTTGCCTTCCAGCGAAGCGGCTCCGGCTGACACCATCGGCCACATTACCGTCCACATACCGATAAGGCCAAACAGTACGCCGATGGTTCTTCTTAGGGTAAAGCGGTCCTCTCCTTTTAAAAAAATTCCGGCCGCAATAAACGACCAAATCGGTACGGTGCCGTAAAAAATACCTCCCACGGTAGGCGCCACAAAACGCTGTCCCCACGACAAGGCTGCAAACGGGAACAAAATAAGGGTAAACCCCAACAGCGCGGGTTTCCACGCGCGGCGCAGCGGCAAATATAAACTTTTGCGTTGCGCGGCGTATAAAACGGTAAAAAACAGCAGTCCCGCAAGAACGCGGAAGAACGTTCCCCATACGGGGGGCAGGGCGGATACAATATATTTGGTGGCCAGCGGGGCGGTTCCCCAGCAGAGGGCCAGGCAGACGGCGAGGATATATCCCATAATGATTAAAATAGTTCTCCTTTATAATATTATAGAAAATTTAATTGGATAAACGGCTGATGTTAAGTTGCGATTTCCGCACAAGGGATAAGAAAGAGATATTTCTTATCCCTTGTTGCTTTTACGGGCAACCATTTTCCACATTTGGCTAACTTTGCGTTCCCTTGCCACTCAGCGTACCTAGCAGTACTTCTTCGGGCAACTGGCAACGCAAATTTAGCTCAAATCTGAAAAACCAGCCGAAGCTATGCAATGTTATTCTGTATGTTATATAGGGTCATCCTGAACTTGTTTCAGGATCCAGTCGTTATTCGTTTTTTGGGTAACTCGTCCGCGCAATACGGAGCGGTTTTGAAAAATCATATAATCATCTACAATGTCATTCCCGAGGTTGTAGTCGGGAATCTACCGATTTTTTGTCGTCATCCTGTATTTTGCCTTTTGGGGTCTAATGCCTGCGTCAATAACTGGCCGTACGCGTGCGGTCGGGAAATCGTATAATATAAAATAAGGAGAAAAGAATGAAAAAAACATTTTTTGCATTGATCGTTTTTCTTGTGCTCGGCCTTTTATATTGGGGTTTTTCCCGACCGCAAATTCAGAAGGACGGCAAGACGTCCGTAGTCGTTTCGGGTTATGTGCCGTATACGCTTGCCAGACAAATCGGCGGAGATAAAATTGCGCTTTCCATGTTGCTGCCGGCCAATGCCGAGCCTCATTCTTTTGAGCCCGCCCCGGGCGATATGGTGGCCGTTCGCCGCGCGGATGTATTTGTGTATGTGTCGCCGCGTCTCGAACCGTGGGCAAAAGACGTGTTGTCGGCTTCGGGACCGGAGACGCTTGCGGTGGAGGCTGCGGCATTGGCCGTGCAGTCAGAGGATCCGCACGTGTGGATGGATTTTAATAATGCCGGAAAAATTGCCGCTGCACTGGCGGGGGCGTTGTCGGAGAAAGATCCGCAAAACCAAGCGTTTTACCGGCAAAATTTAGACGCTTTTCAAACGGAACTCGCCGCGTTGGACGCAGATTATCAACGCGCGCTTGCGGATTGCCGCACGAGAGAAGTGGTGCACATCGGGCATTTGGCGTTTAAAAATCTGGCACAGAGATACCACCTTTCGCTTTCGGCGTTAGCGGGATCCTCCCACGACGGGGAACATTCGGCGCGCAAGTTGGCGGAGTTGGTTAAATTTATCCGCCAAAAAAACGTAAAAACCATTTTTACCGAAGAAACTTTATCTCCGCGTCTGTCCGCCGCCGTGGCGGAAGAAACGGGCGCGCAGATTTTACCGCTTTACACGGTGGAGCACGTCAGTAAAGAAGATTTTGCCCGCGGAGTGACGTATATAGATCTGATGCGCCGGAATTTGGAAAGTTTGAAAAGGGGGCTTGAATGCAAAGCGTAATCCGCGCGGAAAACCTGCGTTTTGCGTATACGCGTACGCCCGTTTTGGAAGACGTTTCTTTCAATATAACGTCCGGCGATTATGTGGGGCTGATCGGCCCGAACGGCGGGGGAAAAACGACGTTGTTAAAACTCTTACTGGGGCTTGAAAAAGGAGCGGGAAAAATCGCGCTGTTCGGTACGCCGCTTGCCAAGTTTAAAGACTGGCAGAAAATCGGCTATCTGGCGCAGAAAAGCCCCGTATCGCAGAGCCGCTTCCCTATTTCAGCCGAAGAGGTGGTGTTGATGGGCCTGCCGCCGCGGCGCGGGGCTGATGTGCTGCGCGCGGAGCTGAAGGAAGTGCACGAAGTAATGCGCCAGACGCGCACGCGTGAATATGCGGGGCGGATTTTCCACGATTTGTCTGTCGGTCAGCAGCAGCGCGTTTTATTGGCGCGCGCCATCGTCAGCAAACCCGAACTTTTGATTTTGGACGAACCGTCTACCGCGCTCGACGCTTCGTCGCGCGAAATGTTTTTTGACCTCTTGGGCGAGTTAAACGAAAAATGCGGCGTAACTATTCTGCTCATCACGCACGATACGGGCGAGGTGGGCAAGTATATTTCCAAATTTATGTATGTGGATAAAACACTCGTGTTTTTCGGCACGAAAGAGGAATTTTGCAAGTCTGATAAAGTGGCCCAAAAACTGGGCGCGTTTGCTCAACATACTATTGACCATTTACACAACCACGGACATTGTCCGCTGGGTTGTTCGTGCGGGGAGAAACACAAATGATTGGAGAATTTTTAAGTTACGGGTTCGTGCAGCGCGGACTGATTGCCGGCAGTTTTGCGGCGGCATCGTGTGCGCTCTTGGGGGTGTTTTTGGTGCTTAAACGCTTGTCGCTGATCGGTGACGGAATGAGCCATGTGTGTTTGACGGGCGTGGCGGTGGCTCTTTTAACTTCCGCCAATCCGGTGTATATGTCGGTTCCGGTGGTGATGGTGTCTTCTCTGGGCATTATGAAGCTGGCGCAAAAGTTTAAAATCTACGGCGACGCGGCTATCGGCATCGTCAGCGCGGCGGGGCTGTCCGTCGGGCTGATGATTACGGCTTTTGCGGGCGGTTTTAATACCGATTTGCTGGGTTATTTATTCGGCAGTATTTTGACGGTTACCTTCTCCGAAGCCGTACTGTGCGGCCTTTTGCTTGCCGCCGTACTATTCGGCCTTGTTTATTTTTACCGCGATTTAACGTCCGTCTGTTTTGACGAGCCTTTTGCCCGTACGCGCGGCGTACGCGCCGGAACGGTCAATACAGCATTGGTGATGGTAACGTCCATAGCCGTGGTATTGGCGTTTAAAGTGGTGGGGATTTTTTTGATTTCCGCACTGATCATTATTCCGCCCGTCAGCGCGCTTTTGGTGTCGCGCACGTTTAGGCAGGTGTTGTGGTTGGCTGCGTGTTTTGGGGTGGGGAGCGTGTGGACGGGGGTATATTTATCGTTTGTGCTTAATATTCCGTCCGGCGCAACGATTATTCTTATCAATTTAATTTGTCTGGCAGGGAGTTATATTTATTCCAAATGGGGGATAAAAGATGTCCGCTAAAACAAACGCGTTTGAAACGCATGCGCTGGCTGTCGTCAAACAACTTAAAAGATTGTATCCCAAACACGTTATTCCGCTTCATCACAAGAACGCTTGGCAGCTGCTGTGCGCCGTTATTTTGTCCGCCCAATGTACGGACGCGCGCGTGAATACCATTACGCCGCACTTGTTCAAAAAATATCCCACTGTGAAGGACTTGGCGGGCGCCGATATCAAAGAGGTGGAAGAAATTATTCACTCCGCCGGATTTTATCATTCCAAGGCATTGTCTTTGATTGAATCTTCCAAGCGGTTGTGCGAGGTGTTCGGCGGCGAGGTGCCGCAAAATATGGAAGATTTATTGTCGCTTCGCGGGGTAGCGCGCAAAACGGCTAACGTGATGTTGGGTGATTATTTTAAGAAACCCGCCGGTATTGTGGTGGATACGCACGTAAAGCGGTTATCGTTTCGTCTGGGGTTTACCAAACAGACCGATCCCGTGAAGGTGGAAAAAGATTTGACGAAAATTATTCCGTACGAATACTGGGGTTGGATTGCCATCGCGCTTATTCTGCACGGACGGCAGGTGTGCAACGCGCGCAAGCCGGAGTGTTCGAAATGCACCTTGGCGGGTTTTTGCCCGCGCTTGGGCGTAAAAATTTCCGCCTAGAACAATTTACAAGATCACAGAGAACGCCCTTTGTATAAGCGGCAAAAGGGAAGCTGAATGAATTGCAGTGTTAAGGGGGATTGTAAATGTGCGCTATGGGTAATGTCGGATTAAAATGCTGGCAGGATTTACATTTTAAGTTGAAGTTGATTCCGGCGTGGTTTGTGCTGTTTTAATCGTTTTTTTGGCGGCGCGGTATATTTTATCATCCCGTTTTTGCTTCTTTGACAGCGGCAGAGGTCTGTCGCGGGTTTATACAAGGTATCCGTTTTGATTTGTCGATTGTTTCGCTCTTTTGCGCTCCGCTTGTGCTGGCGTTATTGTTGCCTGTAAAGCGGCCCAAATACATTAAAACCGTTTATATATTGTGGTGCATCTTGTTTGTATTGACTGCCGGAATATTGGCGGGTGATTTTGTGAAACTCCCCGGGTTTCCACCCGTGGCTTCTTTTGCTCCAAAATATCAGCTTCGCTTGATTTTGCCCACCACAAACAGACAAGAAGAAAACTCCGTTTTCTTGTTGCGGGATTTGCATTCATCCCCAGGCCAAAGCACGGGGTATTCTGTAAGGTATTTATAAAAACCCCCGCTCTTTTGAGCGGGGGTTTTGGTTTTTTAAAACTTATTTGCCAAGCAGCGACAGCAGCACGCCCGCCGCCACCGCACTGCCGATGACTCCGGCCACGTTTGGGCCCATAGCGTGCATCAACAAATAGTTCTGTTTATCGTATTCCAACCCCACTTTATTGGACACGCGCGCGGCCATCGGCACCGCCGATACGCCCGCCGATCCGATAAGAGGATTAATCTTCGTTTTACTGAAGACGTTCATCAGTTTGGCGAGCAGCACGCCGGACGCTGTAGCGATGGAGAACGCAATAATGCCCAGTAGCAAGATCCCCAGCGTTTCCGTTACCAAAAAGTGGTCGGCCTGCAATTTGGAGCCTACGGATAAACCCAACAGAATGGTAACAATGTTGCAAAACTCGTTTTGAAGCGTTTTGGACAAGCGTTCCGCTACACCGGATTCTTTTACCAAGTTACCGAACGTCAGCGCGCCGATTAAGGGCGCGGCGGACGGCAAGAGGAGCGCGCAGAGCAGAAGAATCACAATCGGGAACAGGATTTTCTCTCGTTTGGAAACGGGGCGCGCCTGTGTCATACGGATTTTGCGTTCCGCGTCTGTGGTTAGGAGTTTCATAATAGGCGGTTGGATAATCGGCACCAAAGCCATATACGAATACGCCGCTACGGCGATAGCGCCAAGCAAGTCTGGCGCCATTCGCGACGTTACATAAATAGAAGTCGGGCCGTCCGCTCCGCCGATAATGCCGATGGAGGCCGCTTCTTTAAGGCCGAATGCAAAAGGTTGTACGTCCCCAAAGTGAATGTACGAAAGTCCAATTGCGCCAATCAGTGTGGCAAAAATACCAAACTGCGCCGCGCCGCCCAACAAGGCCATTTTCGGGTTGGCAATCAGCGGACCGAAGTCTGTCATCGCGCCAACGGCCATAAAGATAAACAGCGGGAAGAGGCCGGTGTTTATCCCGAAGTTAAACACAATACCCAAAAAACCCGCAGGGCCGGCAATTGCTTCGCCCGGGGGCATAGGGATATTGGCCAATAGGCCGCCAAACGCAATCGGCACCAGCAGAAGCGGTTCAAACTGCTTTTTAATGCCCAGCCACAACAGGAAACAGCACACAGCCATCATTACCAACTGTTGCCACGTAATTGCATACAGCGCGGTGGATTGGGCCACTTTTGTTAAAGAGTCTAAAATTTCCATAATCAAAAACTCCTATTTGATTTCCGCAAGCGTATGACCCGTTTGCACTTGGTCGCCTTGTTTGACGAGGAAGTGAATCACGCCGGCCGCGGGAGCGGAAACGGGGGTTTCCATTTTCATTGCTTCCAGCACGATAATTTCCTGTCCTTCGTTGACGCGGTCGCCTTCTTTTACGCTCAGGCGCAATACGGCTCCCGGCATAGGAGAGGCTACCGTTGCGCCCGCACCGTTAGCTGCGGCGGGAGCGGCGGCTTTGGTTTCGCTTGCGGCAGTTCCCACAGCGTAGCGTTTGCCGTTGACGACGGCGGTGGTATCGTTTTCAAACGACACTTCGTACGCTTTGCCGTCCACGGTTACTTTAACGGGGCCGTTGGCCGCTTTTGCACATTCGGTTTTCTTCAGGTCGGCTGCCCAGCGGATTCCGTTTACTTTGGCTTCGCCTTTTAGAAACAAAATCCCTTTGTCGGCGCAGGTGGCCACGATGAAAGTATTTTCATCCGTTACCGGCAGACCTGCTTCTTTCAATTTTGCTTCGGCTACTTTAAGGCCTTTTTTCGGGTCTGCGTCGTTGAGTTCAAGCGGTGTTTTTGTAGTGGGTTCCAACCCTAGCTGTTCGCTGGCGGTTTTTACCACTTCCGGATCGGGTTCCACCGGTGTTTTGCCAAAATAACCCAACACCATTTTGCCGTAACCGGGGGTAATTTTTTTCCATGGGCCGGACATTACGTTGCTGTACGCCTGTTGGAAATAAAACTGGGAAACAGGGGTGACGGACGTGCCGAAACCGCCGAGCTTGACGCATTCACCCATCGCTTTTACCACTTCGGGGAATTTATTGAAGGTGCCGTTGTCGCGCATCATTTGGGTGTTGGCTGTCAGCGCACCGCCCGGGAGCGGGGAGAACGGGATAATCGGGTTGACCGAGGTGGCTTCGGGCGGGAGGAAGTATTTGCTCATACAATCTTGGAATACGTTTTCGGCTTCCTGAATTTTCTTGGGGTCAATGTCCAAGGTGTATTCGGTGCCGCGCAAGGCGTGCCACATCGTTAAAATATCAGGCTGGCAGGTGCCGCCGGACGTGGGGCGCATAGACAAATCAAGAGAGTCCGCGCCCGCTTTAATGGCTTCCAAGCAGCAGGCGATGGAATTGCCCGCCGTTTCGTGCGTGTGGAAAACGATTTTGGTGCCTTCGGGCAATACGCGCCGCGCCATAGCAATCGTTTTTCCGACGGTATGCGGCGTGGAGGTGCCGGACGCGTCTTTGAAGCAGACAGAGTCAAACGGAACGCCGGATTTTAAAATGTCGCGCAGGACTTTTTCGTAAAACTCTTCGGTATGAATTTTACCCGTGGAATCCCAGCCCGGGGCCAAGGACATCATCGTTACGCAGACTTCGTGTTTGAGGCCCGCGTCGTGAATACACTGACCGGAGTAAATGAGGTTATTGACATCGTTAAGCGCGTCAAAGTTGCGAATGGTGGTGGTGCCGTGTTTTTTAAACAGCTGGGCGTGGGCTTTGATAACGTCCGAGGACTGGCTTTCCAAACCCACCACGTTTACGCCGCGGGCAAGGGTTTGCAAGTTGGCGTCCGGCCCTGCGGTTTTGCGGAACGTGTCCATCATATCAAACGCATTTTCGTTGCAATAAAAGAAAAGCGCCTGAAAACGCGCGCCGCCGCCAAATTCCATGTGGGTAATTCCGGCGTGCCGCGCGGCTTCCACCGCCGGCATAAAATCTTTGGTAAGTACGCGCGCACCGTAGACGGACTGAAAGCCGTCGCGGAACGCAGTCAGCATAAAGTTAATTTTTTTCATAATGTTGTTCCCCTAAATAAATTATCTGCTTTGAAATCTTTTGGCGGCGGCAATCGCCACGGCCAACGCGGCGCCGTCCGCCCCCGTTTCCTGCGGAAAATATTTTTCCGCCCACCGGTTTAATATCCCCAGTATAAATACAATGCATACCAATATCAGCAGAAACGTAAACACGATTGTCATCCCGATTACGGTAATGTTGACGGACTGCATCAGTAAATTATCTGCAATCATACGATTAAGTCTCCTATATAGATTTCTTCCGTGCCGGAAGCGGTGCGCAGGATAAGCGTCCCGTCGGGGGATACGTTCTGCGCCGTGCCGGAAATCGTTTTTTCGCCGTTTTTGACGGTTACTTCTTTGCCAAGCGCGGCAAAGCGTTTTAAAAAGTCCGCGCGGATCGTTTTAAATCCGTTTTCCGTTAAGGATGGATAACCTTGCCAAAAAGCTTCCAATACAAGGTCCAACACGCGCTCTTTAGTAGTATGGATACCCAGTTCTTTAAGTGAGGTGGCGGGTTGGTCAATTTTATCAAGTCCTTCTTGTGCCACATTTACTCCCGTGCCTATCACTACGGCTTCCACGCGGCCTTTGTCGGTAACGGCTTCGCTTAGAATCCCGCAGATTTTCTGCGTGTTTATTTGTACGTCATTAGGCCATTTGATTTTGGGATCGGCGCCCAGTTCTTCTAGCGCGCGGCAGACGGAAACGGCCATCAGCTGTGTAAGGTTGGCTAGAAAACGGGTATCTTTGGGTTTGAGTAAAATGGAAAAATAGAGACCGCCTTCCTGTGATACCCACTTACGGTTAAAGCGTCCGCGTCCGGCGGTTTGCCTGTCGGTGTATACAGCGGTGCCGTGCGGCAATAAAGCGCGGTTGTTTTTCAGGTAGGTGTTGGTGGAGTCCAGCTCCTCAAAATGAATAGGCGGCTGCATACCTTTATTGTAACAAATTTTCTTTTTTCTTTTTCTGGCGGCGCCGGATCGGAGAGTAAAAAGAAACAAAAAGACCGCCCTCCTGTCTCCATAAAAAGCAGTTCTCTATGGGAAATTTTATAACCCGCTTTGCTCAAACAATAAAATTTCTTATCCAAAGAGAACGCTTTTTATAAACGGAGCAAAGGGCGGGGAAAAAATAAGAAGACAGCCTTGACCCGTTTTTTTTTTTTGATACGATAGGGTTATTCCGCAGGATTTCTGTGTGGGATCTCCCGATTGTGGTTTATTTCGTTAAAATTGGCAGATTCCGGGCAGAAGCGACTCATGATAGCTTTTGTAATGGAGAAAACGAAATGAAAGGTTTTACGCTTATAGAATTGTTGGTAGTTGTTCTAATTATCGGTATTTTGTCGGCTGTGGCGCTGCCGCAGTATCAAAAAGCGGTGGAGAAAAGCAGTGCTGCGGAAGGTGTTATGCTTAGTCGCACAATTTTTCAAGCCCAAGAGGCGTATTATATGGCTAACGGGCATTATGCTGAAGATTTAAATGAATTAGATTTTAATATTTCAGGCGAGTCTACAACATATGGCGGTCCCCCTTCTAAAAACACTAAAAATTTTTCGTGCAGAGCTGTTGATGCTGGCGGGAGTTCTTATTCTTTTTTGTATCTGGCTGTCTGCCGTCATAATAGAAAACCGTATTCAATTGCTTATCCTAAAAACAGTTTAAAATTAGCTTGCATACCGGATACTACTGAAGGGCACAAGCTCTGTAGAACTCTTACAGGAAAGAGAGAAGAACCTTACGAATTTTAAAAATCCCCAGTTGTATGCTGGGGATTTTGGTGAATTTTACTTCATATCTGCTGCTGTTTGCTGCGCTCTGCGGCAAATAGAATCGCCGAAATCATACTTGATTCGTCCGCCTGGTTTTTGCCTGCAATATCAAATGCCGTTCCGTGTGCGGGAGATGTCCGCGTAAATTTCAGCCCTGCCGTTATGTGCACGATAGGCTCTTTGGCGGCAATTTTAAGCGGCATAAGAGCCTGGTCGTGGTACATACAGAGCACGCCGTCATACCGCCCGCGCGCATGGGCCAGCCACAGGCTGTCGGCCGGCAACGGGCCGTGCGCACAAACCTTTTTCCGGTTTAACATTTTTACGACGGGCGCCAAACAATTCTGTTCTTCCGAGCCGAATTTCCCATTATCGCCCGCGTGCGGATTGAGCGCGCAGACCGCAATCTGCGGATTTTGAATATTTAGTTTTTCAAGCGCGCCGATAAATTCTCTTGCCGCGTGCAAAACGCGGGGTTTGGTGAGCAAAGAGGATACCTCTTTAAGGGCAAAATGTTCCGTAACAAGCGCACAGCGCAGCCGTCCGCTGACAAACATCATCAGGGCATTTTTGCCGGCTTTTTCGCGCAGAAACTCGGTATGTCCGGTATAGGGAATGTCGGCTAGTGCCCAACTCTGTTTGGAGATGGGTGCGGTAACCAGCGAACAGCCGGTTTTGCTTGCCAGCCGGCAAGCCAGTTCAAACGCTTTGAAAGAAATCAACCCTCCCACCGGCGTAGGGCCAGGGGCGGCGTCTTGCAAACACTCACACGCGTCCATGCTGATAAGTCTGCCCAATCGGTCGCTAAATCCGGCACGCACCAGGGAACACGGCTCCCCCAAAAGGACCGGTTGGCACGCTTGTTGGACGAGGGGGTTTTTCAGCGCTTTAACAGTCACTTCCGGTCCGATCCCCAAGGGATCGCCGGTTGATATAAATACGAGGGGTTTCATAATTCGTCCGTTATGCGAAAAAGGAAAAACGGGATCTTGGCTTTTTCAGCCTTGCTAATGAACAAACCTCGTTTTATCCTTTTATTTTTTCGTCTTGTCCGCGGCGTCCGGTTCCGTTTTTTCGGCATCCGCTTTGGCGGCGGCCTGTTCTTCAAGCAGCTTGTCGGACTCAAAGGTCTTTGTAATTTTTACATCGGCCTTATTGTACAGCTGTTCAATGTACTGGGCCATAGCCAGCTGTACGCGCTGTTGGGCAAGATATTGGGCCAAATCGCGGGAGATGTCATCGTAGGATATAGATTTTTCGGCCCGTTTTTCTTTAATTTTAATGATGTGGTAGCCTAGTTCGCTCTTGATGGGTTTGCTTACTTTACCGACGGCGAGCGTAAACGCCTGCGCGTCGATTTCTTTCGGGGCGACGCCTTTAATTAAAATCATATCCCCGCCGGACGCGAGGGCGTTTGTGTCCTCGGTGTATTTTTTAACGGCGGCGGAAAAGTCAAGCCCGTTATCGATCTCTTTTTTAATTTGGTTGGCGAGGTCTTCTTTCTTCTTGGCGTCTTCGGGTTTCATATCTTTGGGGGCGGCCAAAAAGATGTGCCCGATACGGACTTGTTCCGCCGTCAGCTGGTGGAGTTTGGCGGCAATCAGCTGCGCTTCTTTGAGTTTCATCGGATCTTCTTTTTCAAGCGCTTTGATTTTTTTGGTGTTGTTTTTCATTACCGCTTCCACATTGGCGTAGAGGGCTTTGGCGTCCGCCTCTTCTACGGGCGTGACGGTTTCTTTCAATTTTGTTTCCATCAGTTTGCGTACGGCTACGTCTTTTTTGATTTTTTCTTTAAAGCGTTTCAGCGTCATCCCTTGTTTTTTAAGTGCTTCGTTAAAGCGTTTGTCTGCGCCTTTGGGATCCTCTTTTCCGGTTACTTCATCAATAATAAAACGCGTTTTGATTTCATTGACGCCGGCATCGGTTTCGGAATCTTTTACCTGCACTTTTTCTTCTTCGGCGGCTTGGTAGAGCAGTTCTTTGGAGATTAACTCTTTAAGCACTTCTCTTCCCAATATATCTTTGGCGTAAGGCTGCTGCAAAAATTCCGGCGCGGCGGCCTGGTATTGTTCCACGACGCCTTGGAGATAATTGTCATACTCGGAGGCCAGCACGGGGCGGCCGTTGACGGTGGCGACAGAAGAGTCAATCTTGGCGGCGTAGGCGCAAACGCCCGCGGCGGCCAGTAAAATGGTTATTACTAATTTATTCATTCTTATCATAGATTACAACCTCGTATTTATTTTGGAGCGAATCAAGCACATCGTCTAACTTTTTATTTTCTAAAACGGCGCGGATGCGCGGCTCGGCTTCTTTGCGCGAGAGGCGTTTTTCACCCGTCTTCATTATTATATGAAATCCTTGCGGCGTTTTGATAAATCCCTGCACGCTTCCGTTTGCGGAGGTCGCGGCGATAACTTCAAGCTCGGGAATAAATTCCCCGGGCATAAAGGAAAATTTATCGCTGCGGATGATTTCCGGCGCTACGCTGTACTGGCGGGCCATTTCCTTCCAGCGGGAAGGAGATGATTTTAGCGTGTGCAGCACTTGGTCAGCGGTTTGGGCATTGTCTAAAATAATTTGGCGCACGGTCATTTCATACGGATATTTTTTGTAGTATTCGGAGATTTCATCGTCCGACACTTCCAACCGGCCGTTTTCTTTTAATTTGTCGTACCACAGCTGTTCCAGCATTTGCGCCGCGTATTCGTCGTAGATTTCTTTCAGTTGGCGGCGTTTGTCCTCGAGCAGCGAAAGGTAGATGTCGCTTTGGTCTATTTTGTCGTCCTGCGCCGCGAGCGCAATCAATTTTTCCCGCGCGATAATGTTGAGCAAATTCCGCCGCCCGATCGGGGTTTGGGCGAACTTGCGGTCCTCTTCGGACAGCAGCCGCATCCGCGCATCTACATCGTTTTGCGTGACGGTATTATCTCCCACGCGCACGACCACTTCGGGCGCGGCGGTTGGTTCGGCGGCTTGCTTTTGGCATCCGCACACGGCCAAAACGAGTAAGCAGAAAATAAAACCCTTTTTCATATATATACTATATCATTTTTCCGGTGCGGTAAGGTGTTCGAAAAAAGTGAGTGTTTCTTCTGCAAACGCAACGGGATCTTTCCCTGCGGGGGGTGTAAGATGCAGGCCGTCGCCGTTTTTGGATTTAATAAATTCCAAATTTTCCGCTCCAAAACGGTTAAAAAGTTCGGCGGGCATTTGCGGCGGCATTTGGAAGCGGCGCGTGAACAAAAGCTCCAGTTTTTCCTCAATACGGTCGATGTGGTAAATTTCCAATTTTCCCGCACGTGCGGAAAGCGCAAACAAACGGGTTAAGTTTAAAATCTCCGGCGGGACGGGACCGCACAGATCGGCCAGTTTTGCCAAAATTTCTTTTGTTTTGGTTTCGTCCGCATCCATTAGCATTTTGTAGTATTTTAATCGTTCCGCTTCGTCCGGCAGATAGTCGGGCGGGATATAAGCGGCCAGCGGCAGGCTGACGGTGGCGCGGCGGTTTGGCTCCGGCCGTTCCCCGCGTAGTTTTTTTACTTCGGCCGACACTAAATCGCAATACAAACTAAGTCCCACTTCGTTGACGTAACCGTGTTGTTTGACCCCCAACAGTTCGCCTGCGCCGCGTATTTCCATATCGCGCAGCGCCAGACGGAACCCGCTGCCGAGGTCGCCAAATTCCATCAGTGCGGCCAAACGCTGTTTGGCTTCTTCGGTCGGGTCTTTTTCCTCTTTGGGTTTCCAGTAAACGGCGGCTAAGTCGGAAAAATTATCTTCGGTTTGTTCGGATTTTTTGAACAGCCAGTCGGGATGAAATAAATAACAAAACGCCTTTTGGTCTCCGCGTCCGATCCGTCCGCGCAGCTGATAGAGTTGTGCAAGCCCGAAATTGTGGGCGTTTTCCACGATAAGCGTGTTGGCGTTTGTAATATCGATTCCCGACTCGATAATGGTGGACGCCAAAAGGATATCATATTTCCCTGCGTTGAAGTCCCACAGTGTTTGCTCCAGTTCTTTTTCGTCCATTTGACCGTGTGCCATACAAATCCGCGCCTGCGGAACGAGCTTTTTGAGAAACAGATAGCGCGATTCCATACTTTGCACGCTGTTGTATACATAATACACCTGCCCGCCCCGCGCCAGTTCCTGCGTAATGGCCGCGGCGGCCAGTTCGTTATTCCACGCAGTAACGACGGTTTTAATCGGCGTGCGGCCCCGCGGCGGCGTATCAATAAGCGAAATGTCGCGCAGAGAGGAAAGCGATTGGTTTAGGGTGCGCGGAATGGGCGTGGCGCTTAACATTAACGAATGTACGCCTGCGCTTTTGGCGCGGATTTTTTCTTTTTGTTTGACGCCGAAGCGGTGTTCTTCGTCAATAATGACAAGCCCCAAATCTTTAAACACAATGTCTTTACTCATCAGGCGGTGCGTGCCGATAATCACGTCGCATACGCCGTTTTTGAGTTCTTGCACGACGGCTTTTTGTTCTTTGGCTGTTTGAAAGCGGCACAACATCCGCACATTGACGGGAAACCCTGCCAAGCGTTTGGAAAAAGTTTTGTAATGCTGGGCGGCTAAAATGGTAGTGGGTACCAGCAGCATTACCTGCTTGCCCGACAGCGCCACGCGCAGCGCGGCGCGCATTGCCACTTCTGTTTTGCCAAATCCCACATCTCCCACAAGAACGCGGTCCATCGGTTTTGGCAGGTCCAAATCGTGCAGCGTTTCGCGGATGGCTTGTTCCTGCCCTGCGGTAAGCGTATACGGGAAAGAATCGGCAAATTCTTCTTCAATTCGCGCGTCGCCTGCCACCTCGGGTGCGGGGGTGGCTTGGCGCAGGGCTTCAAGTTTTAAAATTTCTTTGGCGGTTTTTTGCGCCTCTTCTTTGACGCGCTTTTTTACTTCTTTCCACGCGATTCCGCCCAACACGGACAAAGCGGGCCTTCTGCCTCCTGCGCCGATGTATTTTTGCACTTTTTTGAAATCGTACATCGGAACGTATAAACGGCTGCCGCGGCGGTATTCAATGATTAAACAATCGGTGGGATTATCATCGGGATCCAGCACCTGAAGACCCAAGTAACGGCCTATGCCGTGTTCTTGGTGGACGACGTAATCGCCTGCCTGCAGTTCTTTAAACCGTACGCGCTTAGCACCTTCTACGTCAAAATTTTTAACGACTTTGGCCGCATTAAACCGTCTGTTCAAAATTTCGTTGGTGGTAATGAAGGCGGTTTTATCTTGCGGACTGTAAAAGCCCTCCGTCAGCGGAGAAATGGAAAAACGCGCTGTTTTAAAATGCGGATAATCAGCGGACAGCTCCGTCATACGGTCTAGTTCTCCGCGGTTTAAACAGGTAATGTTTACGGCAAATCCTTGTTTTTGTAAATTGGCGACTTCTCTTTCCACCAGTTCCAGATTGGCGTTAAAGGGCAGGTTCGATTTGAGTCCGCCGTCCTGCGCGTTGGCGCAGGGCAGGGCGCGGATAACGGCTGCGGCAGGGTAAGCGTCCGGCGAAAAGCCTTTATCCGGTTCGTCGAAAATAAAAGCGTAATCCGTAAGGAAATCGGTTAGAACGGCGGGAGTATTTTTAAACGAAAGAGGAATGATAACGGCTTCGTCTGCGTGCCGTTTGGTGTTTTGGGTGTCCAAGTCAAACACGCTGATGAGATCTACGCGGTTGCCCGCAAAGTAGAGGCGCAGCGGTTCGTCCTGCAAGGGGGAAAAAACATCCACCACGCTGCCGCGGGCGGCATACTGTCCGGCTGTTTCGGCGTATTCCTCGCGCGTATATCCGGCAGTGTCCAGCTTGTCCAAGAGTTCTTGCCGGCGCAGCGTGTCGCCGTGTTTGACGGTAAAGGTGCGGTTTAAAAATTCTTGCGGCGCGGGGAGCGGCGCGCAAAGCGCGTCATAAGGCGCGCAGAGAAGAACGGGAGTTCCTGCCGGCGCGTGTAGCAGCCGGTACAGCGCGGCCAGACGCCCCGCTTCGTCTTGCGGAAAGCACAGAATAAAGGTGTTTTGCGGGGCGAATTCCTGCGCCGCTGCGGTAAAATCTTCCGCATCTTTATCGGATACAAACAATATTTTCGGATGTTTTTTGAGGTGATTCCGGCAAATAAAATACGCCTTGGCGGTGCCGTTGGGCAGGCCGTAGAAATAACACACCGGCGTTTCTTTTTTTTCGCTCATAGGTGCGGCTGACGTTTTTCGGACGGAAGCGCGTTAAAAGCTTTGGGGTTCCGTTCCGGTAATAAACGCTTCCAAAAATTTGTTCCGTTCCATCGGCATAGCCAGTTTTCCGGTGGCGGGATTAATATAGGCAAACGAAATGCCTTCGGGGACGGTGAAATCATCGTTTGGTTCGTCTTTTAAAATTTCCTGCATAATTTCCGTCCACCAGCGGGCGGTGGTGCTGCCGGTAAAACGCGCCCCGTTTTCGTGGGAAGCGTCGTCGTCATAACCCATCCAGGCGGCGGCCGCGGTGCGCGGCGTCATTCCGACGAACCACATATCGCGGTGGCTTTGGGTGGTGCCCGTTTTGCCCGCGATGTTACGCCCTAAACGTGCGACGTAAGCGCCGCTTCCGCGCTGGGTAACGCCCTTCATCATATTAATCAATAAATAGGAATGTTGGGGGGAAAACTCAGCTGATTCCAACGGAATATGTTGTTCCAAAATGCGTCCGTTGGCATCTTCTACGCGTTCAATGTAATAATTATCGGTATGGATTCCGCCGTTGGCAAAGGTGGATAAAGCGGCCAGATGTTCGTCCATTTGCACTACGCTTACGCCCAGCGCCAGTGCCGGCACGCGCGGCAGGGCGGCCGTAATCCCCGCCTTGCGCGCAACGCGCACCACTTGGGGTATACCTACCGCGTCAATCAAATTGACGGCTACCAGATTTTTTGATTTTTCAAGCGCTTTTCTAAGTGTAATCCACCCTTCGTTTCGTCCGCCATAGTTTTGCGGAACCCATACATTGAAATCTTTGGAGGCGATAAAATTTTGTTTGGCCAAATCCAGCGAATACAAGTCGGAATTTTCGTTAAATGTCCGCCAGTTGCGTCCGTCATAATAAAACATTGTGGGCAAATCTTTAACAAGCGTGGCCGGCGTGTAGCCCTTTTGAAGAGCAGCCATCCACACATACGGTTTAAATGAGGAACCGGGTTGGCGTTTGGCCTGCGTGGCGCGGTTGAATTTGCTTTGGTCAAAACCGCGTCCGCCCACCATTACGCGCACGGCTCCGGTTTTTACGTCGCGCACCATAAACGCTCCCTGCAGGCGGGGATAGTCCTCTTTGGGGGCTTGATCCGTTTCTTGATTGTCGGGCGCGGCGGTTTCCGCTTCGGAATCGTTGGGATCGATTTCAATGCCTAACCCTTTGGCGACTTGTTCGTCGTATTCCTGCAGTTTTTGGTTCATCACTTTTTCGGCCAAGGCTTGTTGTTCGATGTCGATTGTCGTATAAATATTCAGGCCCGCTTTCCACAGTACGTCCATTCCATACTTGGGTTCTAAAATGCGGCGGATGTGTTCAATAAAGTATTGGCCGGGTTTTTCTTCGGGCACAGGTTGTTTTTCGGGCAGCGGTTCGGCCTTAGCTTTTTCCAGTTCTTCTTTAGAAATATAATTTTGCTGGTACATTACGTCAAGCACCAAGTTGCGCCGCTGGCGTGCCAGTTGCGGGTTGGCAAACGGGTTATAACGGCCCGGGGCCGGAATGAGCCCCACAATGAGAGCGGCTTCGCCGGTGGTTATTTCGGAAAGTTCTTTGTCAAAGTATTTTTTAGCGGCCGATTTTACGCCGTATGCGCCGCTGCCCAGGTAAATTTCGTTTAAATAAAGCTGCAAAATTTCGGTTTTGCTGAATTGGTGTTCAATTTGAATAGCCAAGATAATTTCGCGGATTTTGCGGATGAGTTTTTTCTCTTGTGTCAAAAATACACCGCGTGAAAGCTGTTGGGTAAGTGTGGAAGCCCCCTGTTTGGCGCGTCCGCTGATTAGGTCGTACAAGAGAGCGCGGAGAATACCGCGAATAGAGAAGCCTGCGTGTTTGAAAAAATCTCGGTCCTCCATAGCCACTACGGCGTTTTGCAAATCGACTGGGATATCTTCGAGCGGCACCATACTGCGTTTTTCGATGGAAAATTCATGAATAAGGGTATTGTTGCGGTCAAATACTTTGGTAGTCAGGGACGGCGTGTATTCTTCCATCTCGTACACGGGCGGCAGACCGGAAAAAATGTAGCGCATAAATACGGCGCACAAAAGAATTAGCACGAACAGCCCCGCCAACGCGGAGAAGATAAAAGGTTTGGAGGTTACGATTTTTTTAAATTTACGGACCATATTTTAAAATTATATCAAAAATACCGTAACTGCAACGGCAAGAGCGTTTTCTTACCCTTTTGCAATAGTAAAATAAATATAAACTATAGTAAAATAATAAAATAGAGTAACAAGGATTTTGTTATGATAAAAAAACAGAAACAGAATGAAGCGTATTGCGCCGGCGGCGATTGTAAAGCAACGGGGGATTCTCTATATTTAGACGGCGCTTCCTGCCCAAAGGTTACCGGTTTGGAACATCTTAATAAACACGGTGTAGAGGGGTATGACGTGGTGGCGCTGGTAAACCCAAAAACGCTTAAGGTGTTTACGCTTATCAATATCTCCGGCCATTTGCAGAAAAAAGATTTAGAAGAAGGGCGCGAGTTGCACGTGCAGGCGTTGCAGGCGGCGATCAAAGAGGGGGTATATCATTACGAGTGGAGTACCGAAAAAGACGGAACCCGCTATTATTATCAAACAACCTTTGTGCCGTTGGGGGCGAAAGGCAGTATCAAGCGCGTTCTTGCTTTGGTGCGGGATATTTCAGACTGGGGGGCTGTGGGCGGACAACTGCTGAAGGATTGGTCCTCCCCGCGTACTTTTTCGCAAATTTTACTGGCAGCGCGCGAAACGGAAAAAAAGGCCATTGCCAAAGCGCTGCACGATGAAATCGGCTCTATGGCAGTAATTCTTACCGCCCTCTTGGGTATTGTTAAGGCCAGCGTAAAAAAGGGGGACCAGAAACAGGCTCTTTTAGATATTTCCAAATTGGACGGCCAAATTAAAGAAAGCGTGGAACGCGTAAAAAATATTGTGGTTTCGCTGCGTCCGCCAAGTTTGGAAAATGACGGCGCATTGGGCGGTGCGGTGCGCGATATGCTGGAAAATGTTAGTGCGTTAGTCCATATTCCGTACACGTTTGACTATAAACCCATTACGGGGGACGGCGGCGTGTCTGACAGCGTAAAAATTATGTTGTACCGCATTGTACAAGAAGCGCTTAATAACATCGTGAAGCACGCAAATGCGAAGCACATTTATGTGCTGTTGGAGCGCAACGACGGGGAAGTGCGTTTGGTGGTAGAAGATGACGGCGTCGGTTTCCAACCTTCCAAACAGCGTTCCCTTCGTCACGTGGGGCTTTTGGCTATGAAGGACAGCGTGAAACTTTTGGGCGGAACGATTACTATTAAAAGTGCGCAGGGCAAAGGCACCCGTATTTCGGTGCGTTGTCCGAGCGTGGTTTATGGGGGAAAAGAATCATGAAAAGAAAAATAGTATTGGCGGACGATCACGCGATTGTGCGAAACGGTGTCCGTGCCGTACTGGAAACCTTGGGCAAAAATTTGGAAATCGTAGCCGAAGTTTCCAACGGAAAAGATCTGGTGGAATATGCCCAAAACAATTCCGCCGACGTATATGTAGTGGACGTTTCTATGCCGGTGCTCAACGGGATTGAAGCCGTGGAGCGGATGGTAAAGAACAATCCGGATACCAAAGTCGTTATGCTTAGCATGTATGACGACCGCGTATCGGTGGAAAAATCGCTCAAAGCGGGGGCAAAAGGGTATATTGTAAAAGTCTCCGCCGCCGATGAAATTGTGGATGCGGTGGAAGAAGTGGCCGCCGGCCGCTTTTATCTGTGCAGCAAAGTTTCCAAATATATCGTGCAGGGCTTTTTGGGCAAAACCGCTTCGCGCAAGCGCGACGCCACGGGCCTTACGCCTAAAGAAAAAGAAGTGTTGCAGCTTATCGCTGAAGGGTACAGCAGCAAGCAAATCGCCAAAACATTTAACTTGTCGCTTAACACCATTCACGTGCACCGTAACAACATTATGAAAAAGCTCGGCATCCATAAACAGGCCGAACTGGTGCGCTATGCCATTAAAGAAGGCATCGCGCAACTGTAATAAAGGATTCTTATGCGTATTATCGCCGGAACCGCCCGCGGGCGGAGAATTTTTTCCGTGTCTAAAAATCTGCCGGTAAAGCCGATTTCGGACCGTATCAAACAATCGCTGTTTGATATTTTGCGCCCGCGCATTACGGGCGCGATGATGCTGGATTTGTTCGCCGGAACGGGGAACGTGTCTTTGGAGGCGCTGTCGCGCGGGGCGCTTAAAACCGTGATGGTGGACCGTGAACCCGCGTGTATTAAAAACATTCACCGCAACCTGGAGCACCTGGGATTTGCGGACCGCGCCAAGGTGCTGCGCGGCGATGTATTAAAGCCGCTCGACTGGCTGATGCCCTACAGCGATAACGAAGGCTATGACATTATTTTTATGGGCCCGCCCTACCGCGATATTAACAACAAAATGCTCTCGTTTTCGGAGCCTGCGTTAAAAAACGTGGCTGACTCGCGCTTGCTTTCTCCCAACGGGATTATCGTCTTGCAAAACCACAAGACGGAAGCGTTTGCTGTTCCCGATTCGCTGGAAGTCTACCGCGTGGAAAAATACGGCGATACGTTAGTGCATTTTATGCGCGCTGCCCAAAAAGACGAAAAGGATGCTTCCCATGTATAGCGATGTGTACGAACTGAACTACTCCAAAATCAAAACGTATATGGAGTGTCCGTTGCTGTATAAATATAAGTATATGGAAAACAAGCGGGAAGGCTTGGTGCCGGCTTCGTCCTTGGGCGTATCCATTCACCGCGCGCTGGAAGAATACCACCGTAACTCCAACGATCCGTCCGAACTGCTGGCGTATTACGACGACTGCTGGCTGGGCGCGGGTTATTCGTCCGCCGGCGAGCAGATGGAGTGGTATTTGAAAGGGAAAAAAATGCTGGAAACGTACGCTGAACGCGAATACGAACGCAAAACGACGGTGGACAGCACGGAACGTGAATTTATTTTCCAGGAGGGCCAATGGACGCTGCGCGGCAAAATTGACCGTATTGACAAACATCCCGACGGTTCTTGGGAAGTGATAGATTACAAAACGGGAACGGATGTAGATTTATCTTTGGCGGTAACGGATTCCTTGCAAATGGGAATTTACGCCGTCGGCGCGCGCCGCGCGTGGAATATGCAAAAGGGGAAGGCCACCTTCTATTTCGTAGCGTTTGACAAAACCGTCAGTGCGCCGTTTGAAGCCTTTGACGAAAAGAAAATTTTGGAAACGTTTATCGGTATCGGCCAAAAAATCGAAGTCGGCGATTTTGATCCGAACTTAGAACACTGCGCTGTTTGTCCGTTTAATACGCGGTGTGAAAAATCCTGCGTATCTTCTCAGCCGTCGGCGGAGACGGGCAAGCCGGAGTAAACGAACTTGTTTTTAGGCCCGCCTTTCGGGCGGGTCTTTTTAGTTGGGGAGTTATGCAAGATTTAATGAAAAATGCAAAAAGAATTACCATTAAATTCGGCCCCAACATATTCAAGGCCAAAGCTGCTTCTTACGTGTTGGCCGCATCGGGCGTAAAAAAAGTAATGGCCAAAACCTTGGCCGCTACGGCTAAAAAGCGGCGGAACACGGCAAATAGTTTTTGCTTGGCAATTAAAATCCGGCGGATAAACTTTGTGTTTATCCGCCGTTTTTGCGGGATATTTGGAGGGAAGTTGGCGACCTGTCTCAAACAGTGTGGCCTAAACTAATTAGAGGGGTGCGGACAAGCGGAGAGCCCAGGCTCTGGGGGCTTGACCCGTTTTTTTTTTTTGATAACATGGGGATAATTCCAGGTTTGGCGGTTCTGTCTTTGTGTTGCGTCATTCCGTAGAGTTTTAGTACGGAATCCCGTAGTTACGAAACGACAGATTCCCGATAGAAACATTCGGGAATGACGTAAGTATAGTACGCCGCCAAACCGTAATAAGGGGGATGTATCCTATGTGTCAAAAAGTTGTCATCCCGGCCATGGTGCCGGGATCCAGGCCGTTTAATAAAAGTTGTAAACCTTATTTAAATCTGGATTACCGGTTCATCATGCGGTGCCCGGGAATGACAAAGCGCGGTTTTACGCTTTGTCGTCATTCTGAACTTGTTTCAGAATCCAGTAAAAAAGGTTTTACTTTAATTGAATTATTAGTCGTCGTCTTAATCATTGGTATTTTATCTGCAGTGGCGTTGCCGCAGTACCAAAAAGCGGTATATAAAAGCCGTATGACGGAGGGTTTTTTTGTCATGCGCAGTATTGTAACGGCGGAAGAGGCTTATTATATGGCTAATGGAAGCTATACGGGCAATTTTGAAGATTTGGATATTCAGTATCCCGAGTTGGACCATTTTGCCGTACAGTTTATAGCACTGGCGACAACCACTATACGGGGCTTAGTCTGGATTTTACTTTTGCGCCCGTGTCTTTGGAGTATACGTTGCACAGCGTCAATTAGGGCCATATCGGCAAGTATTATTGCCGGGCTCCTCTTAACGACGCAACCGCCGGAAAATTATGTGCCGGACTCGGTAAATTCAGCCACCAAAACAGTACCATCGTTTATTATTTGATTTCCGGCGGACAGGGATAATTTTATTTCCAAAAATAAAATCCGGTAATAAAAAGCCCCAGCAAAATGCGGTAGTAAACAAACACGTCAAAGCTGTGCGTTTTGATGTATTTCATCAGGCCTCCGATAACAAGGAGCGCTCCCAAAAACGCGCTGACAAATCCCCATACTAACGCGGCGTTAAAATCTCCGGCGGACAAATGCGTAACTTCCACCGCCGCCGCGCCCGCAATAATCGGCGCGGAAAGCAAAAACGAAATCCGTGCGCTTACTCCGCGCGTAAGGCCCAAGAGCAGCGCGGCCGTAATCGTAATACCGCTGCGTGATACCCCGGGCATAATGGCAAGCGCCTGCGCGCACCCAATCAAAAACACCGTTTTAAACGGAACGGAAAAAACATTGCTTTCATTGTTGTCGCTTCCGCGGCGGTCCGCCCACCATAAAAGGACCGCAAAAAACATTAAACAAGCCGCCATCATCAAAGGGTTTCTGAATGCGTGTTCGGCTGTATCTTTTAAAAATACTCCCGCAATTCCCGCCGGAGCGGTGGCCGCCGCCAAATACCACAGCATACGGCCTTGCGGCGCAAACGGTTTTGTCAGCCCGTTTTTAATTAGGACGAACCAGTCTTTTGCAAAGTATAAAAGTACGGCCAAGAGCGTGGCCGCGTGGAGCATAATGTCGAACGCGATTCCTTGGTATTCCATTCCGCGCAAATACGGCAGAAGCGCCAAATGGGCGGAACTGGATATCGGCAAAAATTCGCCTAAGGCTTGTAAAAGGCCGAGTAAAACGGCGTCAAAAATAGTCATAGTCATTCTCCAAAATAAGTCAGCCGCGGGGACGTACCCGTCATATCAATGACGGCGAACGAACCCGGCAAAAACGTGCGCACTTGTCCGGCCAGCAAATGCGTTAGATAGGTAACATTTGGGTTGTGGCCTACGGCCAGTATGCAGTCCGCGGGTTCCATTTGTTCCCGTAGAAAATCGCAGACGTCCTGCTCGTCTTTTAAGCCGTTGAGTTCCGCCGCTTCTTCCACGGGCGCGTGTAACACTTCGGCTAAAACGGCGGCGGTTTGTTGTGCGCGCAAGAGCGGGCTGGAAAGAATCCTTGCGGGCTTTATGCCAAGCGTATTAAGGCGCGTGGCCGTAAGGGCGGCTTTTTGCCGTCCTTCATTAGAAAGAGGGCGTTGGGCATCCGAATCTACGCCGGCCGCATAGGCGGGTAAGGCGTGCGCGTGGCGGACAATGACGAGCGTTTTCATAGTATTTGAATCTGCGTCCAAAAATGCAATAATAAAGTAGTTTCTATTTTACTATTTATCGGTACGCTATGGAACTGTTTTACGCGCATTATCCGTCGTTGGAAAAATCGTTTGTGCGCTTTGTCCGCTCCCGCCGGCAAAACCCGCTGGAGCCGTGGCTGGTCGTGTGCGCGTCGTCATTTTTGTCCAAGAGGTTGTCCGCGCTCTTGGCGCGTGAAAACGGAGCGGTGGCGAACATCCGCTTTTTGACGGGAGCCGCACTGTTAAGCGCGCTGGACGCGGAACAGGGGGCGGCGCTGCCTGTGTTTCCGCAAGACAATTTGCGCGATTTCCTGCTAAAAGACATTTTGACTGAACGCGGAATGGACCGCTATCCCGTATCGCCCGGGTTTGTGCAAGCGTTAAAAGCGTCTCTGCGGGACTTGGCCGACTCGCTGGCGGACCCGGACGTGCTGGAGGAACATTTGCAAACTTCTTCGGATACGGTACTCTCGCAGGAGGCGGAACGCTTCGGCTGGCTGGTGCGCGTGTACCGGCGTTTTAAAGAACGAGAAGCGCAAGTGGCCGGATACCGTCCGTATCAGGAAATGTTTGAGCGCGCGCTTAACGGCGTGGAAAAATCCGCGTTTTTGCACGGTTTTAAACAAATCGTCTTTTACGGTTTTTACGATATGACCGGACGTCAACTGGAACTCGTCAGCCGTATTTACAGAGCGTACCCGTCAGCGGTGTTTGCGCCGTACACAAAACACGCCGCATACCGTTTTGCAAAGAAATTTTTTGAAACCAACTGGCTTGGGAGCTCGCCGTCGGCAGAGGACGCGGAGGAAAACGATTTTGGGGCGCTTGGTGAGAGCGGCGCATTTGTGTTTGAAGCACAAGGCGCGGCAAAGGCCGACAACGTGCACATCGTGTCGGCGGCGGACCCGCGCGGCGAGGTGTTTTTTGCCGCCAAAGAAATTCTGCGTTTGACGGAAAAAGAAGGCTATGCGTTTGCGGACATCGCGCTTATCGCGCGTTCCGTCGCCCCCTATCAGGACGAAATCCGCCGCGTGTTTAGACTGAACTGTATTCCGCTGGACGCGTCGTTTTCATACCCGCTTTCTAAATTCCCGCTCGGCGTATTTTGTTTGAATTTGTTTTCGCTCGCTGCGCGCGGGTTTGATAAGGACACTGTATTGGAAGTGGTGTCGTCTCCTTATTTTAAGCCGGCGCAAAAGTACCGTTGGCGTACGCTGGCGGCGGCCTCGCTCGTCAGCCGCGATTTGAGCCAATGGAAAGATTTACTGCCGCAAACCAAAAATTACGATCCCGATTTTATGTTATGGCTGGAAACGTGTGCAACGCGTTTAGATGCGTTAAACACGCCGCGCGCGTGGGAGGACGGGGCCGCTTTGGCGCGTGCGTTTCTGGCGGAAAATACCGATGAATCCGCCTTCCGCGGAAAAGACACGGAAATTTACCGCGCGGTGTGCGATAAAATTGATTCTCTGCAAACGTACGCTTCCGTTCGTCCCCTAAGCCGCCAGGGAGAAATGGCGGAGGAATTGGCGGACGCATTAAATTCCCTTTCTTTTAACGAAGCCGAAAACATACGCGGCGGGGTAACGTTTACGGATGCGGTGCGTGCGCGCGGGCTTCAGTTTAAGGCGGTGTTTTTGCTCGGCATGAACGAAAAATCGTTCCCGCAAATTGTGCCCGAAGACCCTGTATTCAGGGATCGTTACCGCTATTTACTGCGCGACGTGCTGGGTTATTGGGTTAACCAAAAACTGGAACGCGCGGATGAGGAGCGGCTGTTGTTTTTTGCGGCGGCTACGGCGGCGCGGGAAAAGTTGTACGTGTTGTATGCCCGTACGGGCGCTGACGGAAAAGAAGCCGTACCGTCCGTCTATTTGGCCGAACTGGCGCGCGCGGCGCGGCTGCCGTGGACCGTGGACGAAACAACGCGCGTGAGCGGGCGGATTTCGGAGCAAATTGCATCCGTGTCGCCGGAGTTTTTAACGCCTAAGGAATTGTCTTTCTCCATTATTCTGCAGCCGGAATCGGCGCGCGAAAATTACAAACGCGCCGGTATGCTTACGGACGCTGTTTTGCTTTCCCTTTCGTCGGCGCGCGCGCTGAACGAAACGGGCGAACCCAACGCGTTTGACGGGTTTGTGGCAAGCGGAAAAGAAATTTTCGCGCGCACGGACGACGGGGCCGGCTTTTCGCCGTCCGCGCTTCAGGAACTGGCCGCCTGCCCGATGAAATACTTTTTTGACAAGGGACTCAATTTGGAAGAAAAGGAAGAGTCTTTAAGCCGCCGCGAACTGTCGCCCGACAAACGCGGAACCGCCTATCACGAAATTTTACAGGATTTTTATGCCGAGCTTTTCCGCCTAGGCCTTACGCATAACATATTTGACTCCGCCGCAATCGAGTTTTTAAACCGCGCTGTAGAGGGCCGTTATACGAAAGACAGTTATCAGGCGTTTGGTATTTATCCCGTCGTATGGGAACTTATTTTGGAGGAAATCCGCACGCAGCTGGCGGAATTTGTAATGGAAGATTTAAAAAATCTGGGGCCGTTTACGCCGTCTTATTTTGAAAAAGAATTTACGCGTTTGTCCGTTTCCGGTCTGCCGTTTAAACTGCGCGGCGTAATCGACCGCGTGGACGTGGACTCGGAACATAAAACCTTTATCGTGGCGGATTATAAATCTTCCAAAAAAGGTACGAATGATTTAGTGTCGGACTTTTTCGTCCACCTGATTTTTCAGCCGTTTTTATACGTGCTGGCGGCGGAAAAACTGCCGGAACTGGCGGGGTATTCTTCGGCGGGCTCGTGCCTTTTGTCCATTAACAAAAAGTATGTGCGGCGTAATTTGGAACCGTCCACGTTTGAAGCTTTGCGGTCGCGTGCAGAGGCGTTTTTGAAGCTTCTCTCTGAATATATTAAAGAAGGAACTTTCTTTTTGCGTAAGTCGGAGTTATGTACATATTGTCCGTATGCGTCTATTTGCAGAAGGGATTCTTTTAAGAGTTTGATGCGCGCCAGCAAAAGCGAGCAGAGCCGAAAACTGGAGGAGGCGCAGCGTGCAAAGTAACCGCGAGAAAATTCAAACCGTTTTAGATGTAAATATGGTGGTGGAAGCCGGCGCCGGAACGGGCAAAACCACGCTTTTAATTACGCGGCTGTGTCTGGCGGTTTTGGCACGCGGAACAAGTGTGGAAAAACTTGTTGCGCTGACGTTTACCGAAAAAGCCGCCGCCGAAATTAAAACCCGTTTGATTACCGCCTTGCACGAAGTGCTGGCCGCCGCGCGGGAGGGAAAAGAACACCCCGTGCTGACGCTTTTACGGGAGCAGTTTAATGTGCCGGATGATAAATTGGTTTCGCGCGCCGAAAACGCGCTGGCGCGGCTGGACCGCGCGTGCGTGGGAACCATTCATGGGTTTTGTGCCGAGATTTTAAAAACTTTTCCGCTGGAAGCGGGGTTGTCGCCTAACTCGGAAATTGATTCCGGCCGCCGTGCTTCGCAGCTGTTTGATGCGCGCTGGAACACGTTTTTGGATACGGAACTGGGCGTCAACGCACCGCGCGCGGAAGAGTGGAAAAAGGTGCTTCCGGAGATTTCGCTTCCCGATTTAAAAGAATTTGCGCGGGAACTGTGCAGCGGTAAGATTGATGAGTACGACTATTTTGCCCGCGCGCCGATGTTGGCGGATGTTTGTTTGGAAAAAGCCGCGCGCGCCGAAGCGTTAAGTAAGGCTTTTTTGTACGGGAAAAAACCGCGCAAAGCCGAAAAAATGTTGGCTTTCGCCGCCGAATCCTTGCGCCGCACAGCCGCTTTTCTGCGTGGGGAACCGCTGCCGCCCGCGCCGCAGGAGCTGCCGGAGCCGCTTTCGTCCTCTTCTGCAGCCCCGCAAGGCTGGGAAGAAGAAGCGTATGAAGAGGCCCGCGCGCTTGTTCAGTTTGCCGTTAAAACCGAGCCCGAAAAACAGCAAATTTTTCTTTCCGCTTTTCATTTGGTACAACCCATTGCGCGGGAAATCCGCGCATCGTATGAACGGGAAGGTATTTTAAGTTTCGACGATTTGATCGTTAAAACGCGCAATCTCTTGCAAAAAGATTTTTATGTCCGCCGTCTTTTAAAAGAAAAATACGACGCGCTTTTTATTGACGAATTCCAAGACACCGACCCCGTACAGGGCGAACTGTTTTTGTTTCTGGCGGAAGAAAAATCCTCCTGCGCTTCGCGTTGGCAGGACGTGGTTTTGGAGGCCGGAAAACTGTTTGTGGTGGGCGACCCGAAACAATCTATTTACCGCTTTCGCGGCGCGGATATTACGGCGTACGAACTGTTTACCGATTTGATTTTAAAACAGGGCGGAGAGAAATGCTTTTTGCAGCAAAATTTCCGCAGTGCGCCGGACATCGTATCTATGGCCAACGCCGTCTGCGCGCGCGCGATGGTGCAGGAAACGTCTTTCCAACCGGCTTATGTGCCGATTTTTCCGGCCAGAGAACTGCCATCTCCCGCTGTTAAGTGGATTTTTATCGCCGGACAGGACGATAAACCGAGGGCCGACAATTTCCGCGCCAATCAAGCTGAAAGGATTGCTGACTGGATTGAAAACAACGTGGGGAGACTGACACTTTCAAACGGACAAAAACTGGCCTATAAAGACATTACGCTTTTATCCCGCGCTTCCACCACTTCCGCGCCTTATACAGATGCGCTGCGCCGCAGAGGTATTCCGTTTAACGTGGAAACGGACAAAGATTTTTACCGCAAGCAGGAAGTAAACGATTTCTTAAATTTTCTGCGCGCGGCGGCGGATCCGGCGGACCGCACCGCGCTGGCGGGCGTTTTAAGAAGCCCGCTCGGCGGATTTACGGACGAGGAAATTTACCAAATTTCCCGACGGGGGGAGCTTTCTCTGCGTGCCAAACCGCAGGATAAAAAATTGGCGGACTTATACGAACTTATCCGCTTTTTCGGCCGGCGCGCGGGCCGTACGCCGCTAAAAGATTTGTTAGAGGATGTCATTCAAGAAACCTTTCTGCCGGAAGCCTGCGCCGCTGCCTACGAGGGCGAGCAGACGCTGGCCAGTTTAAACCGTTTGATTCATTTGGCCGAAGGGTATGCCGGAGAGGTTCCCGCGTCCTTGGGCCGTTTTTTGGCAGAAGTGCCGGAACTGTTGGCAAACGAGCCGGAACGGTTGGGGGCATCGCCCGCCGATGATGCGTTGGACGCCGTATCCGTAATGACGGTACATAAATCCAAGGGGCTTGGGTTTCCGGTAGTCATTTTAGCCGATTTGTCTAAAAAAGATTCCGCTTCCGCCTCTCAGCCGGCGGGCCATATTTTTTCGTGGCAGTACAATATGCACGGGCTGCGCGCCGGAAAAATTTGCGACATAAAATTGGCCTTCTTGGAAGAAGAACAAAAGAAACACGAACGGTGCGAAGAAGTCCGCGTGTTGTACGTGGGACTTACGCGCGCCAAAGAACATTTGGTGTTGGTGTCCGACGGCCGCGCGGGCGCCGAAAAAGCCGCGGGCGCCTTTTCGGGCGCGGGGCTGTTTCCGGACGGGAAAGTGCGGACGCTTCATCACGCGGAGCTTTCCGTGCCCGTGATCAATGCGCCGTACGAAGAGCCGGAAACCTTTATTTTCCGTCATACAACCGCGCGGATTCCGTCCGTTCCCGCGCGGGAAATGAGCGCATGGAAGAACGCCTGCGCCGCGCGCCGCGCGCGGTATGAACAGATGTTGCGGAACCCCGAGCTTTCCCCCAGTTCGCTCGTGCAAACGCCGGACTTATTGACGGAGGAACAGCGCGCCGGAGCCGAAGTGGGAACTATCTGCCACCAAGCGCTGGAGCGGCTGCTGATGCGCCGTGCGCCGGATGCGGCATCGGCCGTGCGTCAGGCAGCGGAATCGGCGGGGGTATCTCTGCGCGTACGGGACGCACTTTCCGTTTTGGAACCGTTTTGCCAAAGCGCGCTGTTTGCGGAGTTGATAAATTCCCAAACTTTGGCGTGTGAAATGCCGTTTGCGCTGGCGGAGCCGGACGGTGTAAAATCGGGTGTGATAGACGCTGTTTTGCGCCGTGCGGACGGTACTGTATGGGTGGTGGATTTCAAGACGGACCGCGCACCCGCCGGAGGCGCGGATAAACTCTTGGAAAAATACCGCCCGCAGTTGGAAGTGTACAAGCGTGCGGCGGAGAAAATTTTTGCGGGGGAAAGGGTACTTTGTTCCGCCGTATTTCTGCGTCTCGTTGCGGGGCGGGACTTATAAAAGATAAAATGTAAAAAATCTCATTAGGGGGACGTATATGTTTGATAAATTAGGTCAGCTCAAAGATTTGTGGAAACTCAAGAGCCAGATGGAAGAAATTAAAAAGCGTTTGGACAATATGGTTATTAAAGTGGACAGCCCGCGCCATATTTTTCAGCTGACGATTTCCGGCTCGCAGGAAGTAAAGGAAGTGTCCGTGGACGAAGCGCTTGTTAAAAACTTCGGCGCAGCAGAAATCGCAGAAGACATGAAAGCTGTTTTTAACAAAGCCGTGCGCGACAGCCAGGGTATGGCCGCGCAGGCGATGGGCAGCTTCGGTATGCCTCAGGCGTAATTATGTATCAAAATAAAACGATTGCGGTATTTGGCGTATCGGCTGATCCGTCCAAATACGGGTATAAAATTTTTACCGCGCTTTTAAAAAGAAATATGCGCGTGTACGGCATTAATCCCAAGGGCGGCGAAGCGGCGGAGCAGCCCGTCTATGCGCGCTTGGCCGATGTGCCCGCCCGCGCAGACGTGGCTGTTATGGTTATTCCGCCCGCTGCGCTTGTTCCCGCCGTACAGCAATGTATTGACGCGGGTGTAAAGGAAATTTGGTTCCAGCCCGGGGCACAGTCGGACGATGCGTATGACCTGGCTGAAACCGCCGGAATTACGGTCGTCAATTCCTGTTTTATGGCCGATAACGGGCTTTGGTAGTTGTATGAAAATGCGCCGCTTGGGCCGTACGGATTTGTGTATTTCCGCCGTAGGTCTGGGCGGCTGGCCGTTTGGCGGCGGTTACGACTGGGGCCCTGTGGATGCGGCTCAGGCCGAAAAAGCCGTGTTAGCCGCGTTAGACGCAGGAATCAATCTGGTTGACACCGCCCCTGTATACGGCGAAAGCGAAGCGTTTTTGGGGCGCATCTTAAAAGGCCGGCGGAATCAAATTATTTTGGCCACCAAGTGCGGCCTTGCCAAAAACGGCTCGTGGACCGACCACGACTTAAGCCCGCAAACGATTCGCCGCCAGTTGGACGAATCGCTGGCCCGTCTGCAGACGGATTATATTGATTTATATCAAATCCATTACCCGGACCCGAAAGTCCCGCTGGAAGAAGCTCTTTTAGAACTGGCGCGCCAAAAGCAGGCGGGCAAAATCCGCCATATTGGTCTGTGCAACGTAACAGCGGAAGAAATGTCCCGTGCCGCGCGCATAGCCGAAATTTCCTCCGTGCAAAACGAGTATTCGCTTCTTCACCCGCAGAAAGGCGAAGCGGTTTTTAAAGCGTGCAGGGAAACGGGCGCGTCCTTTATTTCGTACGGCACATTATGCGGCGGCATTTTAAGCGGAAAATATAAAACCGCGCCCAATCTGCGTCGTGCCGACGCGCGCAATTATTTTTATAAATGTTACCGTGCGGACGCCTTTTTGAAAGCGCAGGAAACATCAAACCGCATTAAAAAATTGGCGGAGTATTTACGGGTTTTTCCGGCTGCGGCAGCCGTAGCGTGGGCGCTTTCAAACCAAACGGTTTCCTGTGCGCTGACGGGCGCGCGTACAGCGGAACAAATTTTGCAAAACGCGGCCGGAGCGGACGTAACTTTAACGCCGCAAGATTTGGCTTTTTTGGAGGGCAGACCATGCACGTGCACGAAGTAGAATCTTATATTTTATCCGTACTTCCCAAACTGGGCGTAAATAAACTGCGCGAGCTGGCGCGGCTGGTGTACGAAATTTGCAAGCGCGAATACTGTACACCGCAGGACGTGCTTGTGCCTGCTAAAAATTTAACGTTTGAATCCGCTAAAAAAACGCTTTTAATACGCCGATATCCCGTCAATTTTAAGACCGCGGAAAAGAGCCGTTTTTATCTGCCTAAGCTGGAATTGGACGAAACGTTAAAAGCCGATTTGACGCCCCGCCCGTTTTACCCCAAAACCGTTTATATGGAAACTTCCGCCAAAGACAGCGAACTGGCCGCCCGCGTACGCGCCGCGTTCCCAAAAGCGGAATTTAAGGAAACCGACGGCAAAACCCAGGTGGGGAGCCCCAATTTTTCCCGCCGCACGGAAACGCTGCTCATCCATAACGAAAAGTACGACTTTTTAAAACCCTGTCCGTGCAGCTGTTCGGCCGCGGGGTGCGGGTATAATTTGATTAATTTGGGTTTTGGCTGCCGCTTTGAATGTGAATACTGTTTTTTGCAGCAGTACCAAAACTTGCACGCTGTATTGCTGCCGGCTAATGCGGACGAATTTTTGGCGAAAATCGATGGCGCCAAATTCAACAAAGGGCCGTTTGACCGCCCTCGTATCGGCAGCGGGGAATTTACCGATTCGCTCGTTTTTGATGATTTAACGCGTTACTCCCAAAAAATTGTGCCGTTTTTCCGTGCGCGTCCGCATTTGCAGTTTGAATTTAAAACCAAAAGCGTGAATATCGGCGGCCTGTTGGAAGCGGGCGGAGCCGAAAACGTGGTGGCTTCGTGGTCGGTTAATTCGTCTAAAATCACAAATGAGGCCGAACATTTTACGCCCGATTTAACCGCACGTCTGGCCGCGGCCTGCAAAACGGCCAAAGCGGGTTACCGCCTCGGTTTTCACTTTGACCCCGTGGTGATTTACGACGGCTACCAACAGGATTACGCCCGCACGGTACAGGAAATGGCCGATACCTTGCCGCACGATAAAATCGCGTGGATCAGCGTAGGCACTTTGCGTTTCAGCCGCGAACTTAAAAAGGTGGTGGAATCGCGCTTTCCAAATAATTTTATGCTGGACGGCGAGTTTCTTTTGGATTTTGACGGCAAAATGCGTTACGGCGACGGACAGCGTTTGGAAGCATACCGCTTTTTGGTGCCGCTTTTGCAAAAAACATTCCCTAAAACGCACGTATATTTATGTATGGAAGACCCGTGCGTAGTACGCGCATTGTAGCGTTAAAACAAAAATGCATAAGAACGTTTTTGCCGGGGTATTTTTAATGGTGGTAGGAATAGGATTCGCCTTCCGGTAAAAACGCTGACGCGTTTTTCCTGCAGGCCGGACTCGCAGTTTTTGCCTTTCGGAGCTCGCCGGTGCGGCTTGCCCCTCAAACAAAAACATCGCTCCGTCTTTCGAATCCTAACGCGGGCAAAGCAGTTCGCCCGCTTTCCGGCCAATAAAAAACCACCCTTGCGGGTGGTTTAAATGGTGGTAGGAATAGGATTCGCCTTCCGGTAAAAACGCTGACGCGTTTTTCCTGCAGGCCGGACTCGCAGTTTTTGCCTTTCGGAGCTCGCCGGTGCGGCTTGCCCCTCAAACAAAAACATCGCTCCGTCTTTCGAATCCTAACGCGGGCAAAGCAGTTTGCCCGCTTTCCGACCAATAAAAAACCACCCTTGCGGGTGGTTTAAATGGTGGTAGGAATAGGATTCGAACCTATGTAGGGCGTAGCCCGACGGTTTTACAGACCGTTGCTTTTGACCGCTCAGCCATCCTACCTAAATCACATTAAAAGCCGGAAACCCTTCGGCCTCCGGTCCTAATTATTACTTAAACAACTAGGTACAAATATTATAACAAAAAAAATGTTTTGTGTCATTCTTTTCATTTTCCTTTTGTTAAATAGTTTTATTTACCTCTCTGCCCTTCCGTTAGCCCTGCACGGGCATACAATATCCAGCCAAAATTGCTAGAATATCCCTATGCAAAAGACGAATTCTACCCCTTTAATGAAACAATACTACGATATTCGGGCCAAACACCCCGGTATTATTTTATTCTTTCGGTTAGGTGATTTTTACGAAATGTTTGACGAGCAAGCCCGCGAAGTAAGCGCACTGTTGGGGCTTACGCTCACGGCGCGTCACGGGGTGCCGATGTGCGGAATCCCTTTCCACGCCGCAAACAACTACATTGTACGGCTTCTTAACGCCGGAAAGAAGATCGGAATTTGCGAACAAACCAGTTCGGTAATGGATAAAAACACCAAATTGTTTGAACGTAAAGTCACGCGTGTGATCACCCCAGGGACGCTGATGGAGGACTCTCTGTTGGATGCAAACCAATCGAACTATTTGGTTTGCCTTTCCGTCCATACGCGGGGTTGGGCTTTATCGTGTGTGGAGGTTTCCACCGGCGAGTTTTGGGTCAACCAGAATGATAAAGATTCCACGCTTACCAACTTGGCCGCCGCGTTGGCGGCGATTAATCCGTCCGAAGTAGTGGGGGATAAGGCTTCGCTGGAACAGCTTAAAAATAAAGTCGTCCTGCCCGCCAGCCTGACGCTGACCGAACAGCCTCCCTTTGACGGCGGTTTTGAGCTTCCTTCCAACTGGCCCGCTTTAAGCGCGTGGGGCGACAAGAAAAAAGCCCTGGCCTGCGCGCTGCAAACAATGAAGTATTTAAACGTAACGGAGCCCAGTTTTAAAACCGTTTTAATTCCGTCTTATCGGGAGCTGAAGGACAGTTTGCAAATTGATGAGAACGCCGTGGCTTCGCTGGAACTTGTCAAAAGCCAGGAAGGCGGCCGCCGCGGCAGCCTGTGGGCGTTGTTGGACCGTACCCGCACCGCTGTGGGCAGCCGGAAGCTCAAGGAATGGATTTTGCATCCGCTGATGGATCCGGCGGAAGTTTCCCAGCGGCAGGACTGCGTGGAAGGATTTGTAAAAGACCAGTCCGCCTTGGCGGATTTGTCGGCGCTTTTGGAAAACATATCGGACGTGGAACGCATTATGACGCGTACCGCCACCGGTTCGGCTTCCCCGCGTGATTTATCGGGTCTCAGGCAGTCGCTTTTGAATGTGGATTCGCTGGCGCGCTGGTTTGAAACATACGGCGCTATTGCCCCGCATTTACGCGCACTGTTTGAAGAAAATCTGCCCGTTCTTCGGGAAATGTCCCGCGTTCTTTACGACGCGGTAGACGAAAATCCGCCGTTAAAACTTTCCGACGGATATGTTATCCGTGCGGGATATAATGCGGAGCTGGACGAACTGCGGTCTCTTAAACAAAACGGCAGCCGCACGATGGAAGAACTGTGCGCGCGCGAACGCGAAAAAACGGGTATTCCCACGATAAAAGTGGGGGTTAATTCCGTATTCGGCTTTTATTTTGAAGTCACCAAAAGCCACATTACCAAAGTGCCGTTTAACTGGGTGCGCAAGCAGACGCTTGTTAATGCGGAGCGGTTTATTACTGAGGAATTAAAAAACCTGGAAGACAGAATCTTAAACGCAGAACAGAAAATCAACCGCTTGGAAAGTTCTCTTTTTGATGAAGTGCGCAAAGCGTGCGCCGCGCGGATTAACCACGTGAAAGCGTTTGCGCAGATTGTGTCGGAACTGGACGTGTATATGTCGCTTGCGCTGTGCGCGATGAAGGGCAACTACGTCCGCCCGGTGGTGGATAACGGCACTGAACTGCATTACGAAAACGGACGGCACCCGCTGGTGGAGGCGACGCTTCCCTCCGGCAGTTTTGTGCCCAACGGCCTAGCCATCGGCACGCCTAAGAATCAGATTATGCTGATTACCGGCCCCAATATGGGAGGCAAGAGCGTATTTTTAAAACAGACGGCCATTATCGTTATTATGGCGCAAATGGGATCTTTTGTGCCGGCCTCTGCGGCGCGCGTGGGCGTGGTGGATAAAATTATGACGCGCATCGGCGCGCACGATGCGCTTAGCCGCGGTAACTCTACTTTTATGGTAGAAATGAACGAAACCGCGCATATTTTGGCTTCTATGACGCCGCGCAGTTTGATTTTGCTTGACGAGGTAGGCCGCGGAACCTCTACCTTTGACGGTATTTCCATTGCTTGGGCGATTGTGGAATACTTATATAAACCGTCCGGCGGGCCGAAAGTATTATTCGCCACACATTATTTTGAATTGGTGGATTTGGCAAACAAATACGAAAGTGTAAGCAACTGGCATGTGGACGCCAAGGAATACAAGGACGAATCCGGCAGGAGCCGTCTGGCGTTTTTGTACCAGATTTTAGCCGGCGCGGCCGACCGTTCGTACGGGATTCACGTGGCGGAAATTGCGGGGCTTCCCGCGGCGTGTACGCTGCGCGCCAAGAAGGTGCTGAAAGATTTGGAAGCCAAAAAAGGCGTAAAAATTTCCGCAAAAGAACAGGATATGGTAAAGGATTTGTTTTCTTCGCCCATTGTGGAAGAAATCAAAATGGCGGATCCGGATAAGCTGACTCCGCTGGCCGCCCTGCAATTAATTTGTGAATGGAAGAAACGTATCAATGAGTAACATACGTGTACTGGACGAAAAAACCGCCGGTAAAATTGCCGCCGGAGAAGTGATTGAGCGTCCTGCAGGCGTGCTTAAAGAGCTTTTGGAAAACGCAGTGGACGCAGGGGCGTCGTGCGTGAATGTGGATATTCAAGGTTCGGGCAAGGATCTCATCCGCATTAACGACAACGGCTGCGGAATGAGCGCGGAGGATTTGGAACTGAGCGTTTTGCGCCACGCCACCAGCAAAATCCGCGCGTTTGACGATTTGGCAAACCTGCATACGTTCGGGTTTCGCGGTGAAGCATTGTATTCTGTGGCGGCCGTTTCAAAGATGACGCTGACGAGCTGCCAGGAGGGTGGCGAAGGCAACCGCCTTGAACTGCACGGCGGAAAAGTTATTTTAAAAAGTCCGGCGCCGTCTATTAAAGGAACAACGGTTGAAATCCGTAGTCTATTTTACAACACGCCCGCCCGTCTTAAATTTTTGAAAAGCGATTCATACGAGCGCGCCTGTCTGTTAAAGGTAATTGAAGAGAGCGCGCTTGCCAATTTGGGTGTATCGTACCGTGTAACGGTAAACGGGCGCGAAGTATATAATCTGCCCGCCCAGGCGGGGCCGCTGGAAGAAGCCGTACCCGCGCGCGCCAACGCTATTTTGGGGGAAGAAGTCAGCCAAAGTTTGGTATTTCAAGAGTTTGACGAAATGGGGCTAAAGTTGTTTCTTAGTCCGGCGGATAAGTTGGTTTCCGTGCGCGATATGCAGTTTGTATTCGTAAACCGCCGTCCGATTGATTCCAAAACCGTCCAACAGGCCATTTATAAGGCTTACCAAAACGTCCGCCCGAAAGACCGTCATCCGGCATTTATCGCATATATGACACTTTCTCCCGCCGATTTTGACGTAAACATCCACCCGCAAAAACGCGACATCCGCTTTGTAAACGAAAATAAAGTGTTCGGCTTTGTAATGCACGCGGCGGGGGAAACCATTTTTCAAAACGCGCGTCCCGTGGATGTTCCGGCGGCTGCGCCGCGCATTGAGCTGCCCTCTAATGTTTCTGCGGCGGCGGAACGGTTGTTTTCCGTCCGCGCGCCCCAGCCGCAGCCGGAGGTTCAAACGGAAAATACGTTTTTATCCGAAGAGGCGTTTGCTCCCGTTTCTTCTTCCTTGCCTGCCGAAGTAGCTTCCGTTGATGGCGCTGTCCGGCCGGACTTTGCAAAACCCAGCTGTTTTGTCCGGGAAACTGAAGATTCCGTAGATTACGTGGCCCGCCCCGCCGCGCCGGAAACCGGCCGTGCAGCGCCGGCCGTGCGTCAAACAAGGACCGATCCCGCCGTGCAAACGGAAATTGGCGCGGAGGGAGACCCGTCTTGGTATCAGGGGCCGTACCATTATTTAGGGCAGCTTCAAAAAAGTTATTTGCTGTTTGAAAACCCGCTTGGCCTCGTGCTGATTGATCAGCACGCCGCGCAGGAGCGCGTTCTTTTTGAGCATTATCTGGACGCGTTTGAACATCATGATATTCAGGTACAAAAATTGCTTTTCCCTATTCACGTTGATTTGATGCCGTCCAATGCCGAAACTTTATTATCTTGGGCGGAGTGGCTAAAGACGGCCGGATTTGAACTGGAGTCTTTTTCCGCGCGCACCGTACTGGTGCGTTCCATGCCGCACATCATACGGTTTAAAGAGGACGATATGAAGGCGTTTATCGTTTCGCTGGCGCAGGTAATAGGCGACCCCGCCAAATCCACCGAAAGTTTAAAACGCAAAATGGTGGCAATGCTGGCGTGCAAAAAGGCCATTAAAGCGCACGACCAAATTTCTGCTGCCGAAGCCGAGGGCCTTTTGGAAAATATGAAGAAGTGCAAAGACGGTATGCACTGCCCGCACGGCCGCCCTTGCGTGGCGCAGCTGAAAATGAAGGATGTGGACAAGCTGTTCGGCCGCTAGGCGTCCGGTATGGGTTTTGCCAACGCATTTAGCTTTCAATGTTACACTGCTGTATCATTTCTTATACTGCAGTACGGCGTTATTGCGGCGCTTTGCCTTTTGGAAATTATTGTTATAATGGGCAGATAGGTAAGGCACAAAAGAACAATACCCTTAAGACCTATTGTGCCGGTGGGTCTATTGTCCCCTTGAAAAATTTGTATAACATTTTTGGCCTAATTGCCAAAAAAGTTGATAATACCGTCTTAAAAATGATTTTATAGGGAATATGATAAAAAAACGTATCCCAAATGTGGTGGTATAGAACTTCGAAAATACGGCAGTAACAACCTACGAAAACAGCGCTATCAGTGTAAATACTGCAGTGCTGTTTTTGTCTTGAAACAAGATTTAACCTCTTATATATATCAAGATTACAGTTTAAATCACTATACCATACCGGAACTAGCAAAAAAATATCGTTACAGTGAACATAC
>CAMECJ010000002.1 GCA_945913025.1 uncultured Elusimicrobia bacterium | reverse complement strand
CAGGGAATTTGGCACAAAAAACTAACAGCATATTGCTGAGCAAACTACACACTCCCGCGAATAAATCCGTTCACGGGGGTTGTTTAAACTCTCATCCCGAATTTGTTTCCGAATCCAACTGTTGCCGTCATTCCGGCGCGCTGTGCGCCGCCCCCGCAGGCCGCCAGATTTAGGAGGACCTAATAATAACCACGAGATCCCGTATAGAAACACTGCGGGATGACGGCTTTTTATTATTTCCCAAACAATATTTTCCGTCTAACTACACTCTTTTGCTGTTATGCCGGAATCCCTCGCAGTGTTATGGCGGAAATACCCTCTACGTCATGGCGGAAGCACTCCTTACGTTATTGCGGAAACACCCTTTAGGTCATTCCCGAATGTTTTTATCGGGAATCTGTTGTTTCGCAACGACGAGATTCCGTACTAAAACATTACGGAATGACGCAACAGAACGATAACGCCGCCAAACCTAATACAGGAGGAGGAAATACAATGAAAGGTTTATTTGCCGTCATTCTGAATTTATTTCAGAATCCAGTTGTTAATAAATCCCATAACAAGGGGTTTACCTTAATCGAACTATTGGTTGTCGTATTAATTATTGGTATTTTGTCGTCGGTGGCGTTGCCGCAGTACCAAAAGGCCGTGAACAAATCCCGTTTGTCGGAAGCGTGGACGACGCTTAAGGCTATGAATGAAGCCGTAACGGCCGCTACGCTGGAACTGGGCCGCGCGCCGACTTCGTTGGACGAATTGCCTATTTCTTTTGGAGATGGTACCGGAAGCGGCTGGAGTTTTTCTACCAAATATTATACATATGGATTGGACTCGCAAATTGATGGACAGGGTGGAGCCTATGCGGTAGATGCAGATTGGAACTATGTTTTAGGTATTGCTTACGGTCAGCGCCATTGTTATGATAAAACAACAGGAGCTTGTAAAAAATTGGGTTTTAGCAAAACAGGAACGGGATGTACATCTAGCGCTGGGCCGTATGTAGATGATAATTGTTACGTTGAGTAATTTATAACCTGAACAAAACCCCCCGCCCAAATGGGCGGGGGGTTTTAGCGTAAACAAATACTATTTAATGTCTTTTTCGTTGGCGGTAATGGACAGCACCACGCGGCGGTTTTGCGCGCGTCCGGCGGCTGTGGCGTTGGACGCAATCGGGTTAGAAGAGCCATAGCCCACATAGGTAATGCTCAAGGTTTTCAGGCCGCTTCCCAACAAGAAATCGTACACGGCTTTGGCGCGCTGCGTAGAGAGTTTGTTGTTGATGGCGTCGGAACCGGTAGAGTCGGTATACCCTTGTACCACGATGCGGTTTTTGGGATATTTTTTCAGCACTCTGTTGAGGTCCGTCAGCGTTTGCATCGCATCGGCGGAAAGTTCGGAGCTGCCGGTAGCAAACAAAATATCGTTTTTCAGATAAACCTGAATGCCGTTGTCGGATTTGACTACTTCGGCAATAGCGGCCAGTTCTTTGGCTTGTTTGTCATAATAATTGCCCAAGGCCCCGCCCACGGCTAAACCAGCCAACGCGCCGTAAACGGCCCCTTGTCCGCTTTTCCCGCCCGTGTTGTTGGCGATAATGGCTCCGGCGGCCGCACCCACGGCGGCTCCTCCGGCGGCGCCCCAAGCAGTGCGCTTGCCCGGGGTGGTGCAGGCTGTCGCCAACAGGGCGCAGGCCGTGCAAACTAAAATGGTTTTTTTCATGGTGAATTTTTCTCCTTTTGAAAATTGGGATAAATATATTGTACTTTATTTGCGGCAGACCGTGCGGCGGGTGCTTTGCTGTTCTTTCGTGGCAGAATGAGTGCGGTTTAAATCAGTCCGAGGAGTGCGGACAAGGTCGGGGCTTTAAGTTGTTTCAGCGGCAGAGCGGCATATTGTAAACCGTGTGGCTTAAACTCATCAGAAGGGCGCGGACAAGGTGGCGGGGGACTTCACCCCACTTTGGTGTCGGGGGGAACGTCGCGGGTTACCCATTGATTGGCGCCGATCACGCTGTTTTTGCCGATTGTTACATTGCCCAGCACGGTGGCTTCGGCATAGATAATGACATTGTCTTGCAAATTGGGGTGGCGTTTAATTCCTTTAACGGGGTTGCCGTTTTCATCCAGCGGAAAACTTTTTGCTCCCAGCGTGACGCCTTGGTAGAGTTTTACGTTGGCGCCAATCACGCATGTCTCCCCGATGACGACGCCTGTGCCGTGGTCAATAAAAAATGCAGGGCCGATTTGTGCGCCAGGGTGTATATCAATTCCCGTTACGCTGTGGGCGTACTCGGTAACGATGCGCGGAATTAACCGCACGCCGCGCGCATATAAAAAATGCGCCATACGCTGAAAGGTTATAGCGGCAATCCCCGGGTAGCAAAGCAGCGGTTCCACCGGGCTGACGGCGGCGGGATCTCCTTCGTAAGCGGCGTTTACGTCGCTGACGAGCAGTTTTTGCAAAGCGGGCAAATGCGCGATAAAATCTAAGGTAATTTGACGGGCTTTATCGTCGCAGGCGGAGCAGTCGCCTTTTTCTGGGCACAAAAAGCAGAGCGAATTTTTGATTTGCTTGGCAAGGCGATCAGCTAAAATTTTCAGCGGCGCATCGCAGACGTTTTCGTGGCATACGAGCGGATACTGGTATAAAAAATCCTTCAGCGCGCGAAAAATTTCCACCGTTTCATTGGCCGAGGGAATATATTTCGCCCGTTCGTAAAAATTTCGGTCAAATGTATGTTTTAATTCTTGGGAAACCGTTTTAAAAGTATCCATACTTACATTTTAAAATCTTCGCCTAAATATAAACGGCGGGCGTTGGCGTCGTTTAACAGGGTATTCTGGTCGCCTTCCACTAAAATTTTACCGTCGTAAATCAGATAGGCGCGTTCGGTCAGCGGCAGGGTTTCGCGGACGTTGTGGTCGGTAATCAGCACGCCGATGCCTTTGTCTTTGAGTTTAAAAATCATCTGCCGCAGATCGGAAACGGTAATCGGATCAATTCCGACGAACGGTTCGTCCAAAAGAATGATTTTCGGGTTGCTGATCATACAGCGCGCAATTTCCATACGGCGTTTTTCGCCGCCGGAAAGCGTCCACGCTTTTTGTTTGGCCAGTTTCGTAAGACCAAATTCGTTCAGGAGTTCGTCCACGCGGCGTTTTTGTTCCGTTTTATCGTCTAAAATGCGTTCCAGTACGGCCAGCAGGTTTTCTTCCACGGTAAGCCCTTTGAAAATAGTGGGTTCCTGCGCTAAATAACCCAGGCCGTGGCGGGCGCGTTCAAACATCGGCAGCTTGGTAACGTCGTCCCCGTCGATAAATACATGGCCGCGTGTCGGGCGGATAAAGCCCACCAACATATAAAACGAAGTGGTTTTGCCCGCGCCATTGGGGCCCAAAAGGCCGACAATTTCACCGGATTTGACGTGAATATCCACGCCTTTGACGACCATACGGTCTTTGTATACTTTTACGATTTGTTCGCTGCGAAGTTGCATAATAAAACCTCTAAAATTTGGAGTTTGCGTCCGCCTCATTTAACTGCGGGGAAACAATCCAGCCCTGTACTTTCCCGTCAAGCGATATGGTGCCGGCTGCATTGTCGGAGGAAACCTTGTCGGCAATGACGGCAAACGTGCCCTGATCCGTTTGCCCGTGCACAAGCGGACGCGCCCCGTATGCGTAGGAAGCGTTTTGGTTCCCGTCGTAAACAATGGTTTCGGCTTCCAGCGTGCGTGAACCGTCGGTCGCTTTGGCGCCGCCTTCCAGTATGGCGTAATTTTCATCCTGCTTGTACGTGGCTTTTTCGGCAGAGAGTATTTCGGTGCCTTTCGGCGTAGGGCGTTCCACGCGCACCTTGTCCTGCAAAATGAAAATCTTTTGGTTTAAATCAAACGATGCGCGTTTTGCGGTGGCGGTAACGGTTTGTTTTTTTGCGTCCGAATAGATGATTTTTACCGTTTTGTCCGCCGTTGCCGTCAAAACACCTTTTTGCGTTTTATAGTTATAGCGGGCGCTGTCCGCGTAGGCTTCGTAGAACGAGCCGTCCGGTTCGTTTTGGCGCAGGTAGACGCGGCCCCGTGCGGAGAAGCGGCTTTGCGCACGTTCAGAAAGCGCATAATCCGCGCGGAAAATGTACGCCCCGTTGTCGTAGGATACGTTACCGGTAAATTCTTCCTGCTGTTTGTCTTTATAAATTACCCAGCTGTCGCTTTGCACTACGCCGCCCAGTACGGGGGGAATTTCGCCCGCGGTTTTGCGTTTGTTTTTTAAATTGTTCTTTGCTTTTTCCACATGCGGTTTGGCGGCCGGAACGGGCATTTGGGGACCCTCGGCGCGAACGGTTTTGCAGCCGTTTAAAAAAACGGCCAGCGCAAGCAGCGAATATAAAAAAAGCGTTTTTTTCATCATTTTTTCCGCCGCAGTTCGGCGGCGTTATCGGGCAGACGCGTAGACTGCTTTTTGAGTTCAATTTTGGTTAATTTGGAATTGGTTTCCACGCCGCCGCGCGCCGTAACTTTGGTTCCGCCGCGGATGACGGTGGTTTTGTCGTCGGACCAGATACGGTCTTTATTCACGTCGTAAAAGACGCGGTTCGTGGTAATGACGACATCTTCCGTAAAGGAAACGATTTCGGCGTTTTCGTTAATAGTAACAAGCTTTTGAGTATAATCAAATGTGCCCGAGTCGCCCGATACGCGAGCGCTGTCCTGTCCGTTTTCTTTCAGCAGCAGCTCGGGATTTTTGAGCGTGGCGCTTTGCAGATCGGCAAAATCTACATTTTCGGCGGTAAGCAGCCATTTTTTCTGGCTGTCTTTGGACTCAAAAATGGAAACTTTTGACGCCAGCTGGAGGCCGGCATCGTCCTCTGGAGCAAACGAGTCTTTGCCGCCGCAGGCGGCCAGCGTTAAAAGAAAGAGGGGAAAAAAGAAAATTTTTCTCATTTTTTATCCAGTAATGCCAAAAATTCAATTAAATCTTTTTCATCAATAATTCCCACCACTTTGCCCGTTTTGTTGAGAACCGGCAGGTTGTCCACGTGCGTGGCGTGAATCATTTTGGCGGCTTCAATGGCGGGCATTTCGTCGGTCAAATGGTGCGGGTTTTTGGTCATCACTTCCGTGATGTTTCTGCCCAAGACATCGGCCCCCTGCTGGAGCAGACGGCGCAAGTCTCCGTCGGTAAAATAGCCGGCCAGTTTACCGTTTTTGTCCACTACGCTGGTTGCGCCCACGCCGCCGGTTTTCGTCATCACAAACAGCGTGTCCTGCACGGTGGCCGTAAGCGGCACGACGGGGTTGTTTTTGCCGGTACGCATTAAATCTTTTACTTGCTGGGTAAGCAGTTTGCCTAAGGACCCACCCGGGTGGAAGGTGGCAAAATCGCGTTTTTCAAAATGTTTTACTTTCATTAGGCACAGCGCTAATGCGTCGCCTATCGCCAAGGTGGCAGTGGTGGAGGCCGTCGGCGCGAGGTTATAGGGGCAGGCTTCGCGTTCAATGTAGACGGGAATGTGAATGTCCGACATCAGTGCAAGCTTGGAGGATTTATGCCCCGTCATTGAGATAATTGTCAATTTGCGGCGTTCCAGCGAAGGTAAAATGCGGTTGATTTCTTCCGTTTGGCCCGAGAACGAAATGGCCAAAATAACGTCTCCCGCCGTAATCATTCCCAAATCGCCGTGCAGGGCTTCCACCGGATGCACAAAAAACGAGGGCGTTCCCGTAGAGGCGAGCGTGGCGGCTATTTTCCGCCCGATCAGCCCGCTTTTGCCGATACCCAGTATGACAACGCGCCCCTTGCTTTTGGCAATGACGTCCACCGCTTTTAAAAATTCTGCGCCGATGCTTTTGCGGCTCAGTTCCAGCGCTTTGTGTTCCACGTCCAATACTTCTAAAGCCAATTTTTTTACGGCGGAGGGAGAGTATTTTAGAATCATAATTTTACCTGTTCAGCCACGGCGTGGTTTGCGCCGAGGGCCGGTGTTTTTGGTACGGCGCCGGCAATTTTGCCGTTGCGTACGCCAACACGAAATACGCCGCCAAACAACACACCAACAACACGCCGAAGATTTTGGCGTGCCATAAAAGCGTGGGTTTCCAGACGGAGTTTTCGTTCATCGTTATTTAAATTTTTTGACGACTTGGTCAATCGCGCACAACTCGCGCGTCATTTTGGCGGCCAGCGTCAGGTCAAGCGAATTGGGCCCGTCCGACAACGCGTGGTCCGGATCCGGATGCGCTTCAAAAAATACACCCGCGATGCCCAGCGCCACTGCCGCTTTGGCGAGCACAGGGGCCATCTGGCGGTTTCCGCCCGTGCAGGAACCGAGCGCTCCGGGTTTTTGCACGGAGTGGGTGGCGTCAAAAATAACGGGATAGCCAAACTGTTTCATTATTTCCAGCGAGCGCATATCCACCACCAAATCGCCGTAGCCGAAGCTGGCGCCGCGTTCGGTAAGCAGAATGTTCTTGTTCCCGCGGGATTCAATTTTTTTAATGATTTGTTCCATTGCCGACGGGGCCAGAAACTGGCCTTTTTTGACGTTGACCGCCTTGCCCGTGTCCGCACAGGCCAGTACGAGGTCCGTCTGGCGGCACAAAAAAGCCGGAATTTGCAGAATATCAGCCACTTGGGCGGCTTCTTCGGCCTGCCAAGGTTCGTGTACATCTACCAACACCGGCAGCTTGGTAAGCGCTTTTGCTTTGGCTAAAATTTCTAACCCTTTGGCAAGCCCTGGGCCGCGGTAGGCGTCTACTGCGGTTCGGTTGGCTTTATCAAAAGAAGCTTTTAAAATAAAGGGGTGTTTGGTTTTTGCGATCAGTGCTTTGAGTTTTTGAGCAAAATCCAAATACTGTTTTTCGCTTTCAATCACACAGGTGCCTGCCATAAACGATAAAGGCAGGCGGTTGGAAATTTTTAAATTGTTTATTTTGATAATTTTCTGCATACATTAATGATAGCAAATTTTCCGCAAGTTTCTATAGTAAAAACAAATGAAAAAACTTGTATTTTGTCTCCGCGTGTTTTATACTGTAATCAATACTTATTTTTTGGGAGGAGTTATGAAACAGGGTTTTACGCTGATTGAGTTATTGGTAGTTGTATTAATTATCGGTCTTTTGACCGCCATTGCTTTACCCCACTACAGCACAGCGATAGAGCGTTCCCGTGCCGCCGAAGCATTTGCTAACGGACGAACAATGTTGGAAGCCGCCAACCGCGCGTTGGATTTACAGCCTAACAAAACGCCCGTCCGTACAGATTTGGACGTGCATATTTCCGGCGGACAATGGATAGACGACAGTACGTATAAAACGCCCGATTTTACGTATACGTTGGCGAACGGCTGGGTGCAAATCGACCGCGATTTGGACGGCGACGGCTATACCCTTAAACTCTATACCAATGCCCATTCCACTAAGGACGGACAGCGCACTTGTACGGGGATAGGCGAGGAAGGAGAAAAGCTGTGTGCTTCTTTTGTTTCTTCCGGCTACACGGTAGAATAATTTGAAGGATAATAAAGAGGGCCCTCTTAACCGGAAGGCCCTCTTTTTGTAAATATCAGTTGCGTCCCGTACTGCCAAATCCGCCTCCGCCGCGGGAAGTTTGGCTCAGTTCTTGCGCCTCTTCAAATGACGGATACAGCGTAGGGATTACCACCAACTGCGCCACTTTTTGGCCGGCGTCAAATACAAATTCCGTATCGTTTAAATTGTACATACATACAATCAGCTCGCCGCGGTACGGCGCGTCCACCAGCCCTGCCATTGCCTTGATTCCTTTGCTTTCCACGGAGCTTTTGCCCCAAATAATGCCCGAGGTGTTTTCCGGCAGTTCCACGCATACGCCCGTATGTACGTTTGTTACGGCGTGCGGAGCAAGCACCGTGCGTTCCAGTGCAAACAAATCCGCGCCCGAATCCGTTTCGTGCGCACGGTGGGGTAATTTGGCGTGCGGTGCCAGTTTTTTTACTTTTAAAACGGGTTGATTCATCGTTTACTCCATCAGTTTTTCAATTTGTCGTAAAGCGTTTTCGGCGTATATTTTTTCATCGCCGGACGCGGTTTTTGCCTGTAGGTTTAGTATGGGAATAAGGCTTTTTAACAGGCTGATGTCAAAAGCGCGGTCTGACGTATAGGCGAAAGCGTCCGGATTGGATAATACCCCCGCCATATAAGCGGCGGCGCGTGCGGAATTGGCGCGGACGTTTGCATTTTTATCTTCTAACCCTTTACGCAGGGCGTCTGCGGCGTTACCCGTCATAAAACCGAGCGCGAGAGCATAGGTGGCTGACTGTTCCGACTGCGGGCTGCGGCGTAATTCTTTGATGACGGATTTCATCGTTAAACTGCGGTTTTTGGCCAACCCTGTGGCGATTTGTGCGGAAACTTGAGAGTCCTTTTCTGTTTTTGCCATTTTTAACAAGAGTTTGGCGCCTTCCGGCGTATGCAGCGCGCCCAACCACGCCGCCGCCGCTGCACGGATCTGAGCATCTGTAGAGGAGGAAACTTCCTTTAAAATTTTGGTTTGCGCACGGGCGTCTTGGGCCGTTTGGTTCATTGCGCGCAGGGCAAACGCGGGATCAAAAATATACAGCCGTACGATTTCTGCGGAGTGGGCAGTCTCTTGCGGGCGGATAAACGCATACGCACCGGCTGCGTAAGCCCGCAAGGCAGGGTCTTGACCGGTAAGGGCTTGCTCTAAAATGGGCAATAATTCTTCGTGCGTTTGGCCCATCGCCGTAATAATAACCGCGGCAAAGGTTTGTTTCAGCGGATCGGTTGGACGGAGGAGCAAGTTAAACAACGCGGGCTCCTGCGCTTTAGCGGGCGGCGTTTTAACGAGGCTGGCTCCGGCGGCAAAGACAGTGTCCGGATCTTTGGCAGTGCGGAAAATGGCCAGCACTTGGTGGTTTTCCGCTGCCGTTCGGCGGCGCTTTTGCAAAAGCGGAAGCGTTTTTTGCAGGGAGTCTGCGGCAAGGGCAGGCATTATTGCCGTCATGACCAAAAAGGTTACTAAAAACAGGTTCTTTGTTGGAAACATAATCATCCTCTTATTCCCATTATAACTTATTATTTGCGTGTTACGGCGGACAAAAAACTCCGCCGCGTGTCAAACGGCGGAGTAAATGGAAAAGACGGCGGCTACTGAAGGGACAGCGCTTCTGAAATCCGCTCGGCGGCTACCGCGTGCTTTTTATGGGCGGCATCTTGTCTTGCATATACTTGAAGTGCTTCTTGTTGATTGAGTACCACTATTTTGGTATTTCCCAAAGCAAGTAAAAAACGCAAAGATGTTTTTTTCGTCATAAACAGGCTCCCTAAATGCTGAGTCGTATATTTCAAATTTACTTGTTTTAACGAATAAAAACAAGGGCCTTTAGACCCACCCGCCTCTAGGCCTATGGCTTATTGCGCATGGGATATGCTAAAATCCTATATATGAAAAAACTTATTTTTTTTACTATATTTTTGTTGGTGGGCGTACATACGCTTTTTGCCCAAAACGAAGAAATTATGATTATCAAACCCGGACGGGAAACTTTCGCGCATTTCCCGTCTGCTGTCATTGGCAACAGCCATACGCTGACCGTATTTCTGCCCGAGCCGTTTATCCCATTAAAGGGAACTTATCCGTTGGCGGTATTGCTGGGAGCGGGGCCCAAGCAGGCAGCGGAGGCGGAAGCGTTTATGCAACAAAACAAAATGATTGTGGCTGCTGTAGATTTTCAAGACGGCGACTATGCGGATGAGCAAACTATTATCCGCTTTGTCACGCGCGAATTGCTGCCTTATTTGGAAACGAATTATCCCGTGCTGTCGGGCGCGGAGAACCGCATTATCGCGGCCCGCGGCGAAGCAGGAGCGAAAATAGCTTTGGCTTTGTTAAGCGTGCCGGAAGCGTTTGGCGGTGTTGCGCTGGCGTCGCCGGAAAATGTGTGGGAGAAAATACCGCTGCCCAAAAAATCATTTCGCGCGCTTGTTACGGGAACACAGAATGAATTGGCGCGGGCGCAGCAAGCATTGGAAGCGGCGGGATTTACTTACGGAACCGGTTTTGCGCTAGAGTATGCGCGCGCGGAATCCGCTTGGTTCGGTGCGCTCTCGGTAAAATACTTTTTTGCGCCGCAAAGCGAAGTGGCCCTGACGCGTTTTTCTGTTCAAACCAGCGATAAAGAACTGCCTTTAGATTCCGGCGAAGAAGTGTTTGTCCGTATTTTGGCCCATTTAAAAAACGGTTTAACGTATGATTATGTGCCTTCCGCCTTGCGCATAAGCCCCGTTTATTTATATTGGGATGCTCCGCGCGGATCGTTAAGTGTATTAGCAGGCGCGGAGGCCGGAACGGTAAAAATCCGGCCGGTTGTGGATAAGCCGTCTTTTTCCTTTAAAATTAAGCTTAAAAAATAGCCATAACGCTGCAAAAATGCGTTTTTATGCAAAAAAAAGCAGACTTGTCAACAGCTTTTTAAAAAATTACACAAACGGTAAAAAAACAGGCTGCCGAAAATCTCCCGTCGGTAAAAATGGAGAAATTCGGTCCGTCTTCCTATACAAAGGAAAAGTTATCCACAGAAAATGCGTTTTATCCACAATCCTGTTTTGGTTTGCGCAGAAAGACGGTTTAAAAAAGAAGGTTTTTGTGGACAGCTGTAGAGTGAAAGGAAAGTTATCCACAGTTTGTCCACAGTATGTGGATATCTTTTAAAATAGGATTTTTTACTGTTTTTCCCGTTCTTTTGCTATAATGGTGACAGGAGGTTTTTTATATGAAGATGAGAACCGTTTTGTTATTTATTTCCTTAGCTGCACTGAGCGCGTGTGCCTCTTCCCAAAAACAGGACGAGGATATCCCTGCTCCCGTTAAGCAAGATCCGGTCATTGAAGAACAAGCCCGTATTAACCAAAAACTCTATAACCAAAGCGAAGCCCGTATGGCCAAGACGCTGAAACTGCCGGCCATTACATATGAGTTTGATTCCGTCCGCCCGCCGGATTATGCGTACCCTTTTTTAGATAAAGTGGCTAATATTATGCACTCCCATCCGTCCTTGCACCTTATTGTGGAAGGGCATACGGATGTGTTGGGATCTAAAGAATACAATTATTGGCTGGGGTCGTCCCGCGCCGCTGCAATGAAGGCTTATTTGGTCAGCCGCGGCATAAACGCCGAAAGAATCCGCATCCATTCGCACGGTAAAGACCGTCCGCTGACATTAGATAATTCCAGCGAAGGCCGCCGTACGAACCGCCGCGTGGAGTTCTCGTTTACTACGCGTAAGTGGAACTCTATTTACTAAGCCGTTTTTGCGTTTCGGAGCAGAACAACCGGAGCAGGAAATTTTTAAGCTGCTTTTAAAAACTTGTAATGAAAGATGAGGTCTTCCTTTTATGACAGAACATCGTATTAATATTATGGAACCAGAAGTTCCCGTAGTTAATCCCGCGTCTGAAGGAAATCCGAAAGTCGTATACGCGACAGTAAGTGAACGTTTTGTCGCTCTGCTGATTGATTACGGCGTGGTGTTTATGCCCGCACAACTGATTGCCGCATTGATTATGAAATGGTGGGGGCCGGATATGGAGCTTTGGGGCGTGATTGCCGTGTTTGGCGGCATGAACGGGGCGTTTGTTTTGTATGAAACCATTTTAGCAAGCGGCGACCGTGTAACCTTGGGCAAGAGTTTGGTGGGGATTGCCGTCGTAAAAAAGGATTTGAGCGGACCGCTTTCGCTGTTTCAAGCGTTTAAACGCGTAATTGGATACTACATCAGCGCGGCGCTTTTTATGTGCGGTTTTTTAGTAGCTTTTTTTGATGACCGACACCGCGCCCTTCAGGATTTTTTAAGCGGAAGTGTGGTAGTGCAAATTCGCCAAAAATCGTGGATAGAGCAGATGTTAGTGCGCTGCTTGGGTACGGTATTGTTGGTTTCTTTTGCGTGGATTTCTTATTCCCAGTTCTTTGGCGGCGGGGCAATCATGGATAAATATTATGTGGACCGCGCACGCAAACATTTGGTCAACATTGCACTCTTGGAAGAAGCCCATTATACGCGTTATGGCCGGTATACGAATGATTTGTTGCGTTTATCTTTACTCTCCGGCGATCCGGTACAATTCCAGCGTGATACGCAAAAAATACTCTCGCCGAAAGGATTTAAAATTGGCGTGAACGGGAACCGTTATAAGCTTAGCGCTGTTGCGCGAGACGCAAAGAAAACGCCCGTTTATTACTCCCCCGGCGAATAACGAGAAATAATTTTTTGAACCCGCTCCGGCTGTTTTTTGCCGGGGCGGTTTTTTGCGGAGTAATTTACGCGGAGTAATTTACAAAAGATGATTTTATAACTCGTCATTTCCCGTGCCGCCACCGCGTCATTCCCGCAGAGGAAGCGGCACTTTGCAGGCCACCTGCAGGGTGCGGCCCATAGGGTACGGCGCGCAGCGTTTGGGAATCTGTTGTGCTCCTCTTCGTCATTGCGGAAGCGATCGCAGTGTCCTGCCGGAAACACCGTTTAGGTCATTCCGGAAGGTCGTAATCCGGAATCCGTTGTTTCATAACGACGAGATCCCGTATAAGGACATTACGGGATGACGGCTTAATGAAAGGTATAATCGTTGTCATTGCGGAAGCACTTTCCCTTCGTTATTCCAAAAGCACTCGCAGTGTCCTGCCGGAAATACCGTTTAGGTCCTGCCGGAAACACCGTTTAGGTCATTCCGGAAGGTTGTAATCCGGAATCCGTTGTTTCGTAACGACGAGATCCCGTATAAGGACATTACAGGATGACGGCTTAATGAAAGGTATAATCGTTGTCATTGCGGAAGCACTTTCCCGTCGTCATTCCAAAAGCACTCGCAGTGTCCTGCCGGAAATACCCCTTACGTCATGCCGGAAACACCCTTTAGGTCTTTCCGGAAGGTTGTAATCCGGAATCCGTTGTTTCATAACAACGCGGTTCCGTATAAATACGCTGCGTAAGGACGCTTTTTATTCCGTTGTTCCCATTTATGCAGGCCTTGACCCGTTTTTTTTTTTGATAACATGAGGTTATTCCGTAGGATTTCTGCGTGGGATCTCCCGATTGGAGTTATTTTGTCAAAAGCGGTTGAATTTGAATAGAAATAACTCGGGATAACTTTTTTATAATAGGAGAAAATAATATGAAAGGTTTTACCTTAATTGAGTTATTAGTCGTCATTTTAATTATCGGTATTTTGGCCGCCGTTGCGCTGCCCCAATACCAAACAGCACGCAACAAAGCGGCGCTAAGCTGCGTAATGCCGCTGCTCGCCACGTTAACCAGCGCCCAACAGGTACTGGCTATGGAACAAGGGGGATTTCCAACACACCAACCGGATGATCCTGTGAATTCATGGTTTCACTTTGCTGATTTGCCTGTTTCTATTCCCGCCCTGAATTGGGAAGCTTGCAAAGATACGGATATGTGTGCTATTCGCTGTGGAAACCGCGATTTCGGTATAGTATTGCGCAATACAGCAACGTGGGCTAATTTTTACTGGACTGAAAATTACAATTTCTCCAGACTGAGGTTTTATGCTGATGGGGGCGATAAGAAATATCAACTGCAGTGTACGGTGGGGGATACACAATGCAACCGCTTAGGAAAAATATTCGGGCAACCTTGCGTAGGATTTGATGGCGCTAATTTTTATTGTTTTTAATCTTTTTTATCTATTTATCTAATATATTCGGAGACGGTTTAAAGCGCACTTTTTGTTTGGCAGGCACCTGTACTTTTTCGCCCGTTTTGGGGTTATGGCGCGTTACGGGGCGTGCCGTTTTTAATTGGAACGACCCAAAATTGCTGATGACGACTTTGCCGTCGCGTTTTAAACCGTGTTTGATAATTTCAAAAACTTTATCTACCGACATTTTGGCTTGTTTTTTGTCTAATACATGCCGTGTTAAGTGTCGGATTACGTCGTCCTTATTCATTTTTCTTTGTCCTTTGGCCTATTGTGTTCGGGCGGAAAAAGCCTCGCCCAAACGGTTAAATTATTTATTGCCCCGTTCGGTAAATCCCATTGCGTGGAGCAGTACGCAAGGCTTTTTGCCTTGGCAGACAATCTGCCAAATTGCGTCTATAATCGGGGTTTTGAGATTGTTTTTGCGGGCGATATCGTACACGCTTTGCACGGAATTTACGCCCTCGGCAATCGTGCCGACTTCTTTTTTGGCTTCTTCCAGCGACAGGCCCGCGCCCAGCTTTTCGCCCAAACGGCGGTTGCGGGAAATGGCGGACATCCCCGTTAAAATCGCGTCGCCAAATCCGGCCAGGCTGTAAACCGTACCCGCCTGCCCGCCTTGGCTGACGATGATGTCGTTCATCTCCTGCAAGGCTTGGGTAATGAGGGCAGCTTTTGCGTTAGCGCCGTCGCCGATGCCGTCAATCACGCCGCAGCCGATAGCCAGTACGTTTTTAATACCGCCGCCGTATTCCACGCCGCGGCGGTCGGAAGCCGGTACTACGATAATAGGGTCGCCGCTCATTACGTCGCGGATTTCGTCCACAAGAGCGGGGTCTTTCCCTGCCAACATGATTTTGGTCGGCACATTCTGCGCCACTTCCAACGCAAAACTGGGGCCGGAAAACGCAAGCGTTTTATCCTTTAACTGCGGCAGTTCTTCTTCAATCAGTTCGCAAATCGTTTTAAAAGTGCCGTCCTCAATGCCTTTGGACGCGCTGACCACAGGTACGGCCCGTCCGTTCAAAAGCGGTTTAAGCTGCTCGCGGCAGAACGCGCGGATGGCTTTGGAGGAAATCACAAAAACAATTAAATCGGTATCCCGGACGGCTTCTTCCGCGTTATCTGTCAGGCGGATATTGTCGTGGATTTTAAAGTTAGGAATATTCGGGTGGCGGCCCATTGTTTTCAGCACGTTGAGCAGCTGCTCGTTGTATTCCCACAGCGAGACGCTGTATCCTTTTTGCGCCAAGTGCTGGGCGATAACGCTGCCCCAAATACCCGCGCCGAATACGGTAATTTTATTTACTTTCATTTTCTTTTCTCTTTTTGGCGCCGTCCTCAAACTTCAGCTCTTTCTGCTGCAGGAGGCGTTTAATGTTGGGAACGTGTTTGTAAATAACAAGCGCGCCGATGGCCGTTACCATTAAATTGACGGTCATCGGGTGTTTTCCGATAAAAAAGCTGCAAATGGGGAGCACAATACACGCCACAATGGAACCGATGGAAATACGGCCCCACAACGCCACGCATACGACGAACGACGCAAACGCGATCGCCGTAGGAACCGGCAAGAGCGCGGCAAATACGCCCGCGGAGGTGGCAACGCCTTTTCCGCCGCGGAATTTAAGATAAATCGTCCACATGTGGCCCAAAATGGCAATTACGCCGCACGCAATGGCCACCCAATAGGCTTCCGGACAAAAATGGCGGGCGAGGCAGACGGGGATAAACCCTTTTAACGCGTCAATTAAAAAAGTGGATATGCCGGCCCATTTCCCGACGGTGCGGTATACGTTTGCCGCCCCCGGGTTGCCGGAACCGTGCTGGCGGATATCAATGCCCATAACGCGTTTGGCGATAAGGTAGCCGGTCGGGACGGACCCGAGTAAGTAACTAAACAACACAAGAATGATAACGGTAATAGTCATACGTTTATTATATTAAATTTATCGTTCGGAAAGCAGAACCTTTTCGCCCCGAGGGTGGTTTTTTTGCGGTTTTTTATATACACTAAAAATATGGGAAAATTTTTATTTTTATTTATTTTGACGTTTTTAGCCGCTCTACCCTCCTTTGCCCAGGAGGAAGAAGAACTGCCCGTGCGCGAGGATGCGTTTTTGGTGCAAAAGGAAATCCAAATTTGGCGTACGGACAAAACGTACGACACGCAGGCTGAGGTTTATGCGTGTCAGGCGGTGCGTCTTCATAAAAATTGGTTTTTAACGGCGGCGCATTGTGTGTATACCGCCTGCAGCGGCTCCCAGCCGTGTACGGTGCAAATTACACTGGCGGAAGCCGAACTGCGCCAAACGGTGCGCATACACCACAGCACTTCTTCCCAACGGGTGTTTATCTATTCGGGTTTTTATCCCGGGCAGAACCGTGTCAGCAGTGTGGACGCGGCGTTAATCCGTTTTGATCCGGAGACGGCCGAGTATTCCTATGCCGCGCAGGGTAAAAACGGTTGGAAGTCTGTCCCGCAGGAGCAGTTTTCCGCGTTGCTCAAAGACAGCCCCGAAACCAAAGCCCAGCTCTCCGCGTACGGCGTGCGTTTGATTGGGGCGGCGAATTTAGGAAATTCCCGTTTTACTGCGGGAATCGTGGTGCCCAAAACGGTAAACGGCGTGGTAACTTACCTGCAGTCGCCTTCTGATGATATCTATTTTATAGAAAAATTGCAGCATTTTATTGCCCCCGGGTTTGGCGTAAGAAGAGGAAATTCCGGCGGCGGCGTGTTTACGCCGCAGGGCGATTTGGCGGGATTGGTGTCCGCATTAATGTACTCCAAAAACGGGAGCGCGTCGTTTTACGATGCGGAAGGCAAAGCCGTGCTGACGCTTCAGAACGCGCACGATTATTTTATGTTTACCGGTTTTAACGGGGCCACGCTTAACTTTATCCGCAATAAAGTACCGTCCTTGCGCGTGATCGGGGCGGATATGGGTTTTGTAGAGCCCGTTCATAAAAATTTTGAGGAAATCGTACAGCTGATTAACGGGGCGCCAATGCGTTTATAGTGTATTGCTCCTGCTTTTGTAATGGCCGTCCGCTGCCGCTGGGAGAGTTGCCTGGCGCCGGACGGCATTTTTTTTGTTCTGCTTGCAGGGGGGAAGCATAATAAGTTGTGCCTGCGGGCTTGCTGCCGGAAGTTTGGCGGTTGGCAGGAAAAAAATAAAATGAAATGAAGATTTTAGAGACAAAAAATCCCGAGCGCAGGCTCGGGATAATTTTTTGAAATGGACGTAATGCGATTACGGAATGGAATCCATAATTTTGCGCAATTCTTCTTCGCTTTTATCGCGCACTTCCACGGTTTTTTCCTTTCCTTTGGCCCCTTTAACGATGATAATGCTTTCTTCTTTTACGTTGAAAAAATCGGCCAAAAAGGTTTTCATAATGGCGTTTGCGGGGTCGTCATCCACTTTTTTATTTTTAATTTTTACGCGCAAAACGCTGCCGATGCGGCTGATGACTTCGTTGCGTCCCGCGGTGGGAATCAAACGGACTTTTATAATCATAAAACCTCCAAATTTGCGGCAAACAACCTGCTGCCGATTCTGGGCAGGGAAGACCCTTCTTCCACCGCCGTTATAAAATCTTCGCTCATTCCCAAAGACAAATACCGTTCCGTGTTGGGCGGAAAGTCTTGGTCGAACGCTCTTTTCACTCCGCCGAACAGCGTCCTTAATTCGGCTTCGGGGGCCCCTTGGGGAGCTATACCCATATATCCGCACACTTTTACGCGAGAGAGCGCCTTTAATCGTTTGGCAAGCGCCCTTGCTTCTTCCAACGGTAAGCCGGATTGCGTTTCCTTCTCTGTCAGTTTTACCTGTACCAACGCACGGATCGTTTTGGAAGCAGATAGGTGTTGTTCAAGCGCGAGTGCGGTGTCAAAATCGTCTAACGAATCGATAAAATCAAACAATTGTGCGGCTTTTGCAGCCTTATTTTTTTGCAAATGACCGATAAAATGCTTGACCACGGGATATTTTACAAAATTTTCACTTTTCCAACGCGTCCAAGCCTGCTGTACGCGGGATTCGCCGATATGGCGGATAAGACCCTTTTGCAGAAAAAACAGCACGTCTTGGTCTTGCGCGTACTTTGTTACGGCCAAAAGCGTTATGTCTTGGGGATTGCGGCCTGTTTTTTTACAGGCGGCGGACAGGGCGTTTTGGACGGCTTGAAAGTTCTGAAGCAGTGTTTCTTCCCTGTTCATAAAAAACCCCTTGACATATTATACCAAAATTTTATTTAATGCGCCATTTTTATTTGGTTCTGGCATTTTTTAACAGGGAGAGGATACGGCGGGAAGCGTTGTCCGGCTGGAGGGCAAGGCGTGCGCGTATGTTTTCCAAATTGGTTGTGTCGGCTTTTGCGCCGTATTCCAGTAAAAGTTCCACGGCGTCCGCGTTTTTCAGCGTGGCGGCATAGTAGAGTGGAAAGTAGCCGTTTGCGTCGGGCAGATTGGGGTCCGCGCCGCGTTTAAGCATATAAATAAGCAAGTCCTGACGGACTTTTTCGGACGGATAGGGCTGCGTCAGCGCCATTAAAAGCGCGGTTGCGCCGCGGTCCGTTTGCACATTGAGGTCCGCCCCGCGAAAAATAAGCAGTTTGGCTGCTTCGGCCTTTCCGTCGCGCGCAGCGATGAAAAGCGGCGTCCAGCCGTCGGGAGTGGGATAATTGATGTCTAATCCTTCTTCCAACAGGAAATTAATCAAATCTTCGTTGCCGGACGACGCGGCCGCGTGCAACACGTTAAAGAGTATATCGTCGTATTGGCGGTCCTGATCGTGAAAATACAATTCAAACGTAATGTCCGCGCCTTCCTCCAAACCGTTTTTGACGGAGATTAAATCCCCGTAATACGCGTCTGCCACCAAGTTTTCGTTTAATTCAGATTGGCGGGCGACACGGTAGGAGGCGGCTAACCACAGTACCAATAGCACGGTTACGCACAGCAGAATTTTTTTCATCTTTTTATTCTATCAAATAATGTGTCCGCTTACTTACTGCGGTCCATTTTGGTAAGCCTTGACCCGTTTTTTTTTTGATACGATAGGGTTATTCCGTAGGGTTTCTGTACGGGATCTGCCGATTGGGGTTTATTTCGTCAAAATCGGTAGATTCTGATCAGAAACGACTCAGGATGAGTTTTTTGATGGAGGAAAATAAAATGAAAGGATTGTTTGATGTCATACTGAACTTGTTTCAGCATCCGGTTGTTAATAAAACGAAGTGGTATGTATGGACCCTGAAACAAGTTCAGGGTGACGATGATGGGAATAATTGTATGTTTTACCGTCATCTTGAAAAGCAACAGGCCGTTACCGTAAGCCCCTGTAAGACGGGTTTTACCTTAATTGAATTATTGGTGGTCGTGTTGATTATTGGTATTTTAGCTGCGGTTGCACTGCCGCAGTACCAAAAAGTTACTATCAAATCACGTTTCTCAGAGGCTTTTGTTAACTTAAAAGCTATATCAAGTGCTGGGGAAGTTTGTAAATTGGCAGGTGGAGATATGGGCAAAGATTTTGGTTGTGAGTTGGGAGACTTAGATATACAGATTCCTGGTGAAGACTTAACAATAAATAACAGTGGGCGTTTTATAAAAACGAAAAACTTTGAGTATTCTTACTTTAGTAGAGATTCATATCCTGCTAAGGCGTTATATGGAGATGATTGCTTGTGTTATGATCCCCAAAAGGGGTTTGCGTTGCAAGTTGGCGATGACTGGGACTGTGGTTTGAAAAATATCCCTTTCAGTGCTGAGGAGTTGTCTAAGATGTTGAATGTCCCACAAAATGAAGATTGTTACTGTTGCTAAATAAATTGGATTAAATGGTTGTTCTACTTTGTGGCTGGAATTATGGCCGCGAGTTGTTTGTACAAATCGCGGCCATTTGGGGTATAAGAAAGCCCCTAGCTTGCTTGCGCTCGCAGGGGGCTTTCAACGCTTTCTCTACAAACTATTTTTCTACTTTTTCGCCGGGAACCATAGCCGCGAGTTGTTTATACAAATCGCGGCTATTTTGGGTATAAGAAAGCCCCTAGCTTGCTTGCGCTCGCAGGGGGCTTTCAACGCTTTACCGTAAATTACTTAACGATTTTTTCAGTTGGTTCAATGGCCGCGAGTTGTTTATACAAATCGCGTCTCCAAGCGTATTCGGATTCTGCGCGTTTGATAAGCTCTTTCGCCAGTTCCGGGTTGTCTCTCATGAGGCCTTTGAAGCGGTTTTCGCCGCTCATATAATCGGCCAGCGGGAGCGTCGGGGCGCCCAAGGGGCTGTCGACGTGCAAGGGGTTCTTGCCTTCGTAGCGGGCCTCGGGGTTAAAGCGGTACAGAATCCAGCGTCCGGCCTGTACGGCTCTCTTGGCTTCGCCCATACCTTTGGACATATCGATACCATGCGCAATGCAGTGCGCGTAGGCGATGACCAAGGCCGGACCGTCGTAAGCGTCGGCTTCCGCCAAGGCTTGAATGGTCTGGTTCATATTCGCGCCCATCGCTACCTGCGCCACATAGATGTTGCCGTAGGTCATAGCAATCATACCGAGGTCTTTTTTCGGCATCGTTTTGCCGCCCGCGGCGAACAAGGCTTTAGCGCCTAAAGGCGTAGCTTTGGACATCTGTCCGCCGGTGTTGGAGTACACTTCCGTATCCAGCACCAAGATTTTGATGTTCTTGCCGCTGGCGAGTACGTGGTCCAAACCGCCGTAGCCGATATCGTAGGCCCAGCCGTCACCACCCAAAATCCAGACGGATTTGCGGACGAGGTAATCGGCCAAGCTGAGCAGGCGTTTGCAGGTGTCGCAGCCTTTTTCCGCGCCTTTATTCAAGATTGCTTTCAGCTCCGCCACACGCGCACGTTGTTCTTCCACGCCCGCGTCGGTGGTCTGGTCGGCGTTTAAGAGCGCGTCAATCAAGGCCGCGTGTTCTTTAAGGCCGCCTTCTTTGGCTTCGGCGAGGAGGGCTTTGGCGTCGTGGTTTAACTGGTCAAACGCAAGGCGCATACCAAGGCCGAATTCCGCGTTGTCTTCAAAGAGAGAGTTCGCCCATGCCGGCCCTTTGCCGTCGTCGCGTTTGCAGTAAGGCGTGGTGGGCAGGTTGCCGCCGTAAATGGAGGAGCAGCCCGTCGCGTTGGCCACGGCCAAGCGGTCGCCGAACAGTTGGGTCAACAGTTTGACGTACGGCGTTTCGCCGCAGCCCGCGCACGCGCCGGAGAACTCAAACAAGGGGCGTCTTAATTGGGAGCCTTTGACGGATTCTTTTTTCGTTTTCACGTCGGCTTGTTTCAGGCCCAAGAAGAACGCGTAGTTGTCGATTTCGTCCTCGCGCACGGAAAGCTGGTGTACCATATTGAGGGCTTTCTTTTCCGGATTTTCTTTGTTTTTGGCGGGGCAGTTGTATACGCACGCGCCGCATCCGGTGCAGTCCTCTACCGCAACTTGTACGGTAAATTTTAAACCGGCCAAGTCAGCTTTTCCGTCGGCGGATTTAAAGGTTTTCGGAGCGTCTTTCAAGGCCGCGCCGTCGTACGCTTTAATGCGGATTGCGGCGTGCGGGCAGACCATAGAGCAGAAACCGCACTGGATACACGTATTGGGATCCCACTGCGGAACCATAATGGCGATGTTGCGTTTTTCGTACTGGGTGGTGCCCGTCGGATACACGCCGCCTTCCGGCATAGCGGAGGTGGGCAGTTTATCGCCGCGGCCGGCAATCATTTCGCCCAAAACGTCTTTTACAAACGCGGGGGCGTCGGCCGGAACGGGGGCTTTGGTGTGCAGTTTGGAAGAAACTTCAGCCGGATATTTTACTTCGTGCAGGCCCGCCAAGGCGGCGTCCACGGCTTTGTAGTTCTTCTGTACGATTTCTTCGCCTTTTTTGGAATACGTTTTTTTGATGGCTTCTTTAATGTCGGCGATGGCTTTTTCGGCGGGGATTACGCCCGCGATGCCGAAGAAGGCCGTCTGCATAATGGTGTTGGTGCGGCTGCCCATACCGGTTTTGAGCGCAATTTCGGAAGCGTCAATAACGTAGACTTTCAATTTGCGGTCAATGATGATTTTTTGTACTTCGGCGGTAAGGTGGTTCCATACTTCGTCCGCGCCGTAAGGGGCGTTGATGAGTACGGTGGCGCCTTCTTTGGCCGAACCGAGTACATCGTATTTATCCAAGAAATCAAACATGTGTACTCCGATAAAGTCAGCCGATTGGATGAGGTAAGGCGCGCGGATATAGTTTTTGCCGAAGCGGATGTGGGAAGTCGTCATCGAGCCGGATTTTTTGGAGTCGTAGACGAAATATCCTTGGGCGAAGAAGCCGTTGGCGCTGATGATTTTCATCGTGTTTTTGTTGGCGCCCACGGTGCCGTCGGAACCCAACCCGTAGAACAGGGCGGCGAAAATATCGCTGCCGGATTTGGTGGCCAGTTTGGCTTCGGGCAGAGATTTGCCGGTCAAATCGTCGTTAATACCGACGACGAAATCTTTAATCGGTTCGTCTTTGGCCAGGTTGTCAAACACGGCTTTGACGTGGGACGGCGTAAAATCTTTGGAGCCGATACCGTAGCGTCCGCCGATGATGAGCGGGGTAGCGGCAAATTTGGCTTTGGCTTCTTGGGTAAGGAACGCGGCGCAAACGTCCTGGAACAACGGTTCGCCCATAGAGCCGGGTTCTTTGGTGCGGTCCATCACGGCGATTTTTTTAACCGTAGACGGAATTACGCGTACGAAATCTTCAATGGAGAAGGGGCGGAAGAGTTTGATTTTGAGTACGCCCACTTTTTCGCCTTCCATACTTTCCACGGCGTTTTGGGCCACGTCGGCGCCGGAACCCATAATGACGACGATTCTTTCGGCATCCTGCGCACCAAAGTATTGGAAGAGGTCGTATTTGCGGCCGGAGATTTTTTCAAATTTGGCCATTTCTTCTTTTACGATAGCGGGTACGGCGTTGTAGAATTTGTTGACGGCTTCGCGGGCTTGGAAGTACACGTCCGGATTGGCGGCGGTACCGCGCACGGTGGGGTGTTCCGGATTTAATCCGCGGGCTTTGTGTTCGGCCACCAGCTCGTCGTTAATCATTTCTTTCATCTGTTCTTTGGACAGGGGTTCCACCATGTTCAGCTCGTGGCTGGTGCGGAAGCCGTCAAAGAAATGCACAAAAGGCACGCGGGCGCGCAGCGTGGCGGCCTGCGAGATTAAAGCCATATCCATGGCTTCCTGCGGGTTATCGGAGCAGAGCATAGCCCAGCCGGTCTGGCGGACGGCCATAACATCGGAATGGTCGCCGAAGATGGACAACGCCGTGGTGGCAATGGCGCGCGCGGACACGTGGAACACGGTGGGCGTCAGTTCGCCGGCGATTTTGTACATATTCGGAATCATTAAGAGCAAACCCTGAGAAGCGGTAAAAGTGGTGGTCAATGCTCCGGCGGTAAGGGAGCCGTGCACCGCGCCGGAAGCGCCGCCTTCGGACTGCAGCTCGCTTACGGACGGGACGTTGCCCCAGATGTTGGTTTCGCCTTTGGCGCTTTTTGCGTCGCAGATTTCACCCATCGTGGAGGACGGGGTAATCGGGTAAATAGCGATTACTTCGTTGGTGGCATGGGCGACGTGGGATACTGCACCGTTGCCGTCCATAGCAACTAGTTTAGCCATAGTAGAGAAGTCTCCTTTTGCGTAAAGTTAAAACGGTAAAACGCCGCGCAAAACGCGGCAGTACGGAGGGATACTCCGACTTGTATATATTGTATAACTTTGGGTTATATTTGGCAAACGCGGAAGAATAACTGCTATACTTATTATATGCAAGAATATAAATGGCGTAATTTGATGTGTTCCCACCGCGAAGTGTGCGTTTGTTACGAAGCGCTCCGGTGGCTGTTTCACAAGATTTTCTTTTTTCTTCATACCCATACGCCCGTATGGTATCAGTTCGACAAAAAACACGTACACGGTAAGCCCGTGCGGGAAACTTTGCCCGTTAATAAAGAATGGCACCGCATCAAACGTCCGCTTTACCGCCACGAACACGTATTTTATGATTTGGACAAGGCCCTTGCCGTCAACCCGAAGCTAAAAGGCGTGGCTCTCATTTTTTTTATGGGAATCGGCGATTATTTGTATACTACGCCCATGCTGGCCGCGCTTAAAAAGAAATATCCCAACCTTTCGTTTCACGCACACGTGGGGGCCAAGTTTGACCGCAACAACTCTCCGCTGGTGGGCAAACTTTTGGAAGAAAATCCGCACTTTGATAAAGTGTTTTATTTTGAGGGAACGCGCCACCCGCTGATTTGGAAAAACTACGATTATTCGCAAGCATTCAAAAACATTCCGGAAGATTTTCTGGCCGTTCCCGTATATTACGAATACGGTATCCACGTCCCGCACCGCGTGACGAGTTTGTTTGAAACTTTCTCTCTTCCCGCGCCGAAAGACGTTCCCGCGCCCGTGATGTATTTCCCGAAAACGATCGCTCCTGTAGTAGCCGAAACCTTGGAGGCTGTGCGCTTAAAAGCGCGGGGAACAAAGGGCATTGTATTTTTACAGCTTGATTCCCGCGGTTCCAATTACGTATACCCGCATATGCGCGCACTGGCGGAGGGATTAATTGCAGAAGGGTATTTTGTGATGAGTGTTACGAAAGGCGGCCCTGTGGAAAACGCGGACTATTTGGAAATAGATATCAAGAAATTTTCCATTAATCAAACGTGGCATTTGCTGTCACTGCTCAAGGCGGAGTTTGCGCTGTATGTGATAGCGGTTAATTCCGTATTTTGGGCGGCTTCGGCGGGGCTCAATTTGCCCAATTTAGGTTTGCAGCACTGGGTGGATAAAAAAGTTCACAATTTGTGGTATCCCAATATTGAGGTAGTGACAAATTACGTTTATCCGCTCTTGCCGCGCAAAAAACAGATTATTGCGCCGCCGGAGAGTTACACGCCGCACAACCGCAAGATTATTGACTATAAACCGGAATGGGTTATCAAATGGTTTAAGGAGAAATTTGAATAACAACTGATGTTATCTTTCATAATTCGCAGAACGGACGGAAAGTGTTTTTCCGTCCGTTCTTACTTTTGTCCGCTGAAACTAAAACTTGTGTTCTTGCGGAAACACCCTTTAGGTCATTCCGGAAGGTCGTAATCCGAAATCTGTCGTTTCGTAACAACGAGATTCCGTATAAATACGCTGCGTAAGGACTGCTTTTTATGGCCGCGTGCGGGCAGTCTTTTTGTTTCTTTTTCTGCTGTCAGAAAAAGAAGAAAGAAGATTTGTTGCTTACTTTTTGTCGATACCAAAAGAAGAAAGCCTTGACTTGTTTTTTTTTTTTGATACAGTGGGGTAACGGTCCGGTTTGGGTTATATAAAAACTCCTACAGTATCCCAAATCGGGCCGCCATAAAGAAAACTAGTAGAAAGGAGAGAAAAATGATTAAGAATAATAACAAAGGGTTCACGTTGATTGAGCTCTTAGTTGTAGTGCTCATCATCGGTATTTTGGCCGCGATGGCAATGCCGGCGTACTTCAAAGCGGTAGAACGCAGCCGTGTTGCAGAGGCGGAGACGCTAATTGGAGCGGTGGTTAATGCCCAACAGCGTTATAAAATGAAAACCGGTAGATATACCACTGCTTGGAGTGCCTTGGATGTGGCTCCTGCAAATGCAGATGACACGGCTACGTACCATACCAAAGGTGCCGGTGGAAATGGTTTTGCCATTACCTTAGTTGGTAATGCAACTAATACGGGTAATAAGTCTGGTGTACGTGCCGTGCGTGAAGGGTCTGGCCAGTATAAATATACCATCTATAGAAAGTATGATAGCCCCGGCCGTGCAATGTGTAAACCCGCTGCCGGTGCTAGCGAAGACGATGATAAGGCGTTGTGTGCGGACTTCGGCGGACAAGATACGTATACTGATTATACTAACACTACTAAAAATCCGGAATATTATGCAGATGATATTACGGACGGCGCAAGCGAAGGCGAAGGCGAATAGTGCAGTTGTATAGAAATCTCACCCCGCCCTCCGCTGTTTAGGGGGGCGGTTTTTTGTTACGGGCGGGCGTCGTCCGTAATTGCTATAATAATAATATGACCGCTCCCGTATTGGCCGTCCGCGATTTGCGGGTGGAGTTTACCGTAGACAAGCGCACCGCTGCCGTGTTGCGCGGGCTTTCGTACTCTCTTGAAAAAGGGCGCGTACTGGCGGTGGTGGGGGAATCGGGCAGCGGCAAAACGGTACACGCTTTATCCCTTTTACAACTCTTGCCGCAGACGGCGCACATCAGCGGCGGAGAAATCCTTTTTAACGGCAAAAATTTGCTTTCCCTTTCTCCTTCCGCCCTCAGAGCGGTGCGCGGCAATAAAATTTCAATGATTTTTCAGGACCCTTCCGCCAGTTTAAACCCTGTGCTTTCCATCGGGGAACAGCTGACGGAAACGCTTCGCGCCCACCGTAAGATTTCCCGTCCGGACGCGCGGCGGGAAGCCGCCGTCCTGCTTTCGCGCGTGGGAATTGCGGATGCGGAAAAACGATTGGACGAATATCCCTTTCAATTTTCGGGCGGTATGTGCCAGCGCGTGATGATTGCAATGGCACTTGCGCTTTCGCCGGAGGTGCTGATTGCGGACGAACCCACCACTGCGTTGGATGTTACCATTCAGGCGCAGATTTTGGGGCTTGTGAAAAAACTTCAGCGCGCGGCGGGAACGGCGGTTGTTTTTATTACGCACAATTTGGCGCTCGCCGCGCAAATCGCCGACGACGTTCTGGTCCTTTACGGCGGCCTGTGTATGGAAAAAGCCCCCGCGGCCGAGTTATTTGCACGCCCCTTGCACCCGTATACGCAGGGGTTGTTGGCGTCTTTGGCTTCGTTAAATGAAACGCGCGAAGAATTGCCCGCCATTGCCGGAAACCCTCCTGTAGCGGGAGAATGCGGCGCGGGCTGTCCGTTTGCGCCGCGCTGCCCAAAAGCGTTTGAAAAATGCCGCGCGAGCCTGCCTCCGCTGTTTGAAAAGGACGGCCGTCAGGTGCGCTGTTGGCTGGAGGAAAAATGAGCGCGTGCGTGGAAATCAAACATCTTTATAAAACGTATTTCCGGCGCAAGTGGCTGTTCGGAAAGGGGGAGAAGTTTCCCGTTTTAAAGGACGTCAGTTTATCCGTACCCGCCGGTGGCGTGTTGGGGCTTGTCGGCGAGTCCGGCTGCGGAAAAACAACGCTTTGCAAAGTGCTTTTAGGCATTGAGAAGCCGACGTCCGGCGTTGTACTGGCGGACGGAAAAAACACGGCGGAACTTTCTAAAGCAGAGTGGAAAGACGTGCGGCGCGTAATGCAGGTGGTGTATCAGGATCCGTACGCCAGTTTGGACCCGCGTATGAGCATACGCCAAATTTTAAGCGAACCGCTTGATATCCACGGTCTGCAAAAAGACCGTACCGAACGCGGCGCGTTTTTGAAAGATTTATTATCGTCCGTCGGATTGTCCGAGACGTTTTTGGAACGCTATCCGCACGAGTTTTCCGGCGGACAGCGCCAGCGCATCTGTATTGCGCGCGCGCTTGCGCTGAACCCTAAAATTTTGGTGGCGGACGAACCCGTTTCCGCGCTGGACGTGTCCGTGCAGGCGCAGATTTTGAATTTGCTTAAAAAAATCCGGCGGGAGCGGCAAATCGCTATGCTGTTTGTCACGCACGATTTTGCCGTCGCCCGCTTTTTGTGCGACGAAATCGCCGTGATGTATAAAGGGCGCATTGTGGAACGCGCCGCAGCGGCAGAGTTGTTTGCAAATCCGCTTCATCCCTACACCCGCGCACTGTTGGCGGCGGTGCCCCGCGTTGGGGGAGCTCCTTTTGACGTTTCGCAAACCGCTTCCGTTTGCGCGGAACGGGCAGATTGGGCGTGTCCGTTCGCGCCGCGCTGCGCGCAATCGTGCGCCGCCTGTGAAACGAAGGCTTTTGAGCTGTCGGAAATTTATCCGCGCCATTGGTGCGCGTGCGGAGTAACCTCCGCCGGAAAACAGGAGAATTTATGATTAAATTAAACGAAAAAAGACTGATTGAGACGTTTGTAAAACTCGCGCAAACGGACAGTGAATCGTATAACGAAGGCGCGATGCAGGAACTGGTCGCGCGGGAACTGAAAGAAATCGGCTGCCGCGTTGCGGTGGACAACGCCGGAAAAAAATATAAAACGACCGCAAAAGGCAACGTGATCGGCTACCTGCCCGGAACGGTTAACAGCGCGCCGTTTATTCTTTGCGCGCACTTAGATACGGTAACCCCGGGAAAGGGCGTAAAAGCCGTGGTGAAAAAAGACCGCATTACCTCCGACGGCACCACCGTTTTGGGCGCGGACGACAAGGCGGGTGTGGCGATTATTTTGGAAATTTTACGCACCTTAAAAGAACAAAAACTTCCTCATCCGCCCGTGGAAGCCGTGTTTACGCTTTCCGAAGAAGTGGGAATGTTCGGTTCTAAAAATTTGGATTGCACAAAAATCAAAGGCCGGGAAGGCGTGATTTTAGACGGTGAAGAAGTGGATTCCGTCCTCGTGCAGGGGCCGGCCGTCAACACGATTGAAGTGTGGATTAAAGGGCTTGCCTCGCACGCGGGCGTTTCTCCCGAAAAGGGCATTTCCGCCGTGGAAGTGGCCGCCTATGCGCTGACGCAGATGAAACTGGGCCGCATTGATAAAGATACCGTGGCTAACTTTGGCATTATCCAAGGCGGTCAGGCGACCAACGTCGTGATGCCGGAAGTATATTTAAAAGGCGAAGCGCGCAGCTTGGTGAACGAAAAACTGGCCAAGCAAACCGCAAATATGAAGGCCGCTTTCGAAAAAGCCGTCAAACGCTTTACGAAAAAAATCGACGGAAAAATCTGCAAACCCGAATTAAAATTCGTAGCCGAAGAACGCTACCCCGCGGTGCGTATTGCCAAAACGCATCCGGTGGTAAAGGGCGCGGTGGCCGCGGCCAAACAGCTTGGGATTTCGTTAAAACCTGTTGCGTGCGGCGGCGGGTGCGACGCCAACGTACTGGCCGGAAAGGGGTTTACGCTGCCCAATTTGGGTACGGGCGTGCGCGGTTATCACACGACGAAAGAATACCTGCTGCTGAAGGAATTTTTCGCCGCGTTTCACATTGCGCTCGGCACCTTGCTGGCTTATAAAAAGTAAAAGGAATTTATGCTCCGCTACATTACCCGCAGGCTTCTTCTTTTGCCGCTCGTGATTTTGGGCGTTACGTTTTTGCTCTTTTTTCTCACGCAGCGGTTAAGCCCCGAAATGCGCGCGTCGCTGTACGTAAAAGACCCGCGCCAAATGGGCTCGCTTGAAGAAGTCATCCGCCGGTACGGCTTGCGCGACAGTGTGTTTAAGCAATACGGCCGCTGGCTGGGTAATGTAGTGCGCGGCGATTTGGGCTACAGCCCCAGCGCCAATATGCCCGTAGCCCGCGCAATTAAAGAGTATCTGCCCGCCACGATTCAGCTGGCGTTTGTAACCATTCTGCTTGTCGTGTTTTTCGGCGTATGGTTCGGCAGCACGTCCGCCGTACATAAAGACGGTTGGCAGGATATTGCGGCGCGTATGGTCAGCGTGGGCGGGTTTTCGCTCCCGATTTTTGTGCTGGGGCTGCTTCTGTTAATGGTGTTTTACGGCAAACTCGGCTGGTTTTCTACGGGCGGGTATTCCTTTCATACGGATATGGTTATCCACGGCGGGTCGTTTAAAACGTATACCGGACTTTTGCTGTTGGACGCCGTACTAAACGGCGACTGGCGCGTGTTCGGAGATGTATTGTCCCACCTGGTGCTGCCGTCGGTAACCCTGTGTATCGGTTCGTTTGCGCTGATGGTGCGCGTAATGCGTTCGAGTATGCTTGAGGAATTAAATAAAGATTACGTCCGCACCGCGCGCGCAAAAGGCTTGCCGGAAACGGCCGTCGTCTATAAACACGCGGGCAAAAACGCCATTATTCCCGTCATCACGCTGGCCAGTATTCAGTTTATCCGCCTCTTGGGCGGAACGGTAATTGTGGAAACCATTTTTGATTACCCCGGGATCGGCCGCTTCGGTGTGCTGGCCGCGCAGCAGCTCGACATTGCGGGCATTTTGGGGTTCTCCTTAATGGTGGCGGTGCTGTTTGTCATCGGCAATTTGCTGTCGGATATTTTATATACGGCGGTGGATCCGCGCATACGGCTGGACTAAATTATGCTGAAAAACCGTATTTTTAAACGTATTTTTACGAATAAAACTTCGCTCGTCGGGTTTTCCCTCGTGCTGTTTTTTGCGTTGGTGGCGCTGTTTGCGCCGCTGTTGGCTCCCGTTTACAATCAAAATAATCCGTATCAGATGCCGCAGAAAAATTATCAAATCGCGCCGCAGCCGCCGTCCGCCCAAAACTGGTTTGGCACCACCGAACAGCAGTACGACTTGTATTATGGTGTGGTATGGGGCACGCGTCTTGCATTTAAAGTGGGCGTAACGGTTACGTTTTTTGCGTTTTTAATCGGTTTGTTTGTCGGCGGGACGGCGGCGTATTTCGGCGGAAAAACGGATGAAACGCTGATGCGCCTGACGGACATCGTATTTGCCGTGCCGTCTTTGGTGCTGGCGATGGTTATTGCCGCTATGTTGGGGCCGGATATTAAAAATATGATGATTGCCCTTACCGCTGTGGCGTGGCCGTCTTACGCGCGTTTGATTCGCGGAGACATTTTGTCCGTCAAACAACGCGGATATGTTACCGCCGCACGGACGCTCGGCGCGCGCGGGCCGCGTATTTTACTCAGGCATATTCTGCCTAATTCTATTTATCCGTCCGTCGTGGTAGCCAGTTTGGATATCGGCTATGTGGTGCTGACGGCGGCTTCTCTGTCATTTTTGGGCTTAGGCGCGCAGGCCGGCACAGCCGATTGGGGGCAGTTAATCGCGATGGCGCGCAACTGGGTGCTCGGGACGGCGCAAAATCCGTTTGCGTATTGGTATACCGTCGTTGCCCCGGGCGGCGCGATTTTTCTGTTTGTGCTCGGTTGGAACCTTCTCGGGGACGCTTTCCGCGATATTTTGGACCCCAGACAGGTGTAATATACTAAAATAAAAGAAAGATTTACTAATTAAATAAGAGGTGCTTATGATTCGCCGCAAAGATTTGTATACCGCATTATCCGACAGCGCGTTCCGCTTTCCGGACAAAACCGCGTTGGTGGAGGCGGGAACGGGAAAGGAAGTCTCTTATCACGAACTTTTAATGCAGGTGGACCGCGCCGCCGATATGTTTTTTGAACACGGCATCCGCAAAGGGGACCGCGTGGCCATCGTCCACCGCAACGCGATTGATACGGTGGTGGCGAATTTCGGCCTTTATAAATTGGGCGCGGTCAGTATTCCCGTTAATTTTATGGTAACCAAGCAGGAAGAAATCCAATATATTTTAAACAATTCGGGCGCCAAGGCAGTGGTTACGCAGGCGGAATTTATCCGCCATTATGTAAAGGCGCTGCCGAGTACGCCTGAAGTAAAATATATTTTTACGACGGACGAGATTCCTTCTTCCGCTGCGGATACTCCGTGCGTGCAAAAGTTCTGGGAGGAAATTGAAAAATCCGTCCCGCACGATGAAACCGCCTCCGCGCAGGCGGAGCTGGACGATTTGGCTTTTATCCTTTATACCTCCGGTACGACGGGGCTTCCAAAAGGGGCGATGCTGACACACGGAAATTTGGCATCTAATGTTATTTCCTGCGCGCAGATTTTTAAAGTAACGGACGAAGACTGCTTTTTGTGCTTATTGCCGATGTTTCACTCGTTTGCGTGGACGGCGTGCGTGGTCATTCCGCTGTACCTGAATTTGAAAGTGGTCATTGTGGCCAACGTAATGCCCGCCAGTAAATGGCTGGGGGCGATGGGATCGGAAAAAGTTACCATTATTTTGGCTGTACCGCAAATTTACGCCGTACTTTCCAAAGAAGCCAAAGGTTTAAAACGGTTGTATTTGCGCTTTTGGCCGTTTAAAAACGTACGCTTTGCCGTATCCGGCGCGGCGCCGTTGACGCAGGAAATTAAAGACCGGTTTGAAGAAAAAATCGGCGTGCCGATATTGGAAGGCTACGGCCTTACCGAAACAAGCCCCGTTGTAAGCGTAAATACGGAAAAGCTCCAAAAAATTAAATCCGTCGGCCCTGCCATACCCGCTGTCAGCACGCTTGTGGTGGACGACGATGGAAACGAAGTGCCCCGCAACAAAGAGGGCGAATTATGCGTTAAAGGCCCCAACGTATTTAAGGGATATTGGGGCAACGAAACCGCCACGCACGACGCGTTTACCGAAGACGGTTGGTTTAAGACGGGTGACATCGTGGAAATTGACGACGACGGATTTATTTTTATCAAAGACCGTAAAAAAGATATGATTATCATCAAGGGGCTGAAGGTTTTTTCCGCGCAGGTGGAAGCCGTCATTTGCGAACACCCCGCCATTGAAGAATGTGCCGTTATTGGCGTGCCGGACGGCCGCGGCGGCGAATTTGTAAAACTCTACGCCGTCAAAAAAGAAGGTACGGAAATAGACCCTGCCGAATTTCGGAAATTTTTAAAAACGCATTTGGATAACTACAAACGTCCGCGCGATTTTGAGTTTGTAGAATCGCTGCCCAAAAACGCCTTGCGCAAGGTGCTCAAACGCGAACTGCGTAAAGATGCCGTGGCCAAACTGGCCGCGCGCGGCGGTGCGGAAGTGGAGGACTCCCTTGGCTGATTTGGCGCGTGTTTTGGCTGATGTTGTGCCGTCCGCCCACTACGTGGGGGGAATCGTGCGCGGCAGTTTGATGCGCAAGGATTCGTCGGACATCGACCTTGCCCTCCCGCCGCAGGATGTAAAGCCCGCCGCTTTAGCGCTTGCCAAAAAACTAAAAGCCGCCGCGTTTGAAATGGACGCGGAGTTCGGCGTGTGGCGGCTTGTTACGCATAAGGATAAAGTCCAAATTGATTTAACTTCTTATCAAGGCAACGATTTGAAGGCGGACCTTTTGCGCCGTGATTTTGCATTTAATTCGCTGGCATATCCTGTTTCGGCGCGGCCGGAAATCCAAATCAAAAAACAGAAAGAAGGCTGCTCTAAAATCCGGCTTACCAAACTTAAAAAAGATTTAATTGTTGATTTGTCCGGCGGGTTGCAAGATGTGTCCAATAAAATTATCCGCATGAACAACCCGCGCGTGTTTAAGGACGATCCGCTGCGCATGCTGCGTGCGTTCCGGTCGGCGGCGGAACTCGGTTTTAAAATAGACGAAAGTACGCTGAGACAAATTAAAAAGGACGCCGCGCTGATTTCACAGCCTGCGGGGGAACGCGTGCAGGAAGAACTGCTGCGGTTGTTTTCCACGTCTAAGGCGTACGAAAATTTAATGTTGATGGATAAGTACGGCCTGTTGACCGCGATTTTCCCGGAACTGGAAGCGCAGCGCACCTGCGCCGAAGTATATTACGGCAAAGGCGGCGTGTTAAAACATACGCTGGACGTGTTCCGCCGTATGGAATATCTTTTAGACAATTTGCCCAAGGCGTTTAGCAAATACGCCAAAAAACTGGAGATTGTGGCCGCCAACAAGCCGCTTTTTAAAATGGCCGCCCTGTTGCACGACGTAGCCAAGCCCGCTACCGCCAGAGTAAAAGGCGACCGTCTGCGGTTTTTTTATCACGAGGAAAAAGGCGCCAAAATGGCGAAAGTCATTTTGGAGCGGCTGCACTATTCCCGCGCCGATATGCGCCTGATTTGCGCGATGATCGGCGAACATTTACGCCCCAGCAATTTGGCCAGCAACGATGTAATCACCGACCGCGGCGCATTCCACTTTTTCCGCGATTTGGGTGAAGCCGCCGTGCCGATGCTTCTTTTGTGCTGGGCCGATTACGCCAGTTACGTAACCGATGCACAGTTAAAACGCATTATGCCCAAAAGCGCAGAGCCGATGATGACAATTTCCCAAGCGCAAAAAACGGCCAATATCGGCAAGACGCTGCGTCATATCCAAGTGCTGAATCTGCTTTTTAAGAAATTTTTTGACCAACCGAAAAAAGTCCGTCCCGCGCGGATAATTACGGGGCGGGACGTAATGGACGTTTTATCCTTGCCTCCAAGCCCCAAAATCGGCGAGATTTTAGATGCGGTGGCCGACGCTCAGGTGGACGGATCGGTAGCGGACCGCGAAAGCGCGCTTGCGTTTTTAAAAACGCTGGACGTGCGCGGCCAGCACATTGCTCCCGTTAAAAAAACGGTTCGGAAATAGCGGCGCATAAAATAGTTGTGCCGGACGGGAAACTTTGCTAAAATAAAAGTGCAGCAGATGTTTATTGCGGGCGTGGTTCAATGGTAGAATGGAAGCTTCCCAAGCTTTAGACGAGGGTTCGATTCCCTTCGCCCGCTTTTCTTTCAGGGAAAACTATGGAAAACGAAAATCTGGATTTAGACGTAAAACCCGCCGGAAACAAAGACCTTTGGCTTTTCCTTATCATCGTGGACATTATTTTTATGTGCGTGTTCGGGTTTTTCCTGTACAAGCATTTTTCCGTCAGTCTGTTTAACGGGGCGCAGGTGCGTGCGGAACAACCGGCCGATATTTCCAATGTGTCCGGTGAAGAACAGTTGCCCGTTGTGGATGTGGAAACCGTAACTCCGATTGAAACCACTTCCGTGGCCGCCGTTCCCGCGGAACCTAAATCCGAAAAAGTGCAGCCTGCCGTACCGCAAGAAAAACCTGCAGCCGCGCCTGTGGAAGTGCCGATGACGGCACTTGTTCCCGCCGAACCCGCCAAAGCGGAAGAGCCGAAAGCTGCGACCGAAGAAAAACCCGCCGCCGAAACCAAAAAGAGCATTATTGTGGCCGTAAATCCCAAAAGCTCCAAATACCGCCGCGTGACGTTCCGCTGGTTTGGCGAAGGCGATAAAGTTTCTATTGTCAGCGGGTTTACTATGTCCAAACCGCAGGCGCTTAAGAAGAAAAACGGTTATTGGGAAACAACGCTTTCCATCGCCCCCGGGACATATAAGTTTTTATACATTGTCGACGGCGTGAATACACGGGATCCGTACGCTGAAGAAAAAGACGGCCGCTCGGTGTTGATTGTGGAATAACTGTTTTATAGCTTTGAGTAAAAAGCCCCCGCAAGTAAATTGCGGGGGTTTTTTGTGTGTTGAGGTTTTCTATCAGACGGTGTTTTTTGGATATTGACAAACTCCCATATTACGAACCTGCGGGCAACACTCTCTGTAGACTGCCCCCATGGGCCACACCCTGCGTGCAGCTGTGGAGATGATATTTAATTGGCTTTTTATGTAAAAAGTCATCTCGAAAAGTTTGGCGGCCCGCAGGGTGTCGGGATATCCTGTTTTTTGTCGTCGTCCATGTATTCGAAGCATAACTAAAATAGTGTGACTCCAGTAGTCAAAAGAGAGCAGACAATCGTGGGCCCAGCCTCTGGGGTCTTGCAGACAGGCGGATACCCCCTATGTTGTTCCCTTCTAACTACAAGCTACCGTCTATTACGAAACTCCGGCCAGGCCGGAATGCCTGCCCCTGCAAGGGGGTTGACCCGTTTTTTTTTTTTGATAACATGAGGTTATTCCGAGGATTTCTGTGTGGGATCTCCCGATTGGGGTTTATTTTGTCAAAATTGGTAGATTCTGGGCAGAAACGACTCAGGATGACTTTTTTAATAGGTTTGGCGGTTTGCTTTTGTGGTGTCATTCCGGAAACACCCTTTAGGTCATTCCGGAGGGTAGTAATCCGGAATCTGTCGTTTCATAACGACGAGATCCCGTATAAGGACGCTACGGGATGACGCAATAATAACAAGTAATCCGCCAAACCATAATATAGGAGATATTCCATGTATAAAAAAGCCGTCATGCTGAACTCGTTTCAGCATCCCTATCAGAGGGGAACAAGGCTTAATAAACAGACTGGAGCACGGAGCCGCGTCCGGGATGACGATAAAGCGAAAGGTTTTACGCTGATTGAATTATTGGTGGTTGTTTTAATCATCGGTATATTAGCAGCGGTAGCATTGCCGCAATACCAAAAAGCGGTGATGAAAGCCCGCTTAAGTAATGATCTGCAACTGCTTGTCAGTGTGCTCAATGCACAGGAAATTGTTAAAATGGCGACCGGAACGTATGCACTTCGGTTTGATGAACTGGATATTACCTTGCCGTGTGCGTCCGAAGTCTCTAACCCTGATGGAGACTACTGTAACTGGCGGGGGGGACAACTGAAAATTTTTGCCCGTCTGGGGGCTTATATTAGAAGAGATGGGCAATATATATTGGAATGGCAATCGTTTCGTCCCGAGCAAGGAGTGATATGTTACCCCTATAAAGCGAATCAGGTGGCGGAAAACGTATGCCGTTCATTGGGAAAACCATTGAATTATCAATATCCGGATTCCAATTATGGCGAAGGATATACAATGTGGGTCCGCTGAGCAGCGCGGATACGGTTTAAGGCGTGAGTCGGCGGATTGTTATCGCGCCGTGCCTTGTCGGGGCATAAAGAAATTATCCATAGTTATGCCTTCATGCGCGAGCAGGCGGATTTTTAAGTGTATGCCGCCCGCGTAGCCCGTCAAATTCCCGTTCGCACCAACCACGCGGTGGCAGGGAATAATAACCGAAATCGGGTTATGCCCCACCGCTTGCCCGACGGCTTGTGCGGACATTTTGGCAAGCCCTTTTTCTCGGGCGATTCGGTTGGCAATCTCCCCGTACGTCATCACTTGCCCGTAAGGAATTTCCCGCAGAATTTTCCATACAGCTTGCCGGAACGCTCCTCCCGCAGGGGCAAGCGGAAGTTCCGAAATCGCCGGCCGCGCACCGCGGAAATAACGCTCCAACCAGTTTTTGGTTTGCTTGAAAATTGCCAAATCGCTTTTTTCTTCTATACGTCCGCCAAGGGTGCTTTCAGCATGCTTTTGACCGTCAATCCACAGACCGGTCAGATTCTGTCCGTCGCTGGCGAGCGTCATTTTGCCGAGCGGGGAGTGATAAGTTGTTTTATAGTGCATATTCTGCCGGAGAAATTTAATTTTTTGCAAGGGCCGTTCCAGCAAGAACGGCCCTTGTGAGGTTACGACTAATCGCCCCAGGTTTCGGCGCCCGGGACGGCAGGATCTAGCAATTAAAACTGCGTTTAATGATGCTTCGCACAATCCCTTCCACGTGGAAAGACGTTTTGTCCGCCACGATGGGAGTATAGGCGGGGTTTTCGGATTGCAAAATTACGTTTTCCCCGTCTTGCGTAAACCGTTTAACCATTACTTCACCGTTGTTGACGCAGACCACCACGTCTTTATTTTTCGGCTGGCGGCTTTGTTCCACAATCAGCCAGTCGTGCGGCGCGATTAAGCGTTCCATAGAATCGCCCTTGGCTTCCACCATAAACCCTTTGCACGCGGGAAAATACACCATACTCGGGTCCACCGGTACGATGCGCGTCGGCTCTCCGTCTAAAATCGTTCCTTCCGGCCCGCATTTGGCCATACCGTACATTTTAAGATAAATGACGTTGCGCTCCGGATCTTTCAAAATAATATAATCGCGCGGATTGGCGGGGTTGCGTTTTAGGTAGCCTTTCTTTTCCAACTGTTTGATATGGTGGAACACCACGCTTTTGCCGCTTACGTTTAAGCGGTCGGCCAGTTCTTCCATCGTCAGCGGGTCCGAGATGTTCGTTTTCAAAATTTCCAACAATTCTTCTTGTTTGGGGTGAAGGGCTTTCATACCGCGCTCCTTTAAACTTTTTATATTGTTCTATATTTTGTTCTATAATTTTTTGAGCAAAATGTAAAGGCCTTGACCCGTTTTTTTTTTTTGATAACATGGGGATAATTGAAGGTTTGGCGGTTTATTTTGATTGCGTCAGCCCCGAATGTTTTTGTCGGGGAGCTACTCCTTAGAACAAGGCAGATTCCCGATTACAACCCTCGGGAATGACTCAATGCAACGAGAAAGCCGCCAAAACATAATAAGGGGGGGATATTTCCTATGTATAAAAATGTCGCTATGCTGAAACCCTGCGGGTCGCCGTTTCAGCATCCATATCAAACGAGAACAACACCTAATAAACAGCCTGGATTCCGGCTCCATGGCCGGAATGACAGCAAGGCAAAAGGCTTTACCTTAATAGAACTTTTAGTCGTCGTATTAATTATCGGCATATTGTCGGCGGTGGCGCTGCCGCAGTATCAGGTGGCGGTAGAAAAAAGCCGTTTGACGGAAGTGTATACGGTATTACATAAAGTAAAGCAGAATATAACGATAACTAACTTGGAGGGGGCATCTTTGACCAATGCAGAACTAACAGAGGCTTGGTTTGAGGGGGCGGGAGCATCTGTTGTGGATGCGGATGGAATGAGAGCGGAAAGTCAAAACTTTCAGTTTATTTTAGGGCTTGGCGGAATTTTTATTATACCTAAAACTTCTAATTGGGATGTTGGTGCGGCTGATTATCTCTTGGCGCTTGCTGTAGAAGATGATAGTACTTTCCGTCTTGTATGTTCGGGAAATAAGGATTTTGGGAATAAGCTGTGTAAAAACTTGTGCGGGTCCTCTTCGTGTGATATCGCACAGTAAAGAATTGCTTATATCTTTGTTTTGTATATTACGGAAATCCCCAAGTTACATACTTGGGGATTTCCGCTCATTCTTACAACTTTTTAATAAACCTTCCAAACGCTTCTTTGCCTTCGGGCGTGCGTTTGTAAACGCCCGCGTATTCCAATACTTTGGCGAATACTTTGCCTACCTCCGCACGCAAGATTCCGTCGGCGTTATCCTTGGTAAACGTATGCTTGTGAAGCAGTTCCTCTGCCCAGTCCGCGTGTTTTTTAAGCGTTTCGCTCTTGCGTATGGCCGCCATATCTTTTTTAATAAGCAGCGGCGCGAGGTCCGCCAGTTCCTTAGCAAGCCGCGCGGGTAAAACGGCGAGTCCCATCACTTCGATAAGGCCGATGTTCTCCTTTTTAATATGGTGCACTTCCGCGTGCGGGTGGAAAATGCCGAGCGGAAATTCTTCCGTCGTGCGGTTGTTGCGGAGCACCAAGTCCAGCTCGAACGCTTTGCCGCGCCGCCGGGCAATCGGCGTTACCGTGTTGTGCGGTGTATCGTTTGTTTTGGCTAAAATATCCGCTTTCGGGTCGCTGTAAGCGCGCCATTTTTTAAGGATATAATCCGCGGTTTCTATCAAATCTTTCTTGCTTCCGTTTAAGCGGATGACGCTCATCGGCCATTTGACGAGGCCGGCTTTCACGCGCGGGAATTTCGCCATTTTGAATGCGGTTTCCACAGGGGCTTTTTCCATAGCGAACACATATCGGCCTCCTTGGAAATGGTCGTGCGTTAAAATGGAACCGCCCACAATCGGCAGATCGGCGTTGGAGCCGATAAAATAATGCGGCAGAAAATCCACAAAGTTAAGCAGCCGCGCAAAACTTTTTTTGGTAAGTTTCATCGGCTCGTGCTTGCCGGAAAGGAAAATGCAGTGCTCGTTGTAATACACATAGGGGGAATACTGCAAATACCACGGTTCGCCGTCTTTTAACAAATCAAGCGGCACGAGGCGCAGGTTTTGGCGCGCGGGGTGGTTAATGCGTCCGGCGTAGCCTTCGTTTTCTTTGCATAAAAGGCACGACGGGTAAGAGGACGCTTTGACGCTGAGCGCGGCGGCGATGTCTTTCGGGTCCTTTTCCGGTTTGGACATATTGATGGTAACGTCCAAATTTCCGTACGGGGTGCGGGCTTTCCACGCCAAGTTTTTGGCGACGCGTTCCGTGCGGATGTAGTCGAGGGCGCGCGCGTCGTGATAAAATTTGTCTGTGGCCGTTTTGGGGGATTTTTTATGGATGCGGAAAAATTCGCCTGTTACTTCGGACGGGCGCGCAGCAAATACGCCCATCAGTTTGGTGTCAAACAAATCCCGCTGGGTGACGGTGTCGGGCGAAATAAGGCCTTGTTTGGCGGCCCAGTCGCAGATGTTTTTTAAAATTTCGCACGGATACGCGGGCGTTTGGCCTTTAAACCCGCTGGGGGTATAGTCGGACAAGTGCAAAATTTCCAATAGACGGTTGACGGCCCAGGCGCGGTCGCGCGCGGGCAGGAGTTTTTCGTTCACGGCGTAAGAAACCAACTGGTCAATCAGTAGATTAATATCCATATTTTCCCCTAAAATTTGCGGTGTTGTTCCCAATTCCACGCCGTTTCAATAATGCGCGTGAGGTTATATTCTGGCTTCCAACCCAATACGTTTTGCGCTTTAGTGCTGTCCGCCACCAGTACGGCAGGGTCTCCCGCGCGGCGCGGCGCGGTTTCCACTTTAAAATCAATTCCCGTAATTTTTTTGGCTTCGTTAACGAGTTCGGCCACGGAAAAGCCGTTTCCGCTGCCCAGGTTAAAGCGTTCGCTTACGTTATCTTTAAACATTTTTTCTAAAGCCAAGATATGCGCGCGCGCCAAATCGTTGACGTGCACGTAATCGCGCACGCAGGTGCCGTCGGGGGTGGGGTAGTCGCTCCCGAACATTTTAATGGACGGGCGTTTCCCTGCGGCCGCTTGCAGGACGATGGGGATTAAATGCGTTTCCGGCGTGTGCGATTCGCCAATGTCGCCCGAATCGTCCGCGCCGCTGGCGTTAAAGTAGCGTAAGGCGGTGGATTTTAAACCGTAGGCCGTATCAAAATCTTCCAGCATTTTTTCCACCATTAGTTTGGTGTTGCCGTACGGGTTAATGGGCAGTTGGGGGTGGGTTTCGTCGATTTTTTCTTTGACGGGTTCGCCGAACGTGGCGGCTGTGGAGGAGAATACAAAGTATTTAACGTTGTTTTCCACCATAGCGTCCAATAGATTTAGCACCTTGGCGACGTTGTTGTGGTAGTATTTGGACGGCTCTTTGACGCTTTCGCCTACTTCAATAAACGCTGCAAAGTGCATGACGGCTTCAATGTGATGTTTTTTGAAAACTTCGGCAAGGCGCGCTTTGTCGCCCAAATCGCCCAGTTCAAAGGGATAGTTTTTTACGGCTTCGCGGTGGCCTTTGGAAAGGTTGTCAAACACGACGGGATTGTAGCCCTTTTCGGCCAGCATTTTGACGGTGTGGGAGCCGATGTAGCCGGCTCCGCCTATTACTAAAATATTCTTCATTTTGTAAAACTCCTGTTCTTATCTTCTATAAAATCCGATAAACAATTTTCCATATTTGGGGATTTTTTCACCGACTTTGGCCTTACGTAACTGCCATTACGCCGCGGCCAAACTTGCGGCGAAAAAATCCCTCAAATCTGAAAAATCATATTACGTCCTATTGTGGCATTCTATGTTCCAAATTTGAAAGGAATATTAGTGTGCTTCGTATATTATTTACAGTAAATCATATTACGTCATATTGTGGTATTCTGTGTTCCAAATTTAAAAGAAATATTAGTTTACTTCGTAAAAATTCGGGCAACTTAACAGCGACTTAATATCTCTTTTCCATTTGGCGCGCAGGGCCGCCCGCAGATGCAATATAAAAATCCGCCTTGAGCCCCGTTTTCTGTGGATAAATGCGGTTCACGGCGTCCATTAACGGTTTGACGGCTTCATCTTTGACTAAGGCCACCGAACAGCCGCCGAATCCGCCGCCCGTAATGCGCGCACCCAATACGCCCTCTACGCTCCAAGCTGTTTCGGCAATAAGATCCAGTTCCGGTGCGCTCGTTTCGTAATCGTCGCGCAGGGAAACGTGGGACTGGTTCATCAGTTTGCCAAACGTCGCCAAATCGCCTTTTTTAAGCGCGGCGGCTGCTTGCAGCGTGCGTTGGTTTTCATACACGGCGTGTTTGGCGCGGCGTTGTTCCACTTCGCTTGTAATCAGGTGTTTATTTTGTTCAAATTGTTCGATCGTAAGTTCACCCAAAGCTTTAATGGGGAGTTTTTGTTGCAGTTCTTTTAAGGCGTGTTCACATTCTTTGCGCCGTGTGTTATATTCGGACGTAACAAGCGCGTGTTTTTTGTTGCTGTTGATGATGACGATAGACACTCCGCGCAGGTTCAGCGGCACATACTCATAATCCAGCGTGTTGCAGTCCAGCAGAATGGCGTGGTCCTCTTTGCCCATACCGCTTGCGAACTGGTCCATAATCCCGCAGTTCATCCCGACGAATTTATTTTCGTCTTCCTGCGCCATTTTGACGAGTTCCACCTGCGGAATATGCAAGTTAAACGCTTTGTTCATCGCCACCGCCGTAGCAAGCTCAATAGAGGCCGAGGACGAAAGCCCCGCACCGTTGGGAATATCGCCCCAAAATAACAGTTCAAAGCCGTGATCCAGCTTGTAGCCGTGGTTTTGGATAGTTTTAATCATACCGAGGGGATAGTTCGCCCAGTCCTGTTCTTTTTTGTATTCAATATGGTTTAAATCGGCTTCGATAATGCCTTTTTCCGGCAGGTTTAAGGAGTGCAGGCGGATTTTGTCGTCGTCGCGTTTGCAGAACACGCAATGCGTGCCGAACGAAAGCGCGCACGGGAAAACATGTCCGCCGTTATAGTCCGTATGTTCGCCGATAAGATTGACGCGGCCCGGGGCGAAAAAATATAGTTTTTCTTTTTGAAAGACTTCATTAAATTTACTGCGTAAGGCCTGTTGGTTCATAAAGGATCTCCTTCCGGTTTTATCCGGTGTAAAAATCAGCGGACGGTCATTTTTAGCGTCCAAGTATATTTGCCGTGCGGGGGAATGGCAGACGCGCGGCGGATTTTATGCGCAACGTATATGTCGTCATACACGCCCGTACACGGTTCCAAGGCGATGTTGTAATCCCCGCGGTAGCCGCCCTGCGTTTTCCATACGCCCAAGTACGGTACTTTGTCGGCGGGATATTCGTAGATTAATTGTTCGCCCGTGTCGGCGTGTTCTATGCCGCACCAGCCGGCGGTGTTGGGGGCGGTAAAGTAGAATTTTTCGCAGTTTTGGGCGGAAATGGGTTCCGTGGCGGAAAGGTCCAAGGGGCGGCCGTTTACGTCGGTCGTCAGCGGATAAGTGTGCAGAGTGCCCCACGGTCCCAGCCGTTTGGTGGAGTGTTCCACCGTCATCACTTGGGTTAATCCGTCGGGGATTAAAAGATGCGTGGCGGGGGAGCAGGCCAGCAGACAATGCGGCGTCCAAATAAATTCAAACGGTTCGTCCGCCGTGTTTTCGGCTTCGTATTCAAATAAAATTGCGTTGTTTTCAAGCGTGGCCGTACGGGATAAAATATACGGGAAGCGTTCGCTTTTTACGACGGATTTTGCGCTTTTCCCGTCCGCCGCAAACGCACTTTCCCATTGCATTGCCCATACTTCGCCGTGGTCCGGCACGGGGAGGTTTTTCCACGGGCCGTACGGATACGGGGCTTGGTCTATAGACGGAAACACTTCGTCAAATCCGCTGGAATCGTAAGCGGAAAAGGGCGCGCCGTAGGGCGGTATTTCCAAGGTTTCTTTGGCGGATTGGAATAAAAATTCCCGTCCGGTTTTTTTAGAAAGCAAACTGGCCAGTTTGCAGCCGTAATCGGGCAGGAAGGTAAGTTTTAACAAATCGTTTTCCAAAATTTTTGCGGCAAGTCCTTTGTACTGCGCGTTTGACATACAGGGTCTCCCTTTCCCGCGCGGCGCGGGATATTATTTTTCCGAAAATTTATCAAACGGAAACGGCATTATTTCCGCCAAGCGTTTGCAAAAAACGGTGCGGCGGGTTCCGTCCAGCACCGCCATATAAATAGGCGCATCGGGCGCAAGAAATTCGCTCATCACTTGGCGGCACGCGCCGCAAGGGGAGTTGAAATCCAGATCCGGCAGTTTTTGGGTAATAAGCGCCAAGGCGCGCAATTTGCGTTTACCCGCGCCTACGGCGGCAAAAATGGCGTTGCGTTCGGCGCAGACGGTTAAGCCGTATGAGGCGTTTTCAATATTGGTGCCGGAGAAAATTTCCCCGTTTTCCGTCAGTACGGCGGCCCCCACTTTAAACTTAGAGTAGGGGGAATAGGAGTTTTCGCGCGCCCGTTGGGCCGCGTCCAATAATTGTTCCTGCTCTTTGGGTGTTAGTGGCATGTTCATACTTTTATTCTATAATAAAAGCGTAAAAAGTCAACCCCGTTCCGTTCGCGCGCGTACGGATTGTTTTGTTATAATAAATTATGAAAAAATGGATTTTACCTGCTGCGCTGATTGTTTGCGCGTGGTACTTTATGAAGACTCCGCCCGAAATAAAAAACCTGCACAATCCCTATACCGCCGTCGTGGCGTTCGGGGACAGTTTAACCGCCGGTTACGGTGCGCCGAAAGGCGCTTCGTATCCGGACGTATTGGCGAAAAAATTGGGACGGCCCGTTATAAATTTAGGTTTATCCGGCGATACGGCGGTCAATGCTCCAACCCGCCTGCCGGATGTGTTGGCACACCGTCCGCATATCGTGCTGATTGAATTTGGCGCGAATGATTATATGCGCGGAATGTCTTGCGAAGAAGCCGTGCGCGCCGTAGCGCAAATGGTGGAAGCGGTGCAAAATGCGGGCGCGGTGGCCGTTATCGTGGATACGGGCGGCCCCGGAATGGGGGAATATACCAAGGCGTATCAAAGGTTGGCTGAAGAAAAGGGAGCCGTTTTTGTGCCCGCGATTTTGAAAGGGATTTTCCACGACCGGCGGTATAAATCCGATATGGTTCACCCCAATGCCGCCGGATACGAAAAAGTGGCGGAAAAAGTGTATAAGGCAATCAAACCCTATGTGAAACAATAACGGGCGGAAAATTTAATATTCCCGATGTGTATTGAGCAGCATTTCCTCGTTATGCGTCCAATAATACCACAGCGAATAAATTGCCATTACTAAACAGAATGCCGCAAGGGCATAAAAAATTTGCCCGATGATCAGGTCGTAATCCAACAGTCCGATGGGTTGTAAAATATAATGCCAATCTCCTTTAACCGTACCCGGAGCGTAGTTTGTCATCATATCGGAAGAGGTCAGCGGCAATTTGCTGGCGCGCGCGTCGGACACATAGCGCGCCGCGTCGTACCAAGTGGTGCCGCACCAATACAACAGCGGGGGCAGTACCAAACGCCCTCCTTGCAGCTGCAGAAAAAACAATATGCAGAGGGTCGGTACCAGCGTTTCCACTCCGTTTCCGGCCAGCGTGGTCAGCCAACTGGCAACGGGATAACATTCCTGCGCGGCGCCCGCGCAGGAGCCGGAAAACATATAGGCTCCCATAAACGCAATTCTGCCGACGATATTGTGCGCAAATTCGTGAATCAGGTAATTGGGAAAATAAATAAAAATATTATCCTGCAAAGTTTTAATAAATCCCCCGCCCTGCCATTGAAATACGCACCAAACGGCCGCCGCGACGCACAAAACCCGCCAAAAGTTCCATTTGAAAAACAGAAAACTTTGGCGGTGCGGATCCAACCGGAATAAAATTTCGCGCAATGTGGAAATCATTTTAAGTGCTTAATCCTCCCCCGATACTTTTCTTCCAGGCGGGCATTGTGCGCGTCCCCTCCTGCGTTGCTGCTTTTGTAGACGGGCAGTTCCGCTCCTTTTTCCGCCAACAACTCTGCAGCGCGTACGAGCACCGCGTGAAACAAGCACGAAGCCGCGACGGTAGAAACGGGCCCCGTTTGAACACCGGCTGTTTCTAAAGCGGTTTCGTTGGAGGAGCAGCAGTTGTCTAGCGTTAAATCGGCTGCATCTTTTAATAAAAGTCCGCTTGAATGGCGGGAAGAACTGTTTGCGTGTGCACCCGCTGCTGTAACGGCAATGGTTTTTACGCCTGCTTTCTTGGCGTAAAGAGCGGCGTCTACGCCCGCAGGGTTTCGGCCGGAATTGGAAAAAATAAAAAGGATGTCGTGCGGCTGAAACGTATGGCGCATAAGAACGGTATCCGCATATCCTTCCGTTCTTTCCAGCGCGGTGGCGCAAGCGGCCCCGTTGTGGAACATTAGTCCAATATCCAAAATAGCATCTACGGCGGCGAAACAGCCGCTGCGGTGAAAAGGTTCGACGGCTGCGCTGGCGCTGTGTCCGCAGCCAAACGTATGAATGATGCCGTCGTTTGCCAAAGCGTCGGCAGTCAGGCGCGCCGCTTCTTCCAATGCAGGCATTTGGGTCTGCTCTATTTTTGCCAAAACGGCTGAAACGGCGGAAAAATAAGTATTTTTGAAAGCGTAGGTCATATTTCTATCATACCATAATCTAAACGAAAAGCGTTTTTTGGTAGAAATGGGTTAAGTATTATGAGGGCTTGACCCGTTTTTTTTTTTGATACATTTTACATATGAACAAAATTAATCAAAATTCTCCTTACGGGGATAAGAATGCCGGATTTACGCTTATAGAGTTGCTGGTTGTTGTTTTAATTATCGGTGTTTTGTCCGCAGTTGCGTTACCTCAATATACTAGAGCGGTGGCAAAATCTAGAGCGGTACAAGGAATAATGGGATTAAAGGCCATTACGGAGGCGCAGGAACGTTACTATATGGCCAATGGATATTATACGGCGCAATTGGATGAACTGGATATAACGGTGCCTAATACCCGTAATCAAGGGGGATATGAGTATTCCTGCGCCGACGGCAGAGGAAGCAGTGTAACGACTTCTTGTTATGGCAGCAGTCCAAAAGGGCCCTATTTAGAATTTTATTTATTAAGAGGTCCACAGCAACTGGCCGGACAACGGTGGTGTATTGCTTATACCGAACAACAACATTATATCTGCCGTTCTTTCGGAAGCAGTATCGGAAACGGATATTATTTAATTAATTAGCCGGAAATCAAAAAGTTCCAAGATTAGCAGAACTTTTGTGCATTATTAATCTGCCAGCGGTTCCAGTTTGCGTTCGTAACCTTCCGCCGCCACCACGCGGGCTTTAAAAATACGCCCCGTTTCCACCGGTTTTGTAAACGTTACTTTGCCGTCGATGTCCGGCGCGTCTTTATAGGTGCGCCCGAAGTCCGGCCCGTCGGCAATCGCTTCTAACGTGGTGCCGATCAACCGTTTGTTAATGCGGTCTATCACGCGGCTTTGCGTTTCCACCAGCGCTGCGGAGCGTTCCGCTTTTATTTCCTGCGGGATTTGTTCCATATCGTAAGCGGCGGTGCCTTGTTCGCGGAAATACTCAAACACGCCCATATTGTCAAACTCGTATTCTTGGACGAATTGTTGAAGTTCGTTAAAATCTTTTTCCGTTTCCTGCGGAAATCCTACAATAAAATTCGTACGCAGTGAGATATCCGGCACTTCGGTTTTGAGCATATCCAGGGTGGCGCGGATTTGCGCGGCGTTACAATGGCGGTTCATCCGCTTTAACACGGGGTCGGCGATGTGTTGGAGGGGAATGTCAAGATAATGGAAAATTTTGTCCGTTCCCGCCATTAAACGCGCGAGTTCTTTCGTTACGCGGTGGGGATAGCCGTACATAATGCGCAGCCGGCCGAGCCCGCGGATTTTAAGCAGTTTTTCCAGCAATTCCGTCAGGCGCGGCTTGCCGTATAAATCTGTTCCGTACGAGGTGGTGTCCTGTGCAATAAGTGAAATTTCTTTTACGCCGTTTTGCGTCATTAGTTCAGCCTCGCGCAGTATGTCCTCCATCGGTTTTGAACGGTATGCGCCGCGGATAAACGGAATGGTGCAATAGGCGCAGCGGTTGTTGCAGCCGTCGGCCACTTTTAAATAGGCAGTGTGCGGGGCCGTTAAACTCATTTTGTATTCCGGCAGATACAGGGATTTTGAAAGAGGTTCCAAAATAACACCTTGTTTTGTAAGCGCTTCTTCCACGGTTTCCTGTGCGGAAATGGAAAACAGCGTGTCAATCTCCGGAAATTCTTTTGCCACAGTTTCTTTAAACCGTTCTACCAAGCACCCCGTAACGGCCACTTTTTTGACGACACCCGCTTTTTTTTGCGCTAACGCCCAGCGGATTTCTCCCTTGGCTTCCTGCACGGCGGAATCAATAAATCCGCAGGTATTGATGATAATTTCGTCCGCTTCTTCGGGGGTAAAAACCATTTCGTGGCCTTTGGCTAAAAGGCGGGCGGAAAATTCTTCGCTGTTGGTTAAGTTTTTGGGGCAGCCCAAACTGATTAAATAAAATTTCATACACTCCTCTATACCGCCACGTCCTCGGTTTTGACGGGCTTATTCTCCTCTTCTTCTTCGTCCTTATCGTGGCCCAAGAGCGCCATCCCGAAGGTAACTACGCCGATACGTCCCACAATCATCGTGGCGATGATGATTAGTTTTCCAAGCGCGGATAATTGGGAGGTAAGCCCCGTAGACAGCCCCGCCGTACCCAGCGCGGCGGAAGATTCAAACACAAGGCCGATAAACGGCAAGTCTTCTGTCCATGTCAGCAAAAACACGCTGACAAACAAAAAGAACGCATATACCAAAAACATAGAGGTGGCCGCATACAAACGCAGCAGCGGAAACCTTCGGCCCAAGAACTCCACGCGCGTATTCAACCGCAAGCGGTTATACATAATGGCGAGCATACTGCAAAATGTGGTGGTTTTCATTCCGCCCGCCGTACCGGAGGGGGATCCTCCGATGTTCATTAAAAGGATTAAAATAAGTAGCGCACACGAGGATAATCCACCCACGCTCACGGTGTTAAATCCTGCGGTGGTCATCGCGTTGGCGGACTGAAAAAAGGCTTCCAACAGCGTCATCCCGGGGGTGGTAACGAACAGCGTAAAAGTGCCGAAAGCCACCATACACACCGTGGTAATGACGATAATTTTGGTGGTAAACGAAATTTGCTTGGATTTGCGGCGGATGAAATTAAATACGTCCGTCACCACAATAAAACCCATTGCGCCGGAAAGCGCCAAGCAGGAAATGACGATATTCATCGTCTTGCTGTCGGCAAAGTTTTCCAAACTGTTATTCCAGAGCGAGAAGCCTGCCGTACAAAACGCCGATACGCTGTGAAAAACGCTGTACCACGCGGCGTCAAAAATGCCGTAATTGTTATGACGGAAATAATTAAACAAAAATACCGCGCCGATCATTTCCGCCACGGCTGTAAATACCATAGCGGCCCATAAAAAATCGGACAGTTTTAACGTCTTGGGCAGCGAAACTTCGGCGGATACATTTTCCTGCTGGTATTTACGCAGGCGGTGCCGCTCGGAAAAAGACAAATACACAAACGAGGAAAACGTCATATATCCCACCCCGCCGATTTGGATGAGGATTAACACCACCAGTTTGCCTAAAAATGTATAGGAATCTGCAAAATTGACGCTGTTGAGTCCCGTTGTGGAAACGGCGGAGGCGGAGGTAAACAGATTGTCCAAAAACGACACGTCCGTCGTGTTCATAAACGGCAGAGAAAGGATAATCCAGCCTAAAATGGTATAGGAAAGAACCGTTTGCGCAATATTTTGGTGCGGCGTCAAATGCACCAAAAACAGCGTATATTTTTTGAAGGAAACCTGAATAAATTCTTTTGTTTTGGCGTATGCTTCGCGCCAGTTGATTTTTGCCATATACCCTTATTATATAAATTTGCCCGCACGCGGCAAACAACGTGCGGGCAAAAAGGCTTATTGGGCGCGTTCTAACACGTAGTAGGCGGGTTTTTCACCGCGAAAGAGGTAATCTCCGCTCTTCCATTCAAAAAACAGATATTCTTTCCCGTTGATTTTTTTGATTTTGTATGCGGAGGCCGTTTTATCTCCGTGGTGCAGTACAAAACCATTCGTCCACGTAATGGCGGGCGACATCGGCGTTTTGCCTTTAGGAAGGAAGGTAAGCGTTTTTAAATATAAATCTCCGCGCCAGTATTTTTGTTCGGGCGTAAAGTCCTCCGGTTTAAACACAAAATCCACTGCGCGCCATTTGCCCAATACTTTTTTATCGTTTTTAAACGGCAGGTTGACGTCGTCTGTGCGCAAGTCGGCGGATTTTTTTAAAACGTAATAGTACGGTTTGCGGCCCAAACAAGTGTAATCTCCGCTTTTCCATTCCAAGAACATATATTCTTGTCCGTCTATTTTTTTAATTTCGTAGGCGGAAGCGGTCCGGTCGCCCTCATGCAGCACAAAACCTTTCGTCCACGTTTGGGGGGAACCGGCCATTCTTCCTTCCGGCAGGAAAATCATTTCTTTTAAAAATAAATCTTCCGGTGTGTAGCGGGGCGCGGCCGGCGTAAATTTGTCCGGCGATTTTACAAAATCCACGGTTTCCCATTGGCCCAATACATTCGGGTCGTTTTCAAAGGGGAGATTTGTGTCGTCTTGTGTCAGACTCAGTTTTTCGCGCGGGAAGGCGTTTTGGCAGTCCTCTAATTGGGCGGCCAATACAAACAAGGGCAGCGCCAGCACGGTTACAACGGCAAGGGTTATTGTTCTAATCATAATTTTCTCCTTTTTATTGAAACGGAATATAATGCGGGTTGTATTCCTGCCCGCGCGGTCCGGCTTCGCCGTAACGCTGGTTGAAAGAGGCGGTGGCGATAAGCGCGGCCCGCATCGGTTCCCTGCTTCGGGGCGTCCAAACGGCTGCGATCCAAACGGTAATCAGCGTTACGCACGCGGCAAACGCCCAACGCACGGCGGGACGCTCCCCTATCCCGCGGCGCTTGGTTTGCAAACGGTTCCATACGCGCGTGCGGGAATTGGGAAGCGGCGTAAACCCCGCTTGAAGTTCTTTACAGGCTGCTGTTCTTTTCATATTCCGTTTTCTAAAAACTGCTTTAATTTTTTGGCGGATCGGTGCAGGATAACGCCCACATTGCTTGGCGTCATGCCCGTTGCGGCGGCGATTTCGCGCTGTTTCAGCCGTTGGTAAAAATGCAGGTTGACAATTTCCCGCTCTTTATCCGTCAGCTTAAGGAGGGCGTGGTGCAGCTGTTGTTCGGCTTCGGCTTGTTCCAACGCGCCGGCTGCCGTTTCGCCTGAGGGGATTTCGGCCTCCTGCTCCGTGCTCAGCGAGAAAAAACGGCGGATTTTTTTGCGTCTGAAATAGTCCGCCGCCGCGCTGCCGGCCAGCATAAACGTCCATACTTCCAACGTCGCTTTTTGCGGATTATACTCTTCAAAGCGTTGGTACAATTTTTCAAAGATGCACGAGGTTAAATCTTCGGCCTCCTGCGGGCCGGAAGAACGGTACCGTGCATAGTTGTACACGCGCGTAAAGAAGGTATTATAATAATCCTCAAAATTCATAAGCGTTCCTGTTTGGAGCCGTCATCTATTAATACGCAGGAATTTCTAAAATATTACAAAATAACGGTAAAGCCATAAAAATCCCCGACTTGGGCCGTCGGGGATTTGTCACACAGAGCGGTTATTTGACGTTGACCGTCACTTTTACGTCCGGATGGAGCGTTTGGTGGACGGGGCACGTATTGACGGCGGAAAGATACAGTTTCTTCTGCTCGTCGGTAAAGTGGGCGGGAAACGTAATGTCCAATACAAATTCGGCTACGCGGCGCGGTTTGTCAGCCATCACTTTATCAATAGAGATGTGGGTTCCCGCAAAATTTTCTTTGCGTACAGCGGCCATTTTACCCATAATCGTCAGTATGCATGAAGCAAAAGCCGAGGCCAGTAAATCCGTGGGAGAAAAACGGCGCCCTTTACCGCCGTTGTCGGGCGGAAGGTCGGTTTCCAGAACAGAGCCGGTCGGGCCGTGGACGAGTTTGGTTTCTCCGTCGCCCGTATATGTGCAAGTAATGGTAGTCATATTAAATTCTCCTTGTTAAAACGTATTCATATTATACTTTTTACGGTTGTATAAAAACGCAGCCGTTTGACCGCGTTTTTTAGTCTCCGCGTTTAAGCGGTTTGCGCCAAGCGTGTGAACAGCTCTTTTTGTTCCCGCGTCAGCGTGCGGGGGACGTCTATCGTCAGCGTAACGTACAGGCTGCCTTTTGCGCTGAGTCCCTTGCCGCTTAGTTTGAGCTTTTTGCCGTTGTGCGTGCCGGCCGGAATTTTTACTTTAACGGGGCCGTCCAAAGTAGGCACGAAAATCGTACCGCCCAAGGCCGCCGTCCACGGCATAATGGTCACGGGAACGTGTAAATTCTCTCCTTCCAGGCGGAACATCGCGTGCGGGCGGATTTTGATGATTAAATACAAGTCTCCGTTGCCGCGCCGCGTGGGATTGCCCATTCCTTTGAGTTTGATTTTTTTGCCTTCGCTTACGCCGGCCGGAAATTTAACCGTCACCGTGCGTCCGCTAGGCAGCGTCAGCTGCATGTTGCCGCCGCGGTGGGCGTCCTCCAAGTTAAGGGCCAGTTCGGCTTCCACGTCGCCCGCCGCTTGGCCTGAGGCTGCGCTGCGGCCGAAATTCTGCCCGAATCCGGCAAACCCGCCGCCGCCCATTCCGCCGAAAATGCTTTGGAAAAAATCGCTGAAATCCGCGTTGCCTCCGCCGGAGGAGAAGCCCTGCGCTCCGCCAAAACCGCCAAAGTCCTGCCCGCCGCCGTAGGAGTATTGCTGATATTGTTGGTACGGGTTGGCTCCGCCGGCGCGCGTGCGGGACGATGTGCCCCCGCCGCGGGCGTAATCCTGGTAGCCTTGCTCGCCGACCTGATCGTAAATGGTGCGTTTTTGTTTATCGGACAGGACGGTATAAGCCTCGTTGATGTCCTTAAATTTTTCGGTCATTTTGGCTTTTTCCGATTCCGGATGCATATCCGGATGGTATTTGCGCGCCATACTTTTAAACGCTTTTTTGATTTCTGCGTCCGAGGCGTTTTTATTTACGCCCAAAATTTTATAATAGTCTTTATACTCTGCCATAAAATCCCCCTTTACAGTTATCATTTTATATAATTTTTTCTAGGATGCAATATGCTAAATAGCACTAAAAATTCCGTAAAAACGCCGCTTCGGCTGATTTTGGCGACGAATGCGCTGTCGTCGCTGACGAACCAGTTTATGCAGCTTTTGCTGCCGTGGTATGTGTTGTCCTCCACCGGCAGCGTGCTGTGGACGGGATTTGTGGGGTTCTGTTCGCTCCTGCCCAATATCTTTTCAGCCGTTTTCGGCGCGCGGTTTATTGAAAAAATCGGCCGTTCTAAAGCCATGCTTTCGTGTGAAGCGGTCCAGTTTTTGCTCCTGTCTTCCATTCCCGTATTGATTTTTTTCGGCAAGGATTATCCTTGTTTGGTGGGGGGAATTGTTTTTATCAGCTCCGTGTTTGATGCGCCGGCGGAATTGGCGCGTACGGCGTTGTCGCCCACGTTTTCGCGCTATGCGGGCGTACCGCTGTCCAAAACAGCAGGGTTGGTGGAGGCGTTTGACGGGTTCATGTCCGTGTTGGGGCCGGTGCTGTGCGGCGCGGTAATTGCCTTGTACGGGCTGCTGGCCGCTTGGGTGTGGTGCGCCGTATTCTGCGCGCTCATCGTGACGCTGTGCCTTGTGATGTTTTCGCACCGTAAACCGCGTCAGCTGCGCGCGTCGCCGTCGTACGGGGAAGTGTGGCGGGCCGTCCGCGCCGACCGTATGCTGTGGCTGCCCATTCTGTTTACCGTGCCGACGTTTATTTTGGGGCAGTCTTGGGAGTTAGTTTTATTGCCTACCTATATTTATGAACGCGGATTTTCGTCGGTTTATTTGGGTCTGCTCGGCGCATCGTTTGGTCTCGGCGCGTTTCTGGGCGCGTTCGTATTTGCCGCCCGCGCGGAAAGATTTACTTTTTTCAAATTGCTGACGTTTAATTATTTGGGATATTTTTTATCGGTGGCGGTGTTATATTTTCCGCTTCCCGCTTGGGTGGTGCTGGGGGCGACATCGTTATGCGGGCTGCCGTTCGGCGCGTTTTTGGCGATGATAAAGAGCGTTATTTTGCTGCGGACTTCGCCTGAACGAAGAAGCAAAACATTGGGATTGTTTGCGGCGCTGACGTATGCGGTGGAAAGCGTGTGTGTATTGGGCTTGGCCGCGTGGATACACGCGGGCGGACTTGCGCCGATGCTGGAAGGGCTTTTGTTTTTATTCGGCGCGCTTGTTTTTGTGAGCGTTTTGGCGCGGCAGAAAGAAGATTTTTGGGAGGTTTTATCGTCGGAGCAAAAGAAATTGTTTACAAAATAAAAATTATTTCATACAATATCTATGTAGTAAGAATGAGACGCACAAAAAACAAATTTTTCCCCGATAGCTCAATGGTGGAGCGACCGGCTGTTAACCGGTAGGTTGTAGGTTCGAGTCCTACTCGGGGAGCCATTTAAAAAAGCACCCGTTTGGGTGCTTTTTTATTGGCTTGGGCCCCCGAGAGCGGCATAAACTGCTTTATGCCGCGTTAGGACGAGAAAGGCGGAGCGATGTTTTTGTTTGAGGCGCGTGGTTGCGCCGAAAGGCAAAAACCGCGAGCCCGGGCTGCAGGAAAATTCCGTCAGGAATTTTACCGGAAGCCGAGGCATGGGAGCCATTTAAAAAAGCACCCGTTTGGGTGCTTTTTTATTGGCATGGGCCCCCGAGAGCGGCATAAACTGCTTTATGCCGTGTTAGGACGAGAAAGGCGGAGCGATGTTTTTGTTTGAGGCGCGAACCGCAGGGGCGAGCTCCGATATGGAGAATTGGCCTGTCAAAAAACAAACCGGAGTGCAAGTCGTTCCCTGTATGTTCTAATGAGAACCTATTTTTTGAAAGCATCCTTCTTTTTTTGACCTTGTTTTATTTTCTTTAGAGTCAAAAATATCAAGTTCTTCACAAAAAGCGAGTTATCATCTACTGTTCATGCATTGATAAACGATTTTGACTGTTAACAGCAGGTACAATCTTCATCTTTTTGTATATTCAAAGCTTTCGCATAATCAAAACTGGGCGAACTATCATCAATACAATCAGCTTGATTCATTGCAAAATGTCCATCATCATATATACATAGGCACAGATCGTAGCGGCCTCGATTCTCGCCAAAAGAAGGATGAGCGCCTGCAGCTATAGTACTATCGGAACTAAGCGCGCCTCTATCTATATGATAAATAAAATTTCTTCCATGGAAATTCCCTCCGTCTTCCTCCCCCAAAGAAATATCAAGATTTGAACTATCAAAACAAGGATGACTCGGATTTGATGAATTTGCTCTGCCATTTGTCATCTCACACACTTCTATTGCATTCTTTAGTGTTTTTAAATTCATCATAGCTTCGGTCCATTTTGACTTAAACACCGCTTTTTGGTACTGCGGCAACGCCACCGCCGCCAAAATACCAATAATTAACACCACCACCAATAATTCAATTAAGGTAAAGCCCGATTTCTTCATTTTTTTCTCCTTATTCTGTTTTCGGGCAAACAAAAACGGCTGTTATGTTTGAGCCATTTTCCCTAACCCAAATCATAACAGCCGCGGCCCCCGCCATATAAAATATGGCGGGAAGCACTCGACACAGTACACCCAAGGGATCAGCTCGGATATACTGTGTCTGAATCGGCTGTTTTTGGAGGGAAAATGTGCCGCCGGTATCCCGTCAGCGCACCGTATTCCGCATACGGTTCCAAAAACAGAATTAAATTTTTTGTAAGCCGCGTTTAAGGCTTATCGTGTATTTACTATACTCCTTATACTAAATATAATTTATAATAATAATTTTGGCGTTCTTTGGCCAGCATTTTTTTGAAACTTTACAAAACAGGCCGAATGTAAACCTAGGATCTGAGGTCCTAGCGGCGAATAGGACTTTTGACTCTGGTACGTTGGACAAAAATCTGTCACAATAGCTATATGAAGGTTTTTCAATGTTTATTTTTACTGTTGTGTTGTTATCTTGCGTGTGGTTCATTATATGCGCAGGGCGGTTTGGCGCGCGGAGTGAAGAGTATTGTGTCGGTTCGGAGTATTCAATTGGCGCGTCAGGCCTTTACGCAAAGAAAATTAATAAGCCAAGTTTCCCGCGGATTGGTGCAAATTTCCCGCCCCGGTGCGTCGGAAGTGTTGGGGACGGGGTTTATCGTTAGTTCTCATCGGCGTTTATGGGTGGCGATGCCGTATCATATCGGTGGAGTTGCCGGTTCGCGGCGTTTAATCCGTTTTATAGGGGAAAACCGGCAGCCGGTAGAACGTGAAATCAGTATAGTTGCGAACGGCAACGCAGGGTGGCATTCGCTGGATATTTCTTTGGCAGAGTTTCCGCAGGAGGAAGCGCCGTTTGTGCAGCCGCTTTCCATCGGAGCGCCGATGTTAAATAAAGAGGCGTATTCGTTTGGATACGTTTATGGACGCGTTTCTGGTCTGGAAGAAATTTTGCCGATGGAACGTTATCTATTTAATGCGGAAGGTTTTGGGCTGACGGCGGACCGCCGTATCTTTGGGGAAGACGTAAACAATCCGTTTAATATCAACGGTTACTGCGGATCTCCCGTCGTTCAGCAGATAGATGGCCAATGGAATGTTGTAGGAATGCATGTCGGCAGCTGTGAAGTAGCAGAGGGACTGCCGCGGAGTTTTGCCGTCAATATGTCCAAGGGGTTACCGCTTTTGCTCAACCGCTATTTAGAAAACGGCTACAGTTTTTCGCGCGATTTATCGTTTAGAGGTTGGTCAATCGGCAAGTTGCTTCCGTCTGAAAGAGTGTATGCCGTATCGGTTCTTCGCGACGGGGAAATAGTTTTTGTCCAAGAACTGCGTAATTATCCCCATCCATATTCCGATGATCATTGCGAACTGGCGTTTGGAGATTTTGAATTGCTGTCAGGGGATGAGCTCCACTTTTCCATCCGCAACAACCAACGGGAAATGCGGCATATTACATACAAATTACCGTAACCGTCTAATATAAAAAAATGGTTGCCATAGAATAAACACATTCTTATTCTAATAGTATCTTGAAGGGGGAATAAATATGGCAATTATCAAAACGACATTAGGCAAAAATTTAGAAACGACGGGAATTTTAGTGGATTCCGCTGCGCACGTAAAAACCGCCTTTATTGATCCGCGCAGTGAGATGAACCCAGGGGAATTGTTATGTGCCGCACTAGGAGCGTGCATGATGACGAAGCTGGGATTTATTGCATCCAAACGCGGGGAAGACGTAAGCGGAGCGGAAGTAACATTAGAACCGGTATTTGACGATAAACATACCCGCATAACTGCGATAAAAGTCAAATTTTCATTTCCTGAATGCTTGAAAGAGGATCAAAAAGCATTTTATGCGCAGGCGGCGCAGGAGTGTCCGGTGCATAACAGCTTACGGGAGGACATTGCTTTTAACGTAAGTGTTAAATAGCGGCTAGTATCAACTGCGTAATTTGTAGAACGGGCGAAAAATTATTTTCCGCCCGTTCTTGCTATTTTGGCCGCTGATACAGTTATGTCATGCCGGAGGGTTATAGTTAGGACTCTATTGTTTCATAACGACGAGATCCCGTATAAGGACACTACGGAATGACGGCTTAATGAATGGTGTAATTGTCGTCATTTGGGAAGCCCTCGCGATGTCTTTCTGGAACCACGCGCCGCGTCATTCCGGAAACACCTTTTAGGTCATTGCGGAACCATGCGCCGCGTCATTCCGGAAGGTTGTAATCAGGAATCTAGTCTGTTGATAAAGTCATCCCGTGATGTTTCAGCATGGGCTCTCCCGCTTATTTGTTGCCGTTCATTCGTTCGCGTCATTTCTAAAATAGTGTGGCTCAAGTAATCAGAGGAGTGCGGTGGGAAAGGGGGCCCAGCTTCCCCTTGACCCGTCTATAAAACTCGTGTTGCTGTATGTTCCTCCCTTAGCCTGTTTATAAAAAGCGTTTGCCGTTGCCTTTTGCAGGCCTATATCCTGTTTATAAAACGCCTTAAGGCGGAAAAATGTTTTTACTTGTTTGAGCGGAGCGAGTTGTAAAAACATCCGCCGAGAGTGCGTTTTATAGGATCTGGCCTGCGAGTTTTTTGCTTACTTTTTGGCGATACAAAAAGTAAGAAGAAAGCCTTGACCCGTTTTTTTTTTTGATACGATAGGGTTATTCCGTAGTGTTTCTGTGCGAGATCTCCCGATTAGGGTTTGTTCGCTTAAAATCGGTAGTTCCAGTGCAGAAACGAATTGGGATGACTTTTTTGATGGAGGGAAATAAAATGAAAGGTTTTACACTGATTGAATTATTGGTCGTTGTATTAATTATCGGTATTTTGTCGTCTGTAGCGTTGCCGCAGTATACGACGGCGGTGGAAAAATCCCGCGCGGCGGAAGCGTGGACGACGTTGAAGTCCATTAAAGACGCATTGGAAATAAAAAATATGGAAGCAGGAACAACCAACGCAGATTATCCATTTGAAGAATTGAGTGTTTCTTTTAAGGACGAAAACGGAGCAGATGTGTCGGGAACATCTTTTAATACGAAATATTTTCAGTATTTTATTGAAAACGGCCGTCCAGCGGCATATAGCCGAAAAACCTCTCCTTATTATGTGCTGTCTTTTAATGAAGGACGCAGAACGTGTTTTGAAACTTCCAGTAATACGTGGTGTAAAAAATTTGGATTTAACTCTCACGGAAACGCCCGCTGTATTTCGTGGCCCGGTGCGGGGGATTGTACGGATTGTTGGACGGAATAGTCCGGAGGGGGAGAATGAGCAAGTGAATAACCTCCGCAACTTAGTCGGCTTTTTTTAATTTTTAGGGGGAAGCGTAGAGCAACCTCCTTTTATTTTACTTCCCGTCCCTGAATAAACGTCTTTACGGGCTTAAAATTCCCGTCCAATAAAACAATGTCCGCCGTAAACCCTTCGGCTAAGCGGCCCGTTTGGGGCCGTTTCATCAGCCGAGCCGGATTGGCAGACGCACAGGCCGCGGCTTCATCAAGCGTATACCCGAAATCCACTAAATTCTTCACGCCGCGCGCCATTGTTAGCGCGGAGCCGGCGATTACGCCGTCCGCTTTGCGTTTCCACACGCCGCCGTCAAAAATCACTTCTTCTCCGTTGGCGATAAAGGGGCCTTCGGTCTGCCCCGTAGGTTTTAACGCATCCGTTACCAGCACGATATTTTCTATGGGTTTTACGCGTTTTAGAAATGATACTACGTCGGGGTGGACGTGTACGCCGTCGGCAATGATTTCGCACGAAATCTTGGGGTGCAACAGTACCGCTCCGGCGGCGTTGGGGGCGCGGTGGGTAAACGGACTCATCGCGTTAAACAGGTGCGTGGCGTGCGTGACGCCGCGCGCGGCGCCCGTTAGAAATTCGTTATATGTAGCGTTGGTATGTCCGGCTTGCGGCAAAATGCCGCGCTCCAAGCAAAACTCAATTACGGGCCCGATACCGGCCAGTTCGGGGGCCAGCGTCATAGCCGCAATTTTCCCTTCCGCCGCGTCGTACAGCCGTTTGAAAACATTTATATCCGCGGGGGCGATGTCCTGCGGTTTCATTACCCCGGGCTTGGCGGGAGAAATAAAGGGGCCTTCCAAGTGAAAGCCTAAAATTTTGGCGCCCGTTTCTTTGCCGAGGGCCGGCGCGAGCGTACGGAGCAGCTGCTCCATTTCCTGCGGTTTTGCGCAATACAGCGTAGGGCAGAACGCGCAAACGCCTTCACGCGCCAGACGGGCTGACATTTCCCACAACGCCTGCGCGGTTGCCTGTTCCGGCCCGAATCCCGCAAAACCGTGAATGTGTACATCAATAAATCCGGCCAGCGCCAAGGCGTTCTGTCCGTCGGTATGCGGCAAAGCGCAAAGGGGTTGCGGCAAGGTTTCTTCCGCCTGAAAGATACGGCGGATATACCCGTTTTCCACCCAAATGGAAGCGTTTGGCAAGAGGCCGTCTTTCAGTACGGCGCGGACATTTTGAAGAACAAAAGAGGCGCTCACGCTTCCTCCGTTTCCAATGTCCAATGCGCTTCGTTAGGTTGTTCGCTCATTAGACGGTCAAGTGTTTGGCGCGGTGTTCCTGTAAGTAGAGAACAAGCTTTCGGGTCGGCGAGCAGGGTGGCTTTCGGGTGCAATTTTAAGGCGGTTAGCGGCCACGCAAGATCTTGGCCCTCTTGCATCAGCCGTGCGACGGCCTGCGCCTTTTTTTCGCCCGAAGCTAAAAACAATACTTCTTTTGCGTCCGTTACCGTGCCGATTCCCACCGACAGCGCTTTTTCGGGCACGCGGGCCAGGTCATTATTAAAAAAACGCGCGTTGGCACGGCGCGTATCGGGCGTCAGTTCTACAAGCCGCGTGCGCGTGTTAAACGCGGAGTACGGTTCGTTAAAAGCGATGTGCCCGTTTTGACCTATGCCGCCGACGAATAAATCTATCCCGCCCAACTTGGCGATTTGGGCTTCAAACGCATTACATTCCGCTTGCGGATCCGCGGCAAGTCCGTTTAAAATATGGGTGTTTTCGGGGCGGAGGTTTACTTCGTCAAACAAGTGGCGGCGCATATAGCTGTGGTAGCTTTGGGGGTGATCGGGCGGCAGGCCGGCGTATTCGTCCATATTAAATGTAACGACGTTTTGAAAATTAAGAAGGCCCTCTTTATAAAACAAACGCAAATTGGCGTACATATCCACCACCGTGCCGCCCGTGGGAAGCCCCAGCACGAAAGGTTTTTCGGGCGTAGGTTGAAAATCGTTGATCTTTTCTTTAATGTACGCCGCGGCCCAAAGGCCCAAATTCATATTTGTAACTACTAACCGCATACCGCTTTTCTCCGTTTAATTTAAATAAGGTTTTATTTCGTCGCACAGCATATCGGCTTCCGGCCCGATAACCACCTGCACGCTTCCTGCCGCGCCTTTTACCACGCCGCGCGCACCCAGTTGTTTTAATGTGTTTGTATTTACAAGATCCGGATTTTTGACCTCCAGCCTTAGCCGCGTGGCACAGGCTCCCAGCGAGGCGATGTTTTCTTTCCCGCCTAACGCCTGTACATACTGCTGTCCGCGCGTTAAGGGAGTATCTTGCGCCGTTGCCGTTTCCGGCTGAGGCCGTTCGGCAACAGCTTCTTCGGCTGCGGGTTCTTCTTCCCTCCCGGGAGTTTTTAAATTCCATTTCGTAATGACGAATACAAACAGGAAATAATAAATCAGCCCGTAGACCAGCCCCACGGGGATTAACATCAGCGCGTTTTTGCCGATGCCGCCGCTTAACAGGTAGTCAAAAAGTCCCGCCGAGAAGGTAAATCCGAGTTTTACGTCCAAAATGTTCATCAGCGCCATAGATAATCCGGTCAGTACGGCGTGCAATACGTAAAGCGGAAACGCCAAGAACATAAACGCAAATTCAATTGGTTCCGTAATTCCTGTTAAAAAGGATGTTAAGGCCATTGAGAGTAAAATGCCGGCGGCGGCTTTTTTGCGTTTGGAATCGGCGGTTTTAATCATCGCCAAACAGGCGGCGGGCAGGCCGAACATCATTACGGGGAAAAATCCCGCCATAAAGGCTCCCGCTTGCGGGTCGCGCGCGAAGAAGCGGGTCAAATCGCCGTGTACGACGGTATCAATACCGTTTTGTACGGTGGCGAAATCGCCGAATTGAAACCATACGAAGTTATTTAAAATGTGGTGCAGGCCAAGCGGAATAAGCAGGCGGTTGGCGAGTCCGTAGAAGAACAGCCCGACGTTTCCGGAAGCAATCGTCCAATCCCCGAATGCGGAAATGGCGCGTCCGATGGGTGGCCAAATAAAATATGCCGCGCCCGCGGCCAGCAAACAAGCCGCGCCCGTAATAATGGGCACAAAACGCCGTCCGCCGAAAAAGGCCAAGTAAGAAGGCAGTTTGATGTCTTTGTATTTATTGTACAGCGCGCCCGCGATAACGCCCGCCAAAATGCCGCCCAGCACGCCCATATTAATGGACGGATCAAGCGCTTCTAGGGCGGCGGTCATAATCACGTAGCCGATAAAGGCCGCGAGCGCCGCCGCGCCGTGGCTTTCTTTGGCAAAACCGACTGCCACGCCGACGGCAAAAATGACGGGCAGGTGGTTAAATACGGCCGCGCCCGACTGGCTGATAAACGCAATGTTTAACAAATCCGGCTGGCCCAGCCGGAGCAGGAGTCCGGCGATAGGCAGTACGGCGATGGGGAGCATAAGCGCTTTGCCCAGTTTAACAAGCGCACCGCCCGCTTGGGCGGCAAAATGTTTTACGGCGTTCATAAAAGTCCTCCGGTGTTTGTGGGTTATACGCCAAATTTTGCGCGGACGATTGCGCGTACTTCCTGTGCGTCGGCCAAGGTTAATGCGTGTTTGGCGGTTTCTTGGCATTGGGTTTTGTCCAGGCGGCGCACCAGTTCTTTGGTCCGCGCCACCGCGCCCGCTCCGACAGCAAGCTCCGTTACGCCCAGCCCGATTAAAAGCGGCACGGCAGCCGCGTCGCCCGCCATTGCGCCGCATACGGCCACGGGCTTGTGGTGTTTTTGCGCACCTTGGCACGTCATATCAATCAATTTTAATACGGCGGGGTGCAGGTGGTCGGCCTTGGCGCTGAGTTCTTTGTGTCCGCGGTCAATCGCCAGCGTGTATTGCGTTAAATCGTTGGTGCCAAGCGAAAAGAAATCCGCTTTTTGCGCGAGCCGTTCCGCCGTCAAGGCGGCGGAAGGAACTTCCACCATAATGCCCGTTTGCACGGATTCGCTAATACCCAGTGCGGCGGATTCTTCGGCAATCAGAGTTTTGAAGAAATCCACTTCTTCGGCAAAGGTAATCATCGGCAGCATAATGCGGATATTTTTAAGCGGACGTACGGAGAGAAGCGCACGCAGCTGCGTACGGAAGAACGCTTGGTTTTTGGAAAATGCGCGTACGCCGCGTATGCCGACGATCGGGTTTTCTTCCGGCGCGATGTCCACGAACGGCAGCGGTTTATCTCCGCCGGCATCTAACGTGCGGAAAGTAACGGTTTTTCCGCCCGCCGCGTCAAGCACTGCCTGGTAGACGGAGTGCTGTTCGTCTTCCGTGGGCATAAAGGCGCGGCCTTGGAATAAAAATTCAGTGCGTACGAGGCCCATTCCGTCCGCTCCGCTTTTGGCGGCGCGCCCCGTTTCGGCCGGACCGGAGACGTTCCCTTCCACTAAAATGCGCACGCCGTCTTGCGTGCAGGCCGGTTCGCAGGCGGCAGCGTCGGCGGCTTGGGTTTCTTCGCCAAAGCGGTTTAAACGGTCCGTAAATTCGCGGATTTGGGTTTCGTCCGGCGCGGCAATAGCTTTGGCTGCGTCGGCGTCAATCAAAATATCGGTTTGCGGAGGAATCTGCAAGACAGTGTCTCCTGCGCGTACCAGTGCGGGAATCCCGCGGTTTCGCAGTAAAATTCCGGCGTGTGCGGTGGGGGAACCGGCTGCCAGCAGGACGCCGGCTGTATGTTCCGGCAGGCAGGCTACGTCGGACGGAAGCAGGTCTTGCGCCACTACTACGCCGCCTTGCGGAACTTGGGGCGTATGTCTTGCCGCGCCCGTTAACAGCGTAAGCACCTCGCGGCGGATGTCTTTTAAGTCCGCAATGCGTTCCATTAAAAAGCGGTTGTTTGTTTTCTTGAGAATATCCACGCTGCGGCGGATAGCGGAGTTAAACGCAAACGCGGCGGTTTTGCCTTGCCAGATGGTTTTGCGCGCGGCATCGGCCAACAGCGGATCCTTTACCAAAAGCAGATGCGCGTTTAAAATGTCGCGCGATTCGGAGTTGGTTTCGGCGGCAATTTGGCTTTCCAGTTTTTGCGCCAGCGTAAGAAGCGTCTGTTCCAAAAGCTCGCTTTCTGCTTGCGGGTTTTGGGCGTTTTCTTCAAACGACAGGTTTTTTACCGTCAGTGGAAATGCTTTTCCGCGGGAGAGGCCGCCGCACGCGCACAGACCGCGCAGGGTAACGGGGGTAGAAAAATCCGCTTGCGTCTTTGTTTCGGAGGAGGAAAGCGTAAACCCGCCGGACGGTTTTTCGCCGAATCCGTTTTTAAACGCTTCTTCCAACAGGGCAAGCGTTTGAAGGGCTTGGTCTTTCGGGCCGGATACGCGCAGGGTAACGCTGTCATTGTACGAAAGTGCCAACCCCATTAATGCAACAATACTTTTTGCGTCGGCGGTTTTATTTTTGTGGACGACTTGGATTAAATGCGGATATTTTCCCGCCAGTTTAGCCAGTACCGCCGCCGGCCGCGCGTGTAAGCCGTGTACGTTAATCAGCGTAAGCGGAGCCGATTCCACAAACGCACCGGCAGGGAGTGTCTGCTCTTGTTTTTCTTCGGGCAAAGGCACGGAAAAAAGCGTTTGGCCCGTTTTTATTTGACCGGAGGCTTTTCCTGCGGCGGGTGTTCCTTCCGGAGAAGTAACGACCACTAAAACTAGCGGGCTGGCCGCTTTTTGGCGCAGAAGCGGTAAATTAAACTCCAGCAATTTTTGTCCGGCTTTTACTTGGTCTTTTGCTTTTACAAAGGATTTAAAACCTTCGCCTTTCAGGGCGACGGTTTCCAATCCTACGTGTACTAAAAGTTCAATTCCTTTATAGGATAAAACTACGGCGTGATTGTTTTTATTGACGTTTAAAACGGTGGCATCAAAGGGGGCGAGTACGGCGTTGGAAGAAGGGTCTATGGCTAGGCCGTCTCCCAGCATAAGTTCGGAAAAAACGGGATCAGGCGTTTGTTCCAGGGGAACGGTAGTCCCATCTATGGGGCTTAAAACGGATAATGCATCGGACATAAACACTCCTTTAAAATGTATACTTTATTATAATATACGAAAGGTTTTTTTTCAAGGCAATTTAGACGAAAAATAATGATAAATATTGTGTGTCTGTGCTGCGTATTTGATACAAAAACGGCCTCCCGCAAAAGGGAGACCGTTTTCGTTTAAAAACCTATTTGGTTACACTCAGCGTTTCGCTTGCGGAGTGTGCGCCGAACTCGGGCGCGTACATCGATTGCACCTGAGCGGGAAGCGCGTGGAACTTTCCGGATACCGTCGGGCGCAGGATATAGTGCATCGTTACCGTACCGTTCGGGAGCCAATTAATGAAAAAATGGGTGGCTGCGTCGCGGTTTTCGCGGTAGAAGCGTACGTTGCCCCATTCCCAGCCGCTAAGCAGCTCTTCGCTTTCAAATCCGGCGGGTTTGGGATCTTGCAGGTGGACGTATTCAAACGCGCTGTTGGTGGTCAGCGTCAAGCGCACGTCTATTTCATCTCCGACGGTCACTTCCGACAAATCCTTAATCGGGCGCAGTTGAATTTCGTCTCCTTGTTGTTTACGCAGGAAGTATTCGCGCGATACGTTAAGAATCCCTTTGGGCGAGGCCTTGGCGTCCGAAGATTGATAGACTGCGCTTAAAGAAGCAAAATCGGTCATCTTGCCTTGTTTGGCGACCGTAGCCGTAAACGCGGCGGGGGTAATTTCGCTTCCCGTACGCGTAAATTGAAGGTCTTTGGTCCAGTCAAACGGTTCAAAGGTCAACGCTTTTTGCTCACCCGCCCAATTAATGTTGTAGGACGAGGGGAGCGATAACGCCCCTTTGGCTTTCATTACGTTTAACAGCGTAAATACGGCCTGCCCGGCGGCTTTGGTGTCGGTCCAGTCGTTTACTTGGCGGTTGAATAACAGCCATTGTGTCATTGGGTCGATTTTGTCCGAATCAGGTTTCATTTCGAGCAGGGTTTGCAGCGTAACGGTTTGGGTGGACAGCGTGTCGTTGTACCAAATCCAGCTTTGCGGTTCGGGCGCAAAGTACGCTCCGGACAAATCATCCTGTTTCATACGGGAGAGTACCGTTTCTAAATACCGCGCGGCTTTAACGTCGTCTCCCAAACGGTGGTAGACGGCGGCGGCGTAAATTTGGCCTAAGGGCGTCATAAAGCGGGATTGTTTGTCCGCATAGTCGGTCCAGCGTTTGATATACGGCTTGGCTTCGGCCGTTTGCGCCCAATGCGGCGGAAAGGCGGACAGCGTATACGCCGCATACAACGCGTAGGAAACCGCACCGACGGCGCCTTCTTTATCTTCCTGCAATCGTTTTTCGATTCGGGGGACGATATACGCAAACGCTTTTGTGGCTTCCGTCTGCGGAATTTGGGCGTCGTAAGCGAGTGCCTGCGCAAATTGCGAGAGCGCATAGAGCGTCAAATAATCATCGTCCGGTCCGCCCGCAAACCACGTAAACGCGCCGTTTGCATTTTGAAATTTGGCGATTTGTTTCATTTCTTTGGCAAGCGTGGACGAAACGAGTTGCGCGTTGAACAAATCAATGATATTGTCTGCGTGTTCTTTGCGTCCTTGGGCTTGGCGCAGCCACGGCGTTTGTTCAAGAAGCGTCAGTCTCAAGGGGTCCTTTTCATCCCAAGCGGCGGTGCGTCCGTTGCGTTTGGGGAGTTTTTTGACGGCTTCTTTCAGCTGCGGGTACGTGGTATAGAACTTGTTGACTACCGCCAGCGGCACGTAGCGGTTTAAGGTGGAAACCAAGTCTTTGTACGGGGACGTAAGCAGGTTGGGCATTGAGCTAAGCACTGAAAGCGCGAGGCTCGGGTTTACCGTCAGCGCGATCGTTTCCACGTCCTTGGGGTCGACGTTGTCCAATTCGTCGAGCGTCAGCGTGTTTTTGCCGTTTTTGAGCGCTTTGTTGACGGTGGCCAGCCGACGGGTTTTGCCCGCCAGAACGGGGAGCGTTTTTTGCTCCGCATCGGCCGATTTTCCGGCGCGGGCGGCAGCCGTCAGCGTATAGAGCGCAGGTGCGGAAGGCGCGGCAATTTCCCACGTGACGAACTGGGTGGACTCCGCCGCCACGGAAACGGTTTTCGGCGTATTGGTCAGCCCGAAAGCTGCCAGCGCGTTTTTGCCGTCTTGCTGCACGGAAAGCGTTACTTGTACGGCCAGTTTCTTTTTCGTTAAGTTGGTAACGGCCGCTTGGATGACGCCGGTGTCGCCTTCGCGGTAGAAACGCGGCGTCTGCAGGCGGACCATAAAGTCTTTCTGGGTGAGGGTTTGCGCCGTAAACGCGCCGAAACCGGCGGTTTTGGTCAGTACGAATCCGAAGATGTTCCACGCGGTCAGGCTTTGCGGCATCGTAAATTTTACCGTTGCCTGTCCGCCCGTTACGGGCAGTTGGGAATTAAAGTAGGCCGTTTCGGAAAAATCCGTGCGCGGTTCAACCGTTTGCGGTGCGCCGTTGTCAGATTCGGTCGTTTGCGCCGTACCAAAATCAGCTTCCGTATCGTGATAGGAATCGTTAAGCGCGAAATCCGCCGTATCAAAAGAGGTTTCTTCTGCTGCAAGGGCCGCTTCTTGTTTGGCGGAACCGGCCGATGCCGTCATCGGCGCGGCGCTGCGTGCCATATTCATACTTTTATGCACTCCTAAGAAGAAATGCTGGCGGCTCATTTGAAGGTTTAGCGCAGGCAGAAGGATTTCGTTTAAGCGTTTTTTGCTTTCCACAGGCATACGGTTGCAGGAAATGCTGCCGGCAAATACATTGCTGTAGGTAAAATCCGCCGGTCCCTGTCTTTGGGGGTACAAGATGTTAAACGCTACGGACGGAGTATTTTTAATGTAATAATCAAGTGATTTATCGTACACCGTAATATTGGCGTGTCCGTTTACAGGGGCCCCAAAAGCATTTTTAGCCGACAACTTCCAACTGACGGTTTGCCCCGGGCGGACCGTTTCCGGCGGTATAAACGTGACGGCGAGTTCTTTGTCGTCAAATGGAACATTCGCCGAAGTTTCCCCGCGGAAAATTTGGTAATTGCCCGCGCCGAACCATACCAGCGACACGCCGCCGCGCAGCTGGTCTGTTACGGGTAGCGAATACACGCTTACGCCGCCGCCAAGCAAATCTTTCTTATACAAAAATTTGCCGCCGTTTTGATAGATTTCCACGCGTTTGGAACCGGGGAGTTTGCCCGCACCGATGAGAACGCGCATCGTTTCGCCGGGGAAATATTGCGGGTGTTGGACAAGTGTTACTTCCGGCAAGTTAAGCGCGGAATTTTCGCTGACGACTACAAACACCATTTCTTGCGGCGCGGCTTTGGCTGACGAGAGTTTTAAACGGTATACTCCTTCCGGCAGTGCGGGAAGGCTGAGCATTTGCTCTCCTGCCGTTTTAAAGTTGAGTTCCTGTTTAAATACGGTTTGTCCGGCTTTTGCGTTTCTATAGTAATCATCCAAGCTTAACGTGTCGGGCGTGTTGTAATAGTATACTTCATCTATAACGTCGCTTTCGCCGTCTTGATCGGGTTCTGTTGCGGGAGGAAATTCGTTTTTAAGGCGTACGGCTTCCGCCGTGATTTTACCCGACACGCTGTGCCCGTCCGCATCCGTTAAATTGATTTTGGCGAGCGTTCCGGCGGTTCCTGCGTCATAAAAACCTTGCGTAAATTCCACTTGGAACAAATGCGGCTTGGCGCTTACTTTATAGGAGCGGGCGGCGTTAATGGCGCGTCCGCTTTCGTCAAACGCTTCGGCTTTGACTATGTATTCGGCAAATTCTTCGTTTTTTTCTGCGGCTGTGGGGGTAAATTCCACTTTAAAGTTGCCTTTTTCATCCGTTTTCGTTTCACCTTGTGCTATCGTTTCGCTTGGGCGGCGGAAGATGCGCAGCCACCAATAGAAGGGAGGAAGATAGTCTTGCCGTTGGACGGTGTATTTGACTTGCGCGTTTTGCAGAGGCGAACCAAAATAATACTTGGCCGTACCCGTTACGACGGCGGTCTTGCCGTATTCCAACGCTTTTTCCGGCGCGGAAAGCGTCAGCTCGTAATCGGGGCGTTTATATTCTTCGGTGGTAAACGAATGATGCGCACGGTATGTGCGTCCGTCGGCCACAAGCGATACATTTACTTCATACCGGCCCAAAAGATCGCTTTCGGGTAGTGTCATTTCGGCTTGTGCCGTACCCAGTTCGTCCAATACGGAGGATGCAGTAAAGACGGTTTTATAGTTTGGATCTTTAATGGTAAACGTAACCTTCCGTCCGCCGAGCGTTTTAAGTCCGCGCGGCAGCGTTTGGAACGCGTTGACGGACAAGCGCACTTTCTGGGCGGGGCGGTAGACGGGCCGGTCCGTTTGGGCAAAAAGTTTGACGGGCTCGTTATTATAAAAGTTGAAATACAGCGTACGTGCGGAATAAGCGGCGGAGCCGTCTTTTGTTGCGAGGGTGTTTAAAATATACTGGGAGTTGCGGTGTTTGGCTGCAGTAACGGTAACGGGACGCTGGAATGCGGCGTAACCGTGTTGATCCGTTTGTGCCTTTTGGCGCGCACCCTGCCAGTTGGTAAACATATCAAGCTGGGCGGCGGGCTCCGGTTTGCCCGTTTTTAAATTGACGGTATAGAGATGAAATACATTGGGCCGCAAGTTTTTGTCTTTCGCACCCAAAACGGCGGTATAATCGGCGGGGTCTGCTTCAATGGCGACGGTGGTAAAGAAAGCCAAGTCCGTTGCATTTAATACAATCGCTTCCACGGGAGCGGTTTTGGGGTCAAAATTTTCGTCGTAAGAAACGGCCGCCACATAAAAACCCGTTTCCAGTTCGGGCAGCCTAAAAACGGCGGTTTGTTTTTTATAGACTTCCTGGTAAGGGACGGAAACGGTTTGTGTATGCAAAGGGGTGCAGTCCAAAAATACAGCGAGAGTTTTTTCATTTAAGCGGGATAAATAGTCCCACGAATTGAGCGTACCCCTTCCGCTTGTTTTGCGGTAGAGTCCGGTCAGTTCGTCCAAAGAGGTTTTGTACAGCCGCAAGTAAGCGTTGTGCAGGTTGCGGCCCGTTATTTTTAAAGACGGGATTTGGCGGTTGATTGGTTCGTTTAAGTTTTGCAAGTTTAAAGAAACGCGGGTAATGGTTTCTTTTAAATCCGCGCATTCTTGCGTAAAATAAGAGGCGGGCAGATTCGCCAACGCAAATTCGCACGTTTGCAGCGCTTCGGGCGCTTGTTTGTGGTTAAATTGCAGACGGGCGGTTTGCAGCGCGGCGTAACCGCGGGCGTATGCGGTGCCGGGTGAGGGAGCTATATAGCCCTTTAGTTTGCTCCACCAGCTTTGTTGTACGGCGGTTTTTCCGCTTACTAAATCCAGTTGGGTAACGGCATTCTGTAACGCTTGTTGTTGATTTTTAACAGCGAAAGCGTCATTATTAAGGGGGAGTTTAATGTAATCCGTTTTCCAGAAGATTTTGGCGTTTTGGCGGTTTTTTCCGTCCAAGAGATAGGCCGTTTCCAAAATTTCCGCCGTCTGAAGCGCGTTTTGCGCGCGGCGGTTATTTTTATCTAACAGGGCGGCACCGTCTAAATAGGCGTAGGATTCTTTCGAAAACGGGATGGGCTGAACGTCTTGGGTTTTCAAGTACTGCAGCCAACTTTGTACTGTAAAATCAAATAAGGTGGGGATGCGGCGCGTATCGGTATCTTTTACGTTTAAAATCAAGTTTTCGTGTTCTATCGGCGCGTTAATCAGCGCGGCGCGCAAGGCCCAGAGGGTTTTGTAATCTTTGTCGATTTGGGCGTTCCATTGGTTTTCCGTCCATTGGGCGGGATCTTTTTGGGCCGATTCGGTTAAAATTTCGCCGTCGTTTAAAATCGGACGGTACAGGTTGGACGCACGCTGCGCCATTTGGGCGCGGTAGAGCAGAAAGCGCGCTTTCCAAAGGTCGTTTTCCGGCAGGGGATATGCGTACATCGTTTTATAAGCGTTCACGTATTCGCCCAAACCGTATTGGCAGGCAGCTTTGCGCAGCTGGGCTTGCAACAGGTCGCTTCCCGTAGCGGTTTGGATAATTTTTTCATACTGGGAAAGTGCTTTGGTAAAATCGCCTTTGGCAAAATCTTCCTCGGCCTGCGGAAAGTCTTGCGCCGGCAAGGTAAACGGCAGAAGTAAAAGTGCCGTGATAAAACGGATGTGTTTTTTCATATAATTTCCCCTTATATAATACCACAGTAAGAAAAATCTCCGTTCCCAAAAGGAGAGAGACTTTTCTTACTGTAAATAAAAGACGTTTTTGGGCCTACATTTCTTCCGGCGCGCTTACGCCGATAAATTCCAGTCCTTTTTTAATGCGTTCCGCTACCCGTTGGCAGATGAACAAACGGGCTTTTGTCTGCTGCGGGTTTTGTTCGTCCAGCACGCGGCAGTTGTCGTAGAACGCGTGAAACAGACCCGCCAGTTCGATAAGGTATGTTGTTAAATGGTGGGGGCTTAAATCGGCCACGCAGCTGCGCAGCACTTGTTTGAACCAAATCAGTTTAAGCATCAGTGTGCGTTCCTGCGGCGTAAGGATAGTGGGGGCATTGTTGTATTCGGTAAAGCCTTTTTCGGCGGCCGCTTTAAAAATGGAATGGATGCGCGCGTGTACGTATTGCACGTAGAAAACGGGGTTTTCGTTCGTGCGTTTTTTGGCTAAGTCCATATCAAAAATCATATGGGCGTTAGGGGTGCGGCTGGCGAAGAAAAAGCGGCACACGTCCGTTCCCACTTCGTCCATAAGCTCGCGAAGCGTGATAAAGCGCCCCGCGCGTTTGGACATTTTTACCTGCTGGCCGCCTTCGGTCAGATGGACGAGCTGGTGAATAATCGGCACGAAGGATTTTTCTTCTTTACCAAGCGCGTGCACGGCGGCTTTCATACGTGGTACATAGCCGTGGTGATCCGCGCCCAGAATGTCTATAAGCGTGTTATAGCCGCGGTCGTATTTATTTTTATGGTAGGCGATATCGGCCATAAAGTAAGTCGGGCGGCCGTCTTTGCGCACGAGTACGCGGTCCTTGTCGTCCTGCGCTTCGGCGTCTTTGGTGGAGCCGAACCAAACGGCGTTTTCTTTTTCGTACGTGTAGCCTTGGGCTTTTAACGCTTCAAGCGCTTTTTTGGGGGCGTCTTCTTTGTGCAAATCGGATTCGCGGAACCAGCGCGTAAAATCGACGTGGAAATCCTTCATGTCCTGCTGCTGGGTTTTAATCAGTTCTTCCATTGCCCAGCGGCCGTATTGTTCTTCGGGCAGGTCTGCGGGCATCCGTTTGGCCAAATCAATTAAATAGGTGCCGTGGTATCCGTTTTCCGGCGGTTCTTTGCCTTCTTTGCGGGCTTTGACGGATACGGCCAGCAGTTCGGCTTGGTTGCCGGCGTCGTTGACGTAGTATTCGCTGTCGCACGAGTAACCGAGCGCGCGGTGAATTTTTACCAAGCTGTCGCCCAAGCTGGCGCCGCGTCCGCTGGCCACATGCAGGGGGCCGGTGGGATTGGCGGAAACAAATTCAATTAAAATGTTATGTTTGGCGCAGTCGCACTCGCGGTCTTTTAAACGGCGGTCGGCCGCCGTGGTAATGATAAATTTGTCATCCAGTTTGATGTTAATAAACCCGGGAGCGGTAACCTGCGCGTCCGCCACAACGGTCATCTCGCGCAAGGCTTTGCACGCTTCTTTGGCGATTTCCATCGGGTTTTTGCGCAGTTTTTTGGCGGCTGCCAAAGCCCACGTCATTGACAGGTCCGCACCGGTATGGGCGGGCGCGGCGGAAAATTCGACGGCTGGGATTTCCGAGCCTTTAAAATATTCCGCGTTGGCAAGTTTCAACGTAACGTCTTGTTTTAGTTTTTCTAACATTTTTATTTTTTGGTAACAGCTTTTTTAGCGGTATTTTTTTTAGCGGCCGTTTTCTTAACGGAAGTTTTTTTGGAGGCGGCTGCTTTTTTAGCCGTGGTTTTTGGAGCGGCTTTCTTTACGGTTGTTTTTTTTGCCGTCGTTTTGGCGGCAGTCTTTTTGGCAGCCGCTTTCTTTACCGTTTTTTTGACGGGTTTTTTAAAATCAATTTCTTTGCCGAAGCTGAAGATTTTGTCGAGCGCATAAAAATCACGCGCTTCCTGTGTCATAATATGGGCGAGAAATCCACCGTAGTCGCTCACGCGCCATTGGTTGCTTTCTGCTCCGTCGCGGTTGGTTTTATAGTAACCTTTTTCTTTGAGTTTTTTGCTGATCTCTTCTTCTACCGCGTCCAGATGCGGCTTGGAATTGGCGGTGGCGATAAGAATAAAGTCGCACAGAGAGGATAATCCGCACAAATCAATTACTTTAATGTTTTCGGCTTTTTTGTCATCAGCCAGTCTCGCCGCCAGACAAACGAGTTCTTTTATATTCATTTTCCACCTCATTAAAACGGTATATAAAGCAATCAATTTAGTCTAGCATTTTTTTAGCCGTAAGGGGAGAGTTACAGCGGCATACGGAAATCTTTACCCAAGATGACGCGCGTGTCGCAAATAACGTTGGGGGCGGAACCCGTGCGGATTTCCCCGTTGAGGCCCACGGCCTGTCCCAACTGCTTTACCTGCACCATTCTGCCGCTGTAGTTCTCCAGCCAAGAAGTTTCTTGTGCGGTGGGATAATTATCGTATTGCAGCACGTCTACGCGCAGGAGACCTTTTTCGTTCTGTTCGCGCAGGTATTGCGTTAATTCCAAAGCCAGCCCTTTGCGTCCGGAGGCATTTAACACTTCCACAATAATCGGACGGTCTTTTTCTGCCCGCGGAGCCATATCTATGATTTCGGGAACGACGGCGGGAACGGGTTCCGCTTTGCGGGAGGAGCGTTTTTTGCGCGGCGGGAATGTAACGGCAAAATCGCTTGGCTCCAGTTGGGTCAGTTCCAAGGCAAGAAGCGCAAATTCAGAAGGGGATAAATCGGTCCGCCGGCGGTGGTAGGCGGACAGATAATTCCACCCCGCACCCGCGGCCAAAAACGGATTGTACCGCCAAGAGGACAACGCGTGTTTAAAACCGTTCCAAAAACGGTCTCGGTTGGTTTGGGCGGGTTCAAAAAATTTGATATTTTGGGCGGAAATATGTTCCGTTTGCAGCAGCTTTTTAGCACGTTCGCGCGGACTCTTTTGGTGCAGTTTGTTGCTTAGCACGCGCACAGAGGCTTTGCGTGTTTGGGGAGTGTAAGAAATAAACATTGCCGGTTCCGTCAGCACGACGACTTCAACGGGACTCTTTCTGCCGCCGGCCAGGTTCATCGCCAGGGGAGAAGCAAACTGCGTTACCGCCGCGCCCGCCATGGCGGCAAGAAGCGTAAGCAACAGCAGTCTGTCGGTTATTTTTCTTGCTTGATAAGATGGTTCCATAAGTCGATACCCAAGGGACAAAGCCATTTTTGCGAGTCAATAGTAAACAGCAGTTTGCGGTTGGCCGCGTACAAAAGCGCCTTATCCAAGTCTTGCAAGGCTAAGTTACGGATGACAAACGCATCTTTGTATTTGCGGTCTTTGGACGAAATATCTGCCACGAATAAAATTTTAGAAAGCGTACTCATCTTCAAACTGCCCAAGGTGTGTTCGGAAATGGCGGTCAGTACGTCTTTGTCCTTTACGCCGAAATGGTTTTGGGCAATCCAGCGGGAAACAAAACTGTGCAGGAGCGACGGCTCTTGTTTGCAGATATCGTCGAAAAACGGCACTCTGATTTTACGTTTTGTGCAAAACGCGATGAGTTCGGGCCCCGAGAATCCTTTCCCCGCGTCGTGCATAATTCCCGCGCGGACGGCGGCTTCTACGTTTACGTCGTAAATATCGCTTAAAGCGGCGGCCATTTCCGCCACGTTTTTGGAGTGCAGGTAGCGGTTCGTTTTTAAGTGGGATTTTAACCATTCATGCACTTCAAGTCCGTAGAGTTTATTGGCGCGTATGATGGGCGCGATAGACGCGGGCACGGTGTCCGGAACGTCCCCGCAGGCCAAAATGTGCGCGCGCACGCGGCTGGACGAAAGTTTGGGGAAAAATCCGGGCAAAAATACGTGGCGGAATCCGGCGGGTTTTTCGTCATAGCCCTTGCGTTTTCCGGCCACCACGACGGCATTTTTAAAAATGAAATCGGGGTTTTTCCAGTTGTGCAAATCGTTGAGACAGTCGGTACCGACAAGCAGGTAAATTTCAGGATTTTTATATAATTTTTTAAGGTATTGCACCAACTGGTAGGTGTATGTTTTGCCGCCTTGTTTGAGTTCGTAATCATCAAATACCACATTTTTGCCGATGCCTTTAAATGCTTGTTTGAGCATTTTCATCCGCAAACGGAAAGGCGTGGGCGACTTGGCTTTAAACGGGGAGTGGTACGCCGGCACGATGTGCGCAACGTCCGGCGCGATGACTTTTATCGCGCGGCGGAACAGGGATACATGGCCTTTGTGTACGGGGTCAAAACTGCCCCCAAAAACGAGAACTTTCATAACACCTCATTATACAAGTTTTTTTGCGGTTTCCAAGCCTTGCAACAGGGAAGTTTCCATAAAAGAATACTCCCACTTGCCGTATCGTCCGGCGCAAAAACAGCCGCGTTTTTCCAAGCGGGCGAGCGTTTGTTGTACGGTTTTTGCGCGGTTTTTATCGTAAACGGCGTAGGCGAAAGGTAAAAATTGCCAAAAGGAAAACAGTTTTTCGTCGTTTGTATCTATTATACCTTTTTGGAGGAGCGCGTTCCAAATACGTTTTTCGGCGGCCGGCATTTGCGGAATCTTTCCTGACAATTCCACATAATAGGCGCGGCAGCTCTCCGGCGCGTTATTGGGGGAAAAAGAACTTTGCATACCCACGCGGAAGAACGGGTCTTTATCATCGGGACAGTAAATCCAGCTAAAAGGTTGTTTGCCGGCCCCGCGCACCGCCAAATTATAGACGGTAACAGGTTGGACGGTTAATTTTTCCGCCGCGCGCGTGAGCGCGGGTTCGTCCGTCACTAATTTTAAAAATGCGGGCAGCGCAAGCGTATTTACCAGATAGTCAAACGAAACGGTTTCTCCGTTAATCACAGCCGTTTTTTTGCGCAAACTAATGTGGGAAACGGGAGAATTAAGCCGCAGATTGGTAACGCGCTTGGCGAGTGCGTTTACAAGCGCCTGACAGCCGCCCGTCTGCGGATAGTAAAAATAATTATTGTAACCGAATTTTTTGCGCGGCGGTTTGTGCGCGCTTTTGATAATTTCGTCCGGCGCGGGAAGCGGTACGAACGGGCCGCACCAATCGGCGGTCATTTCTTCGGGCGCGCGGCCCCAGAGTTTTGTATTGTACGGGCGCATGAACGCGTGGTAAACGCCTTTGCCAAATGCGTTTATACACCATTCTTTAAAATTTTTTGGAGCCGTATTTGGCGGGGCTTTTGCGGCTTTTACCAGTCCGTCCACGCACGCTTGGCGTACGTCCGGCGGCAGAGCGAATAAATTAGCCTGAAAGGGGAAGGGGACGCGGGCATTATTTGTATAAATCCACGCGCGCCGTTCTTGGCGAAGCAAGTTGGCCTTTAGAAGCATACGGACGAGTTTCTTGCCGTATGGTGTGTGCAAGTGCAGCAGGTGGCCGGCATAGTCAAACGTAAAACCGTCTTTATAAACGCTTTTGCACAGCCCGCCGCAAACACTTTCCCGCTCGGCCAGTAAATAATCCGTCCGGCCGATTTTCTGCAAGTGATAAGCGGTGCTGAGTCCCGTCAGTCCGCCGCCCAAAATAAGCGTGTGTACGTGTATCATAAGTCCGTGTTTATGCGTAACAGCCAACGTGTAACGAGCGCGCCAAACGCTCCCGCCGCAAGGAAAAGCACCAAGGCAATTTGGATGCAGCAATGCGTCAGCATAAACGCAAATGCGTTGGCGGTTACTCCGGCGAGAGAAAACATAAGCAAAATGAGGGGCGCACTCCACCCCCGTTTTTTAAGGCGCAGGGCGGCGTGGTCGTTACTGCCTTTCATCGGATTTTTTCCTTTTATCAGGCGTGCAAGCGTAACGAAGGCCGTATCAAAAAGCGGCACGGCCAAAATAAACAGGGGAGCCAAAAAGCCCCAGTCGGATTTTTCGCAATAGCCCGTACCGATAGACAGCGCGGCAATTAAAAAACCCAGTAAATTAGATCCGCTGTCACCCAGAAAAATTTTGTGTTTTTTGGCGTGGTTGTACGGCCAAAACGCAAGACACGCACCCAAGAGCGCAAGTGCGGCAAAATTGACGTACACATATTCGGAAGGCAGCGTAATGATTGCCAGTCCCAGCGTACAGACGACGGCTTGGCTGACGCATAATCCGTCCATAATGTCCAAGAGGTTAAAAGCGTTTGTCAGCCCGACCACCCACAGAAACGTAAGCGGATAGGAAATCCACGGCGAGGTAAATGCGTGAATTGCCACCCCGTAATAAATTAAAGACGCGGTGGCCGCCGCCTGAATCAGCAGTTTGACGGGGACGCTGATGCCTTTTGGCTTTTTTAGGTCATCGGCCAGCCCCATCAAAAAAATAAGCCCGCCGCCAATAATCACACCGCGCAGCGTGTGCAATGTGCCGGAGGGGAACGCCGTCGTCAGCCGGATTAGGATTAAACTGCCGGTAATCCCCAGTAAAATTCCGCATCCGCCCAAAACGGGCACATTTCCTGCGTGCTGTTTGAGTTCGTTCGGCACATCCAAAAATGCATTAGCGGCCGTTTTTCGCAAAACGGGCAAAGTGGCTGTTGTGATTGCAAACGACGTACACGCACACAAGAGATAGAGGACAAGAGTGGACATAATAATTATAATATCATAATAAGGAGGAAGTTTATGCTTAAAAAATTTTTAATATTTTCGTTTGCTCTTTTTTTATGTGCGTGCGCAGGGCATCAGGTAAAACAAATTCCGCCGGATGTGCGCGAATACAAAAAGGTAAATTATTTTACGAACGGGCGTACGCAGGCTGCCTTTAAAGTGGCAGGGCAAATGAACGAAGATTATTTGGAAGGAGTCTTGCGGATTAAAAAAATCGGAGAAGAGGATTACGACGTAATGGTAATGACGGGCGCAGCGTACCGCGTGCTGCACGCGGTGGTCAGCCCTGAGGGCGTAGCATACCGTTATTTATTTAAGGACGCGGATACCGCCGTCGTACGCGGACGCATTACGCAATTTTTAAACGCGCTGCTGTCGGACGTGGGCGTTTACAAGAACCGCCGCGTAAAAGACGGCAAAACGACGGTAACGTATCAAGGGAAAGAGGTTAAAACGCGGTTGTTGTATGCGCAGGGGGCTGTATATCCGTATGCGGCCGAGAGCGTAACGCTGCTCAATACGGGGGAATTGTTTTATAACGAATATGCGCCGGCGGATGCACAGGGAGAGGTTCAAATTCCGCACGAACTGACGTATAAGGATGGGAATATTACCCTAGACATGACGCTTATCAGCGTGCGGTAGGGATAACAACTGTACTTATCTTCTATAATTCGCAGAACGGGCAGAAAGTATTTTTCTGCCCATTCTTGCTTATTAGGATAAACAATTTTCCAAATTCAGTTGAGTGGCGTTATGAATTGGCTTTTTTAATAATCAGCCACATCCAAAGCGGATACAGCGTCAGTAAAAAGATTTTCGTCAGTAACTGTGCGCTAAAGCCGCCCCGCCCCGCCCAATGGCACATCCACGCTGTTGCCGCGCATACCAACAGTATACCGGCCAGTTTTTTGTATTCATATTTAACGGGATAAACCCTTTGCGTAAAAGTAAACAGCGCGCACGCCATTGCCGCGTAACTCAACATCACGGCCCAGCCCGCTCCCATAATTCCCAAATGCGGGACGAGCGTTAAGTTGGTTGTTATGCTGACGGCGGCGCCCAACAGCGTAATCCACATCAGCACTTTTGTTTTTTTCGTCAGCACGGGGCCGACCATAAAATTGATGTACATCCCGTAGAAAAAATATCCCGTCAGCACAAACGGAATGATGGAAAGCCCTCCCCAATAGGCGGGGGCGATTAAATGGAAATTGCCAAACAGATTGCTTTTAATGATAACGGGCATTAAGAGCGCAAGCCCCAGTAAAAACCACGAGGCCGCCGCCGCAAAGCACGACAGCACCCGCGCAAATGTCTCTTTGGCATCCGCGTCCTTGGCGTGCGCCAGAAAGAACGGCCGCCACGCTTGGTCAAACATAGAAACAATCAACATCATAAATACGCCGATTTTAAAATTGGCCTGATAGACGCCCACCTGTTCCGGCCCCACCAAGCGCACCAAAATCGGTTTGTCGATAACGCTTACCAAAAGGCTGGCGATTCCCGCCGGTACAAACGGCCACGCAAATGCAAAGAGTTCTTTTTCCAGCTTGGGTTCAAATTCAAACGCGCGGCCTTGCTTGAGTTCCTGCCACACAATCGGGCTGAGTAAAATAAGCGACGCCAAAGACGCAAACACGTTGGCCCATAAAATTGATTCAATGCCGCGATGCAGCAGGGCAATAAAGACGATATTGCATAATACGTTTACGATAATGGATACCGTTCTCACGCCCGCAAAATACCACGCGCGCCGTTCCAAGCGCAGCTTGGTAAACGGAATCATATTCAGCACGTCCAACAGTAAAATGACCGCCGCCAGCCGCACAAGCGGCGCGGTTCCAACAGGAATGCCAATCAGTCGCGCCGCAGGCGCGGCAAACAGCCATAACAAAAGCCCCAGTCCGACGCCGTTTAACAGTACGCCGTAAAAACATTGGCGGAACACTTTGCTTTTATCGGGCGCGTCGCTGGCAAAGCGCAGATAGCTTTGGTCCATTCCAAATAAAAATACAACGTTAAACAAGGCCACCGCCGCAAATACGGTGGCTACAATTCCGTATTGGTCGGGCAGTAAATAGTAGGTATAAAAGGGAACGAGGCAGAAATTAAGCAAACGCGCGAGCACCGTGGAGGTGCCGTAAACGAGCGTTTCTTTACCGAGGCGTTTAATGTCTTTTGCCATAAAAACGGAAAAATCCCGCGCGGCGTTTCTTCCGCGCGGGAAGCGTTAGTTATAATTTGACGAACAACAGTTCCAACAATTTTTTGAATTTGCCTTCAATCTTTTTCGTTTCGCTGATAGTTTGCGCGTGGGAGAGCGGTTTTTTCTCAATGCCGCAGCCCATATTGCTTACCCAAGCAAGGCCCAGCACCAAAATCCCGCACTGGCGCGCGACGAGCACTTCCGGCACGACGGACATACCAACCACCGTCGCACCCCATTTTTGGAACATTTTGATTTCAGACGGCGTTTCAAAATTCGGGCCGGTGGCGGCCAGATAAACGCCTTCGCCCGCGTTGATACCCGCTTTTTTGGCGGCGGCCAACGCGGTTTTGCGCATTGTTTTGTCGTACGCTTCGGAAAGGTCAAAGAACATTGGTCCGAAGGCAGGATCGTGATTGCCGATGAGCGGATTGTTGCACATAAAATTGATGTGGTCTTTTAAAACGCACAGCGACCCGGGTTTTAGTTTTTTGTCCATTGACCCTACGGCGGCGGAAACGAGCAGTTTTTCCACGCCCAGCAGTTTTAACGTGCGGATGGACAGAGCCAAATCTTTCATCGGGTGGCCTTCGTAATAGTGGAACCGTCCCTGCATAACCACGATGTTTCTTCCTTTATATACGCCGAAAACGAGGTTGCCCGTATGCCCGGGAACGGTGCTTTTTAAAAATCCGGGGATAGACGAATACGGAATTTTAATTTCCTTTTCCAACGGCGGAATGGAACCCGCCAAGCCCGAACCCGTGATGAGGGCGATTTCCGGCTTGAAGTTTTTTGTCTTTTTTAAGATGTAGGCGGCTGCTTTTTTTACCTGATCAAGTTGGGTCATAACTTCCTCCTATAAAGTCGTCCGTTCGGGGAAGAACGCGTTGGGCACGTGTTCAATTCCTTGCGGCAGGACGCATAGCACGTCAAATCGGATACCGTCACATTTTACGCTTTTGGCTTTAATGTATGACGCAGCGGTCAACGCCAAGCGTTTTTGTTTGGCCGGAGTAACGGCCATCAGCGGGCCGCCATAGGCGCTGTAGGCGCGCGTTTTGACTTCTACAAATACAAGCGTTTTCCCGTCTTTGGCAACAAGGTCCAGCTCCCCGTAGGGGGCAGAAAAATTACGTTCCAATATACTCCACCCCTTTGCTTGCAGATAGCGGGCGGCCTGTTCTTCGCCTTGCGCTCCAATAGCTTTTGTGTTCATGGTAAAATAGTGGTCGTAATCAGCTTCCGTACGGGCGCAAAAGAACGGCGGTGCTCCTTACAGGGGCCCAATTCCCGCAAGGCTTGCAGGTGTTTGGCGGTGCCGTAGCCCTTGTGTCCGGCAAAACCATAATTGGGGTAGAGTTTATCAAGCGCGGCCATATAACGGTCCCGCGTTACTTTGGCGATTACGCTCGCCGCCGCGATAACGAGCGATTTGGCGTCTCCGTCCACCACGGGTTGTTGGCGGATGGTCAGGCCGGCGGCGGGCAGCGGGCCGTCGATAAGTGCGACTGCTCCCGGCGTGTTTAAAAATTTTTGTGCGGCGCGGCGCATTGCCAAAAAGGTGGCTTGTAAAATATTCAAATGGTCGATTTCGGCGGCGGAAGAGAAACCTACGCCGTATAAAATGTCGGAATGGGTTAAACGGTCAAACAGTTCGTCACGCTTGCGTTCCGTTAATTTTTTGCTGTCGTTTACGTCTTGGAAAGAGGAGGCCAACGAGGGGGGAATATAACACGCACAGGCTACCACCGGCCCCGCCAGCGGGCCGCGTCCAGCTTCGTCTATCCCCAATAGAAAATTGGTCTCCAACGCTAACGCTTGGTGTTTATCAAAATTAAACAAACTGTTTTCCATATTCCCATTATAGCACTTCTCCGGCGGTATGCGCCGGATTTTCGGTTAAAAAATTGGTTGGCGTTGAGTGTGGCGTGCAGAAGGCGTTGTATTAGGCAAGCAGGAGTGCACAGTATATGGACAAATAAAGTGATATTCTCCAGCCGTCTCCCACAAGGTGATTTCCGAAGGCTTGGTGCCGTTTTACATGCGTTCTTTCTGCACGTTACCCTGCGTTTTTCGGCCCCCTTGCCGTCATGCCGGAAAGTTGTAATCCGGAATCTGTTGTTTCGTAACAACGGGATTCCGTATAAATACGCTGCGTAAGGACTGCTTTTTATGGACGCGTGCGGGCAGTCTTTTTGTTTCTTTTCCTTCTGTCAGAAAAAGAATAGAAAATCTTTTTTGCTTACTTTTTGTCGATACCAAAAGAAGAAAGCCTTGACTTGTTTTTTTTTTTTGATACAGTGGGGTAACGGTCCGGTTTGGGTTATATAAAAACTCCTACAGTATCCCAAATCGGGCCGCCATAAAGAAAACTAGTAGAAAGGAGAGAAAAATGATTAAGAATAATAACAAAGGGTTCACGTTGATTGAGCTCTTAGTTGTGGTGCTCATTCTCGGTATTTTGGCCGCGATGGCGCTGCCGCAGTATTTCAAAGCGGTGGAACGCAGCCGTATGAGCGAAGCCGTAAGCTTGATGGGCAACATTGCGCAAGCGCAGCAGCGCAAGTACTTGCAGATCAACAAGTATGCCACCAAATATACGGGGCTGGACGTTTCTCCCAAAGGCTCTACGGGATCGACCTATCACACCAAGGGTGATCCGGCCGATGGCGGTGGAAACGGGTTTGCCATTACGTTGGCAACGGGAACGGGAAACGACGCATATGATAAGGGCAATGTCGTAGCCACCCGCGAACCACAAACAGGTGGAACGTTGCAATATAAGTATGTATTGTCCCGCTATTATGCAAATTCGGGTACTTCTTGCCGCGGAACAGATGAAAACGGTCAAGCTTTATGTGCGGATTTCTGCGGTATTGATGAATATTCCAAAGAATGCTGCAGTGATGGTACGGAAGCTACCGCAGATGGTACAGCTGCCGCTGAGGGAACTGCGGCGACGATGGCCACATTTGCGGCAGGGGCTGCTTGTACTAAACCCGATGCTGCTGGTACTGGTCTGTAAGCGTTTGAAGGTATTTGCCTTTTCCGCCCCCGCAGTTTGGGGGCGGATTTTTTTATGCCTTGGCATTGCAATACGAAGAAAAGCACGGTTTAACGGCGGAGGTCGCCTTGCTTCGCGCGCACGGTGCCAAAGAACTCAACGAACTACTGGATAAATGATTTACTTGCCGCGGGATAAAATGTCCCGCGCAATTTTTTTTGCGTCAAAATCCGCCGCGCAGGCAAGCGGTATGCGCAGGGCGTTCGCATAGCGGTTAAACCATGTGCGCTGCCGTTTGGCGTATTGGCGCGTAAGCGTGGCGACACGTTCCACCGCGTCTTTGCGCGAAAGTTCCCCTTTTAAAAACGCGATTGCTTGCGGATAGCCCAGACTTTTTAAAGCGGAGGTATCTGCTGTGTATCCTTCGGCAAGAAGTGTGCGGGCTTCTTCGGTCATTCCGTCAAAAATCTGCTCCGTGCGCCGCGCAATGCGTTCGTTTAACGCTTCTTTCTCCCAATCCAAGTACACCCAAAAGGATGATTTTTCATCGGGCAGTTTGAAAAATTTTCCGCTTTTGAGTTCGCTGGCCGGTTTACCCGTGAGCATATAAAGTTCCAAGGCGCGCATCGTGCGCTGGACGTTTCCGGCAGGAATAGCGGCGGCGGAAGAGGGATCTTTTTCTCGTAGAACATTGTGCAAGGCTTCTTTGCCGTGTTCGGTAAGCAGTTTTTGGAGTATTTCGCGCGTTTGGGGCGTGCTTTGAGGCAGTTCATCCATTCCCACAAAAAATGCGTGCAGATACATTCCCGTTCCGCCGGCAAAAATAATTTGGCGGGCGGGATTTTTCTGTATAATTTCTCCGGCGCGCGCTTTAAATGCGCCAGCGTTAAAGGTGTCCGTTACGTCCAAAAAATCCACCAGATAATACGGTACCCCGTCCACTCTGTACGCGCCGTTTTGCCAAGCGCCCGCAGGTTTAGCGGTGCCGACGGTGAGGCGTTTGTACACTTGGCGCGAATCGGCGGATAGAATGATTCCGTCTGTCTGGCGCGCCAGTTCAAGCGCCAGTTCGGTTTTGCCGGATGCGGTCGGGCCGCAGAGGACGATAGGTTGCATATTTATATTGTACTTTTTATGGGAGTGGGTTTGGAAAGCTGTTTCGCGGGATAGCGGCATATCTAAAACGGTGTAGCTCGATTCATCAGAGGATCGCGGACAAGAGGGGAGCCCCCAGTCTCAGGGCCTTGACTTGTTTTTTTTTTTGATACCATGGGGATAATTCCAATTCGGCGGCTTTTTTCCTTTCATTGTGTCATTCCGTAGTGTTTTAGTACGGAATCTTGTCGTTACGTAACAACAAGATTCCCGATTACAACACTCGGGAATGACGTTAGTACCGTAAGCCGCCAAACCGTATGAAGGGGAGATATGTCCCATGTATAAAAATCAAGGATTTACGTTAATAGAGTTATTAGTCGTTGTCTTAATCATTGGCATATTGTCGGCGGTGGCACTTCCGCAGTATGAATGGGCGGTGGAAAAAGCGCGCGCCGCCGAGGCTTTGGCCGTCCTTAAAACGTTGCGGGACGCGCAAGAAGTGTATTATATGGCAAATGGCGCATATGCGTCCGATTTCACGGAGTTGGATGTGGCGGTGCCGAAAAGCAAACATTTTATCTATAATATCTCTACAGAATTTTCTGTTTATGCAACCAGCAAGACAAAGCCGTATATTCTTTTTTACCGCTGGCAAACAGTCGGCGGTTCTATTGCTTGTGGTACGGAAAGCGGCGGAGATGCGTTTGAATGGGCAAAACAGATGTGTAAACATTTGGGAGCGGATACCAGTACTGGCAGTAATCGTTGGACCATTGTTAAGTAAAAACGTATTAAAAAACCGGCGCATACGGCGCCGGTTTTCTATTTGCGGAGTGTTTGTCGGAACTATTTGTTCTCAAAAAGGCTTTCGTCTTTCTGGATTTTATTGCAGATTTTATTGCATTTGCAATCCGGTACGCACACGTCGGGCAGTTTTAACAAAATGCGCGTGTCGCAATCGTTAAAATCGTCGGCCATTTCGCTGATGAGTTTGGCGTCTTTATCCGCCATTTTGACAAATTCAATCCCAATGGTGTAGATGTTTTCGCGCTGTTTTACCCACGCCAGCTTAGCCCTTACTTCCATTTTTCCCGCCCCGGGAAGTTGGAGGCTGATAGCAAAACGGTCCGCCAGCGGTGCGCCCAAAAAGCTGATCATCCGCATACCGGAAGCGGATAAATCCGCCAAAATGGCGACAAGCGATGTTTCCTTTCCGTCCTCGGTTTTGTAGTGTAAGTTGACCGGTTCAATCAAATTGCTGATTACCGGCATACGCGGATGTTTGCGTTTTTCGGAAAAATTCTTTTTCTTCGTCATAATCAGTCCCTCGCAAATAATAAAGTTCCGTCTGCTTTCTCAATATTTACTTTTACCAAACTTCCCGCCGGATAGTTTTTATGAGTCTTTACCCAAAAGTTGCCCGACGATCGGCCCTTGTTTTCGCTTTCCATCAACACTTCCTGCTCCGTGCCGATTTGCCCTTGATACGCGCGTTCCGCAAGTCCTCTTACTCTATTTAACAAAATCTCAAGCCTTTGTTCCAGTATTTTGTCTGAATGGAGTGTCATCTTGGCCGCCGGCGTACCTTCGCGGGGGGAGTATTTGTAACAAAACGCGGCGGAAAACCCCGCTTCTTCCACAAGCGTCAAGGTTTGATCGAAGTCCGCTTCCGTTTCCGTCGGAAACCCGACAATCAAATCGGTGGAGATGTTCATACCGATTTCCTTTAACGCCCGTATTTTTTCCAAAAGCGTTTCGCGCGTATAGCCGCGTTTCATTTCGGCTAATACTTTGGAAGAACCGCTTTGGGCGGGCAGATGTACGTGACGGGCAATTTTGGGATTGCTTTTGACGGCTTCCAAAAACGCGGGCGTAAAATAAATGGGGTGCGGGCTGGTAAAGCGCACGCGCTGTACACCCGAAACTTCGCTTACGCGGTTTAACAGGTCGGCAAATGAGGTGTTCCCGTCGGTATAAGCGTTGACGGTTTGCCCCAACAGCATAATTTCTTTGGCGCCTTGGGCGGTTTTTCGGCGGACGGCTTCCAAAATTTCGTCCTGCGGCAAACATTTAATGGGGCCGCGCACCGTGGGAACAATGCAGTAGGTGCACGCAAAATTGCACCCGCGCATAATGGTGACGTATCCCGTCAAATTCGGTTTGAGAAGTTCGCCTTGGGGGGACTCGGCGGGAAAAAGGCCGCTGTTGTCCAGCGTGTCGCCAAAGTTTTCAATGTTTTTGGCGCCGGAAAGAATATCTAAAAAGGGGTAATGTTTTTTTAATTTTTCCCCCAAACGCTGTGCGGCGCAGCCGGCAAAAATTACACGGCGTCCGGATTTTTCCCTTTTCCACGCGCCCAGTCTGCCCAAAAACGAAACGGCGCGGTGTTCGGCGTGGTCGCGCACGGTGCAGGTGTTGATAAGTACCACATCGGCTTCGTCCAAATTGTCGGTATGCGTCATCCCGCGCGCGGCGAGATGGGCGAACATTTCTTCCGAATCGGCGATATTCATTTGGCAGCCGTAGGTTTGAATAAAAACTTTTTTCATAGTGATAAATAAAAAGGGCGGCCGTAAAAAGCGGACCGCCCTTTTAAGATGGCAAGGTTAGAACTGGTCGCTGATTTTTTTAATTCCTTCCGCCACAGGCTGCGCCAAGTGTACTTTAATGACGCGGCGGCCCTTGGATTCCAGCGCCTGAAAATCGCCCAGAGCCTGCGCGTTGCAGAGTTGGCCGAACGTGTAATTCTGCCCCGGAATTTTGACGTCGTTTTTCGGGTCGGCGGATAAAATCAAAAATACGCCGTTGTTGCCGTCCCCTTTATGGAGCTGGCCGGTAGAGTGTAAATACCGCGGACCATAACCGAACAAAACGGCGCGTTTGGTGCGTTCCATAATTTTATCGCGCAGGGCGAGTACCGCTTCGTCCACGTCTTTAGACGGGTTCAAATAAGGCAGTACAGCTACATAATCGTTGCTTTCCAAAATGGAATATAAATCTTGCGCCAGCGTACTCAGTTTCACGTCTCCCGCGATATCTTTGGAAACGAGCAGGGGAGCGTTGATTTCAGCAGGAATTTTGCCCGCGCTGAGTTCGGCTAAAATGTTTTTGGCCAGTGTTTTAGCTTCCTGTACGTTGGGTTGGTCGAAGGGGTCAATGCTCAAGATGGCTCCTGCGGCGGCGGTGGCAATTTCCCACAAGAGGAACATCGCGCCCAAGTAGTAGGTATTAGGCAGTTCAATCGTCATTACGGGGTAACCGCGTTTGGCCAAATCGTCGGAAACGGCGCTGACGCGTTTGTCGTCCTCGCTTCCGGTAGAAAGGTGCACGAAGAAGCGGTCCTCGCGGTAGTCGAAATTTTTGCGAAGCGGTTCGCCTGCCACGGGAACGATACCTTTGCCTTCTTTACCGGTGGATTCAGCTACCAGCTGTTCCGCCCATAAACCGAACGTGGCAAAATCGGAAGGGGTTAAAAGTGTCAGTTTATCTTTTGAATGGTTGACGTTGCAGGCGCCCATAAACGCGCCGAGTTTTACGGCGGCGTTGTCTTTAATCGGGGCTTCCGGCGCGAAGGTGGCGGCTTGTTCTTGGGCAATCGTCAGAATTTTCTTTACATCCACCCCCATAACGGCGGCGGGTACGATACCGAACAGCGACAGTGCGGAAAAGCGTCCGCCGATGTCGGCCGGATTTAAGAAGATTTTGCGGAAATTGTGTTTTTTAGCCAGCGTTTCCAGTCCGGTGCCCGGGTCAGTAATGGCGGCGAAGTTTTGGCCCGCTTCTTTTATGCCGGATTTTTTTACTTCGTCCATAAAATACGCAAACTGGGAGGACGGTTCTACCGTGCCGCCGGATTTGCTGGCGAAGATAAACAGGGTTTCCGCCGGATTAATGCGTTCGCGCGCAGAGGCGACCCAGTCGGGGTTGGTGGTGTCAAGCACGATGAGTTCCGGCCAGCCTTCCTGTTTGCCGAATACGCTGCGGAATACTTCGGGGGCGAGCGAAGATCCGCCCATGCCCATAATCACACAATGTTTGAAATTTTGTTTTACGTCATTTGCAAAAGTTTGTACTTCATCAAGATGTTTCAGCGTCCAATCGTACACTTTTTGCCAGCCTAGAAATTTAGGGATAAATTCAATGTGTTCTTTATCGTGTTTCCAGAGAGTGGGATCCTTGGCCCAGAATTTGGTATTAAATTCCAGTCCTTCCAGTTTAATTTCGCCTTCACGGATAATTCCTTCGGCCATAGGTGTTGCTTGTGTATTCATACGTTTCTTCATCCTTTTTATAAAGACCGCTGGGGCCTTATTTAAAATTTGCTTCTTCAATCGCTTTTACTTTGTTTAAGCGTCCTTCGTGGCGGGTGCCTGTCAAAAAAGACGCATTTAAAAATCGTTCCGTCAGCTCCTTGGCTACGGCGGTGCCGATAATCCGCGCACCCAAACACAGTACGTTCAGCGCGTCGTGTTCCACGGCTTGTTTGGCGCTGTACGCGTCGTGGCAGACGCAGGCGCGTATGCCTTTTGTTTTATTCGCTGTTACGCAAACGCCTACGCCGCTGCCGCAGATTAAAATAGCGCGATCGGCTTCACCCGCGGCAACCAACTTGGCCGCTTTATCGGCATAGTCGGGGTAGTCGGCCCGTTCGCAGGAAAACGTCCCGCAGTCAATAACCTCGTGCCCCAAACGTTTTATTTGGTTGATAACGGTTTCTTTAAGCGGGAAACCCGCGTGATCGCATCCGACGGCTATTTTCATATTAATACGCCTGATCCACCAAGTCGCACATACAATGGCCCATAAAAATGTGGCAGGCCTGAATGTGCGGCGTGTCTTTTACGGCTACGGTAAGGGGGATATCGCATACTTCTTTAATGATTCCGCCGTCTTTGCCCAAAAATCCGGCCGTCACGCAGCCTTTACGTTTGGCAAGCGCCAAAGCGAGGTATACGTTTTTGCTGTTGCCGGAAGTGGAAATACCGATGACAACGTCCCCTTCCTTGGCAAAACCGTCAATCTGGCGTGAAAAAACTACATCATACGAGTAATCGTTGCCGATAGCGGTAATCGTGGAGGTGTTGGTATTTAACGCCAACGCCGGCAGGGAAGGGCGTTCTTTTTTAAAGCGGCCCACAAATTCCGCGGCAATGTGCTGCGCGTCGCCCGCGCTGCCGCCGTTCCCCATTAAAATCACTTTATTTCCGTTTTTGAACGCTTTGATTACTTCGTCGGCCAGTTGTTCTACTTTATCCGCCAAGTGTTCTTTGACGTATGTAACGGCTTTAATCAGTTCTTCGGCTTGATTTTGTACAAACATAAACACCTCTTTTAAAAATTAAATTTTTTCCACCGCGCTTTTTTCCACCCAACCCTTTAAGCCTTGGGATTTAACGATAACGTTATACCACGAATCTTTTCCGTCCAGCACTAAAAGCAAGTGGCCTTGCGCTGCCGTTGCGCTGGCGGGGAAATTGGTTCCCGGGCCGCTGCGTATTTCGGCGGAAGGCGCGGCTACCACCGCAAGCGGTTCGGTTTCAAGTGTATGGCGCCACCACAGCCACCCGCCGCACAGCATAAATACAATAACAACTGTTGCCAGCACGCGGCCAAATTTGCGTTTGACAAGCCATACGCTTCCCAGCGTGCAGCTTATCCAGAAGAGCAGTAAAAACAGCCCTTGAAGCTCCTCGTATGACAACGCGAAAAAAGCTTGGTGGAGCACTACCGGCATTCCCGCCGGAACAAACCGTTCCCCTCCGGAAGAAAGCGCAAAGGAAAGATTATGGCGGATGTCCGAATCCCGCGGGGCCAGTTTAAACGCGCGGTAGTAATTGGCCGCGGCTAAACCTTTGCTGCCCATTTTAAAATAGCAATTTCCTATATTGTAGTAAACAAAAGGGTCGTTTGGGCGATTTTTTAATTCTTCTTCATACAGTCCGAGGGCGGCCGAAAACTTGCCTTGGCGGTAAGCTTCTTCGGCTTGTTCCATTCCGTTCTGTGCCCAAAGGGAATTTGCTAAAAGCAACAGGCCGGCAGCCGCGAAAAGCAATAATTTACGCGTCATCTCGTTTCCTCCTCAAGCAGTTTAAGCACGTCGAGCGCCTGTGTGGAAAGGTTGGTGGCGCTGTCGTTTGCTCCCGGGGCAAAACGCGCTGCGTCCAAGCGCTGCCACAACAGCGAAAACGCCTCAACCGTAGACGGTTTTACGCCGTGCTGTTTTAAAGCGGCCAAAATGGATTTTAAGGGCAGACTTCCGGTACTGATATGTAGTTTTTTTTGTAAATAGGCCGATACGGCATCGGCTACGGCTTCTTCCGTGTTGGCCTGTTTGAGGGCGCGTTTTGCATCGGAAAAAGCGCGTTTTTGGGCGATGGATTTCTTTCCTATAGCGGCAAATAATGCGCTGGCGGCCAGTAAGAATAAAAAGAAAGCGTTTAATTGTTTGTATTGGGGCAGTTTCGCCAGTATGCCGGATTCGGGCGCATAAGCGGTTTTTAAATACCGCACATCGCTTCCGAGGGTTTGCAGTCCGTTGGATGTGTTGGACGCGGAAGCAAAATTAAATCCGTTTTCGGTTTTAGTGGACGGAGTTACCGTAAGTTTTATGGGATTTGTGTGCAGCGTTTGGTAAGTCTTGGTCTGTGGATTAAAATAGGACCATTTGACGGACGGTACCATATACACGCCGGATGCGGAAGGAACAATCACGGTTTTAAAGGTTTTGTAACCGAGGGCAGAACCGTTAGAGGACGGCAAGGAGCCGGATTCGGGCGCGGCGGGATAAACTTTAAATCCGTTCATCGGGGGAAAATTTAAGTCTCCGGTGGATTTTAAATTATCGGGCCCTTTAACGGTTACGGTTACGTTGACGGCTTCTCCTGCTTCCACATTAACGGGATCGGCGTGGGCGGAGAGCGTGTAGTCTTTACCCACTGCACCGTAGAAAGAGTCAGGTTTTCCTCCTGCCGGAAGGGCGCGGACCTGAATAGTAATGGGGGCGGATTCGGCGGTTTTAACTTCGGATATGGCGGCTCCGCCGAACAGACGGTCAAAGGCCGACAGCGGCGACGAGCCCGTTTGGTATTGTACGGAGGCCGGCCCGATTTCTGCCGTTCCAGCATTTGCCGCAACCAACAGGTAACGCTGCTCTTGGTAGCGGTACAGTATTCCGCCGATAACCTGCGAGCCTTGTGCCGTTGTGGCGGACTGCATAAAGAGGTTAGTCACGGACGGTTTCTGATAAGGCGCTTCGTAAAACTGCTGGGTATAATAAAAACGCACGGCGAGCATAAACGGTTCGTTGACGTACGGCGTTTTATTGCTGACGGCTGAGATTAAAAAGTATTTTTCGTCTCCGCGCGCATACGCTTGGTTGGCCAGAGACGCTTCCAACGGCGGCAAAGACGGGTCAGCCTTTTCAACTGTTTTTACCCGCGCGCGCTGTTGCGCGGCGGGAAGGATTTGCGCGTTGCGGTAAATCCGTATGGAAATAGGTGCTGTTTTATACGTTTTGCCGTTGTGTTTGAAGGTTACCGCTCCAATAGTGGCTTGCCCTGCAAAACGCGGAAGCAGTACATAGCGAAACTCGAGCGTGGTGTTTCCGTTGATAGTGCTTTGTTCCATCTCTTGTGAATAGACGTTAAAAGCGGGCAGACTGGGCAGCTGTGGCATAATGACGTTGCCCGAGGCTCCCGTCACCCGTACGGAGAGCGTTATTTCATCGTCCAGCGTGAGCGTATTTTTGTCAACGGAGGCGGTTAGGGTTACTTGGGCTGCGGCCCATACGCTTGCACTTAGAAGAAGGGAAAGAAATAAAAATATCTTTTTCATAATTACCAGTCTTTTTCCACCGTATCGTCTTGGGCCGCCCCTGCTGCCTGCGGTTTTTTGTATTCGTTTTCGCGCGCCATCTGCATAATACGTTGGGCTGCGTCTTTATTTTCTTTATCCTGGGCGGAGTTTTGTTGTTGATCCGCTGAGGAATTTTGATCGTTATTGTTTCCGCCGCCGCTTTGGTTGGAGGAATTTTGGTTTTGGTTTTGATTGTTTTGATTATTTTGGTCGTTTTGGTTTTGCTGTTCTTCCAAAATAAGCTGTAAATTGTGGACGGCTTCTTTATCGTTGGGATTTTTCAAAATGGCTTGGCGGTAGATTTCTTGGGCTTGCTGTTTATCTCCCGCGCGGTAATAGGCGTTACCTAAATTAAACAACGCATCTTGCTGCAGTTTCCCTTCCTGACGGACGGCTTGTTTAAATGCGGCTTCAGCCGTACCGTAGTCTTTTAAAGAATAAGCTGCCGCCCCCGCCCCGAAAGATGCCTCCTCATTCTGGGGGGAGTAGCGCAGAATTTCGTTGTATTTGGCGAGTGCCTGACCATATTTTTGTTCTTGATACAGTTTTCCGCTTTCGCGCAAATCCGCCTGTACTCCGGCCGAAGCGGAGCAGGCAGCGAACATTAGCAAAAACAAAAGCGGTTTTCTCATACTCTTATTTTACCTTTTTATATTTCTTTTTTCCCGTTTTGTCCGTCTTGCGGTTTACGTCCGCGCGGCCAGAGCAGGTAGCCCGTCAGGCAGAACATTGCCAGCAAAAGCGGAATTTGGTAGCGGTTTTTGTATGCTGCGCGTTTTACCGAGCTGGAGAGTGTTTTATCCAGCCCGCGCAGGGATTCTTCCACCTTGGCCGCCACTTGGGCGGGCGTCGTGTAAGAAATGTATACCCCGCCGGAGGCCTGTGCCAGTTCGGCGAGCGTTTTTTCGTCCAATTTGGAAACGACGGTATTACCCTGTCTGTCTTTTTTGTAGGATAAAATATTCCCCGCACTATCGGTTTCATCGGGAATCAGCGTGCCTTCCTTGGTGCCGATACCGATGGCAATAATGCGCACCCCGTGCTGGGCGGCGGTCTGTTTGGCTTGTTCCAGGTCTTTGGGCTGATGGTCTTCGCCGTCCGTCAGCAGGATAAGGGCCTTTTGCCCCGGGTATTTGGAAAGCATTCTGGCCGCAAGCGACACGGGCGCGGCAAGCGAAGTGCCGTTTACGGGCAGCATATTGGGCTGCAAGGCGGAAATAAAGTATTGCAAGGCGTCCTCGTCCGTGGTAATCGGGCATTGTACGAACGCCTGTGACGTAAACGCAATAATGCCGATGCGTTCTTCTTTTAAGCTGCTGACCAGCATCCGCAGCATATTTTTGGCATTATCCAAGCGGTCGGGCCGCAAGTCCCGCGCGCGCATAGAAGCGGAAACGTCTACGGCGATAACCGTCTGCGCGAACGCCCCCTGCGCTTCAATGATTTCCGTACCCCATTGGGGGCCGGCCAGCGCGGCAAAGAGAAAAAACTCCGCCAAAAAGAACAGAGCCGTCCGCCATTTGGCCGCCGGACGAAGATTTTGGGTCAGCTTTTGATAAGCCTGCGGCCCGAACAAAAAGTGTATGGCGCGGCGTTTTAATTTGCCTCCGGCCCAAAAGACGAGGGCAGTCAGCCCCGCCGCGGGCAGGAAATACACAAAGTAAAAAGGATGTGCGAAAAGTTCCATATTAAGGCACCTTGATTAAAAATAATTTTTCAAGCGTAAGCGCCAAAAGCGCACACAAAAGCGCGAGCAGCAGAACCGGTTGGAAATAATCCGTCCGGTGGATTGTGGCGCTGGGCGCGAATTCTGTTTTTTCGAGTTCGTTGATGGTGTCGTAAATTTTAGCAAGTTCTTTTTCGTTGTTGGCGCGGTAGTATTTGCCGCCCGTTAAAGAGGCGATTTCCATCATCAGTCCTTCGTTAATTTCATCTGTAGAACTGGCATACGGGTTACGGTCCGGTGCGCTGGCGGTTCCCACCGTATAGACGCGTATGCCGTATGCGGCGGCAGCTTTGGCGGCCATTAACGGTTCAATGGTTCCGGCGTTGGAGTCTCCGTCCGTCAACAAAATAATTATCTTGCTTTTGGCCTTACTGTCTTTTAGGTGGTTGGCAGCCACGCCGATTGCATCGCCGATAGCGGTATAATCGGGGTTTACTATTCCTACATATAAAGAATTAATGTACTCCCTTAAAGCATCGTGGTCCAGCGTCAGCGGCGCTTGGAGCATTGCAGCTTTGGCAAATGCCACTGCGCCGATACGGTCATTCGGGCGTTTAGCGATAAAACGGTCCGCCGTTTGTTGGGCGGCGATGAAACGGTTCGGATAGAAGTCTATCTTTTGCATAGAAGCTGATACATCCATCAGCAGAATAATGTCAATCCCTTCCGAAGGGGGTAAAACGGTGCGGTCCACCCGTACGGGGCGGGCAAGAGCGATAATCATTAAAATAAGCGCTGCCGTATAGATCGTAACGGGCAGCCAGCGTGTAAATAAGACGCGCAAAGATTTTTGTTCTATTTTTAGGTGTGCCATAGAGTAGTTAATCCGTCTTGTCAACGCACCGCACAGTAAGGTGTGCGCCAGAAATACGCCGAAAGGCAAAACGAGCAGTAAAAACGCCCACGGGTGCATAAATTCGGCACGGTTTCCGGCCAGATGTACAAACAGTAAGGCACACGCGGCGGAAAAAGCCGCCGCTCCCGCCGCGGCGACAGCGGCCGTCAGCCATTTGGATTGGGTACGGATAAACAGCGAAGCGATAAGCGTTCCCAACAGAAGCCCCAAACTGATGATAAAGAAATAAATCATTTTTCGGCCTCCTGAGCGGCGGGCAGCATTTCTTCCGGCGAAGTTTCGCGAATGATTGTACGCAGGATCTGCACGTCTTTATTGCGCACCTCTTCTTCGGGAACGGCTTTAGCAAACTTGACGAGATCTCCCGAGGTTAAAAAGTTTCGCAGGGTAAATAATAAAGGAGGCATCGCGGGTATATGTTTTACGCGTCGCAAAAGTTCCGCCGACGTATCGGCTGACGCGTCAATTTGAAACCGCCGCCACAGGTATTCCCGCAGAATATCGGACAGTGTAATGTAAAACAGTTTGTACTGCTGCTGTTCCCACAGACCGCTGTTAAGAAGCGCGTCAATTTTGGATAACGCAATTTCTTGCGCAGGGCGGGTATCTTCCGGTTCTTGGTGCACGGAAAGGGATTTTTCCTGCATTTTTTTGCGCCATGCGTACACGACGGCAACGAAGGCCAATGCAGCCAGCGCGGCGAGCAGCCACGTCAGCCACCCCGCAGGAATTTTCGGCGCGCGGATTTCGCGGAAATTTTTGTCGTTAAATGTTTTTGCAGGCGAAACGGTAATATATAAGGGTTCTTCAAGCGTAGCAGCTGTTTTGCCGTTTTGGGTAAGTAAAAAGGTGACCGTAAAGGTGGATTTGCCGAGCGTAAACGGCAGGACGGTAAAATTAAACGTGGTGGTTCCAGGGGAGTCCTGCTGTACCGACTGCGTTTGAATTTCAAAATCGCGGGAGAAAGATTCCTTGTCTACTTGTACTTGGTAATCAGGCGTGTAGCGGACACCGTAACTTAGCGTAAACGGCTGTGCGAAGGTTACTTTTTCCGGCGCATTCTTTTCCACCAAATTTAATTCTTGGGCGGAAAGCGGCGATATAACAGCTAATATAAGGAAAGAAAAAAGTTTTTTCACCGGTTATCTCCTTATTTTTTTGGCGCGGCGTTTAAAAAATGCAATGACCGGATCCGACGGCGGTTCTGCGGTGTCCACCAAAATAGATTCAATTTTATACGGATTAAACAGCGCGCGGAGTTCTTGCCTCAGGCGGGTACGGTAACCGTGCAGCGCGCCGTCGGTTTCGCAGGAAGACAGCGAAATTAAATCTTCTTCGCCCGTTTCGGGGTCGGTTACGTCCAAACAGACGCCCAGGCGCGGCAGCTTTTCTTCCAGTTTGTCCTTTAGAATGACAGGGATTAAGTCGAATTTTTTGGCGGCCAGTTTAAAAGATTTGGAGAACGATTCAGCGGGGGTCAAAAAATCCGAAATCAAAATCAAAATGCCTTGGCGTTTCATTACTTTGGTCAGCGTTTCCAGGCACAAGCCGATGTCGGTTCCTTTGCTTTTGGGTTCAAACGCCACTACTTCGCGAATCAGGCGCAAAATGTGCTTTTTGCCTTTTTTGGGGGGAACAAACAGTTCAATTTGGTCCGAAAACAGCATCAGCCCCACTTTATCATTATTTTTTAGGGCGGAAAACGCGAATAAGGCCGCCAGCTCGGCGGCGGCGTCCTGCTTGAGTTTGTCGGTAGAGCCGAATTGAAGCGAGGCGGAAACGTCGCACGCGATGATGAGCGTCAGTTCGCGTTCTTCGTTATATTTTTTGATATACGGTACGCCGGTGCGTGCGGTAACGTTCCAGTCGATGGAGCGGATGTCGTCGCCGGCGTTGTATTCGCGCACTTCGGCAAATTCGATGCCCTGCCCTTTAAACGCGCTTAAATACTCTCCGGCGAAGGTCTCCGAAACCAGTTTGTTCGTCTGGATTTCAATTTGGCGTACTTTTTTTAAAATGTCCGCGGTGTCCACGTTTTACCCCCGTGCGGAAATTACGGCACGTCGACGGCGTCAAAGATTTGCTTGACGATTTGGTCGGATGTTACGTTTTCCGCTTCCGCTTCGTACGATAAAAGCACGCGGTGGCGCAGTACGTCAAGGCCGACGGCTTTAATGTCCTCGGGCGTAACGAAGCCGCGTCCGTTTAAGAAGGCGTACGCCTTGGCGGCCTGCGTAAGGCAAATGGTCGCGCGCGGGCTGGCGCCGTAGGAAATAAACGAAGCCAGTTTTTCAAGTCCGGCGCCTTTCGGGTCGCGCGTGGCGAAAACAAGGTCTACGATGTAGTTTTTTATTTTTTCGTCCACGTAAATTCCGTCCGTCACGGTACGGGCTTTTAAAATCATTTCCGGCGTCACTTGGGTATTGAGTTCAAATTTTTTGTGTCCCGCCATCCGTTCCAAAATCAGTTTTTCCTCTTCTTTAGTGGGATACGTGACGAGCACTTTAAGCATAAAGCGGTCCACCTGCGCTTCGGGAAGGGGGTATGTGCCTTCCTGCTCCACGGGGTTTTGCGTGGCCATAACCATAAACGGCTCGGGCAATTTATACGTTTGCTCGCCGATGGTGACCTGCCTCTCCTGCATCGCCTCCAAGAGAGCACTTTGCACTTTGGCGGGGGAACGGTTAATTTCGTCGGCCAGCACAAAGTTGGAAAACACGGGGCCGCGTTTGGGGTAGAACATTCCGTCTTTGGGGTTAAAAATCAAGGTGCCGGTAATATCGGCGGGCAGCAAATCCGGCGTAAACTGGATGCGCTGAAACTGGGCGTGAATGGCCTGCGCCAGCGTTTTGACGGCCAAGGTTTTGGCAAGACCGGGAACGCCTTCAATTAAAATATGTCCGTCGGCCAACAGCGCGACGAGCATTTTCTCCACCAGCGCGTCCTGCCCTACGATGACTTTGCCGACTTCCCTTCTTAAATCTTGTAAAAAAAGGCTTTCCTGCTGGACTTGTTTATTGATAGTCGTGATGTCCATATTCTCCCTCCGTGGCCCGCCGCGCGGTGCGGCTGTTTCTTTTTATATTATAGAAAACGGAACCACGGTTGGAAAGCTATTTTTAGGATTAGAAGCGCGCTTGTTGTTTATGTTCCCCGCATAAATTTTTGCCGGTGCGTATACGGTTATAGCAAAAACGATCAAAAATTTTGGTATAATTTGCATTATATACTTACCGGTAGGTAGAAATCGTCGGGGTCGCTATGGATACATTTACAATGGATGAACTGCGTCCTTTTCTTTTGGGGCAGGGAACCGAGCGGATTGTTTTTCGTTCTCCCAAGGAGAAGGACTGTGTAATTAAACTAAGTCCGTTAAACGCGCAAAAACAAACGCGGCGGGAAATCCGTTATTTTCGGTTTTTGCAGAAAAAAGGAGTGCCTTTCCTGCATATCCCGCAGTTTAAGGGGGAGGTAAAAGTCGCCGGTTATGTGGGATTTAAGCAGGAAGCTGTCTTGGATGCGGACGGAAGCGTCTCCCGTCCGTTAACCGCTTATTTGGAGGAAGGGCGGGGTGTTTTTGGGGGAAGCCTCCTGCCGGAAACAAAAGCGCTGTTGGATGAATTGCTCCATTATCTGCTGCGTTATAATGTACTTCCCTGCGATTTAACTGCGCCCAATGTATTGCTTCAGTGCGGGGCGGAGCGTACGCGCCTGGTGCTGATTGACGGGGTGGGCAGTATGAACGGAATACCGATAGCCCAATATATCCCTTTTTTGGGCCGCAGGCAAATCAAGCGCAAGTGGCAGCGTTTTATGACGCGAAGAATTGAGCCGGTTCTTAAAAAATAAAAATCTCCCCTGTTTGGCAGGGGAGATTTTTATTTGGGCGGACATTACACCGGATTATTGTATATCGTCCGTCATTCCTTTGGCGTGCGGCGCGAGGACGAGCATTTTTTTAATGTCCGGAAAATGGGCAATTTCCAAAGCACTTTCGGTGCCGAAATCCAAATAAACCAGTTTTTCGGTGTCCGACGCGTTGCGGATAACGTGCGTCCCTTCCGGCCCTGTGGGGAAAGTGACGGCGTCTCCCGCGCGGAGGGTAATTTCCCCGTCCTTAGTGCGTACGGCCGCCGTACCTTTAATGATGTAAAAGACTTCTTCGTTTACTTCGTGCCAGTGGTATCCGTAGGCAAAGTGTTTGGGTTCCACTTCCACAAAGTTGGCGTGGCATTTGGTTACGTCCGAAGCCGGAATAATTTCTTTCAAAACAAATTCCGCCCCGTTTAAACTCATTTTTTGTCCTTGTTCTTTTTCGTGATTTTTTACGGTTAAGTTTTTCATACTTGTCTCCTGTTTGCAAAAATTTGGTATATTTATCTTATCGGTTTACATTTATTTTGTAAAGTAGGCACTATTTTGTAATGTAGTATTAAAAAAGTAACTAATGGAGCAAAAACAATGCTGAATAAAAAAGATTTTCACCCGTGCCCTGTGGGACTGTTTTTGCAGTTGGTGGGCAATAAATGGAAGGTTTTAATTATCCGCGATTTGCTGACCGGCACCAAGCGTTTCGGCCAGCTGCGCCGCAGTGTGGGGTGCTCCCAAAAAGTGCTGACGGACAACTTGCGCGGTTTGGAGGAAAACCAGCTGGTACTGCGTAAAGTGTATGCTGAGGTGCCCCCGCGCGTGGAATATACGCTTTCCAATACGGGTGAGTCGTTGCGCCCCGTACTGGGCACGATTGCCGAGTGGGGGGAATCCTATCGCCGCAGCCGCCAGGCGAAGGAACGGTTGTAAAAACATCTTGATAGTATGTTCCCCTCCGCTGAAATGACCGCAGGCAATTTTACCCGCGCCATTTGTGCGGTGTTACCGTGTCCTTGCGGAAACACTTTCCCGCGTTATTGCGGACACACTCCCGTTGCCCTTGCGGCAGCATCGTTCTGCCGTCATTCCGGCCATGCCCCTAGCGTCATCCCGGAAGGTCGCCCTGCCCCGACATTTCTGCCGCACTCCCCCGTCATTCCGGAAGGTTATCATCCGGAATTTGTTGTTTCGCACGAGCGAGATCCCGTATAAGGACATTACGGGATGACGGCTTAATGAATAGTGTAAGCGTTGTCATTCCGGAAACACCCTTTAGGTCATTCCGGAAAGTTGTAATCCGGAATCTGTTGTTTCGTAACAACGAAATTCCGTATGTTGTTCCCTTCTAACTAAAAGCTACCGTCTATTACGAAACTCCGGCCAGGACGGAATGCCTGTCCCCTGCAAGGGTCTTGACCCGTTTTTTTTTTTTTGATAACATAGGGATAATTCTGAGTAGTAGGGGGATATATCCTATGGTAAAGGAAGTCGTCATTCCGGACGTGGACCCTGAATCTAGTCTGTTTAATAGTAGTTGTAATCCTTATTTAAATCTGGATTCCCGGTTCACCATGCGGTGTCCTGGAATGACAAGGAAAGGTTTTACGTCTTGCCGTCACCCTGAACTGACGGCTATACATTGTTGCCGTCATCCTGAACTTGTTTCAGGATCCAGTTATCCGGTTTCAGGGTCCAGTAAAATGGGTTTTACGTTAATTGAATTGCTCGTGGTTGTATTAATTATCGGTATTTTGTCGGCGGTGGCACTCCCGCAATATCAAACAGCTGTGCTGAAATCCCGCTATAGTGAGATGATGCAGGCCGTCCATATGCTCAAAAATGCAGAAGAAGTTTTTTTTATGACTACAGGAGCATATACCACGGATATTAATTTATTAGATATTTCGTTTCCGGTTACGGGATTTGCGGATAATACAGGCTATCAAATAGCGGGTAGATTTCATTGCAGTGTGAAGGTAGAGCGTTTCTCCTATGTAGGTTGTACGCGTGGTGCTCCGTATATGGGATATACTGTTTTTTTGGATCAATCGTTACCCTATTCCCTAAAATATTGTTTTGCTGATAAGACTTCCTTTCAAGTATGCAGTAGTATGGGGGGAATGAATCCGGTAGAATATGACACGGGAAAATATCGTTTCATTTTGGAGTAATATAATCAGGCCTATTAATCAATATCCCCTGCATAACAGAGGCTTGAGATAAGCAAAAACGCCCCGGATATTGTCCGAGGTGTTTTTGCGTACAGATTATTTAAAATTTTGGTATTTGCGGATGACTTCGTCCTTAAATTCCAAAAATGTACCGTTTTTAATCGCTTCGCGCGCGCGTTCCGTCAAGCGGATTAAAAAGCGGATGTTGTGTATGCTCATCAAGCGGTGGCTGGTCAGCTCGGCCGAGCGGTACAGGTGGCATAAATACGCGCGGGAATAGCGGCGGCAGGTGTAGCAGTCGCATTCGGGGTCCAGCGGTATGTCCTGCGTGCGGTATTCGGCGTTTTTAATGTTTACGCGTCCTCCGCTAGTCATAGCCAGGCCGTTGCGCGCCACGCGCGTGGGCCATACGCAGTCGAACATGTCTACGCCGCGTTCAATAGAATTTAAAATTTCCACCGGCGTTCCAAGCCCCATAAAATAGCGCGGTTTGTTTTCGGGCAGATTTTCGGTAACGGCCAGAACGGACTCGTTCATCTGCTCCAAGGTTTCGCCCAGCGAAAGGCCGCCGATACAATATCCGTGCGTGGGGAGCGACGCCATATGCAGCGCGGCTTCCTTACGCAAATCGGGGAAAATAGCCCCTTGAATAATGCCGAACAACAGCGAATTGCCGACGGTAAACGTGCCGTCCGCATTTTGCGTGATATGCTGTTCGGGTACGGTGTTTTGATAAGCGCGTGCGGCGCGTTCCGCCCAGCGTTTAGTGATGTTAAGGGCTTCACGCGCGTCGTGCTTGGATGGGTCTTTGGCGTGGATACAGACGTCCAGCATCGTCCAAATGTCGGAGCCGATTTCGCTTTCAAACTGAATCACATTTTCCGGCGTGAAGAGGTGTTTGCTTCCGTCGTGGTGGGATTGAAACGTAACGCCTTCTTCTTTAATCTTGCGGAATTTGGATAAACTGTATACCTGAAATCCGCCGGAATCGGTTAAAATACTGCCGTTCCAATTCATAAATTTATGGAGTCCGCCCATCTGCTGCAGAATTTTTGTCGTCGGGCGCAGATATAAGTGGTATGTGTTGGAAAGCAGGCACGTTGCTCCGGCGTTTTTTAAATCTTCGTCGGTAAGCGCTTTTACGCAGGCCTGCGTGGCTACCGGCATAAACACGGGGGTCTGCACCGCGCCGTGCTTGGTGTACAGCACGCCGGTGCGGGCTTTGGAACGGGAATCTTTGGCTAAAATATGAAAAGGAGAATTCATATTTATATTTTATCATATCCTGCTTCGGGCTTTGGTGCGTAAAAACGGGAGTGTCCGTTTTATCCCGTCAGGGCTCGGGACTTGTTTTATTGGTGTTTTTTTATTAAACTTAATACTGAGGAGAGACTGGCTGTTTATATTTGTAATTGTCGCACGCCTAAAAACGCTTTTATAGTGTTTGGGGACGATTTTGTCCGGCCAGTCCTTTCTCAGAGATATAGAAACGCAGAAAAAGCAACTTCCCGCATTCTTTTTTTGCATGGTAATAACACTGAGGAGGGACGTATGAGAAAAAACGAGAAGAAAGCCTTCACGTTGACCGAGTTGCTGGTAGTGGTCATCGTGATAGGGGTATTATCCGCGGCGGTTCTGCCGAAATTTAATAAAGTAATCGAAACGCGTAAAACGACGGAAGCGGAAGAGCTGATGGCGTCCGTACGCACGGAGCAGGAAAAACGGTGTGCGTTGGACAAGCGGTATTTAACGCAGATGTCCGAGATGACGGATATTGTAAAAAATAACGAAACGAAGAACTTTACGATAGCGTTAGCGGGACGCGGGATAGATGCAACCCGAAAGGATAAATACTCTTACACGTTAAAAATGCTGTCGTATGCTGACGGGCGAATTTGTTGCGACGGGAAGGATTGCAGTAAGTTAAACAAGGAGTATCCGACGTGCGAGGAGCTAAAAGGGAAACCGGATTACCAGGAATCTCCTGAAAATTGTGCGGGCCCTGAGAATACTTCTCCCGGCGCTTGCGATATTGACCCATATAGTTGTGAATGTAACCCGAACCAGGAGAAATGTTGTACGGAAGACGAGATATGGCAGGACGGAAGTGTGCGCCGAAGCCGAAAGAATGTACGGGAACGAAACCGCCCACAAGCAGGGAGTGTAATAAATGCGGCCACCAAACCCAAACGGTAACGTGCGATACAACCACGGGCGAATGGGTGGAAGGCGGTTTTGATGACTGCGATGTGAAAGATGAGAGCGAGTGTCCGACGGAACCAACGGAAACATGTGCAGATAAAGATAATGCCGGTACATTAACATTATACTGCAAAGCGAACGGGCTTGTTTCTGGAAATTGGGATTACGATACCCCTTTATCTCCGTCCAATTGTTGTCAAAGCTGTGAAGAGGCCGGCGGTTTCAAGTCTGGAGGGGATTGCGTATATCCCTATTGGATAAAATCTTCAAAAGAATTGGCCGCTCTTCGTTACGGAGAGGATTATCCTAATATCGCTTTGCGTAGTGATTTTTGGGGATGGAACTCTCCGGGTGGCTTTGCACAGTATGGTTTCGCGATAGGCCAGTCTGGAGCTTCATGGTGTGATTTTTCCGGTACGGAGATACCTAAGACCTTGTTTGATCGTTATGACGAAGGCCAGTTTCAGAAGCTTTGCCAACGTTGCGGCGATGCTGACTCTTGTGATCATACGGCCTATCACCTGACAGGAAACTGGACACAGGTATATAACTCAGATAATTTTCCAGCTGAAACAGTGTGTTGCTTATATGGCAATGATTACCAAGGATCTACTTTGGGATACTTGGAAACTTGTGAAGGCATTACGCTCGAAGGCCAGAAGTGCCAAACCGACACAGATCATATTGATAATCCTGCCGTGCGTTATTCTGACCTTACACTCGACTTGAGTATGCAAGATATTGATGATTATCAAAAGCAGTGTAAAGAGGCCCAAGATACTAACCAGTCCAACAAAACACGATGTAGGGCCGCCGGTATTCCGTCGGCTGCCTATACGTCTTCTTCTACATTTCTACAGAAGGTGGGAGAAGATTGCAGGGTATATATGCAGGACACGCATGTAGTAGTTTACGGGGCTTCTGTTGAAAAGTGGATGTGCGTAAGGGACGAGGATAACGGTGGAAATCCGATATATTAAGTTATGCTGTAGTTTTAAAACGGGCGGTTAGAAGCCGCCCGTTTGTGTAGATACAATGGAAATAAATCTCCCGAGGAGGCTTGGGGGATTTATTTGGTATGTACAGGCCCCCCGGCGTATTAACGCCGGGGGGTTCTTTTGTTAAGCGGCATACCCTAAAACAATTTGGCTCAACTAATCAAAAGCGTGCGGACAAGAAGGGAGCCCCCTGCCTCTGGGTCTTGACCCGTTTTTTTTTTTTGATATGATAGGGTTATTCCGTAGGTTTTTTGCGTGGGATCTTTCGGTTGTGGTTTATTACGTTAAAATCGGTAGATCCTGAGCAGAAGCGACTCAGAATGACCTTTTTAAATGGAGGAAAATAAAATGAAAGGTTTGTTTGTCGTCATTCTGAATTTATTTCAGAATCCAGTTGTTAATAAAATAAAATCTTCTGCTTGGATACTGAAACAAGTTCAGTATGGCAATGCGACTAAAGGTTTTACGTTGATAGAATTGTTGGTTGTTGTACTTATCATTGGTATCTTATCGTCGGTAGCGCTGCCGCAGTACACGAAAGCGGTGGAAAAAAGTCGTGCGACGGAAGCGTGGTCCACGTTAAAATCTATTTATGCGGCTAATTCTGTCTATATAATGGGAGGAAATCCAAACGGAGCAAACTCTTGGGCGGACTTGGATTTGTCGTTTACTGATGAAAATGGACAAGTTGTGTCTTCGGGACAAACTTTTAATACAAAAAATTGGTCGTATTATGTTCACGATGCCGGGTGCGGAGACAGTACATATGCCCCCAGCGCAACTCGGAGAAATTCCAGTGATACCTATGTTTTACGATATTGTAATGGCCATCGCCAATGTGAGGACGATAAATCCGGCGCAGTTTGCAAAAAAATAGGTATGGGAAAATCAGATGCTTGTATTACCGGACGATTAAACGGCGGAAGTTGCTATACAGATTAGTTTTAGATGAGAATAAATCCCCCGATCTATATATCGGGGGATAGTTATTTTTGTGAGTTTTTACTTTGTGTCTTATTTATAATAAATCTCTTTTTTCGTTTTGTCAGCCGTTTCTTTGCCGGCCGCCGCTTCCAAAATCAAAAATCCGAAATCAATCGTTGCCGCCGCGCTTTTGCCGGTAATGAGGTTCCCGTCGCGCACGGCGTAATCTTCTTGATACTCGCCGCCGAAGTCCTCGTTCATAGACGTAAAGCACGTATATTTTTTGCCTTTTAAATAGCCGGCGCGGCCTAAAATCGTCGGGCCGGCGCAAATGGCGGCTACCAGTTTGCCCGCGTCTATAAACTGTTTGATAATCGCCTGTACGTCTTGGCTGGCTTCCAGCGCTTTGTATTCCGGCCCACCCGGGATAACGAGTGCGCCGTATTCTTCTGCATTGAATTGCGAAAACGGCCGCAGATTCGTAACCGTCAGCCCGAAGCGGCCCGTGGCGTCTTTATCCAACAGCGAGTAGACGTCTACGGTAAGGCCGCCGCGGCGCAAGATGGCGTAAGTGCCAACGGCTTCGATTTCTTCAAATCCGTCTGTTACAATCATACAAATTTTCATTATTCTTCCTCCGGTGAACGATCTTCGTAGGGTTCAAAAAGCCCCGGGAACAGTTGGTCCTCCACAATGCGCGCGCAATCGGCCACGCAGCCGCGGCAGGAACGCAGACGGTCGGTTTTGCCGTCCGTTCCGCGCAGAAGAGCGCAGCAGGAAGTGGTGTTCCAGTTTTCAAACTGTTTAATCATGTGGCCGCCCAAATCAAAGGTGGAAAATTTGGTGGCGGGGGCTTGCATATTGCCGTCGCTGTTTTTGAGTCCGGCCAGCATCATCATCGCGCAAACGGAGCCGCACATTTCGTACCGCTTGGCGATACCAAGCCCGTAGGCTTCCGCGGCGCGAAAGGCTGTTTTTTCGTCCATATCCAAGAGATCGCAATAGGTGCAGGCAACGGCTTGGGCACAATTATAACCGTTTTTGTGGCGGTTTTTGGCAAGTTGTACGCGGGATTTCATAGGTTGTTCCTCGTGTTGTTTAAAAAATCCCGAAGGGCGGCTGCCCTTCGGGGAGATATTATTTTGCGGCTTTTTGAAGTGCGTTTACTTTATCCGTTTTTTCCCAAGCGAATTCTTCGCGGCCGAAATGGCCGTAGGCCGCCGTGGGGCAATAAATGGGATTTCTTAATTTAAAGTGCTCAATGATACCGCGCGGCGTAAGCGGGAAAAGCTTGCGGGCGATTTGTGCCAGTTTTTCATCCGGCAATACGCCTGTTCCGTCGGTATCTACATAGAATCCGACGGGCTCGTCGCGCCCGATAGCGTACGCGATTTGCACGGTGCATTCGTGCGCCAGTTTTGCCGCCACGATGTTTTTGGCAATATAGCGCGCCATATACGCAGCAGATCGGTCCACTTTCGTCGGATCCTTGCCGGAAAACGCTCCGCCGCCGTGAGGGCAGCGTCCGCCGTAGGTGTCTACGATGATTTTGCGTCCGGTCAGGCCGGTGTCGGACTGCGGGCCGCCGATAACGAATTTACCCGTGGGATTGATGTAGATTTTGGTGTTTTTGTCCATCCATTTTTTGACGGCGGGCGAAATGGCCGCGGCCTCGATTTCCTTTTTGGATTTTTCGGTAATTTTGTTGCCGGATTTGTCCAAAATTTCTTCGGTGTGCTGGGTGGAAACGACCACCGTGTCCACGCGGACGGGTTTGCCGTCTTGATATTCCACGGTTACCTGACTTTTGGCGTCGGGCCCCAAATAGGGCAGTTTGCCCGTGGTGCGCGCTTTTTCCAGATTTTTCAAAATTTCGTGGGATAACACGAGCGACAGCGGCATAAATTCTTTAGTTTCATTGACGGCATAGCCCACCATCAGCCCTTGGTCGCCCGCGCCGCCTACATCCACGCCTTGGCTGATGTCGGGCGATTGTTTGCCGATGACGTTGATTACCGCACAGGTTTTATAGTTAAAACCGTATTTGGCGTCGTTGTAGCCGATGTTTTTGATGACGTCGCGCGCAATTTGTTCCACGTCCACCCACGTGCGGGTGGTAATTTCCCCGCCGATGATAACGAGCCCTCTGGTAATGTACGTTTCACAGGCTACGCGGGCTGTTTTGTCTTTCTTTAAAATTTCATCCAAAATGGCGTCCGAGATTTGGTCGCAGACTTTGTCCGGATGTCCTTTTGAGACGGACTCGGACGTAAAGAAGCATTTTCCTTGTTTAATCATATGATATACGGAACCGGATTAAATTTGAGGGGGAGGGGTGGTTCCATAGTTATATTATACCACTTGTATCCCTTGCCGGACAGCGTTTTTGGTAAAAAGGAAGCAGCATTTTTTCTGCGGCTTTTAGGAAATGATTTGTTAGTTTTTAGATTTATCGTCTGCAGACGGTGCGTCCTGTGGCGTAAGCGGAAGCAAGTCTTTTCCGTAGGCAAAATCAAATACGATTCCGGAAATAAACCGGAGCTGGTTGAAGAAATCCCGTTCGCTGATAAATTCATCCGGCGCGTGGGCGGTATTGTCGGACAGCGGATCCATATCCGGCCCCAGTCCGTAGGTAATAACGCCTTTTTTGCGTAAAAATTCATTATCGCCCGAAGCGGGGCTCATCCCGGGCACCGTAATGGCGTCGGGCAGCAGTTTGCCCGCCGTCTTAGAAATGGACGCAAATAATTCATCCGTGCCGTCCATCGGCGCGGGAAACGGCGTTTGGGGGCGTTCCAGAATTTCCAGACTGATGTTTTCGTTCCCTTCAAATAATTTTTTGAGGTTCTCGAAAAATTCGTCCGGATCCGATTCCGGCAGCAGGCGCACATTGATGACCGCGCTGGCTTCGCCGCTGGCGGAACCCGTATCTTTACTGGCGGAAAGGACAGTGGGGTTTAAGGTATCTTTTAATTGGGATCGGAAGAATGGGTCTAGCGCCATAATTTCGGCGGCGGAGGCTTGGTTTTGCGGCGCGCCGGAAAGCAGAAAGTTGATGGTGGTGCGGCCGTCCTCGTCTTGCAGGGGGGCGATGGCTTTAAAAAAAGACCGCGCGGTGGAGGTAATTTTTGCCGGCGGATCGTAGGCGGCGATTTTGGCGAGCGCCTGCGAAAGCAGGTAGACGGCGTTGTCGTTTACCGGCATAGAAGAGTGGACGCCCGTTCCGTAAGCGGTTACTTTGACGTTCATATACATTTTGGTGGAAGCTTCGGCAAAAATAATGTCTGCCCCGTCCTTATTTTTAATGATGCCGCCGCCTTCGTTCAGCGCAAACCCCGCATTGATTTTATCCCAGTGGGCTCCGCCGAGCCATAAAATACCCGTTTCACTGCCGGATTCTTCGCCGGAGGTCGCTAGGAAAATGATGTCGCGCTGGGGGGAAATCCCTTGGTCTTTAAGCCACGTGAATAATGCCAGGTAAGCCGCGGTATAATTTTTGGCGTCCGTTGCACCCAAGCCGTAGATATTGCCTTTTTCAACGGTGGCTTTGAAGGGCGGATAGCTCCAGCCTTCGGCGGCGGGGGCCGTATCCAGATGTGAAATAAGCAAAAGCGGTTTTTTAGACGGATCGCTCCCTTTGATGCGGGCCATCAGGTTGGCGCGTCCTTGATTGGGGATAAAAATATCCCAGTCTATGCGGTGTTTGTTCAGCTCTTTATACAGATAGCGCGCAGCGGCAATTTCGTCCGGCTCCGGAAGAGAGGTGTCTATATTAATGAGGTTGATTAAATGGCGTTTGGCTTCCTGATTAAGCGCGGTCCACGGGTCTTGCTCCGCGTGTGCGGCCAAGAAGCAGAAGCAAAGCAGAAAAGCCAGAGCCGTTTTTTTCATTTTTTCTCCGGCAGCGAAAACGCAAGTTGTGCGCCTTCTTTTACCCCGTGTTTGACAGCTGTTTTGGCGGGCAGTTCCAGCACGTACCGCCCGAAGCCCGTCACGCGGGGAATGTCATAATCGGGCGTATAGGTATAGGTGTGTTCTACATCCTCGGCAACGAAGGAAACGGTTTGATCCGCCAAGATAAATACCATATCCAAATTAATCAGCGTATTTTTCATCCAAAATTGTTGGAGCTCGTCCTCGTCGGATACAAAAAGCATTCCCTCATTTTCGGGCAGGTGTGTAACAAACATCAACCCTTTTTCTTTCTTTTCGGGAGTGTCGGCCACCCGGGCGTTAATGGTAAATCCGTCCGGCAGGGTAATGGTAACGGTTTGGTATTTGGCGCACGCGCAGAGGCAGAGCGCAGCCAGTAAAAGAGAAAATTTTTTCATATAAATAAGTGTAGCAAATTAACGCTTTTCCGTGCAGAATAACGGCGTTTTATTATTCCCCGCAGTTTTTATACGGTATCTTCGGGGAAAAAGAAGCAGATCCCGTATAGAAACACTACGGGATGACCTTTTTTGCAATTAGGCCACTTTTTTAAAAGGTAAATTTCCAGGCCTAATTGCCAAAAGCTGTGCGCCCCAGCCTGCGGGCCGCCAGACTCAGGCTGACCTAATGAATAACAACGAGATCCTATATAAGGACATTACGGGATGACGGCTTAATGAATAGTGTAAGCGTTGTCATTGTGGAAACACTCCTTACGTTATTGCGGAAACACCCTTTAGGTCATTCCGGAAAGTTGTCATCCGGAATCTGTCGTTACAAAAAACCCCGCGCAAAACTGATGCGCGGGGTTGAATCGGAGTTCGGTTACCTCGGGTAACTTATTTCGCCTCTTGGGCCGCTTCGGCCGGAGCTTCATCTTCGGTTTTGGCGGCAGGTTTTTTGAGTTCCTGCAAGCGGGCGGCTTTACCGGAGAGTTTGGTTAAGTAGTTGAGTTTGGCTCTTCTTACTTTGCCGATCTTGAGGACTTCAATGCTGTCCACGCGGGGGGAGTGAATCGGGAAAATGCGTTCCACGCCCACGCCGAACGAAATTTTGCGCACGGTAAAAGTTTCGCTGATGCCGGAACCGCGGCGGGCGATTACTACGCCGTCAAAAGCCTGAAGTCTTTCGTTGTCGCCTTCGACTACTTTTACTTTCACGCGCACGGTGTCGCCGGCTTTGAACTGCGGAATGTTGGTTTTGAGATTGTGTTTAATGTCGTTGATATTCATAAAACTTACTTCCTCCGAATCGTTTTTTTCTTAGAGACCTTTTTTGGCTTTAGAGAGGCGGTTTCAAGCAAATCGGGTCTTAACTGTTTTGTTAATTGTAAAGCTTGTTCGCGTTTCCACGCTTCAATTTCTTTGTGGTTTCCGTTAAGCAGCACCGCCGGTACTTTTTGTCCGCGCCATACTTCGGGGCGCGTATACTGCGGGGCTTCCAACAAATTTTCCTCAAACGACTCCGTAACCGTTACGCCTTCTTTTTTAAAAGTGCCTTTTTGCAGCCGCGTAATTGCGTCTATCATTGTGCAGGCGGCGAGTTCTCCGCCCGTCAAAATGAAGTTGCCTAAAGATACTTCTAAATCCACCTCGGGATAAATCCGCGCGTCGATACCTTCATAATGCCCGCACACGAAAATGAGGTGGCGTTTTTTTGCCAATTTTTTAGCCAGTTCTTGGTTAAAAGTTTGGCCGCGCGGACTGGTTAGTACGACGTACGACGTTTTTTTGCGCAACTTGTTAATCGCCTGATACAGCGGCTCGGCTTTCATTAACATCCCGGGCCCGCCGCCGTAAGGGCGGTCGTCTATGGTTTTGTGTTTGTCCTCCGCAAATGCGCGGGGGCTTAACGTAGCCAACTTGATTATCCCCGCTTTGCGCGCCCGCCCCACAATGCTGTGAGAGAGTGCGTGGTCTATCATTTCTTCAAAAGCGGTGATAACGTCTATTTTCATTAGTCTTCCAGCTTTAGGGTAACTTTTTTATCCTGGTTGGCGGCAGCCGCGTTTAACACGGTGCGTACGGCTTTAATGATACAGCCGTCCTTGCCAATCACTTTACCTTTGTCGGCGGCGTCCACTTTCGTGGACAGATAAACTTTGTTTTGTTCCACTTTTTCTTCCACCACCACGTTTTCGGGCGTAGAAGAAAGGGATTTTAACAGCAGCGTCGCGAGTTCTTTCATAACGCGCACCGCAGTTTATTTGGCGCTGGCTTTTTTAATCAAGCTGGCGACGGTTTCAGACGGTTTTGCGCCGACTTTCATCCAATATTCCACTCTGGGCATATTGAGTTTTACTTGTTCGGCCGTATTGGGGTTGCAAGGGTGATACTGGCCCAACACTTCTTTCGCTTCTTTGCCGACCGCGGAAGATTTTTCAATCGCGACGACTCTGTACTGAGGCTGGGCTTTTTTGCCGACTCTCTGTAATCTGATAACTACTGCCATTTATAACTCTCCTTATGATGCTTTTGCGTTGGCGCAAAAGACTAATAATTAAATGTCCGAGGCCGCCTGTCTGATTTGGTTGAGGGCCGTTACAGGGTCCGCGGCTTTGAAAATTGCACTGCCGGCCACTAACGCGTCCGCGCCCGCCCGTGCTGCCAAGGGGGCCGTCTCTGCGTTAATGCCGCCGTCCGTTTCCAGCCAAATCGCGCGGCCGGAAGCGTGAATCTTTTGGCGTACCCGTTTGATTTGTTCTTCGGCTTCGGGCAAAAACGCCTGCCCGCCGAAGCCCGGGTATACGCTCATTACAAGCACTAAATCCAACCGGTCCAAATACGGGGTAATCCGTTCCGGATCCGTGTCGGGTTTGATGGAAAGGCCCGCTTTTACGCCGGAATTTTTAATCTGTTCCAGCGCAAAGGCCACGTCGTCCTTGGCTTCGATATGCACGGTCAAAAGGTCCGCGCCGGCCTTGGCAAACGGCTCGATAAAGCGCAAAGGCTCTTCCACCATTAAGTGTACGTCTAAAGGTAAATTTGTTTTTCCGTTCAAAGAACTGACGACGGACGGCCCGAAACTTAAATTCGGCACAAAGTGTCCGTCCATTACGTCTACGTGCAGCCAGTCCGCTCCCGCGGTCTCCACCGTTTTTACTTCTTCGCCGAGTTTGTATAAATCGGCGGACAGGATGGAGGGCGCAATAGATATTTTACCATTTGCGCGGGGCATTTTGGAAGCGTTTTTCATTCCACCTCCCGTTCGCGCACCAAAATTCCGTCCGTAAATACGCGCACCGTGGCGCGTCCGGAGTAGGGGATTTCAAGGTCTATTTTTGATCCCGGCTGTTTTGTTTCGTTTAAAATTTCACGGTCGCCGGTAGCATCTTCCAACGTTACGCGTACGCGGCTGGCGTTTTTGCCTTGCGGCATTTCATAATGCAGGTGATAGCTCTTTTCTTCGTCGTTAATTGCGCGGCGGCTGACGACTACTTCCAAATTACCATTGGGCACAATTTGCGTGTCCGCTTCCGGCTGTTGGGAAGCGATAGAGCCGTTGGGAAACACAGAGTGTTCATCTTCTTTAATGATTAAATTGATATTTTGCGCGCTGGCCCACAGGGTGGCTTCGGCCAGTTTTTTACTCTTAAAGTTGGGAACCAAAATTACGCTCGCCGGCGGCGCACCGTTGGATAACACAAGCGACACTTTTCCGCCCTTTTGCACCATACTGTCGGCCTTGGGTGATTGGGCGACGATGATGCCCTTTTCGTAAGTTACGGAGTACGCATTATCGACTTTTTCCACCATAAGCCCCGCCTGCCGCACAGCCAGCTGCGCCGCGCGCCAATCGCTTCCTACGGTGTTGGGAACAAACACCATTTCATCGCCTTGGCTGATCCAAACGCGGATAACGCGTCCTTCGCGCACGGTGGAACCGGCTGAGGGAATCTGGCGCAGTACGGACCCAGGGGGAACGCTTTGCGCAAATTCCACTCCCGCCTGTTTTAACGCCAAATTACTGGCGGCCAGCATATCAAGGGCTTGCGTAACGGGTTTTCTAGTTAAATCGGGTACGGTAACTTCCTTGCGGGTATGCACCAAGGCGCCGATGACCCAGTCGGCAGATACGGCGATAAGCGCGATAAAAAACGCGGCCACTACGCCCGCCACAATCCATGTGGCGCGGTGGGATTTTTTCTTTTTCTTTAAAAAATCTTCAAAACTTTGATTGTTGTCGGCCATTATTCTACAAACACCTTTTCGCCCGATTTGAGGCCGCGTCCGTTGGCAAACGCTTCGGCGGACATCGGTTTTTTACCGGCGGGGTGCACCTCGCAAAGCCATAAACTTCCTTCTTTACATTTTACTAAAATTCCCTTGTTTCGTTCAACGCAAAGCGCAGTGCCCGCTTCCGCCTGTTGGTTTTCGGCAGGCTCCGTGCGTACGATTTGCAGCCATTCCGTTTTGCCGTTACGGGTAAACGGGATTTTCGGCTTGGGCCCGCACGCAAGGCCGCGCACTTTGTTGTGAAGGGTCAGGGCGTCCAGTTCGGCGGGGCGCAAAAACGCGTCCTCTTTTGCAATCATCGGCGCGAGTGTCGGTTTGCCCGCTTGCGGAAGTTGGGGCAAGTCGCCGTTTTGGGCGCGCGTGAGGGTTTCTTTCAGCGCTTCCAAGCCCAAGGGAACGAGTTTTTCAAATAAGGTGCGCGCGTTGTCTTGCGGCAGAATGGGGATTTCTTTTTGTAAAAACAGAGGGCCGTCGTCCATTCCTTCGCGGATCCAAAAGGTGGAAACGCCCGTTTGCGTATATCCCTGAATAAGCGCTTGCTGAACGGGCGCCGCGCCGCGCAAGTGCGGCAGCAGCGAAAAATGCACATTAATAAGCCCCAGTTTGGGCAGAGCCAAAAAATTCGGGCGGAAGATTTTTCCGTACGCCACTACGATACCCAACTCAAACGGAACGGCGGCGATTTGGTCAAAACTGTCTTTTAATTTTTCGGGGGATAAAACGGGTATGTTTAACTCCAGCGCGCGCGCTTTTACGGGGCAGGGAGAAATTTCCATACCGCGTCCGCGCGGCTTGTCGGCCTGCGTGACGGCGAGCTGCAAATCGGTCAGTTCGCGGGTAAGTTCCAAAAAAGGCACGGCGATATCGGGCGTGCCGAAAAAAACGGTTTTTAAGCGGGTCATTACTTATATTTTAACAAAAAGGCGTGCGGGCAGGCCTTGTTTTTAAAAAGCTATAATATATATATCTTGATATAAAGAAGGTTTTTATGACATGTTCTTCCCAAGCTGAACAACAAATCGTAAACCGCGTATCGTTTGTGGGTATTGCGGGGAACATTATTCTTTCTGCGTTTAAGTTTTTTGCGGGTATTTTCGGCCATTCGGGTGCGATGGTGTCCGACGCGGTACATTCACTGTCGGACGTGTTTGCCACATTTGTGGCGTGGCTGGGGGTGCGGATGTCGGCCAAGGCCGCTGATAAAGAACATCCCTACGGGCACGAACGGTTAGAGTGCGTGGCCGCGCTTATTTTGGGGACGATTTTGGCGCTTACGGGGGCGTTTATCGGTTATGAAGGCGTGCGCAAAGTGTTGGCCGGAAACGATGCGGATTTTGCCGTTCCGCGGGCGATAGCGTTGTGGGCGGCGGTGATTTCCATTATTGTAAAAGAAGCGATGTACTGGTACACGCGTTACTATGCAAAACTTTTAAATTCTTCCGCGTTTATGGCCGACGCGTGGCACCACCGTTCGGATGCATTTTCCTCTGTCGGCTCTTTGGCCGGCGTAGGCGGCGCGATGTTGGGGTTTCCCGTATTGGACCCGCTCGCAAGCGCGGTAATTGCATTGTGCATTTTAAAAGTATCGTACGATATTTTAAAGGACGCCGTTTCTAAAATGCTGGACACTTCCTGCGGGGAAGAATACGATCGGAACCTGCGGCATTTTATAGCGCAAATTTCCGGCGTAGTGCGTGTAAACAGCGTACAGACGCGCCAGTTTGGCAATAAAATTTACATTGATGCGGAAATAGCCGTAGACGGGAATTTAAGTCTAACGCGGGCGCACGATATCGCCTCGTTGGTGCACGACGAAGTGGAAAAACGGTTTGAGAACGTCAAACACATTATGATTCACGTGGAACCGGCATAATGTAGAAAGGAAGAATCTTTTGATAAAGTCCCCGCATGCTAGCGGCGGCTTGTTGAAACGTGAATAAAGAGATGTGTGTAAATTCGTTACAATATGTCTACGTATGAGCACACCTAATAACCTTGATACACTTATTGATAAAATAGTTTGCGGCGACTGTTTGGACGTTATGCGTACAATGCCCGACGGCTGTGTGGACTTAGTGGTAACTTCCCCGCCGTACAACCTTAAAAATTCTACAGGCAATGGTATGAAATGCGGCAAAGGGGGGAAGTGGCCAAATGCCCCCTTATCAAAGGGTATGTCACTTATGATGATAATATGCCATACGAGCAGTATTGTAAATGGCAAAAAGAATGTTTGCAGGAAATGTTTCGTTTGATAAAAGACACCGGTGCCATTTTCTATAATCATAAGTGGCGCGTGCAAGACGGACTTATACAAGACCGCCGCGAAATCGTACAAGATTTTCCCATCCGGCAAATTATTATATGGCGTCGAAAAGGCGGTATTAATTTTAATGCCGGATATTTTTTACCGACGTATGAAGTAATTTATTTAATTGCTAAGTGGAAACACGATAAAGCCGGTACAAAATATCCTGCTAGTGAACGATCCTTTCGAATGACTATAAACGGACAAACTTTTACGGACCGTGGTTTTAAAATAAACGTAAATCGTGCAGAAGAAAAATAGAAGTTGTGTTTGACAGCACCAAGGTTGCTGAGCGGCATCAACAATGGTTGGAGCAAGTTCGTCAAGGTATAGGACTGGGTAATTTACCGGAGGTGCCTTATTGGGGATTTAACGACTTGTATGTAAAAGTGGGCACAAAGCTAACGAATTGTTTTTTTGTCAGAGCGGATGTTAAAAAAGCAAACGGTAAAGAGTATTTTTTCTATAACAGCGTCCTGATGTTAAAAAAAGTAAACTTAAAAAAGTTTATCCAGAGTATAGAGAAAGGGTTAATATATATTGATTTTGATGCGCGCACAGGGCATAACCACGGTACCAAGTTGCGTATTAGATATAACGATATTCCTTATTTATATGAGACGGTAACCTCTGTTGTATAACGAGGTTGTCTGCAAAACAAGCTGCAAGCTTGCGAAGGTTATAAATTAAAAAAACTTTCGCAGGTACTTTTTAAAGTAATGTATCCCTCTCCCTCCGGCGTAAGCGGGGGGAGTTCTTTATTAGCGAAACCGAAATGTCACGGGCTTCAGTGCGGGGGGCATTGGGCTGTCAAGTATTTCTTCGGCAAATGCAGGCATAAAAATTTTCGGCTTGCTTGCGCGGGCGCGGAGGGAACGGGCGGGGCGGATCGCTCCTTGACCCGTTTTTTTTTTTTGATACGATAGGGTTATTCCGTAGGGTTTCTGTACGGGATCTCCCGATGGGGGTTTATTTCGTTAAAATCGGTAGATTCTGAGCAGAAACGACTCAGGATGACTTAACGCGGCGGGTTTGGCGGCCTACGCGTTTTATTGCGTCATTTTGGAGGGTTGCAATCCGGAATCTGTCGTTTCGCACGAGCGAGATCCCGTATAAAGGCACTACGGGATGACGTCACAAATAAAGCCGCAAACCATAATTGAGGAGGAAAATAAGATGAAAGGATTTACGCTAATAGAGTTGTTAGTTGTGGTGTTGATTATTGGTATTTTAGCTGCCGTTGCACTGCCGAAGTATGAAACAGCCGTTGGGAAGGCAAGGTATGTTCAGGCGCAAACGCTGGTGGAAAGTTTGTATAAGGCCGAGCAGGTCTATTATATGGCTAACGGCACGTATACCACGCATTTTGCTGATTTGGATATAGACGTTCCCGATAAGCAAAAGATACAGGAGCATGACGATGGGGATAGATATATAGAGAAATGGGGGAATTGCCAGTTACACAATACAGGATATGGTCAATGTAACATAAAATTTGGAACAGGAGAAGTATGGTATATGCGGTATTGGGGTAATGCCGTTTCTTCTTCGTGTTGGGTACATTCCCGCGATAATCAGAAAGGACATGATTTATGCCGCACAATGACGGGGCATAACGAGAATACATCTGATTCTCCTAGCGGGTCATATGCGATTTATTATTTTTAACGTTATGTTTTTAATAAACAGCCAAAGAAAGCCACGGACTATAGGGCCGCGTCCTGCGGTTTTTTCCTTTCGGGGTTTGTTTTAAACAAAAACAGAGCTCTGCCTTTCCAATTTCTGCGCGGTTAGGCGGCCCGCGGGGGGAGTTTGCGTTGCTCCACGCTCTCTTATGAATTAAAAAAGCACCTGTAAAGGTGCTTTTTAAATTCAACGGAGAGGGAGGGATTTGAACCCTCGAAACCTTGCGGTTTACAGGTTTTCGAGACCTGCTGTTTCAACCACTCACACACCTCTCCCTTTCACGCGTTCACCGAGTGGCAGGCTAACGAACGCTTCCTTTATTATACCAAACTTTTACGTGGTATGCTCCCTCGCCGTTTGCCTGATAAATTCGTCCGCTGCATTTGCCGCCCAAATAAATTCGTCGTGGCCGCCGATTGGCGATAAAAAGCGTTTGGCGTGTGGGATAAAATCAGCGAGGCGCGCCGTCATCTTCCACGGAATCGTCGCGTCTGTTTTGCTCATACACACCAGTACGGGCGCGGCTAATTTTTGCGCGGGCAGCGTGTTTTCAAAACGGTTGCACCATAAAAAGGGCGTAACAAACGCTTTATAAGTGCGGTAGAAGAAACTTTTCGGCTCGTAGGTATGCGTTACAAAACAAACGGCCATATCAGGCGTAGATAAAAACGGACTTTGCAAAATAACGGCCCTCCACGGCAGTTTGCCTAAGGTGGCCGATACGTGCAGGGCGGCCGCGTTACCCAACGAGTGCCCGAAAATAACGATGTCCTGCGGCCGGATTTTTTTCTCTTTTAGCAGAAACCGCGCGGCGCAAACTCCGTCCTCAAGCATATGTGTTTGGGACGGATTACCCCCGCTTAATCCAAATCCGCGGTAATCCGTCATCAAAATTCCGTAGCCGTGCGGCGCGTAAGCAAGTGCGAATTTTTCAAAGTGCGATACGTTTCCGCCGCGTCCGTGGAAAAATAAAAGCGTGGGATTTCCGTCTTTTGCGGGCAGATAGACCCCTGTAATCAATTTGCCGTCCGGCGCGGGGAAAGATATATTTTCAAACGGCAGTTTCATCGGCCAGCGTTTTTTCTGCGGGCGGAAAATCACGTGCGCGCCCGTGCGGGAAAGCGCATACCACACCAAAAAAGCGGCCAATAAAAGGGAGAAAATCCAATACATAGTAATATTATAGCTTTTGCGGCACAGCGTAAGACATTTTGTATAATCAAAATATGATACAAAAATCACTGTTAGACGAATTTTTACTGCGCGGTTTTATTACGCGCGAAACATACGATAAAGCCTTGCCGCAAACGGCACGGGAACCCGTGCAAAGCTGGCTGTTAAGGCGTCTTTTGTCCGTCGGGGCTGCGCTTGTGCTGGCGGGTGTGGTTTGCTTTTTTGCGTATAACTGGGACACATTGGGCATTCTTTACAAATTTGCCCTGCCGCTCTTGGGTATTCTGCTTTGCGGCGCGGGCGCGTGGAAATGGGGGGTAAAATCCGGCCCCGGCCAGGCGTGCTGTGTGGGGGCGGGCGTTTTCGCCGGAACGTTCCTGGCCGTGTACGGGCAGGAATTTCAGACGGGCGCGTTTGTATATGAGTTATTTGGCACGTGGAGCATAATTTTGACCGTATTGGCCGCCGTAAGCGGCGTACGCTGGGTATGGTTGGCGGCGTTTTATGTTTTTTACATTTATGTAAGCGGAAAACTCGCTTATAAGGAAGTTTACTGGCCTACATTTAGTATTGGGCTAACCGTGTGGGCGGTAACGGAAACCGTCATTTATTTTAAAAAGTGGCCCGCTGATTTCCGCCCGTGGGTGTTCGTGCCGCTGTGGGCGTTTTTAACGGGGTACGGCCTGTTAATCGCCGTGAATTGGCACCGTTACCACGCGGACCCCAAGTATTGGGTTCTGCCCGTTTTTTGCGCGCTCGCCTCATGCGCGGGACTTAAACTGAAAAGCCCCACGGTGCTGTGCGGAGGAGCGTTCTCGCTGGCTGCCTTTTTATGTGTGGTTTTGGTGGAGCGGGGTGTTATATGCGGTTTTTTTGGAATTGGGCTTATGTGTGCCGTACTCTTTTGCGGGGCCGGCGTAGCCGCTTGGCGCGGTATCCGATATATAAAGGGGGCTAAATGAATACGGAAATGTTAGCTTTGGTGCCGCAGGAAAAACGCGAGGCGGCCGAAGCGTATTTAAAAACGCGCGAAGCGTACCCGCCGAAGCTCGTACAGGGAATGTTGCTCATCGGCGCGCTTATCAGTTGTGCCGTTTTGTTGTTGGGCGGCAGGCTGTTTTGGGATCGGGCGTTGCCGCGTATTGTTATCGGGGTGGTGTTTACTGCGGCAGGGTGGTGGCTTTCCGCCAAGAACGAAGGCAGGGCAGACTGGGGATATGTTTTTTGCGCCCAGTTGGGTTTGGTAATCGGAATTATTGGCCGTATGGAACTGATTGGCTGGCTTGTTTTTTCTTTAGATTACGCAAAAGAATGGATTGCGTTTAGCTTTTGCGCGGTGGCCGCTCTTAGTTACCCGTTTTTTAAAGCCAAAATAGACCGTTTGTTCTTTTGCACGTGGGCGCTTGTTGCGCTTTTGGATTATACGCAAAACGGACTCTTGCGTTCCGCAGAGGGCATGGAAATGGTAGGCGCGGTTCTGTGCGCTCTCTTCTTTGGCGGCGCGTTGTGGATTTTTGCTTCCCGCCGTATTGCTTTAAAACCGCTTGCGTATGCGGGCGTGATTGCCTGCGGCGCGGGGCTGATTTTTCTGTTGGAATCGGCGGGGATAAACCTTGCGCTTGTGCTGTTTGCGGGAATAGCGGCTTTTTGCGCCTCTCGTCTGCCCGTTTCTTTTAAAACGCGTGCGCTTATTTGCGCGCTGATTGTAGTTTTGGCGTGTTGGCTGTCCGTGTATGCGTTGGCGGGGCTTGTGGCGTGCGCGGCGGGATATTATTTGCGCGAACGCTTGTTGGAGTGGGTTGGAATGGCGGGCTTTGCCGCGGGGCTGGCGGGCATGTATTATGATATGAATACAACGCTGCTTGCAAAATCCGGCTGGCTGACGTTGGCAGGCATATGCGTGCTGGCTGCCTATGCGGGGGTAAGGAGGAAATATGCGCGGTAAAATTTTCTTTTGCGTGTGCGTTTTGTTATGCGGTGCGCTGGCGGTCTGCGCGTGGATGACGCACCGTATGCGCGCTTTATCGGATACGTTTTATTTGGAAATGGTTCCCGCGGACCCGCGCGCGCTTTTAATGGGCGATTATATGCGGCTTGCCTATGCGTTTGAAAACAAGGCCGAACGCAAGGACGCCAAGCTGTGCGTAGTGCAAGAAACGCGTGAACGCAAAGAGGGCGAACGGCAGGAAATTACGCAGGTGGGCGTATTGAAGTTAAATGCGGAAGGGGCCGCGTGCATTACTGTACGTTACGAGCACGGCCGCTACCGCGTGCCGCACCAGTTTTTCTTTCAGGAAGGAACGGGCAACAAGTATGCAAACGCCCGTTACGCCGCCGTGCGCAAAATCGGCAAAAATACGTTGTCCGTCGTCGGGTTGACGGACAAAAATTTTAATTGGATGAAGTAGGAGTTTTGTAATATGAGCGAAAACTGTTCTCACGATTGTTCTTCCTGCAGCGCAAACTGCGCAAGCCGCAAACAGGGCGAAATGGTTAAAGATAAACCGCATCTTTTGTCCCGCATTAGACATGTTGTCGGCGTGGTGAGCGGAAAAGGCGGGGTAGGGAAATCCTTGGTTACGGGGTTATTGGCGGCGGAAATGACGCGGCGCGGGTTTTCCTGCGGCGTGCTGGATGCGGACATTACCGGTCCGTCCGTACCCAAAATGTTCGGCATTCACGAACGCGCCACGGGCGACCAAGACGGCATTTATCCCGTTACCAGTACGGGCGGTGTGCAGGTAATGTCTTTAAATCTGCTTTTGGAAAAGGAAACAGACCCCGTCATCTGGAGAGGCTCCCTTATCACAGGTACGGTGAGGCAGTTTTGGACAGATGTCATCTGGAAAGATGTGGATTACCTGTTTATTGATATGCCGCCCGGGACGGGGGATGTAACGCTGACGGTATTTCAAAGTTTGCCCGTGGACGGCATTGTCATTGTTTCTACGCCGCAGGACCTGGTTAAAATGATTGTGGGCAAAGCCGTCAAAATGGCGCAGATGATGAACGTGCCCGTGCTGGGGCTTGTGGAAAATATGAGCTATCTAAAATGCACGGAATGCGGCAAAGAACTGCCGGTATTCGGCAGATCCCGCGCAGACGAACTGGGCAAAGCGTTTAATATCTCGCCCGTATTACGGCTGCCGTTAAATCCGTCCGTAGCTGCGGCAGTGGACGACGGGCGCATTGAGCAGGTGCGTGAAGAGGCCCTCGCTGCGCTGGCGGAAAAGTTGGCCGCTCTGCCGGATAAAAAGTAGTTTTACGTTTGCGGTTTGGATACCGCTTGGCAGGGGCCTAATTTCGTATAGGCCTTATGGCTCTTGTTTGAGTGTGTATAATTTATCATAATAAAAAGAGTCTTCTTTTTTGGGACGTATATAGTATGAAACGTTTGATCGTTTGTTTAATGGGTATTTGTGTGTGCGTACCTGCCCAGGCGCAGTGGAAGAATTTGTGGAAAGCAAGTAAACATGTTCCTCCGTCCGCGCTGACCGCTCGCGTGCAGGTACAGTTAGAGCGTGCGGGGTTAATGCCGGCGGCGCAAGTGCGCCGTTTGGTAGCGGCAGGAACGGTATTTAATCGGATGGTACCGTCAGTTTTGGCTGTGCCGGAAGCTCCCCAGTTGGTGTGTAATGAATTTTTGACGCTTTCCAATCATAAAAATATCCACATTTCTCTGGACCAGTCTTCCCGTGCGTTGGGTTTGTTTAGGAGCAATATAGTTACCTATTCCGGCAGGTTGAATACACGGCCGGCAAGTGCTGTTTCTCCGATGGACCCAAGCAGCGAAGAAGCCCGCTTGGCAATGGAAGCGCTGGGGAATGCTTACGGCCTGGGGTGGTATGGAACATTACAGGACGGCGTCGCTTTAATTAAACTGTACCATAAGCTGGAAGCGGGGGAACTGGAACCTTTGGCTTTTACGGCTTCCGCACGCGCCCTGTTGGCCTTAAATGATATTATTCATTTGGAAATGCTGCTTGCGGTTGCACCGCGTACGGAAGCGTATGAAGCGTTTGTCAAATTTTTACGGCAGGAACATTACGCCGTGCGTATTCCTGCCAAATCGGAGCCCGTACAGCCCGTAAACGTTCAGCCTTTTAAAGGAACTATGGAGTTGGTCAGTCGTCCCGGGTTAAGTTTGTTTGATTTTTCTTCCAGAGCTGCCTCTGAGTATTTGGAGACGGCTTCCCGCTTGCGCTCTGCCCGTGCGTCGGATGCGCAAGCCAAAACGGCTGTTCCGGAGGCGCAGCCTGCGTCCGTGCAAGAGCTGGCTTTGCAGGCTATGCAAATTGATTTGTCCGCGCCTTCGTTGGAATTGGAAGAGATCGATTTGTCTGCGCTTTCTTTGGATTTGGGACAAATCACTCTTCCCGCCCCTACATTTGAGGAAAATATCCGTCCCAACCCGATTACCAAACGTTTTCCCTCCGGCTTGCAGGACGAAGAACAGGTAATCAAAGATTGGATGGAATTCTACCGCAACGGCTATTTCCAGCCGCGGGACCAGATTGAAGCGATCCGCGGTATGTCTGCCGCCAAGGCCAACAATATAATGGAGTACTTTTATTATATGCCGTTGGAAGAGGCTGAACGCGTGATTTTAGATCCTATCCGCCAAACAGGCCGTCTGCCGGATTTTATGTATGACAATAAGTTAATCCCGGGTACGCAGCGTTTACCGGCGGGGTATTACAAAAATAAATTTAACAAAAATATTAAGCGTTTTGTGGAACTGGCTGAAGAAGACGGCTCCATTTTCCTGCATAACGTGGAACTGAAAGAAATGGCCACAGCCTTGGAAGATTATACGTTCGAGCAGGGATTTTCGTATGCGAATGATCCCGCTATGTCCGCCGGTCTGCGCCGCAACTGGCGTGCACTTGTGGAAGAAATTGAACGCCCCGGTTTTCGGGCGGACCGCACATTGGTTAACGAGCTGTGGCGTAAACCCGTTGAAATAGGGGACGGCAAAACCGTTTCACTGGCGGAGTATTTCACGCAGACGCGCCGTTCCGCGTTTTTTGAAGAAGGAAGCACACCGGAGTTTTATTTGAACAGCCCCAAATGGGTGGCATTGGAAAACGAACGCCGCAACTTGGCCGCGCAAGAATATATCAACCGTTTCGGCGGACAAAAACGCTCCTGGTGGGACCGCGTGCAGGACTTTTTCGTCCTCGGCCGCAGAGACCGTTATTTAACCTTGGAAGAGTTCGGTAACGTGATGGTGGACGAATGGAGCAAATCGTTCAGCGTGTCGGGCGGCGGGCAGAGTTCTATGTTGGCCGCAGGGGGGAGTGATCCGTCTTCGCTTACCATTAAAGTAAATAATTTTGACAAAGTGGGCGGCGTGTGCCAAATGTCATTTTCCGACGGAGGATATGCCGGAGCTGTCCGCCCGGGGTATGACGGCACCTCCACCGTCAACCGCTTTACGCCTGTGGAGTTTCAAAATGTACCTGTAGTGTCGTTTGATATGGAAACGAGAACGCCGCGCGTGATGACGCTGGCTACCGTGCCGTATGTCAAAGATTTAAAAAAGCCGGATTTAGACCAACTCCGCGCCAGCACGATGGTCGGCGACGGATTAGACGCGACGCGCGATTTATTAAGCGTCCAGCGCGCCGAAGGCGTGTTGCATTTTATTCCGCATTTAAAAGCCACCATTTACCCGCATGCCCGTTTGGCGGGACAGAATAATTTGCCTCCGTTCTTGGACGGCGGCGGCTTGGGCGCCTACCTGGCTCTGTTTACGCCGGATTTCTTCCCGCTTAAAAAAGTGAACCGCTTGCGTTGGGTGGACGGAAAGCTGAGGATTGTGCCGGAGTATTTCGTCCGTAAAGAGGTGCCTGCCTTGTCGGGGACGATTCACCGCAATCATATTACCTTTACGGAGCAGATAGAAGACCGCGCGGTGGATAAATAAAAACTGATGTTATTTTGCAATTTGCGTAAGCGGAGCAGAAAGTTTTTTTCTGCTCCGCTTTACTTTTGCGTGCCTTGGGCTTGGCGTACTATTCAGGCACGCCTATGTGCCTAACTGGCCCGCACAATCTAAAGCGAATTTGACAAATCAGCCGAAGTAACGCAATGTTATTCTGTCCTGCACGGCACCTGAATAACAGCTGTGCTGAAAACCGTTCTTTTTCCCAGCGTACCCAAGTACCCGAAAAACAACCTGCCCATTTTTTAAATTTAAATGGTAAAATGTCGATAGAGGGAAATTATGTCGCTTGCGTTAAGTAAACTAGCTTTGCAAATCGGCGATTCGCCGACTTTAAAAATAAACGCCCAGGCCCGCGCGCTCAAAGCCGCGGGAAAGGCCGTCATCCATTTAGGCGGGGGCGAGCCTGCCTATCCCGCTCCTCATGCGTCGGTGGAGGCGATTATTGAAAAGGCACAAAGCCGCAAAATCAAATACTCGCCCAGCTCCGGTACACCTGCTTTAAAAGAAGCTGTTTTAAATTATACCGCAAAATACTACGGCCGCCGTTTTCAGGCTGGCAATGTACTTATTAGTGCGGGGGCCAAACAGGCACTATTTAATTTTTTGTTGGCCGCTATCAATCAAGGCGACGAAGTTCTTTTTGCCGCGCCTTACTGGGTCAGCTATCCGGAAATGGTGCGGATGGCGGGGGGAACTCCTGTCATCGTGCGGCCGGAAAAGGGACTTCAGGTAACCGCGGCGCAGCTGTTGGCCACAGTAACGCCCAAAACCAAGGCGATTATCCTTAACAGCCCGTGCAACCCCTCGGGCCGAATTTACGGGGAAAATTTTATTAAAACGGTGGTGGAATTTGCCGAGAAGAAAGACATCTTTTTGGTAATGGACGATATTTACCACCAACTTGTTTTTGACGGCAAAACCGTCCCTAATCCGTGCGCGTATGCCAAAGAGGGCAAAAATCTTGTCATCATTAACGGCGTATCGAAGCTGTACGGCCTTACCGGACTTCGTATCGGGTGGGCGGTGTCGGCAGACGAGGAGCTTATTGCGGCGATGGGCCGTATGCAGGCGCAAAGTACGTCCTGCAACAGCGATTTGTCCGAAGTTGCCGCCGCGGCCGCTTTAAACGGCGACCAAAGCTGCATTTCGAATTTACGGAAGATATTGGAAGAAAACCGCAACGCCCTTTTGGAGGAACTGAGTAAAATTCCAAATGTGCGGGTTGTGAAACCGGCGGGAACCTTCTATTCTTTCGCAGATTTCAGCCACTATAACGCGGATTCCAACGCGCTTGCGCAGTATTTGTTGGAAAAAGCGTTGGTGGCCGTAGTGCCCGGTCGGGCGTTTGGGGCCGAAGGGTATTTGCGTATCAGCTTTTGTGCGGACAAGGCTTCTATTACAGAAGGCGTGCGCCGCATCCGCTGGGCGCTTGATAAAACGGCTCCGAACGAGATTACAATCGGGGATAAAATTGTAACGAGGGATTAATCATGAAAACAGTAAATGCTAAACCGGATTTTTTTAAACCGGACTTTGGACTTGAAAACGCGGGACTCAAAACCGACAAAACCGTGTATTGGAACTACTCCACTCCGGCCTTATATGAAGAAGCTTTAAAACGCGAAGAAGGCAACATCGTCTACGGCGGACCCTTGTGCGTAAGCACCGGCAAACACACCGGCCGCAGCCCCAACGACCGCTACTTTGTGGAAACCAAAGATGTAGAAGGCAAACTTTTCTACTGCAAAAGCAACAAAGGCATTAAGCCCGAATATTTCGACAAAATTTTCGCCAAAGTGCAAGCCTACGTGCAGGATAAAGAACTGTTCGTGCGCGACGCGTACGTCGGCTCCAGCGAAGCGTCCCGCTTAAAAGTGCGCGCGATTACCGAATGCGCTTGGACGAACCTGTTTGTAAAAAATATGTTCATTGAACCCAAACAGGAAGAATTAAAATCGTTCGTGCCGGAATTTACGCTCGTCTGCCTGCCCAAAATGAAAGTGGATCCGGCCGCCGACGGCACCGTTTCCGAAACCGCTATTCTCATCAACTTTGAAAAGAAAATCGTACTCGTAATCGGCTCCGAATACGGCGGCGAAAACAAAAAAGCGCTGTTTACCATTATGAATTTCCTCCTGCCGCAGAAAGGCATTATGACGATGCACTGCTCCGCCAACGTGGGCGACAAGCAGGACAGCGCCATCTTCTTCGGCCTTTCCGGCACCGGCAAAACCACCCTGTCCGCCGACATTACCCGCGGCCTTATCGGCGACGACGAACACGGCTGGGATAACGACGGCGTGTTTAACTTTGAAGGCGGCTGCTATGCCAAAGTAATTAAATTGAGCAAAGAAGCCGAACCGCAAATTTTTTCCACCACGCACCGTTTCGGCACCGTATTGGAAAACGTGGTGTTTGATCCGGAAACCGGCAAACTCGATTTGGACGACGATACGCTGACCGAAAACACCCGCGCCTGCTATCCGCTGAATTTTATTGACAACGCGGTGGAGAGCAAACGCGCCACGCACCCGAAAAACATCATTTTCCTGACCTGCGACGCTTTCGGCGTTATGCCGCCCATTTCCAAACTTAGCCCCGACCAGGCTTTGTATCACTTCATCAGCGGTTACACCGCCAAAGTGGCCGGTACGGAAAAAGGCGTAAAAGAACCCACCAGCACGTTCTCTACCTGCTTCGGCGGTCCTTTTATGCCCTTGCACCCGTCCGTGTATGCGGAACTCTTGAAAAAGAAAATTCAGGAACATAATGTGGATTGCTGGCTCGTCAACACGGGGTGGATCGGCGGCCCGTACGGCGTCGGCCACCGCATCAGCATTAAATACACCCGCGCGCTGCTCAATGCGGCGTTGGAAGGAAAACTGGCGAAAGTAAACTTTATTACCGATCCGGTGTTCGGCTTCCAAATCCCGACCGAATGCGAGGGCGTACCGTCTGAAATTTTGAACCCGATCAACTCTTGGACCAACAAGGACGAATATATGGTAAAATATGAAGCCTTGGCCAAATCGTTTATCGAAAACTTCAAAAAGTACGAGGACGGCTGCTCTAAGGAAGTGTTGGCCGCCGCGCCGAAAGTAAAATAATCCGTCTGACGGAATTTATAAACGGGGCCCTATGTACAATAGGGTCCCAAATTTACTAAAATAAAAGAAACAATATTTCATCTTACTACACAGGAGAATTAACAATATGGCAAAAGCTAACGCTAAATTTATGGCCCCTTTAACCCCCAGCGCCGAATTGGCCGTCGTGGTGGGATCCGCAGCGCTGCCCCGCACCGAAGTCGTGAAAAAAATGTGGGACTACATCAAGAAAAACGGCTTGCAGGACGCCAAAAACAAACGCATGATCAACTCTGATGCTAAGCTCGCCCCGATTTTCGAAGGCAAAAAACAGATCAGCATGTTTGACATGAGCAAGTATTTGTCCAAACACCTCTCTAAATAACAGCTGTTGGTAACGGACGATTTACGTAAGCGGAGCAGAAAATATTTTTCTGCTCCGCTTTACTGTTTAGAATAAACAATTTTCCAAAACCTGTTTTTGTTGTTATTCCCTGCCTTAACCCGTCTATAAAATACGTTCCGTACGGGATAAGCATTTTATTTGTCTGAGCCGCAGGCGAGTTGTAAAATGCGCCGTACGGAACTGAATTTTATGGGTGCGGCAGGGCAGTCTTTTTGGTTCTTTTTCTACTGTTAGAAAAAGAAGAAGGGCCTTGACCCGTTTTTTTTTTTTGATAAATTGGGATTATGACTGCTTTTATAAGGGGGATATATCCTATGTATCAAAAACGCGGATTTACGCTTATCGAGCTGTTAGTCGTTGTGTTAATTATCGGTATTTTGGCAGCCGTGGCACTGCCGCAGTACCAGGTTGCGGTGGCAAAAAGCCGGTACATCCAGCTGATGACGTTAACGCATTCGTTTAAAAAAGCGGAAGAACTTTATTTTATGGCAAACGGAACGTATACGATTTCGTTTGAAGATTTAGACATTGATGTCCCCTCCGGCTGGGAATTGACCGAACTGGGGAAAAGCTTTATTCGCAGTCCGGACGGAAAAACCCTGTGCACTTTGTTTGACGGAAGCGGAGACGGAACTATTCCTACCGTATACTGCCGGCAAAATTATTTAATGTATTATTTGCCCCACAACGGGCAACGCTGGTGCCGCCCTTTACATTCGGACGTGACGGCGACGCGCGTATGTAAAAGTTTGGGCGGGGTTCCCCTCTCTTCGGCGTCTGACTCCTACTATAGATTGCCCTAATTTAAGGGGTGTTCTTCTTTTTTGCCGTTCTTCCTTTTTTGGCGTTATCAAAGCGCAAGTTTCCCGCGGCCCGTTAAATTGCTACAATATAATTATGAATAATCCTCCCAATGAAGGTATGCGCCGGCTGCTCGCCGGATACCACAATTTTTTTAACGGCAATCCCGTCCGCAAAGGTTTTTGTGCGCTGCACGCCGAACAGATTGCCGATACGCAAAACCCGCATTCTATGGTGGTAAGCTGTTTCGACAGCCGTGTCTGCCCCGAAGCTATTTTTGACACGAACGACGGCCATATCTGCGTCCACCGCAATATGCTTAACCAAATTGACAAGGACGATTTTTCGATGGTGGCTTCTTTGCGGTTTGCGGTAAAAAATCTGCAGGTGCAAAACATCGTCATTTTAGGACACAGCGATTGCAACGCCGTAGCCAAATTGAAACACTTGGAAGAACTTCCGCCCGAACTGCGCGCGTGGCTGGACCGCACCCATACCTGCTATCGGGGGAAAACCTTGGAAGCAGCCGTTAAAAACAATGTGTTGGACCAACTGGCCCACTTGCACTCTATTGATTTTGTGGCCGAAGAAGAATCTTCCCGCGGTTTAAAATTGGAAGGATTTTATTTTCACATAGACGACGGACGAATGGAACGCTGGAACGATGCCGAAGGCGTGTGGACGTTCGTACCGACGGAGGAAAACAATGCCCGCTGATTTAAAATATATGTATGAAAAAATTTTGGAAGCCGCCGGAGGAGCGGATAATATTTCCGCCCTGGGCTGCTGTATGACGCGGCTCCGCTTTACGGTAAAAAACGAAGAACTGGTAAAGGTGGAGAATCTTCGGCGCATCAAAGATGTGGCGGGGTATTTTTATTCCGGCGTACAGCACCAGCTGATTGTCGGGCCGTCTACCTCTACCAAATTAGCCGCTTATTTTAACGAACGTCACTCGTTTAATACGCTTGACGGTAAACCGCGTTCGGGTATAAAAATCAGTCCGGATGATTTCGCCGCAGTTGCAAAAGCTTCCGTCAAACGCAAGTATTCCAGCCGCATCAGCCGCGCGTGCGGAAAAATCGGCAATATCTTTTTACCGCTTATTCCGGCGTATATCGGCTGCGGGTTGATTATCGGTATCGGCAATTTACTCTCCAAGACGCTTTTGGCCAATGATCCCAATGTAATTGCGCTATTGGATATTTTGGGTAAAGGGATTTTCTTTTATCTGAGCGCGATTGTGGGCTACAACGCCAATAAAGAATTTGGCGGTTCTCCCGCGCTAGGCTTGGCTTTTGCGGGTATTTTGAATGCGCCTCAGCTTTCGTCGGTAACGCTTTTCGGTTCCACGTTTGTAGCGGGGAAAGGCGGCGTGCTGGCGGTATTGTTTGTCTGCTGGGTGGGCAGTATGCTGGAAAAACGTCTGCGTGTTTGGATTAAGGGCAGTATGGAAATGTTTTTAACGCCTATGCTGACGATTTTGATTGTCGGCCCGTTGGCGCTTCTTTTTATTCAGCCGCTTGCCGGATGGCTGTCGGACGGACTATCCTCCGTTACGCAGGAACTATTGGCGCGCGGCGGCGTGCCTGTGGGCGCCGTACTGGGCGGTACGTTTCTGCCGCTTGTGATGTTGGGCGTACACCAAAGTTTGGTTCCCATTCACCAGCAGCTGATGGATTCCCTCGGTTCCAATCCGTTGTTTCCTATTTTGTGTATGGCGGGTGCGGGCCAGGTGGGCGCGGCGTTTGCCGTATTATTTAAGACAAAAAACGCCCGCTTTAAAACGCTGATTAAAAACGCGCTGCCCGTAGGACTGTTGGGTATAGGCGAGCCGCTGATTTACGGGGTAACGCTTCCGCTTTTTAAACCCTTTATCGCGGCGTGTCTCGGTGCGTCGTTGGGCGGGGCGGTGGTGGCGTCCTTTCACGTGGCGTCGGCGATTCCATTTGGCGTATCGGGGTTGGTATTGTTGCTGGCACTTGCCAATGCACACAGCGTGTTGTTTTATGCGGCGGGTTATTTGACGGCCGTCTTGGCGGGGTTTGCCTTTGCGTGGTGGCTGGGATTTGATGATCCTCCCGCCGAAGACGCCCATTGATTTTTCCCCAAAAAACCGAAGCCTTAAAAGCCTCGGTTTTTTATTTGGGGGATTGCATCTCGCGTGTGCGGTGTCCGGGTGTCAGCCGAACGGCTTGGAGCGTGAAAAGTAAACCTCTGCGGCAATGTTTTGCGCTTGGCAATACTGCGTGATTTCCTGTTCCAGTTTCGTCCAATAAGCTGTTTCTTCTTTTAAGTAAATATCGGCGTAGAGGGGTAATAAATCCGGATAATACATACCGATGAAAGCCATTACTTTTTTCTGGTAAGCGGGGCGCATATTTAAACTGTCAAAACCGTAACGGTCTGTATAGGGGCGGGTGGCTTCAATGATAGCCTTCCAGTCGCTGATAGCGGGCAGCAGCGGGGCGGCCATAACGGCGGTTCTAATCCCGTTTTCGTGCAGCGTTTTGAGCGCGTTGATTTTTTCCGCCACGCCGGACGCGCCGGATTCAGCCAATTCCCGAAAGCGTTCGTCCGTAGAAGAGAAGGATAGCGCTACTTCCGCTTGGGGCATTTTTTTGAGCAGATCGATATCGCGCAAAACAAGCGCGGATTTGGTTAAAATGGATACATAGGCTTGGCAGTATTCCAACTGCTTTAACATTTTGCGCGTTTGTTCATATTGCTTTTCGTAAGGATTATACGGATCGGTAACGGAACTGAGCATTACGCGCGTGCGAAACAATTTGGCGGGTTTTAACGGTGTTTCACACATTTTAACGTCCAAAAAATCGCCCCATTCTTCGGGGTGGCCGGTAAATTTGCGCATATATTCGGCGTAACAGTATACGCATTTGTGCGGACAGCCGATGTAGGGGTTAATGACGTAATCAAATCCCTGTATTTTTGATTTGGACAGGTATGTTTTGACGGATGCGGCAGCAATGGTAATCATAAGCAGTGTCTTTCCTCCCTGGCGAAAATTATTTATATAGTGTACAATATCTTTGTCCAACTTTTAACCGGCGGGCCGTAAATTTCCGGTAAGAATAAAACGTATGAAGATGCCGTGAAACGGTAGCTCAAACGAAGCCAGGCGTTTGCGGGACTTTTCCGTCCGCCGCCGTACGCGTTACGCGATGCGCCGCGTTTGGGCTCCGGCGTTTTGGCGGGTTGTCATCCACAATCCGCTGCTTCGTAAAACCGTCCGCTGCTGAAACCCTATGGGCCGGTTGGTGCGCGGGGCGTTTTTATTTCCCTAATTTGGTATAATTTGTATATGAGGAAACCTCTCTTTTTCCGCCTTTTTTTTGCGGCCTCGTTTTGCTTGTGCGGCGTTTTGGTTTTTGCACAAAACGCGGCGGATTCCGCTGTTGCGGCGCAAGCAGACCCTACAACTATAAAATCATCTTTAGCCGCCGCCCGTGCAGGCGGTAAACTCAACGAAACCATTTTACATAAAAGTGTACTTAATTACACGCTGCCCGCCGATATTGCCGCAGTCGCCAAGAAGTGCGCGGCGGGAGAAGCCGACGAATGTTATTTTTCTTTTAAGACGTTTGAACATTCTCCCGATATACAAACCGCCGCCGCGGCTAATTTGGAACTGGCCGTGCTGTCTATGCAGCGCGGGCTTGTTAAACAGGCGCTCTCTTATATCGCGCGCGCCGCCGCGCTAAGTCCGGACGATCCGTTTATCCAGCTTACCCAAGGGTGGATGCTGCTTTCCGCCGGAAAATATACAAAATCCCGTCAGGCGTTTGCCGATATGATGTATCTGACGGCTGATTTTGAATATGTTTCCTCCGCTAAACTGGGGACTGCGCTGGCGTGGTATTTCGGGGGGAATAAAGAAGAAGCTGCGCAGGAACTTCAATATCTTTATACGTCTAACCCGTATTCCATTTCGTTTACGGCATATATGTTGGGGCGGATTGCCGGCGAAAGAAAATCGTCCCGAAAATTGGCTCCGGTATTTTTGCAACAGGCTCTTTCCCACGATGAGAAAAATTACGGCGCGGCGGAGCTATTTGCCCGTTTAAGCGAAAAAGAAAAAGACAACCTGCGCGCTTGGCAGTATTACGCTACCCTGTACAGTTTAGATCCGGAGAATAAAAAGCTGGCGAAAAAATTGGCAAAATACGCCAAACAACTGGGCGATAAAAGTATTGACTATTTGTTTTATCTGCGTTTGGAACAGCCTATTGTGCACGTTATGGAAACCACTCCGTCTGCCGAAGTAAAAATGGCCCTTTATGCCGACCGCGAACAAATTCCCCAACCGCTGGTTTCCGTTACGCTGGCGGGGTCCGGCACGGCGGCCGTGACGGACGAGAAATTGGGCGAAGTGCTTCGCATTCCTTCGTACGTGGAAAAAACGGTGGTGTTTAACCCCGAAACGGGCGGCGTGGATTTGAAAGACGCCAAAGGCCACGTGGAGTTCTCGGCCAAACGTCCGTTTACGCTGTCTCTGGAAAATCCGTCCCGTACGCTTTTGGTGCGCGGCGCGCGCGCCGAAAACATTTTTGCGGCCGATTTAAGTGATAAAGAACTCAAAGGCTCCCTGACCGTTATCCCCGCAGGGAACGGTTTTACGCTCGTCAATACGGTGTATGCGGAAGATTTAATCCCCGCGCTTTTGGCCACGCAGGCGCAGAACGTAAAAGAGCCGGCCGCTTTAAAAGCGCTTGCGGTGGTGTTCCGTTCGGCTCTCTTGCAGGCGGTGCAGGAGCGCGCAAACCACGCTTACCACATTACCGATAACGACGGTTCGTTTAAATTTAAAGGAATCAATTTGATTTTTAAAGATTTGCTGGACGCGTCCAAACATTCCGGCGAAATCCGTCTAACCGAAGCCCAGGCCGGTTTTTATGCCGGCTGCGGCGTGCTGACGGCGGATTCGCTGGAAAATTCATCCGTCCGGCCGGGTTACGTATACTCGCCCGCTAACGTCTCCAAATATCTGCTGTCCAATCCTCCGGCGGATTTATATTCCCGTCCGCAGGATCCCACCCAGTGGGCGGAGATAAAGTGGATTTATTTGTATGATGCAAAAGAGATACAAAACCGCCTCGCCTACAAACAAAACATAGGCCGTTTACGCGCGATGATTCCCGTGCGGATAACCCCGCAGGGCCGTATTTTGTCTATGCGTTTTGAAGGCAGCAAGGGTTCGTATGAAACGAAGTCCCCGCAGGAGACCGCGTTTATTTTAAGCGCGGGCACTATGCGTTCCAACCTGTTTGATATCGTGCCGTTTTATAAGGGAAAGAATATCAAAAGCGTCTTGGTGCGCGGTTATGACACGGGGCTTGGCGACGGACTTTGCCTGCGCGGCGCGGACGGACTAGCCAAAGAAGGAGCGGACTATATGGATATCATCAAGTATTATTTCCCCAATGCCCGCATTCTCAACACTACCACAGGAACGGTTAATTAAATGGAAAAGACAAAAATTCTGTATTTCATTACCCGTCTGGATCAGGGCGGCGCCCAAGCCAGCGTGCTGATGACGTTAAAAAACTTAAATAAACAGCAGTTTGAAACCTACTTGGCCTGCGGCGTTGGCGGCCGTTTAGACGGAAAAATAAAGAGCGATGCAAAACATGTTTTTTTCCTTTCGGCTCTTCGACACGAGGTACGTGCCAAAAACTTTTTGTACGATTTGTGGGCTATATTCCAAATGGGGCGCGTCCTGCGCCGCGTAAAGCCCGACATTGTTCATACCAACGCGCCCAAAGCGGGCGTACTCGGGCGTTTGGCTGCACGGATTTTTTGGCGTAAGGCCAAAGTGGTGCATACGTTCCACGGTCTTGGGTTTGCCAAAGAACACGGCGAAAAACGGTTTAAATTTTTTGTGGCGGTGGAAAAATTCTGCGCCAAATTTACGGATGTTTTGGTTTTTGTATCGCGCAAAAACGCGGCCGAAGCCAAGCAGCTGGGAATCGGCAAGGGCGTGCGTACGGAGCTGATCCGCGCGGGCGTAAATTTTAATCCTATTTTGCCGTTAAAGTTTGATCCTGCCGCCAAAAAAGCGTCTTTAAAAATTCCCGCCAACGCCAAAGTAGTATTGGCGCTTTCCAACTTTAAGCCGCTTAAAAATCCGCTTCATTTTGTGCTGGCCGCCTATAAGGTGCTCAGCCAGATGAAAAATGTTTATTTCATTTTTACAGGCGACGGCCAACTGAAACAAACGGCGGAAACTTTGGCTAAAAATTTAAGCATTGAAAAACAAGTGCTGTTCCCTGGCTGGCGAAGCGATGCGCTGGAGCTTTTGGCAATTAGCGACGTGTTCGCCAGCGTATCTTTGCGCGAAGGGCTGCCGATGTCTTTACTGGAGGCAATGTCGATGCGTATTCCCGCCGTTTGTTACGACGTGGACGGTATCAGCGAAGTGGTAACGGACAACAAAACGGGATTTTTGGTTAAACCCAACGACATCAACACATTGGCCGATAAATTAAAAGTGCTTCTGCGCCACGCTGCGTTGCGCGAACGGTTTGAAGCGGCTATAGACCACCGTGATTTTTCCGAATTTACGTCCTCTACGATGATTAAAAAGCAGGAACGCTTGTACAGAAGCCTCGTCCCGCCCACCAAGAAAAACGGCGGCAAAAGACGGTTTTTCAGAAAACGCAGAAATTTCAAAAAATCTAACCCGGGAGTAAAAAATGGATTACGCAATTAACGAACTGGAGCAAGAGGTTCTCAACACCACGCGGGAACTGGCCCAGAAAAAAATAAAACCCCTGCGCGCCGAAATGGACGCGAAAGAACAGTTTTCCAAAGAAATGTTGGAAGAGTATAAAAAATCCGGCATTTTTGGCCTGTGGCTGCCCGAGGAATACGGCGGACTCGGCGGCGGTATTACGTGCCTTGCTATGGCTTTTGAAGAATTATCCCGCGCCTGCGCCGGCCTTGCCTTAACCCCCGGTACGTCCGCCTTGGGTGCAATTCCGATGTATTTGGCCGCCACCAAAGAACAGCGCGAACGCTGGTGCCCCGATTTGGCAAGCGGTAAAAAGCTGTGGGCGTTTGCGCTGACGGAGCCCGAAGCCGGATCCGACGCCACCGCCTTAAAAACCACTGCCATTAAAGACGGCGACTATTATGTGGTAAACGGAGCCAAACATTTTATTTCCACCGGTAAAGAAGCCGATTTTTATACTGTGGCCGTCAATACCAATCCGTCCCGCGGCGCGCGCGGCATTTCGCTTTTGGTTATTGAAAAAGGAACGGAAGGTTTTTCCTTTGGTAAGAAAGAAGAAAAAATGGGTATCCGTTCCAACCCGACGTACGAACTGATTTTTGAAAACGTCCGCGTACCGAAAGAAAACCTGCTGGGCAGCGAGGGCCGCGGCCTTCTCTATTTGCAGGAAACGTTAGATTATTCCCGCCCGGGCGTAGCGGCGCAGGCCGTGGGTATCGCGCAGGGCGCGCTGGACGTAACTATTCCGTATTTACGCACCCGCAAACAATTCGGCCAGCCGATTATTACGTTTCAGGCGCTCGGCCATAAAGTGGCGGAGCTTGCCGCCAAGACGGAAGCCGGCCGCGCGATGGTGTACAATTTAACGCACCGTATGGACGAAGAATTTTTGCCTGCCGTCAAAAACGCGCTGGCCAACGGCACCACCGTGCACGACGAGCTTAAAAAATTAAAAGGCGCGCGCTGGACTAAATACAGCGCCGAAGCCAAACTGTTTTGCTCCAACGTGGCGATGGAAGTGGCTGACGAGTGCGTAACGCTTTGCGGCGGTATTGCGTATATGCGCGATTTCCCGCTGGAAAAATATATGCGTGACGCTAAAATCACCCAAATTTACGAAGGAACCGTGCATATTCAAAAGAACGAAATCATCACGGCGCTCATTAAAGAATACGCCTCTAAAGAAGGCGAGGAGTAATTATGCATATTGTAGCTTGCGTGAAGCAAACCCCTAAATCCGATAACGTAAAAATTGATCCCGCTACCGGCTGCTTAATCCGTTCCGGCGCGGCGAGCGCGATGAATCCTTTTGATGAATACGCGTTGGAAGAAGCCGTTATGTTGAAAGAGCAGCTGGGCGGTACAGTGTCCGTCATTACGATGGGACCGCCGCAGGCCGAGGCTGTCCTGCGCGACAGTATCGCGCGCGGTGCGGATAAAGTCTACCAACTGGGCGATATGGCGTTTGCGGGTTCCGATACGTGGTCGACGAGCTATGCGCTTTCCAAAGGTATTGAAAAAATCAACGGAATCGAACCGGTGGACCTCGTTATCTGCGGCAAACAAACCAACGACAGCGATACCGGACACATTGGTCCGCAAGTTTCGGCTTGGATGAAATGGCCCAACGCCGCGTTTGTCAAAAAAGTGGTTTCGGTTAACGAAAAGTCCATTACCGTAGAACGGCTGACGGAGGACGGAAGCGAAATACTGGAGCTGCCTTTTCCGTGCGTGCTTAGTGTGGTCAAGGACATCAACAGCCCGCGCGTGCGCAGCGTAAAGGGGCGCATTGCGGCCAAACGCGCCGAAGTGACCAAATGGACCGCCGACGACGTAGCGGCGGATAAAAACAAACTGGGAATGAAAAACTGCCCGACGCGCGTAGTCAAATCGTTCGTGCCCAAGCGCGAAGTCTGCTCCGCGAACGTGGAAGGCGCCACCGCCAAGGAAAAAGCCGCCAAACTGGTGGAAATCCTCAAGGAAAACAAATACATTTAAGGATTATCAACTTATGAAAGATTTTAAGAATGTTTGGATTTGTGCACAAGCCCAACGCGGCAAATTGAGTCCTACGGCCTACGAACTGCTTAACGCGGGCCGCAAACTGGCCGATGATTTGGGCGAAAAACTGTGTGCCGTGCTGTTGGGGCATGATGTGGAAAAATGTGCCAAAGATTTATTTGAACATGGGGCGGACATCGTGTATGTGTGCGACGACCCTGCATTGGAAAATTACGTTGATGACGTATACGCCAAGGTTCTCGCTGATATGGTGGCCACATATAAGCCGAATAAATTTTTATTGCCCGCTACTAACTTGGGCAGATCGCTGTCAGCCAAAGCGGCTGTGTTTATCGGCACGGGGCTGACCGCCGACGCGACTGAAGTGATAATTAACAAAGAAGACGGCCAATTACACGCTACCCGCCCGACGTTCGGCGGCAATTTGATGGCGACCATTACCTGCGCGCATACGCGTCCGGAGATGTGCTCGCTGCGGCCGATGTCGTACGAAAAAGCCCCGCTTGAGGCCGGACGGACGGGAGAAACGGTTAAAGTAGCGTTCAATTCCGCCAAACATACGTCTTTGGCGAAGTTTTTGCAGTTTATCAAAAGCGAAGGCGACGGGCTGGATTTGTCCGAAGCCGAAGTTATCGTGGCCGGAGGCCGCGGGGTGGGTAAGGCGGAAGGATTTGCTCTCTTAAAAAAACTGGCGGACCGCTTGGGCGGCGCGGTGGCCGCGTCGCGTGCTCCCGTGGATAACGGTTGGATTGATTACCGCTACCAAATCGGGCTGACGGGCCGCACCGTAAAGCCGAAACTGTATATCGCGTGCGGAATTTCGGGCCAAATTCAGCATTTGGCCGGAATGAGCGGATCGGACGTGATTGTTGCCATCAACAAAGATGCTCAGGCGCCGATTATGAAAGTGGCTAATTATGCGGTGGAGGGGGATTTGTATGATATAATCCCCGCGATGCTGGAGGCACTTAAATAAGATAATAACGGCTGGTGTTAACTGATGTTTTACGCATAAAGGATAAGAAAAAATTTCTTATCCTTTATTGCTTGTGTGGGCAACAATTTTCCATATTTGCCCAACTTTGCGTTCCCTTGCCTCTCAGTGTACCTAGCAGTACTTCCTCGGGCAACTGGCAACGCAAATTTAGCGCAAATCTGAAAAATCAGCCGAAGCTATACAATGTTATTCTAATCTGCACGGCACTTGAATAACGGCTGGTGTTAACTGATGTTTTACGCATAAAGGATAAGAAAAAAATTTCTTATCCTTTATTGCTTGTGTGGGCAACAATTTTCCATATTTGCCCAACTTTGCGTTCCCTTGCCTCTCAGTGTACCTAGCAGTACTTCCTCGGGCAACTGGCAACGCAAATTTAGCGCAAATCTGAAAAATCAGCCGAAGCTATACAATGTTATTCTAATCTGCACGGCACTTAAATAACTTCTGTACTTAACTTCTACTATACGCGCGGAGAGCAAAATAAAATATTTTGCTCTCCGCGTCTTTTCAGGATTCCAACATCTGTTGTGTCTGTTATCCCTTACCTTAACCCGTCTGTAAAATCCGTTTCCTTATTTTATTCCCGCCCTTCGTCCTGTTTATAAAAAGCGTCCGAAACGGAAAAGGCGTTTTATTTGTTTGAGCGGAGCGAGTTGTAAACACCCCGTTTCAGAATGCTTTTTATGGACGCGTGCGGGCAGTCTTTTTGGTTCTTTTTCTGACAGCAGAAAAAGAATAGAAAATCTTTTTGTTTACTTGTTGTCGATACAAAAAGTAAAGCATAACTTTGGGGTATATCCAAAACAGTACGGCTTAATTAATCAGAAGTGTGCGGTGGGAAAGGGTGCCCAGCTCCTGGGTTGTTGTTCTCTTGTATGCGTCATTTCTAAAGTAGTGTGGCTTTACTAGTCAGAGGAGTGCGGATAGAAAGGGTACCCGCCCTCTGGGGTCTTGCAGACAGGCGGATACCCCCTATGTTGTTCCCTTCTGACTAAAAGCTACCGTCTATTACGAAACTCCGGCCAGGGCGGAATGCTTGCCACTGCAAGGGAGGGGGACCCGTTTTTTTTTTTGATACGATAGGAATATTCCGAGGATTTCTGTTTGGCATTTCTCTGTTTCGGTTTATTTTGTCAAAAGCGGTTGAATTTGAATAGAAATAACTCGGGATAACTTTTTTAAAGGAGAAAATGATATGAAAGGTTTTACATTTGGCCGTCATCCTGAATTTATTTCAGGATCCAATAAACAAGGTTTTACCTTAATCGAATTGTTGGTTGTTGTGCTTATTATTGGCATATTGTCATCGGTAGCTTTGCCGCAATACCAAAAAGCGGTGCTCAAAAGCCGTACATCGGAAGCTTGGGTAAATTTGAAAAACATCAATACGGCCGTAAATACCTATTGTTTGGAAAACCCGAGTGCGAGTGAGAGTTTTACTATCGGAAGTTCCAGCCCTCTGTCCATTGAGGTAAAAAAATCTAAAAATTTCACTTATGAGGGGTGGATTCAGTGCGCTAACCAGACGATAACTCATCGTGTTAAAGCGCACTGGGCCGGCGGAAATACGAGTTTCTTTTTGGGGATTCATCCTAAGTCGGGCCGCCGTTCTTGTTATGGACCCGGCTGTCGAGATTTAGGATTTACCAAATATACGACGGATAATAACATTTGTTTGTGCGGCAGCGACATCGGCGGCAGCTGTTACTATGCAGATTAGTTTTCGGGTAATAAAAACGCCTCCGGATTTTTGTCGGAGGCGTTTTCGTTTTGCATAGCTGCAACAAGAAGTTTAAAAGAAATCTTTTTTCTTCTTTTTGTCTTTTTCATACAGGCGGTTGATTTCCTTTTCCACATCCGCAGGGGGCACATTGCCCGTTTGCAGCGCTTTTTTGTGAAAGTCCGCTTCGTTGAATTTCTTCCCCAGTTTTTTGCGGAATTTTTCGCGCGCCTTTTGCCAAATTTCTAATCCTTCCTGCCGGCTGACGGCTTCCCCCGCACGGGCGGCGGAGTCTTTAAGCATTTGTTCGGCTTCGGCTTGTTCCAAGCCGTTCTCCTGCGTTAAATAATTAAGCGCATCCGTATAAGAAAAACGTTTGGTTTGCATTTTGGCATCCGTTTCGGCGGCCAGGGCGCGGCGGTATCCGTCCCACGCATAGAAAAGCAGATCTTCATCGGTAACGATATAATTTTGTTCTTTTGCTATGAATGCGCCGTATTCTTTCCAACCGTTTGCGGTGGTGGGGGAGGGATAGGATTTTCTCCAAACGGACCAATTTTTGCCCGCCGCATCTTGGTAGTATCCGCCCGGTACTAATTGTTTTGCGGTCAGCAGTTTAAGAACGGGCGTATTAAAATCGCGTTTTAACTGTTCTTCTTTTGTTAGATTATTGCCGGCGGGCAGGCGCAGTAAAAATTGCGGGGCAGCACCAAGGTACGCCGGACGGAATACAAAAGCGTGCGTATAGGCGTAGTAGCGGGGCTCTTGCCGCACATTGAACACGGTTTGTTTGGCAGAAAAGATGTCTTTTTTAGCCAATTCCGCCGACAACATAGCGGCTTGACGCTGAAGCGCACCCACAGGGTTTTCGTCCGTTTGAGGATAGGCGATCCTTTTTGCCACGGCGTAAAAATCCTGTGCGTTTCTCAACACGGGTTTTCCTTTTTTTGCTTTTTTCTTTTTTGTCTTTTTTTTCGGCGCAGCCTGCGGAATATCATTGGAGCCTTCCAATAGCGTAATTTCTTCTTCTGCATCCGTTTGTATTAAAAACAATTCCAGCGCAGCTGATAAATTTTGGCGTGCCGTTTTAGTGTTGTTTTCCAATTTTTTAACCAATTTAGTGACGGGAAGGTTGATTTGGTATTCGGTCAAAAGCAGTTGGGCGTAGGCTTCTTCTCCCAAGCGGAAATCCTGGCCGTCCTCTGCTTGGGACAGTTTTTTAAATAAATTAAACAATTGTCTTACAGAACGTTTGGCTGCGCGCGCGTCCGTGCGGGCTTGCGCAGCGGAAAAATCGTCGGGTGCGTTTTGTGTTAAATAGTCCGCCAGTTCATCAAAAGAAAGATAAGCGTAATATGCTTTTTCCATTGCGATTTGTGCCAAAAAAGCCGATGGACGGAACAGGTTTTTTTCAGCTTGGTCTGCCGTGTTTGCCAGCGCGCTCATCCGTGCGGAAAGGTCTGCGCGTTTTTTTGTGGGGGCGAGAGAATCATCTAAATAAATGTCGTACAGTGCGTCAAACACTTCGGCGTAATATAAGGGATTGTTTTGGTTTTGTTCAATGCGGCGGATATCGTTATTTAAGGCGTTTTGCAGCAGTTGAAAATCGATTTTTTTTGCTTCGGACAAATTTTTTATCTTTACATCTTTTAATTTTTCCTGCATATTTTGCAGCGCGTGCAGCGTGTGGTTCTGTGCGCCGGCGGAACGGTCATTTAATTGCGAAGCGGCGGAATCGTAGCCTAAGCGTGCAGCGCGTTCGGGCAGATAGTTGTACAGCACGGCGGCGTAACGATTAGACACGTCGGTGAGTGTATTTTCCTCTAAAAGGGAGTCTATATTTGCAAAATCAAAGGCTTCCTGTGCGCGTGCGGGGAGAAAAGTAAAAATCCCCACACAGGCGGCTAACAGTAATGGCAGCGTTTTATTTGTCATGTAAGTTCCTATAATAAGTGGGATATTCGTATTGTATTTGTTTGGACGGCAGCTTGTCAACCGTCAGTTGGTGTTCTTGCTGCTGTAGAAAAAATTTGATAAAATAAAAATATCTTCTTTAAAAAATGTGCTTTCTGGGGCGTTTACCCGCTCAGCCGTTTTTTGCTATAATCTAAATAATCCATTTCGGGCCATTAGCTCAGTTGGTAGAGCAGACGCCTCTTAAGCGTAAGGTCGTGAGTTCGAGCCTCACATGGCCCATTTTTAGTTTTTCTATAATTAAGAAATAACAAATAAAGGACGGATGGCGGAACCGGTAGACGCGTACGCCTTAGGAGCGTATGGAGCAATCCGTGAGGGTTCGAGTCCCTCTCCGTCCAAAGAATTTCGGCGAGTCCGAATAAAAAGAGGAGTGTACAGCATGTCCATTTTCAAAACCGCTCAGGCGGGGGAAGTAAAAACCAAACAACTCGGTAAAGAAGGCTGCCGCGTTACGCTTTCCGTTGAGGCTGCCCCCGAACTGGTAACCAAATGTTTCCAAAACGCTGCCGTGCAGGTGCAGTCCCGCGCGCAGATGCAGGGTTTCCGCGCCGGCAAAGTACCGCTCGATTTAGTAAAACAGAATTTCGGCGGACACATTAAAGAACGCGCGCTTGACTTGACGGTCAAAGCCGCCATCAACGCCGCCGTGGCAGAGGCGAAGCTCGATCCGGTTGCCGTGCCCGTTCTTACCAAAGCCGATTTCGCCAATTTTGACGACGGAAAAGCATTTGCTTTCGAAATCGCGGTGGACGTCGCCCCGGAATTTGACGTGCGCGACTATAAAGGCATCGAGATCGCTAAAAAACCCGAAACCGCTACGGACGAAGACGTGATGGAAAACTTGAACCGCGTGCTGGACGCCAACGCCCGCCTGGAAAGCGCCGCTGAAGGCGCCGTTATTGATGATAAATGCTTTGCCGTTATCCACTACACCGGCAAACGCAACGGTGCGGACGATTATAAATTAAGCGCTGACAGCGAACTGGTGGAAATGTCCGCCCCGCAAACCAATCCGGCCTTGGCCGAAGGTATCAAAGGGCTGAAAAAAGGCGACGTGAAAGACATTGAAACCAAAGAAGGGAGCGATACGCTCGCTTTCCACGTAACGGTAGACGACATTAAAAACAAAATTGTACCCGCTTTAGACGACAGTTTTGCCAAAGACATGGGTTTTGAAACCCTGGACGCTTTGAAAGCCAAAGTAAAAGAAAGCCTGGACGCGGAAGCCAAACAGGCCTCCAATCGCGACGAAATCGCCCAGATTGAAAACCACCTCGTCAAAATGAACAATTTTGAACTCCCGCAGAGTCTGGTGGAAGAATATACCGAATCTTCTTTGAATAACTTTGTGCGCAGCATGACGCAGCTTAAACCCGAACAGCTGACCGATGAGCAGCGCAAAAGCTTCGAAGAACGCATCCGCCCCACCGTGGAAAAAGACTTGCGCATCGGCTACATTGTACACGCCGTAGCCAAGAAAGAAAACCTGGAGGCTGCGGAAGCCGACTGGCAGGCGGAGTTGGACAAGAGCCTTGCCTCCAACGCCCAGAACAAAGAAGACGAAAAGAAAATCAAAGCTTTCTTTAACGAACGCAAAGCCCACATTTTGGCTACGCTTACGGAACGCAAAGTGTTTGATTTCTTTAAATCTCAGGCCAAATATAAATAAGCTGATCCGATTGTTCCGAGTGTTTCATTGACGCTTGGGGCGAAGTATCGGCGAGCGGGCCGTTTTCAAGTTGTAAGAAACGCCCCTGACAAACAGTTTTAACTTCAGAGCGGACTTGCTGGTCCGCTCTTTTTGTCTGCTGAAAACCACCGGATAGGCCGGTGGTTCAGTAAAGGTTAACCGGTGAGTCAGAGAGAAAAACTCCTTGTGCTAGAATTAAATTACCTGTGACAGCAGGTAATTTAAAGCACAAGGAGATCATTGATATGGACAATGACATAAATAAATTATCACATACGAGTTGGAACTGCAAGTATCACATCGTGTTTGCCCCGAAATACAGACGGCAGATATTTTATAAATAAAAGAGGGCGGATATAGGGAAAATACTGCGCAAGTTATGTGAATGGAAAGGGGCAAAAATAGAGGAAGCGGAAGTAGGCCCAGACCATATTCACATGTTAGTATCAATCCCCCCGAAATATAGTATAGCGGTATTTATGGGATACTTGAAAGGGAAGAGCAGTCTGTTAATATACGAGCAGTGGCGGAATACGCAGTACAAGTATAGGAACCGAGAGTTTTGGTGCAGGGGCTACTATGTAGATACGGTAGGGAAGAACAAAGTGAAGATCGCGGAATATATCAAAAATCAGCGGAGAGAGGATAAGTTGGGAGCCCAGCTGCCATTTGATAAAAGCCCGTGGGATGAACGGAAGTGAACGCGAGCGACAGGTAGTTCAGAGGCGTTCCACGCCTAGCTAGTAAGGAGGGGCAGGGCCCCAATGTGAAAAACCCCCAGCTATGCCGGGGGATATTTATTATGTCTATCTTGCTCCGCACAGCGGTCCACAGTAGTTTACTTATATTCATTGTAACTGACGATTTCGTTAAACGTTTCGCGCGGACGGGCGTTCGGTTCTTCGGCAGGGTAACCAAGCGCAATCAAGTGTTCAATTTTTTTGCCTTTGGGGAGTTTGAAAAATTTTTCGGCCTTGTCGGAATTTAACCAGCCAATCCAACAGGATCCCAAACCTAAATCCCACGCGCGCAGTACCAGGTGTTCGCACGCAATGCCTTGGTCCACCAAATAAAATTCCGTGCGGCGGAAAAAATTGCCGATGCGGCTGGTAAATGAGCCTTTGTCCGATACGGCGGCAATCAGTACGGGGGCTTTTTCGGCCCATTTAGTCATACCGTATACGCCGGAAAAGGCTTCTTTGCAAAACGCTTCTTTCACTTGCGGGTCGTCAATGACGATAAAATGCCACGGCTGCGAGTTGCACGCCGACGGCGCCAAACGCGCCGCTTCAATACAATCGTTTATTTTTTCCCGCTCTACAGGTTTATCTTGGTATTTACGCACACTTCTGCGCGTGGCGATGGCTTGCATAAGTTCCATAAAAGAGACTCCTTGTAAAATATAAAAATATCTTACCAAATTGCCCGCCCGTTTTTATAAAATAAAAATATGCCCGCTTATGTGTATATTTTAGCCAGTCAAAAGAACGGTACGCTTTATGTGGGCGTGACGGCTGATTTGCTTAAACGCGTTTATGAGCATAAAACCAAGTTGGCGGACGGATTTACAAAACGCTATGGTGTTTCTCGTTTGGTTTATTATGAGGTTTTTGACCAAATGATTACCGCTATTGAACGCGAAAAGCAATTAAAACGCTGGCACCGTGCTTGGAAGATTAATTTAGTGGAAAGTAAAAATAAAAATTGGGATGATTTATATTCTGGTTTGTTATAAATTATTATTCTAAGGGAGTGTCATCCTGAACTTGTTTCAGGATCTAATTCATAAAGAAGTATCTTTTTAAACGACTGGATACTGAAATAAATTCAGTATGACGACTTATAGATGCAGTATGTCATCCTGAACTTGCTTCAGGATCTAATTCGTAAAGAGGAATCTTTTTAAACGACTGGATACTGAAATAAATTCAGTATGACGACTTATAGATGCAGTATGTCATCCTGAACTTGTTTCAGGATCTAATTCATAAAGAAGTATCTTTTTAAACGACTGGATACTGAAATAAATTCAGTATGACGACTTATAGACGCAGTATGTCATCCTGAACTTGCTTCAGGATCTAATTCGTAAAGAGGAATCTTTTTAAACGACTGGATACTGAAATAAATTCAGTATGACGACTTATAGATGCAGTATGTCATCCTGAACTTGCTTCAGGATCTAATTCGTAAAGAGGAATCTTTTTAAACGACTGGATACTGAAATAAATTCAGTATGACGACTTATAGACGCAGTATGTCATCCTGAACTTGTTTCAGGATCTAATTCGTAAAGAGGAATCTTTTTAAACGACTAGATACTGAAATAAATTCAATATGACGACTTATAGACGCAGTATGTCATCCTGAACTTGTTTCAGGATCCAATTCATAAGGATTTACAACTATGCAATTTACCAAATATACGGGACTGGGCAACGATTTCGTATTTTTAGACGGCGCGTCCGCCCTGTCTGTACAAGACCCTTTTTCCTTGGCCGTAAAAATGTGCGACCGCCGCTTCGGCGTGGGCGCGGATGGCCTTGTACTCCTCCTGCCTTCTGACAAGGCGGACGTGCGTATGCGTATCATCAATTCGGACGGTTCCGAAGCCGAAATGTGCGGTAACGCGTCTCGCTGTGTGGCGCTTCATTGGTTTACGCGTAAGCGGACGAATAAAAAACAGATTTCGCTGGATACGCTCGCGGGAATTATCCGCACGGATATCATTGATTTAGAAAAAGGACTCGTCCGCGTGGATATGGATCAGCCGCGTTTGACGCGTAGCCAAATTCCGATGACGGGCGCAGCGGACGAACGCGCCGTCAATGTTCCGCTGGACGTAAACGGTACGCAAATTTTTGGTACAGCCGTTTCGATGGGAAACCCGCATTTCGTGACGTTTGTGGAAAACGCCCAAACCGCTCCTGTGGCCGAGTTGGGGCCGGTATTGGAAAAGCACGTCGCCTTCCCGCGCAAAACAAATGTGGAATTTGTGCAAGTATTGGACGATAAAACCGTCCGAATGCGCGTGTGGGAGCGCGGCGCGGGCATTACGAGCGCCTGCGGAACGGGCGCGTGTGCGACGGCCGCTGCGTGCGTGTTAAACGGAAAAACGGAGCGGAAGATAACCGTTAAACTGGACGGCGGAGATCTGTTTATTGAATGGCCGGAGCAAAAGAATATTTTTATGACGGGCCCCGCCCGCGAGGTTTTTACGGGCGAATGGCCGGAGAATTAAATGACGACGATTAATAACAATTATCTTAAACTGCAAGGCAGTTATTTGTTTTCCACAGTTGCCAAACGTGTGGCCGCTTTCAAAGCCGCCAACCCGACGGAAACCGTCATCAGTTTAGGCATTGGCGACGTTTCGCGTCCGCTGGTGCCCGCCGTCGTGGAAGCGATGCATAAAGCCGTGTCCGAAATGGGCGAGGCCGCCACTTTCCGCGGGTACGGGCCGGAGCAGGGATACGCTTTCTTGCGCGAAGCCGTATTGAAGGGGGATTATTTGTCCCGCGGGATTAATTTGTCGGCGGATGAAATTTTTATCAGCGACGGCGCAAAAAGCGACGTCGCCAACTTTCAAGAACTTTTTTCGTCTGGCAGCAAAGTGGCGCTCCAAAATCCCGTTTATCCCGTTTATTTGGATACCAACGTGATGGCCGGCCGTACGGGCGCGTTTGAAAACGGCCGTTACGGCGGTATCGTTTATTTGCCGTGTGTGGAAGAAAACAATTTCGCGCCCGAACTGCCCAAAGAACACGCCGATATCGTGTATTTGTGCTCGCCCAATAATCCGACGGGATCGGCCTTAACGCGCACGGAACTGAAAAAATGGGTGGACTGGGCCCTTGAACATAACAGCGTCATTTTATTTGATTCCGCCTATGAAGCCTTTATTTCCGATGATGACATTCCTCATTCCATTTACGAAATTGAGGGGGCGGAAAAAGTGGCGGTGGAGTTCCGTTCGTTCTCCAAAACGGCTGGTTTTACGGGTACGCGCTGTGCGTATACTGTAGTGCCCAAGGCGCTGAACATTTCGGACGGGTGCGGCGGAAACGCCTCGTTAAATGCGTTATGGCTGCGCCGCCAGACCACCAAATTTAACGGTGTGCCATACATCGTACAGCGCGGGGCGGAGGCGGTTTATTCTCCGGAAGGTTTTAAACAAACGCGTGAAGTGATTGCCGGATATAAAGAGAATGCGCGCGTGATTTTGTCCGCCTTGAAAAACGCCGGTATTACCGCGTACGGCGGGGACAATGCGCCGTATATTTGGCTGAAAACACCGGCGGGGCTTGATTCGTGGGGATTATTTGATAAATTATTAACCGAAGCCCGCGTGGTGGGCACCCCCGGGGTTGGTTTTGGTTCGTGCGGAGAAGGTTTTTTCCGTCTGACGGCGTTTAACACACCCGGGCTTACGCGCGAAGCCGCCGCCCGCGTGGCCGCTTTAACATTTTGATTTTTGCTACAATACTCAATATGGGAGGAAATATGAACAGACAGGGTTTTACTTTAATTGAAATGTTGACCGTTGTACTAATTATCGGAATACTGACGGCGGTGGCACTGCCGCAGTATATGCGTTCTATTGAACGTTCCCGCGCCACGGAAGCGATGGCCGCTATAAAAGCGCTTAATGATGCCGTGTACGCGTATGCGGCCGGACGAACGGGCGATAATGCATGCCCCGTATCTTTTAAAAAATTGGCTACACAGCTGTCCGGTACGATGAGCGAAGACGGACGCACGTTGACGACGAAGGATTTTGTCTATACGATTAACTCCGCTGCAAATGCCGTTATCCCGGGGACGGACTGCCCCAGCGTAACGGCCCAGCGTAACGCCGCGCCTAAGTACGATTATATCTTGTGGAATCCGTACCAAAAAGGAACGGGCGGAAAAAGTTCTTCCTTGCGCTGCACGGCTGATACGGCGAAAAGTATTGCCGTGTGCGATTCGCTTGATTTATACGAGGAAGGCGAAAAACCTTTTAATGATTAACCGTGCTTGTTTTACCGAAACCCCCGCTCTTGCCGCGGGGGGTCTTGTTTTCGCGTAACACGGCGGGATAAATTTTGTAAAATATATTGAAAGATTTATTTTTCATAGGAGACCAGAATGAGCTGCGAAAAATGCACCCCTGAAGTACAGAATATGTGCTGCGTTTGCAAAGGCGCCAAGCACGATCCGGCCCCGATTCCCGAAGAAGGAAAATGGGTCAAAGCCAAACAGATTACCGACATCAGCGGCCTTACTCACGGTGTAGGCTGGTGCGCCCCGCAACAAGGCGCGTGCAAACTGACGCTGAACGTCAAAAACGGTATCATCAAAGAAGCGTTGGTGGAAACCTTGGGTTGTTCCGGTATGACGCACTCCGCCGCTATGGCCGCCGAAATTCTCCCCGGCAAAACCATTTTGGAAGCTTTAAATTCCGACCTCGTGTGCGACGCTATCAACACCGCTATGCGCGAGTTGTTCCTGCAAATCGTCTACGGACGCACGCAGAGCGCCTTCTCCGACGACGGTCTGCCGATCGGCGCGGGTATGGAGGACCTTGGTAAAGGCCACCGCAGCCAAATCGGTACGATGTACGGCACCGAAGCCAAAGGCGCGCGCTATTTGGAAATGGCCGAAGGGTATGTGCTTGAAATCGGCCTGGATAAAAACAGCGAAATCATCGGTTATAAATTCGTCAACTTGGGCAAAATGATGGACGCCATCAAGAAAGGCGAAGATCCGAAAACCGCGTTTGAGAAAAACGTCAACAAATACGGCCGCTTTGACGAAGCCGTCAAAAAAATTGACCCCCGCAAAGAGTAAACCAAGGAGAACGATTAGATATGATTACGTTTGAAGGATACGAAAGAAGAATTGATAAAATCAATTCCGTTTTGAAAGAAAACGGCATTGCTTCCTTGGAAGAAGCCAAAGAAATTTGCACCAAAAAAGGCATTGACGTGGAAGCCATCGTAAAAGGCATCCAACCCATCGCTTTTGAAAACGCCGTTTGGGCCTACACCGTGGGTGCGGCCATTGCGCTGAAATCCGGCGTGAAAACCGCCGCCGAAGCGGCCGAAAAAATCGGCGTGGGTCTGCAGAGCTTCTGCATCCCGGGCTCCGTTGCCGACCAGCGCGCCGTAGGCCTCGGCCACGGTAACCTGGGCGCCATGCTGCTGCGCGAAGAAACCAAATGCTTCTGCTTCCTGGCTGGCCACGAAAGCTTCGCCGCCGCCGAAGGCGCCATCGGTATCGCCCGCACCGCCAACAAAGTGCGCAAAGAGCCCTTGCGCGTGATTTTGAACGGTCTCGGTAAAGACGCCGCTTACATCATCTCCCGCATCAACGGTTTTACCTCCGTGGAAACCGAATATGATTACAAAACGGGCGAACTGAAAATCGTCAGCGAAAAAGCGTTCTCCGAAGGCGACCGCGCTAAAGTAAAATGCTACGGCGCCGACGACGTCAACGAAGGCGTGGCCATCATGCGCCACGAAGGCGTGGACGTGTCCATTACGGGCAACTCCACCAACCCGACCCGCTTCCAGCATCCGGTAGCCGGCACCTATAAAAAATGGGCGACCGAAAACGGCAAAAAATACTTCTCCGTGGCTTCCGGCGGCGGCACGGGCCGCACGCTTCACCCGGACAATATGGCCGCCGGCCCCGCCTCTTACGGTATGACCGACACCATGGGCCGCATGCACGGCGACGCGCAGTTTGCGGGTTCTTCCTCCGTTCCGGCCCACGTGGAAATGATGGGTTTAATCGGTATGGGCAACAATCCGATGGTCGGCGCGACGGTAGCCGTTGCGGTGGCTGTGGCTGAAGCTAAATAACAATTGTTTTTTCAAACACCCGCCTCTTGTTAGGGGCGGGTGTTTTGTATGTAACGGCAAGCCCCTGCCAAGCCGGGGAATATTTATTATTTCGGGTGAAAAAACGCTTTAATTGTAAACGTAAAAAAACTACAATATTAAAAACTCTTTTTGGGAAAAGATATGCTTAATCTTACTAAATCTGCCAAAGAAACCATTTATATGAAGATTATCCGCGTGCTGCTGGCAACGTGCTTTCTCGTCGTTCCTCTTGTATTTTTTACCGATTTGACTGCCAATCCGTTTTTTGCGCAGAACGTACTTTTATATGTTCTTTTGGCGCTGATTTGCGGCACATTGGCCTTTAAGTTTTTGCGTTCCCAAGCCATTGATTTTACCAAAACATTTTTTGATCTGGCTTTTTTTGTTTACGTTCTTTCGTTAGCGGCGGGGTGGCTGTCGGCGGTGTCGTCTGCCCCGCAGGTGCTCAGACAAACGATGTTTTACGGTCTTTTAAATTACGGAACACTGCTGTTGGTGGTGGCGTTCGGAGCGTATATGATCAGCAAAAATGTCGTTTTTTCCGGCACGATTGAAAGCAAAACTAATTATATCCTTCTCTTTTTGGCGTGGGGTGCGCTGTGGTATTTTTTGCCTCATTTAAAAACGAATCTTGCGTCGGCAAATCTTTTTGCGCATTTGTTTGACTGGTATGCGTTGTTTTTGTGGGTTTTGGGCGTATGGCTGGCCGTGCGCGTGCTTAAAAAATTAACGCAGGAAAATATTTTGGTGCTTCTGTTTGTGGCTGTATTTTTAGCGTGCGGGTATGGCGTACTGCAGGCATTGGGGCTGGAATTTTTATGGCCGTTTGAAATCAACCAGTTTGCCACCAAAGCGTTTTCCACTTTCGGAAATCCGAACTTTCTGTCGTCAGCTGTTGTAATGCTGCTTCCGGCGCTGATCGTGTACTATATGCGTACGGACAGCAAAAAGGATTTTTGCGTCTACGGACTGTTGGTGCTTGTTTACGTTTTGTTCCTCTCGTTCGGCCTGGCGCGTTCGTGCTGGTTTGGAGCGTTGTGCGCGCTTATTATGATGTGGATGTTTGGCACACTGCGTGCGTTAATTTGGAGCCGTAAGGGCCGTGTATTTTTGTTGGCCGTACTAGCCGTAGGCGTAGGGTGGGGGAGCGTATATTGGGATTCGAAAGAGGCACCCAGCCCCGTGGCCAAACGCGCCGCGGAACTTTCGGCGGTAACGCCTTCCAATTTTACGCTAAATATCGGACGCGGCGATATTTTCCAGTCACTCCACCAGCGTTTGTTTATGTGGGATGTGTCTAAGGAAATCTTTTTAGCGCGTCCTGTTCTGGGCAGCGGTTTGGGCAATTTTCAGATGGCGTTTATGCAATACCAACCCCGCACGCTGCTTCGCTATCCGGATTTGCGCGGTTTAAAAACTATTACTCCCGCACCCCATAACGAGTTATTTTTCCAACTGGCGCAGGGGGGGATCGTCGGGTTGGGGCTGTTCTTATTTATGTTTATGGTGCTGTTTTTGGAGGTGCGCGATTTTGCCGCCCATAAAAAAGAGGGCGACAAAAAACAGCTTCTTCAGGCCTTATTCTGCGGCATTTTGGGAATGTTGGCTGATAATATGCTTAATATCTCTTTGCACGCGGTGGTGCCGGCATTTATCTTTTGGTGGATGGTGGGGGCTGAAGTCAGCGGTGTGGGAAAAGAAGAACGCCGTGTTTTGATTACCGCCAACCCGTTTACCAAAACGGTAGCGCTTATTGCGCTGGGGCTGAGCGTGGCGTGTATTGTGTGGCAGGGGTTATGGCTGGCGAGCGAATACCATTCTTTTGCCGGACAGAAAAACATCGCCGTTAAGAATTATCCGGCAGCCGAGCGGAATCTTTCCGCCGCGCTTTCCCTGTATCCGGCCAATACGGAGGCGGGTTTCCGATTGGGGAATGTGCTTTTGGCACAAAACAAATATCAAGAGGCGCTTCAAACGTTTGAAAAAACCATTTCCGCCGCAGCCTATTATGAAGAGGTGTATTTCCACGCTGCGTTGGCGGCGTTGGGCGCGCAGGATAATAAAAAGGCCGTTCATTATTTAATGGACAATTTACGTTTAAATCCGTATAATTTACCAGCATACGGGATGCTTTCCCAGTTGTTGTACGAGGAACCTATCTACGCCGATAAATCCGCGCTGGAGTTGGTGGAACGCGGGTTGTCGCTGTTTCCGTATGAGACGGGGCTGTGGAAGCTGGCGGGCGAAATTTACCGTAAACAAGGGGAAACAGAGTATGCCAAAAATGTTTATAAGCGCGGATTGACGGTAGATACGCTGGATAAAGATCTGTTAAGCCGTTTACAGGCCTTATACTCTTCGGATGAAGTAAAACCTGCTGTGTTGGAACAGGCGGCCCGCCTCCAGAAATATAACGAGAAGGCGGATCGTTTTCATAAAATGTCGCCTTTTTACCAACAGCGTTTACGGAATAATATCGAGGCCTACATCGCCGATTATCCGGACGATACCAACGGTTCGATTCTGCTGGCCAGGGTATTGTCTTTAGCGGGCAACGGCATTAAAGCAAAAGAAGTGCTGGAAGGCGTGCTTGACACACATCCGGACGATTTGTGGGCCAACTTGGCGCTGTCCACATTGTTGTATCAGGCGGAAGATTCCGCCGGAGCCAAACGGTGTCTGCAGGATGCTCTCTTTTACTATCCTTCCAATACCTTGGCGCTGGCGCGGTTGAAAGCGCTGTCGTAAATAGACGGCGCGTACGGATTTTTATAAAAAATAAAAAAATACTCTTTACAAAGCGCTTTAAATTGCTATAATTCTATTATCTGTGTGTCACGGAGTTATACGGCGCACGGCGAGGAATACTGAATGATAAAAACAAATCAATTCTTGGGTTATTTGGCAGTATCTGTTTTCTGTTTATCTCTGACGGGCGGCAGTACGTTGTCCGCCGCAACGCCAGCGCGCCAACTGGCTAAAGGCATTTCCCTGTACGATGACAATAAAGACGGAGAGGCGATGGATTATTTTATTGATGTACTCGTTAATGGGAACAAAGAAGAAGTCGCCGAAGCCAATAAGTATGTGGAACTGATTCATAACCGTATGGGCGGGATTCAAACGCCGGTAGTGGTGGATGTTAATTTTAAGGAAGGCGAAGTAAAAAATCTCGACTTAACGGCAGATTCTGCCGTTTGGTCTGCCCAGCAGGAAGCTGAAGCTTCCGCCGCTAAAGCTGCTGCAGTTACAGAGGCAGCCGAAGCTGCCGCTTTGGCAAAAGAAAATGACGCGGTTGCCGCCGAACAGCAAACTTTAACGGACCGTATCGAAGCGCAACATATGGCCGCAATGCGTCAGGCTGATTCCGCACAGCAGGTTGATCTTCAAAACGCCGCTGATGTAAACGATGAAATGACGGGTGATGCCGTCATCGAAGGTGTCTTGATTGAGGATGGACTGGACAAAACCGCTCAGGCTGACAAGGAGGCTTTACAGGACCAAACGACGGAAGAATTGGATGCCTCCCGTCAGGATGAAGTGTCGGTTTCTACCGCTAACGACTCCGCTTCCAGCACCTTTATAGATTTAACCACGCCCGAAGCGATAGAAGCGCGTGAGTTGTATTCTAAACAAAAAATCGCCAGTATGACGGCTGCCGCCATTGAAAAAATCAATGCGGTTAAAGGCATACACCTTTATATGCGTGACGGAAAACCCGATGCGCTGGATATTGACCCCGAAGTGTTGTTTGACAGAAACAAATTTAAAACTTCTTCCTTTTCTGTGTTGGACGACGTGTATGCCTTGCTCGCTTTGACACAGGGCGCGGCGTATGTCATTTTACCCCCCGGGTCTTATACCGATGACGTAACACTTTCCGGTATTCGACAGGCGATGGCGCTCAATTCCTATTTGATCAACCGCGGTATTTCGCAGGGTAAACTCCACTACAATATGGGTTTAGCCGACCAAGAACCGCCTGCCCGTTTTGCCAACTTGAACGGTGTGTCCGTTGTGTTTGATTATGAATCCAAACTTCCGGCTAATATGGAAAAGAACGAAAAGAATGTAAAAGCCCCGCTTTTAAGTATGGCTGTTGTGCCGCTTTGCCACGCGATTGACCGTTCTTTGGGCGAAGCGTATGCGATTGATTTTTCCGTATTGGAAACGCTGAATCCGGTGGACAATTGGGTATTGCAAGTGGTCCAGCACGGCCGCGACGGTAATTTCTATGTCGTGCGCCAACTGGAAGGTTTTATGCCTGTCTATCATCAAATTTTATGGAACGGACGCAAGGGAATTATCGGGCCGGAACTCCCTTGCGGTAAGTATACGTTCGTCCTAACCGCTACCGACTTGAAAGGCGAAAAGCAAACATTGCGCCGCCGTGTGGTGGTAAAATGTTCCGCCCAAAAGAAAACGAGCGGTTGCAACACGGGTTCGTGTGCGGTGAACTCCTCGGATGAGTTGTGTCCTGAATGTAATTATAAAACACCTCGTTTGTGGGTAAAACCCGGTCGTACGATGGGAGCTCCCGCTGCGGCAAAAGAGAGCTCAAAGGTTTCTTCTGATCCTGTGTCGGTAACTACTACCACGACGAAAACCACTGTTACCAATATCATTGAGGAAGAAGATCCCAATGTCGCAGCACAGCCGTCGCTTCAGGAAACGAATGTGTATCAAGATGCGGATTCGTTGCCCGTAAATAATCCGTATGATATGCCGTATGAAGATTATCAAAATTAATCCGGAAGGAAAAAATATATGAGTCTTTCTGAATCGTTGATAGGACAGAATATGAATGCGCACCCGGATTGTCTGGGACTGTATATCGGGATTGATGAGATTTACGTGGCGCAAAGTGCAAAAAAGGACGGAGGTACCGTACTTGAGTCTTTGGTGCGCGTACCGATCAATGACGTTGACAGAACGAATTTAAAACCGCTTGACTTAAACGAAACCTTTTTTTCGATGGATAACTGGCTGGATTCACTGGGAAAAGTTACTTCCAAGAAAAAATGGAAAACAAACCGCGTGGTGGTCAGTTTGGCTCCGGCTTTTTGTTTGTTGCGCCATTTTGTTATTCCGGCTGCAATTGAGCGAAAAATGTGGAAGAGCTCTATTCCGCTGCAGGCGCGTAAATATATACATTTTCCGTTTGAAAAAGCGGAATATGCGTATCACGTGTATGAATTTGAAACCGCCGCAACCAAGCAAAAACGCTTGGGCGTTGTGTTTGCGCTGACGACTAAACTGATTATTGAACGTTTGCAAAAAGGGCTAAAGACGGTAGGGTTGGAGCTTATTTCTGTAGAACCTTCCAGCTTGTCTTTGGGGCGTGCGTTTAACGACAGCGACAAAGAAGCCGTGGGCGACGGAGGCCGGATCTATTCCTTCTTCGGTAAAGATATGGCGAATTTTGTGTTCTTAAACGAAAACGCTCCCGTGCTCTTGCGTGAAGTGGAAATTTCGGGTTCTTTGCCGGCGGAACGCCGTCGCTTTGAAATTACCAACTGCACGGAGTTTATCGCCAAACAGTTGGAAAAAGATCCGTTTGACGAAGCGGTTATTGTGGGAACGGATATTGAACAATGGGTTCCGGCGTTGGAAGCTGACTCCAAAAAGCCCGTTCGTAAATGGAATTTAAGCGAAATTTACGGTATTGAAACAAAGTCGGCCGGAGAAATTTCTGCCATTGGCGCGAGCATTAAATTTTACGATCATAAAACTCCGGATATTGACTTTACCAAAGGCAACCGTCTAAGCGAGTACGAATTTAATGCCAGTTTAACTGCTTGGAAGGTGGCAAGTGTACTTATAGCATTGATTTTGCTGTTAATTGGGAAAGGATATTTGAGCGTGCGAAATAAAGCCGGCGAACTGCAGCGTAGGAAAGCCTCCCAACAGCGTACGGTGGCGGATTTTGACGGCTTGACAGCGAACCAAATCCAAACTAATTTAAGCCGTATGAAAACCCAGAACAGCAATTTGCAGGCAATGACTCGTTATGATAATACGATTACACCGCTGATTATGGAAATTGTCGATACGATTCCCCAACAGATTTGGATTACCAAGTTGGAATACAGTGATCCTTTTCCAAATAAGGGTTCGGAATCGCGTTCTGTGAAAATAGAGGGTTCCATTAAATCTGGTAAGGATGGGCAGTCCGATGTAGTTCTCGGCAACCAATTCCGCGATGCGCTTGCCGCGCAGCCGATTTTAAGCAAAATCTGCGGGAAAAAAGCCAATATTGATTTCGTCAGCGTGGCCGGTACGGCTTCTACAGGCGGAAATAAAATGTCCGGCGGAAAAGGCGCGGAACAAGAAACGCATTTTGTGTTTACTTGTTCCAAAGAAGGAGGTCGCAACAATGGCCGCTAATTTAAAAACCAATAAACACGTTGAAGCTTTAAAAAAAGGGTTCCAAGATATTCAAACGGTTATGCAGGAAGGCAATTATAAACTGTTTGTCAAACAGTTTGTTGCTGTGCTGGCTGTATTCTTGGCCTTTAAGTATTGCAACGGACAGTTTAACGAACGAATCAGCAACTATAATGGCCAGATGGAGGCCATCCATATGCAGCAGTCCAGTGAACGAGAATATATGACGAATAAGGACCTGTTGTTCGAATTGGAGCCGCATTTTCCGGATATATCGGATAAAAACGGCTGGCTGGTCAGCCAGATTTTGGGTGTCTTTAAAGAGGCTAATTTGACTCCGCAGGTAAATGGTTCCCAGTCGGAAGATTCATCCAATCCTACGTATGTGGCTGCTTCGTTGCAGGTCAATTCGGAAATGGATTTTGCCCGTTTCGCCAATTTTCTGGCGGATATTGAAAATTCAAATGAGTATCTGAAAGTGTCCGATTTTTCCATTACCAAAGATACAAGTCCCGAACATTTAGGAAATAACAAAATCGCTATGAAGTTTAACACGATTTTTCCTAAGGAAAAAATTGCGCGGACGATGTTCAAAGATTACGAGCAGATTGTGGCCAAAAAACGCGCGGCAGCAAATAAAAAAGAATCAGCGGGAGGAAAATAACGTATGAGAACAACCGTTTATCTTTTACTTTTTGTTTTGTCCGCTCCGTGCCTTTATGCGCAGCAAAACGGAAATATGACTGGTCGTGTAGCGCCCCAAGCCAAACAGGCGCTTGACGCGCAGGCTGATGTAAGAGAAATGCCCGTTGAGGCTCCTGCCGTGCCGGCGGATGACACTGCGATACAACAGCCACCCTCCCCACAGGAATTTGTAGCCAAACGGGAAGAGGTGACGGAAGAACAGCCTTCCCCCACAAAACGCGTGGTCTATAATCCCAAAAACCGCAGGGATCCTACCTTGTCGCCCGATGATTTTTTACTGTTGCAATATCGCGAACAGCAGCGTTTGGCGGCGATTGAGGCTGAACGCCAGCGTCAGTTGGCTGAAGAAAGACGCAAACGCGAGGAAGCTGAGCGCTTGCGCCAGCTGGAACTGGCCCGCATCAAAGATCCTACCCGCGAAGTGCGCAATAAAATTAGAATAGGCGGTATTATCGGGCAGGAAGTGTTTATCGGCAGCCGTATTTATACGGTGGGTAAATCGATTTATGGTGCGCGTATTGTAGAAGTGCGTCCGGACGAGGTTGTATTTTCTTATAAAGGGCATAAATTTGTACGGAAAGTTAAGTTGAAATAGTAATATATTTAGTAGGTAATCACAGGAGGATAGATGACAAATCGTTTAGCATTAGTGTTGGCTTGTGTAACTGTGCTTGGACTTGGAGGGAATGCCGCCGCCCAAACGGCTCGGCAAACTCTTCCCAGCGATGATACCATTGCCGTCACGGAAGATACTACGGTAAAGCTGTCTGGCGAAACCGATTTATACAAGGAACTGGAAGGACCTTCTCCCCTTGATCGAAAAGTGTCCATTCGCGTTTCCAATGTACCAATATCGGCCTTTTTGAACAGCATTACCACGCAGGCCAAAATTAACTTTATTATGAGCGAAGAATTCGCCAATAAAAAAGTCACGGCCTCTTTAACGCGCGTAACTGTGCGCGAAGCGCTCGATACGCTTCTGCGCGTGCACGGTTTGGCGTACCAGCGTATCGGAAAGAGCGACAGCTATGTTGTAACAAAACGCTCGAACGATGCTCCAGATACAATTACCAAAATATATACGTTAAGCTATATTTCGCTGCAAGGCGTCGGATCTGCTTCCAGTGAACTTAACAGCATTATGCCGCAGGATGTTTCCAGCAGTTCTTCATCCGGCTATTCCGGAGGCGGAATAGGCGACGTAATGAATGGTTTGGGCGGGAATTCCTCCTCCAAAGGCAATGATTCCTACAGCAGCGGCGGAGCGGAAATTACTAAAATTGTGCAAAGTATGCTTTCTCCCGTGGGTAAAATTGCCGTGGATCCCCGTACCAATAAATTGATTATTACTGACGTGGCCGAAGTGTTCCCCCAAGTGGAAAATATTTTGGCTGAGTTGGATATTAAACCGCCGCAGATTTTGATTGAAGCGCAAATCGTGGAAGTCAGCAAAACGAGTGGTCTGAACTTAGGTTTTGAATATGGCGGGTCTGACGGTACTATGGCGTCGATGACCGCCCCCAAACGCAAAGTGGATTTGGATTATATCAAGGGCGTCGGCGTGAAAGGCTGGAACTATATCTTTCCGAGTAAGGACCAGTTGAGCAGCGGCGACAGCGGAAGCGGCAGCGGCAGCGGTAGTGGCAGCGGCAGCTCTTCTTCGTCTAGTGAAGGTGAAGGTGAAGATGAAGCCGGTTTGTTGGATTTCTCTGCTTTTAACATTGTACTCAGAAGTTTGCTTACCCGCGGAGAAGCCAAATACTTGGGTAAACCGAAAGTGGTTACCTTAAACAACAAAACGGCCACCATCACTACCTCTACGGATGCCACCGTCGGCCAGACGATGAGCCAATCGGGTAGCAGTTCCGGTGAAGGGATGACCACCACCTCGGCGGAAAGAAAACGCGTCGGTCTTACCTTGCAGGTTACCCCGCAGGTAAACCGCGAAGGCTATGTAACGCTGTATGTGCAGCCTTCTTACTCCGACTTGGTGAGTTCCGGTTTTGACTTCTCCAAAGATACTACCACCCGCGCGGCTTCCACCTTGGTCCGCGTGAAAAACGGGCAGACGGTTGTTATCGGCGGTCTGTTGACCTCCCGCGAAACGGACCAAACCCGCAAAGTGCCGCTTTTGGGTGATATTCCGATAGTCGGCTGGCTCTTTACCAGCAAAACTAAATCCAAAAGCACTACAGACTTGGTTATCTTCATCACTCCGACGATTCTTGCTGAATAACCGGAGTGTAATATAGGTAAAAATCGGTTTATATTCCGCCCCCGTGTTCCACGGGGGCGGATATGTAGAAATGCGGGTGTTTTAATTTAGATGGGGATTTAAGAGGATTAGGAAATGGCAAAACAGTTAAGCGAAATTTTAATGGAACAAGGGACGATCACTGCGGAACAAGTCAAGCGTGCACAGCTCTATTCCAAACAGAACAATGTGTCCGTGGCGGAAGCTATCATTAAGTTTGGGTTCGCTTCCGAAGAACAAGTGACGGTAGCGCTCTCTAAACATTTTGCTGTTCCCTACGCTTCAAAAGAAAACGGTATTTTGGCACCGGAACGCGAGCAAAACTTACAGGAAATTATTCCGGAAAAATTTGCGCGTGAAAATATGGTTATTCCGTTGTTCGTGGAAGACACAGAACTGGCTGTGGCCGTATTAGATCCGACTAACGTATTTTTGCTGGAAAACATTAAAATGATGTCTGGCAAGCAAGTACAGCCGTTTATCGCCAGTAAGAGCCAGCTGTTAAGTGTTATTGATTCTTTTTATTCCACTAAAAACCTGTTGGAAGAGGTAATGAATGAAGCTTCCGAAAAACACGTGGAGAATGGAAGCGCAGAGGAAGCCAGCGATGAGGATGTAGACGTTTCCGGATTTTTAGATTTGGATAAGATCAATCCCAATTCTTCGCAGTATGTTAAACAGGTAAACGCCATTTTACGCCAAGCGATTGCGGAGCGTACGTCAGATATTCACTTGGAAATGTTTGACGAGCGCGTATCCCTGCGTTTTCGTATTGATGGTTCTCTGTATGAACGTACTCCTCCGGCTAAAGAATCTGTAAATGCGATTATTTCCCGTATTAAAATTTTGTCTAAATTGGATATTGCGGAAAAACGCTTGCCGCAGGACGGCAGCTTTACCATCCGCTACCAAAACCGTTCGATTGAAGTCCGCGTCAGCGTATGCCCCGCCGTATACGGCGAAAAACTCGTGCTTCGTATTTTGGATAAAGGTACGGGCGAAATGAATGTGGACAAACTCGGTTTCGAGCCCGAACAGAAAAAAGCCTTTTTGGAAGCGGCTAATTTGCCGCACGGACTGATTTTTCTTACGGGGCCTACGGGGTCTGGTAAATCTACCACGCTTAACGCGGTACTGACCACTATCCGTACACCCGAACTTAACTTTATGACCTTGGAGGATCCCGTCGAATATAAATTAGCGGGTATCAGCCAGGTGCAGGTAAAACCGGCTATCGGGCTGACGTTTGCAGCGGGGCTGCGTTCGTTTTTGCGTCAGGACCCCGATGTTATTCTGGTGGGGGAGGTCCGCGATAATGAAACGGCCGAAGCCTGCTTGAAAGCGGCCTTAACGGGGCACTTGGTGTTATCCACCTTGCATACCAACGAAGCATTGGGCGCCGTGCCGCGTCTTATTGATATGGGGATGGAACCTTTCCTGTTGGCCAGTTCTTTGGCTTTGGTGGCGGCTCAGCGCTTGGTACGTATGTTGTGTCCGTATTGCAAAGTGCCGCATATTCCGGAACCGGCGCTGCTGGCGCGCATTATTCGGGAAGGCCATTTGAATCCGAGTGATCAAAACTCATGGACGTTTTTTAGATCGGTGGGTTGTCCGCGCTGTTTCGGCACGGGGTTTGCCGGCCGCCGCGCTATTTACGAAGTATACCGCATGTCAGAGGAAATGCGCAACATTATTTATAAAACACAGGATTTGGTAGCGCTTAAACGCGCTGCGGAGCGTTCAGGGGCACTTAACTTGCGTGCCAACGGGTGGCGTAAAGTTATCCGCGGGCAGACGACGATAGACGAAATTTTGAGCGTTACAACGGCGGATGAGTAAGCCGCCCAAAAAAGAAGTGAGGGTTTATGCAAAAATATACATATATGGTTCGCGATGTTAACGGTAAAACCCTGCGGGGTTCCGTATCGGCTGACAATAGAGAAAAAGTCATTCTGGCATTGCAAAATAAAGGCTACTTGGTGTTAGAGGTAAAAGAAGGTTCCGGCGGGCTTTTCGGCGGCGGGGGCGGCCGGACGCGTAAGCGCGGCGGGAAAGTTCCGGGTCACGTGCTTGCTTTCTTTGCCGAACAGCTTTCCACGTTAATCGCGGGCGGCGTACCGCTGGTGCGTGCCGTGTCGCTTTTGGGCGAATATGCGTCTAACCCCACTTTAGGGGTTGTGCTGACGCAAGTGGCAAAGGATATTGCGGGGGGCCAGTCGCTGCACTCGGCACTCTCCCATCACCCCAAAACGTTCAGCCATATTTGGCTCTCCTTGGTGCAGGCGGGCGAGGTCGGCGGTCAATTAGCCGAAACGCTGATGCAGATTTCGCTCTACACGAAAACGCAGGAAGGCATGAAAAGTAAAATCATTACGGCTATTACATATCCCGCCATCTTAGCTTTCGCGTCCGTAGGTGTGCTTATTTATTTCATCTTGGGTATTGTGCCGACGTTTGCGCAAATCTTTAAAGACTTTAACATTGATTTGCCGCTTATTACGGTTATCGTACTTCAAGTTTCCAGTATTTTGATTAACAACGGTATTTTGATTATTTTCTCTATAATTTGTATTTTTGCCGTTTTCCGTTTTTACATTAAAACAGCGGATGGCAAAAAGCGCTGGCACTCGTTCTTGCTTTCGATGCCGTTGTTCGGTAATTTTTTAAAGAACATTTATTACGACCGTATGCTTTCCACGTTGTCTACGCTGCTTAAAAGCGGCGTAACAATTTTGAATGCCATTTTGGTATTGGAAGAATCCTTTGATAGTAACGTTATCATCCAAAACGCGTTGAAACATGTGCGGGCGGAAGTAGCGGCTGGTAAATCCATTTCTGAATCGTTTCGGGCTACGGGTGTATTCCCCGGACTGATGACGGAAATGATGCTGATGGGTGAAGAATCCGGTAAATTGCCCAGTATCGTGGCAACGTTATCCAAGTTTTATGCCGATAACGTAGACCAGTTTATCGCACGTTTCTCCGCTGTTATTGACCCTATTTTGATTTGCGGCGTAGGTGCGCTGATTGGTATTATTGTGGCTTCCATTTTCCTGCCTATTTTCAAACTTTCACAAATTGGCGGAAACTAAGGGGTTTTATATGCGCAGAGAAAACGGTTTTACACTGCTTGAGGTGTTAATTATTGTTGTGATCGCCGTATCGGTGGCGGCGTTTGCGGTTCCAGCGTATAAAAAAACGCAGGAAAAGAATAAATATTTGGCCGCCCAAGGTGTATTGTTGGACTTGGGGACGGCGGTCCGTGCACTGCGTGCAGATTTGCGTGCGGAGAAGGAAAACGCTAAATTCCCGGCCCTTCCTACTGTTATGGCAGTTGCTGATCAGACCACCGAGGGTACTTCTTTATCGCAAGAGCTGCAAGACCAAAATGACGCAACGCTGTGTCAGTCCTTATTTTCCCGCCGCTATATGCAGCCGATTGCGTATGATTCCGGCAATACATATAAGGGATTTTCGTTTGTATTGTGTCCGGACGGAACAGCTTCCGAGCTGATGTGTTGCAATAGTAATTCTGCCGTCGTTGCCTGTATGTATAACGATGCGTTGGGGTCTTCCAGTAGTACGGCTGGCCAATACTGGGGAGCCGCTTTTATGAATAACGGAAGTCTTACACGTTTGCCGTCGCTGGGGAACTAATTCCGGCTTGACATTCGGCACGGTGTGCGCAATACTTTAATAATAAGCGGAAAAAGGTTGACATTATGAATAATAAAAAAGGTTTTACACTTTTAGAGCTTTTGGTGGCAGCCACAATAGTAGGTATTATGGCTGTTTTTGCCACTATTTCTTATATAAATGGGGCGGATGACTCCCGCATAGAGGCGGCTAAATTGCGTTTGGATGCTTTGGCTATGGCGGTGCAGCGGTTTCGTATAGAGTATCCGATTCAGCAGTTTGATGCTGCTAATGCCAAAATGATGAATCTTCCTTCCGCTTCTTGTAGTAATGCACTGCCTTCCGGTTTAATTGGGTGCGGATTTGTTGACAACGGCGGTTGGCACGACAATTATGTTGAATTTTTTGTTTGCAATGAACAAAAAACAGGGAGTTGCACAGATTCCCCGATAGACAAACCGTTGGCGTGTATGACGGGGCGTTCCGGTGGCAAACAGGTGGCCCGTTATAACAAAGGATATATTTATTGCGTCAGTGCAACGGAAAAAGGCGAAACGCTGGGTGCGGAGTAAATATGAAAAAGGGGTTTACGTTAATGGAAATTTTGGCTATGTTATTGGTAATCGCTGTAGTAGTATCTATGGCGGTACCGATGTTCCGTGCCGTGCGCTACGAGATTAAAAACTCTCAAGCTAAAAACGCCGCTAAAAAAATGGCGGAAGCGATGCTGTCGTATTATCAGGATAGCCGTGGACGGCTGTTGACGGGTTGTTTTACTCCGACAGAAACTGAGGGAGAGACGTTAATTAAAACGGCGGCGACTGCGTGTAACTTTGCGGGAGCAACGGGGATTCCGGCTTATAAATTCAATGCGGCGGCGGCAGGGGATGCGGTGTCGCAGTTATTTGCTTGCGGCTATTTATCGTATAAGGATTTTGTGTCGCTTCCATATGAGTTTTGCACCAACAATTCTACTACGGTTCCGGCGGAAAAGGGTACGACGCCTACTGGTGTTTTCGGCAAAATTTACGTGTTTGCCGTAGGTGTTGCCGGTTCCGGCGAAAAGTACCAATCCGGGCTCATTTATGTGGACGGTACGCTCCAAGTGCAAGACACGTACGATTCACAGGACTAAAAGGATGCTCTTATGATGAAACGTTTACTTAAAAATAAAGCAGGTGTAACCATTTTGGAAGGCTTAATTGCTTTGGGCCTTTTAGCGTTGGTAGCGGGCGGTACTTTTGGGGTGTTATTGTCTACTTCTCGCAAAGCGTCCCAACCGGACATTCGGGAAGAAATGCTGCTGGCAGTGGAACGCGCAAGCGAACAGCTGCAGGTATATACCAATCCTTCGGCAAGCAATGTGCCGGATAATTTTAAAAATGGTTTGTGCGGCGAAGAGACCTTGTCAAATGTTTTATCGCCAGCAAATAATCACGATATTGAATGTATGCTTCCTGCCGTTTGCGACCGGAATAATTCTGAGTTTTCATATAAAGTGACAGAGGTGGATGTGACGCCGTCCGGATTCCCTGCGGTTACAGTTACGGCTTACCGTGCTAATCCGGGCCCATTAACGACGAAACAAATCTCATTTAAAATTACATGCAACGGGTTTACGTTATGAACCATAAAAAAGGTTTTACGCTTACTGAAATTTTGTTGGCGGTGATGATTGTGGGTATCATCGGCGTGGCGCTTGCCGCGCTGACGACGGCCGCTTCGCGCGAATCCGGCGTGGGCCGCAGTAAAGTGCTCTTGCGCAATAATTTGTCTATTGCTTTGCGCCAGCTCCGGCGAGACGTGCAGCAGTCTACGCGCGTACTGTATGTCCGCGGCGGGCTTGGTTCTTCATTGGGAACGTCCGCGGTTCCTCTGTTGATGTTGGGGAAGAATGTGGATCAGGACGGTAATACCATAGAAGGGCTTACTGCCTCGTATGTAACATATTGTTTCGTGCGTGGTACGACGGCTACAACCTCGTCTGGCGCAACAGTGCTGCCCAGCGGATCGTATGACGGCGGCATCATTTACCGTACCGAATCGGCCTCTGCCAGTTGGAACGGTAATGTTCCGTTGTGTTCTACCGGTACTCAATGGTTGGGTAACATAAAATATATTCCGTCTGACTATCCTGTTCCTTATTTCCGCGTAAAAGGTTTTTCCGGCACCTACAATGTTAAGAGTGCCACTTCCTCTGATGATAAAAAGGCACTGCGCTTGAATTTGGGCAGTGTGCTGGAGGTAAATTTAGTGACTGAACTGCCCAGCAATCCGGTAGTAAACGACGTAACGGAAGAGATTTTCCTGTTACCAAACGGTTTTCAATTTCAGGTTCAGGAGTAAAGGGGTTTTTATGTTAAAGAATCAAAAAGGCGCCGCTTTGTTGCAAGTGTTATTGGTTACCGTTGTTTTGGCGGGTATGGCTACTATGTTATTACGGGCGAGTTTATCCCGCGCCACTACAGCGCGCCAAACGCGGCGTACTGTTTCGGCGCAGCTTTTAGTCAATGCTTGTATGGCGGAAGTGAATGCCATTTGGAGCGCCAAAACGCCGCAGGCGTTTGCCAACGATATGAGCCAATGCATTATGTATTGTAAAGCGGGAACCGTGGACGGAGCTTGTGCCGAAAGTTCTAAAGTAACTTCGCATACTTGTCGAAGTGTTGCCCTGGATGAGATAGCGCAGGGGTATACCGTGACCGTGACAGCTACGATGAGCGGCTCTCCCAATTCATCCGGCCAATGTAGTCTGAACTATGAAATTAATGACAATAAGTCATCATCCAGCGTAGAATTATAACGGATAAATATAGCGCGTATGAGAAAAATCCTCGTTTTTGCATTTTGCGGGTTGACTTGGGGCCAGAGTTGGGGCCAAGTGGCGCCGACTTCTTCTGCGTCTTCTTCTCTGCGCGTTTCTACTGCGGTGGAAGCTCCGTCTTCCAGTATAGATTTATTAAAAAAGTCGGCGGGGAACTCTCCCATTGCCTCATCAGCGGATTCCGCTCCAAGGGCGGTTCACGAGTTACCGTTGCCTGCTTCCGCTGTTTCGCAGCCGGCTGCCGGATCCGCTTCTTCCGCACCTGCCGCGCCCAAAGCGGTTTCTGTTGCCGCGGAATTGGATTCTAAACCGGCATCCCTGCCCGCCTCTTCTGCCCGTCCGGCGGGTGCAGCGTCCGCGGCGGATGCGTCCACATTGGCTATGCCGCTTGAAATGGGGGGCTCGTCCCAAACGGTGCAAACTACGGTGGCGCCCGTCAAAAAGCTTTCGCCCGCCGCGGCCAAACGCGTGGCGCAAAGTAAGCGCAAACGTGCGGCGAACCAAAATAAGGCGCAAGTGAAAACTCCCAAACCCGCAGAAGCTAAACCTACAGAGTTGGAACAAGATATTGAGAAATCAAATGCGCTTCTTCCTTCTGCCCAGCAAGCTGCTGCAGGGGGGGAGGAAATGTCCGAAGAAGAAGCTGCCGCAGATGCGGAATTGGAATATGCGGTGCGTATGCTGGAGGAGTCCAAACAGGCGGCCCAGGCAGCCGGCCGAAAAATTCCTCCGTCCGCTGCGCAAAATAAGCCCAAAACGGTTCCGGCGCCCAATAAAAAATTTAACCCAAATGCTTTCCGCCCGAATGTGACGTGGCAGGCATCCAAAAGCACCCATTTTGATATTTACACGCAGAAACGCTCCACAGGCATAAGTTCGTCGAATATGTCTATGACGTTTGAATCCGCCTATCAGACGCTTCGGCGGTTTATCCCGTGGATGATGTCTGGCCGCGTGCGGGTGTTTGTATATCAGGATCACGATTCTTACTTGCGTTATGAACCCAACGCCAAAGCGTGGACACGTGCCTTGGCTTATCCCACACGCGGGGAAATTGTAGTGTACGACGTGCCTGACAAAACGCAAGAACTTAAAGAAGTCTTTACGCACGAATTGACGCACATTTTTACGCAGCAATTTTTTGATAAGCACAAAACAGGCCGGATTATGACGCCCACTTGGTTAGATGAAGGGCTGGCCGTTTTGATGGAAGATCAAGCCTATAACGGGATGAAAGGCGGCCCGTGGAACCACGATTTCCAAACGCTTAATTTTCAGCGGGATCCGTCTGATTCTGTCGCGTCGTTCGGTTCTTCTTCTATGTTTGGTTCGCAGGCCAAGCGTTTTACTGCCAAACGCGCGGGCAAACCCATTTATTTTACACCTTTCAGCCAGTTTATAGAGGAAGGATCTTTGGAATCGGCCGAAGGACGCGGTAAAACGGAAGAATGGTATTTTCAAGCGTATGCTATGGTGCGTTTTCTGCTGAATCCGGCGGGAGGAACGTCTCCGTCCAACCGAATGCAGTTCCAACAGTTTACCACGTTAATGGCGGAAGGAGAACCGGTGCGAAATCCCTCTACCGGGTTCTTGATGAAAGATTCGCGCGGCAAAACGGTGTACCAACCCTATTCTCCTGAAAAGGCCTTGGGCCGTGCGTATCGGTATAACAATGTTGCCAATTTTGAGGATGCATTTTGGCGTTGGGCCGGCCGATAAGCGGACAGAAGTGCTGTAAGCAGGTGTAAAGCCGAATATTACGGCTCAATTTGGCGGAAATTAGTTGTGGAGGGGAACGCCTCCTTTGGCTGTGGTAAAAGCAGCCAACCCGCCCTTGCCTGTCACGGTTGATGTTTTATCTAAAGCCACCCCTGCTGCGAACTAAAGTTTGCTGAATCACCTCCCCCGTGTTCAAAAGACACGGGGGATATTTATTTGTCTGCCTCACAAGACGTTCCAGGCGGGAGCCTGGAGATGAATGTAAATCCCGCCATAAGAAAACGGAGTTTTCTGTGGTCTTTTAGTGGCGGGAAAAGTCAGGCGAAGCGGATATTTTGAAACAAAAGAAACCCCGTGCTTTACGCACGGGGAGTTTCATTTTTTATTTACCAATTTTATTTACCAAAGCTGTACTTTTTATCGTTTATATCATTTGTTGCAGGTGTGTTTGTCGCCGTGGTATTTTTCGTCAACGGTGTATGCCTGCCCGCAGTGGGGGCAGTAATCTTGTTGAGTAGTTTTGGGGGTGTTGTCGGTATTCTGTTTTTGTGCAGAGCATACTCTGGAACCCTCTTGAGCGGGACAGATTTGGTGATAGGGATCAAGAATTTCTTCTCCGCAATACGCGCACACCGTTTTATGCTCTTTTTTATGCTCTTTGCAGATATGTTTTACGCCGTGGTATTTTTCGTCAACGGTGTATTGGTGTCCGCAAACGGGGCAGAAATTATCAGGAACAGTTTGGGGGGTATTGTCGGAGGTCTTTCTTTGTTCGGAACAAATGCCTATTCCGTCTGTGGCAAAACAATGTTGGGGATATTCTATCATTTCTTCTCCGCAATAAGCGCACACCTTTTTATGCTCTTTGCAGATATGTTTTACGCCGTGGTATTTTTCGTCCACCGTATATTCTTGTCCGCAGTGGGGGCAATAATTTTGCTGAGCCGTTTGGGCAGCCATTTCATCAGCCTTTTTGTGTTCAGGGCATACCCCTGCGCTATCTTTAGTAGAGCAAGGTTGGGACATTCCGTCACAGGGACGAGAAGAACGCAGCTGCGAATCCGGCTGGGGTTTTTGAGGCTTAGGATCCGGTTTCTGCGCGGCAACAGTACGCTGGACTTTGTTATGGAGCGTATCCTGGGCCGCCAAAGGCGCGGCCGTACTAACGACCAATAAAGCAACGAGTAAAATAGATATGTTTTTCATAATCCCTCTGTGTTTTAAAAATATCCCTTCCTATATGTATTATAGCGGATTAGCCGTTAAGATAAAAGGGCCTTTAGACCCAGACTGTTTATAAAAAGGACCTAGATTTTTATAGGCCCATATTGGGTAGAAAAAATCCCCGTCTGTATTAGAGACGGGGATGAAAGTATGTGTTATTCTTCTAAGCCCAGGTCCAGTAACATTTCTATGAGCCATTCCTGAATAATTTCGCCTGCTTCTGGGGTAATCAAATTCTCCTGGGCGGCATACATAATTGCTACATAAAACGTCAATGATTTTGCCAGCTCACGATCAAGCATATCCTGCGGATACAGATTCTGATAGGTCAGCAGGGTGTCGGCTAAAGAGGTAATGGCTTCGTCTAGTTCTGTACTTAAGTCCTCTTCATTTACTACTCTGTTAAAAATACCCGGAAGCGTCTCTCTTAAAGCGGTTTCGATTTTGCGGTCGGTATCGTTTAATTTATTTTGCGCTTTATGAGCCTCAAAAATCGTCATCGACTGCATAATAGCTTGTTGGGTGTATTGGAGGGCCTTCTCGTCTGCTTCTTGAGCAAGAGCCAGAGTAGAGCAAAAAAGTACGGCGGCTGCGGCGGTCAAACATTTTTTCAGGTTCATCATATATCTCCTAATTAAGATTTCTATACATAGTGTAATAAATTGTGAGCGAAAATCCATGGGCCTTTGGACCTATTTTTTGTGGAAAATTGGCCCCTGTTTTTATAGGTCCTGTGTTTGAAAAACGCCAAAATATACTACAATATACTATATGATTATACCTACTATTATTGAAAAAAACGTCGGTTACGATATTTTCTCGCGGTTATTGAAAGACCGCATTATCTTCGTCGGAGGACGCGAAGGCGAAGTGGACACCGCCAGCGCCAATATGATTATCGCCCAGCTTTTGTACTTGGACGCGGATGATTCCAACAGGGAAATCAACCTCTACATCAATTCCCCTGGCGGAATGGTTACGGCGGGGCTTGCCATTTACGATACGATGCAGTTTATCAAAGCTCCGATTACTACCATTTGTATGGGGCAGGCAATGAGCTTCGGCGCGGTATTGTTGGCGGCCGGTTCCAAAGGCAAACGCTATGCGCTGCCGCATTCGCGCATTATGATCCACCAACCCTTAATTTGGGGCGGGGGGATTTCCGGCCAGGTGACGGATATCGAAATTGAAGCCCGCGAACTGCGCGACAATAAAGAACATCTGCTTGATATTTTGGCCAAACATACCGGCCAGCCGAAAGAAAAAGTCCGCCAGGACAGCGAACGCAACTATTATATGTCTGCTCAAGAAGCCAAAGAGTACGGCTTGATTGACGAAGTGTTGGAACTGACTAAATAAACCGTTTGGGCTTTGCAAAAACCGCCCCGCCCTGCGCGGAGCGGTTTTTTTGTCGTTTTAAAATTAGCAGACTTATTAAATAGTTGCTAATTTTAAGGCAATTTGCTACAATATATTCGGATAGGAGCGGGGGAAACGTACAAAATCGCTCCTTTTTATTGACCCACTTGGATGAACAGGGAGAATACAATGGAAGAAATTAAAAAAACAACACTTTCGTTACCGACGGTGGTGCCGGCTGTCGCCATACGCGATGTGGTGATGTTCCCGGGGATGAGCCTGCCTCTTTCGGTAGACAGGGAAAAATCCGTCGCGGCGGTGGAGCTTGCGCTTGACGCTTCCGGCAAATACATTTTAGCCGTATCGCAGAAAGAAGCTGAGGTGGAGGATCCTAAAGCTTCTGATATTTACCATTTCGGCGTAATTGCGCAGATTACGCAGAACTTAAAAATGCCGGACGGTTCAATGAAGATTTTTCTTCAGGGATTGGCCCGCGCGCGCGTGACGAAACTGGAACTGAACGAAGCCGCCAATGCGTGGTTTGCCACGGTGGAATATATTGAAGAAGAGGATGACGATTCCCCTGTGGTGCAGGCGCTGATGCGCAAGGTGTTGGACGAGTTTGACCATTACGCCCGCGTGTCGCACCGGATTGCGGTGGAGGGGGTGTCTTTCCTGCGCCAAATTAACGATGCATCCAAATTGGCCGATACGGTGGCGTCTAATATGCTTGTTAAAACGCCGCAGCGGCAGGAAATTCTGGAAGCGGTGCACATTAAGGACCGCTTGGAAAAGATTTTAAAATTAATCACGAGCGAAGTGGAAATCTTGGGTTTGGAAGAAAAAATCCACTCCAAAGTGCGCGCGCAGATTGAAAAAAATCAAAAAGAGTACTATTTGAACGAGCAGATGAAGGCCATTCAAAAGGAACTCAGCCAAAAGGACGATTTCCAAAAAGAATTGGATGATATGCGCGCCAAAATCAAGAAAAACGGTCTGCCCAAGCACGCCAAAGAAGCGGCCGAGAAAGAATTGGACCGTTTGGCAAAAATGGCTCCGTTTTCGCCGGAGGCTACGGTTTCGCGCACTTATCTGGACTGGCTGATTAATATGCCGTGGAACGTAACCACCGAGGACGTTTTGGATTTAAAGGAAGCCAAAAAGATTTTAGACGAAGACCACTTCGGTCTGGAAAAACCGAAAGAACGTATTTTGGAATATCTGGCTGTGAGTAAACTGACGAACTCCTTGCGCGGCCCCGTCTTGTGTTTTGCGGGCGCGCCCGGGGTGGGGAAAACGTCTTTAGCCAAATCCATCGCGCGCGCTATCGGCCGCAAGTTTGTGCGGATGTCGCTCGGCGGCGTGCGGGACGAAAGCGAAATCCGCGGCCACCGCAGGACGTACATCGGTTCTATGCCAGGGCGCATTATTCAGGGAATCAGCAAAGCCAAAAGTTCCAACCCTGTGTTTTTGCTCGACGAAATCGACAAAATGGGTTCGGACTGGCGCGGCGACCCCGCGGCGGCGCTGTTGGAGTTGTTGGACCCCGAACAGAACAAAGAGTTTTCCGACCACTTTTTAGACGTTCCCTTTGACGTTTCCAAAGTGATGTTTATTACGACGGCGAACTCGCTTTCCAACATTCCGCGTACTTTGCGCGACCGTTTGGAAATTATTGATTTTGACGGGTATACAGAATACGAAAAGCACGACATTGCGGACAATTATTTACTTCCCAAACAGATGAAAATCCACGGCTTAAAAGAAGGCCAGCTCAGCGTATCGCGCGAGGCGGTAGCGCTCTTAATGCGCGATTACGTGCGCGAGGCGGGCGTGCGCAATTTGGACCGCGAAATCGGATCTTTATGCCGCAAAGCCGCCAAGATGATTGTGGACGGCGCAAAAAAAGTGACCGTTACGAAAGAAAATCTGCACGAATTTTTGGGCGTGCCGAAGTATTCCAACTTTGCGGCGGAGGAAAACGGCGTGGGGATTGCCACAGGCCTGGCGTGGACAAGCGTCGGCGGTGAAACATTGTCTATTGAAGCCGCCAGACTGCCCGGCAAAGGCCAGCTGATTTTAACGGGTATGCTGGGCAATGTGATGAAGGAATCCGTCCGCGCCGCGCTGACGTACGCCCGCAGCCGCGGTTACGGCGAAGGCATAGATTTTGACAAGACGGATTTCCACGTCCACTTCCCGGAAGGCGCGGTGCCGAAAGACGGCCCGTCCGCCGGCAGCGTAATTACCACGGCTTTAACCAGTTTGCTTACGGGACTTCCCGTTAAAAAACAGCTTGCGATGACGGGCGAAGTGACGATTACGGGCCGCGTGCTGCCGGTAGGGGGGATTAAAGAAAAGTTCTTGGCCGCCTACCGCGAAGGCGTCAAGACGATTCTTTACCCGCATACGAACGAAAAAGACGTGTCCGAAATTCCGCAGCGCGTGCGCAAAGAATTGAACTTGATTCCCGTCAAAAATATGGACGAAGTTCTTCCCTTGGCGTTGGAAGGGTGGGAAGAATTTGCGGCCAAACTGGATAAAAAAAGCGGCAAAAAGAAAGTAAAAACGGTAAAATCTTCCGTTAAATCGTCCGCTAAAAAAGCGGCGGTAAAAGCCTCCGCTAAAAAAACGGCCAAAGCGTCCGTCGGTAAAAAAACGCCGAAAACAACAAATAAAAAAGCCGTTCGTCCATTGAAAAAAACGGCAAAAGTAAAAAACGCAAGACGTAACCGTTAACTGCGGTTTTTGATACAATACCCCCTGCTTGTGCAGGGGGTATTTCTTTATCATACAGGCGGTTGCGTTTTCTTCGTCCCGCTGCGGCAAAGTGTATAAAAAATCCCCAGCCGGAAAGCTGGGGAAGATAATAAGTGACGGCCGGTTATTTCGCTTGCTTCTGTTCTTTATTTAGGCGCATTGCTTGGCTGCCTACGATATTGCGCAGGTTTTTGCGCGTAGTTTTAATAATTACTTTACGCAAACACCATAACGCCCAAATGTTGGGCAGCGTCATCATCGTCATTGTTAAAATGACGAGCGCCCACATAAACCGCGTAGACATATTGGCCTCCGCAGTACGGGAGACAGAGTCGGCAATCGTCAAATCCCACGAGAAACTCGTTCCAATCCAGCCGCCGACGAACACAAGCGCGATAAACAATATGCGTGCCGGAGTCACGAGTTTGTTCGCTCCCTTACATAAAAACTGCAGAGCTTTTTCGGTATAATATCCCCAGCCGATGATAGTGGTAAACGAGAAAATCACCAGCGAGAAAATTAAAATCGGCGTACCGATATACGGCACCGTCTTAAACGCGCTGTTGCATAAGTTGGCGGCGTATACATTGGGATTCTGCCAGTCGCCCGCCAAAATAATTACCATACCCGTCAGCGAACAAATAAAAATCGCCCAAAATACGGAGGTGGCCGATACAATCGCCATTTGCGTGGCCGAACGGGTTTTGGCCGCCGCGGCGGCAATGGACGCGCTGCCCAGGCCGGCTTCCGTAGCCAGTACGGCACGGGTGATTCCCGCCGTCAGCGCGGGCACCATTGCCTGTACGATCGCCATAATTCCTGCGCCTACGGCTCCGCCGGCGACGGCTTTTCCCGTAAATGCGCTTTTTAAAACGACAACTACCGCAGCCGGAATGGAGGCAAAATTCATACATACCACAACAGCGGTAAGCAGCAGGTACAGGCCTCCCATAATCGGTACCAGCCATTCGGAGTACGCCGCAATGCGTTGTACGCCGCCGATAATGACGATTGCCGTCAGAACCGCTACCGCAGCCCCAATATACCACGGATTTAAGTTGTAGCCTTCGCGCAGGGCATCGGCAATCGCGTTAGACTGCAAGGCGCTTCCTGCCGTCAAGCCCATTAAGAGTGTGCCAACTGCAAAAATGAGAGCCAGTTTTTTATATTTTAAGATACGGGAAAGGTAGTACATCGGGCCGCCTACGTATTCGCCGCCTTCCAGTTTGACGCGGTATTTAAATGCCACCAAACATTCGCAATATTTAATGGCAAAGTTCACAACTCCCGCCACCACCATCCAAAACAGTGCCCCCGGGCCGCCTTCGGCCACGGCGGTCGTTACGCCGATAATACTGCCCGTGCCTACGGTGGCGCCGATCATAACAGCTAACGAACCGAAGCTGCTTACCATTCCTTCCGATTCTACCTTCTGGACGGAAAGTTTCATTGCCGGCCAAGTATATTTTTGTAAGAATCGTAATTTTACCGTGAAATAAATTCCGAGAAACAGCAGCAGAAAAATCATCGGCGGGCCCCAGATTAGGGCATTAAATCCGTTTATCAAATCGTAAGCCGTTGGCACGGACGGCGCGGAGAAAAATGCACTTACCGCGCTCCATAAATCAAGAATACTTTGCATGGTTGTTCTATTGCCTCCCAAGGGTATAACTTTATTATTTTACAAAATATCTGCAGGTTAGAGGAAAAATCGTCGAAAAATCTTTCCAAGCACGTTTAATATGATATATAATAAAAGTACGCGCACGGACGCCGCGCACTTTTATAAAAGGAGACGGATGTATGAAGAAAATTTTAACCGTAATTTGCTTAGCCGCTTTGGGGGCGGCTTGTTCTTCCTCGGGATCTAACGTAAAAACGGCCGCCAACGGTAACGCCGCAGGAGGAAAAAACGCTAAATACCAAATTATCGATCAGGAATTTGATAATCTCCTCGCGCCGGAAGCCGATTACGATACACTGCCCGCGTATGAATTGCAGGCCTGCGGAGATTCTTATCTCCCGCCCGCCGAAACGAAATTGAAAAATGCTGTTAAACCTGCCGTTAAAAAGGCGTCTAAAACCACTGTTAAAAAAACATCAAATGTTACCGAAAGCAAAGAAATAGTCAATGTTGTGAACATTGTTGAAGTGGATGAGCCCGCGCCGGTTCCTGCGGGCACCGTTTCGTCTTCCACTACCACTACGACGACTACCACTTATAATAATTCCGGCAGCGATTTGCCTGATACACTGTAATTTTTATGTTTGACACGCTGGAGAAAGAATCTTTGATTGTTGAAGAAGCCCATAGACTATATGGGCTTCTTCAGTCTGTTTCCAAAACCAAATCGGCCAAGTGGACACTGGCCGACTGCTTGGCCGCCGCGCCTTACACCCTGGCGATTAACCGTTTTAAAAAAGAACAGAATGCCGTGGTGTTGGCACATTCGTACACGACACCGGATTTGGTGTACGGCGTGGCAGATTTCCGGGGAGATTCGTATGAATTGGCCCTGAAAGCGCGCAACTCTCAGGCGGACGTTATCGTATTTGCCGGTGTGTGGTTTATGGCGGAAACGGCCAAAATCATCAATCCGTCTAAAAAAGTGCTGATTCCCGCCGGCCGTGCCGGCTGTACCCTGGCCGATTCTATGACGGGAGAGGACGTTAAAAAACTCCGCGCTTTGCACCCCGGCGTTCCCGCGCTTTGTTACATCAACAGCACAGCTGAGGTAAAAGCCCAGTGCGACTCTTGCGTAACTTCCGGCAACGTTTTTGACATTGCCCAGAAAATGAAGGGTAACGAACTGATTTTTGTGCCGGATATGCTGATGGCGCAAAATCTGGAGGCGGAACTCAACCGCCGCGGCACGCCCAAAAAGATTATTTCTTCGGGCGGATCGTGTTGTGTACACGATAAGTACCGCCCCGAACACGTTAAAAAACTCCGCGCGGATTATCCCGATATTAAAATCGCGGCGCATCCGGAATGTCCTATTGAGGTATGTGAAATGTGCGATTATGTGGGCAGCACCAAAGGCATGGCCGCGTATGTGGCGGGTTCGGAAGCGAAAACGTTCGGCATGCTGACGGAGTTCGGTCTTGTCAACCGCATGGAAGCCGAACATCCGGACAAACGATTTGTTTGGCCGTTTGGCGTGTGCAGTTATATGAAGAAAAACAGTTTGATGAATACGCTGGAAGCCCTTGTAGACCCGCGCCCGGACCAGATTGTGGAAGTGGACGCGCAGGTTGCGGCGGCCGCCAAAAAATCTATTGAAAAAATGTTTGAGCTTGCCAAATGATAACCGATAAAATTATAGAACTTGCCTTGCAGGAAGATTTGAGTTTGGGGGATATTACCTCTGACAATATTTTTACGCACGAAGAACAAGCCGAGGCTGTCATTACCGCCAAGGAAGATTTAGTGCTTTGCGGTATGAATGTGGCCAAAGAAGTATTTTCTGCGGTAGACCCGTCGGTTAAATTTCTGCCGCTAAAAAAAGACGGCGACGCAATAAAAAAAGGCGAAAAAGTGTTGGAGTTAAAGGGGGCGGCCTTATCCATTTTAAAAGCGGAGCGCACCGCGCTTAATTTTATGCAGCGCATGAGCGGTATTGCCACCGCTTCGCGCGAGTACGCCGAAATCGGCAAAAAATACGGCGTGATGATTGTGGATACGCGCAAAACCCAGCCCGGCCTGCGCCGTTTGGATAAATATGCCGTCCGCGTCGGCGGCGCGCGCAACCACCGCATCAGCCTGGCCGACAGCGTGATGATTAAAGACAATCACATCGCGGCGGCGGGATCCATTACGGCGGCGGTGAACAAGATTAAAGCCGTCATCGGCCATACGCCCAAGATAGAGGTGGAAACCACGAGTCTGGATGAAGTAAAAGAAGCGCTAAACGTGGGCGCCGATATCATTATGCTGGATAATATGACGCCTGCCGAAATCCTGCGCTGTAAGGCGGAAATTTCCGGCCGCGCCATTATTGAAGTGTCCGGCGGGGTAAATAAGTCTAATTTGGAAAGCTACTGCCAAACGGGCGTGGACGTTATTTCAATGGGCGCGCTAACCCACTCCGTTCCCGCGAAAGATTTAAGTCTAAAAATAGTAAAATATATTAAATAATAAAGCAAGGATAAAACTATGGATTACAACAAGTTGTTTTCAAAGGTGGTCAGCCGGTCCAAAGCTTCCGCCATCAGAGAGCTTTTAAAAGTTATTTCCCGACCTGAAATTATTTCGTTTGCGGGGGGCTTGCCGGCGCCCGATTTGTTTCCGGCAAAAGAAGTGGCCGATATTATGCAGGACGTATTGGATAAACACGCCAAAGAAGCGCTGCAGTACGGCACGACCGAAGGCCAGGACAAGCTGAAAAAAGAACTGATTAAACTGATAAAAGAGACGGAAAATATTACGGTAACGCCGGAGCAGCTGTTGGTGGTTTCCGCTTCACAGCAGGCACTGGATATGACGGCCCGCATTTTTATTAATCCAGGGGACAGCATCATTACCGCCGCCCCGACTTATTTGGGGGCGCTGCAGGCGTTCCAAGTGGCGGGGGCGGACATCCGCGGCGCGGAGAGCGACGGATACGGCATTTTGCCCGAAGATTTGGAATCCAAGTTGGAAGAACTGAAGCAGGAAGGCCGGCCGTGTAAATTTATTTATATAGTACCGGATTTTCAAAACCCGACGGGTACCACTATTCCCGAACACCGCCGGTTGGAAATTTTGGAAATTGCAGGGCGATACGGTACATTTATTTTGGAAGATTCTCCGTACCGTCAGGTGCGTTTTGAAGGCAAAGCCCCGCGTACGTTTTTTGAACTGGATAACGGCCAAGGCAATGTGATTACGATGTTTACGTTTTCTAAAGTATTTACTCCAGGGTTCCGCTTGGGCTACATTATCGGGCCGGAGAGCGTTATCCGTAAATATGTGATTCTAAAACAGGCTATGGATTTGTGTTCTTCGCCCATTTTGCAGCTGGCTACGGCGGAATACTTGCGCCGCGGATATTTAATGCAGCACGTGAAGGATATTATTGTTTGCTACCGCGAAAAACGCGACTTAATGCTCAAAACACTGGCCGAATATATGCCCAAAAACATTTCTTGGACGAGGCCCGAAGGCGGTCTGTTCTTGTGGCTGTCTTTACCTAAGCATATGAATGCGACGGATCTATTGCCGAAAGCTATTGAAAATAAAGTGGCATTTGTGGCAGGCGTGGATTTTTATCCGTCCGGCGACGTATATAACGATATGCGCTTAAACTTTTCTTACTCTACCAAGGAGCAGATTGTAGAGGGGCTCAAACGGCTAGCGCAGACGATTAAAGAAAACCTATAAGGTTATCGCTGTACGTAGCCTTTGATTTGCGCACAAGGGACGAAAATTTTTCGTCCCTTGTGTCTTTCAAGGAGAGCGCCTTTTCCAAAACCAGCTGCGGGAGACATTTCGGAATGAGCCTTTTGGCCAAATTTCCAAAAGCTGTGCGCCGCAGCCTGCGGGCCGCCAGAATCAGGCTGACCTAATTAATAACGACGAGATTCCGTATAAGGACATTACGGGATGACGGCTTAATGAATCGTGTAAGCGTTGTCATTCCGGAAACACCCTTTAGGTCATTGCGGAGGCACTTCCCCGTCGTCATTCCGGAAGGTTGTAATCCGGAATCCGTTGTTTCGTAACGATGAGATTCCGTATAAATACGCTGCGTAAGGACGGCTTTTTATGGACGTGGGCGGGCAATCTTTTTGTTCCTTTTTCTGCGGACAGAAAAAGAATAGAAAATCTTTTTTGCTTACTTTTTGTCGATACAACAAGTAAAGCGTAACTTTGGGGCATATCCAAAACAGTGCGGCTCAATTAATCAGAGGGGCGCGGGTCCTTGCCGGACGGGCAACTTGGGGAGCCCAGCCTCTGGGCCTGGACTCGTTTTTTTTTTTTGATACAGTGGGAAATAGGCCGCCAATCCCTACTGGGGTGTTGTTTTCTGTTTGCTAAAACGGGTTTAGGGCCATTTAAGGAGCTTGTATGAAGAAATTTTGTTTCGCTGTATTTATATTATTGTCCACTTGTGTATGCGCTGAAGAAATGCAGTTTATTACTGTATTGTCTACGCCAGTGGGCTCATTTAACCGATTGGAAGCGGTGGACTATTCTGCTCCTGTCCAAGGTACAACGGTAAATTTCTGCACGAAAGTCGGTACGGAAGGGAGGGTACAGCTGAAAGGCAATAATAATGTCGATATCGAAAATACGAATTTATCCCCGAACACCACATTAGGCCGTTCAAACACGGGTGATTATGTTTTGCAGAAAATCACGTTAAATTCCGGCGGAAGTTTAATGGGGAGTCGCTTATTGTCCAGTGTAGTGAATGTATCAGGGCGAGGGGTTGGGAAGTCTGTGGATGTATACAGCAACGAGCTGACGGTAGCGGGTGCGAAAACAGCAATGCTGAATGTAAATAACGGAGCATCGCAAATTACCGTACAGCACGCGAGGCGGCGGATATGGTATGAAGCAACGAGTATCAGGCTGATGCTGCGTGCAGCTTAACCAACCGCTGCCAACAACAGTATTTGTTGAAATCAAAAGTTACGGCTTCTGCTCCAACCTCAAATATTGTATGTACAGACGAAGGAACATCTCTTGGCGGGTGCGGGGCGGTTGATGATAAGGGGGAACCCTCTTATTATTGGAACAGATATCCTCTTTGTAAGGACGTAGACGGAAGGACCGGCGGCTCTTTTGAGGGAGAATGTGCTTATATCGGAACGTGTTACCAAAACGGGGCCTTTACAGGAAAGTGGACAAGCGGTAGTTCTACCACCAATGATTGCGGCAATTTTAACCAAATGAGTGGTAGTGAATTTGAGGCGTTTATTACCGGCACCGCGGACGACACTTGTAAGAAAATATGCGACGAATCGTTATCATTTGAAGGGCGTTGTTCTATTAAGGGCAGTGGCAAAAACACCTGCACGCTGTATAGCTGTCAATATGGATGCCAGACAGACGTTTTAACGTGTACGCAAGGGGCAACCCAAGTAAAGTCGGAAGCGCGGACACTGCGGTGTGCAAAAGTTTAGGATTAAAAGTGCAATAAATCTTCCCCCGCGTAGGGGGCTTGACATAGCAAACGCCTTGGAAATTCCAAGGCGTTTTGAGCAATTTTAGTCGTTCGGGCGGTTAAAATAATCCCTTGATCACACAGCAAACGGCTGAAATCAGCGCGGCGGCAGGAATGGTAATAAACCACGCCCACACAATCCGGTTGGCAACGCCCCAGCGTACGCACGAGAGACGGCGCAGGGATCCGATCCCTACAATCGCACCCGTAATCGTGTGCGTGGTGCTGACGGGTACACCCAAAGCGGAAGCGATGAAAATGGAAATACCGGCCGAAGCTTCGGCACAAAAGCCGTCCACGGGGCGCAGGCGCGTAATTTTTTGCCCCATTGTTTTGACGATTTTCCACCCGCCAGACAGCGTGCCGAGCGCAATCGCGCCCTGACACAACAGCACGACGGACAACGGCACGATAAATTCCCCTTGCGCCACGGCGTGCATTTCTTCGTGCGACAACAGAAAATCGCGTATTGGGGCGGCTTCTTCTCCGGCCAGCCCGCCGAGTAACAGCATACTGATGATCCCCATTGTTTTTTGCGCGTCGTTTCCGCCGTGTCCTAAGGAATAAGCGGATGCGGAAAACAGCTGTGCTTTGCGGAAGAACGAGTCCACTTTGCGCGGCGTAAAATGATTACAGACGTTAAAAACAATCGTGCCGATTGTTCCGGCAAGCAGGAAACCCAGCAGAGGAGACAAGAAGATGAACAGCACCGTTTTGAAAATCCCGCCGGCGACCAACGCGGCCGTACCTCCCTTAATGATTGCCGCGCCGATTAATCCGCCAATCAGCGCGTGGGAAGAGCTGGAGGGCAGCCCCCACCACCACGTAATCAGGTTCCACGCGCACGCGCCGATGAGCGCGGAAAAGACGAGGTCCGCATCCACAATGTGAATATCCACAATGCCCGCGCCGATCGTTTTGGCTACGGCGGTGTGGAAAATCAGGAACGCGATAAAGTTAAAGAACGCCGCCCACGCCACCGCAATTTTGGGTGACAGCACCCGCGTGGACACCACCGTCGCCACGGAGTTGGCCGCGTCGTGGAATCCGTTTAAATAATCAAAAAACAGGGCTAAAACGATCAGGAATAAAATCCAAAACATAGTTTTCCTTAATTGCTCTTAACCAAAATGGATTCTACCAAGTTAGCCACGTGTTCGCAGTAGTCCGTAATCGTTTCGGCCAGTTCGTAGAGTTCTTTTTGTTTGATGATCATTACGGGATCTTTTTCATTTTCAAAAAGGTACGTAATCGCCTCGTCGCGCAGGACGTCGCCCTCATTTTCCAAACGGTTGATTTCCACGCATTGAATAAGGGTTTCTTTCATTTTTTTGTTGCTGCGCATCGTCGCCAAGGTTTTTTGCAGGGCTTTGGCTGTTTGGTCTATGGTGCCCGCCAATCGTTTGCTGTAATCGGTGGGTTTGGTAATTTTATACAAATAAAAACGGTTGGTAAGCAGATATATGGCGTCAATAATGTCGTCTAACTTATTGGCCAGTTCCAAAATATCTTCGCGGTCGAACGGGGTAATAAATGTTTCGTTTAAGGTGTTGATGGTGGTGTGGATCAGTTCGTCGCCGTAGTGTTCTTTTTCGTGCATTGCGCGCACGTTTTCGGGGGTAAAGGAACCGTCGTCCACTAGCTTTTTATAAAAATTTGCCGCCGAAACGATGTTTTCGGCTTGTTTGTCAAACAGGTCAAAAAATTTTACTTCTTTGGGTAAGAACATAGCTGCTCCGTGTATAAAACCGTCTTGGTCTGTTTCTGCTGGCCCGCAGGAGTGTTTTGCGCTCTTGCGGGGAGTAAAAAAACGCCCGTTTGTGCGGACAAACGGGCGTAGGCAAAGTCTATTTCTGCTCCTGCTGTTGTTTCAACTGCTCGGGCAAATTGACAGCCGCCTTTAACAGGAAAGGCCGCTTTTTAATTTCCTCAATAAATGCCGCGTCGCGCAGTTTGTTGCGGTAATCCTTCTCCTGAAAGATATAGCGGAATTTGGTGTATACGTCGTACGTACCGGCCAGAAGGGCCACAATGTCCTGCACGCCCACGATTTCTTCATCCGTCGGAATCACAAAGATTTTTACTTTGGATTCGGGGGCAGAAATCAGACATTCGGCCTTGTTGGTGTCGGCGCAGTTGTTGCGTTCTTCGTCAAGAACAATACCGAAATTTTCAAGCCCGCTTAGAATCATTTCGCGGATGTTCGTGGCGCGTTCGCCTACTCCGGCGGTAAATACGATGGCGTCCAACCGGCCCAAGGCCGCCATATACGCGCCGATATATTTTTTCACGCGGTAACATTCCACGTCCAGCGCCAGTTTGCACAGTTCGTCGCCGTTGGCGGCGCCTTTGCGCACGTCGCGCTGGTCGGCAAAGCGGTCTCCGGTCAGGGCGAACATACCGCTCTTTTTATTCAAAATTTTGTACATTTCTTCCGGCTTGAGGCCCAGTTTTTCCATCATATAGAAACAAATGGACGGATCCATATCGCCGGAGCGCGTACCCATTACCAGTCCTTCGAGCGGGGTAAGCCCCATGCTGGTGTCAAGGCATTGGCCGTTTTTAACGGCGGTAACGCTGGCGCCCGCGCCGATGTGGCAGACGATCGTGTTTACTTCGTCCACATTTTTGCCCAAAAGCACTGCGGCGCGGCGGGACGTGTAAAGCACGGAAGAACCGTGAAAGCCGTAGCGGCGGATTTGGTATTTGGTATACCATTCGCGCGGCAGGGCGTACATATAAGAAGAGGCGGGCATCGTTTGGTGGAAAGCGGTATCCATTACGCAGACGTGGGTAACGTTGGGCAGTAACGTGCGTGCGGCTTCAATACCCATAATATGGGCCGGATTGTGCAGGGGGGCCAAGTCGGAAATGTTTTTAAGTTCTTCGATTACTTTATCGTCCACGATGACGGATTTGGCGAATTTGCCCCCGTGCACGATGCGGTGGCCGACGGCGGAAATGACGTTGATGTTTTCAATTACGCCGTGTTCTTTATCGGTCAGCGTTTCAATGACGAGGTTAATGGCGTCTTTATGGTCTTTGCAGTTCCGTTTGAGTTCAAAAGAGGGGTATCCGTGGCGGTCTTGGGAAATAAAAGATCCGTCAATGCCGATGCGTTCCACCGCGCCGGCGCAAAGGCTTCTCTTTTGGTCCCAGTCGTAAACGCTGTACTTGACCGAAGAGCTGCCGCAGTTTAAAAAGAGTATAATCATGGGTAGTAGTCGTCCTTGTCAAATCCCCGCGGGGGGAGTTTTGCGGAGGGAAAAATCCTCTCTCAGTATTATTGTAGCAAAAAAACGCTCCGCGCGCGGAAAATGACGGCGGATATCCGGGATTGATCAAACGGGACGGGTTTGTTAGGATATAAATATGAAGAAGAATACGCTTTTATTTTTGTTTTTTGTTTTGCCGCTGGCGGCGGCTGCCCTGGGGCTGACCCGCGCCGGACAGTTGGATGATGTGGCCGGAACGCCCAATAAGCGCGGTTTTTCGGGAGACGGCGGCGACGCGCTCTCCGCGCGGTTAAACGCGCCGATGGGTATTGCGGTTGACCGCCGCGGAAACATTTATTTTTCCGATACGGCCAACCACCGCGTCCGCCGCGTAGTGCTTCGCACGGGCGAAATAGAGACGGTGGCGGGTACGGGCGAAAAAGGTTTTGAAAACGACGGCGGCCACGCTACGATGGCGACGCTTAACGCTCCCACGGGTCTTGCGTTTGACACGCTGGGCAATTTGTTTATCGCTGATACGGGCAACCATCGTATCCGTATGTACACGCCAAACGGATACTTATATACGGTGGCCGGAAACGGACGCAAAGGCTACAACGGCGACGGGATGCGTCCGGTATCGGCGCAGTTAAACAACCCGACGGGCGTAGCCGTCAGTCCGCACGGAGATCTGTATATTTCCGATACGGGCAATCATCTGGTGCGCAAAATTGACCGTCAAAGCGGTTTTTTAATCAACGCCGCCGGAAACGGCGTGAAGGGAAACGACGGCGATTTGGGTCTGGCCGTAAACGCCAAACTCAATAAGCCCAGTGCGATTATTTTCGACAAACGCGGCAATTTGTTTATTGCCGATACGGGCAATCATCAGGTGCGTTGGGTGGAACCTCGAAAGACGCTAATTTTTACGATTGCGGGTACGGGAAAACGCGGGTTTTCCGGCGAGGGAGACCGCCGCTGCATAGACAGTATGCTCAATAACCCGACGGGCCTTGCCATTGACCAAATGGGCCGTTTGTATATTTCGGATACGGACAACCACCGCGTGCGCCGTTTGGTGGTGGACCGCAATTTCGACAGTAAAATCGAAACGATAGCGGGTACGGGCGAGAAGGGGTATAACGGCGACGCGAAAGACGCGTGGAACGTAAATCTTGCTTATCCCAACGCGCTTGTTATTACGCCGCACGATTTTATGTATATTGTAGATGCGGGCAATTCGCTCATCCGCCGCGTGCAGGCTGTTTCCACTATAACGCCGCCCGTGCTTTCCGCGCAAAACGCGGGGGAGGTGCCCGCTGATAAAAAAGGGTTTGTTCAGGAACTTTTTGGACCGCAGGCGAAAGAGTCTGTTTCTTCCGTTGAGGGTAGTGCTCTTTCTTATCCATAACACAGACTGAATTTGTTGTGCTCTTTTGCCTTTTGGCGAAAGGGCATTTTTTTGTTGCATTTTTTAGTTTTAAAAGGGGGTTGACCCATTTTTTTTTTTGATACGATAGGGTTATTCCGTAGGATTTCTGTGCGGGGTCTCCCGATTAGGGTTTATTTCGTCACAATCGCCAGTTGCTGAACAGAAACCTTTCAGGATGACTTTGTTGATAGGAGATAATAAAATGAAAGAGTTTATATCTTGCTGTCACCCTGAATTGACGCTTTTTCCGCTTAGCGTCACTCCGGAAGGTTGTAATCCGGAGTCTAGTCATAGAATTTCAGGGTCCAGTCAAAAAGGTTTTACCTTAATTGAATTGTTGGTTGTCGTATTAATTATCGGTATTTTAGCGAGCGTTGCCTTGCCGCAATACCAAAAAGCGGTGGAAAAGAGTCGTGCCGTTGAAGCAAAAAATATATTAAGAACGGCACAACAGGCCCAAATTTTATGTTATTTGGCGGATTGCCAGTCTCCTATGGCGGATTTATTGGAATTAAACGGTGGTGAGTGGGGATGTCTTTATGGTACTGTAAACACTTGTTATATTACAAAGAATTTTGAGTATGATTTTAGCGATAATACCCAAGTAATAGCCATGCGTTTTAGAAACGGTATAAGGGAGTATGATTTGAGTTTAATGACTCCCTATGATGGGGAAGGATGGGATAGAGAGCTGGATTGTGAAGGAGAGACGGATTGGGGGAAAAAAATCTGCCGCAGTTTAAATTTGTAAAAGTTTTATAAAACGCCCCAGTATTAAAACAGGGGCGTTTTTGCTAGCAAATTTTTACTTCCCTTCTTTTCTTTTTAAACTCGCTTTAATAAGCCCGTCAAACAATGGGTGCGGACGAAGCGGACGGGATCCAAATTCCGGGTGGAACTGCCCTGCAATAAAATACGGGTGGTCTTCGCGTTCCACAATTTCCGGCAGTACGCCTTCGTGCCAGCCCGTTACTTTCAGGCCAGCGTCGCGCAGTTGTTTGACGTAGGCGGGGTTAAATTCGTAGCGGTGGCGGTGGCGTTCAACAATTTTATCCTTGCCGTACAGCCTCCGCGCCAGCGATCCTTCTTCTAAATCCGCAGTGTAGTTTCCAAGGCGCATCGTGCCGCCTTTGTAGACCACATTTTTTTGTTGGGGGGTTAAATCCACCACCGGATCTTTAGTGGTTGGGTCAAACTCGGTGGAATTGGCGTCGTGCAAGCCGCACAGGTTGCGCGCGGCTTCAATTACCGTGCATTGCATACCGAGGCAGATCCCGAGAAACGGAATTTTATGTTCGCGCGCATATTTAACAGTGGCGATTTTACCTTCAATGCCGCGGTTGCCAAATCCGCCCGGGATTAAAATTCCGTCCGCGCCTTTAAGCATTTCTTCCACTGGGTCTTTTTCGGTGTTGATGTACACCACTTCCACTTTCACGTCGTTATTCATACCGGCGTGGCGCAGAGCTTCGTGGATAGACTTATACGCTTCCTGAAACTCGGCGTATTTACCCGCCACCGCGATTTTTACGGATTTGGAGGGGTTCATCGCTTTGTCAAAAAATTCGAACCATTTCGGGTCCACTTCCTGCGTGGGCTTTAAATTTAACAGCGAAATAATTTGTTTGTCCACGTCCTGCTTGTAAAACATTTCGGGCACGTGGTAAATGGATTTGGCATCAGCACATTCAATAACGGCTTTTGCCGGAACGCTGCAAAAGAGCGACAGCTTTTCTTTTAAATGCTGGTTTAAAGGCTGTTCCGTGCGGCAGATGAGCATGCTGGGCTCGATACCCACTTCGCGCAGTTTGTTGACGGAGTGCTGCGTCGGTTTGGTTTTCAGTTCCTGCGCCACCGCGATGTACGGAATCAGCGTAACGTGTACGCAGATGACGTTCTGCGCTCCTTTTTCAAGGCGCAGCTGGCGGGCGGCTTCCAAAAACGGCAGCGATTCAATATCGCCCACCGTACCGCCGATTTCAATAATGGATACGTCGGTATCGTTTTCAAACGCGGTAAAGCGTTTTTTAATTTCGTTGGTGATGTGCGGAATAACCTGCACCGTGGCACCCAGGTATTCGCCGCGGCGTTCTTTATCGATAACGGTTTGATAAATGTTACCCGCGGTATTGGTGTTGGCGCGGGTCATGTTTACGTCTAAAAAGCGTTCATAGTGGCCGAGGTCGAGGTCGGCCTCCGCACCGTCGGTGGTTACAAACACTTCCCCGTGCTGGTACGGGCTCATAGTGCCGGGGTCGACGTTGATGTACGGGTCGCACTTAATCATATTGACGCGCAGGCCGTTTAATTGCAAAAGTTTACCGATACTGGCGCCGGAAATCCCTTTGCCCAACGAACTGACGACTCCGCCCGTGATGATAATGAATTTGGACATAGCTGCTTCTCCTTGATAAAATAAAAATCCGTTTGCGGCTGGGTATTAACGCTTGCCCGCCGCGCCAAAAAGAGGAAGCCCCGCCTCAAGGCGGGACTTTTCTCTACTTGGTAAAGTGTGTTTTAAAGTATTCTTCGGCCGCTTTTAAGTCCGCTTCGGTGTCAATAGCGGGGCCGCCGGATTCAATTTCCACGCATTTAATGGTCATTCCGCTTTCGAGAGCGCGCAGCTGCTCCAGTTTTTCCAACTTTTCAAGCGGGCTTTGCGGCAGGGAAACGAAGCGTGATAAGGCTTCTTTTTTATACCCGTAAATGCCGCAGTGGTGCCAGTAGGGCACGTTTTTGTTTTCGTCCGTAATTTCCCGTTTAAAGGGTACGCGCGAGCGCGAAAAGTACAGCGCGCGGCCGTCTTTAGCCAGCACCGCTTTTACGCAGTTGGGGTTGTCTATTTTCGCGTCGTCCAACGTGGCGGTAACGGCGGTGGCGATATCGCACGACGGGTCTTCCGCCAACAGCCGCGCCACTTTTGCAATCGTTTGCGGACGGATAAAAGGCTCGTCGCCCTGTACATTAATGATAAATTTTTCCGGACGGTTTTTGGCCGCTTCAAAAATGCGGTCCGTACCGCTTTGGCAAGATTCGCTCGTTAAAACGGCCTGCGCGCCGAATCGGGCGGCCGCTTCCTGCACGAGGGGGGATTCCGTGGCGATAATCACGTCCCCAAGTCCCGTTTTTAAACAAGCTTCGTATACGTGCTGGATAACAGGCTTGCCGCAGAGGTTTTTTAGAATTTTGCCGCGCAGGCGCGAGGAACCGAAACGCGCCGGAACGGCGATTAAAAAGTCGCTCATTGGGGTAACACTCCTTCGATTTCTTCGCGCGTGGTGGTGGCTGTGCCGGATTTTTCCACCACAATGCCCGCCGCATAGTTGGAAATGACGGCCGCTTCGCGCAAGGTCGCTCCCGCGGCGAGCGCAAGCGTCAGTACGGAAATAACCGTATCGCCCGCGCCGGTTACGTCGTACACCTCGCGCGCCGTGGCGCGTACGGTAAACGGCGTTTTGCGGCCCTTTTCAAAAAGTGTCATTCCGTCGGCGCTGCGGGTAATGAGAATGGATTCGGCTTCCAGCATATTTAAAATTTTATCGCCCAGTGCCAAAATGGCTTCTTCGCCGGGTTTAGGGGATTCGCCCGCGCCTTCCCATGCTTCTTTAGTGTTAGGGGTCATACAGGTAATGTGTTTGTATTTTTTGAAATTATCAATTTTCGGGTCTACACATACGGGAATTTTATGTTTGCGGCAGGTATCAATAATGGTTTGAATGTTGTGGTCGGAAAGCATTCCTTTGCCGTAGTCGGACAAAATCACGCCTTTGGCGGTTTTGACGGCCATTTCAAAGCTCTTCATACAGGTAGAAGCTACCGACGGAGAAACGGTTTTTTTGCTTTCGCGGTCAAAGCGGACGATTTGCTGCTGGTCTGCCATCACGCGGATTTTTTGGGTGGTGGGCCGGTCCGGATCTTCGGCGATGCCGTAGATGTTGACGTTCTTCTCGCGCAGGAATCCTTTTAGCATTTCACCCCCAAGGTCTTGCCCGACGACGGACACCATTACGGGTTTTGCGCCGAGTGCGGCCAGATTGACGGCCACGTTGCCCGCGCCGCCGGCTACAAAAAATTCTTTCTTCACGTCCACCACCGGCACAGGCGCTTCCGGCGAAATACGGCTGACGGAACCCTTAATAAAATGGTCCAGCATCACGTCTCCTACGACGATGATTTCCTTCCCCTCAAAATCTTTCAAAATTTCTTTTAAACGCTTGGTTGTAGGTTGCATAGGTGCACTCCCGTTGGTTGTTTTTTTTATTATAGCTTTAATTTCGCTTATATTCTAGCAGTTCCGCTGATACGCTGCCGATAAATACTTCTGCTTTCATTTTAACGGGCATTTTGTATGGGTCGTCTGTCAGCCAGACTTTCAGGCTTTTGCCCTTGCTGACAAAAATTCCCTCGCCCCGAAATTGCGGCTCTACGACGATACAGTTAAATTTCCCTGCGGCGGTTTTGACCGCTTCTTTTTTGAGCACTTTTACGAGGAGGGGATATTGTTTTTCGCGGTTGACGATATCGAAAACAATATCTTTTCCCAGCGTAAGCGGTTGGGCCCGTACGAAATATAAAGAGCTTAGCATATCCAAAACGGGGTCTTGCAGTTCGCCGGAGATCTCGCGCGGCGATTCTTTTTTGCGCACCTCTCCGTAATAGAGGTTATTATCGTAATCAAACGTCAGCCATTCGTCGCGCTTGTAGTTGCCTTCGCGCACGCTTTGGGAGTAGCCGAGCGAGAAAAAATTTTCCGCGTCCAGCCATGAATAATTGACGTCGCGCACTTTAAAAAACGCGTCAATGACGGAGGCCGAAAAAGCCGTGGTTTGAATCAAAAAAGCATTCCTGCCGTTAATTTCTGTCAGTCCGCGGGTTTTAATATAGGCTGTTCCCGCTCTGATAAATGAATAATAAAGGCCGTACTTTAAGTTCTCTCCCGTCCACGGAGCGGATTTGTCTGCGGCGGTAACGGGTTCATACGCCAAAGGGCTTAACAAACGGTCTTGGAGCGGGATAGTTGCTTCGTCCTCAAAAGACGGACGGTCTGGCTGGGGGGTATCAAGCGTTTGGCGTTGGCGCGCGCGGGAAATACGCTCTTGCGGCGTTTCTTGGCGGTCCGTTTTGGAATTCATTTCTGCGGATATTTGGGTGGTTTCTTGATTATTTTGCGGCGGCAGGGTATCCGTTTCCTGCGTGGCGGCGGATGAAACAGCGGACGGTATGGCAGCCGTTTCCTGTACCTGCGCGGGAACAGACGTATCCGTTTGGATTTGCGATGCTGTCTCAAGTAGCGGCGGCTGTTGCAAAACGGATTTTGCGGCGCAGGCGGCCAAAAGGACGCCCATTAATACGATAACCGCGTTACGCGTCATACGCTTCTCCCGCGTGTTTTAAAATAAAGCGCGCGGCGTTAAGCAGGTTGGAAGCCGCCTTGGCGGGGTGCATATCCGGATATTTTTTTAAATGGTTTTTACCGTTGGCGGTAGTCACGAGAACGGGGGTAAACCCGATGGCGCGGCCGAATTTTACGTCCGCCTTTTTATCGCCCACCATATAGGAGCGTGCCGGATCGATGTGGTATTTTTTAATCAGTTTCAGTCCCAGCGCAGGTTCCGGTTTGCGGCAGCTGCACTTTTCTTCCGGCGCGTGCGGGCAGAAAACGATTTCTTCAATACGGGCGGGTTGTAACAATTTCAGCATACGGGCGTGAACCTTGTTGACTTCTTTTTCGGTAAAATAACCGCGCCCGATGCCGGACTGGTTGGACACAATAAAAAATTTATATCCCGCTTTTTGAAGTAACGCCAAGGCGGGGGCGACGCTTTTATAGAGGCGCACTTTTTCGGGATCGCTTAAATAAGTGCCGGGTTTTTCGTGAATAAGTGTACCGTCGCGGTCGAAAAATACGGCTTTGATTTTTTCGCTCATACACGTTCCTCCGGATGGGCCGCCAAATAGGCGTTGCCTTCGGCTTCGCGTTTCCAGCGGTTATGCGCCCAGAGCCACGAGGCGGGGTTTTTGCACAACCAGTCCTCGTAATAGCCGACGAGTTGTTTGGTAAACCGGCGTACGTTATCCATGCTGTATTCGGCGGGGGGATATAACGGGTCCATGACTTCGGAAACGATAGTGCCGTCTTGTTCCCGCCACACGCGCACGGGGAAAACGGGTACCTGCATTTTAATAGACAACAGCGCCGTAATCGGCGAGAACGCCGCCGTACGCCCCATAAACGGAAGCCACACTTCGCCGGAAACGGTGTTTTGGTCAAACAAAATGCCGAGCATTTTTTTCTTTTTTAGCCAGCGCATACACGCAAAAAAAGGTTTATCCTCGTGGTTGCTGTAGAAGGTGCGCCCCGTAAAAATGTTACGCAGGCGGTTGGTTTCTTCGTCGATATACGGGTTGTCCACGCGTTGGGCCAAAACGGCTTTGTCCACGCCGTAGACCGCCCCCGCAAGGCCGAAGGCTTCCCAGTTGGTAAAGTGGCCGATGTGGATAATCCCGCCCGTTTTATCTTGCGCGTTTAACATTTTCTCCGCGCCGATAATGCGGCTGTGTTTTTTAAATTCGTCGGGGTTGCGGAAGGTCGTCAGTTTAATAAATTCGGCGAAAATAGCCCCCATATTACGCCACGATTCAAGGGCAATTTCCCTGCATTCTTCGGGGGACTTTTCGGGGAACGCTTTTTGAATGTCGGAAACCGAGCGTTCAAAACGCTTGGGCATTACAAAGCGGACGGAACCCGTCGCCAAGCGGCCGGTTTTAACGGCCGTCCGATAGGGCAGCAATCCGAAAAGCGCGCAAAAAACTTTCAGCGCGAGGTATTGTATAAAATGGAGCGGAGTTTTTTGAAATCGGGTGTTTGCCATATTCCCATTATACTAATTTTCGTCTGCGGGCAAAGTCCGGAAATGGTAAAATATCTAAAATATTTTGTAAAGAGGTCTGCCGTATGGATTTATTACAGTTAAAAGAGGAATTGGAACAGAACTTTTTGGGCCGCGTCGTGTTAAAGGCTGCTTCCGCGTTGTACGGGGCGGGCGTAAAACTGAATTTGGCCGCATACGAACACGGGTGGAAAAGCGCCAAAAGCGTTAACTCCCGCGTGGTGTGCATCGGCAACATTACGGCGGGCGGTACGGGGAAAACAACGGCTGTTTTATTGGCTGCCACCGCGCTTGCCAAAGAAGGCGTGCGTGTGTCGATCGTCTCCCGCGGATACAAACGCCAGCAAAAAACCGAAGGCCCCGTGGTGCTGTTTGACAATCCAGACGCCGACTGGCGTATGGCGGGCGACGAGCCTTTTATGATGAGCCGCGTGTTGAGCCAATACAAAGTGCCTATTGTTATTTCGGAAAACCGCGCTGAGGCCGCTACCGAAGCGCTGCGCCGCTTTAAAAGCCAGATTATTTTGCTGGACGACGGGTTCCAACACCACCGCCTGCACCGCGACGCGAACATCGTACTGGTGGACGCAAAAAATCCGTTTGGCAACAAGGAGCTGCTGCCGTACGGTATTTTGCGCGAGCCGCTTGGCGCGTTAAAACGCGCTTCGCTCGTCGTGCTGACGCACTGCGATCAAGTTTCCCGCCGCCAATTGGAGGACGCCAAAGACGTCATCCGCGAATATAATGACTGCGTGGAAATTTTGGAGAGCGTGCACGAACCGGAGTATTATTTTGATATTTGCCGCTCCAAAAAGGTGGATTTAACAGATATTAAAGGGCCTGCGGTGTGTTTTTGCGCATTGGGGCATCCGGCAACGTTTGAGGCCACGCTTGAAAAGTTGGGTTTGGAACTGAAACAGAAATGGCGTTTTCCGGACCACCAGTTCTATACCGAAGATCACCTGCGCACGTTTGAAGATACGCGCGCCGGACTGCCGATTATTACCACGTTTAAGGATTTTGTAAAATTTCCCGACAACTGGCGCGAGATTTTGACGACAGACGTTTACGTGCTGTCCGTCAACCTGAAGATTTTGGGCGGCGAAACGGAGATGAATAAATTTACCGACGTTTTGTACCCTAATTTTTCCAAAATTAAAAACGCGAAATAACCCGACTTGCAGCGCAGTCAACCCCCGTTTGTCCGTTGGGCAGACGGGGGTTGTCGGTCTTGTGTCATCCCCGAAAGTCTTTGTCGGGGATCTCCTCCCTAAAAAACGACAGATTCCCGATTACAACCCTCGGGAATGACGCAACAAAACGAAAAAATGTAAAACCTTACAGTTGTCGTTCCGGCACGCAGCGCGCAGACGGGGATTGATTTGTTTTTTTTTTTTGATACGATAGGGTTATTCCATAGGGTTTCTGTGCGGGAACTCCCGATTGTGTTTTATTTCATCAAAATCGCTAGTTCCTGAGCAGAAGCGACTCGGGATGACTTTTTTAAAGGAGAAAATGATATGAAGGGTTTTACATTTGGCCGTCATCCTGAATTGACGCTTTTTCCGCTTAGCGTCACTCCGGAAGGTTGTAATCCGGAGTCTAGTCATAGAATTTCAGGATCCAATAAACAAGGTTTTACCTTAATCGAATTGTTGGTTGTTGTGTTAATTATCGGCATATTATCGTCGGTAGCCTTGCCGCAGTACGAACTCGCGGTGGAAAAAGCACGCGCAACGGAGGCGGTGGTTAATATTAGGGCATTAGGGCAGGCGTTGGAACTTTATTATATGGCTAACGGAGCGTATCCGCCGTTAAAAGGTCTATCCTTTGCCGACGGAGAGCTGGAGAGTTTGGACGTAAGTATCCTGCCCGGAGATAATTTTTATTTTAGGTCGCAGTCCCATTTTTATATCGCGTACGTTCGTAGGAACTCTAGCAAATTTTCTTATATGATTTCCCAGACAATGCAAAATCAAGCAAATCAAGAATGGGCTGAGCGCGGCCTTACGTGTAACATTTCAGATACAGAAAATGTGAATACGCCCTCTGCCAGACTGTGTAAAAGTTTATGTGGGGTCACAGAACTTAAGCGGGTCTGGGGAAGTGGCGAGTTTGGATGTGAAATTAAGTAGTATTACCGCCTAAGCCATACAGCCCACCGAGCCCGTAAGGAATTAGCTTGAAGCGTTTTTAAAAGGCCGTTTTTGCCCGCCGGATTTACACCGGTAACGGGCGTTAAAATGGGTAAATTGTCCAAGCTGCCCAGCATTTCCGGCGCGGTTTTTTTATTCCATTTTTTTGCAGGCCAGCAGGCGGCGGCTTGGGGCGTCAAGCGGAGCTGTTCTTTCAAACGGAAAAGATTTTCTTCAAGCCCGAAACGGGCTTCCTCTGCGGGCAGACGCGTAATATCCCGCGCTTTTAAATCAACCGCGCCGAAAGATACAAGGCCGCTGTCCGCCAGTTCTTTGAGCTGTTTTTCCGTCAGCAGGTTTTGCCACGGTTCCAAATACGGGTTTTGCCACGCGTTGTACGCGCCGACGTATTCCTGCGCCAAAAAAACGCAGGCTTTGGCTTTATATTTTTGCAGGAGGGGAAAAATATCCGTATAAAAAGATTGATACCCGCCCATAAACGCCAACAGTATGGGTTTGGCGGGTTGCTTTTTGTGGTTTATATCTTTGGGAAATACAGTGGTAAAGCCGCGTTTAGAGAGGGTTTTCAGCGTGCGTTCCACCGCTTTTGCCGACGTCCATTCCTGTTTCAAGCGGGATTTTTTGGGTGCGCGGCCGATTTTTTCATAGCAAAGGACCACCAACGCCTGCGGAGAACGGCGGAAAAACGCATAAACGGCGGCGGCGAATCCTAACGCACAAGCGGTATAAATCCAGTTGCTCATTTTTACAGCTTGCTTTGCCCGCGGGTTACTTGGAGGTTGTAATCAAACAGCGTTTCTCCTCCGCGGGGGAAAGCGCGCAGAATGGTTTTTTTAGGGTTCCACGGCCAAGGGTTTACGCCTTTTTTGGTGCTGAAATCAAATAAATAGCCGGCTTTAAACACTTGCGGCCGGACGCGTTTGTCAAACCCGCCCGCGCCGAACGGGTAACAAAACGCGGTGACGGGTTCACCCAGTTTTTCTTCAAGCGCTTGTTTGCTCTTGACGAGTTCCTGTACGATTTCTTCGTCGGATAAACTTCTCAGCCTCCGGTGCGAAGCGGTATGGGAGCCGAATTCCGCCAGTCCGCTGTTTTTCATTTCCGCAATTTGCTCCCACGTCAGGTATCCGTCCGTGCCCATTTTATCCGTAATCAAAAAGATGACGGCGGGAACATTATGCTTTTTAAGCAGCGGGAAAAGGTTGTTGTAAGCGTCCGCATAGCCGTCGTCAAACGTCAGCATGACGGGGTTGGAAACGGCTGTGCCGGACTGCAATTCTTTGAGTGAAATGGGCGTATATCCTTTTTCTTTTAAAAAAAGGATATGCTTTTCCAGCATTTCCGGTTCTACGGTAAATGGGTCAAATTTTTCCGGCGTTTGCGGCGCGACGTGGTGGTACATAAACGCGACAAAGCCCTTCCGCTTGGGCAGATACCACGTTTTGCGCAGATTTGGGAAAACCAAAAAAAGCGTGATGAGGATAACCGCCGCCGTTAAAATTGTCCAGTTCATTTGCCGATCTCCTGTTTAAGATACCAAAGCTTCATATATTTTACAAATACGTAGAAAGTGGAAAAAGACGCCCACAACAAGCCGCGTACTCCGTCTAAAAAACCTAATTTCAGCAGATAGCGTTTGGCAAATTCAAACGGCGGGCGTATTACCGTGCCGATGAGCGAAAAGCGTTTGCCGTTTTGGTACATTTGCCGCGCGGCGAGCGTGGTGTAATGGTTAAACTTACGGAAATACGTTTCAATCGTATCGTAAGAATAATGGTTGATCGGATTTTTTAACCGTCCGACGGGGCCGCGCACCTCTAACCCTTCGTGTACGAGGCCGCCGGAGTAGGAAGCTTTGTCCGTGCGCACAAGGCGCAGGTGGGTTTCTTTGTTCAGCCCGCTAAAGCGCATTTTCTTTCCCAAAAAATAATTGGAGAAAGGAATATAAAAGCCGTCAAAAGGGGAGTTCCCCGCCGTACGGGCGATTTCCTCCGCCAGTTCGGGGGTAAGCGTTTCGTCCGCGTCCAGGTTCAGCGCCCACGGGCAGGATACCTTGGAAAGCGCAAAATTTTTTTGGTTGGCAAACCCGTCAAACGGGCGGCTGAAAACCTGCGCCCCCAAGTCGCGGCAGATAAGAGCAGTTTTGTCAGTGGAGCACGAGTCTACCACGATAACCTCGCTTACCAGATTTTTCGCGCTCAGAATACATTTGGCAATGTGCCGTTCTTCATTTTTAGCAATGATAAAAAGAGAAATCCGTTGGTTTGTTTTCATATTTCTATTGTATCATTTGTCGGCGGGAAAACCAATATAAAAAAGGGAACCGCTGCAGCAGGGTTTGGGACTACAGCGGTATGGGATAAAATGAAAATTATTCTTATATAAACAGTCTAGCGTTTCCGGCGGGCGAAAAACAGGGTCTTTGGGCCTATTTGCCGCGCAATTTATGCCTAGAAAAAAATAGGACTTTTATTGTATAATCTTTAGGACCTTTTCTTCGGGAGGCTGGACATGAAAAAAACACTTTTGTCCCTTCTGTGTACTTTTGTTTTAGCAGGATGTGCGGGGCTCCGCACATCATCTGAATATTTGTTGCGGGGGGACGGCTATTTTAAGGACGGAAACCCCGGACGTGCTCTTGCCGCATATAACCGCGCCATCCGTTTAAATCCGGACAATTTGGAAGCGTATGCGTCCCGCGGCGCAGTCCATTTTTTTCAGGGAAATTACGAGTTGGCCGAGGCTGATTTCAAATTTGTGTTGGATAAAAATCCGTTCCAGGCCGATGCTTATACTGCTTACGGCAGCGTATTGGCCGCTAAAGGACGTTTTGAGGACGCGCTTAACGTGTTTAATTCCGCCGTTATGCTGAAACCCTCTAAGCCGGAGATTTTCTTTTCCCGCGCGGGCGTGTATTTTATGTTAGGCCGCTACAAAGAGGCGGTTGCGGATTATACCTCCGTCATTCATCTCCACCCCGCGGCGGACGTGTATAACGCGCGCGGCGCGGCATATTTGCGTTTGGGGAAAAACGATTTGGCACAACAGGATTTTGATACAGCCAAAAACGCCAAAATACCCGCTTCGTTAAACGTATATTCAATGATTGATTAGCGTTTTCCAACGGAAAAAATAAAAAATCTTGCGTTTTGTTGTGTTGTTTTGTTATAATAAATATATAAGATTTACGTCACCGTAGCTCAGCTGGTTAGAGCGAGCGTTTCATAAGCGCTAGGTCGGTGGTTCGATCCCACCCGGTGACATTTTTTGATGCCCTCCAAACGGAGGGCTTTTTGTTTGGAGGTTTTTATGTTTGCTTTTTTAGGTGTATTTATTGGCGGAGGCGCGGGCAGCGTGCTGCGTTGGCTGGTATGTGTTGCGGTTCCCGCGCATTGGGGTACGTTTGCCGTAAATGTGGCGGGTGCGTTTTTTATCGGAGCGGCATACGCTTTTTTCCAACGGAGTACGGGAATTTCGCCGGAATTAAAATTATTCGTAATGAGCGGCCTTTTGGGCGGTTTTACCACGTTTTCCACTTATTTGCTGGATTTTGCGCGTCTTGCCGGTCAGGGGCGGGCGGGGGAGGCCGCGATATACTTGGCCTGCTCCGTGTTGTTTGGGGCCGCCGCGCTTATCGCTGGAATGAAATGCTTGGGATAAGTTTGTGTTTTTAGCGTGCAAAAAGACGTAAAATGTACTATGATTATAGTACGGAGAGTTTATGAAAAAAATTTTTGCAGTTTTTATGGTATTTTTGTCGGCAGGGCTGCCGGCTTTTTGCGCGTCCACGTGCGAAACGCGCGTGGATAAACACCAAGACGCTACGACAACTGAACGCGTGGACTATTGTCTTATGCCAGAAGAAAAACCCGCTCCCGCCGCAGGGCCGGAGTTAGTGTATTACGATATTTCTTCCGCCGTGCCGCAGAACAAAGAGGAAAAATCTTCTGTCTATAAACAAAAATATATAAAAGGGAAAGACTTTTCTGTCGAACAGAATTTTGTCGGAACGAATCAGTTTCCAGAGTTTGAGAACGATATGCTTTCCGAGCAGGAACGCATTGCGCAGGAAGAAGCTGCAAAAGCGGATTGGGAACAAGCAAACAAAGCCCCCCGTCAACAAGTGCAAGCCGCCCGTGTCTCCAAAGATACTTCCGCAAATGCTGCCGTGGCTGAGAAAAAAGAACCCGTTATGTCCAAAGCCCAACTGGCCAGCCGAAAAAATAAACCGAAACGCTTTATGAAAGAAAAGTCGCCGGAAACGGCTGCGCAGCAAGAAGAATCTGCTCCGGCCGCGCAAGACATATATGCTGATACTGCCCTGTATGAAACCGGTACGCCGCAAGCGGAGATGCAGGACGTGCAGGCCTTAAACAACAATCCGTCGGCGCAGCCTGCTGCAGACGCGGGCGGTGCGGCTCCGGACGGATTTTTAGAGGATAATTTAATGGCGGAGGATCCGTCTTTCGGCTATAATGCAACGGACCCCGCTATGCAGCCGTAGCTTGACAAAAGAGTCCTAGGGAGATTAAAATAACTGTATGCAGAAATTAATCGCTTTTATTAAAAGACCGTATGCCGAAAAAGGCTTTATTGTCGGTACGTTTGATGCCATTTTAAAACTGGCCGCACTGTTTGTATGGGGATATCTGGCGGTAGTGCTGGGAATGTTGTTTATGGAGTCTATGTTGCTTGATTACAATCCTCTGAACAAGATATGGTGGTTTTCGTACTGCTTTTTGATTTTCTTCGGCGCAACGTGGTTTACGTATATTATTTTCTTCGTGCGTGACTATACGGAAGAAGATTGACGGCTGATGTTACCTTACGATTTACGCACAAGGGATAAGAAAGTGTTTTCTTATCCCTTGTTGCTTATTTTGGACGCCGGCGCCTTCGTCCATTCCCGAAGGGGGCGCCCCGCAGGGGGCGGGAAGCTGTCGTTACGAAACAACGAGATCCCGTACTACGACCTTACGGGATGACGTAACTTTTGGTTTAAGCGGCCAAAATAAAGAATAGACAATCGGTATCTTTCACAAACGGAGTAATACTGAGCAATCGGTTACAGCGGAAAGGTAAAATCTTTTAGAGCGGCGCGGGCATCTTCGCGGTCAGATTTCAGCTGCGCCACCAAATTATCTAACCCATTAAACTTTTTTTCATCTCGTAGTTTTTGCACAAACCAAAGGGTAATGTTCCTGCCGTAAATGCTTTGCTTGAAATCAAAGATATTTACTTCCACAAGCGGCAGTTTAGCGTGAATGGGGTTAACCGTAGGGCGGAACCCAATATTACAAAAACCGTCGTAAATTTTGCGGCCTACGCGCACTTTGACGGCAAATACCCCGAGCGGCAGAATTTTATAAATTCCCGTATCCAAATTGGCGGTGGGAAATCCCAGTTTGCGGCCCAGCTGGTGGCCTTTAATCACGCGCCCCGTCAGTTCGTATGGGCGGCCTAACAGTGCGTTGGCAAGCGGGATATTCCCTTGGGCAAGCATTTTACGGATGAGGGAAGATGAAATTTTTTCTCCCTGTATCAGGGAGAACTCCGCTACGCTAAACGGCAGGCCGTATCTGTCGCATTGGGCGCGTAAAAAATCAAGGCTGCCTTGGCGGTCTTTGCCGAAAGCAAAATCCGGTCCCGCCAATAGTCCGCCCATATTGTACTTGTGGCGTAACACGTCAAAAAATTGTTCCGCAGACAAGTTGCGGCACGCGGCAAAATCAAGCGGGCGCGCGGTAATGGCGGATTTTTTAAACAGAAATTTTTTTTCGGCGGGAAGCGTCAGCACCGTCATTTCGGGGTGTTCGCCCAGGAGTGTTTTGGGGGGGAACGGAAAGTATAAGGCAAGCGGTTTCATACGGTGCAGGGCGGACATCATTTCCAACTTGCCGAAAAGCGCGCGGTGTCCGCCGTGTAGTCCGTCAAACGTGCCTACTGTAATAAAATGTTTGGTTTTCTTCATAACGCTTCCGTCTGTACGTGCGTATACAAGTCTGATCCGGTTCCTTTCAGCAGGTTTCCGTCAAACGCGTTATTTACGCAAAACCCGCCGATTTTTTCACGCCTCAAAGACGTTAAATGCCCGACCGTTTTCAGCTCCTGCGCAAGCAGATAACCCAGCGAGCGTACGTAAGTTCCGCACGAACAGCGCACGGTAAACGCAATTTCGTCAGGTGCGGTAAATTCCGCACGCAGCCATTGTACGTCCACTTCGTTATATTTGCGTTCCATTTCCGCGCCTTTTCGGGCCAATTCGTACATGCGGTTTCCGTTGATGCGTTTTGCGCTGAAAAAAGGAATAGGCTGTACGATACGGCCCGATAATTTTTGTACGGCGCGGCGCAAATCTTCCGCGGCCAGCGGGGGGACGGGCTTTGAGTGTACAATCTCGCCGTAGGCGTCCCAGGAGTCGGTTTCCCCGCCCAGTTTTAAGACGGCGGAGTAAACTTTTTCCAGCTTTAAAAATTGGTCTTGTTTTTTGGTGGCTTCCCGCCCAATAAGCAGAATGAGCAACCCCGTCGCCATCGGGTCGAGCGTTCCGCTGTGGCCGATTTTTTTGGTTTTCAGTTCCCGTCGGCAGATAGCGATAATGTCGTGCGAAGAAAAATCCTTCGGTTTATCAATCAGCAGAATACCGCTTTTGGCGGGTTCAGTGTAAGTCTTTAACGACATTGTACACCACTTCGGCCAAGGCGTCGGCCACGTCGCTTACGGTTTTGTCTGTTACTTTAAAGCCGGCTGCCCGCGCGTGCCCTCCGCCGCCAAACAGCTGGGCGATACGGCTTACGTCCGCGGCTCCTCGGGAGCGCAGGTTGACGGAGACTTTATCCGGCTCTTCTTTGATAAGGGCGGATACTTCCACCCCCGGGATCATTGTCGGCTGGCTGACAATCCCTTGCGTTTGGGCGGGCGTGGCGCCGAAGGTTTCAAAATCCCGCCGGGTCAAAATGATTTGGCTGTATTTATTGTCAAAGCGCATTTCCATTTTTTCAAGCGCGCGGCCCAATAACTTCAGCTCAATAAAAGATTTGGTGAAGTAAATAACTTGGTTGATTTTATTGACGTCCGCCCCAAGTGCCACCAACGCCGATCCCACACGCAGCGCTTCGGCCGTGGTGTTGGAATGTACGAAGCGGCCCGTATCGGTCACAAGGCCGGTATACAGGCAGGTGGCCTCATCCGGCGTAGGCAGCAAATTGTCTTCCGCGGAAGCTTCAAACAGCTGGAAAATGATTTCGGCAGTAGAGGAAGCGGCGGAATCAATATGGTTGACGTGGCCGTATGCGTCGCTTACCAGATGGTGGTCGATATTTACTAAGGTTTTTGCGGGTTTTAAAACGCTCTCCAAATCGCCGCCGCGCTGGCGGTCGGAACATTCCAAGAGAATGACAGTATCAAAATCCGGATTTGCGGGTAGTACGCCCACGTGAATTTTTTCAAGTCCGGGCAGGAATTTTAAGTCGCCCCCAATAGCGGGTGCAGCATAGGCGTACACCGTTTTGCCCAAGCGTTCCAATAGGGAAGTCATCGTCAGCGTACAGCCCAAAGAATCTCCGTCCGGATTTAAATGTCCGGCGATAAAAAACTTGTTTCCGGCGCGTACAGCCTTCCACACCGCGCGCAGGCTTTCTTCTCTATTTTCCATTTTCGTGTTCCTTTTCAATCACTTGGAAAATGGCCTCCACGCGGGAAGCTTTTTCGGGCGTATCGTCGTATTCGAAACTAAACGACGGAATACGTTTTAAGTGTAACCGTCCGCGCAGCTGCGCACCGATTTCTTTGCGCAAAAGCGACAAGGCTTCCTGCGTTTTTTTGCGGTCCTCGGGGCTGCCAAATACCGAGAAAAACACTTTGGCATTGGCCAAATCTTTAGTTAGGCGCACTGCCGTAATCGTCACAAATCCGCCAAAATCGCCGTTGGCGGCCATTTTGGTAATGAGCGTATTGATTTCTTCTAAAAAAAGGGTTTCCAACCGTTTAATTCTGTCTATCATATTTTTATTATACCATTTTGGCTTTTACAGAGGAGTGCACTTGTTTTTTTTGAAATAGCTATACTACTAAAAGCAGAAGTTCATTTCTGCACTTAATCTAAAAGGAGATTCTATGATGAAAAAAGGTTTTACCTTGATCGAATTATTGGTCGTCGTACTGATTATTGGTATTTTGTCATCTGTGGCACTGCCGCAGTATACCAAAGCGGTGGAAAAGTCGCGCGCAACCGAAGCCCTTACGCTTTTGGGCAATTTGGCGACTGCTGAACAAGTGTACCAAATGAGCACGGGCAGTTTTACCACTGATTTGAGCTTACTAGACCTGCAGCCTCCCGGGGTGGGTTCCGCGACGACTACGACTACAACGACTAAGAACTTTGTTTTCACAGTGCTTAAAGGTGATACGGCTGTTGTGGTAAAGGCGCAACGTGCCAACAATGGTACTGCTACGACGGGTGATAATGCTTATCATCTCAATATGTATATTGCCAATGACGGAACCATAACCCGTTGGTGCAATACGACTGCGGCGGATGCTTCTTCTACGGCTTCGACGCCCACTACCAATGGTGTAACTGCCATTTGCAAATCTATTGCCAATGGAGATACAAAGGGCTTGATTAAATAAGTTTTTTTGACGCAGAACCCCGGTTTCCGTTTGGAGACTGGGGTTTTCTATACAATAAAAATCTCCGGAGTTTTAGCTCCGGAGATTTTTATAAACGGTTTGTTAAAAGTACAAATCCCGCTTGCCGGATTTGATGTTTTTTAGGTTCTCGTCAATCATTTTGCGTATCGGCGTACCTTCGGCAAACGCTTCTTTGGCCGTACTTTCTATAAGTGCATATCCCTTGGCTTTTAAATCCGCGGGCGCGAAATCCTCCAGATATTCGGCGAACGTAAACATCGCATTGGGCAGACAATGCGTTTTGATAAGCCCGGGTTTGGCCATATCCATAAAGTCTTTGCCGACGCGTCCCAAGCGGTAGCAGCCGGTGCAAAAAGATGGCATATGCTTGGCGTCCACCACCGCGCCGATGACTTCGGCAAGCGATCGGTCGTCCGTCAGCGTGAATTGGCTGCCGTTTTCTTTGTCATACGAATAGCCGCCAGGGTTGACGCGTGAAGCAGCCGAAATTTGCGATACACCCAGTTCCAAACACGCGTTTCGCATAGCGGGTGTTTCGCGCGTGCTTAAAATAATCCCCGTATACGGTACCGCAAGGCGCAAAACGGCTACGCACTTTTTAAATTCGTCGTCCGTCAATATGTCATTAGGGTGTTGGCTGAATTCGGAGCCTTCGGCCGGCTCAATGCGCGGAATGGATATTGTATGCGGCCCTACGCCGTAGGTTTCGTCCAAATAACGGGAGTGTTCGAGCGTAGCCAAAATTTCGTACTTGTGGTCGTAAAGCCCCAACAGCGGGCCGATGCCTACGTCGTTAATGCCGGCCCGGAGGGCGCGGTCCATTGCGTCTAAGCGGAACTGATAGTCTTTTTTCGCGCCAGCGAGGTGCAGCTGTTCATACGTTTTTTTGTGGTAGGTTTCCTGGAACAGCTGATAGGTGCCGATGTTACATTTTTTCAGTTCTTCAAATTCCGGCTCCGTAAGCGGTGCGATATTGACGTTGACGCGGCGGATATTTTGGCCGTTCCAGCGCGTATCGTAAATGGTTTTGATGCTGTCGTACACATATTGCAGGCCGCCGCCAGGGTACGCTTCGCCCGCCACCATTAAAATCCGTTTGTGGCCCTGCTGCAACAGCGCGGTAACCTCTTGGCGGATTTCGTCTTGCGTGCTGGCGTGGCGTTTGAGTTTGGTGTTGGAGCGGCGGAACGCGCAATAAACGCATTCGTTCGTGCAAATATTGGAAATATATAACGGGGCGAATAATACGATACGGTTGCCGTAGATGGCTTCTTTAACGTATTTGGCCGCATCAAAAAGAGCTTGCAACAGTTTGGGGTCCGTGATGTTAAGCAGTACGGCCGCCTCATCCAAAGAGATTCCTTTTAGTTCCTTGGCTTTATTTAAAATGGCGGTTACTTCACCGTCGGTGTGGGACTTGGCATTTTCCAAAGCCCGCTGTAGTTTTTCGTCATCAATAATCATACTTATATAATAGCACTTTTGGGCGGGGTTGGCAGGGAGCATGAGAAACAAATGGCAGTTTTTCGTAAGGCTTGTATCGTTTTTTTTTTTGATACTATAGTGATAATGCTAATTTCAGCGGGTTGTATCGTTGTAGGCATTGGAGCGGTGTAAAACGCTGCATTTTATAAAGGAGTTGTTTATGAAAGGATTTACGTTAATTGAGTTGCTGGTAGTTGTTTTAATTATTGGTATATTGGCGGCGGTGGCATTGCCGCAGTATCAAAAAGCGGTGCTAAAAAGCCGTTTTGCCGCAGCAAAGCCTTTGGTAAAAGCCATTGTGGACGCACAAACCGTTTATTTTATGGCAAACGGAAAATTCAGTGGAGATTTTGAAGAATTGGATATACAACTGCCGCGTGGTTCATCTACGGATACGCCCAATCGCATTAACTATCCGAACGGCTATTGTTACATAGCGTGCCCAGATCATAGCTGCGGCGGGTGTGTAGTGTGGTACGGAGATATTGTAATGACTTATTATGCCAATTTTATGCAAAGGTTTTTTGCTTGCCTTGCTTATGATGATAATGCGTTGGCGCATAGTATATGCAGGGCTGAAACAGGAAAGAGCGGACCAAGTTCCGATGACGGCTATATTGCTAGCTACGATTATCAATAATTATAAATTAGTATGAAATCCGCGTTTGCGTGTAAGGAAAACGGGTTGGGTTGCGGCAGTTATGGAGGCGTACATTGTTCTTACTGGGGTGTTAGTGGTGCACCGTGTGTGGAAATCTGTCGTTAAAAATCTCATCATTCCGAAAGTTCGCCTCACCCGCGTCATTCCCGAAGGTCGTAATTGGGAATCTGTTGTTTTTTAACAACGAGATCCCGTATAAAAACTTTACGGGATGACGCCTTTTTGGAAAATGTACCAATCACGTCGCCTTCGGCAACGCCTCTTGAATGCCCTTCATCGTTTGGGCATAAGAAAACCCCTCAGCCAACGCCTCGGGGTTTTCAGCGTAAATGCTAAACTTACATCTTAATACGTCTGGTTACGTCCCGCGAGTGCATAAAAAGCCCCGCAATTCTCGCGCGGGGCTTTATGCTTTACAGCTTGTCGCGGTCCGCCGCTTGAATTAAAACTTACATTTTAATTCTGCGCGTTACGCCCCGCGAGTGCATAAAAAGCCCCGCAATTATCGCGCGGGGCTTTATGCTTTACAGCTTGTCGCGGTCCGTCGCTTGAATTAAAACTTACATTTTAATTCTGCGCGTTACGCCCCGCGAGTGCATAAAAAGCCCCGCGATTATCGCGCGGGGCTTTATGCTTAACAACTTTTCGCGGTCCGCCGCTTGAATTAAAACTTACATTTTAATTCTGCGCGTTACGCCTCGCGAGTGCATAAAAAGCCCCGCAATTCTCGCGCGGGGCTTTATGCTTAACAACTTTTCGCGGTCCGCCAGCCGATTAAGATTACATCTTAATACGTCTGGTGACGTTCTCTTTTTTGAAGCATTCAATCACGTCGCCTTCGGCAACGCCTCTTGAATGCCCTTCATCGTTTGGGCATAAGAAAACCCCTCAGCTAACGCCTCGGGGTTTTCAGCTAATACTTCAACTTACATCTTAATACGTCTGGTTACGTTATCTTTGCGGAAGCATTCAATCACGTCGCCTTCGGTAACGCTTCTTGAATGCCCTTCATCGTTTGGGCATAAGAAAACCCCTCAGCTAACGCCTCGGGGTTTTTAGCTAATACTTAAACTTACATCTTAATACGTCTGGTTACGTTATCTTTGCGGAAGCATTCAATTACGTCGCCTTCGGCAACGCCTTTGAAACCCTCAATCAAGATACCGCATTCATATCCTTTCTCCACTTCTTTTACGTCATCTTTGAAGCGTTTCAGGCCGCCAATCTTGCCGTGCCCCACTTCTTCGCCGTTGCGCTTGACGCGTACTTCAAAGCCGCGCGTAATCGTGCCGCTTTCCACCAAAGAGCCGGAAATCAGGCCGGAGCTTAATTTCATCACTTTTTTGATGGTGGCGGTGCCTACTACTGTTTCCACTACGTCGGGTTCCAGTAAGCCTTCCATAGCGGCTTTGATATCTTCCAAGAGTTCGAAGATAATCGTGTAGCGGCGGATTTCGATACATTCGCGTTCCGCTTCCGCCTGCGCTTTGTTTTCCGTGTCTACATGGAATCCAATCACGACGGCGTTGCTGGCTTTGGCCAAAAGAATGTCGGACTCGTTGATGTTCCCGGGGGCGGACAGAATAATATCCACTTCCACCTCATCTGACGGAATACGCAAGAGCGCGTCTTTAATGGCCTCAATGGAACCTTGCACGTCCGCCTTTAAAATAAGGCTCAATTTCTTGACGGAGTTGCCGTTTTCGTCATTTTTAGCCAGGCTCATCAAGGACATTTGTTTGCGGTGCGCCTGCGAATCCTCTTTTTGCGCCAGTTTGCGTTTTTCGGCGGCGTAGCGGGCTTCTTTTTCGCTAGGCATGATGTAGAGCGTATCGCCCACTTGCGGCGGCTCGCCGTTGATACCCAAAATTTCAGCCGGCACGCTAGGGCCGATTTTCTGGTAACGCTGGGAATTTTCGTCAATCAGTGCGCGGATACGTCCGTAGTTTGTGCCCACAATAAACGGGTCGCCCACTTTCATCGTGCCTTTCTGCACGAGGACCGTGGCCACCACGCCGCGTTTGCTGTCGCGCTTACTTTCCAAAATAACGCCTACGCCCGGTCTGTCCGGATTGGCTTTGAGTTCCATCATTTCGGCCTGCAGGGCAATCATTTCCAGCAGTTTATCAATGTTGATATGTTTCTTGGCGGAAATTTCCACAAAAATCGTGGTTCCCTGCCATTCCTCGGGCACGAGTCCGCGGGCGGCGAGGTCCTGCTTCACGCGGTCCACATTGGCGCCCGGGAGGTCAATTTTGTTGACCGCCACGATAATCGGAGTTCCGGCGGCTTTGGCGTGTTCCATAGATTCAATCGTCTGCGGCATAATACCGTCCGTAGCCGAAACTACTAACACCACAATATCCGTCGCCTGTGCACCGCGGGCGCGCATAGCGGTAAAGGCTTCGTGGCCGGGCGTATCCAAGAACGTCAGCGTTCCGCGCGGCGTTTTTACGCGGTAGGCGCCGATGTGTTGGGTAATGGCTCCGGCCTCGCCCGCCACGACGTTGGACTTCCGAATGGCGTCCAACAGGCTGGTCTTACCGTGGTCCACGTGGCCCATAATCGTAATGACCGGACTGCGGGGTTTTAAAGAGACCGGATCGTCCTGCGTTTCCATCAGCGCGGCGGCTTCTTTGGTTAAATCTTCTTCCGCCAGTTCCGCTTTAAAACCGCATTCGTCCACGATAAGCTCAAGCATGTCTTTTTCCAAGCGTTGGTTAATCGTGGCGAAAATGCCCATCATCATTAATTTTTTGATGAAATCGTTGGTTTTGATGTTCATTTTTTCGGCCAGTTCTTTGACGGTCGGCTGGCCGACGATTTTGATGACTTTTTCGTCTTTTTTGGGGGCTTGCGGCTGTACGGGTTTGGCGTGGCCGTGGCGGTCTAAATTGCCGCCTTGCGGCCGGTTATGGTGCGCCGGCTGCTGCAGTTTAGGCTGTTGGGCGGGGGCCGCTTGCTGCTGCTGCGGTTTAGGCTGTTGTACGGGCGCAGCCTGCGGACGGACGGGTTCCTGCGGGCGCGCTTGCGGCGCAACCGTTTGAACGGGTTTGGCTTCCGCTTTAGGCTGCACGTGCGCGGCGGCGGGAGCCGGTTTTATTTCCGCCGGTTTTTCCGCTTTGGGCGTGGCCGCTTGCGGCTCGACGGGGTGCGCCGCGGGTTTTACCTCAGCTTTTGTTTCCGCTTGCGGCGCAGATACTTGAGCGGTTTGCGTTTTTTCACGTTTTGCCGCAGCCGCTTCTTCCGCTTTGGCTTTGGCCGAGGTTTTGCGCGGTTTGGAAGCCGTCGTTTTTTTTGCAGCGGTTTTTTTCGCCGTTGTTGTTTTTTTGGCCGTCGTCGTTTTCTTTGCGGCGGGCTTTTTGGCGGCAGTTTTGGAAGCCGTGGTTTTTTTAGCGGCGGTTTTTTTCTTGGCGGAGGATTCCTCTTCGGAATTAGTTGTTTTCTTTGTCGTCATTCACTTCCTCCTGCGCCGCGGCGGAGTGTTCCGCTACGTATTTTTTGGCGCCTTCAATAATTTTGGCGGCCGTTTTGTCGCCGATGCCCTGTACGGTAGATAGGTGTTCCACGTCCAGTTCCGCAATTTGTTCCACGCTCGTAAAGCCAGATTTTTGCAATACTTCCGCCATTTTCGGGCCGATGCCTTCTACGGAAGCAAGTTCGGCCTGTACGGCGTCGCTGGCTTCTTTGCCTTCCTGGGCTTTTTGGCTTTCGCTCTTTACTTCCAGATTCCAGCCCGTCAGCTTGGAGGCAAGTTTAATGTTCTGCCAGTCTTTGCCGATGGCGATGGCCAGCTGGTCGTCCGGCACGATGACGGTGGCGCGTTTTTCGGACAGGCTGTCGATTTTTACAAAATCGGCTTTGGCGGGGGCCAGCGCGTTCATAAGGACGGTGGAAATATCATCGGAGTAATTGATTAAATCAATGCGTTCGCCGGACAGCTCATTCATTACCGCGCGGATGCGGATACCGCGCATACCCACGCAGGTGCCGATAGGATCAATTTTGCTGTCAATGCTGGATACCATTACTTTGGCGCGGAAACCCGGGTCGCGCTGGACGCTTTTGATTTCCACAATGCCTTCGTTGATTTCCGGCACTTCCACTTTAAATAATTCTTCCAAGAATTTGCCGTTGGCGCGGGACAAAATCACGTACGGCCCGCGCTGTCCTTTATCCATTTTGAACGCGGCGGATTTGTAGCGCGAGAGCACCGGGTCGTCTCCGACGTTGGCCAAGTCGTTTTGATTTAAAACTTTGGCGATAATGGCTTTTACGCGCGAACCGTTGACGTAGCGTTCTTTTTTGATTTGTTCGCAATAGGGCAAAATGGCTTCCACTTTGCCGAGATCAACGATGATGTCGCGGTCGGAAAAGCGGCGCACGGAGCCGGTAATCACTTCGCCTTCGCGGGGTTTAAATTCTTTGTAGAAATTATCGCGTTCAATACCGCGCACTTTTTGGATAAGCACCTGTTTGGCGATTTGCGCCGCAATGCGGGAGAAATCTTCCACTTCCAGCGTAATGGTTACCACATCGCCAACGGCGGGGTTTTTAAGGTGGGCTTTGGCGTCCTCCACGGAAATTTCCGTTTCCGGATTGGTAACCAGTTCCACGACGTTTAACGTTTGGAACGCTTTAATGGAGCCGTTTTCCACGTCGATTTTTGCGCTGATTTGGGCGGTTTTGCCTAAATTTTTGCGAAGGGCGGAAACGAGGGCATCCTCAATCGTTTTCAAAATATCTTCGCGTTTGATGTTTTTTTCTCTTTCCAGGCCTTCCAAGGCCAAGATTAAATCTTTAGCGGTTCCTTCCATTTTTGTTGTTCTCCTTTGGGGTTAATTAAAATTCAAGGACAGGGTCCAAGTTTGCTTTTTTGATGTTGTCGTAGGCGAAGCGGTACTGATTGGTGCCGTCGTCCAACGTAAAACCGTCGTCGTCGGCGGAAGCGATGACGCCGGTAAAAAATCCGCGGCCTTCAAGCGGTACTTTCAGCACGATTTTTACGCGCTGCGTAAGAAATTGTTTAAAATGGGCGGGTTTTTTGAGTACGCGCTGCACCCCGGGGGAAGATACTTCCAGAATGTATGCGCCGTCAATTAAGTTTTCCATTTCCAGTACGGAGTCTATTTTATCGGTCAGTTCTCCGCAGTCGTCAAGCGTTACGCCGCCGACTTTATCAACGAAAAATTGCAAAAGTTTCTTTTTGCCTTGGTTTTGGATGATTAGGTCCACCAGTTCGACGTCCAAAGCTTCCAACGCCTTGGCGACGGTTTGTTCGATTGTTTTGGGGTCTCTCATAATTACTCCTTGCTGTAGAGCCTTATTTAAGCAAAGAGCGGCTTGTTGCCAAGCCGCTCTTGCGAGTACATATCTATCATAACATTTGAGGGCGCGGGTGTCAACTGTATTTAGCGGTTGCCTTTGGCGCGGTTATGCGTTTTACAGAGCATTTGGCAATTTTTTGCGTCTGTCGCACCGCCTTTGCTCCAAGCGGTTACATGATCGGCGTCCATTTCCGCACGCGTCCAAATGCGGTTTTTGTTGGAGTCGTTTCCAACAGCACACAGCGGACAGTTGGAAATTCCGTTTTTTTCTGCCTGCTCGGTTTGTGCTTTGTATACACGGCGTTTAACGGCTTCGTCAAATATCCGTATGTTCAACAGTTTCGTATCGTGCTTTCCGCCCAACAGATATTCAAAAATCCCTCGGCGGTTGGAAATATACGGGTCCTGCATTAAGGCAGTTAATTCGGCTGAAATTTCTTGTGGGTTATATGCGTTTTTGTGATACGTTTCGTATAAACGGCCCCATTCTAGACCGCACATTTCGGGTTCTATGTTGGGGAATACCCCTTCGGCCCAGTCTAGGACGGCGTTAAAATACATTTTTAACTCGTCAATGGTATTTTCCCTGCGCTGCGCGCTCATATATTTTTCAGGTTGTCCGCGGCTGACCCAGTTGAGGGCGGTAGCCAAAAAATCCTGCCGGTTAGCAGAACCTTTTATATAGGCGCTCCATTTTGCAATGTTAGCATTTTGTGAATTGGAAAATTCCTCTTTGGCCAGCGTCACAAACGGGCCGGAATAAATGGCGTTTAACAATTCCTGCTCGTTAAGCGGTACACCTGCGATATTGATCGTTTTGAACCATTCTTTAATTTCTGTTTCCGTTCCTTCGCATTCGTAAACCAAAAGGGTAGAATGGAGAATCTTCTCTTGTCTGTCTTGCGGCAGACTGTCAAAATAATGGGGGATAGCGTTATCGTCAAAAATAGCAAATTTGTTAGTTACAAACCGCCCGATGCTGGTAATGCGCTGTTGCCCGTCCAAGACTTCCAACTGGCCGTCAGGTGTTTTGTTAAAATAAATAAGCCCGAGCGGATAGCCTTTTAGCAGGGAATCTATTACCGCTACGTCTTTTTTGCCGTCGGCGTAAATGTAATTGCGTTGGTATTCCGGCTGAATGGTAAGTTTTCCGTTCAGCCCGAACAGCCCTTTGCCTTCCAGTTCATTATAGATAAATCCTTTGCAAATTTCTTCAACGGTATAGGTTTTGAGATTTGTTTTCATAATTGTTTCCTTTTGCGGATAGTAATACGGGCGTAAGTAATCCGTCCATTAATTTTCCCTTCAGCATTTTTAATCATTCCCGGGATTGCGGTTGAGAATGAGAATTCTGGCATATTTCCGTTCTCCGTTGACATAGGCCCGTTCTCCGTTAGCGGCGGGGTGCCTAAATTCTGCGTACGAGAATGCGGAAGTACGGTTGTACGACGACGCGGCGTGTCTGTCTGTCTGTCTGTCTGTCTGTCTGTCTGTCTGTCTGTCTGTCTGTCTG
>CAMECJ010000001.1 GCA_945913025.1 uncultured Elusimicrobia bacterium | reverse complement strand
TCATCATCAGGCCTGTTCTCTTATTTACTGTCCCACTTTGTGTACCAATACCAAAATTAAGTCTAGTATGTAGCGCGGATTATTATGCTCTTTGCCCCAGTCATTAGGATCGTTCTTGATACCGCTATCTTTATCAACTTTTACTTGGTATGGATTTGGTACAAAAAATGGGACAGTAAATAAGGGTAAAAGTATAATAGCTGGTATAGGAGAACCTGAAAAATGGTTATGAAACGAAAGCAGTACACAAAAGAGTTTAAGCGACAAATAATAGAGCTAAAAGAGCAGGGTAAAACGGCTAAAGAAATCAGCAGCGAATATGGCATCAGAGAATCATTAATATATCGGTGGAAAAAGGAATATGGCAAAATAGGGGTTACAGAGAAAGGAGAAACGGTAACTGTAGCCGAATACCGCAGGCTGCAGAAGAAGTTGGCCCAGGTAGAGATGGAGAACGAAATCCTAAAAAAAGCAACAGCCATATTCGCACGGAATCAAGATTGAAGCTCATTGAAAAGCAGGTAAATAAATATCCCATACAGGTACTGAGTCGGACATTAGGTATAGCACGTAGCCGAATATACAGGCATTTAGATGGGGAAGTCAGTAACCGGAAAAAAGAATCCGACCGATTGGAGCAAGCAATCCGGCAAGTGTATTTGGAAAGCAATAAAATATATGGAGCACCCAAAGTATATGCAGCTCTTATCCGTCAGGGCATTAAAACGAGCCTAAAACGCGTGCAACGCCATATGAAAGCCATGGGGATACGTTCTATTATCCGAAAGCAGTATAGACCGTGTTGTAGCAAGCAGGCAAAGCCGGTATGTCACCACCCCAATATACTGAAACAGGACTTTAATACCCCGACGGTTAATCAGGTGTGGTGTGCGGATATAACATACATATATACGTTACAAGAAGGATGGACGTATTTGGCGAGTGTATTGGAATTACATAGCCGCAAGGTAATTGGCTGGAGCTATAGCCGAGTTATGAACACGGCATTGGTCTTGAAAGCTATTAAAAATGCCTGTAATGCGGTACGAAATACACTGGGCATTGTATTACATACCGACCAGGGTAGCCAGTATATGAGTACGGAGTTCGAGCGGTATCTCAAAACAAGAGGATTGGTACATTCGGCCAGTAGAAAAGGATGCCCATATGATAACGCTTGTATGGAATCGTTCCACGCAAGTCTTAAGAAAGAAGAAGTTTATATGAAACAATACAGAAATTACGAGGAGGCGCAATTACACTTGTTTAAATACATAGAAGGTTGGTACAATACAAGAAGATTGCATAGCAGTCTTGGTTATCAAACCCCGGATGATGTTTACCAAAATGGTTAGCGCATCATCAGACATAGTCTCTTATTTACTGTCCCACTTTGTGTACCAATACCAAAAATCTGGGACAGTGAATAAGGGTAAAAGTATAATAGGTTGTATATGGGAACTGGGAAAATGGTTATGAAACGAAAGCAGTACACAAAAGAGTTTAAGCGGCAGATATTGGAGCTAAGGGAGCAAGGCAAATCGGTGAGAGAAATCAGCAGCGAATATGGCATCGATGTTTACCAAAATGGTTAACTAATCATCAGGCATTTTCTCTTATTTACTGTCCCACTTTGTGTACCAATACCAACTTTGCCTTTGGGTAGAGATAATAGCCCTTGCACATTCGGATAAGCAATCCCTTCTTAACAGCACGCCCGAGAAGAACCAATAAGGCAAAATAGTTCAATGTCCGGAAAAGTACATTAAAACTACCAACGGAGAATATATAATTTTCCGCATTGGCATGCTTTTCTAGAGTGTTTTGTAATATATTTGTATTTTGCATAATTTATCCCTATGCTTTATTTAATTCGATGTACACAACATAACACCTTATGTTATAATTTGACAACCTTATTTCTAGTCTGATAAAGGTATAATAGATATTTGTTAAAATGAATTTAATGGCACAGCAAAAGACCTACCTGGCGATTGATCTCAAGTCCTTTTATGCGTCTGTGGAGTGCGTGCAAAGGGGCTTAAACCCGCTTACTACCAACCTGGTGGTGGCCGATGCCCGCCGTACCGAAAAAACCATCTGCCTTGCTGTGTCTCCGTCTCTTAAAACCTATGGGATTGGTGGACGTGCCCGTTTGTTTGAGGTGGTCCAGCGTGTTAAAGAGGTCAATCTCAAACGCCAATTAAATGCCCAAAATCGCCGTCTAACAGGAAAATCCCATAACTTAGAGGAACTGGTAGCCAACCCTAGCCTCGCGGTGGATTACATCGCCGCACCACCCCAAATGGCCAAGTACATGGAAATAAGCAATCAGATTTATGATATTTATTTAAAATACGTCGCACCGGAAGATATCCACAACTACTCCGTAGATGAGGTTTTTATTGACGCAACAGATTATCTCAAGCACTACAAGTTAACCGCTCATGAGTTTGCCATTAAGTTAATTCGAGAGGTTTTACAAGCTACAGGGATAACCGCTACTGCCGGAATAGGGACGAACCTATATCTAGCGAAAGTGGCTATGGATATTGTGGCCAAACATATACCTGCGGATAAAGACGGAGTACGTATTGCGGAGCTAACGGAACAGGCCTATAAAGAGCAACTATGGTCGCATACCCCGATTACAGATTTTTGGCGAGTAGGACATGGGATAGCCGAAAGATTGGAGAAGATAGGCCTCTATACCATGGGAGACGTGGCAAGATGTTCCATGGGCAAAGACGACGAATATTACAACGAAGAATTACTCTATAAAACCTTTGGGATAAATGCCGAGTTGCTGATAGACCATGCTTGGGGTATTGAGCCCTGCACCATGAAAGAAATAAAAGCCTATCGTCCATCCGGCCATAGTTTAGGTTCCGGTCAGGTATTAGATAGACCATATAAGTATGAAGAAGGGCATTTAATCACTCGGGAAATGACGGATTTGCTCGTGCTAGACCTAGTAGAAAAAGGACTGGTAACAGATCAACTTGTTCTTACGGTGGACTATGATACGGAAAACCTTACCAATCCATCTATTGCACGTGGCTATAAAGGGCCGATAGTCATGGATAGATATAGCCGCAAGATGCCCAAACCTGCCCATGGGAGTGTAACCCTTGATAACTTTACCTCGTCTACCAAGATTATCATGGATGCTATGAGCCAACTGTATGTAAAAATCGTAGACGAGCATCTAACCGTTCGGAAGATTTATGTTACTGCAGGTAGAGTAGTTCCAGCAAGCCAAGCAGAGGTAAAGCCTACGGCGGAGCAGTTGGATTTATTTACGGATTATGAAGCCCTAGAGAGGCAGAAAGTCGAAGAGCAAGAAGAACTCCAAAGGGAACATGACCTGCAAGAAACTATTTTAGATATTAAAGAGCAGTTTGGTAAGAATGCCATTGTACGTGGAATGAACCTACAAAAAGGGGCAAAAACCATGGAGCGCAATAAGCAAATAGGTGGACACAAAGCATGAGCGATTCACAATACAAAGATATTATCAACCTGTCACGTCCGGTATCTAAACGGCACGCACCTATGTCTCTGCTTGACCGAGCTGCCCAATTTGCGCCTTTTGCCGCTTTGAGTGGGTTTGAAGAGGGGATACAAGAAACCGCACGCAAGACAACTCGCAAGAAAGAATTGGATGAAGACGAAAAGAATATCATAAACGATAAGTTGTCGCAACTAGCTCAAGAGCTGACTGTATCGGAGTTTCCACCGGAAGTGACGGTCCAATACTTCGTGGAAGATGAGTTAAAAGAAGGGGGCGAATACCAAACTAAGACGGGACAAATAAAGAAAATAGACCTCTACCGCCACCTGCTTGTTTTTACGGATGGCACTCAAATAGACATAGAAAACCTCACTGATTTGGAAACCCTTTTCTAAAATCTCACCGACGAGAGTTTCTGAATTTCATAATATACTGGACGTAATTTCATGCTGTTCTTTTAAAGAAGAGTTACTATGTTCCTACGACGCAGAGTTCGACTTTGCTTAGTAAGGAGAACAAACAGATGGCCTTAATTAAAAGATACGGCATATATTATGCTGATTTCAGAGTACCAAACGGTAAACGTTCAAGAACTTCTCTTCAGACCACAAACCTAAGAGTAGCAAAAGACAAGTATGCGGAGATAGTAAGCAGACGCAAGAAAGCCAAGGAAAACCTAGTAGTAGATATGGAGTGGGATGCATTTAAAGATAGATTATTCCGCTTTATGTCCGCAGAACGGTCCGAAAGTACAATCAGGTGGACCAAACTGGCAATAACACATATGGAGGATTTTAATACCCCTCGCATGTTAAGAGACGTAACTCCAAGCCTTCTGCAGGGAACAAAGGAGTTTATGATTAACGAGGGATTCGGTAAGCATAATATCAATCGCTGTATGCAAGCCCTCAAAGCCATTATGCGACTGGCAGAAAAATGGGATTTAGCAGTTGAGCAGAAATGGAAAGCCGTTGGTAAGCTAAAAACCCCAAAGGGACGAGTGGTATTCCATACGGATGAGGAGATTGATAAGCTATTAGCGGCATGTCCTTCCCTAGGTTGGCGGCTTGTAGTGCTACTTGGGGCCGATGCAGGGCTTAGGAGAGGGGAAATAGCGCATTTACAGTGGCAGGATGTGGACTTTGAGCACAATCAGCTCTACGTTGCCCCTGACAAAACGGAAAACCACCGCTTTGTGCCAATGACCCCCACCTTGCGTGAAGCCCTCACAAAGGCCAAAAATGGCGCGAAAAGCGAGTACGTGGTGGATGTAGGCTGGGCATCTAGCCGCAACAGCAAAGATTTTCTGACATCTTACTACCCAAGAATAGCCAAGGCCGCCGGAGTTAAGAGTTATTTACATAAACTGCGCCACACTTACGCCTCACAGTTGGTGCAGAAAGGGATTGGTCTTTATGAGGTATCCAAACTTCTAGGCCATAGCAGTATCCAAATGACAGAAATCTACGCACACCTAGTCCCTGCCAACTTACAACAGGCGGCTATGTGCATGACTCCTAGAAAGATGCCGGATACGAATAGCTTGTTTAATGTCGCAAATGGAGCCACAAAATGATAGTAAAGTGTATGCGCCCACAAAATCCGAACTTCTCAGAAGAGAAAATGGGTCTAATAAGTGCCAAAAAGAGTATAAAAACTATGGTACCCTATAATGGACCTGCTCTCGTCGAAGGTTCTGTGCTTGTTGGGCGCACGTCTTAAAATATACCCGTTCTCCGTCGAGAGCGGGTTTTTTCTTATACTCCCTCGTCGACACTTTTTGAGCAAAATGAGCAAAATTACGCAAATCTTGTATATTCTTAGTGGACCCTGTATGGTGTACAGTAAACGCTAAAATTCTTCTTTTTCTCGTCGACAAAAGTGTAAATATACACGATTTTCCTGCAAACTATATCCGCACAACCTAAATTGCCAAGATTTTTTTACATACTATAATTATTAGTTCTCGTCGAGGAAGTATAAAAACTACTAAAATTTTTTGCGAAAACTATGAATATACTGGGCACAGTTTGGACACTATAACGCTACGCTTTTCTTTGTTGTCCTGCAAAATCCTTGCGGCTTTTATTATGCCAACCTACATACTTGTGGACACTATAAAACCTGCCAAAGTGAAGTGCGTTTACTCTAAAAAGAAAGTACCTCGTTATCTTCCGGTACATGTACATTAGGCAGGCCCAAAGAACGGATATCTTGGCGCGTAACCGTTAAATGACTGACGGTATCCATATGGCTGGCAATAATTTGTGCTTGCGGTATATAGGAGGCAAGCTCATCTACATCCTGCTTGTGCATAATCAAGCGTTCTCCATTGCCCACAAGTAAACTCGCTCCGCAGGCGTTAATAAGCACCACTTGGGGCTTGTAAGTGTCTAATGTATGCTTTACCTCTTCGCACCAAATTGTGTCGCCTGCCACGTAAAGCGTTTTTTCCGCAGAGTTCTTAAATACGATTCCCATGGCATCATAAGGCATGCCCATTTTTTCGCACATGGGTTTTACAATTTTTTTTCTCCCATGTTGACAAGGCGTTTTATAAAGAGTGATGCCTGCAAATAGAGTACCTGTCTCAGACAAAATACACACGTTGGTAAATCCATATTTTTCAATAATGGTTTTATCGGTTTGTGACTGCACAAAAAAGGGGATTTGCTTTTGGATATGATTGGCGGCCATCTCATCCCAATGATCGGGATGAACATGGGTCAAAATAACTGCATCTGCTTTTACAATTTCCGCTACCGGCAAAGGTAGTTCTACACGGGGTTGACGAACCTCACTATGAAAAGCCCTTCAAAACCAGGCATTGCCTCTTTGGGTAGTAGCCATGGATCCACTAAAAAAGTGTTTCCTGCATAGGTTATTTTAACAGTGGCATTACGAATTTGATGAATTTGCATAAAATCTCCTTATCCCATTGTAGCAAATGGAAAATAAGTAAGGTCTTTTATTATGCCAACCTACATACTTGTGGACACTATAATTTAAGCGACATAAGCAACATTATGTATCAAAGACTATAATATCGCTCGGCAGAAAAATGGCAGAAAGTAGCGATTTGGCAAAAAACGCAAAAAAAGCAAAAAAGACAAAAAAGTGTATATTCTTAGTGGACCCTTATGGTACACTCTGATACTAAAAAGTTCTAGGACTATATAATATCAAACCGCCATGTTCATAGATTCCTTTTACCATGTTGTGATTCTTCATTGATAAAACATATCTTGTATAAATTGGATTTTTCCCAATTACAATCCCTTGTTTACTATAAAAGCTCTCTGTAAATATATATAATGGGGTTATCTCTGTACATTGAGAAGATTGCACATCAGGAGCTCTAGTAAACGGTATTTTAGGAGAGTATATGACAGAACTTGACATATTGATTCAAAAACTGAAAGTGATAGCAAAAGACAATACAAAATTGACCGTTAAGCAGGAACGTTCTATTGTAAAAGAACTAAATGATTTTTTCTTTGCATCACATGTTGATTTGGGTACTATAAATTGTCTAGGACGAGATTTTAAATATTTTTCAGATTTTCATAAGTATTGGCATAAGCATCATAAAAAAATATTAAATGTTTCCATTTGTGACGAAAATTGCAAAAAAGTTGCCGATGCTCTTCATGGAGTCTTTTTACAAACGAACGGCAAAGCCTTTACAGAAGTATATGACACATGTGGTTTGACTTCGGAAGAAGCATGTCGTATAAGACTTTTGACAGCGAATCAAGATTTTAATGGCTCTCGTAGTTTTTTTGATTTAGCCCAAAAATACAAGAAAGATCCAAGCTCATTTGATATTCAAAAAATTAATGAGGATCCGGATGCTTTCATTAAAACCATTAGCGTAACCAAGCTATCTCAGACTGACAAACGTGCTAATTTTGCTAAAAAAATAACCCAATTCCTTATTGATCATCATTCCGAACCCTACAATATTATTGATCGTTTCGATCGAGATGTGTTTGCTTTTAGAACTGCATTGATTAATTATGATGGCGCGGGATATGGCAATAAAAAAGCAGACATGTTCATAAGGGATATGATAGTGCTTGGTATCTGGAAAAAAGTGAGAGGATTTGAAAAAATTGATGTAGCAAGCGATGTTAACACGATAAAAATTGCATTAAAGTCCGGAATCCTTCTTTGTGCAATTCCTTTGGTATCAAGTTTTATTGATATTTTTAGTTATCAGTATGGATTGATAGACCTAATGTCAGCAAAAGCATGGAGACGTGTTTGGGAAATCTGGTCAGAAAAATATCCTGATGAACATATAGCTAGTCCTTGTTTACTTGATTATTTCGTATATAATGTTTTGGGTAGGCAGTTTTGTAGAGAAAGGCTTTGTTATTTTGTGTGTGAAAACGGACATAAATTCGCAAATGATGGAGCACGCAGTAAATATTGCCCAATTTGCCTTCAAGAAAAAAGAATAAAAGTGCCTACGAAATTACTAAGTCGAAATCTTCCATGCATAAATAGTGACGGAGAAATGATAATTAAAAATACTGATTTTGTAACTTCAAAAATTATAAAACCAGCATTAACACAATGTCCACTCAAGGCAATATGTGATGCCTATGGCAAGAAAAATTTAATGGCTCCAAAATCAATTAGCATTCTTGGGCAAACTGGGTGGGATTCAGCATATTCAGAAAAAGACAACGGTGGTGGTGGCCTCATGGCATAAAAGGGCACCCATTTGTTTGAACTTTTGCTTACAAATTCGGGATCGACTTGAACCGCCGCTAAACAAATCGTATCATAAAACTGATATTGCTATTGTTCCAAAGCTAGAATAAAAAGCTATAATATGGGTAAGCGAGGTTTTTATGCAAGGATATCTTACTACAAAAGAAGCAGCTGAAAAATGGAATATTTCTCAACGACGGGTATTGGTGTTCTGTCAGGACAACCGTATTCCGGAGTTAAGTCGTGTTGGAAACATGTGGCTTATCCCCTCCAATACGCCCAAACCTGCCGATAACCGCCATTTGCGCTATGTAGACACAAGAACTGTGGCCAAGCCGTTCTTAAAATGGGCTGGCGGCAAAACACAACTCCTTGAGGATATCAATAAACGCATGTCAAAATTATCTCGTTTTGAGAAATATGCAGAACCGTTTGTTGGTGGCGGAGCTGTTCTTTTCCATGTCCTTGCCAATTACCCTATTAAGCAGGCATATATTAGCGATATCAATGCCGACCTTATCAATACATATGTGATGGTTAAAACTCAGGTAGAAAAGTTAATCAAAACGCTTTCCAGTATTGAAAAAGAATTTTTAGGTCAGAACGAAGCACAACGCAAAACATATTATTATCAAAAACGAGATAGGTTTAATACGTTGGTGGCTAAACAGCAAGCCCAAAAAATTGAAAAAGCGGCTTTGTTTATCTTCTTGAACCATACTTGCTTTAACGGATTGTACCGTGTTAATCGTAAAGGTGAGTTTAATGTGCCAATGGGCTCTTATAAAAACCCACTTATTTGCGATGCAGATAATCTACGCAAAGTGTCTAAACTCCTGCAAAAAGTAGAAATCGTGTGTGCCGATTATAAAGAGTCTATGGCTTTTATTGATAAAAAGACCATGGTTTATTTTGACCCACCCTATCGGCCCCTTACACAAACGGCTAGTTTTACTTCCTATACGAAGGAAGAGTTTGACGACAATGCTCAAATTGAATTAGCACATTATGTAGAAAAGGTGCATGATAAGCATGCTAAAATCTTGCTAAGTAATTCTGACCCGCATAATGTAAACCCCAAGGACTCCTTCTTCGATAAGTTATATAGTGCTTTTAACATTGAAAGAGTACTTGCCTCCCGCATGATTAACTGCAAAGATACTGCTCGCGGCAAAATCAAAGAACTTTTGATTGCGAATTTCTAGGAGAAAACAAATGACTCGCGATTTTAATACATGGCTGTCTCATTTCAAAACTTCTATTGCTACTTACGATTATTACGTAGACTTCCCCAAAGTTTATCAGAATATTGATTCTATAAAGGTGGAATTAAATATTTTAAATGCTCTTATTGGGCATCCAGACATTGAGAATGAATTTATCCGGTTGGTAGAGAAATACCCTGAAGTGTTAAAATGCGTCCCTTTGCTCCTAGCTGTACGCGGAAAAGAAGTAGAGATTACGGATGAAAAAGGTTCCCGTATCTACCGATTTGACAAAATCGCCTCTACTCCGAAAGAATACGCCGAATTTATGCGGAAATCGGGCCTTTTTGGTCTTTTACAGCGACATTTAGTGAGTAACCTGGTAGATTATGCCACCGGAGTAGAAACGGGTCTAGATTCCAACGGGCGCAAAAATCGTGGCGGGCACTTGATGGAACACGTTGTAGAGTCCTATTTACAAAAATCCGGTATTTTCAAGGAAGACGATAATGCTCCCAAGTCCTATTATTCGGAAATGTACATAAGTGAAATACAAAAGAAATGGGGCATTGATTTATCAGCTATTTCTAATCGGGGAAAAGCCGAGAAACGCTTCGATTTCGTAGTCAAAACGCCCAAGATGATTTACGGCATAGAAACGAACTTTTATGCAAGCGGTGGGTCCAAACTCAACGAAACCGCTCGCAGTTATAAAACTTTAGCTTTAGAAGCCACAAATATTCCTGGATTTACGTTTGTATGGTTTACTGATGGGAAAGGGTGGACTTCTGCCCGAAATAATTTAGAAGAAACTTTTGATATATTGCCGCATTTGTATAGCATTAAAGACATGGAAGACGGCGTTATGGATAAACTGTTTAAATAATATGGCAAAGAAGAAAAAAGAAAAAGCCCTAGAACCAAAAGATTTTGAGTTAGAAACCAATACCGTGTGGAGTTTTAAGAAACGCGGCGATTGGGCTACCCATGATGCTAAATATCGGGGTAATTGGTCACCGTTTATTCCTAGAAACATCATTCTGCGTTATTCCAAGCCAGGGGATATGATTTTAGACCCATTTATTGGAAGTGGAACTACCCTAGTGGAAGCTAAACTCTTGGGACGCAACGGTATTGGAATTGATATTAACCCCGAAGCTACTAAATTGACTCGCAAACACTTAAAATTCGAGTGTAAGAAGCCTGGTAAGGTGGTAGTAAGATTGGGCGACGCTCGAGATTTAAAGGGTGTAATGGACGAAAGTATTGATTTAATTGCCGCCCACCCACCTTATGCTAATATCATTCAGTATAGCGAAGATATTGATGGCGATTTATCGCATTTTAAAGTCAAAGATTTTTTACCGGAAATAAAGAAAGTCGCCAATTCCTGCTTTCGGGTGCTTAAAAAGGATAAATTCTGTGCAGTTTTGATAGGGGATACCCGTAAAAAAGGATGCGTAATTCCATTAGGATTCCAAGTAATGCAACAGTTTTTGAGTGCGGGTTTTAGCCTTAAAGAAATTATCATTAAGGAACAGCACAACTGCAAAGCAACAGGGTATTGGAAAACAAACAGCATTAAATACAATTTCTTATTGCTAGCCCACGAGTATTTGTTTGTTTTTAAGAAGTAAAAATTTTTTGTAATGGGAAAAGTGAAATGGGAATTAATTGTCAAAACACTTCAGATGCACAAGGATTTAATATTTTTGAAAAACTTGCGACAGAAGAAATTGTATGTGGCGGGCAAAATAATTTTTTAAATATTTATATTCTGAAGATTCAAAATAAAATTTTTGCATATGATGAACTGTATGACTATATTTTGAATAATATTTGCGAATATGTTTTTAGCAGACGGAAGATCCTAGATGCAAAAGCTGATCGTAATAAGAATAGAAGGTTGATTTTGGATGCGCTAAGTCATTTGCGAACAGTAAATTCAAATGAGGATTCCGGGGCAGGAGGAGAATTAGGAGAAATACTATTATATTTATTTTTAGAACAAGGTCTTCAAGCTCCAAAATTATTTAGTAAGATTGAGCTCAAAACCAGTGCCAATGATTATATAAAAGGTGCCGATGGAATTCATTTTAAGTTTAGAACTACTAACGATGGCAAAAAGATATTACAACTTGTTATCGGTGAAGCTAAAATAAAAGATAACTTAGAAAAGGCAATTGAAGATTCTTTTGTATCAATAAATAAATATCTGCAACATAATGGACAAGATATTATGCTCATCGATACACATTTAAAAGATCAGTTGATTGAGGATGATGAAGCAGAGATATTAAAAAAATATTTGCTAGGAAAAGGTGCAGAAGAGACTGAGACCGTTTTTGGCGTTTTTATTGGGTATACTACCAATTATAAGGGATTAAATGACTCTAATGATGATTATAAAAAAAATGTAAAAGGTTCCAATCTAACACAAATTTTAAAGTATAAAGATAAAATAAGAAACGAAATAAAAAAACACCAAATCAGTAATTACAATTTTAATTTCTATTTTTTGCCATTTCATGATGCTCCAAGAGACCGAAAAAAAATCATGGAACAACTAACACATAAAGAAGCTAAGTTTTCTTTTGGAGATATTAAAAATGGCTAAATTATTTTCTAAGATTTTGTACGATCACATTCTTCAAGAACCAGATTTTCTAGTACTATTTAATGAATTGCTGGTGGAATACACAACCTCTTTGATAAAGAACTCATCATGTCAATATAATAAAAAATACAATAAACTCCTCAGATATGCGGATTTATTATCTATTTCAGAATGCGAACAATATCATAACATAGCCCAACAAATTGTAATCATCCTTTCTCAATTATATCCAAGTGAAGATATAGTTAAACTATTTAAAGAAAAAATATATAAAAATGTTTCAAATTTTGTTTCCATATCCTTATTAGAAGATAAAAATTTAGTAATTAACACTAACAGAGAATTTATGGGGGAATTAGCATATCACACACATAAAATTCAGAATAAAATTCCTTCTTCAGAGCAGTCTTTTTTTGATACACAATTAAAAGTATTTAATTCGTTAGCAAAGAATCAGTATTACAGCTTTTCTGCTCCGACATCCATGGGCAAAACTTTTGTCATAACTAAATTTATTTTGAATGAATTACAACAAAAAACTGATGCCAGTTTTGTGATACTGGTTCCGACTAGAGCATTAATCTCTGAAATTGCCAACAAACTTATTGTAGAATTTAAAAATTTTGTTGGTATTGGAAAACATAGGATAGTGACAACACTTTCATTACCTTTTGAAAATGAAAAATTTATTGCGGTACTCACACCAGAACGACTATATTATTCAATGTTAAAAAATAAAGGAACTAAATTTCAATATTTGTTTATAGACGAAGCCCATAAAATATCGAGTCGAGATAAGAGAAGTATACTATATTACAAGATTTTAGACATGTTAAAGAAGGAAAATTCGGTTCGCATATATTTTTCATCACCTGTTATACCCAATCCCGATATATATTTAAAACTTACTAATTATTTTAGCAATGCTGTATCTGCGGGTCACTCATTCGTATTTTCTCCTGTAACGCAAAACAAGATATATATCAACTTAGTAAACCAAACTGTTTCTGTATATAATCCCATCCTGAAGGACTTTATCCAATGTGTTTCCCTGAATTCAAAATTTTGTTCAAGACAAAATCTATTGTTTGAACTGGGAAAGAATAAATGCAATCTAATTTATGTGTCATCTATTTCTAAAGCAATAGAACAAGCGTTGGCATTAAAAAAATTTTTGGAATGTAAGAATAGGAACAACCAAAATCTTCAGTTTAAGGAAAAATTAAATAAAATTGCTCAAAATATTGAACAGAAAATACATAAAGAATATTATTTAGCAGATTTAGTTCGCCATGGTATTGCCTATCATATTGGGACATTGCCACATGATGTGAGGACACAAATAGAGGAACTCCTTCGTACTGGTTATATTAGATATTGTTTTTGTACAAGTACACTGTTGGAAGGAGTCAATGTGCCAGTTGATAATCTTTTTATATTTGACCATAAAAAAGGCCCCTCAACATTATCTGCCGTTGATGCCTTTAATTTAATGGGGCGTGCTGGACGAGTCTCTTTGAACGAATTTGGAAATGTGTTCGTTGTCATCGATGATAGTAAAACTCAAGATTATTTCAATAATATCCTCTTGAAAAAATTGCCGAATCAAACATTATTACCGCATAAGGCTATTTCTAAAAATACGAAACAAGCTATTGTAAACTGTTTACTTGAAGGAAAAACTAATCTTGTGAATCAAGAAGAAAAATATAAAGACAAGCAACTATCAGCGGCCACCTACGAGTATGCTGCCAAGTGTTTAAACATGTTATTACATGATATCTGTACTAATAATAGAAGTTATATAGTGAAAGATTTTGAAGAAGAAAAAGTATTATCTCCACAGAATATAATTGACATTAAAAATATATTTAAAGGCTACGATTCAACAGATGATGATATAAATATCTCTATGCAACAAAAAATCTCTTTATATCATTCAATTAAGAATAAGCAACTTTATTATCCCATGAATTTCGATTATAATTCATGTATTGAATTCCTAAGGAAATTATCAGATATTTTTCTATGGCCTGTCTATGAAAAAGACACATTGGGTAAAGGTAATCGTTTGAGATATTATTCAGTAATACTGTTACAATGGATGCAAGGGAAAGGATTGCATGAAATTATCCGGCACACTCTTGAATATAATTTACAAAGTCGATGCCAAATTCAAGATTTGCATACTCGCGAATTAGTACCATTTAATAATTCTATCGAGCATAAAAATATTGTCATCAATAATATAATGAGAGATATTGAAAATATTATTAATTATAAATTTTCGATGTATTTTTTGAGATTTACTGAAACGTATCTAAAATGTCACAATTTGACATCATTGCCTAACGATTGGTACGAGTATGTAGAATACGGAACATGTAACAATGTAGTAATAATGCTACAAAAGATCGGTTTTTTAAGAGAAGAGGCTATTATACTTGCCCAACCTAAGCTATCTCGTTATATCTCTAATACAACAGAACAAATATATATCAACCCTCAAATTCTAGAGAATGTTTCAGCTGAATTAAAACATTCAATAGAGAATGTCAAAATTAATTATCCTGAAATATTCAAGGATTGTAAGTAAAATTTTGTCCGTTTTGTCAATTATGTGCACCAATCCTTGGATACTTTTTTGCCACCATTATAGGGAACTACTAATTTTGCATCTAAAAGGGCCTCTGCCAGGCTATTAGTGTCATTAATATACACTTCACATAACAAACGAAAATACTTATCACGTTCGCATTTCTTGAGTGTTACAGGTCCTTGGGCAAGGAAATGGCGCGTAAATAATTTGGCCTCTTTAGCTTTCTTCTTTTCGCAAGAATGTTTAGTCCGAAATTTGGGAGCATCAATTCCTTTTACCCGTACCGGAAGATATTTACACAGAAGCTTATCTTCGCACGCTAGATTTACTTTAAAAGTATTTCCATCATACACAGAGGTTACTTCTACGTTAGAATAGGTTTGCCCATTGGCTGACGAGGACAGAAACAATAAAAAGATAGCTATAAGCGGTCTATACATATTTGTTTTATGTGCCACTTTTAACCATAAAAAAACGGCTCTCTGCTTATGGGTACCTTAACACATAAACAAACAGCCGTAACCCATCGCATAAGCGACGAGTGTTCGACAAAATATAGTACGGGTAATTAGTCCGACTACATTCTGTCTAATACGACTGTCTTTCGGTTAAGGTACCGCTTACTGTTGTAAACTGTATCCGTCCAAATTTCGAACGGAATACCAAAAAACAGATTAAATCTTTAGCCCTATTGGGCTGTACTTCTATATTTTCATTATAATAAAAATCACCTGCTTTTGGCATTTTCTTTAATTATTTCTCCATATTTCACTTGACTTCTCTCCCTATAAGAAGCGTGAATGTGTATGCAGGCAAGATGCCTGACATAAAATCACGCTGACGGATAACCGAAAGCAGCGTTATTTAAGCGTCTTAAGCATGGGGCGGTTGGTAATCTCGCACCAGTCGCCCCAACACAAAGGAGAGAGAGTATGAGTACAAGATGCCAAATCAAAATAACTTACCTTAAACGGGAAGTCCTGTTGTATCACCATTGGGACGGATATCCGGAAGGAGTCGGACTTGACCTAATCAAACGTCAAAAACACCTCAAAACCTGGGATGGAAATATCCTAGTCGACGAACTGATTAACAATAAGCACAAAGACGACGGTTATGAAATCGCATTCCAAGTTCACACGGACCTCGATTACTGGTACGAGGTTGACTGCAACCGCAAAACTATCCGATGCTGGAAAGTCAAAGGGTACTTGCTCTCGGACCATGCCGAAGTAGAAAAAGGCGAAGAAGTACCTTTACAGTAACAGGAGCGCATATGAGTGTACACAAAATCAAAAAAAGTCCAACTTATTACGCAGATTTTTACGATTTCAATGGGGTCAGAAGGCGCATTTCGCTACAAACCGAAAACAAACAGGTAGCCTTGCTAAAATATCAGGAGTTTATCCGCCGCAGAAATGCCGTCAAAGAACGTTTTCCTATCCACATCACGTGGCAAGCGTTCAAAGACAAACTGCTCTACCATATGTCCGTGGAAAGATCGCGCAATACCGTCACGCATACCAAGTTGGCTGTCCGCTACTTGGAAGAAATCAAAAAACCACGTTATTTACAGGATATTACTCCCGAACTCGTCCAAAAGTTTAAAGAGCACCTACTCACAAAAGAGATTGGCAAAAATCACATTAACCGTCTAGTGCAAGGCATAAAAACTGTCATGCGTATAGGCGAAAAGTGGAAATATGTGCCTAAACAGGACTGGTCGCTCGTATCCGAATTAAAAGTGCCACGCGGACGGGTTGTTTTCCATACGCCCGAAGAGATAGATAAACTCTTAAAGGCCTGCCCGACCGATACTTGGCGGCTTGTGGTGCTACTGGGGGCCGATGCCGGACTACGCAGGGGCGAAATTATGAATCTGCGTTGGCAAGATGTAGATTTTGCTAATAACCAATTGTATATCGCACCAAACAAGACGGAATATTATCGTTTTGTGCCAATGACCGAGAGTTTAAGAAATGCCTTACAACGGGCCAAAATCGGGGCAGAAAGCGAGTTTGTGGTGGATTTCGGACGTACGCACAGTGTAGACTCTCTGACGGCTTGTTACCACAAAATAGCCAAAGCGGCAGGCGTGGATAGTTTCCTGCATAAATTGCGCCATACCTTTGCCAGCCAATTGGTGCAAAACGGGGTGGAACTCTATACGGTATGCAAGTTACTGGGCCACCGGACCATCCAAATGACCGAAATTTACGCACATTTGGCCCCTTCTCACTTACACAAGGCGGTTATGAATCTGCCCAAGCGCGGGATGACATTGGTGGGAGTAGAAGAAAAAAACGTCTGCGAAGATAACAAAGCGTGCAAACAAATTGGCTTGGATTTTGGGGATTTAATGGGGAAATAGTAAGTTATTTATGCTAAAATAAAATTAAGTAAACTTAAATTAATTTTAAGTTAGTATTTAGATAATCTTATGGAACAAAACAAAATTGACGAAGCAAGTTTGGCAAACGCTAGACGGTTATACGAATCGGGCGATATTAAAAATGTGGAAGTAGGCACAACTAAAGGCCTACAGCAAATCCACGCCTATTTGTTCCAAGGATTATACCCATACGCAGGCCAAATCCGCGAAAAAAATATCTCTAAAAGTGGATTCCGTTTTGCTAATAGCCTTTACCTAAAAGATGTGCTCAAAGCCATTGATACGATGCCGGAAAGCACATTTGCCCAAATTATCGCTAAGTACGTAGAAATGAACATCGCCCACCCGTTTATGGAAGGAAATGGTCGCTCTACCCGCATTTGGCTAGACTTAATCCTCAAAAAGAACTTGGGCAAGGTAGTGAATTTGCAAAACGTGGACAAAGACCTCTACTTACAGGCCATGGAGCGCAGTCCGGTCAATGATTTGGAGTTACGCGCCCTTTTAGAGCCGAATTTAACCGATAAAACCGAAGACCGTGAAGTAATCTTTAAGGGTATTGACCAGTCCTACTATTACGAAGGGTACGGTCAAGGCAAATAAACCCTCTATAAAATAAGAAAGCCCCGCTATTTGCAGGGCTTTTAGATTTATTGCAATTTGTATTTTGTTCTTAGATTGGTTTTGATTTCTTTAGCACTAAAGGTTAGGTCGTTATCTTTGGAACAATGTACTACAAAATTAATTTTAGGTTCAGTCTCCATAACCAGAATATTGTTGACCATATATCCATCTTGCGTAGAGTGATCAGCTTTGCTGACGATATCAAACGTCTGATAGCCATTTTCTAAGCAAACCTCTGCGGATCGTAATAACGCATAATCATGGGCCTTTTTAGCGGAAGTAGCACCATTCCCATTAAAGATTACATCATAAACCCCTTCTTGTAATGGAGTATCAAAGTATCCTTTCGCCGTCTCTTTCTTGGCTTTTTGATATGGAGTGGCGCATGCGGATAGTAAAGCAAAGCCACAGCAAAGCATGAGTATTTTTCTCATATTTAACCTCTTTATTTCTATTTTAGCACATATTATGTAATGCATGAACAACATAAGCGCATTCATCTGCTTGTGGATATGATAAAAATTCCCGAACGGGAAGATTTTTCCAAATTTCTGCCATTTCTCTTAAAATATTCCCGAGCGGGAAAAAACTTGACAAAATCCCACTAAATTATGTTAAAATTTACCTATCGGGAATAATTTTTACCGAACGGGAAAACTATGATTATTAAAAATTCAAAAGATATGGGACATATGGTCCGCAATACACGCAAGGATAAAAAAATCACGCAAGCACAACTCGCCGCCGCAGCAGGAGTCGGAGTTCGGTTTATTGTGGATTTGGAATCCGGCAAAGAAACAATTGCACTTAATAAAGCACTTAAAGTATTAACCGTATTGGGACTAGAAACGGAGGTCAAGTAACATGTCCGAAAAACAACTCTCCGTTCGGTTATACGGGACCCCTATTGGCGTTTTGAAACAGGATGAAGCCGGAAAGATTTCTTTTACTTATAATCCGGATGCTAGTTTTGCCATTTCTCATAGTTTGCCGTTACAAACAAAACCGTTTGAAGAAAAACAATGTCTTCCGTTCTTTAATGGGTTGCTTCCCGAAAATGAAGAAACCCGCAAAACACTAGCAGCTATGTTTCGCATTAGTGCCACGAATGATTTTTCACTGTTAGAGGCCATCGGTGGGGATTGTGCAGGGGCCTTATCTTTTGTCCCTATGGATACCCCTATAACACCTCAAGAATTTTTGAAGTTGGATGGTGCTGCCCTAACGGAAGAAGAATGGCTTAAATATGTGCAATCTCTACCGAAACGTCCATTAGGTAATTCGCCGGATAATGCGAGAAGATTATCCTTGGCAGGTACACAGGATAAAACTTCCGTTACACTACTTAATGAAAAAATGTTACTTCCCAGAGCAGGAACTCCCTCTACACATATTTTGAAAACTCCTATTCAACATATTGACTATTCCGTGTTGAACGAATTTTTGTGTATGAATGTGGCCAAACAACTTGAGCTAGATGGGGCGGATTGCACTATGTACACGATAAAGGGTATGCGTGTGTTACTTGTAAAACGCTACGACCGGATGTTAAAAGACGATGTGGTTAAACGGTTGCACCAAGAGGACTTTTGCCAAGCGTTGGCAGTTTTAAGTAAAAATAAATACCAAGCCGAAGGCGGCCCTAATTTTGCCACCGTTTTTAAGTTGCTTTTGATAACGGATAATCCAGTAAAGGCGAGACTAGAGCTAGCCAGACGGGTTATGTTTAATTTCTTGATTGGCAACAATGATGCCCATGCCAAAAATTCTTCATTATTGTACAAAGACAGAAAACCTGTCTTAGCTCCTGCTTATGATCTTTTGTCTACTGCTATCTATCCGGAACTAACAACTAAAATGGCCATGTATATCGGCTCTTCCAAAGAGGCAGAATGGGTCAACGCAAAGGATTGGCAGTTATTTTGCCAAGAGACAGATTTATCGTTTGCTTGGTTCAAAAAAGAGTTCATCAAATTAGCCCATGCATTACCGGACCAACTCCAGACAACGATTCTTCATTCAAACTTAACAAAAGAAGAAAGTGTGTGGGCAAAGAAATTACTAGATCTTTGTGCGAAAAATTCCAAGGAACTAATTCATCGTTTAGAATTATAGCTTGAGATAAAATTCAAATAACAAAGCCCCGTTAACGCGGGGTTTTTGTTGTTAGGTGTGCAAATTACGATGGGAAGTGTCCACGTTTGGACACTAATTTTCTGCCTACAATTCCCAGGTTGCGCATCGAACCCCCGTCGAGGCCTGTCCAAACCATATAAAAAATGCTTAAATTTTCAGTATTTTTTGTATAAGAACAATGGACAGTATTTTGGACACCTCTCCGTCGAGAGTTCGATGCCTGTTGGGCGCACCATATAAAAAACACGCGAAAGCGTGGTTGTCGCAGTATACAAACACGCTTTTTACAAAGTGCGTTTTTCTCTTTATACCAACCCCTTGTAAATCAGCCAAACTAAAAAGAAGCGTACGCATTTGGCGGGGGCCGCTACCGACAGAAAAAACCAAAAATTAATTCTGGCCGCCCCTGCCGCCAGCATTACCGGAACGCCGATGACCGGAATCCCCGCAAGCAAGAGCGCCGCTTTTCCGTGTCGGGCAAAGAGCTCCCGCGCTTTTTGCAGGTATTCTTGTTTGACGGGGAACCACGTTTTTCCTTCAAAATTGCTGATATAACGCCCCAAAAACCAGTTGATTCCCACACCGATTACCGTTCCGGCGCACGCCGCCGTCATCAGAGCGGCGGAAGAATAGCGCCCCGCCGCCAGCAATGCAAAGGTGACCAGCGCCGCCTGTGCGGGAACGACTGTTGCCGATAATACGGACAGACTGAATAAAAAAATCAAAATATGCAGTTCTTGCAACATTATTTCCCCCGTTTACAGGTTAACGGAGGAGAAATTTTTTATCCACCCCAAATAAGGGTTAATTTTCTAGGGACAGCGCGTGTTGAAACGCGTTTTGCCACAGCATCCGCTTTTCTTGATACGATTTTGAGGCGTGCGCCGGACTGGTGGAGGGGAGCGTAATGCAGGTTTTGCCTGCATTGCCGAACGCGCGTTTAAAATGCGCCCGCGCGGCTTGCCCGTTAAAAAGAAGCGTGTGTATATGGGGAAATTTTTTGAATAAAGCGGGAAAATCGTTAGGTCGAGGCAAAGAGATATTACCGTCTAAACTTCCCGTTCGTTCGCACGTGGCCAATGCGTCCCAGAGGCCGATTCCGCGCTTTAAAAGCGTGTTTATTTTATCCGCATAGTTTTCGGGCTGCCGTCCGCCGGTAAATATGTCAAAAATAATCCGCCAGAATTGGTTGTATTTGTAAGCGTAATACTCTTGGGCTTTCAAAGACGCTTCCCCGGGCATACTGCCTATAACCAGTATGCGCGAACGCGTATTGACGACAGGCGGAAAACTATAAATCATAGTTTATTATAATAAATATCCTTGTGTTATACTGCAATAAAAACCCCGCCTAATGCGGGGTTTTTAAAAGAGTAAGGTTTGAGCGTTATTCGGCAACCGGTTCGTACGGTGTGATACGAAACCCTTCTCCTTCCAGTTCCACTTTGCACCATGTGGGGACGCCGTTGATATTTAACAACGCCGCCATAGCGTAAATATCTTCGGGCGGAATATCCGCTGCGGTATTGATGGCGTGTATGTCCTGTGAGAATAAATCCTTATTGGAAGAATATTTTACTACCATTACAACCGGAATGGCTTCTTCTTTGGAACGCAGTTGTGCCCACTTTACAGCTTCAGACGACTCTGCCGTTAAATTGGTAACCTTCAAGGAATGGCAGCGGCCTCTCGAAGCCTCTGCTCCCATACTTGTGATAAAATCCGAAGCATACTGTCCCAGATCCTTTATCAGTAAACCGTTTTCTAAAATATTGCGTATCGCTTGGCCGTCGGCGTTTAAGGCAAGTCCGCGGTAAATCAGGCCCCGTTGATTTTGAAAGGGAATTACAGGCGTTTCAGCCTCTGTACCGGCAGGCATAACTGCGGAAAAATCCCGAACAGCCAGCGCTTTATCGGCTTGGAGTGCGGGCCGCGGATTGTAACGGTGCGGTTCATAGCCCGCTTCCAGTGTATAACGCAATGCGGTAATTTTAGGGGTTCCTGTTAGCGTGTGCGCTTGAACGTAGAGCCCAGGATATGAACGGGCGACTGCGCCGGCTACTTGGCGTTCCAACGCTGCACACCGTGAAAAAGCGGCTCTTGTAGCTTTTGTAGCGGACGACGAAAGGCCTTTTAAGCCTTTTCCTGCGTTTTTAAGCCACTTTTGGGCATTTGCCGGTTCGGCGGCAAATGCAATCATCAAACAGATGAAAAAGATATGAAATAAGTTTTTATTCATGTTTTTATTGTATGTAAATATTTATCTGAAAAAAAGGGCCAAAAGACCTATTCCGTTATAGGCCCTTGAAATGTTAAGATAGCTCTATAAGTTACGTTCCGCTGCAAAACAGGCGGAGCGTTAAACGGGAGATTTCGTATGAACCAAACACCGGAAGGTTTGAAAAACATCGGTTTATTGCCGTCCGTAACCTTGGAAAACGCGGCGGATATATTGCCGTTGGCGGACGCGCTGCTTAAAGCGGGCGTGCCGTGTGTGGAACTTCCCAGTCAGCAAACGTCGCTTGACGCGTTAAAATTACTGACAGAAAAAAAGCCGGAATTTTGCGCGGGTATGCGTGTTTCTTCCGAGCAGGAAGAGGAACTTGCTTTGGCGGCGGGAGCAAAATTTATTACGGGCGGAGGAAAATCTGCCGTGAGCGAAGACGTGTTTGGCGGCGGCCGGTTTGTACCGTCCGCGCAGGCCGTAAACGCAAAAGATTGGGCGGAAGTGACGCGTCAGGTAAACCGTGCGCTGCTTGCGTTTTTGAATTTTAATTTGCGTCATGTGGGGATTAACAGCAAGGATGAGGCGGAGTCGTTGGATACCGTATCTTCGTTTGAGCGGATTTTTGGCTTTCCGAAGGAGGACCGCGGCGGTGCCTATTTTGCGGGCGATATTATTGAAGTAATGAAAAAACCGTTTTACGGTCGTCACGGGCATATCGCCGTATCCACGGCGGACGCCGGCTGTGCGGCGCGCTATTTGCAAGCGCGCGGCGTGAAACTGAATTGGCCAAGTGCGGGGTACAATCCGGACGGACGGTTAAGAGTCGTCTATTTGCAAGATGAAATCGGCGGTTTTGCCGTGCATATTTTGCAAAAGCAGTAAAATGCTATCCTAAATGAGCTGTATACATAAATATACTCCCTGCGGCAGCGGGGAAATAGCTCTATATTAGCCACAAAGAAAAATACAGAAATGCGCGTTTTTAAACGCCTTTGCCTTGTTCCTGCGGGTTAAGCAGCTGTTCCATCAGCCGTGCTGCGCAGGCAATCATTTTTTGACAGGGGCGTTTTTTGTAATATTGTGCTGTGCGCGGTTGCGGCTGGGGAGTTTGCGGGCCGCTTAACTGAAGTAATTCGCGACAGATGATGGAGCCGTTTTCTTCTTTAAACCGTGCCGCCAGTTTTTGTACTAACGCGTAATGTGCCGTTTTAGCCGTTACGTCCTTCGGGTCGGACGGGCCGAATTTGAGACCAGCCGCCATTAACAGTCCGCTGAAGGCTCCGCATACTTCCCGCAGGCGGCCCATTCCGCCGCCAAACGAAGATGCTATTTTTGCTGCGGTTTCTCTGTCTAAATTCAGTTCTTCTGCAAATGCCAGTAAGACGGCTTGCGAGCAGCTGTACCCATTTTTAAATAGTTCCGTCGCTTGTTCACTTTTTGTCATATTGTTATTATAGAATTTTAAGAAGATTTTGAAAGGTCCTATAAAAATATAGGTCTAAAAAAGTTTTGTCCTAGGTCTAAAGCCCCTGGTAGGGGATTGGAAAAAATAATAATATAATTTTATAATTCAGCCAAGATAAGGAGAAAACATGAAAAAATACATTGTTGCATTGCTTGCAATGGCGTGTCTGTCAGCAGCAGGATATGCCAAAAACGTGGAAGCAGAGATCATACAAAAACTTAACCGTAATGAAAGGTTGGATTTCGCGATTTCTTATGAGGTAAATGGTATCGCTGATAATATTGTGGGTTTAGCCAATACAAAGGCTAAAGAGAAAAAAAACTATGATGCCTACTGGAATGCGACATTAGTTAATTTTATGGCTATTGAATATGCGGATAGTCCTTTTGTATATGTATCTGATAGAACCCTTGCCAATGTAAAGCTGTGGTCCGATCGCGCCATCAAGGTGGCTGCGGGAAAGGCTGCGCCTGAATTGTATGTAATGCGGTTTCTTACTTTATGGCATTATTACTCTCTTAGTGAACTCACTTTTTTCATGGAAAACGATCCTATTAAATTCGGGTATGCAAACCAAAGGACTCAATTTGATGTTTGGGCTCCTAATCATCAAAAAGAAATTCGGGAAATGTTGAATGAATTTGAAAAAGCAGAAAAAATCAATCCGACTGTAGCGTATAGCATAATTGGCTACCATGCTGTTGATTTGTATACGGCTATCGGCAATAAGGCCAAAGCAGATGCGTTGGTCAGAACTCTTCAACGTATGGAGACTGACAGAAAAGCTTCCGTTACAAAGAAACAACAATCTGTTAGACGCCAAGTTAAAACAAATATGGCGTCTCCAAAAAAACCTGCTCCTAAAAAACCTGCTCCTATGCAATGGTATGAGGGTCTTTACTTTAGGGGCGGCGGTCACTTCTAATCTTTCTTCAAAAGTATAAAAAACCCCTTTTTCGGAAGGGGTTTTTTTATGTTTTTCTTGCCGGACGCCCTATCAAGAAAGTATGGGCGTAAGCCCGTGGAAGGTTGGTTTGCTATTTTTCCCGTATGAGACGGAAACCGACATTGGCGTATTTTTTGCTTGGATTGCGGGCGGCAGATCGGTTTTCGGTCCGGCAATCCGTCCGCTGGGTATCCCACGCACCGCCTTTAACGGCTTTTTGCCCGTTCTTATCCGTGTTTGTCCATTCCCACGCGTTGGGCCGCCGCCTTTACCGTTTGCAGCAGTTGGCGGGCGCTTTTGTCAAAATCCCGTCCGGAAAGAGAAATTGGGTCGGGCACGTCGGTTTCTTTGCCGTGGGCAAAATCGTTGAGGAGCCACATTTTTCCGCTGTATTGGGCATAACGGTCAGCGAGAGATTCCAGATGACGCTGTTCCATCAGCAGAATTAAATCGGCGGCTTCCAAATCCGCCGTGCGAAGCGGTGCGGGCGTATGTGGTGCGGGGGATAAACCCTGTTTAGATAAGAAAGCAAGCACTTTGGCGGGTACGCGGCAGGCGGGATCGGCATATAACCCGCGGGAAAAAACGGTTGCTTCCGGCAGTAAGGTTTTCAGCAATTCCTGCGCCATAAAACTGCGGCATACATTGGCATAACAAATAAACAGTACTTTCATCGTTTCTACTATAGCAAATTTTATACAATAAAAATATGAATAGATTGCTCCGAATACTGGCAGGCGGCCTGCTGTTTTTTATCGTTTTTGCTTTTGCAGGTGCGGAACCTTGGGCTTTTTCCGTGTGGCAGGTCGGAATATTGGGAGTTGCTTCTTTTCTCGTGTATCATCAGCGCGGGGTAACGGTTTCTGTTTTATTAAAAACAGTACTGGGTACCTTGGCCTTTTTAACGGGGTTCTGCGCTTTGCAAGCCGCTTTTCCTTCTACGCTGCTGTCTGCCGTGCCGTGGTTCCCGTCGTCGCTGATGCCTCTTTTTACGTGGGAACATATTTCCCTGTTTATTACCTATGCCGCGGTGGCGGCGGCTGCGTCCCAACTGGCGGGGCGTTCCGATACGTTAAAACAATTTTCCTTGGTTATCGGCTTGTGCGGTTTGGCCGTGGTGGTGTGTGCGGTGTGCCTTCCGGACGGCGAGTATATCCGGTTGCTGACCGGCACGCGCGGCGGGGGAATCGGCCCGTTTTTAAACCGCAATCACGCCGGAGTGTTTATCGCTATGAGCGCGGTGGTGTGGCTGGGTTATTTGTCGGCTTCTTTTTTGGATTACGCGCGGTTTGTGGGAGAACATCGCAAAAATCAATTTTTCTTGCGGCAGTTTTTTTTCATTCTGGTTTTTATCAGTTTGGTCGTAGGAGCCGTTTTTACGCGTTCGCGCGGGGGAATGTTGGCTTTGTTTACGGGTGTTTTTAGTTATGCTTTTTTAGGAACAGGCTTTCTGCCGGACGGTTGGAAGAAACGTTTAAAAGGACTTGTCATCACGTTGCTGGCGTTAGTGCTGTGTTCCGGTTGGATTGCAACGCACACGCAAGAGATTAACGCGTTTGCCCGCAGGCAGAGCGGAACGTCGGCAGAAACGCGTAAAATGCTTTACCGCGCGGCTTGGAACCTGCTGGAAGAACGCCCGCTGTGGGGGATAGGCGTCGGCGCGATGCCGGTGGCGATTACGCCTTACTTGGAGCGGCAGATTCCCAGTTATGTAGAGCGGTTACATTCGGATTGGCTTGAATTGTTGTTGGGGCTCGGCTTTGGGGGATTTTTGCCCGTTGCGGCGGGAATAGTATGTTTTATTATGTTGGCGCTGCGCCGTATGGCCCGTTTGGGGCGCCGCAAGAAATTAACCTTTGCGGCCCTCTTGGCATCGTTGAGCGTGATGTCGGCGGGAAGCGCGGTGGATTTTGATTTGTTTATTCCCGCTACGGGGGGATTATTCTTTTTTGTTTTGGGTATGGCGTGCAGCCCGTCTTATGATAAAGAGCATACGCGGTTTTGTGCGCTTCCCCTGCCGGTGGTGTGCTGTTTTGTCCTGCTGTTTGCCGCTTCTTGTTATCTTCCGGTGCAAAAAACGATGGCGTGGCGGTTGCACTTATTCGGCAAGGGACTTTTGCCTCACCGCCAAACGGCGGTATATGCCGAAGCCTTGGCGCATTATCCCGCGCCGCGTTATGCCTTGTATTTGGGAAATGCCTATCTAAAGCAAAGTCGGTCGGCTGATCCTGCGCAACGGGCCGTTTTGCGCGCAAAGGCGCATCAAGTGGCGCTGACGTATTTGGAAAAATATCCCAAAGAAAAAGAACTCTCCCGCCTTTATATGCGCACGATCCCGCAGGATTGAGCCGAAAAAAGACGGAAATCCTCAAAATAGTATATATTTGATAAAATATAATTAATGAAAAAACTACCTTTTATTGTATTGGGCGCATCGGTATTATTGGCGGCCTGCGCCGGAAATCCGTCCCGCAGCGGCGGAGCGGAAGTTTCTGCCGTATCCTCGGCGGAAATTAACAGAGGAATTGAACAGCTGCGCAGGGCGGAAGCATACCTGCTGCAGCCGGGCGATTTGCTGGAAATTAAAGTGTTTATGGAAGACGGTATGGACCGCACCCTGCGCATAAGCGGCGGCGGAACGATTACGTTCCCGCTGGCGGGGACGATTCAAGTGGCCGGTTTAACGGCGGTTCAGGCGGAAAATAAAATTTCCGAGGCGTTAAAAACGTATTTAAATAACCCGCAAGTATCTATGCTCATTAAAGAATACGGCAACAAAACCGTATATGTGTTGGGGCAGGTTAAAAAACCCTCGGCTATTGAAATCCCGCCGGAAAAATCCCTTACGGTATTGGAAGCGGTTACTTCCGTGGGCGGATTTACGGATATCGCCGCCACGGGCAAAGTGCGCGTGCTGCGTATGGAAAACGGCTCGCAAAAAACGCTGGACGTGGACGTAACCCAAATTACCAAACAGGGGAACAAATCAATGGATATCGCGTTACAGCCGGGTGATGTGGTGTTTGTGCCGCAGAGTATGTTCTAGGGGAAAATATGGAACGGGAACAGAACGAAGAACTGGATTTAAGTTATTATCTCAACATTATTTTTAAACGCTTTTGGCTGCTTGTTGCTATAGCGGCTTTGGGTTTGGCGGCGGCCGTGCTGGTCAACCTGTTTATGCGTCCCGCCTATAAAGCCACTGCGCTGATGATGATTAACCAAGAGGACGCGGGGAAAATTGACGTTTCCTCGTATGCTTCTTTTGCCAGTGTGGAGGACTACTACCGCACCCAGTATCAGCTTTTAACAAGCCGCTCCTTATTGGACAAAGTGTACCGCCAAATGGGGTTGTCTGCTATAGAGGAATTTGCCAATCCCAATGGTATTAAAAAATTGGAAAAGGCGCTGAAAGTGGAGCCGATTACCCGCAGCCGTTTGGTCAACGTCTCCGCCACCACTTACGACCCGCAATTATCGGCGGATATCGTCAATACATTAACCAATTCTTTCGTGGCGGATAACGTGTCCAACCGCGTTTTTATGGGGCAGGACGTTATCGCCGCCTTGGAAAGCAGCGAAAAAAGCCCCGCCGAGCAAGAATTATTAAACTCAATGCCGCAGGTGGTAAACAGCGATTTTATTAAAACCTTAAAACAGCAGGCGGCGCAGCTGACGGCCGAGCGGGCGCGGCTGTTGGCAAAATATACCAAATATCATCCGGACGTTATTTCCGTACAAAACCAGTTGGACGCCATAAACGCCCAAATTACTACGGAAACCCGCCGCTTGGTGCAAAGTATTAAAATAGAGCTTTCCGGCCAATTTTCGGGCAACAATATCCGCGTGATTGATCCCGCCGTTACGCCGGAAAAACCGGTGCGTCCGCGTAAACTGATTAACCTTGCCGTGGGCCTTTTGGCGGGGGGATTGTTGGGGCTGTTGATTGTGTTTGTTTGGGAGTTTTTAGATCAAAGCGTGAAATCTTCCGAAGATTTGGAAGAAAAACTCCACCTGCCTTTTTTGGGGTTTGTTCCGTATGAAAAGGCCAAAAAGAAAGAGAGCGAATACGCCTCTTTACTTAAAGACGGCAACTTTTTGCAGGCCGAAAACGTGCGTAATATCCGCACGATGTTGGATTTTGCCTTGGCGGACCAGCATAATGCACCCCTTTTAATTACCAGTTCTATGCAGGGGGAGGGGAAAAGCCATTTATCGGCCGCGCTGCTCGTGGCGATGGCGCAAACGGGTAAAAAAGTGTTGCTTATAGACGGCGATTTGCGCCGTTCCCGCGCCCACCGCATTTTTAAACTTTCTACGGACAAAGGGTTAAGCAATATCTGGGATGCGGATCCGAAAAAGGCCGGCTATGCGGCGAATATACAGTCCGTTCCGGATGTGCCGAATTTATTTGTAATGACGTCCGGCCAGCGGCCGCCGAACCCCGCGGAACTGTTAAATACGCCCAAACTGGCTGATTTTATCAACTGGGCCGTAGAAAATTACGACCAAGTAGTGGTTGACTGCCCCGCTATTTTGCCGGTGTCCGATACGCTTTTGTGGGGGAAATATATCCCGCGCGGCGTGTTTGTTATCAAATATGGGCAAACGAATGCCAAATTGGCGCAGCTTGCTTTAGACAAATTGCAAAAAGCGGGCGTAAAAATATTAGGGGCCGTAATTGGGCATTACCGTCCGGAAGGGCTTTCCTACGGCAAATACGGCTATTACAAAACCTACGGCTATTATAACGAGGAAAAATAGCCTAACAAGAAAGTTTTTTGATATAACCCGCCCCGATAGGATTTCCTTCGGGGCGGGTTATATAATAGGATGTTCTTATTTATGCAGTAGAAGACGATAGAGTTTACTACATACTTTACGCATAAAAGATAAAGGAATTTGTATTACCAACGGTTTCTCTCCCAACAGACGAGGAATTAAAATTTTAAGGGGTGTTTTGTCATACAGGGAAAAAAACTCTTTTCTGCGGGGGTGCGCTTTGGTAGAAGTTCGTAGTGCTGAATTAAAACGGGCTACTTGCTCCAAATCTACAGGGGTAATCGATATAGCTTTTATCTTGGACAGCACTTGCCGTCCCTTAGTAGAATTAACCAGTAAGGCCGATATACCATAGCGTCTATCTTCATTTGTTATAAGTCGGTCCCATTTTCCCCATAAATCACCTAAGGTAAAATCCGCAGCACGTTTTTGCCCTTTGAACTGGCAGACATGGCAAGATGGACGGTTGATGAGTTCTTGCAAAAAAGCTTTTAAGAAGCAATTTCTATAAATTACTGCTGCTGCTGCTGCTGCTGCTCGTATATGGAAGAATATCTTTTCGTTGATTGTTTGTACATTTCCGTGCGCGCATAACGCGTGCGGCATAAGAAAACTTAAATAAAAATGAGTCCAATCAAAATGTTTTTCCCGAAAGTTAATGGCGCGTATCTGGGAGACCGTAAAGTTCTGTGTTAAAAACTTTTGCCAAACATTTGGCGAAGGTGTTGCGTGGCAAATGATATCCGCCGTAAGCAAATTGGCGTAATCTTTGCCCAGATAGTTTTTTAGTCCCGCTATTTGGCAAGGCGTGCCGGTAAAAAGCACTTCACGGCCCAGTATCAAAAAGTTTTTGGCTTGCTCAAATGTATGGCCTATATCACTTTGGACATATTTGGAACGGCGTAACCTGTCTAAATCGTCTATTGTTTCTGCGTATTGGTGGCACACATTCCAATTCTTATCAAATCCGGCACCAAACACCACTCCGCCGCGCGCCAATATGTATTCTGCTAGGGCTGTAAACATACCGCCGGAGGAACTTTTTAGTTTTATTTCGTCTGATATGTGTTTGGCCGCGTAGGCTTGCGGAAGATTAGTTAAAGAGGGAACGTGTAAAACGGGGCATACTTTCTCGCACAGACCGCAATTTACGCAATTCTGTTTATCAACACTGGGATATAAGAAACCTTCCGCGTCTGCCTGCATAGTAATGCAGTGTTTCGGGCAGATATTAAAGCAGGCGCCGCATCCGCAGCATTTTGTTTTATCGGTAATGGTAATCATAGGAAATCTTATTTTTTTGCAAGCATAAAAGACTTGATTTTGGAAAACCCTTTTTCTCCAATAAAAAAAATAAACCAAGATTTAATCATATACTTCCAACGTTTTTTTAAATACTCTTTTTTAACCCAGTGCAACCAATAAGATTTCTCTTCAATTGATAAAGGTAAAGAATCCAGGACATGAATTAAGATATCTTCAAGCTGATAGAGTTTTTCCCGTTCTTTCGAAGCATCGTGAGATAATGAATTATGCCGAACAATATAACGGGCTAAAGGTTTTGTAATATATCCGGCCTTAAAATGATAAGCCAAAGGCAGAAGAATTTGCCAGTTTTGTCCGGCCTTGTTTATATAAATGGTACGATGGGGAAGAACTGCTAATAAAGCCTTGCTCCGAACAAAAGAACATATTGGAGCAAATACAACATTATGACACATAATTAAATCTGCAAATAGGGAATCTTTTCCCAAAGGGGGGGGCACACGTCCCATTTTTCCTATAACTCTATTGGGAGTTTCATCAAGAGCAATATCACATATAGAAAAACAAAGGTCGCACTCTATATGTTCTTGCATAAATTTCACTTTATCATCTAAATAATTAGGGTATAAAATATCATCACTATCTGGCCAAGTTAAATAGGTTCCTGTAAAAACTTGTAATCCATTTTGTAAAGCGGCTGATGGACCTTGATTCTTTGAATGTTTGAAATAAATGACCTTCCAGCCTTTTGCTTTTAAACGCGCTTTATAAGAAAAAAATATTTCTTCAGTTTTATCAGTACTTGCGTCATTCACAAAAATAAATTCTACATTAGTGTATGTTTGGGCTAAGCACGAATCTAAAAAACGGCTAATAAATTTTTCTCCATTATAGCATGGAGAAATTAGGGATACTAAGGGTTCTGATATCATTTTTGTTGTTCCAATAATAAAATAATTTTTTTAAATGGGGTTAGAAGTAGCTCTTTTTCATACTTATTTAAACAAAATAACCACACTACTCCAGTGAATGTTAGGCAAAATCCAAAGCCTTGCAATAATAATACTGTTATTTGCAGGCTAATATAACTTTGCAATAAATAGTACCATACCCAGACTAATATCGTTACAGGAATAAATAAACTAAATAAATTTTTAAGACATGTTTTTACATCCAAACCAATATAATAAAAATAAACATCGGCCACTATAAATTGTCCTACCCATAAACAGATTGTTGTAGACAATGCACATCCTAATCCTCCCCATTTAGGAGTTAAGAAAAAGGATAGAACAAGATTGGCTAATGCCGTAATAATGCATATACAAGCATATAACATATGTTTATTTTGGGCTTGCAATACTAATGAACCTGCACTTTGACTGGAAACCCATAAAAAACCAAACATTAAAATAATAGTGTATATATAGGCGGGAGCAAAATCAATACCTGCCCATAAAATGATAAATTGCTTTCCAAATAAAATAAATCCCCCTAATATTAAGCTTAATATCAGAAACTGTAAGCGACTAATTTTAATAAACATTAAATTAACTGGTTGCATATCCAATTTTGTGGCGTGTATAGCAGAAAAATAGGGTAAGAACAGACTATATAATGCACCAGAACAATTACGGAACATCATTAACATTTGTACAGAAATAGAATATACCGCTACGGCAGCAGTACCAACAAAAGCTCCTACTATCAGCTGTCCTGTTTTTACATAAATCAAATCCATTAATATAATTAAAAAAATAAAGAATGAGAAAGAAAGGATTTCTCTAATAAATTTCCAATTCCAACTATATAGTTTAAATTTGATTTGGAGATGATGTGTGGCGTAGTAATAATTAATTAGTACGATTGCTAGATTGCAACAGGTTTGTACAATAGCTACAGATAATACGCTGTTTTTAATATGCAATATTGCAAACACAGCAGTTGGTTGCAATATTGTATTAACTAACATAACTGTTTTAGCAAAAATAAATTTTTCGTGGGAATTAATTACTGCTGTAAAAATATTCCCAACGATTAATATAGATAAATTAATCAATAAAATACAAAACAAATATTTAGCCATTATCAGCTCAACAGTAGACAGTGTTTCTGCATACAAAGGCAATAAAAAGTAGAGGCCACTTATTCCAATCAACCATATTAAAATGGAAATTATGCCATATAAAATAGCTGCTGTTGCTAATAGATTTTGCTGATGGGCTCTTTTTTTCTTGGCTAAATAGTGCGAATAATAGCGTGTAACAGTATTAGCTAAGCCAAAATCCATTGTCCCCAAATAACCTATCATAGCACCGATTAGTTGGTATAAACCATACTGGGCTTGGGTTAAAAACATTAGCAACATTGGAATATACAGCAATCCTACTGCTGTTTGGGTACCTAATAAAACGTAAGATAAAATCACGCCTGCTTTGCGTTGGTTCATATTAATCCTTTAAGGCATTTAAAAGCCAATTTGCGGAAAATTCCTTCTTTTGATTTAAAATCTTATTAGTATCAGTATAATCTATAGTTTTACTTTCCAAAACGGCGTTTTTATCCGTTATATGCCTGTCCGTAAGACCAAACATCGCCAAAGTATCCGTTATGCGGGACGTCATAGAATTGATGTCGTCTTTATCATCACGGTTAAAAACATAAAAATCCTTGTTAAAATTGATTGAAAACGCCATTCCGTGGAATGAATCCGTAAATACGCACTCTGCCCCGTTTATAAGGGATATAAATTCCCGCGGGCCGACATCATAGCGGCCCTGTCCTTTTAGATAGATATCAGCCGTGCGGATATTTTGCATAATATAGGGCAAGTGTACCAGTTCGTAGCCGTATTTATCGGCATAGGCACGGGCCGCTTTACGCTGCCAAGCGGATTTGGCTCCCAAAAAGTAGCAAAATATATATTTTGGGTTGGGTACAACTGCAGGGTTGGCAATTTTTAGCCATTCTTGCTTAGATAATAGAAATGTGGGGTCTAATACCACATCGGCTTTTTTATCGGTAATCCTTTCTATATAATATTTTAATGTGTTTTCCCGCACGCTGATGGCGTCCAAACGCTGTAATTTTTTAATAAAGATTTTTTCCGCGTAAGGAATAAATTGTTTTACACTGGAACTTGCCGCGTAGGAGATAACTTTTTTATTGGGGGCGGCAAATTCGCCCCAAAAAGCGGAGAGGGGAAAAAAAGCATCACACCATACTTGGTCGCTCCCTATTACAAAGGCGTTATAGTTTTGATTGGCATTTATTAATTCATTTGAAGTGTAAATATGCGTGGAATGAGGAATTTCCTGCTCGAAAATTTCAAGCAAAGAATTTTGAACAGGAGGAAAAATCTTTTTTTCCGATAAATGCGTCAGCTTGTTTTTCAGCTTGTTTAGGGTAAATTTTGCCCATAATAACCTGAATTGTTGCCATTTATTACAAGCAGGAATATGATTGAAATCAAAAGTTACTTGCTCCACTTTATATCCCAAACTATTTAGAAAGCGAGGCAAGGCATAGGCTTGCAATAAACCACCTATATTTTTACTATGCAGATATTGGGTTAAAATTCCGATTTTTTTCATTTAAAATTTTTTTGTATCTTGTTCAATTAACTAAGTTTTATATAACTGTTGCTCTCACTTGTATACACAATATAAGTTAATAGATAAATTGTTTTTATGAAATTATAGTTTTCTGTATAAGTTAACCAACCTACCTCTTAATCTGGATTAAAAAAAGAGGCAGGAATATTGTAAGGAATTTTCATCTTTCTCATATACCAATCATATGTTTTTGCTATATGTCCTAAATCCAAAGCTCTATATCCTTTTTTTGCTAAATCGTAGGCCAAAACAGTTGCTGTTGGTCCTAAAATAATTACAATAGTATGGTCTTTTTTGATCTGAGAAGCTGCTTTCAATAGATATGGGTATTGCGAAAAAGCGTTGTATGAAGGTGCATATAAATAATCTACACTTAAAGCATTATCAAAGACATTGTATCGGATATTGCTTAAAATTTGTTCTCCACATATTAGAGTAAGCTTCTTCTTTTCCCATAAAGAACGAACGTCTGAAAAATATTGTTTTAAATTATATTGTCTATAGGTTGTAAGAGGAATAGTTGTTTCAGCCGCGTAATATTGTCTGTCTTGATGACAGTATTGAAAAATAATATCTCTGAATTTTTTTCCATATAAATTCCAAAAATCACGTACTATTTCCAATACATTACTTTTATCTATAAATAAGACTTGAGGTATTCCAATAAAAATACTATTATCTTGTGACGATAGAATTTCTTTCAAACGATTAGATAATATGGGGTCTGCTTGTTGGAAAGAAATAGAATTTCCCTTTAATAATGTAAACTCTCCGTCCCCAAAACGACAAAAGGACGCTGTTGTGTTTTTTAATGCTTTTAGTGTGTTCTCTATTGAACATACGGATATCTTGATAAGAGTTTTTTGCGCGTCATTTAATTCATATTTTAAATTTTCTACAGAGGTTGCTTCAATCTTACTTTCTAAATCATGCGAACAAAGATATATTATATTCTTTATTATATTGCGTAATAATCGTCTTAAATATTTTATCCACATATAGTTTTCCTTGCTGTGTATATGGAATTAATAATTACTAATAAAAACCAAACTAAAATTGCGTGAATATAAGAAATGGGTTGTGTCTCAAAAAACGAAGATAATAACACTGCCATCAAACCACTCCCAGCAATTTGAGCTGAGTTATTTTTCCTAATTATGGAATATTTACTAAAAAATATTCTGAGTAATATATAGATCGTTAGAATAAAAGAGAAACATCCATAAGGAACTAAAATACTTAGCATAAAATTATGAGGGGAAAATCCAGTAAACTCTGTATGCGCCTCATCGATGAGCGTTCCCCATCCTATACCTAGAAATGGAGATTGATAAAATAAACTTAAAAATGCATTCCAGATTATCTCTCTTCCTGTATAAAGACTTTTATGAATGAAAGGAATCTTGAAATCAATGAAATTATTATAACACCATACCCAAAAATATACAAAAACTATAGATCCAAATAATAAGCTAACAATAGAAAACTTAAAGACAATCTCTTTCCAAAACAAATGTTTAAAAGCCAAAATGGTAATGAAAAAAAGTTCTCCTATTAAGACGGAACGAGATTGCAAAAAAAAGGCAAAGGAAATAAATAATATTACAGTACTAATATAACATAACCAATGGGTTTCGTATATAGACAATAAAATCATAACATATATAAACAATAAAAATGAAAACGAAGCTATAGTGTTATTGTTGATGGAAGGGTGAAAATAATAATAAAGGATAAATGCGCTAGCATATATGGCAATAATCCATAAAATTATTTTAATTTGTTTCATTGCAAAAGCGAGTATATCAAAAGATAAGAGAAGCGTGAGAAAATTACACAATACTAAAAAAGATCCTAATTCTTGTAACATATCTCCACGATTATAACTTTCTCCAAAACGCCCAAATAGAAAAAGAGTTATTATCAATAAAGTTGCTATCAATAAATCTTGTCGTTCTTTGTTAAAATTACCTATATTTAATAAAAATAGAGTTAAACCACCACTTAATGATACTAATAATATCGAGTACTTAAAAGCCCAAAAGATCCCCGGACATAATAAGTTAATGAATACGACCATTAGCATTGTCAGAATAATCGCAAAAGAAACTTGTTTTCCTATTTTCAACCTTATCATCGTACCCTCATTTATGTATAATTTGGTATAAATCAGATAATAGTAACCAAAAACATTCATTTATCAAATAAATGATTTTAACGGGTATGATCCGCAAAGGAAAAAGAACTGATTGGGCTGTCCTTTTCCCGATTGATTTTAACTCTAAATACAGCGTGTCATCTTGCGATTTAAAACGAAAATAATGAATAAAATTTCGTACTGCAGCCATAAGATTTCGTACGCATAAATAATTATATAAACTTTGCATTTTATGTTTTTGTGCAAAAATCATTGCATAGGATGTAATATCAAAATAAAATAACTTATCTCTTTTAAATGTTCCATGACTAATAGATAGGGGAATTAATCGATAGTGGTATTTCTTTTCAGAAGAAAATGCGATTTTATTTGCTTTTATGAAAAGTTGGAAATTAAGGTATAAATCTTCAAACATACTTTGAGGTGCCCATGTAATCTTTTCCCATAAGTGTCGTGAATATAATTTATTCCATACATAACCGCCAAAAAATTTATCAGTAAATAAGATTTGCAGTGCTTGTTCTTTATTAGAACAAAATTTTTTATACCACATGTATCGAGAAATTTGCCCAAAAGGAGCACAAACGCTTATCTCAGATTTAAATTCTAAATGTAAATCATATAAATGTTGTAGAAAATCGGGTTCTAGCCAATCGTCAGCATCCACAAATGTAAAAAAATCTCCTTTTGCTTGTTCTATCCCTGTTTTACGAGCTATAACAGATCCACTATTTGACTGATGTAGGACTTTAAATCGTTTATCAATTTGAGCATATTGATCACAGATAACAGAACTATTATCCGTGGATCCGTCATCTACGACAATTATTTCATAATACGGATATGTTTGCATACGTAAGCTATCCAAACATTGCCGTAAATATTGTTCAGTATTATACACTGGTATTATGACAGAAATAAGAGAATTATTCTTTGTCATTTATCTTAATACCTTTTGATAAAACATATTTCTTAAACAGTTGGGCATTAACACTTGTACGCCAAACCGAATTACAAGGGTATAATAATATTCCCGCAAATTTAACAGCCCCAGCTTCTTCATTTCATCAAACAGTTTTTTATTACTTAGAAAATATTTCCAACCGCCTCGCCGTTCGTACATCGCTGGGCTTACGCGCATATCTACCAATACATCGGGGAGATTTGCCGTTTTGTAGCCTTTGGCTATTACCCTCGCCCACATATAATAGTCTTCCAAAAGATGAAAAGGTTTAAAATTCCCGCTGTCTAAAACAGCAGATTTTTTGAACATAATTGTTTGGTTATTAAAAGGCATCCGTGTTTTGACATATTGGTAAATGTCTGTATGGGTAAGGGGTACTTTTCTTAATGTAATGGGGGAAAGCGTTTCAGCATCAACTTCCTGTACTTGTCCGCCTACAACGGCCAATGAAGTATTATTTTTAAATTGGGAAAGAGTCTTTTCAAAACGGTCTTTTCGGCAGACATCATCTGCATCCATTAAGGCAATAAGGTCATATTTACATTGTGGAACAGCATACCCTAAAGCCGCGCCCCGCCCGCTGTTTTTTTCCAAACGGACGACTTTAAGGTTATCCTTAAATTCTGTTATTACTGCTTCCAGTTCGTCGGTTAAAGGGCCGTCCGCCGCCAAAACCACCTCTGCCGGCGCAACGCTTTGGTTAAGTACGCTCTGCAGGGCCTGCCTAAACCAAGCCGGATTATCCTTGCCATAGACGGACATTAATACCGAAAATTTAAAATCGTTCATCATTATATATTATATCATTATAAGTCTATAACAAAATGCTATAATTTCTCTATGAAACACACCACCTGTTTAATTACCGGAGGGGCGGGTTTTATCGGTTCCCATATCGCCCGTGCGCTTATAAACAAAGGCCATACCGTCCTTGTTTTTGATAATTTTTCTTCCGGCAGTATGGTCAATTTGGCTCCCGTAGCGGATAAAATCAATATCATAAAAGGGGATATTTGCAATTTTAATGCCCTTCTCGGCGCATTTGAAGGGGTGGACTATGTGTTTCATCAGGCCGCGTTGGTTTCCGTGCCGCAGTCGGTGCAGGAGCCGCTCCAAACGTGGCAAATTAACGTACAAGGTACGGCTAATGTGTTGGAAGCCGCCCGTCAAAAGGGGGTAAAGCGGGTTATGTTTGCCTGTTCCAGCGCCATCTACGGCAACGGGCCCGATTTACCTTACAAAGAAACCGCGCCGAAAGACTGCCAGTCCCCTTATGCGCTTTCCAAATTGATGGGCTTGGAACTGTGCCAAATGTACACCCGCGTATATGGGTTGGAAACCGTCCCGCTGATTTATTTTAACGTCTTTGGGAACGGGCAAAACCCTCATTCGCCGTACGCGGCGGTAATTGCCAAATTTATGCAGTTGGCTGCCGAAGGCAAACCGTTGGGGATTGATTGGGACGGCTGCCAAAGCCGTGATTTCGTACACGTGCGCGATGTGGTGCAGGCCAATTTGTTGGCTGCCCTAAAAGGCATTCCAGGGGAAGCCTACAACGTGGCGCGGGGGAGTACCTGTTCGTTATTGGAACTGGCAGATTTGCTGGATAATATCTCCGGCCAAAAGCTGCCGCGCGTATTCCGCCCCAAGCGGGAGGGCGATGTAAAATTATCGTCAGCCGATATTACTAAAATCCGCGCGCTGGGCTACGCTCCTGCCGTATCGCTGGCCGAGGGATTAACGGAAATGTGGAACGCACGCAAGGAGTGTTTGTGAACCAGCGTATCCTCTTTTTATTGGATTTTGCGGCTTTCTTCGTGATTTTGTTTATCACGGTGGCGTTGCGCCGTTGGGAAATCAGCTGGCCGGTTTATGTCAGTAATTGTAAACTGTTTCTGTTCGTTTTCGGTTTTACCACTTTTGTCCTTTGGCTGTTCTCTTTTTACGATATCAAAGCCTTGCGCAAACAAAATATCCGTTATAAAACGTTGGCGGTCGCGCTTGTTATCAGCACGTTTTTGTCGGCCTCTTTCTTTTATTTTCTGTCGGGCCGCTTGCCGCTGCTCACGCCGAAAGCTATTTTGCTGGGCGTATTGGTTTTGTATTTTATGTATATTTGGTGGGTGCGCAAAGCCTATTTCCGGTGGGATTTTGCCAAAACCTCCCTGCTTGTCTTTGGCAGCAGCGATACATTAGATGAAATTTTGCGCGAAACTGCTTCTTCAAAGGGTTTTCAGGTAAGGAATGGGGGAGGGTGCCCGAATCCGCGGACCACCTATCCTGTGCGGGATTTGGATTGGGTGGTGTTTGACAGTAAACTTTTTCGCAAACATCCGGAGGCGTGGCCCGTAATTGTGGATAAATTTATCTCCAAAGGCGTTTGCGTAGATACGGATTTTAATATGTACGAGCGGCTTTTTTGCCGTGTGTCGCGCGAAAGCATCGGGGACGAAATGTGGTTGCTGCGCGGGATAGGTTCCCGCAGGGAAGAAGCCTTGTATAATATGCTAAAACGCTGTTTGGACGTTGCCTTGGCCGTTTGTCTGCTCCCTTTTTGCCTGTGTGCCGGCGTAGTGATTTGGCTGGTAATTAAATTTGTGGATAAAGAAGTGCCGCTTTTTAAGCAACAACGCACCGGCTATTTAGGCAAACCGATTATGCTCTATAAATTCCGCACGATTAAACATAAAGGGCAAGAGTCGGAAAATGAGCAAATAACCCGTACGGGCAAGTATTGGCGGCGGTTTAGGCTGGACGAGATCCCTCAGCTGATTAATGTGTTGCAGGGGAATTTGTCTTTCGTCGGGCCGCGGCCGATTTGGGTAAACGAGTATGAATTTTTGAATGAGAGTATTCCCAATCATACCATTCGTACTGTGGTAAAACCGGGTATTACGGGCTGGGCACAGCTTAATTTTAAGGCTCCGTTGACGTATGTAAATTCTCGTAACAAAACTGCTGAAAGCGTTGAAACAAAAGCCTTTGACGGCGCATTTACGCGCTTTTCTTATGATGTGTGGTATATTCAAAACCGCTCGTTTCTGTTAGATTTGGAGATTCTCATCAAAACCGGCATTCGTATGTTTATTAAGGATTCCAATGTGGTGTAAATGGGCTTGCGCGGGGCTGCTGCTAGCGGCCGTTTCTTCTTTTGCTAAACCTTTCCCTATCTGTATGTATGGGGTGGATCGCCCCGCCGATTTGAAAACAATTAAAAAGGCCGGATTTTCTTGTTTTCAAACGTATCAACAGGAACCCGAAAAATTAGCGGCGCTTGCTAAACAAGCAAAAAAATCGGGCTTACAGGTGGTTTTTTATCCCAATAAATTGTTTGATACGCCGTACGAAGCGGCGGCGCGGAGCTGGCCCGTATTGGCTTGGTATTTAGTGGACGAGCCGGACGTATGGCGGTGGTCCCGTGCGCGGGTGATGCAAGCGTACAACCGCACGAAATTTACCTTTCCCGCACACGATGTTACGCTTGTGATAGGGCAAGGCAAAACAGCGGTGCCTTATTATGATTTACCCGACGCGTTAATGGTGGATTGGTACCCCGTACCGCATTTGCCGCTGGTTTCGTTTGGGGAGCAAATTGCGCTGGCTAAACAGGGGCAGGATTCTTTGGCCGCGTCCGAGAAGCCGTTGTGGGGCGTGGTGCAGGCATTTAATTGGAAGGAGTTTAAACAGCATCGCCCCGATAACGACCGAATCGGGCGTTTTCCCACGGAAAGTGAAATCCGTTTTATGTCCTACCATTCTATTATAAACGGGGCGGAGGGCGTTTTTTATTTTGTGTTTACGTCTAACGGGAAACCGCTGCCCGAGGCCAACCCCGAATGGTGGCGCCGCGTAACAGCAGTTACGCGGGAACTGGCGCGGCTAAAAAAAGTATTTGAAAAGGGCACGCCGTCCGCCTTAGGTTTCCCCGTCCAAAGCCCTTTGTCGGCTAAAACGTGGCTGTATAAGGGAAAAAAATATACGGTGCTTGTCAATGCTTCCGACAGCGAGGCATCTCTTCCGGCGGAACTGCTGACGGCAAAATGCAAACGCTTGGTCGGCACGCGGAATAATACCGTTTTGGGGCCGTATGACGTAATGGTATTGGCCTGCCGCGCCTGATTAGCAGAAAAGCGAAAAAAGAGAGTAATTGTATTTTAGCTATGCAGGGGGCGCGTATGACTGGCATACTTCCAACTGTTATTGCGGAACAACTTTCTGCGTCATTCCCGAAAGTTGTAATCGGAAATCTTGTCACTCACCTCGTCATTCCCGAAGGTTGTAATCGGGAATCTGTCGTTTTCTGAGGAAAAGTTCCCGTATAGAAACTTTACGGGATGCCCCTTTTTTCTTTTGTTGTCATTCCGGAAAGGTAAGCGGCCCGCCAGACTCAGGAGCCCTAATTCATAACAACGAGAGACCGCATAAAGACGCTACGGGATGACGTAGGAATGAAATGTTATGCCTGCGGGCTACGCTTCTGTATTATGCACGGGGGGGAAAACCCTTATCCATAAAAAAAGAGGAACACTATTCGTGTCCCTCTTTTTCTATCAGATAGCGGCAAATTAGAACATCGCACGGGCGTATACGCCGAATTGATTGCGGTCGTACTTGGCCCAATCTTCATTAGAACGGCGCGTGCGGAATTGATACCATACTCCGGCGGACAGCCAGTCTTTAAACTGGTAATCCACGGCGGGGCGGACAATCCACAAATCGTCGTTGCGTTTGGTGCCGGCTACTTCGCGGGCATAGTCCATATCTTCCCAAGAAAGCGTCAGAGAAGCTGTCCATTTGCTGTAGATTTTCTGCGACCCGTACAGCGAAATCACCGTATCCGCAAAATAGCGGTTCGGACCGTAGGTGGTTTCTTCCATTTTGCGCTGGCCGGACAGTCTTACCGTATTTTGTTCAGTCGGAGTCCATTCCAGTTCGGCGAAATATCCCAACAAATCATTATAGTTTTTGGCTCCGGCAAGATCGTGGTCATAATCGCGCATATCATACGTGATTTTGGCCGTACCGGTTACTTTGGCCGCCAGCTGGCCGTTGACGCCGAGGCCAAGGCTGCTGCCCGTAGATTCGTTGATTTTGTTGCTCCTGTAGCTGATGTCGGAATAGACGTACTCCGCAAAGAAGTTGGTCTTGGGGGAGACGTTGTAGAACGCTTGTACGCCCAAGTTGACGCGGTTGCGGTTCAAATAGCTCCAACGGGCTTGCATATAGCGGTCAAAGATATCTTCCGCCGTAAAACCTAAACCAAACGTTTTTTCCGTGGAGGTTTTCATAGATAAATAACCCACGTTTTGCAAGCGTTTGGCGCGGTCCGTCAATTCACTGTTAGCCGGATCGGAGGTGTAAACGAAGCGGTCGCCCAATTTCATCCAGTCATTTTGCAGCTGTACGCCGGCAAACGCATCCCAATAGTTGTTGGTAGACGGCTTTTCCGTATAGGCGTTGTATCCCAATAAGGCATTGGCGGAAAGCGTCAGCCCGCTGCCTGGAATGTTGGCTTCGTAATTGGTGCCGACGCGGGTGGTGCTGATAACGGAACTCTTGGTATCGTCTTTGGTCAGATAGATGTTGTCATCATAGCTGAGATCTTCGGACGCGGTAAACGTAAGCGGCGTCTGCGCGGCCAACGGCCACGCCATCAAAAGGCTCAAAAAACAAATTACTAATTTCTTCATAATAATATGTATTTCTCCCATTAGCGCGGAGAAGAAGGGCTTAATACTTCTTCTTCTGTCACGTTTCCAACGGCCTGCTGGGAAGCCGTATTTTCATTGAAAACGGCTTCGTTTACAAAGGCGGGCGTATTCGCGGCGGCGGTGTTTGCGCGGGTACCAAAAGAGTCCCCCTGTTTGACGGATTTAAACTGTCCGTCCGCGTTTTTTACATAGAGCGTACCTTTGTTTACCGTAATATCGGCGGTTTTAGCGTTAACGGTAAATACGGCCTCGCCGTCGGACGCAACGGAGATATCTCCTATTTTGACGTTGGACAGATTTTTCCCTTTTACAATAACGTTACCGTTTTTTGCCTGAGAAATTTCTATAACGACACGTGCCGGAACTGTAACTTTAACATTATTATAATTAACGGTTGTTTCAATCGGTGCGTTGACTTTGACTGTGGAACCGTTTTTATATTGGATTGTTTTTCCGTTTTGCGTTACCAAAATATTCGCTTGAGCGATGCCAAATAAAAAAAGCGATCCAATTACTAAGGCTAATTTCGCTTTCATTTACATTCCTCCTATATAAAAACTCCTTATATTAAGAATATCATATTCTAACTAACTATTGCTAGTGTCTTTTTTATATTAGATTTTTTGGGGGGAAGATAATATTAAAGAGGAAATCCTTGCGCGGGTATGAAGCTGCAAGCGGTATGAATAAGCGTATTTTTGCGAGATATTTAAATCTATAGTTTATTAGCAAACAAGGGGCCCTCAATTTCTTTGCTGTTCTATTCTTTATTAATACCTAAAAGAATCCCCGTGCTTCAGCTTGGGGAGCAGGTCAGTTCGCATATCAAAATACGTGTTATTTGGCGGTTAAGGGTGGCCCTTTTTAAATTATTGGCCTAATTGCCAAAAAAGTTGATATTTAGCATAAACTCAATAAGTTTATCCCTATGTTTTGCTGTTAGCCCACTATGTACCCTTAACTTGGTTTTAATATGGCTAAAATACCCATCGCAACTGTTAGTCGTGGTGGGTATTTCTAGCTCTGGGTACCTCTTGTAAGTATATAAGTAAGGGGCATTGGTATATAAACTCCGTATTGCCCTTCTTACTCTACGGGGCATATATCTTCCCTCTTCATTTCGTTCTTTTAAAAAATCTCTGTATTGTTGTTTTACTTCATTCAACCTTACTAATAAACTATCTGTATCATAGTCCTTTAAGTGGTTGGCTATGTCTTTTAGTTCTTGTCCGCAAGGCGTTTTAGGGTTATTAGTTAAACATTGCCTAATAGTCTGTTTTTGGTGGAACATACAGTACTGTATGGGTACATTCGGGTAATGGACCTTTAAATACGCTAATACGCCTTTACGGCCGTCTATGGTTATGCTCTTGTACTCGTACCCTAAACGGTCCAAATGACTTAAATTAGCTGCTCTTTCGTAGGTTATCTTGTTGTAGTGTATGGTCTTACCATCAGCCCTAAACACTAACCAGCCATACCCACGTTTTAAGTAGAAGGCATCAAATACTAAATTTACTGATAAAGTATAATTCGTACGATATGGTTTGTTAAATTTATAGGTATCTCATCGTCTCCAGATGGTATGTTCACTGTAACGATATTTTTTTGCTAGTTCCGGTATGGTATAGTGATTTATATATAAGAGGTTAAATCTTGTTTCAAGACAAAAACAGCACTACAGTATTTACACTGATAGCGCTGTTTTCGTAGGTTGTTACTGCCGTATTTTCGAAGTTCTATACCACCACATTTGGGATACGTTTTTTTATCATATTCCCTATAAAATCATTTTTAAGACGGTATTATCAACTTTTTTGGCAATTAGGCCTATATATTATTATTTTCTATAACCACATTTAGGGCAAACACCCTCTGTTGTCAATGCAATTCCACACAACGGACAACGATCTAATGTTGCGTTTACCGTGTAATCACAAGTTGCAGCATTTACACCACTAGTAAAAGTAATCTTTGCAATATTTAATTTGTCTTTTAAAAGTTCATAAACAATTTTTATCATCCCTTCAACTGTCATAGTTTCTTTCGTAACAACGACTCTACACTCAGGATAAGCTGTTGCCAATTCGGTTTTAAAAGCTTCGCCCTTCATTGTGTTTTGAGGGGCTCCATTTCTAATTCCTTGTTGTTCATATACTCCTAAGATAGCAGGTAATAATGGGTCATCTTCTCTTAAAATTAGAGCGTGGTCAAAATTCTTTAAAACATTCCATGCAGTTTTTTGAATTTCATTGCAAGGAAATACCATATTTACACCCATATTCACAGAATCTTCAACTTCAATTGTTAACGTGCCTGTGTGTCCGTGCAAATATTGAGCTTCACCTTTAAACCCGTAAAAGCGGTGTGCATACTGTAAATCAAATGTTGTTATTGATCTCATAATGTGCTCTCCTTTTTCTCTTTTTATTTTAGCACTACATCAACAAATCTGAATTAGAATTGTTACTTTTTCAAAATTTTTCTTATATTGTATAATAAAAGTTATTTTTTCACAAGCTTATAAAAAACATAAGATGAAATTTTTTTGCACCGAAACATAGCCGGTATATTGAGGTTTCTGCCCTAACAATTATATTTCTAATTTCATCTGACACATTTTCTCAAACAGCAAGTCAAATAGTAGAAATAAATACTATAAAAGAGTTTGAGATATCTCAAACTCTTTAAAATGAAAAAACGCCCGCTAATGGATATTATACGAAAAAAATATATAGATGAAGTTATGTGGTTTTATCCATTAGTAGGGAAGATAAGAGAAATCCTTGATAAAAATAAGGTTGATGCTGTTACTAAATCTTGCATCTTTACCTAAATATCACACAAAAGGAAGAATCTTATACGAAACAATACAGAAATTACGAGGAGGCTAAATTATGGTTGTTTAAATATATTGAAGGTTGGTAAAATAGAAGAAGATTGCATAGCAGTCTTGGTTATCAAACGCCGGATGAGGTTTATCAGAACGGCTAAATCTGCAAGGGTTGTGGTATTGGTACACAAAGTGGGACAGTAAATAAGAGACTATACCTGATGATTAGTTAACCATTTTGATACACATCTATGCCATATTCGCTGCTGATTTCTCTCACCGATTTGCCTTGCTCTCTTAGCTCCAATATCTGTCGTTTAAACTCTTTTGTATACTGCTTTCGTTTCATAACCCTTTTCCCAGTTCTCCTATACAATCCATTATACTTTTATCCTTATTCACTGTCCCAGATTTTGTACCAAATCCACTATTCAATGTGAATTGTATAGTTGTAAATTGGCAGAAAAGTATATCACTAGGCTAGATAAATACGCCAGCAACCCAGAGAAATATATCCAACGAGCCAATAAGAATAAGTATTCCTTGGCAATAGGGACTATCCTAACCAAGAAATACAAGGGTAAAATATATCAAGTTACCGTAAAGGGGGAGAAGGAATACGAGTGGGAAAATAATATCTATCCCAATTTAACGGTAATAGCGCAGAAGATAACACGGGGCCATGTAAGTGGCCCCGCGTTTTTTGGACTCAGTAGCTAAATCCATAATAGGAAGATAGTTGCTCAATAGTAAGTTTAATTCCTTTACCGGCAAGCTCTTTCTCTCGTTTTTGAAATAAGAGGTCTAATAGCGGCCTAATTTCTTCTTTTTTCCCATGATGTAACATTTTATGACAATGGGGGCATAGTACTACAATATTTGCTTCTACATCCAAAGAAAATGGAAAGTTATCCCATTGTTTTAATGGAATTAGATGATGCCCTTCCACATAGTTTTGGTTGGTAGATCGGGATTTAAATAGTTTGTGGCTATTAGAAATCTCACACACAAAATTGGCTTTTCGGATAGCATTTGCTTTTTTTCGAATATCACGGGGATAAATAGCGTGTGCAACAACACCAGAACATTGTGGTTTTGGTTCCGGGCCAACCGGCTCTTGAAAAGATTGGTAAAGTTCTCTTTGTCTTTTAATTTCTTTTTCAACGCGGATAGTTTCATTTTCATAGTTAAAAGCAAATAAACGGTACCCTAATGCTTCTTCTTCGCCTTTAGGAACAGCTAAAACAATAGTATCTTTAAATAGTTTTGAAATATTGGTATTTCCTATGGTGCTGGTACGAATAAAAGTGGATACATCGCTCGTATGTGGTGTTTTGGAAATTGTAATAAAATGTTGCGTTTGCGGAAGTGGTGAGGAAAACTTGCTTATAAATCGCAAAAGAATTCCTCCATTTTCTTCAGCAAGTTTCCAAAAGGCCTGTTTATCTTTTGGGAAAATATAATAATCATTATTTTGCCCATCTTTCCTCTGGTATGAAATGTACCAGTTCTCGTCTTTTCTGTACGGCATAAAATTTTATCTCCTTGACTTATCTCCCGATAGTAAGCATTACTGTGTATAGGAGAATTATAACAAATATGCCAAAAATTAACTGTGCAATCTATACACGTAAATCCACGGAGCATGGACTGGATATGGAGTTTAACTCGCTCCAAAACCAAGAAGAGGCGTGTAAGGCCTATATCCTCTCGCAAGCATGTAACGGGTGGGAGTATTATAAAACTTTTGAGGATGGCGGGATTAGCGGTGGCACGATGGAGCGCCCCGGCTTGCAAGCGCTTTTGGAAGAAATCCGCGAGCGCAATATACAGGTAGTTGTCGTCTATAAAGTGGACCGTCTTTCGCGCTCTATCTTTGATTTCCATAAAATGATGCAGGAATTTGCCAAGTACGAGTGTAACTTTGTATCTATAACTCAGTCGTTTGATACGAGCAATTCTATAGGAAAACTCACGCTTAATATGCTTTTGTCTTTTGCACAATTTGAGCGGGAAGTATCTGCCGAGCGTGTGCGCGATAAAATTGCTGCCAGTAAGGCCAAAGGGTTATGGATGGGAGGAACGCCGCCGCTTGGATATGATGCCAATGAGCGGCAACTTAGTGTAAATGAAGAAGAGGCGCAGTTAGTCCGGCTGATTTTTCAAAAATATATTGAAACTGAGAATATGTTTGCTGTTGCCGATTACCTTAACGCACAAGGTATTTGTACGAAGAAATGGATGGCTAGGCGCAGCAAACGGGAACATGGCGGTGGGCAGTTTCACAAAAGTAATGTGCAGCGCATTTTGACAAATCCGCTTTATATCGGAAAAATCGCGCACTACGCTCAAAACAAAGTGTATGAAGGTAAGCATCCGGGAATTGTACCGCCGGATTTATGGGAGCAAGTTCAAACGCTTATACACCGAAGAATTAACGATCCGAACGCCTTCTTGCACTATAAATGCCATAAAACGGTATTGGCGGGCAAATTATACGATGATAAGGGGCAGAATTTCCGCTTTACCTCATCAAAAAAGCAGGGTAAGAAGTTTTTGTATTATTACAATGGTGTCGGAGGCCATTATTTACCCGTGGAGCAGTTGGACAGGTTTGTGTTAAGTATGCTCAAAAAGGCAGGTTTTGACGATATTGAGCCGTTGGCGAACATGAGTGCTATTACGGACGCGCAATTAAGCGCATGGATTACTAAGGCCATATGTCAAACCGTGGATAAAAAGCATTATTTGACATTATTTTTAGACGAAAAACAAATAAAAGTCGATCTAGGCAACTGCCCGAAAATGTCGGGGCAAGTTGATACTAAACCGCTGAAAATGGAAAGGATAGAAGATAAAATCTACTTGCGGGATAGTTTTATGGTGGCAAATGTTTCCTCGGTAAAATTGCGAAACGGTACCGCACGAAATATATTAACGGTGCGACAACTAAACGAAAGTTTAGTCCGGGGGCTTGCGCGCGGTTGGCAACTGAAAAAACGGATAGAACAGGGGATTTATATTAAAGATTTAGAGAAAGAACAGTGTATGACAAAGCGTACCATTATGCGGTATATCAACTTGTGTTATTTATCCCCACGTATCGTAGCAGATATTTTGGAATATAAAAACCCGGCTAATTTAACATTGCGTGAACTAATGAATCTTGCCGAGGGCCGAGTAAATTTTGAGGAGTACGAAAAAGTTTGGAACGGACTATAACATGCTGCGACATAGTGTTGTCGCGCGGGTTTATTATCCTATAGGTGTAGTAAAAACTAGATAGGAGAACAACTATGGCTGAACAAAAATACGAATGTAGCAAATGCCGACAGATGTTTACGTTTACCTTTCCGCCTGCCGGGATGAAATGCCCGTCTTGCGGTGGGCCACTCTATCGTAGAGGGTAAAGTAGATGCCCCGGTCATCACGGTGGCCGGGGCTAGGAGTAGTTATGTTTTGGAAGTATGTTGAAAAAATCAATTGGAGTAAGGTTATCCACCATTTTTTGGGCATGAAATATAAGGCTCTGGATATGCAAATTGCGTATTTTGGTTGTGAGGCCTTTGAAATAGAGTTTGAATGGTCTCGCCATACGGACCATGCCGGCCCAAGCATAGAGGTAACTATTTTAGGTGTACGTTTCGGGATTTCTATTTATGATTACCGTCATTGGAACCGTGCGGAGAACCGCTTTTATTATGATGAGGAACCGGAAATATCCTGGATTGGCTACAGGGGATATACCGAGGATGACTATTGGAATGACCTTAAAAAGTGCGCATTAAATCACCATTTGGACGAGGATTACCTGCCCCGTTGTGAAGCGTTTTTTGTGGAAGATATGCTTTGGCGTGAACATCACAAAAAGTTAGAAGCCAAGTGGGACGAAGAGGACAAGCAGCCGTTTGTGCTGAAACATCCCATAGATTGGGCCAATGTAAAATATGCCAAAGATGAGGCCATTAATAAAAAGTATACTGTTAAGCAAGTGGGAGAAGATAAACTGGAAGTAACCGAGTTTAGGATCAAACACATCATGTCTGTAAAAACGGTAGTAACTTGGTGGAATTTGTACGATAAAAAAGGCAATGTGGTTAGCAAAGCATTTGATTACAATACAGAGGAGGATGACGAGTATGAAATTTGAATCAATTAAAGGCAATATGCAGCGTTTTAACGATCTTATCAATGCTTGTGGTGGCACACAGGGGATGATTGATAAAGGGATTCCTTGGGATAAAGTAGTATGGGGCGGTACCTACGTTACCGATCGTGGCTATGTTTATTTTGAAATTATTTCCAAAACAGATGAAAAAGGCGTTTCGCACTTGTTTGCCAAAGATGGCGAAGAACTACTAGAGCGTACCAAGCGAGATTTGGCGTATTCGTGCGATTTGTACGACAAAGACGGCAAACTCCTTAGCATTATGTTTTGGGCCTTTTGATGTGCTATCATAACTTTAAGAGGTGCGTATGAATTTATCCAAATCACAATACACAAAATACCGCAGTTGCCCCAAACGCTTGTGGCTGTACCGCAATAAAAAAGAGGTGCTAACGCCGCCAGATGCTGCCCAGCAAAAAATTTTTGATAGAGGGCACTTTATCGGCGAACTTGCATGGAAGCGCTTCCCGGGTGGGGTACTTGTCAAAGACGGACCCAAAAACCCGCAAGAGGCCATTAAACGCACGCAGGAACTCATGGCGCAAGGGGTACCGGCGATCTATGAGGCCGCTTTTGCCTATAACAGTATTTTGGTATTTGTGGATATTTTGGAAAAAACGCCTACCGGGTGGAATTTAGTGGAAGTAAAAAGTAGCGGGCGCGAAATTGATCCAATTTATGTGGACGACATCTCTATCCAACGCTATGTGCTTACGCATTGTGGGGTTTCGCCGGAGCATTGTTATTTAATGCACATAAATAGCGACTATTTTATGGAAACGGATGAGCCGGACTTACAACAGCTTTTTCTTTTAACCCCGATGGATAGCGAACTTTCCTCGGATGAAGATATTGAAGAAAATTTAGAGGATATTAAGAAATTACTCGTGGGTACTGAACCGACGGTCGAACTGGATAAAAGCGGGTGTGCTGATTGTGAATGTCACGACTATTGTTGGAAAGATATTCCGCAAGATTCCGTGTTTGCGTTGTTACGCGGCAATCGGGCGCGCAAGTTTATGGCGCAAGGGATTTTGCGCATAGCCGATTTGCCGCCGAATAGTTTTGATAATGAAAAATATAACCGTTGGGTAGAGGTATTACGCACGGGTAAGACCTATATTGACCATGCGGCGGTGGCCGCGTGGCTTAATAAACTGGAGTACCCGCTTTATTATTTGGATTTTGAGACGACGCAACCCGTTGTTCCCTTATGGAAATACTCGCGGCCCTATCAGCAGATCCCGTTCCAATTTTCTTTGCATGTGCAACGCGAGCCAAACGGCAAGTTTGAACATTATGAGTATCTTTCTACGGGCAAGGAAGACCCACGCTATGGGTGTGTAGAGGCATTACTTAAATATATCGGCAATAGTGGCACTATATTGGCACACAATGCGGCTTTTGAGAAGACGCGCATGAAAGAGATGGCGCACGATTTACCCATCCCCGAAAAGGATGCTAAACGCCTGTTGGACATGACGGAACGCTTTATGGATACTGGCGATCCTTTTAAACAGGATTATTTACACCCCAAAATGCACTGTAGTTGGTCTATTAAAAAGGTTTTACCCGCACTCGTACCCGAAATGAGCTACGAAGGCATGGCCGTTGCCAACGGTGGGGACGCTATGGATGCCTTTGACGTGTTATACGTGCAAAAACTGCCACCTGCCGAGTTAGAGCAACTACGCAAAGATTTACTCAAATACTGTGAGCAAGACACATGGGCGATGGTTAAAATTGTAGATGTACTAAGGAACAGCGTGAGCGAATAGCTTCATCTCTTTGCCAGACTATAACGACAAAGATTCCTCCATGTTTTTTATAATCTTTCCAGCCATCGCTTCTTCATTAAATTCTTTAATGGATTTGGCCTTATTATTACCCCATAGATATTTTCCAATTGCCCAAAAAACATTATCGACAGAAGTTAGATTGTCTCCATAATTCATCATTTGGGCTATTTGAGAGATAATCCTATACAAATTTTGATAATTCCTCAAGTTATTATGAGTGGCTTCTAACTGCTTTTTATTTTCCAAATTAACAATACATCGACTAACTAACTGATCGTATATTGGCAATCTAGAATATTCTTGTTTATGTTGTGAATGGTGATAGCATAATAAACGATCATGAATGGCCAAATATTTCGTTAAAAAAGAATAAGGACCATACGAATCTTCACCACGCTCCACCTTAATTTCTGTAAAAGGATTTAGGGAGTTTAGTTGCTCTTGGACGACATGTCTTGAAAACAAAATATCGTTAATTTTGTCTTTATAAATCTCAATTTTCTTTGCCACTTTAAATAGCGTTTCCGCACCCATTCTTGTACTATAGAAAGAATTTATCAGCGTTGCTTTAAAATATGCGGATTCCAGATTATGGTTTTCAAGCAAGGGCGGCTTTATATATTCTTTCAACAATCTTTCATCATAGTCGTAGCGATTTAAATTGCTTTTCTGGGCTAATCTTTCACGCATCTCTAATATAGAATTAAATGTTTTAGTATTTAATTTAAGAGATTCTCTTTTCATAACTTTTCCTTTTCGTTTAAATTTATTGTGAATGGTATTATCAGATTTTTATTTTAATTGTTTCAATTGTTTTATAAAGGCTGAAATATCATCGTGACGTATTTCAGCTTCATCATACCAGCCTTTAAAGAGCACAAAATGTTCAATTCCTTTTTTCCTCGCATTTTTTTTGTTTTGTTTGTGATAATTTTCATCGCAAGCGTTATCAGAATAAGTGATGATAAAACACTTCACGTTTTTCTGATATTTAGCCTCTTTGTGTAAGGATTTTTGTTTACCTTTTCGTGAGAAGGAACAGTTGAGGTTGTGTTCTTTAACAAACGCCGTGTGCATATCGATCAACTTGTCTATAACTTCAGTTGCATCACGATAGTATCCCATACTTGTTTTGATTTCGAAAACTGCTTTTACATTTTCCCTTTCATCAAGCAAAAGCATGTCTGGTCGAAAGGTTTTTGCTCTTTTTTGATCAAGTTTAATAGATACTGATGAGTCTAAAAAAATTTTCCATTTTGAGGAAGTGACTTTGAGAATAAATTTGGCAATTGCATCTTCTACAATTGAACTCATAGAGGAAACATGCCCACGGAAAATGCGATTCGTTTTTTCTAATTTTTTTATAATATTTAATTCTTTATTATATGCTTTTTTAACATTATTTTTTAATTCAAAGATAGCTTTTTCTTGTTTCATATCTTTTCCTTTTAAATTCTAATCTGTTTTAATTATAAAATATATTACTAATTTGATTTCATCATGCAGAACATACTGTGGCTCGTCGATTCCACAAAGCATTCTGTATCGCCTAAATCGTAGCGGGCGATATTCGCTCTGGCATATTGGGTAATTGTTTTAACTTGTTCCATTTTAATTTGAATTTGTGCCGCACTATATCCCACTCCGGCGGCAATCATTAAGGCCAAAATTAAGTAAATTTTCTTCATTTTACACTCCTTAAATAATCGTTTAATACGTCTTTTACCCGCGTGTGTAATGTGGCGGGGGATAGCACCTTAATATGCGGTAACCAATGCAAAATGGTGGGCAAAATTTCGTTCTCTTTGGCGGCTTTGCACGAGAGGACGATGCGCCCGTCTTTGAGCTCCTTTTCTAGCTTTTGCAACGGAAAATAGTTCTTTTGTTTAAAGAAATGCGCGCACTCGGCCGATACTTCTAACTGCACCGATAAGGGGCGGTCTTTTTCAAACCATATGTTTGTACTTTCTCGCAAGATTTTATCAATATTTTTATTATATTTGAAGGGTTTGTTTAGGGCTTTGGCAGAGGTAATCTTTTCCAAGCGGAATTTTAAGAGTTTGTCGTCATTTGTAAAAGCTAAAAGATACCAAAACCCGTCTACCCACATTAACTTTAATGGTCGCACAGGGTAACACGCCATGCTCCCGCCTTTGTAGCATATATTCACATATTCACGTCCGCGTACGCATTCTTCCAGCGTACGTGTAATGGGGGTATCTTTATACATTTCTCCGCTATTCATTTTGATAAAGAATGGGTTATCCTGCGGAGTGGCTAATAGGCGGTTTTTAAGCATGGCAAACGAGTGCCCGAAATTGCCGCCTAGCGAGGATGCCATATCACTCATGAGTACCAAAATAGAGGCCTCCGCGCTGGAGAGTTTCATGCGCTCTAGCGAAAACCCTTCTATAAAGGCATATACGCCGGGATCAGGGTTCCAAAGCGGGAAATCGGCCTCTTGAATATCGTTCATATCCCGCTGAATGGTGCGCACCGCTACACCGGTTTCCACCGCCATATCTTTTAAGCGGATTTGCCCTTTATCTAGGGCGTTAAGTTCATACAAAAGACGTGTTAGTTTGTTGTGCATTTCTTTTTGCATAGTTACCTCTTACAAAAAGTATAGCACATCGGGGCGACAAGATGTTGTCGCAAGAGTTTGTTATCCTAGTCCTATGACAAATAAGGAAATGGAGTTGATTATGACGTTTAGTCTGTTTAGGTATTTTGACGCTATCTTGGACGGCGTGGAACAAGACGGTCTTGCGGCGCTGGAACAACCGGAGGTAAAGAAAGCGCTTGCGGAATTAGACAGTTTTTTGCCGCCTTTGTCCGATGTAGCCAAACTGGTATTTAGTTATTACTATGTGTACCAGTTAAAACCCCAGCCGTTGTTCATTTCGCAACTGGAAAAGGACCTCAATGTGCCAACGCTGTATTTGAAACATGAGGTGGCGTGGCAGGAGTTAGTTGATTTGGATTTGCTAGTGCGGGTAATGGGGAGCGAATATCTCATGCCGCGTAGCGTAATAGATGCGGTGGCTGTTATGGACTTGGAATATTACTGGCCCAACAACCGCGTGATTATTGCAGCCGAGCATAAAAAAGAGCTGTTTTGGCGGTGGATACATGACCAAAAATGAAGTAATTTATATAGCTAAACCCACTTGGTACACAGAGCAGACATATCCCGGCCACGCCAAATTTTATGAGCATTTTGTGTCGCAGTTAAAGCAATATCACGAGGTGCGCTCGTTGGAATTGCCCGATATATGGGTGCGCGATTTTTTGCCTGTGCAAAACGTACAAACCGGAGAGTTGTATCAGCAATTTTTTGATCCGCGCTATGCTAATTACACGCCTAAATTTACGGATGCTATCCGCGAACAGGTACGGGGTGCTTTCCCGCGTGTTAAACCGTGTAATGTGCGTATAGACGGGGGAAATATCGTGCTGTCCCCTGACAAGAAACAGGCATTTTGCTTGGAAAAACAAGCGATTTTCCATAAATCAAACCCTGCGCAAAAGGGACGTGTGGAACAAGAATTAAAGCGTGCGCTCGGCGTGCAGGAAATCCTATGGCTACCCCAACAAAAAGGCGATAAAATTGGCCATATGGACGGGTATATCCAGTTTTTAGGTGATTTTTTAATGGAGGGCGCGACAAACATTTTTGACGGAGATATTGCCCTGGACACGTTGCTTGATGATAAATCTAGCAATTTGTTAGCTAGTTTTCATCATTTTAAGACGGTGCCTTTGTTATGCCGGATAGACGAAAACAACTGGTTAAGTGCCAAAGGCCTTTACGTGAATTTTTTGGAAACTTCGCAGGCTGTTTTTATTCCGCAATTTAATTTGCCCGAAGACGACGAAATTGTTAACATAATGAAAAAGCACACCCGCAAGCCTCTTGTGCGCGTGGATTGCGAGCAAATATCTCAGTACGGCGGTGCCGTACATTGTTTAACGAGGGAATATGATGAATGAGAGAGAAATAGAATTTATTAAAGCATCGGTACTAGGTACGGACTATTGGAAAGATAAGACAACAGATGGGACTACCAATGAGCAAAAGCTAAAAAAGGAATTTGAGGATATATATAATGAATGTTGCCAGGATAAAGATATTCAAGAAGAAATTAAGCACGTCAAAAATTTGCTTAACAATAAAGCTCGCAGAGTGGGTTTTGGCGGGTGGACTAGATATGTCCCGAGCAAAGAAGCGAAACAAAAAAATCTATATGATACATTGAAACAAGAAGAAAAAAACAAATTTGATAATTGTTTCAAAATTGGTAAAAAAGCATTTGTGGATTGGTATTTTAAAGAAGAAAAAACATGTTGTTATTGTGGTGTTCGCGAGAAAGATGCACAACGTTACTTTAAAGAGTATACACCAGATGAAAATGGGCAAACAAAAAAAGCATATGATCGTGGAAGAGGGTTTAATTTGGAAGTAGAACGCCTTGAAACTTTTCCAGAAAATAAAAATATATATAATGCAGATAATTGCAAATTAGCATGCTATATTTGTAATAATGCCAAGAGTGATTTTATTAGCCCAGAAGATTTCAAAGCAATTGCAGAAGGAATCAATAAGTTTTGGCAAGAAAAATTAAAAGATAATCAAAACGCTGTCGAAGATTTAAAAGTGTTTTGGGAACACCAAAAAGATAATAAAGACATTTTCAAAGGATGAAATGTATGCCGAATTTAGAAGAATTAAACCAACTGGCTTTAATGGGTGTTTCCGATGGTATTATTGACAAAAAGCAATATGAATGTGCTCCTTACAAAATTTTATGGATATTGAAAGAAACAAATGGGCAAGATTTTGAATTGGCTTGGGCATTGGGTTATCAAGCAAAACAGAAAAATTGGGGCGGTTTTCATAAAACCTATCGCCGGGTAGTACAAATTTCTTCCGCAATTTTAGAGAAAAATTGGGATTCAATGAGTGATGCAAAACTAAAATTTCCCATAATTGTTCCTCAAATAGCTGTTATCAATATCAATAAAATGGGAGGAACAAGTAAATCTAAACACAGAGAAATTCTTGCTTATTATAAGCAAAATAAACAATTGCTAATGCGCCAAATAAAAGCTATTAATCCGGATATTATTATCAATGCAAATCAAGTAAATGAAATGTTTGATGAAGGAGAATTGTTTGGGGAAGTAGTTGACCGTAAGTATAAAAGAGCATGGCAAGAAATTCCCTCTTGCAACAAGAAGGGAGCTTTTATGATAGGGCGATTCCCTTCAACTGGGCAACTGATATTAAATGTATATCATCCACAAAGTACTAAATTAAATGATGTGGAATATTTTTTGTTAGTAAAACAATGCTTTAAAGAATATCTCTTATCGTAATATTTATAAATAGCACATTGGAACAGACCTAGCATTTGCCTAGGTCTTTTTTGTGGCTTTGGTGCGACGTGGTGCTGTCGCACGGGTTTTCTACACTATAAGTAACTAAACTGAAAAAGGAGTATCAACATGACTTATTCATACGAAGAATACCGCGTATTTTATTACGTGAACCAACTCTTAGATTGGGCAGAAAGTAATGCCATGGAAGAAGATGCCTTAGAACGTGGACTGTATTTTTGGACAAAAGGTTACCGTTTAAAACAACCTGCTCAACATAAAAAGGAAAATTCCAAGTCCTATATTTCGCGCGCCGGGAATTGGTGGAAAAAAGAAATTGATAAATTAGCAGCGCAATCCCTCAAACAAGAACCGGGATATTTGGCGCAGAATTTAGATTTTTTGGAGCAGATTTTTGAGTTAAAACCCGAAGAGAAACTAATCTTAGAATTTTTAACCTTATATCATACTACCGAACTGTTAGGCCGGTTTGCTTGCCGTTTTAATGAACATCATTCGGGGAATTTGTCCATGCTGCAACACCTGCTGCATTGTTCCCGCTGTGATATAGATAAATTAACAGGTCGTCATAGCAAATTAAGACAATGGGGATTTATAGAATCAGCCCGTTTTGAGCGTCAAACTTTATCCTTACAAGAGGATATCGGGGCATTTTTAACTACGCCCTATGAAAATCAAACGGATATGCGGACCGCTTTTGTGGGGGATAGTTTAGAAAGCCCGTGGAAAGCTAAAGATTTTGATTTTATTGAGGAAACTCCGTTGGCGCTCAAATTATTCAAGCGCGCCAGCTTGGAAAAAGGATGCAATATCCTATTATACGGTGAACCGGGGACCGGGAAAACCAGTTTTGCGGCTATGTTGGCCGCTCACGCGGGGAAAAAGCTCTATACTGTGTGTGAAACACGGGAAGACGAAGAAGAGGAGCAAGCCAGTAATCGTTTAAAAAGTCTGTACCGCAAGCAAAAAATACTGGCTAGGGTAACGGATGCGTGTTTACTTTTTGATGAGGCAGAGGATATTTTCTCCCCTATGTATGCTAAAAGAGGACGTTACAACAAAGTAGAGATGAACCGTTTGTTGGAACATAATGCTTGCCCTGTCATTTGGACGACCAATAGTATCCGTGCCATTGATCCGGCATTTGTGCGGCGGTTCACCCTGGCGGTTCATTTTGAAAAACCCGCTTTGCCTTTGCGTCAAAAAATGTGGAAAGGTTATTTAACAAAAAACAAATTGCCGGCCACGCCTCAAATCACTAAAACATTGGCTAAAGAATTTGAGGTAGCGCCCGCACTGATTGCAGGGGCTTCCCGTGCGGCGCGTTTAGTAAAAGGGGATATCTACACCGTGAAAAAGCACCTTACTTTAATGATGCAGGCCCTCAATGGGGGCAACAAAAAGCCGGAAGAAGCCAAAAGTGGGCAAAAGTTTTATCCGGCGCTTATTCATGCGGATATGGACTTGAATGCGCTCACCGCGCAATTAAAAGAGTTAGGGCGGCTGAATTTCTCGCTTTGTCTGTATGGAGCAAGTGGGACGGGTAAATCTGCCTACGCTCGGTATTTGGCCGAAGAACTGGGGCTGGATGTAATCCAACACAGGGCATCTGATTTGTTGTCTATGTGGGTTGGCGGAACAGAAAAAAACATTGCCGAGGCATTTTCGCAGGCCAAAGAGAATAAATCACTTTTGATTTTTGACGAAGCCGATAGTTTCTTGCGCGACCGTGCCACAGCTTCCCACTCGTGGGAAATTTCAGGGGTGAACGAAATGCTGACGTGGCTGGAAAGTCACCCTTATCCGTTTATTTGTACTACCAACTTAATGGACGCATTAGACCCGGCCAGTTTGCGGCGGTTTAGTTTTAAGGTCAAATATGACTTTTTGACGAGTGAACAGGTAAAAGAAGCGTTTTCCTACTTTTTCGGCTTAAAGATAACGCCCCGGCAAGTGGCTGGGTTGGATAAGCTGACACCCGGTGATTTTGCCCTTGTTAAGAATAAAGCGGCAATCTTAGGGAAAACTTCACAATTTGTGGCCATCAAAGAAATGTTGGAAACCGAACAAAAGCTTAAACACAATGTCTACGGCAGCGGTATCGGTTTCCGTGTAAATTAGAGGAGAAAATATGATAACAATGAAAGAACAATCTAAGCGGTTTGCCACTATTTTAGACCATCTTCAGCACGAAGAAAAACCTTGTGTTACTGGGTTGCGCATTCCCTATGATAATTTGGCATCGGTCTGGGGAAGTTTTATGCCAGGGGAATGTTATAGTTTCTTTGGTAGCAAAGATGAAATAGCTTTGCGGTTATGGCGCAGAAATTTACTGTGGCAACTGATAAAAAATGGAGTGCCTGTACATGTGCTAGAGGGCGGAAAGTCTTTTGATGCCGACACAGTAGAGTTGCTCTGTCTGCAAAGCAAGATAAACAAAGCACAACTCTACTTTCACCGCGATCTTAATAGAGCAGATTATGATGATTTGCGAGTTGCACTTAAGGAGCTTGCCCTCTACCCACTAACATGGGAAACAGGTGATTCCGTGCCAGCTAATTCGAATCCCGTTGTGTGCGTCAAGGACATGACATTATCGGAGTGGCAGGAAAGTGCTGAAGCATTGTGGAGTCAAGCGCGTGAACAAAATGTAGCGCTGTTGCTATTCGTGCAGATGCCGAAGGATGTGCCCGTGTTGTTTGAAAGTTTATATCACCCTAACCAAATCGTACGACCTGAGTATTTGTCATCGTATTTAGGGATTGTGATGTGGGAAAAAAACACGAAAGGGGTAAAGGAAAAGGAACAGTTATTCTTAATGCTTAAAAATGCGAAATCCTTTTATAAGGACTATATTTTGTTTGATCGTAATATGGGTACATACGAAATTACACCGGCAGAAAAGGAGCAAAAGGAGTAGTTTATGATAACGATGAAAGAAATGGTAGAACGCTTTAAGCCTCTTTTAAATAAAATAGAAGATAAAAAGGATACTTTTGAAGACAGTATTAAAATACCCTATCCAAATCTCGAGCAGATATGCGGGGAATTTGCGCCGGGAGAGTGATATACTTTTTTCGGTGGGGCAGAGGATAATGCCCTGTGGATGTGGCGCCTAAATCTATTATGGCAAATAGCAAAAGGCGGGGATCCTGTCCATATTTTGGAAGGCGGCAAGGAGTTTGATAAGGATTTTTGTGATTTGTTATGTTTGCAGGCAGGGGTAGATCGTATCCATTTTAGAACAGGTTATTTATCTGCTCAAGTATTCCAAGCTCTTCAAAAATCAATGGAATGTATAGCCAACTATCCGATTACATGGCATAAGGATGAAGATGTGCCGGAAGAAGATAAAACCTCTGTGTGTATGAAAACGGTTTCATTGGAGGATTGGCAAAATTTTGAACCAGATGTACTATGGCCACAAGTACAAGAACGCAATAAGGTGTTGTTTTTATTCGTTAAGCTACCTAAGGGAGTCCCCGTTTGCTGGAATAGCATCTATGCACGTAATAGAATTATTTTGCCAGAAGAATTTAGTTCTTATATAGGATTTGTCCAATTACAAGAATGTCAAGATTTTAATCTACATTCCCCGCACAAAGGATTACATCTAAACATACGGAACACGCATTTTTTGAGCCCGGGAAGTTGCCGTTTTGATTACGATAGTGATACGGGGAAGATAGAGCCTATAAATCCTTTTACTATTTAGCGTAAAAAGTCAGATTCTGTTTATTCTTTAACTCCGTGCTTGCGAAGCCAACGTTTTGTGGCATTATTCAAACGAAAACCATACTGTAAAATGTTTTTGCCGTGTTTTTCCTGTGCGTGCAAATCAATGCTATACTTGAAAAGCAACTTAAACCGCGGCAGTATTTCTTGCCACGGACAATCGCCCATAACAACATAGAATAAGGCATTACATCCGCTTCCATCTCGTGCGTTGACATCTGCACCGTGCTTGAGGAGCATTTCCATAATAGAAATATCGGCAAAATAAGCTGCAGTCATCAGCGGAGTCTCTCCGTCGTGCACTTTTCCACGTTGGTTTACATCCGCACCATATTCCAATAAGATAGAAACCAGTCGTTTTATATTGTTAAAAATGGCCCAATGAAACATGGGACGTAGTTCTTTGGCTTTGCGTAGATTTGGGTTCGCTCCTGCACGCAATAACCGGCGCAATACCGCTGTATTAACACGCTTATAACAGTGGTGGATATACGATTCCAACACAGTTTCATCATCGTCCGGGTCGCGTCCATTCGGGTTTGCCCCATGTTCTAGCAAATACTTAATCATGGGAATGTTTTCACTAAAACACGCTTCACGCAGCGGAACAAGTCCGTCCGCAGATGCATTTGGGTCCGCGCCCGATTCAATATATTCACGCACCACGCGCATACAATTTTGGCTGACAGCCTCGCCGAGTGTCATTTTAAGCATAATTTACTCCTTATATATCTTCTACATATAGAATATAAAACAACTGCGACAATCTATTGTCGCAGGATAAGAGGAAACAATATCACTTATTTTTAGTGGTTTGTTGTGGGCCAAAAGTCGGTTTTAACCCAGCATCTTCTAGCAGACTTAAACCGGACATCATCATATCGGCATATTTTCTTCTCATTTGTTTAGTATGATAATCTTTTACTAACTGTCTAATAATGCCATAATAAAACTTCTTCAGATAAAGTTCGGTTGCTCTATAATATTCGGGATAGTCGTTGCGTAACTTGTCTAGGAAACGGACGTCTTTCTTTTCAGCTAAGAAACTATGCAAACACCGAATATAAGCCCATTTTATTTTGCAGTTAAACTCTGTGGGGAATTTGATTCCTCTTAAACTGTTTCCACAGGCTTTTTTGAAATCTTCCTGCGTGATTAGTTTTTTGTTAAAGTGAAGATATTTAAATAAAAATACTTCTAGTTGGGCATCTTTATCTATTTTTATTTCCGAAGGAAAACGCTTTTGATACATACTATTAAGAATTATTTTCATAATTACCTCTTGTAGATAAATTCCATAGGAGTATCAAAAAGAAAACCCATCGTAAAGATGGGTCTAATGGAGGTAATCCCATCTTCCAAGCATTAGCACCTTGCCTAGGCAGGTTGCTGTGTAGTCACCGGGCTTGTCCCTCGTACACTCTCTATGGTAATTATAGTATAGCAAAATGGCGCGACAACAGGTTGTCGTGAGACTGTTATATCCTGTAAGAAAGGAGATGTTATGAAACAATATGGAATGGTTGAAATATGGAAACGCAGTTTTGAAGACGAAAATGTCCAATTGGAGGTGCTTTTTGATGCTCTGTATGAAGCGGGTAAAGTGTCAGAAAAGGATCTAGATAGTATGTTATCCGGTCCTTACCAATTAAATAAGGGCTATCTGATGCCTAGGAGGGAGGCGGCGTGGTTATTCCTGCGTGATAGCAGTGATAAAAAAGGGGACGTGTTTTGGGATAAAATGAATTGTTATAACCATAGCCCGATTGATTTGGCTAACCAAATTTACGAGCGTACCATGAAAGCCATAGAAAATGGAGATTGGGGAACGGCTACTTATACTTGTACGGGAGTGCCGGCTGTGATGGGTACCATTGTGTGTATGGGCAAAATGCAGAATGGAGAGTATATAACTAATCCTACCGAAGGCGCACCGCGTCAATTTGTGGACAAATTAACACCCAATGGTATTTTGGTGTTTTTGAGTAAATATGGTGCGTGCCTCAAAGACCCGCTTTTGATGTTTGGCGTGTGGCGTACGTATACTAAAGATGCTTATGCTGATTACGGGCCTTGGCTAATGTGCCTGTGCCACCATTTGGGCACCGGTCGCCGGGAAGATTATTATGAGTATGGTTTTAATGCCGAATTAGATTATATCAATCATATCGATACAAAGTTATAGGGGAAAAGTGGATCCTGCGAATTTGGCAGTTAGAGAAAAAGGCCCGTTTCGGGCCTTTTTTGTGCGCACTTAAAAGCACTCTATGACCTGCATGGATAAAAACCGCTGTATTTTACCGACGGGATAGGAGAAAACAACCCAATAAAAAAGACACCCCATACGAAGTGCCTTTTCAAATGGTGGTGCAGGGGTGTTTGATGGTGTCTCCCCTCTAAAACCAGTACGTTAAATTCCCTGTTTATCAGGGAAAGAACAGGGAATTTTGACATTTTTCGTGTCTTTTGGGAATTCTTGGAGCTATACTATAAAAGCGGTTTTTCTTCGGGAAGAGCCTTTTTAGAGTTCTCTAAATTCCCTAAAACGGATAACAGGGAAAAAGCAGGGATATGCAGGGAAAAATTATTAAATATCAAGGAAAGTGTCCGTAGATAGCAAGGAATTTTGAAAACGGTCTTTTCCATCTCTTTTTTGTGTTTAGTTTCATAATAAATCAGCACAATCTGCGCAAAAAATGCGTAGATTGTGCTGATTATAGAAATATCTGTCTATAGAAGAGAAGTTTTATAATTCTTCTTCTGTTTTAATCTTATCCGGTAAGGTATAGTGAGTGCTCCTTCCGTCGCCGTGTTTGATAAGCAAGCCGCGGCCTAACAAATCCGTAATATCCCGGTTAGCCGTCATTTGCGTTACTTTGTTAATTTTAGCCCACTTGGAAGAAGTTAGCTTACCATTAAATCCTTCGAAAAGAAGTCCAATCATCTTCTTTTGCCGTGGATTTAAGTCGGCATTTGCTTGGTTCACGAATTGATATTTAAGCAAAATTATACGCGTAGCGCTGGAGGCGCTTTCTAATGCCCGTTTTAAGCAAAGCAAAAACCACTCCATCCATTCTGTAATATCAAGAGAACCTTGCTGGCATTTTTCTAGTATGCCATAGTATGCTTTTTTCTCTTTTTGTATTTGGGCGGACATACTATAAAACCGCTTGCTTCCGTTATCTGATTTGGTAAGAAGCATATCGGTAATTGCACGGGTAATGCGTCCATTTCCATCGTCAAACGGGTGAATGGATACAAACCATAAATGAGCTACCGCTGCTTTAATAATTAAATTTTCCGAAGAATTATTTATATAGTCCAAAAAATCGTTCATGTCAGCGGGCACTTCTGCTGCTGGCGGGGCAACATAATGTACCTTTTCCATACCAATAGGGCCAGACACTACCTGCATAGGGCCTTTCTGGTCTTTCCTATACATAGCGACATCAATTTTAAAAAAGCCGCTGTATCCGGTAGGGAACAAGCAATTATGCCACCCAAAAAGACGTTCGTCTGTTAAGGGTGCATTATAATTGTGTAAAGCATCCAACATCATATCTACCAAGCCGTCCACATTACGCTTGCTGGGAATGCTGTCCGCAATGGATATACCTAATTTGCGGGCAATAGAAGATCGCACCTCTTGGAGGTTCAGTTTTTCGCCTTCTATCTCGGCAGAGGTAACAATATCTTTTGTGATGTTGTCCAAATGGGCGGTGTCTTGCGGTTGGAGCCCTACGGCAGACATTTGTCCAAACAAAAAACCTTTGGCCGTTAATACTTCGGTCAATAAGGAATTTATTTTTTGATGTTCCCAAGTAAAATGGGGCCAACCTTCATTTTGATAGATATAATGTTTCATACCAGTATCTTAACAATAATCTTAACATTTTTCAAGTATAATCTTAACATTATTTGCTATTTATATTACGAAATATAATTTTGTAATCTTAACATTTTATTGTATTCAAGTTGCCAAAATACGGTGCGGGGGGAGCAACAAAAAAGGCTGTTTTTAATTCATTCTAACCATTTTTCTTAAGATTTCCACGGATTCATCAGCCAAAAACGGCTCATATTTTGCTTTATTGTCTGAAATCAAGCGATATTGAGGGCCGTTTTCACTATTAAAAATCCCCAGCCGTTTGATTTTAAGGTCGTCTTCTCTGCGGCACAGAGCTACGCTGTTACGCGGCGGCAGGGCGCCGTCGGTCTTGCGAAACATTACCAGTTCGCCTTCGGAAATCGTCGGTTCCATAGAATCCCCTTTGGAACGGACAATATCAACAGTCCGCCGCTCTGCCTTCGTTGGAAGAATGTCAACGGCAGATAGAAACTGCCGGCCGGTGGACGAGTATTTCCGCCATATTGGATTGGTATATGTCCGGTAAGTGGTTTGATGAAACAACGGCCGCCTTACTTCCGTGAGGAATAGCCTGTATGCGTGTGCAAGTTTAAAAGAGATGGTTCTAGTTTTTGTATTTTGTCAAAACGCTTTATGTATAGTACAATAAAAGAAGTTCTTTTGTAACTAAATAATTCTTTTGGATTATAGGTGTTTTTTGTGAAATCATTTGCCCAAGCACAATATTTCGCCCAACTTTTAACCTTACAAAATCCGGCCAACTCTGTCAGCAAACTCGGGCGTTCTGTACTCAATTCTACTATTGATTTAACTCCGCACCAAATTGATGCGGCTTTATTTGCGTTTAAAAATCCTCTTTCTAAAGGGGCTATTTTGGCGGATGAAGTTGGGTTGGGAAAAACGATTGAAGCGGGGCTTGTAATCAGTCAACTATGGGCGGAGAATAAGCGCAAAATTCTGTGTATTACACCGGCTTCCATCCGCAAACAGTGGCAGGGGGAATTAAGCGATAAATTTTTTATAGATTCTTTTATCCTGGATACTAAAACCTATAAACAATGTCAAAAAGAGGGTAACGAATTTCCGTTTAATCAAAAGAATAAGGTTGTTATTTGCTCTTACCAATATGCACGAAGGATGGAAAAAGAAGTCGCTTTAACGGATTGGGATTTGGTGGTGATAGATGAAGCTCATCGGTTGCGTAATGTGTATCGTTCCGACAATAAAATTGCCCGCTCTATTCAAGTATCTACCGCCCAACGGAAAAAACTGTTATTGACGGCAACTCCCCTGCAGAACTCTTTGCTGGAGTTGTACGGGCTTGTCAGTTTTGTGGATGACCGGATTTTTGGCAATTTAGAATCTTTTAAATCGCAATTTATTCAACATTCCGAAGTTTTTGATTCGTTTCCTATGTTGCCAGAAGGGGATAAAACGGCGGCGGAAAGCCGCGCCGAGCGTTTATTTAATGACCTTAAACAAAGGATTTCTCCTATCGCTCACAGAACTCTTCGTCGGCAAGTGCAGCAATATGTGCGTTACACCAAACGCAGTTCCCTGACGATAGATTTTACGCCTTCCAAAGAGGAATTGTCTTTATATGAAAAAGTATCCGAGTATCTTCGCAATCCTTCTTTTGGGGTATCTGCCAGTAATAATGCTTTATTAATGCTGGTGATTCGTAAGATTTTGGCTTCTTCTTCCTTTGCTATTTCGGACACTTTGGGCAAACTGGTGGAACGTCTAAAAAAGGTGCGTGAAACGCAATATCCGGAGCCGGATGTAAATTTGGCGTCGGATTTTGATTCTTTGGAAGATATGCGGGACGATTGGGCTGAAGCGGGGGATTCGCAGGAAGGTTGTTTATATCCCTTTCCAAAATCTTCACACACGCTGACATTAAAAGAAAAAGCGCACTTTCGCGAGTTAATTACTAATGAAATCAAGCAGTTGGAAGATTATCGTAAGTTGGCTCAAAGTATTACTGAAAACGCGAAAGGAAAAGCCTTGTTGCGCGGAATTGAACAGGCTTTTGCGCAGGCAAAACAGTTGGGGAGCCCGCGTAAAATTTTAGTGTTTACCGAAAGCTGTCGTACCCAACAATACTTAAAAGAATTGCTGGATAAAAACGGTTTTTCCAAATGCACGTTAACCCTTAATGGCACCAATACCGATCCGGCCAGTAAAGCCCTGTTAAAGAAGTGGAAGGAACGCCATCAAACAGACGGTAAAATTACCGGTATTGCGTCGGCCGATACCCGCGCCGCAATTTTGGAAGAATTTAAAGAGCATGCGGAAATTTTATTGGCCACGGAATCGGGTGCCGAAGGTTTAAATATGCAGTTTTGTAACGCGGTGGTGAATTATGATTTGCCGTGGAACCCTCAACGTGTGGAACAGCGTATCGGCCGCTGTCATCGGTATGGGCAGAAATATGATGTGGTGGTCATTAATTTTTTAAATACGGCAAATGCGGCGGATCAACGCGTATTGGAGCTGTTAAAAAACAAGTTAAACCTGTTTGACGGGGTCTTTGGCTCGTCGGATCCTGTTTTAGGGGCGTTGGAATCCGGCGTGGATATTGAAAAAGCCATAGCCGATATTTTTCAAAAATGCCGTACCGAGCGGGAAATTCAGCAGGCTTTTGACAACTTACAAGCCCAGTTGAGTGATACCATTGCTCAAGCTACCAATCAAGCCAAGAGCAAAATCTTTGATAATTTTGACGAAGACGTGCAAAGACGCATTAAGGGGTTGGATAAGTCTTTGGCGGATTTAACCCAATACGAAGAGTATATGTTATCGTTTTTACAGGCCTCTTTGGGGAAATCATTTTCTTACGATAAAAATACGCATTCCGTGTTTATTACCACTCCCAAATTGCCGTTTTGGCAAAAAGAATGGAGCGGTACTTATAGCCTTAAACAGTCGCTGGTTGCCACGCGCCCCTTGCATTTAAATTTGCCGATGATGCAGACGTTGCTTCAGTATGTACTTGCGCGGAAACCGCAAGAGGAACAAATTACGTTTGACTATACGCATAGCGGCAAAAATTTGGCTATGATAAAGCATTTAGTGGGTAAAAGTGGCTATTTGCGGGTAACAAAAATGACGGTTTCCGCTTTGGATACTACCGAGTATTTAATATTTTCTATGTATACTGATGAGGGAAAGGCGTTATCGCCCGAATATGCCCAAAAGTTATTTAAAACGCTGCCGGTGGAGGCGGAACCCATACAAATTGGGGATAAAATCCGTCATCAGTTGGTGGAAAACGCTGAAACGCGTAAAAAACAGATTTTGGAGCAAATATCCCAAGAGAACAGCCAGTATTTTGACGCTGAAATGGATAAGTTGGACCAATGGGCTGACGATTTAAAGAACGATTTAGAACGGGAAATTAAGGATTTGGATAAAGAAATAAAAGCCTTAAAAAAACAAAACCGAGAAACCACGTCTTTACAGGAGAAATTATCTTTGGGCCACCAACAGAAAGAAAAGGAGGATTTACGCCGCCAAAAGCGTGCCCGCCTATATGAGGAACAGGATGAAATTTCTCATCGTAAAGACCGTATTTTAGACGATTTACAACAGCGCTTGCAAAACGATGTAACCGAACAGGAACTTTTTACCATCGGGTGGAAAGTGGTGTAAATGTTAATTTACTTTAATATGTAAAATAAATTTGACATTTTCTCGTTTCTTTACTATACTATGAATGTGTATGGTAGGGAGGATACTATGAATATTTTAAAACAATTACGGGAGCGGAGCGGATATTCCCAACAGGAATTGGCTGAAAAAATAGGGGTTACTCGCCAAACGATTATCGCGTATGAGGCTGGGCGTACTCCTTCTGCTCAAAGCATAAAAAAACTGGCCCAACTTTTTGGGATTTCCGAAGGGGATCTTTTGAATGGTCGTTTACCAAAGGAGCCTTCTTACGATGTCCTTCCTGCAAAAGTGCAAAAGGCAGCTCCGCAAATGCGTATTAGTATTCCACAAGAAAATATCAATAAATTTAAAGAAGTATTTTTATATATCATTAACAAAATAGGTGCAAAAGCCAATGTGGGGCAAACGGTATTATATAAAATACTCTATTTTATTGATTTCGATTATTATGAGAAATATGAAGAGCAGCTGATTGGAGCCAAATATATTAAAAATACTTTTGGGCCCACTCCGGTAGATTTTGCAAAAATTATTTGCAAAATGCAAAATGATGGCGATTGTGTGGAAGTTAAAAGTAAATACTTTGAGCGGGAACAAACCAAATATTTGCCTCGCCGAGAAGCCGATATTTCCCATTTGTCCGGCAAAGAATTGGAACATATCAATTTGACTATTAAAAAATATGAGGATTGGTCGGCAAAGGAACTTTCTGCTTATTCGCATAAAGATGTGCCGTGGTTAGCGGCAGAGGATGGCGGCATTATCGATTATGAGGCTGTATTTTACCGTACCCCCGAAACCTCAGTAAGGGAAAGCACGAATGATTAAATATTGTTCTATAACTGTTTTTGACCGAGAATTAAAAAAGATGGCAAAGAGATATCCTTCATTGCTTGATGATTTGTCCACTCTAAAAACGGCGGTTATAGAACTGTATCATCTTAAAGGGATTAATGCTCTGGCTACTTTTCCGATAGAAGGTTTATGCTCCAATGAAAAGCATTATTTATCTATGAAAGTAAAAAAGTTTGCCTGCCGTTCTCTTAAAGGAAAAGGAGCTAATACAGGGTTGCGGTTGATTTATGTATTTGAACCGGATAAACAGCAAGTAACTTTTTTAGAAATATACTGTAAGGCTGATAAGGCTAATGAAGATAGGGCAAGAATTAAGAATTTTATAAAACATTTATGAAAAAATTATATAGGAAATAAAATATGAAAGTAAATGCAGAAGAATATGTGAAAGAAACGAGCAACCATCTTTATGATATGGCCAAAGAAACGCGGGATTCGCAACGTGCTATGATGCGGGTTTTAATTCCCTTAAATGCGACTATTTTGATTGGTATTTTAGGTTTAGCAAATACTTTTCACTTAGGAAATTCTATAATGTCTTCCATTTTTACATTGATAAGTTGTTTCTGTATGTTAATTTCTTTGTTAGCATTTGTTTTTGCCTTTGGATATATGTTAATTTGCTTGGCTAACTCTATTTATGATGTAGTTGAAGCCATTGCGGAAGCTAATTTTGCTATTAGATACGAACAAGAAGATATTGATATTAAAAATTTAAATCTTTTTATGAATCCTGTATTTGTAATTATTGGTTTTGTCTGTTTTGCGCTAGGGATGCTGAATGTAATGTGGGCTTTTATATTTCGTTTTAATAATATATGTATTGGTTGGGTGCTGTTGACTAATTTAGCCCTTTTAATCGGAATTGCGTGGTTGCTGTATCCGTTTCTTAAACGCAATGTAAGTTTGGAATCTCTTGTTAAAAATGCAAAAGCAAAATACGAAAAGACTATTTAGTACAATGACTTTATAACTTTTTGAAGGATTTTGAATATGGCAAATAAACAGAAGTTGGAACTGACGTGGATTGGAAAAGATACCCCTATTAAGGTGGAACCGCGGATTTTGGTGCATGACCCCACTAAAGACTATGGCGATAAAAACACCGATAATATGCTTATTTATGGGGATAATTTGCTTGCCTTAAAAGCATTGGAACAAGAATATGCCGGAAAAGTAAAATGTATCTATATTGACCCACCCTATAACACCGGAAGTCGTATTGATGCAGACGGTAATGAAGTAGGCTATGATGATAATTTAGAACACTCCACTTGGCTGTCCTTAATGAAACCTCGCTTGGAAATTATGAGAAATCTATTGAGTAATGATGGAAGTATTTGGATTTCCATAGATGAAAAAGAAGGGCATTATCTTAAAGTTTTATGTGATGAGGTGTTTAAAAGAAAAAATTTTATTATTCAAACAATTGTACAACGCGGAGCTGCGACTGGACATAAAGCCATTAATCCAACACCCGTTCAAGTTTGTGATTTGATGTTGGCATACGCTAAAGACAAAGATTCATATGTTTATCATCCAGTTTATAAATCTAGAGAATATGATGAGGCTTATAATTCTATTATTATCAACTACGAAGAACCATATAATCAATGGCATTTTTGCTCTTTAAAAGAATATTTAAACCAAAATAATAAATCTTTACAATATTGTTTAACACATTTCCCCGAAAGAATTATTAGATTTGCGCAACCTGATTATGCCAATGTAGGAAAAGATATTAGAGAAGCAATCGATTTATCTAAAAAGAATCCGCAAATTATCTACAAACATTCAAGAACTGCTCATCCGGACTTATTTTTGTTGAATGGTAATCGCATTTTATTTTATAAAGATAAAATGCGATTGGTGGATGGAAAATTGGTGACTGCAGAATTGGTAACAAATCTGTGGACAGATATGAATTATCAAGGTATTGCTCGAGAAGGTGGAGTAACGTTTAAAAGAGGGAAAAAACCAGAAGTTCAAATCAAACGCATACTCGAGATGTCGACGGAAAAAGGAGATTTAGTATTAGATTCTTTTTTGGGCTCTGGTACAACGGCTGCAGTAGCACATAAAATGCATCGAAAATACATTGGAGTGGAAATGGCATTACATTGCCACACCCATTGTATCCCGCGCTTACAAAAAGTAATTGACGGTATGGATCAAGGCGGTATATCCAAAGCCGTCGGCTGGAAAGGCGGAGGCGGTTTCAAATACTACTATTTAGCTCCTAGCTTGCTCAACAAAGACAAATACGGACAATATGTAATATCCAAAGAATACAATGCCGATATGTTGGCCGCGGCGGTAGCCAAGCACGAAGGTTTTAAATATGCGCCGTCTGCTGAGCAATTTTGGAAACAAGGCCAAAGCAGCGAAACAGACTATATTTATACCACCACTAATCACGTGGGGGCAGAATTGCTGTCCGGTATTGCGCAGGATATGAAAGCCGGCGAAAGCCTGCTTGTTTGCTGTAAAAGTTTTGATTCGGGTTTATCTGCCCGTTTTGCCAACATAACCGTTAAAAAAATTCCTGCCGCCATTTTAGGCCGCTGTGAATTTGGCAAAGACAATTACAACCTAAACATCATCAACCCGCCCATCATAGACGATGAGGAAGAGTAAGGAGTTGAATATGGGTAAATTCCTAGTAGAAGAAACTATTGAAGCGTGTACAATTACTGCAGATGCTATAAAAAGAATAGATACTGAATTGAAGGATATTGTCCGACAATACAATACGGGTAAAGAAGAAGTGAATACTCGGCTTTTGTATCTAATTCGGTTTGACGGAAAAGGGTATATTGTTGATGATATTGATTCTTTATTAAAATATTTTTCCGACGCCCAAAAAGTGGAAAGAATCTTTTTTGAAGTTTCGGATATTACAATAGTAAAAAATGAAAAAATTATTTCTATTTGTTTCAATAATAATATTCAAAATCTTTCATATTTTTGTGTTACCAATGATTATAAAGAATGGACGGAGGCAACCTTTTACCGTCTAAAAGGGATATTGAGTAAGTATCAAAATTCGTATTCGTGGGTTCGAAACTGGAAAGTGGACGCGTTTGTTCAAATAACTGCAGTTTTATTGATGTTTTTCTGCGCACTATATTTAGCCGTAAAAACTAGTTCTATATTGAATGTTGAACATCCTTTTTTGATTGCATTTATTGGTTGGTTATTGTTGTTCTCAAATTGTTGGACATATACTATGCTAAATTTAAGAACTTTAATGCCTAAGATATTTCCTGTGGTAGCATTTAAAGAAAATAAATTAAAAAAATATCTGGTAAATGTATTATTAACAGTAATTGTAGTCCCGTTTGTTATTTGGATATTGGCAAATATTGTGAGATACCTCCAAACAATTGGAGCAACAATCTTTAGGTAATGTTATGAATCAAAACGCTTTGTATATTAAAAATCGTCTTTCTTTGCGCGCGCCGCAAGAGCAGGCCCTCAATATCTTGGCGGATATCTGCCAATTCTTGCCGCTTTCTAAAGAAAATGACATCGCCTCTCAAGTGGCGGAAATTCGGGCAAAATACCCCGTTTTTAAGGATTTTGAGCGGCAATTTCCCAACATCTGCTTTGCGTTGGCTACCGGTGTGGGCAAAACCCGTTTAATGGGGGCGTTTGTGGCCTATCTGTATAAAGAATATCACATACAGGATTTTTTTATTCTGGCCCCGAATTTGACTATTTACAATAAACTTATTGATGATTTTTCTCAGCCGTCTAACCCTAAATATGTTTTCAAGGGAATATCGGATTTTGCAGTGAATCCTCCGCTAGTTATTACGGGGGATACTTACCGCGAAATGACGGAACACCAATTATTTCAAGAGAGTATCCGAATCAACATTTTTAATATTTCCAAAATCAATGCAGATGAACGCAGTGGAGATAAACCGTTGATTAAACGTCTGTCCGAGTATTTGGGGCAAAGTTATTTTGATTATTTGGCTACGCGCGAACGGTTGGTGATATTAATGGACGAAAGCCATCACTACCGCGCCAAACGGGCTATGCAGGTAATTAACGAGTTAAACCCCGTTTTGGGCATAGAAGTAACCGCTACGCCGCAAATCCAAAAGGGCAGTAAGGCTGTCCCTTTTAGAAATGTGGTGTACGAGTACTCTTTAGCCCGTGCCATAAAAGATGGGTTTGTTAAAAAGCCGTATGTCGCCACCCGCAAAAACTGGAAACCGGATAACTTTACGCCGGAAGAAATTGACCGTTTGAAAGTGCAGGACGGCATTCGCCTTCATCAGCATACGCGGGTGGAACTGGAAAAGTACGCCCGCAATAACGGACGAAAAATTATAAAACCCTTTGTCCTTATCGTTACCAAAGATACGGAACACGCCGAATCAATCAAGCAAATGATTCAAGGCGAGGATTTTTATAACGGTTACTATAAAGACAAAGTAATTGTGGTACACTCTGCCCAAAAAGGAAGCGAAAAAGACGAAAATATCGCGCAGCTGCTTTCTTTGGAAAATCCTTTGAACAAAGTGGAAATTGTTATTCACGTCAATATGCTGAAAGAAGGATGGGACGTTACCAACTTGTATACGATTGTTCCGCTTCGTACGTCCGCTTCCGATACGCTTACGGAACAAACCATCGGGCGCGGGCTGCGTTTGCCTTATGGGCGCATTACGAATGATACCGCCGCCGACCGGCTGACCATTGTGGCGCACGATAAATTCCAAGCAATTATTGATGAAGCCAATAAGGAAAACAGTTTGTTGCGTAAAGAGAATATTATTGAATTAGATGAAGATTTTGATAATACTCCCGCAAAAGAAGTAGTGGTTTCCAATACGATACTGTCCGTTGGCAGAGAAGAACAGAATGCGGAACAGGCGTCTTCCTTCTGGGTTCCGCCTACACCGGAAGTAAAAGAGGCGGTAGCTATTTTCCAAGATACGGTTTTGCCCGAAATGGGGCGTGAGGTGCAGAAAATCGGAGAATTGTCCGAAGTACAAGTACAGGAGACGGCTTTCAAGCGTTTGGAAGAACATCTAACGCAAAAGGGCGATTTGTTTGCGCAACAATATATTGCGGAAATTAAACAACATTCCGAACAGCTTGTGCGTGAGTTTATTGGTGCTACTATTGCCATCCCGCGGGTAATCGTTCAGCCCGGTAAAGACGGTTATTTAAAATTTCAGCCTTTTAAATTGGATACGACAAATATCACATATCAGCCTGCATCGCAGGAAATTTTTATTAAGTCATTAACTGACGGGCAGTTTGCTTTCTTACAAGGGAAAGTGTCGGGAAATATCAATCAAGAAAGTGCGGAAAATATCCTACTGGCGGCGTTATATGATATTCCGGAAATTCCTTATGAAGACTATGCGGATTTGCTGTATAGTTTAGTGCAGAGCGTAATTTATAAATTAAAGAGTTATTTGAGCGATGAAGACGTTAAAAATGTATTGGTCAGCTTTCGTAAACCGATTTCGGAGTTGATTTTTGCCCAAATGAAACAACATTCCGTTTATGTACAGCCGGATTATACGGCGGCTAAAGTTTATCCGTTTGAACGGATTTATCCGCATAATTACGATAAAATAACCTCGGATAAGGTGTATCATTATACCGACACAATAGAACCTACCAGTGCCATTCCCAGTAAAGTGTTTACAGGGTTTAAGAAAGCGTGCCATAATTTGTATAAGTTTGATTCTAAAGCGGAAAAAGATTTTTCCGGTATTTTAGAGCAAGATGAAAAGGTTCAAAAATGGCTTAGACCCAATGAAAGACAATTTGATATTTACTGGCGTAACGGAAGCCATAAATATGAGCCCGATTTTGTGGTGGAAACGCCAGAAAATCTATTTCTGGTAGAAATAAAGAGTGCCCGAGAGTTGGAATCGGCAGAGGTGGAAGAAAAATCCCGTGCGGCAATAACGTGGATAACACAGGTAAATGAATATGCCGGAAGAACCGGTGCAAAAAAATGGAAGTATTTGCTTATTCCTCATACAGAAGTTCTTGCAAATCGCGATTTTGCTTACTTTACGCAATTTGCAAAAGGTTGATTTGAGAATTAAGTTGTTCTACTTGACTTTCCTCCCGATAGTAAGCGGTAATAGTGATGGGCCCAAAAAGCCCTACTAAAACCAAAATACTATCGGGAGTTTTTTATGAAGAGAAAAGTTAAACAACCTGCTGTAAAAATTGCCAAACAAAATGCTGTTGATTTGTCCGTTCTACCAACCAAAGAACGCGACAGCCGATTACCTGCGGTTGGCACGGTCATCACTAAAACTTATCACGGGCAAACACTTGAAGTAAAAGTGCTTGAAAACGGCTTGGAATACCAAGGCAAGGTCTATAAAAGCATCTCCCGCGTGGCTATGGATATAGTCAAACGGCCAATCAGCGGTTATGTATTCTTTGGGCTTACCAAATGACGCCACGTCAATTACCACCTATATCCGGGCGGTTTGTAAAGGGGCGTTCGGGCAATCCGCTCGGCCGTCCCAAGAAACTGCACAATACAGAGCTATTACTCCTTGCCATAAAATTTTTTGACGAATTAGCCAAAGCCTATTATGATAAGGGTCAAGCTGTCCGTAAACTAAACCGTATTCGGAAGGTGCTAAATGAGAAATAAGTGTTATTTGTCTAAAAGTTTTGAAGAACTTAAAGGATTATCCGATGAGAAACTCCAATTCTATTGGGATATCTTCTACCGTTATCCGTTAAGAGGAAGGAAAGGTAAATATCGTCCTCTGTGGTATGCTATCCAATGCGAGTTGTATAGATGTAAACTGGCTGAAAAATATATCACTAGGCTGGATAAATACGCCAGTAACCCAGAGAAATATATTCAGCGGGCGAATAAGAATAAGTATTCCTTGGCAATAGGGACTATCCTAACCAAGAAGTATAAGGGGAAAATATATCAAGTTACTGTAAAAGGGGAGAAAGAATACGAGTGGGGGAATAATATCTATCCTAATTTGACGGCAATAGCGCAGAAGATAACTCGGGGTCATGTTAGTGGCCCCAAGTTTTTTGGATTAACGAGATAATATTACTTTGAATTAATAATGTCTTTAGTTAGTTTATCGATAGAATTTTGAGATAAATATTTATTGAAGTTTGAAATTTGCTTTTCTTTTTTATCTTTGTTCTGAAATATAAATCTTCCTAATATCCAAAGGATATTGTCTATAGATGTCAGCCCACCATAAGGGGTACCAATTTCTTGTAGAGTATTATATAAAGAGTGATAGTTCCTTAGGTTAAATTTGCTTTCAAACAAATCGGAAGATTTAATTGTTTTTGCTACTAAAGTATCATATATGGGAAATTTTGATTCTTTCTTGTTTAAAATTCGATCATGTATAGCTAAGTACTTAGTAAAAAATGAATATGGGTTATAGTCTTCACTTTCTATATTTGATTTATCGCGAGAAATTTTCTTATGGCAAAATTTATCTAAAAAGTCTAAATCTTTGCTTTCTAAAGCATTTTTTTCAATAAGTTTCGCTATATTTTTTTTATGTCTGCAAATGTGTTTCGCGGCTTGATAGACCAAATCTGCGCCCATTCTAGTACTATAAAATGCATTAATGAGTATTGCTTTGAAATAAGCATTTTCCAAATCGTGGTGATTATTGAGGTTTTTTTCTAATAAGATATTGTCATTAGAATAGCGGGTTTGCTTAAGTAATTTTTCATGAGCTTTTTTTAGAGCTTTAAATAATTCTGGCGTTTTTTCTTTTAATAGTAATTTAACCATTTGACTTCTCTCCCATTAGTAAGCATTACTGTGTATAGGAGAATTATAACAAATATGCCAAAAGTTAATTGTGCTATATACACCCGTAAATCTACGGAACATGGTCTAGATATGGAGTTTAACTCGCTCCAAAACCAAGAAGAAGCCTGCAAAGCATATATTCTATCCCAAGCATTCAATAACTGGGAATATTATAAAACATATTCGGATGGAGGTATTAGTGGTGGTACCATGGAGCGCCCCGGACTACAGGCCCTTTTAGAAGAAGTTCGCGCCTGCAAAGTACAGGTAGTGGTGGTCTATAAAGTGGACCGCCTTTCGCGCTCTATTATAGACTTCCACAAAATGATGCAAGAGTTTGATAAATACGGATGTAATTTTGTGTCCATTACGCAATCGTTTGATACCAGTAACTCTATGGGGAAACTGACGCTCAATATGCTGCTATCCTTTGCCCAGTTTGAACGGGAGGTATCAGCGGAGCGCGTACGGGATAAAATCGCGGCCAGTAAAGCCAAAGGGCTATGGATGGGCGGAACCCCGCCGCTTGGGTATGACCTAAAAGACAAGCAATTAATCCCAAACCCACAAGAAACCGAACTTGTTAATCTGATTTTTAATAAGTATTTGGAACTAGAAAATATGCTGGCGGTGGCGGAGTGGCTCAACCAAAACGGATATCATACCAAGTGCTGGGTGCCGCGCGCAGGTCAGCTGCGGGGCGGAAAGGCATTCCAAAAGAGCAGTATCCAACGTATTTTGACTAATCCCGTATATATCGGCAAGATAGCCCACCACGCCAAAAATAAGGTTTATATGGGGCGGCATAAATCAATTGTGCCTAAAAGCGTATGGGAAGCCGTGCAAGATACTGTCCGGCGGCGGATTACGAATCCGCATGCGTTTAGCCACTATCAAACGCATCAAACCGTACTCGCTGGCAAGTTATATGATGATAAAGGACGGTCTTATCGGTTAACTTCGTCAAACAAGAAGGGGAAAAAGTTCCTCTATTATTACAATGGCGCAGGCGGGCGATATCTGCCTGCGGAGCAACTGGATAGTTTTGTGCTAAAAACGCTTAAAATGACGGATTTTGCCGATTTGGAGCCGCTGGCAGACAGAGAGGGAATGACAGACGCCCAAATGCAAAAATGGATTGTTAAGGCGTTTTGCCAAAGCGAGGATAAAACCCACTATTTAAGCATTTTCCTTGATGAAAAGCAGATAAAGGCAGATTTAAGTGCTTGTCCGAGGATATCCGGTCAGGCAGAAAGCCGGACGCTATCCGCTGAAAAGTTAGACGGTAGGTTATATGTTAGAAATAGTTTTGTAGTGGATAATGTGTCATCAGTTAAACTGCAAAATGGGACGGCGCGGAACATTTTAACTGTCCGGCAGCTAAACGAGAGTTTAGTACGCGGCTTATCCCGCGGGTGGCAGTTAAAACGGCTGCTAGAAAAGGGGAAATCCCTGCGAGAATGCGAGGCGGCCAGCGGTATGAACAAACGTACCTTCGCGCGCTACTTGAACCTGTGTTATCTGTCGCCCAAGATAGTAACGGATATTTTAGAGTACAGAAATCCGCGTAATATGAGCCTAAAAGAACTGATGACCTTGGCAGAGAGTCAGGTTTCTTTCGAAAAGCAAGTAGCTGCTTGGGAAAAAAGACAAGATGTTGTCGTTTAGTTACTGTATAATAGAAATATGTTTGAAAATAAAATGCAAAATCTGCCTATAACGATGACTAAATGCCCGACGATGCGGGATGCTATTTACGGGCTTGCCATAGGGGATGCTATGGGGGTTCCGTGGGAGTTTACCCCTCGGGGGAGTTTCTGTGTCACCGATATGACAGGTTATGGGACATACGGGCAACCGGCGGGAACTTGGTCTGATGATACTGCTTTAACTTTAGCAACTTGTTATAGTATTAAACACCGAGGGTGTATAGATTTAGCAGATATATTAAATTGCTTTCGGAATTGGTTGTACAAGGCGCAGTTTACGGCAACAGGAGAAGTGTTTGATGTTGGAAGTACCACGCGGATTGCCATCGGGCGGGGTGAAGGAGAATCCGATGAGCAGAGTAATGGAAATGGCTCTTTGATGCGCATTATTCCGTTGGCATTTGTAAAAGATATTAAGGAGCAGGAAATTGCCGCTGTTTCTGCTTTGACGCACGCTCACCGTCTGTCTACGGATGCTTGTATTTTATATGTCAATATTGCCCGCCAGTTAATACAAAAAGTACCCCTTCAATTAATTTATCGTAATATTGCTTTGCCTTCTTCAGATTTTGAGTGGATACGGAGCATTGACACCTGGTTGGAAAGCGAAATAAAATCATCGGGGTATGTATTGGATACATTGCAAGCAAGTTTATGGGTTTTGGCAAATAGCGATAGTTTTTATGAAGCCATATTAAAGGCTGTTAATTTGGGGGATGATACTGATACGGTGGGAGCCGTAACCGGAGCCTTGGCCGGTATTATATATGGATATCAGTCTATTCCTGAGATTTGGATGAGCCAATTACAAAATAGAGATCTTATTGAGGAATGTTTATTTTAAGTTTGGATCCTCCCATTTTCCCCGTTAGAGAACAAGGCCCGGAAACGGGCCTTTCTTTTACCCCTAAATACCTCTCTAAAACCTCAATGGATAAAAAATCGGGCGGCGCCCCGACGGAGGCCAACCCATAACCCCAATAAAAAAGACACCCCATACGAGGTGCCTTTTTAAATGGTGGGGCAGTAATTTTTGATGGGTCGTCGGTTCTTAGAACGCCGAGGGGCAATGCGCAATTCCTTGTTTAACAGGCAATTAACAGGCAAAAAACAGGCATTTGAAAAGTTTATCCTTTGGATTCTAAAGCATTGTGAGAATTTTATCTCTCTTCTGAGAAATATCTGCCAAAAACACTTCAAATTCCCTACGCAGAGAAACAGGGAAATATCAGGCAAGAAACAGAGAATGTTTTAAGAGATAAGAGAGCTGATATGGGTATGGAAATAATTTTTACATTCGTCCAACCCCCCAAAATTATATGAGAAAAGTGGTTAAGGAATTAAAAAATAATTGAAAGTGTCCCAAAAAATTGATTTTTGTCCCTATTTTTTATAACATTAATATCTGAGGAATATACCTATGAAAAAACAAGACATAGTTAATTTAGTTAAATACCATGTTGAAAAAAATGATGAAGCCTTTGTGTCAGAGGTAGCGAAAATTGCTCGAGAATTCGATTCGTGTGGCGATACCTCAATTGCTCAGTATATGATGGAATTAATATCGAGTGCTAATTTTTATGTGCCGCAACATAGTTACAAGAATTTGAAATATTTGCAAAAAATAGAATATTCCTCTAAGCCGTTGTTGTTGCCAAATTCCATTGAAGAAGATATTATGGGAATTATTAGAGCGATAACAGATCGGGTTGGGTTATCAAAATTTCTTTTTTATGGAGACCCTGGTAGTGGTAAGACGGAAGCCGCATATCAAATATCCAGAATACTAAACAGAGATATTTTGTCAGTAGATTTTGCCCAAATAGTTGATAGCCGTCTAGGGGAAACCTCTAAGAATGTAGTTACTCTATTTGATGAGATTAGTCATGTGGCTTATAATAAAGTTATTATTGTTTTTGATGAAATTGATTCCATAGTGCTTGATCGTATTAATAAGAATGATTTGAGAGAAATGGGGCGTGTCACGTCTTTATTCTTGCGAGAAATGGATAAACTTAATGAAAATATAATAATTATTGCTACAACAAATTTATATAAGAATTTTGATAAAGCCTTGATACGTCGATTTGATTCGATAATATCTTTTGACAGGTATTCACGAAAGGATTTGATAGCGATTGCCGATTCTATCCTTTCTACATATCTTAAAAAGAAACCCATGCTGCGACAAAATTTACGTTTACTTCATAAGATACTAGAGGCAAAAGATGTAATTCCGTATCCGGGTGATTTGAAACAAATAATTAAGACGGCTATCGCTTTTAGTGATGATTCTAGTGAGTATGATTATTTGCGGAAAATATATTTAAGCTTAAATGGTAATCCCGAAAAAATTGATTTACAAGAACTGCGTAAGATAGGATTTACAACAAGAGAAATTGAAATTTTATCAAATATACCCAAAAGTAGTATTTCACGGAAACTTCAGAGGATATAGATGAATCATTTGTTGCAAATTAAATTGCCATTTAGACATGAATTGAATTCTCAAAAACCAGCAGGGAGAAATTTGAGAGCTCATAATGAAACATCTGTGGAGAAAATAGAATCTTTAGCAGAGGATTTACGGGCAGTTTTACGCTATTATCAATCTGTTCCACAAATAGTTAATAACATCCTTATCGACGTAAATTATAATGATATTATTGCAAAATCTAACCGAATAACGGATTTGTTAAAACCAACTGGAAAAACGACAAATGAGCTGATCGTGGGTGCTCGATTCTCTGATGTTGCGAATGGAGAAGAAAATCACATTATCACATATTATGTTGATCGTGGAACAATCTTAAGGACATTAAGCGAATTAAATGTTTTAAAACAATTTTTAAATCAAGAGTTATCAGGGAAAGCTATCGCAAGTAATTTTAACTATCCTGAACATAAGGTTCCGTTTAAAAAATACGAATTATCTACAAGTAAAATAAGAAATCTTATTGTAGATTGTTCTGTTGTGGATTCTTTTTCTGTCCCAAAGATAGTTCATTCCCCCGATAAAAATTCTTTTTTAATTACTTTTTATAAAACAGAGCTTTCGTTGGAAAAATTGTTAGAAAAATTGAAAATAGATGAAGGGAAATATCCATATTTTTTTTATGGGTCGGATTCTATCTCAGTTACAAAAGATTTATATGAAATCCTTCAGGAAAAAGTTCCCTATTTGATATCAATGATATCATCTGATCTGTCAAAAATAACTTTTAACGAAATAAAAACAGATAAATCTTTACCCGAGCGTGAAATCCCTGCTCCTCATAATGAACCAATCATTGGAGTAATTGATACTCTTTTTGATGAAAGTGTATATTTTTCTTCTTGGGTACAAAATGAAGATTATCTTGACGAGGTTGAGAAATTTGATATAGAAAATGCAAGACGGGATCATGGAACAGAAGTGACCTCTCTAATTGTGGATGGTCCAAGTCTAAATCCACATTTGGATGATGGCTGTGGACGATTTCGTGTAAAGCATTTTGGGGTTTGTGTGGATAGGATTTCGACGACGCGACTCGTTCGAAAAATCAGAGAAATTGTTGCCAGTAATCCTGATATACATATATGGAATTTATCTTTGGGTACTGAAGATGAAATATCAAAGAATTTTATCTCTTATGATGCTGCAGCTATCGATGAATTACAAGCTGAAAAAAATGTTCTATTTGTAGTATCTGGCACAAACGATAATAGACGCGAAAAACGATCCGTCATACGAGTAGGGGCTCCAGCGGATTCTTTAAATTCATTAGTCGTAAATTCTGTTAAACGTAATGGAACCCCAGCCTCATATTCACGTAAGGGGGAAGTCTTATCATTCTTTAATAAACCTGATGTCTCTTATTATGGTGGTGATGAAGGTGAACCAATTACTGCATACTCAACGATGGGAGAAACTCAAGTATGTGGGACCTCTTTTGCTGCTCCTTGGATTAGTCGTAAACTTTGTTATCTCATAGATATAATGGGTTTACCACGAGAAGTTGCAAAAGCAATGATTATTGATGCGGCGGCTACTTGGGAATACAAGAAATCTACGTATAAAATTAAAAATTTGGTTGGATATGGAGTTGTCCCAATAAACATACAAGATATTCTTTCAACTAAAAATGAGGAAATTAAATTTGTGGTATATGGTACTGCAAATACTTATAAGACGGTTAATTATTCAATACCCATACCGAGGAATGAAAATAACAAATATCCATATGTTGCTAGAGCAACTTTATGTTATTTCCCAGAATGTTCCAGAAATCAAGGAGTTGACTACACAGATAGGGAATTATCCTTAAAATTTGGCAGAATTAACGAAAAAGGGGCAATCGTTGATATTAATGAAAATATTCAAGACGATGCCAATTCGTACGCAGATGAAAGACAATCAAGAGAAGATTTTCGAAAGTGGGAAAATTCTAAATTTATATCTAAGGTGGTAAATAAAAATCAAGCATTAATGACATATGGAGATAGATTGTGGGGAATAGTTCTCACATCTAAAGAACGACTTGGGTCACAAATCAAAAAAGAACTTAATTTTGGTATTGTAATTACTCTAAAAGAGATTACGGGTATAAATCGAATTCAAGATTTTGTAAAAGCTTGCACGTTGAGAGGCCTAATTGTAAAAGAATTAGATGTATCCAATCAACTGCAACTGTATAATTCTAATCAAGAAAATGTACATTTTGAATAAATGAAATGTATGCCATGAATTTTTCAATTGAATTACCCATCTAGTCTACGAAAGAAATTTATAACTAATGCTAAAATTGAGCTGCCGATAAATTCTCGATAGTTCTCAAGGAGGGAATTACTGTCTGCTTACTCCTTTTTAATCTGTTTTTTGGGTGTAAAGTCAGGCAGAGAACTCTTGGATGTAACTACTTTAGTTCCGGTAGCTTCTTCAAATTGCAAGCGTGCTTGTTTGGCGAGTTTTCCACCTTTGCGACCTGCCTCTTTATTCTCTTGTACACCTTCGGCTTGGTCCTTTTCCGCTATTTGGCGGGTAGATAATTCGGCAAGTGCTGTAAAAAGCAGTTCAGCTTCACTCATATGCTCGCGCAAGTTTTCGTGCTCTAACCCTTTGAGTTTTTTGTGTTGAGCAACCGATAAATCGCTCCATTCTTGGTGGATAACATTTGTAAGCATGGCAAAATCGTCCGATTTGGTTACCCCGTGCGCTTGCCAGTAATCGGTTAGCTTATTACGGGTTTCTTGGCCCATCATGCGCTGTTGTATCCACTTTTGGCTACGTCCCTGTGCTTTCCAATGGGAACGAGCGCGGTCTAATGCCTTGGATGGATCCGCAGTTTCTTGGATACGCTCATAGCCCACTTTAGCAAGCCACAATTTAAAAGGTTCAGCTTTGGGACTGGGAATGGACTGGATAAGGCGCAACAGTTGTTCTGGATTAGCTACATCTGTTAGGCGCATTTTGCCATCTGCAGCCACCATTTTCAAAGCGTGACAATTTGTCACGGTTTGGTTCCCCTCGGCTTTTAGACGTTGTTTTAATTTGCGCCAATAGGCTAGCGGATCCTTACTTTCGGTCAGCGCATAAATCACATCCACAATAGAAAAATACCACGTTTCCGTCTTTTCGTCATACTGGCGGCGGATTTTGAAATCTTCAAAAATAGCAAGTGCTGATTTAGTCATATAATCTCCTTAATTCATTCGTACAAGTTTGCCTAAAATTTGGACAGACTCGTCCGCCGGGAACGGCTCGTATTTGGCCTTATTGTCCGATACTAATCGGTAGGCGGGGCCGTTTTCTGTATTATATTGGCCGAGGCGCTTGATTTTAAGCCCGTCCGAACGCCGGCACAATACCACGCTACCAACAGGGGGCAACTCACTCGTTTTGCGGAACATCAGCAGGTCTCCCTCGCTGATAGACGGCTCCATAGAGTCGCCCTTGGCCTTAATAAAAAACAAATCCTGTGTAGGCGTCGGTAAAAACTTGGTGGGCATATTTACATAATCCACCACATTTTCTTCGGCAAAAATGTCCGTATCCCCGCATTGGGCAAATCCGTAAAAGGGGATAGGCGTAAACTCATCCACGGGCCTATGGGTAGCAATAAGCGCGTGCCCGTTGCGCTCTAAAAAGTTTTCTTTAATGAGTTTGCGGATATGCACGTGCACGGTGCTGACCGATTTTAAGCCAACCGCTTTAGCCAGTTCTGCCAAAGTGATTTGCGGGTTTTGCTGGACGAGTTCTAAAATTTGTTTTTGTTTTGCCGAAAGCATGGTGATCTCCAATACAAACAGTATAACTTTTTTTGCAAAAAGAGTCAATTTCTATAAAAAATAGAAAAACTTGACATAAAATAGAAAATATGTTTTAATGTAGCATGGGTTTTGCCGTTATCGGCAAGGGAAAATTATAAGTTCGAGAGGGATAACTATGGAAACAAATAAAACATAACATAAGGAGCTGTATATGAACGAAACTGAAGTAAAAGAAGTAACCGCGCAAGCGGAATCCATTACCACACCCAAACAATACGAAGTGGGGTACGGTAAGCCACCTAAGAAAACCCAATTCAAACCCGGCCAAAGCGGTAACCCCAAAGGCCGCACCAAAGGCAGTAGAAACGGTATCTACACGTATATCCAACGCGAATTAAACTCGTCCATTACGCTTACGGACGGCTCTAAAATTACCAAAGAACAGGGTTTTGCAAGACAATTAACCAACAAAGCACTACGCGGCGATATCCAAAGCCAAAAGTTGCTATTTAACATCCACCAAAAGGGCCAGCGCAAGGATAAGGCCGAGCTCTTTATGGGCCGCCTGATAAAAGAGGGGTATGTAACGGAAGAAATGATAGATAACTTCCTCTATCACAACAAGATTATATCTTCTGCCAAAACGTGCGACCCGATAAAATGCGATTTGAACATGAACGCTATGTTTAAGCAGATAGGTGGTAGGAAGGCATTTGGCACCGCGCTTATTTTGTCAGACTTGCTATGCACGTATGCGTGCCTGTTTATCTTGGAAAACCTTTGGGAAGAAATATCCCAAGAATATGCCTATTGGCAAGGGGTGGATGATGCTACTTTCAATCTTGCCGAGGAACAAAAAAGCGCACTTTACCAAACACTAGCCGAAAACCGCTCCATGGCGCGAATTACAGACGAAGAGTACGAACAAATCCAAAAAGTAATAGAGTTGGTTCGCGTTGGGTTTGTGCGGCAATTCAAAGAATATATGGACCTAATGACAGAGAAAAGCGAGTATGCCACGGCTGAGTGGGAGTTTAAGCGCGGCGACATGTTGACCCAAGCTCTAAAAAAGACACATTTCCAATGGGAGATGGAAGAATTAAACGACAGCTACGAGCATTTTAAGGGCGTATATCAATCTGCGCAAACCTTACCGAGTGCGATCCAATGTGCCAAATACATTGACGAGCTGAACATCAGCGAAGACGAAGCCATACAAACAATAAGGAAACTATTGCTGCCGTTGTTGTCTAATCAGCGTGAAGGATAGATTCTTTGCCTTTGATAACTTCCGCGTGATCTGAAAGGTTATATCCTTTGACCTTCCAACACCGGATCGTTTTGCGGTTACAGTCAATCTCGTACCAGTAGTCAATATCCGTGTGGACTTGGTAGGAGATTTCGTACGCATCTTTGATATCTTTTACGAGATTGTTGACGATGATATTGCCATCCCAAATATTGAGTTGGTTGCGGCGCTTTATTAAATCGCGACCAACTCCTTCAGGATAGCCGTCATGGTGGTGGTACAGTAACACATCCTGACGAAGATAAGTTATTTTGATTTGGCATCTAATACTCATATTTTTCTCCTGGAGTATTGTGTATCTTGCCTGTACACACATTCACGTTTCTTATAGGGAGAGAAGTCAAGCGGAAATATGGAAGAAAGTAGCGAAATTAGCGCAATTAAGTGGAATTTGCGCGTTTATGGTATATGTTTGCTACAATAAAAGTATTAAGACTTAGTATTAGGGAGAAAAATAGAGCCCAAAATAGGGCAAAGACATTTTTAACTGTTTTTGGAATCCTGAAAAGGAAAAGCTTTTGAGAAATCAAAGGCATATCGAACTCCAAAAGCAGCCAATTTAGGCGTACTGTGTGGGAAGTCATGAGCCCACGCTAATACGCTGAAAATACTTCTTGCCGTCTTTTTAGGCGGCAAGAGGTTACGGCTGTTTCTTTTGGGTTAGTTCGATAGCTCAGATAGTGCAGCCGTTTTTTTATACACGGATCTATCTCTTTTTGAGGATTCTGATGGTACGGCGAATCCTTATGGCTGAAAATTTATCAAAGAAAAAGAGAGATAGAATGATTTCCTTCTTGGAAGGTTTGAAACAAACGCATACCGATGATGCTTCCATTCGTGCTTTCAATGAAATCGAAAATCAGTTACGGGAAAAGAAATATGGCCTTGTATGGGAAGAACACTCCGAAGAAGTTGATGATAAGTTAAAAGAAAATATTCCCGTATTTTGCGCTGATAAAACAAGACGGTTATGTAAAGATGAAAAATTGCCATGGAATTTTATCATAGAAGGCGATAACCTTCAAGCTCTTTATTTATTGGAAAAAACACACAAAGGAAAGGCTGACTGTATCTACATAGATCCTCCGTACAATTCTGGTGCACGAGACTGGAAATACAATAATGATTATGTTGATAGTAATGATGTCTATCGACACAGTAAGTGGTTATCTATGATGAAGAATCGATTGGCAATAGCTAAAAATTTGCTAAACCCAGCAGATTCCGTTCTGATTTGTACGATTGATGAAAAAGAATACATGCGATTAGGGTGTCTTCTAGAAGAAATGTTTCCAAATTCTAGGATTTATATGGTTAGTACGGTAATTAATGTTAAAGGGGTGGCTAGGGAAGCCGAATTGGCAAGGGTTAATGAATATATATTCTTTGTACAAGTTGGAAATTCAAGCGTTGCTAGATTAAATTTATCTAAAGAGTGGTTAGGCAATATTAAAGCTACTGGAAAGGATTCTGTACGCTTAGCTGGTTTATTGCGTTCTGGTACTGGAAGCGGAAGAAATGATTCTCCAGGATGTTTCTATCCAATTATATTCTCCAAAGAAGGAAAATTTATAAGAATTGGGAATGTATTGCCTAAGAATCAATCTAGAGATAGTATTCAAATCCGCGATAATGAAGTGGCTATTTGGCCAATTCACAAAAATGGGACGGAAGGCCGTTGGATGTATACTCCGGTAAAATTAAAGAAACTCATTGATATGGGGTATGTATATTTTGGAAAGTTGAGTGGCAATAAAATGGGAATATCTTATGCTCCTAAGGGAGTGCAAGAAAAAATACAAAGAGGAGAATTAAAAATATCCGGCTATGGAGAGGATGGGGCCGCTATCATTGACGATTCTGAGTATAAAGCATTGTTTATCCCTGGCAATCAATGGGCTATTTCCTCGCATAATGCTACTGAATACGGAACAAAACTTTTGCAAAATATTCTTGTAGATCGTCGCTTCCCTTTCCCGAAATCTCTATATGCTGTACATGATACCGTACGCTTTTTCGTGGCTAATAAACCAAATGCAGTAATTGTAGACTTTTTTGCGGGATCAGGAACTACTGGTCATGCTGTAAATTTACTCAATGCCGAAGATGGTGGAAATCGCCGTTGGATCATGGTTACTAATAATGAAATATCTGAAGCCGAAGAAAAAGAGTTTACCAAAATGGGCATTAAAAAAGGAGAGCCTGAGTGGGAGGCAAAGGGTATTGCCCAATATGTCACTTGGCCTAGAACAGTATGTAGCATTAAAGGAAAGGATATTAATGACAAACCTTTAAAAGGTAATTATTTGGAAAGTGATATTCCAATGGCGGATGGATTTAATGCCAATGTCAAATACTTCAAATGCGAATGGACGCCACGTAAGCCGGAAGATTATCTTTTAAGTAATGCTCTTGCTTTGCACGTTAAAGAAATGATTGAAATTCAAAATGCTATCGAGATAGATAATAAAAAGAATGTCCTCATTCTAAATAAGACAGATTTTAAGAATATTATTTTGGATAAAAAGAAATATGCTCAAATTGAACATGTTTGGGTGAACCAAAATATTATATTTAATGCCAAAGAATTAAAACTACTGCAGGAAAAGGGATATAAATATATTCCTAAAGAATTTTTTGGGCAAGAATTAAGGGAGGCTGCTGAATAATGTTTAACGGAGAGATAATAGATTTTCAAACTAAACATGAGGAAGGCCTTCTAAAAAAATGTGCCGATCATGAAGAAGTGGTCTTATATGCCCCGACAGGCTCCGGTAAAACGGTGGTAGTGTGCCGATTTATTGATGATTATTTAGATGAAAACCCGAATACCGTATTTTTATGGCTATGTCCGGGAGCGGGCGGATTGGAAAAACAATCTCAACTAACTTTTCAAGAGCTGACATCCGGTATCATGGATGGGGATGTGTACGATTTTATAAATGAACCTGATCCTCGAGGAAAAGTGTATTTTATCAACTGGGATAAAATTAATAAAAAATCCAATGTTGTACTACGGGAGGGAGAACAGAAGGATTTAATGACTAAAGTATTAGCCTGTCATAATAGCCAGATTGATATATTCATGATTATTGATGAAGAACACAAATACCGTGATACGGCTAACGAATATGTGGCTAATATACAACCAAAACATGTGTTACGTGTTTCTGCCACCCCGATGAGTAAGGGTGATTCTCTTGAAGAAATTAAAGATGATGAAGTGATTGCGGCCGGGCTGATTGCTACGGGTATTTCTATTAACGAAGGAGTATCTCAAGCAATTCAAGATAATAACAAACAAGATGATGACTTGTTACTTCTAGAATTAGCGGACAAGAAACGAAAAGAGATCCAAGCAGAATATGACAAAATGGGACTCAAAATACGTCCTCTTGTTCTCATACAATTTCCGAATGGAAGTGAGGATTGGATTAAACGTGTTAAACAAGCGTTAGAAGATATGGGATATCCTGAAAGTTCCGGGCTTGTTACGTCATGGTTTAGCGGTGACCATCCCGATAATCCGGAGGAGATCACAAAACTTGATGGGAGATATGCCTTCTTGTTGTTTAAACAGGCCATTGCGACAGGGTGGGACTGCCCTCGGGCCAAAATACTCGTAAAATTGAGAGAAGGCGGAACAGAGCGATTTAATGTCCAAACCGTCGGTAGAATCCGCAGGATGCCGGGAAGAAAGCATTATGATAATGCGCTAGTGGATAATTGTTATCTATATACGTTAGATAATCAGTTTAGTGAAGGCCTTACAAATAGTATTTCGGATTCTTTTTACACATATCAATACAAGCGGAAATCAGGTGCACCCAATTGGTTGTTGGAAAAAGATGTCCTTAATGGAAGTGACAGATTTGCTGTTAATCCCGAAGCCGTAGTACAAGTAATACGAAAAGCCATGTTGAATGAGTGTGATTTGGATCAAAATGGTCGACTCGATAAACATGAGATGGAAACAGCAAAAGGCTATGTGTTTGGTACAAAACTTAAAACAACAGCAATAGAAGGTGTTGCTAGAACTACCCATGATATATTGAACCTGAACACCATTTTTGGCGGCGAACATCAGATTAATAACCATGATGATGGGTTTATTATACGTGATGCTAAACGGAAAATAGCAGCCGCAATAGGTATCGATGAAAATATTTCTAACAATGCCTTACGTATTCTGTTTGGTCCTGAAGAAAAACAGTTTTCTTTCTTGTCCCAAGAGGAACAAGCATTTGAACATGAAAATAAATTGTTAGAAGGCATGAGTTTGCGTGAATATAACGCATTTTTAGTAAATAATAGAGATCGGCTAGTGGAAGTGTTTAAACAGGTAAATAAAACGGAAATTGGCGATCTAAAAGAAACCGATATCATTACTGAAAAGTGGGCGATCCCTACGTATCAGTATTATAAGCAACATAAAAAAATATCTGCTACGAAATTCTTATCCAAAAATGTGTTTGAGAAATATGGAAGCAACATTTTAATGCCGCCCAACCGGACTCATACAGAAATTGTATTCGAAGAATGGTGTGAACACTACGATCCGGTACAGTATGTATACAAAAACGGAGACAAAGGAGACGAATATTTTAGCATTGTGTACAGAAAGGCATTTAGAAGAAATAATTTCTATCCGGATTATATAATACAGCTTAAAAATGGTGATATTTGGGTTATAGAGGCAAAGGGCGGAATGAATGCGGAGGGAGAATCTGCAAATATCGACACATACGTGGAAAATAAATTTGAGGCCATGAAAACATACGCCAAAAAGCATCCAAATATTAAATGGGGCTTTGTCCGCGCAATTGGCAATCAACTATATCTAAGTAATACCGAGTGGACCGAAGATATGACCAATCGTAATATCTGGAAGCCAATAGAAGTGTTTATTTGATAAGCATTTTAAACATCTCATAAATAACTTGACTTATCTCCCAATAGTAAGCGTGAATGTAGTACGAAGTAAAAATCGCTTACTTAAGGAGATAAGTTATGAAGAAAAACACTAAAAAATCAGTAACAAAAACTAAACCCGCGCAACCTGCTGTTTTACGGGTAGTGAGTCCTATTATTACCGAAGAAACACCGCTTGAAAACCTGCCTGTCCGGCCACGCGATAACCGCTTGCCTGTGCCCGGTAGCATCCTCACTAAAACCTATCGTGGTAAAACCATAGAAGTAAAAGTGCTGGAAAACGGCTTTGAATGCGAAGGGAAAGTATTCAAAAGCATCTCACGTGTGGCAATGACGATCGTCAAACGCCAAATCAGCGGTTATGTATTCTTTGGGCTTGCCAAATGACACCGCGCCATTTGCCGCCGACTTCAGGGCGATTTGTAAAAGGCCGATCGGGTAATTCTCATGGGCGGCCTCCCCGAAATCTTCGTGAAAGAGATATTGTTTTGTTAGTCGCTAAATTTTTGGAAACTTTAGCCAAGGCCTATTGTAATCAAAGCCGTTCGGTAGATAAAATCCGTCAGATTAAAGATATTTTGTCATGAGAAGAAAGTGTTATTTGCCAAAAAGTTATGAAGAATTAAAAGGGCTATCCTCCAAAGAACTGCGGTTTTATTGGAATGCATTCTATACCAGCCCTTTGAGAGGCGTTAAGGCCAAGTTGCGCCCGCTATGGTATGCCATCCAATGTGAGCTAGGGCGTTGTAAATTACAAGAAAAATACATCACGCGGCTTGACCGTTATGCGAGCAATCCCGACAAGTATATCGAGCACGCGCATAAAAAACGCTATGCGTTGGCTGTGGGCACGATACTGACTAAAACCTATAAAGGACGGACGTATCAAGTGACCGTAAAAGGGGAAAACGCCTACGAGTGGGAAGGGAAAATATATCCCAATTTAACAGCACTGGCGGAGAAAATCGTGCGAAGTCACGTTAGCGGTCCCAAGTTTTTCGGATTAACAGGTAAAAAATATGCCCAAAATTAATTGTGCGATATATACTCGTAAATCTACGGAGCGCGGGTTAGAAATGGAGTTTAATTCGCTCCAAAACCAAGAAGAGGCGTGTAAGGCCTATATCCTCTCGCAAGCATTTAACGGGTGGGAGTATTATAAAACTTTTGAGGATGGCGGGATTAGCGGTGGCACGATGGAGCGCCCCGGCTTGCAAGCGCTTTTGGAAGAAATCCGCGAGCGCAATATACAGGTAGTTGTCGTCTATAAAGTGGACCGTCTTTCGCGCTCTATCTTTGATTTCCATAAAATGATGCAGGAATTTGCCAAGTACGAGTGTAACTTTGTATCTATAACTCAGTCGTTTGATACGAGCAATTCTATAGGAAAACTCACGCTTAATATGCTTTTGTCTTTTGCACAATTTGAGCGGGAAGTATCTGCCGAACGTGTGCGTGATAAAATCGCTGCCAGCAAAGCCAAGGGGCTATGGATGGGGGGCAATTTGCCATTAGGATATGACCTCAACGACAGACATCTTGTGGTAAATGAGCCGGAAGCGGAAATCGTTCGGCAAATTTTTCAGAAATACCTTGAAGTGCAAAATATGCTTGAAGTTGCCGAGTGGCTAAATGAGCAGGGGATACATACTAAGAAGTGGGTTACCAAACATAGCCAACGTACATGTGGCGGCGAATCGTTTAAGAAAAACACTGTGCAACGTATGCTGACTAATCCTGTTTACCTGGGTAAAATCACACATTACAGACAAAACAAAATTTATAACGGAGTGCATAAACCCATTATTTCCCGAGAGTTATGGGAACAGGTACAACAAGTAATCCGGCGGCGTTTTCATGACCCCAATGCGTTTTGTCATTATAAGTTTCATAAAACGGTGCTCGCTGGCAAGTTGTACGATGATAAAGGGAAAAAATTCCGGTTTACTTCCTCAAAAAGTCCCCGTAGAAAAATACTATATTACTACAACGGCGTTGGTGGGCATTATTTGCCCGTGGAGCAGTTGGACGGATTTGTGCTTGATATGCTCCGGCAGACAGATTTTGAGGAATTAGAGCCTCTGTCCGATAGAATCGGCATAACGGATAAACAAATGCGTTCCTGGATTGTTAAGGCAACATGCCAAACGGCAGGGAAAGCGCATTATTTGACGATTCTTTTAGATGAAAAACAAATAAAAACCGATTTAATCAATTGCCCGAAAATAACGGAGAAATTAGAGAGAAAACCCCTTTCGCTAGAACGGATGGAAGGTAATTTATATGTGCGCGGGAAATTTATGGTAGCCAATGTTTCATCGGTAAAATTGTGTAATGGGAGTGCCCACAATATTTTAACTGTACGGCAACTTAATGAAAGTTTAGTGCGTGGCCTTGCACGCGGCTGGCAACTGAAAAAACGAATAGGCCAAGGGATTTGCGTTAGGGATTTAGAGAAAGAACAACACATGACAAAGCGTACCATTATGCGATATGTTAATTTATGTTATTTATCGCCATACATAGTGACCGATATTTTAGAATACAAAAATCCGAGTAATTTAACATTGCGCGAACTAATGAATCTTGCCGAGGGCCAAGTAGATTTTGAGAAACAAGAAAAAGTTTGGAAAGCAAATCAATCAGGATAAATTTCTTGACCTTTATTGAGTACAATTTCTTTGGGAGATGTTCTCAACAATTGTATGGCCGATTGTCCTGCAGCCATACATTCACTGAGAAATTTGCTACATCGAAATTGTGGAATAGATAAAATATTTATGTCGGAAAGGGAAAGTTCTGGATGTTTCTGTAAGAAAGCTTTTCCTTCTGGTGAATTTTTGAAAAAATTAATTTGTTTAAGAGTATCTTCTTTATATGCTTTAATTATTTTTTTGTAAACATAATCTGGAACTTTTTCTATACAAATACAACTTGCATTATTGGGTAGTTTTATATTCTCCGCAAATAGAAATTCAACCTGCTTTTTGGCCGAAAAGATTTGAGAGCCAAAAGATGTATCCAGTAAAGAGGTTTCTTTGCGTATTTCTTCATCTGTTTTATTGTAGATATTTAGAATATACAATGCTGCTAATGCGCGTATTAAATGTTTTACAGAGGCCCTTTTAAAGTTTTTGCTTCTATCGTGTTTTAGCGCTTGATATGCCTTCTTCCAATCAGAACCACTTGTCCCATGTTTGTTTGCTTTATATAAGGGAGTTAATATTTTATTAGCAGAATCTTGAAAATAGAAATTAGGGGCAATAACTAATACCTCTTTTTTGCTTAATTTCCATTTTTGTTCCAAAAAGGCAATACAATCTGTGTCAAAATATGGTTCTTCCTTCTGCCCTCCATTTTTAAAGTATAGTTCTTTAGATAAAGATTCTATTTCTACTACTGTTCGAACCAATAATTCAGCGATTTTAGTGGAATATACATTTATTTGTTCATCATTAAAAAAGATGTCTTCAGATAATTTAAGAGTTTCTTTTTCTAAATTGCGATAAATTGGAAGGAATAGGTTCGTCATAAGTCTTCTCAAAATCTACTTTTATTCATTGTAGCATTTTGGATCCTGCGGATTTGGCAGTTAGAGAAAAAGGCCCGAAATGGGCCTTTTTTATGCCCACCTAAAAGCACTCTATGACCTGCATAGATAAAAACCGCTATATTTTACCGACGTGAGTGGGGAAAACAACCCAACAAAAAAGGCACCTTTGACAAGATGCCTTAACAAATGGTGGACCGGAAGGGACTCGAACCCCTGACCTCCTGCGTGTAAAGCAGGCGCTCTACCAACTAAGCTACCGATCCTAAATCTATAAATCTATTCTAGCAAATTTCGGGCGTTTGCTCAAGTCCTATTGCAAACGGCAGTTATTCCTCCATTTTCGGCGTGGTGCGCGCCCATTCTTCGGCTTCGGGGCCCCATTTGTCTTTCACCGCCTGCGGAATTTTAAACAAAATGCTCGTGCATTTGGCCGATACCGTGCCGTCCGGCAGGATAATTTCGCCTTCCACCTGTGCGCGGGAACCGCCGTCTTTCAGCACTCGCCCGACGGCTTTTAAAGGCGTGTTCGTGGGCGTGTTTTTTTTGTAGACGACTTCCATTTTGAGCGTTACCATCAAGCGTTCAAAATTGTTATCCAAGAGCACGGCGCGGCCGGAGGTTTCGTCTAAAATCGTCGCTAAAATTCCGCCGTGGACGGTCCCAGGGTAGGAGCAGTAATTGTCGTCCAGCGTGAACGAGGTTTCCACGCATTTCTCGTCGTAATTGTTAAACCATTCCAGTTTAAGGCCAAACGGGTTTTTCCGTCCGCAGGCAAAGCATTGTAAAGATGTGGGCTGACGTAATTGTTTCATAAAAACCTCCTAACCTTATTATACTTTTTTGCTACACTAAACTTATGAAGAATATGGAAACCGAATTTAAATGGGATGCCAACGTCCCGCGCGCGTTTGCGCGTATGCTGCGGGCGGTCAATGTGTCGGCTGATAAAATATCCTCTTGCCAAAATTTAAAAATAAAAGACGTTTATCTGGATCACAATGACCCTTCTTTTGAAGCGAAAAAAATTGCTTTGCGCGTGCGCAGCACAGACGGATCTTTTGAAGCCACTTTCAAAACCCGAACGGAAACTACAAACGGAAAAGCCGTCCGGCGCGAGGAAACTTTACCGCTTGAGAAAATAAAAAATATCACGCAAACGCTGGAATTTTTAAACCGCAAAAAAAGTTGGAAAGGTCTTGATGTACGTGGTTTGTCGCCGAGTTTTGAAATCCGTAACCGCCGCCAATCCCGCCGCGTATTTTGGGGCGGGGCGGAGTTTGAACTCGCGTTTGATTCGTGCGAAATTTTGGTATGCGGGCGCACGCTTAAAATGAAAGAAATTGAACTGGAATTAAAACGCGGTTCAGTGGAAAAATTAGACGCGCTGTGTGCGCTGTTGTCGCGGGAGAGCGGCCTAAAACCGATGCGTTGTTCCAAGGTAAAAACGGCGTGTGCGCTGCTTGGTCTGTGGGGGAACAAATGACGGCTGCCGTGAGCGTATTGTTTAGTTTGATTTTCCCGGGGGCAGGGCAGATTTATACCGGCGATTATGCTTTGGGGATAGGAATCGGCCTTTTGTTTGCGCTAGGCAAAAGCGCGGTTTTACCCCTTTCTTTGCGCGTGTTGAAAGTGAATGATTTGGTGCGCGCGCTGAAATTTTTTTATGTGTGCAACTGGTGTTATATTGTGCTGATTTTGGGTGCGGCTGCGGGCGCGTTGTGGCGCGGATTTTACGTGCGGGAAACACATTTTTTGTATGCGTTTTTATTTGCATGCGCGGGAATTGCCGCATATAAAAATACGTTTAACCCATTTATTTTTACGGCGTTGTGCGGACGCGAAGGCGTGTGGGAAGCGTTTGCAAAAATGCGTAAATCTCCGACGAAGAAAAAATAAAAAGTCAAGTTTCCGACGGCGGCAAAACGGACTTGATTTTTTAAAAAAAATTATTTTAAGACGAGAAAAAGTTGAATTTTAATGGAATTTGTGCTATTATTTTTATGAGGTTAAAACTAATTGTCTCAGGAGAACTAAAATGGCTGTTAAAAAAACCGTGAAAAAAGCCGCCGCCAAAAAACCGGCCGCTAAAAAAGTAACCGTGAAAAAAGCCGCCGTTAAACCGGCTAAAAAAGCGTGTGCCAAAAAATCCTGCTGCGCCAAAAAAGCGGCCGTGAAGAAAACTGCGGTAAAAGCTGCGGCCGTTAAACCGGCCAAAAAAGCTTGTGCCAAGAAAGCGTGCGCCAAAAAGGCTTGCGCTAAAAAAACGGCCGCAAAAAAACCGGCTGTAAAAAAAGCCGCCGTCAAAAAGCCGGCTGCTAAAAAAGTTGCAAAGAAAAAATAATTTAGTTTGAAGCAAAAAATACCGCCGGGCAGCAAACCGGCGGTATTTTTTTGCCGCATTTTTGTTTCAAATACTTTTACGGAGTGCGGATAGAAAAGGGGAGTCCCGCTGTTGGGCTTGACCCGTTTTTTTTTTTTGATACGATAGGGTTATTCCATAGGGTTTCTGTTCGAGATCTCCCAATTAGGGTTTATTTCGCCGAAATCGGTAGATCCTGGGCAGAAGCGACCCAGGATAACTTTTTTGATAGAGGAAAATAAAATGAAAGGTTTTACGCTAATTGAATTGTTGGTGGTTGTGCTTATCATTGGCATTTTGGCGAGTGTTGCACTCCCGCAATACCAAAAAGCGGTGCAAAAAACGCGCACAATGCGGTTGATTTCACTGCTGCGCAGCATTTCGGAGGCGGAAAACGTGTATTATATGGCTAACGGTACTTATACGACGCAATTTGAAGACTTAGATATTGGTATGCCAAGCGGGGGAAGGCTTATCACAGGCCGTCGTCTTGAATATGGGGATTTTTATTGCTATTTGCAGTCATTTGACGATAATCCGTACTCTTTTTCTGCTTATTGTAATGACAAGAGCCCTGGGGCGCCGACTTTGGAGAGATATTTTGCCCGTGATTATTTTATTTGTTGGGCAGAGAAGAACGAAGACAGCTTGTCTTGGCGTGTTTGCCAAAGTATTTCGGGCAAATCTCCAACGCACAATGCTCTCTATGCAGGTTTTCAAGTTTAATCCCAAAACAATACCGCCGGGCTGTAAACCGGCGGTATTGTTTGGCGGTCAAACTATTTGATATTGTAGAATTTGGCAATTTCGGCCCACGCTTCTTCGGCGGTTTCCACAATCACGCACGAGGCGGCTTCTTCGGGTGAAATTACACCATAGGAAGAAAGCGCCTGAATATTGACTACGTCGTTCCAGAATTGTTTACCCACCAGTATAATCGGCAATTCCTGTTTTTTGCCTGTTTTGACGAGCGTCAGCACTTCAAACAGTTCGTCAAACGTGCCGAACCCGCCCGGGAACACCACAAACGCTTTGGAGCGCATCACAAGATGTAATTTGCGGATGGCGAAATAGTGGAACAAGAACGCCAAGTTTTCGGTAATGTACGGATTGGGGTTCTGTTCGTGCGGAAGCGTAATGTTAAACCCAATGCTCTTTCCGCCTTTTTCAAACGCGCCGCGGTTGGCCGCTTCCATCAGCCCGGGGCCTCCGCCGGTAACTACGGCGAAACGGTCGCCCGCTTTTTCCACGACCAAATTTGCAAATTTGCGGCTTTCGTCGTAATACTTGGAAAGTTTTAACAGTCCTTCGGCTTCATATAGGCGGTTTTGCAAAGTTTTGTCATTCGGATTGGCTTCCAAGGCTTTTTTGGCTTCGGCCGCGCGTTTTTCGGCGTCGGGCGTTTCCCGTACGCGCGCACTTCCGAAGCAGACGATAGTCTCTTCAATCCCGTGGTGTTTTAAATAAAGTTCCGGCTTTAAGGTTTCCAACTCCATGCGTACGGGGCGCATAACGTCTTGCTTCAAGAGTTGGATATCTTCATACGCTTTTAAATAGGATTGTGCGTGGGTGATTTTTTCTTGTTCTTTGTTCATAAGCCCTCACTTTTTAAGCCATTTTGAAATGTGTTTCTCTATTTGTTCCGCGCTGATTCCCGTGCAATCGTACAGCTGGGCGGCTTTGGCGTGTTCTACAAATTCGTCGCCGATGCCTAAGCGCAGTAAATTGTAGTCGGCGTGTTTGTCCGAAAGGTATTCCGCGACCGCAGATCCGAAACCGCCTGCGAGCACATTGTCTTCCACCGTTACCAGACGGGGGGAATGTTTTAACGCTTCGCCGATGATTTTTACGTCTAACGGTTTTACAAAACGCATATTGATAACGCCGCAGTCAATTCCTTTTTCGGCCAGTTTTTCCGCCGCTTGCAAGGCGGGGTGCACACGGTTGCCGATAGCCAGAATTGTGGCGTCTTTTCCCTTTTTCAGCCAGACGCCTTTACCGATTTCTACGTCGGACGGCGTTTCGTCCACCGTTACGCCAAATCCCGCCCCGCGCGGATAACGCAGTACAAACGGTGCGTTTGCGTCAAACGCGGTTTTGAGCAGGTGCTGTACTTCGTTTTCGTCTGCCGGAGCGGCGATAATCAGGTTGGGGATACTTCTTAAAAAGCTGATGTCAAACACGCCGTGGTGGGTGGGGCCGTCCTCGCCCACAATGCCCGCGCGGTCCAAAGCGAACACGACGGGCAGATTTTGCAGGGCAACATCGTGCAAAATTTGGTCATAACAGCGTTGGGCAAAGGTAGAATACAATGCCACGATAGGTTTGCTGCCGTTTGCGGCCATACCGGCGGCAAACGTGGCGGCGTGTTCTTCGGCGATGCCTACGTCAAAATAACGGGAGGGAAATTTGTCGCGGAACGCGTCTAACCCCGTACCTTCCGGCATGGCAGCGGTAATGGCGGTAATGCGGTTGTCTTTTTCCGCCAGTTTTAAAAGTGCGTCCGAAAACGCTTTGGTAAACGTAACGGCATTGGATTTGCCTAAAGAATCGCCCGTTTCCACATCAAATAGTCCAACGCCGTGGAATTTGGTGGGTTTTTCTTCGGCGGGTTTATAGCCTTTGCCTTTTTTGGTTACCACGTGCAGCATGACAGGTCCTTTGACGTCTTTTACACTTTGTAGCACTTCAATCATTTCATTGATATCGTTTCCGTTGACGGGGCCGAAATAGCGAAATCCCATTTCTTCAAACAGCGTACCCGGGAATAAAATGGCGCGCGCGCGTTTGGCCAGTTTGGCGGCGTTGTTGCCCAGTTCGTCAAAGCGTTTTAAAAAGTTGGCGGCTTTTTCTTCGGCGAGCTGTACGTATTTGGCCGCCAGCAGTTTGGTAAGCGCTTTGCCCAAGGCGCCCACGCGTTGGGAGATAAACATCTGGTTATCGTTTAAAATAACCAAAAGGTCCGAGCGTAAAAGCCCCGCGTTCTGCATGGCTTCATAGGCCATACCGCCCGTCATACAGCCGTCGCCTACGACGGCGATCACCTTAGAGTTTTCTTTCTTTTGGTCGCGCGCCACGGCCATTCCCAATGCCGCCGAAATGGCGGTGGAAGCGTGGCCCACGCCAAAGGTGTCGTATTCGCTCTCGTGCCGTTTGGGAAACCCGCTCAGCCCGTTTTTGGTGCGAATCGTAGCAAATTCGGCTTGCCGGCCCGTCAGCAGTTTATGGGCATAGGCTTGGTGGCCCGTGTCGTACACGATTTTATCTTCCGGCGTATTAAATACGTAGTGAAGCGCGGTAATAATTTCCACCGCACCCAGACTGGAACCCAAGTGCCCGCCGTTTTTGCTGGCGGTTTCAATGATGGTCTGGCGGAGTTCCTCACACAGCGTGGGAAGATGCTCCTTTTTAATCAGCCGTAAATCTTTGGGGCTGTGAATGCTGGGAAGGACTTTCATAAATTCTCCCGTTTTATAAGTTAATAGGTCCTCGTTTTAAAGAACTCGGCCATTTCGTAAAGCGGCCATAAATTTTTCTTTTTAACGTTTTTGAGCGCATTGAGCGCTTTTTGCGCGTTGGCAATGAGCAGCTGCGCGTGTTTGCGGCTGCCTTCCAGCCCGTAAAGGCTGACGAAAGTGAGTTTGCCGTTTTCTTTGTCGCTGTTGGATTTGCCGAGCTGCTTGGCCGAGGCGGTGACGTCCAAAATATCGTCTACGATTTGGAACACGAGGCCGATACAGTTGGCGTATTTTTTGATATTGGCGAGATCGCTCCCTTTGGCTCCGGCCAACAGGGCCCCCGTTTCTACGCTGCCGCGGATGAGCGCGCCCGTTTTGTTGGCGTGGATGTAATTTAAAATGGTTTCGGGTGTGGTTTCTTTGACGGTGGATGGGAGCATAAAATAGTGCAGGCTCTTGTCCGCCAGCGGCTTGGACTGCTTGCGGATTTTGTCCGCACGGAAGCTGTGCGCGTCCTGCGTGCCCATTCCTTCGGCGTAAACGTCGGCGGTTTGTCCGCCCACCATACCGGAGGCTCCGGCGCAGTTGGCAAAATTCATCAGGGCGTTTAGCGTATTTTCCGCGCCTACGGCTTTTACTTTTCCGTTTTGCGCAAATACTTCAAACACATAGGTTAAAAGCGCGTCGCCCGCCAGAAGAGACAAATCCTCGCCGAACACTTTATGGTTGGTGGGTTTGCCGCGGCGCAGGGAGTCGTTGTCCATAGAGGGCAGATCGTCGTGAATTAAAGAATAAGTATGCAGCATTTCCACCGCGCAGGCTGCGGGCATAACGTCTGCCGCTTTTTTGCCGAAGGCTTCGGCGGTAGCCATAAGTAAAACGGGGCGCACGCGTTTGCCGCCGGCTTGGAGGGAATAGTCCATCGCGTCGGTTAAAATCTTCGGGGAGTTTTTAATTTTCCCGATATATTTGGAAAGATTTTTTTCCACTAATTTTGCGCGGTCTTTCAGGTAGGCATCAAATTTGTTCATACAAGTTTTGTTATCCTCGGTAAGGTACGGCATAAGTGATACTCCCCATTATTATACCTTATTGGCGGGGATAATGGCTGATGTTAACGGCTGGTGTTAAGTTGCGATTTACGCACCACGGATAAGAAAGAAATTTCTTATCCGCGGTTGCTTTTGCAGGCAACTATTTTCCACATTTGGCTAACTTTGCGTTCCCTTGCCACTCGGCGTACCTAGCAGTACTTCCTCGGGCAACTTGCAACGCAAATTTAGCGCAAATCTGAAAAATCAGCCGAAGCTATGCAATGTTATTCTAATCTGCACGGCAGTTGAATAACGACGGTTGTTTATTTAGACCGCTCCGTTCCATCGTTATGTTTGAAGGCTTCCTCACGCCGTCATTCCGGCCGTGGAGCCGGAATCCAGAATTAGGGCCGTTTTCCCTTTAGCCTTCATCCTGAACTGATGCTTTTTCCGCTAGGCGTCATTCCGCAGGGTGCGGCGCGCAGCGTGCGGGATTTTTATATAATTCCTATATGGTACAGTTAAACAGGCCGCATATCGGCATTTTCGGTAAAATGAATGCGGGCAAAAGCTCGCTTATAAATACGCTGACGGGGCAGGATACGTCCGTGGTATCTGCTCTGGCGGGAACGACGACGGACCCCGTCAAAAAAATTATTGAGCTGTTGGACATCGGTCCCGTTACGCTCGTAGATACGGCGGGGGTGGACGATACTTCGTTACTCGGACAAGAACGCGTCAAACGCACCTTGGATTCGCTGGAACAGGCGGATCTTGCCGTTTTGGTTTTTGCCGGAGAATTGGATTCGTACGACCAACAATTAATGTCCGCTTTTACGGCTCATCATATTCCGTTTTTCTTGGTGCATAATAAAAGCGACGAGCAAAAACTGCAGGCCGACATAAAAGGCGTGGACGTGTTGGAATTTTCGTGCAAAAAACCCGATCTGCCCGCCCTTTTATCGTTAATCAAAAAACATCTGCCGCCCTCTTCACACGCGCCTTGCGGAATTTTGGACGGATACGTTCAAGCGGGGGACGAAGTGGTGTTGGTTATTCCCGTAGACGCGTCCGCTCCGGCGGGACGGTTGATTTTGCCGCAGGTGCAGACGATTCGCAATTTGTTGGATATCGGGGCGGCGGCTGTGTGCTTGAAAGATACGGAACTGGCCGCCTATTTAAAAACGCATACGCCCGCCTTGGTGGTAACGGATTCGCAAGCGTTTAAGTTTGTCAATTCCGTCGTGCCGCCGCAAATTCCGCTGACGAGTTTCAGCATTTTATTTTCCCGCCAAAAGGGAGATTTTGAAGCCTTTTTAGCGGGCACGCGGGCAATAGACGCTTTGCAGGAAGGCGATAAAATTTTGATTATGGAATCTTGCTCCCACACCGTCAACAAGTGCGACGATATCGGCCGCACCAAAATCCCCGCGTGGCTGCAGAAATACACGGGTAAAAAACTGGAGTTTACCGTATTAGCGAATTTGGACGCGCTGCCGGAGAATTTATCCCGGTATAAACTGGCCGTACAATGCGGCGGGTGCATGGTCACGCGGACGCAAATTCTGCGCCGTTTGGAAAAACTGCGTACGGCGGGCGTTCCCGTGTCCAATTACGGAATGACGATTGCCTTCTGCCACGGAATTTTTAACCGCGCGACGGAGCTTTTCCGTCGCAAATAAAGTGTTTTCGGGCGGCTTGAAAAGAGTTATAATATAATTAAGATTAATTCTTAATAAGCCCTCTGGGCAAAAGGAGACGATATGTTTAGCAAAAAAATGGAAGAAGCGTTTAATGCGCAAATTAATGCGGAATTTTATTCGGAATACTTGTATTTGGCGATGAAATCCCACTTTGAAGAACTGCATTTGAACGGGTTTGCCAACTGGTTCGGCGTGCAGGTGCAGGAAGAACACGCGCATGGGATGGGAATGTACGATTATGTGCACGAACGCGGCGGAAAAGTTACCTTGGCCGCTATCGAAAAACCGGAACTGAAAGGTACCGACATTGTGGCGGTTTTTGAACAGGTGCTCGCCCACGAACAGTTGGTAACCTCCAAAATCAACGGACTTGTCGATGTGGCGGAAGAAGAACACGACCGCGCGGCCCTGTCGTTCTTAGACTGGTATATTAAAGAACAGGTGGAAGAAGAAGCCAACGTTCGCCAACTGATTGCCACTTTGAAACTCATTGGCGAGGACAAAAAAGCCCTTTTGATGTTGGACCGCGAACTGGCCGCCCGCACGTTTGTGGCGCCCGTTATCGGCTAATCACAACGGCAGTTTTCGGAAGGATACAAAGAGCAGAACGGAACCGTTTTGCTCTTTTTTTGTTGTCTTTTTTTGCATCATTTCTAAAATCATCTGGCCCGACTAATCAAATGATCACGGTAGGAAATGGAGAGCTTAGTCGCTGGGTCTTGACTCGTTTTTTTTTTTTGATACAGTGGCTATAGCGGTTGTTTTTGAGGCAGGTAAGTTTTAATCTGTAAATATCCCTTAAAACGACACGTTAAGGAGGGTTTTATGCAAAAAGGGTTCACATTAATTGAATTGTTGGTTGTTGTCTTAATTATCGGTATTTTATCATCGGTGGCGTTGCCGCAATACCAAAAAGCGGTGCTGAAAAGCCGCACGGCTGAAGCGTGGGTAAACTTGAAAAATATCAATACGGCCATCAATGCATATTGTTTGGAAAATCCAAGTGCAGTTGAGGATTTTAAGTTGGACGGCCCTTTGTCTATTGAGGTAAAAAATTCCAAAAACTTTACCTATTATGGGGCGATTCAGTGCAGCAATAGTTCCAAATTGCACGATATGCAAGCACGGTGGGAAGGAGGGGGAGGATATTCTTTTCAGGTAGGTATTCACCCTAAAACTGGCCGCCGCTCTTGCAGTGGCGATTCGTGTGACAAATTGGGGTTTACAAAATTTAGTTCTGATACGGATATTTGTTTGTGTGGCACAAATCCTAAATGTTACTACGCCGATTAAACAATATCAAAACAAATGAAAACAAGGCTTCTTTCTTTTTGAAAGAAGCCTTGTCCGTTGTATGCCTGCATAGGTTTGTTTTAATAAGTTGTTATTCAGGCGTTATTTCCCCCAAATCAGTCGTGCGCGTTTATCGTCCGGCTCCACGGTTCCCGCCGTTATGTTGACGGTCCATAATCCGCACGAAAACGTGGACGCCCGCAGGTTCTGTACGTCGATGCCCGTGCGCGCCTTGGCTTGGCAGGAGACGGTATATACGTCCGGCTCGGCGGCCGCGCGCGCGTGCAAAATGCGCTCGCTGATCAGGAAAACCGCTCCCTGTTGTTTATAGGTTTTATTCATGTGATAGAAAAAATTGTCGATTTTAGCTCCCGCTTGGCGTTGTACCAACGCTTTGGCCGTATCGGCCGCTTTCGGTACGGAAGATTTTTTCGGTGTTTTCACGGCGCGTTGTTTAACGGATTGGGGTTCTTCTTGCGGTGTGGAGGTAACACTGTTTGCTTTTGCCAACGTTTGGGCGTTTTTGGCAATTTGCGCCAAGCGCGCCGGATTTTCGTATTCTTTGTAAGACAGTTTTACAAGCCCGTTGTTGGAAACGGCTCCTTTGGGGAAAACGGTTACTTTGGTGGTATTTACCAAGTTAGAGTGGGACACTGTAAACGTAATTTTGGCGGGGGAATACTTGCGCGCGCGGCCGTGGATAGCTAAGTCCGCCTCAAAATTTTTGTTAAAATCAAGGGTGATTTCCTCTTTATCCGCGCGCCAGCAGCAGGCGGATATACAGGCGTCTTTTAAATCTATATTTTCGGCGGCTTCCTGCGGCCAGAAACGGACGTTAAAACGGTAGCAGGAATCGTATTGTTTTCCGTCGAAGCCCGTTTTTTTGCCGGAAACCTCCAGCCACGGTTTGGTGGTGGCCACGCCGGAGTTATTTATCGGGGTATAACAGCCGCCGAGCAGAAAAATTAAAATTGCGCCGCAAAGAGTTTTTTTCATACACTTTATTATAGTAACTTTTTAAGGAGGCGGACGATGAAACTTATTTTATCTTACATTGAACGAATTTCCTATATTCCGCAAGTCTATCATACGATAATCGCGCAGGTATTGGCGGCCGTTTTGTTTTTGGCGGTTTTATATTTTTCCGCGCGTATTTTTACGTGGTTTTGCAATAAGTATCTGGTTTTTCTGTTTGCTAAATTAAAAGCCGATAAGTGGGTAAAAGCGATGACGGAACACCGCTTTTTTACCGCGCTTGGCGTAGTGGCCGCCGCTATGCTGGCCATCCATCTCCACCCCGTGTTTATTATGGAGAACGTAGGGTGGATTTCCACGCTGATGGGTAAAGTGACGGGGCTGTTTGTGGTACTCAGTTTTGCGTGGCTGCTGAACGCGTTCTTAAATACGCTGAATCATTTGTACGGCCGCAACCCGAATATCCCCGTAAAAGGGTTGGTGCAGGCCGTTAAAATTGTAGTATTTTTGATTACGGGATTGTTTGTTTTGTCCTTATTGCTCGGGCGCAAGCCGATGTATATTATTACGGGCTTGTCCGCGTTGGCGGCGGTTTTTTCTTTAATTTTTAAGGATCCCATTTTGGGCTTTGCCGCCAGCATTCAGCTGACGACGAACAACCTAATCAAAATCGGAGACTGGATTACCGTGGACTCCGCCGGCGCGGACGGCAACATTATTGATATTTCGCTCACCAGCGTGCGCGTGCAGAATTTTGATATGACGATTGTCAGCGTGCCGACGTATGATATGATTTCCAAACCGTTTAAAAACTGGAGCGGTATGTATGCGGCCAAAGCGCGCCGTATTCAGCGCAGTATTGTTATTGACGTGGACAGCGTAAAATTTTTGGACCGCCCGATGTTTGAGCGTCTTAAAAAAATCAAATTGTTAAAGAATTATCTGGAAATGAAAGAAGCCGAAATAAAAGCGTTTAATGCCGAGCGCGACGTAAAAGAAAACGTGCTGAACGGGCGCCATTTAACTAATATCGGTACGTTTCGGCACTATGCGGAGCTTTATTTGCAGTCGCGGCCGTTTGTGGTATCGGGCGACCCGAATTTTACGCTGATGGTGCGCCAGTTAAAGCCCGAGGCACAGGGGATTCCGCTGGAAGTGTATTGCTTTTTAAATACTACCGTGTGGACGGATTACGAAGCCTTGCAGAGCGATATTTTCGACCACTTGTTCTCCGTCTTGCACGAGTTTGGCCTTTACGCCTACCAACAGCCCAGCGGACGCAATATTGCGTACGGAATACGGGAAATTGCCAAGGCCGAAGAAAAAATAAAATAAAGCCGTTTTTAGAGAGAGGATAAGCCCTATGGAATTTTTTGTTCCGCAGGGCTTTTTGCAGCCGGATGCGAAATGCGTTTATACGTGGGCAGCCCCCGCCAGGCTGGTTTATTTAGAAGAGGGGCTATATCCAAAACAGTGTGGCTCAATTAATCAGAGGAGCGCGGAAAAGTTGCCTGCCCCTGCTGGGGGTTGACCCGTTTTTTTTTTTGATACGATAGGGGTATTCCGTGGTGTTCCTGTGAGGGGGCTCCCAATTGAGATTTATTTCATCAAAATTGGTAGATCTTGAGCAGAAACGACTTGGGATGACTTTTTTTATAAGTTTGGCGGTTTGCTTTTGTAGCGTTATTCACGGGGATTATAAGCAGGAGTCTGTCGTTTTCTGAGGAAAAGATCCCGTATAAGGACGCTACGGGATGACCTTTTTATCTTTTGTCGTCATGCCGGAAGCACTCACAGCGTCACTCCGGAAAGTCGTAATCCGGAGTCTGTTGTTTTTTAATCGTCATCCTGAAATGTTTCTGTTCGGAGCATTTTGATTGTAGTTTATTTCGTCAAAATCGGTAGATCCTGAACAGAAGCGACTTGTTTAATAGGAGAATGTGATATGAAGGGTTTTACCCTCATCGAATTGTTAGTCGTCGTTTTAATTATTGGCATTTTATCCGCCGTTGCGCTGCCGCAATACCAAGTGGCGGTGGAGAAAAGCCGTTATATTCAGTTGATTTCTTCGGTGGAGGCTATGGCAAAGGCGCAAGAGTTGTATTTTTTGGCGAATGGAAGTTATTCCTTTTTCTTTAACGAGTTGGATTTTGAATTGCCGGCCCATTGCCTTATAAATGAATATGAATTTGGTGGGGTGGCGAGCTGCCCTCGTTATTCTATAGATTTATTTCAAGGCCAAAATAAAAATATCCTTGGGGTTAACAATTCAATTTGGTTGGGTGGGGAATTGCGGTATATTCGTTGGTTGGAACATTCTGATAAACCGTCTGTCCGTGAATGTGGTGCCAGTACAGAACTTGCACGGCGGGTTTGCCGTTCTCTTGGAGGAACGAACGAAACTGTCAGCGGCGACTGGTACTCTTATGTGCTACCGTAGTGGTTATGGCAGGTCAGTTTATCTTGTGGAAATAAGCTTACCCTTTCGTATGGTCAAAATGTTGTTTATTGACGAACATTTCCGATTGATCTGAGGCCCAGTTTAGCTGTTCTTCCAATTCTTTGGCGGCGCGTTCCATATCCGCGTCGTCCTTTACGCGGACGGTTTTCCCGTACGTCAGCGCGGTTTTGCCAAACGGCAGCGGCACGCGCATTTTGTCCCAAGAGCCCACTTTAATTTTGCGGCTCAGCGCGGTGCCTACGGGAATAATCGGAAATCCCGTTTTCTTGGCCAAAAACAAAATGCCGGATTGTACTTTGTAAATCGGGCCGCGGGGGCCGTCGGGCGTGAGCATCGGGCGGTAGCCGTCTCGCGCGGCGTGCATTAAGTGGATCAGCGCGCGCGCTCCGCCGCGGCTTGACGAACCGCGTACCGCCAACATTCCGAATTTAGGCAGACATCGTGCAATATATTCTCCGTCGCTGGACTGGCTGATGAGCGGAGCGATTTTCTGCCCTTTGTACGGATATAACAAAAACAGCTGTTGGTTGTGCCAAACGGCGTAGATAAGGCCTTTTCCTTCTTTCTCAAGGCGCTCGCCTTCTTCGGATTTAAACCAGTAGATGCGGGTGGTCCAGCCCAAAAAAACGGTGTACCAGTAAGCAAGGGTGGAACCGGCGGCGTGTTTCCAGTCGGTATACTTAATATCGGGCATTATTTTTTTCCTTTTTTACGCATTTTCTGCCACGGCACTAAAAATACGGCCGTGTAAGCGGGCGATAAAACGCCGTCCGCCAGCGTTAAATCAATTTTTTCCGCGTTGATTTTTTCCAAAATAAGCGGTAAGGTTTTTTCCGCCAATGTTTTTTCCAGCCGGACGGCTTCGCGCAGCAGTTTGGGCGGCGCATACAAACCGAAGGGGGGAAGATAAACAAACTGCGGATCTAATGTTTCGTATTCTTCTTTTTGCGCCTGTTCGCGCACCAAATCGGTTACAAAACTGATTGCGTTTTTTAAAAATTCCAAAACAATACTGCCCGCCACGATGTTTCTCGGTTCTCCGTGGGTTTGGGCTTCCCGTAAAAACGGTTCAATTTTATTCCCCAGCGTAACGGCACAGGCGGTAAACATTTCTTTATGGACGGCGCTTTCGTCGTCCAGTTCCCAGTGTGCGTCCTGGTTAAATTCGTATACGACGCCAGGGTCCAGCAGGGTAAATGCGTTTAAAATATATTGGGTGACTTCCAATTCGTTCGTAAATCCCGCTTGGCGCAACAGGCCGCCGCCGCGCAATAATTTGCGCAGAATTTCTTTCTGGCGGGGGGCGATTTTAAAGCGTTTGATTTTTCGCATACGGTTTTTTAACGGCTTAAATAAATGCGGGGAACTTTTTGGCGGTTTGGAAAATTAAAATCCGGCCCCCGCGCTTGTTTAAACCGCCGGACGGAGTTTTTTACAACCCCGTCCGGCTAAGTTTACTAATTCTTTCTGTTTCTGCGCGTGCGTTTAATTTTGGTTACGGTCTTTTTGGGTTTGGCAGGCGCATAACCTTCGGCGGCGCTTTCTTCGCGCTTTACTTCCGCGGAGATTTTTTTAACGGCCGGTTTGGCGGCTGACTTAACGGGATTGGAGCCGTCGTTAAGTTGTCCGCGGCTCCACGTATACACGAGCGGCGTGGTCAGCGCAATGGTGCTGTACACGCCGGAAATGCATCCGATGAGCATCGCAAACGCAAACGAGTTAATCACTTCCCCTCCGAAGAAATACAATACCACGAGCGCAAACAATACCGTTAAGGTGGTAATTACCGTTCGGGATAAAGTTTCATTGATAGAGAGGTTGATTAATTCTCCAAACGACATTTTGGGGTGGAGGCGGATGTTCTCGCGCATACGGTCAAAGATAACAATCGTATCGTTAATGGAGAAACCGGCCACCGTTAAGAACGCGGCCACGACCACGAGGTCAATTTCGCGCTGCGTAAGCGAGAACGCCACCGCCATCGCAAACAGATCGTGGAACAGGGCGACGACGCCCGAAAGGCCCCACAAAATGTTGCTGAAGCGGAACGCTACGTAAATGATGATGAACACCAAAGACAGCAAAATTGCCCACAGGGCTCTTTCCGTCATACTTTCGCCGACGGCCGGCCCCACGGAGTTGGTTTGCAGTACAGTGTAGGGTACGTTCAGCGTATTTAACGCTTTTTCAATACGGGCCTGTACGACGCCGACTTCGTCTGCGGTGCTTTTTTCGCTGATGGCGTAGGAGCTGTCTCCGAACGATTGGAGTTCGGAGTTGGCCCCTGTGGCGGACAGCGCGCTGCGCACTTGTTCCATTTCCACCGCGCCGTTAAACTTTACCTGCACCATTGTGCCGCCGGTAAAGTCTATACCCATATTAAAACCTTTCGTGCAGAAGCTGACAATGCCGCCGATTAACAGTACGGCAAACAGCGTGTAATATACTTTTCTGAATTTAAGGAAATCAATGTTTGTTTTGGGAAGTAAGTGCATCATAAGCTGATCTCCTTGGTGTTAGAGGTTAAAACCAGCTCGTAAATGGCGCGCGTAACGAATACGGCGGTAAACAAGCTGACCAAGAGGCCGATGATAAGCGTTACGGCAAAGCCTTTCACGGGGCCCGTTCCAAACTGCAGCAAGCACGCGCCCACGATAATGGTGGTGATGTTGGAGTCAAAAATGGCCGACCACGCTTTGTCGTAACCTAAGTTGATGATTTCGTACACCGGCCTGCCTAAGAGTTTTTCTTCGCGCATACGTTCAATAATAAGCACGTTGGCGTCAATAGCCATCGCCAAGGACAGAATCATACCCGCGATACCGGGCAGCGTCAGCGTGGCGGAGAAGTAGCTCATAATCGCTACGGTAAGCACAAAGTTTAACGCCAAGGCAATATCGGCGATGAAACCGGCCGCTTTGTAGTAAACGAGCATAAACGCCAAGATGATGACGAACGCATAGAAAGAAGCGGACAGACCGGATTTAATGGAGTCTTCCCCCAAGGTCGGGCCGATGGTTTTCTTTTCAATTACTTTGACGGGGGCGGGCAAGGCGCCTGCTTTAAGCACGATAGCCAAAGCGCGGGCTTCTTCGGCGGAAAAAGTACCGGAGATGCGGCCCTGTTTGGTAATGCGGGCTTGAATAGTGGGTGCGGACTGGACGGTGTTGTCCAGCACAATCGCCAGGTTTTTGCCGATATTGGCTCCGGTCAGCTGGCCGAATTTTTTGCTGCCTTCGGCGTTAAATTCGAAGGACACTTCGGGGTACCCGTTTTCTCCCATCATCACGACGCGGGCATTTTCCAGGTCCGCGCCCGTTACGGGGGCGGTGTCGGTGACCAGGGTGTATCCGCCGTCTTTATTGCGCATAATTTGGTATCCGGCGGGCACCAGTTTGGCGATTTCGGGCAGCAAATTGCCGTTGTCATCAAACGGTTTGTCCGTAGATTCCAGTTTTTCAAAGGCTTGTTGGGCGATGGAGGTATCGTTCTTTACAATACGGAATTCCAGCATGGCGGTTTTGCCGATCAGTTCTTCCGCGCGCTGCGGGTTGGATACCCCGGGCAGCTGTACCATAATCCATTTGTCGCCCTGTTTGGTAATGGAGGTTTCCGCCACGCCGTATTGGTCAATACGGTTGCGGATAATTTCAATCGCGCGGGCCATGGCTTCGTTAAGCGGTTCCTTGGCGCTTAATTTGGATACTTCCAGTTCCAAAAGCAGGCTGGATCCGCCTCTTAAATCAAGGCCCAAGTTCAGCATACGTTTGGGGCGTTCGCCGAGCGCGTCAAGCGTTTCGCGTTCGGTAAGCGGCTTAGAGTACCACTTGTAGTTGGGGTAAATCAGATACAACGATCCGAGTAAAATGGCGATGATGAGTCCCCACTTTACGGCTAGTTTGTTGGACATTACTTTGAGCCTCCTTCTTTGGCTGCCGATTCGTTTACAAATCCTACGACGGCGGTTTTCAGCACGGTCAGTTTAACGGATTCGGCGACTTTGATTTCAATCGCGTTATCCTTAAAACCGGCCACGGTGCCGATAATTCCGCCGGAAATGATCACCTGATCGCCTTTTTGCAGCGCGTTGACTTTGTTTAAGAGTTCCTGCTCGCGTTTCTTTTGGCTGCGCGCGGGCAGTATAATCATAAATACAAAGACGAACGCCATCAAAAGCACCCAGAAGAACATTCCTCCTCCTTGGGCCGTCGTTTGCATAGTTAAATCCTCCGGTTAAGAATAGAAATACACAGTTTTATTTTAGCATATTTCCCGTCGTTGTGCGCGGGATGGCGGGCAAAACAAAAAAGGCCCCGTTTGGAACGGGGCCTTTGCTAAGGAGCGGTTAAAGTTTGGGAAGCGTGGTAATCAGGCGGATAATTGCGCGGTCCTGCGGGTCTGTGGAGTTTAAGGCAAGCACCCGCTTTTCGCCGTCTGCGGTTACAACGGCATAGTCCTCTTTTACGTCAAAAATACTGCGCTTGGCCGCCGTATCAAACAGGCTGTGGCCGAAAAACGCCTTTGGCTGTTCTATATTCAGCAAATCCAATACCGTGGGGGCAATGTCTAACTGGCTGGCCAGCGGGTTATCCGTCAGCGGTTTTTTAATCGGTGTTTTGGTAACAATCACAAACGGCAAATTGTCGTATTCGGTGCGGTACGGTTTAAACAGGGCGTTCGTCGGCGTGTTGGAATAGGACGGGTGGTCGGCTGTTATCAGCACCAGCGTGCTGTCGTCCAACAGGCCCTTTTCGTGAAGCGCGCTTAAAAACCGTTTGACGTCCTGCCCAAAGCGCGCAAACGCGCGCGGCAGGGTGGGGAGATTGTAAAACTGGGCATCTATTTCTTCGTATTCCTGCCCCAGATAATCCGTGCGGCCAAGCGGCACGTGCGAGTCCACCGTCAAAAGCGTTAAAAACAGCGGTTCGTTTTGGTGCAGGGCGATATATTCTTCCGCATATTCAAACAGTTTGCGGTCGGTAAGGCCCCACCAGTCAATATATTTCTTATATTCGGGGCGCGTTTCAAAATAAGTGGCGCCGATAACTTCGTCAAATCCCGCCTGCTTGAACAGGATGTTTTCGTCCATATATGTTTCGTCCGCGCCGCGCAGGAAAGCGGTTTTGTAGCCGCGGTTTTTTAGTATTTTGACGAACGAAACGGGGTAGCCGTTTTCGTACGATAATTTTACAAACGGGTGCGACGTAAAAATGACGGACAGTCCGTACAGCGTGGAAAGCGTCACGTGCCGCAGCGAGGCGGCGGGATATTGTTCAAACAGCGCGTCCATCGTTTGGCTGGCCTGGGGGGGAATATTCGGATTAAAGCGGTACAAATACTTGTTGGACAGCGATTCGGACGCTATTAAAATCACGCGCTTATACGGTTTACCGACACCCGTATTTTGGGCGGAAAATACATTATATTTTTCGGCGAGCGGCTGCACGTCTGCGGGGATTGTCTCCGTTACGCGCGCTTTGGGCGGATTAGCCAGTACGGCGCGCACCGTGTATACGATGGAGGGCGGCATCAAATAAGAAGTATAAAAATTATCCGGCGCGGGTAATAATTTAAGCGGGTTCGCCGCATACAAAAGGCCTATCCCCGCCAAACAAACCGTCAGACGGTTGAGTGCGGTTTTTCGTGCAGCAGGAACAAAAAACTTTTTAACCGCAAACCAACAAAATAAAGCCACCACCGTAAAGTAAGAAAGCACGCGCCAGTCGGCCAAAAAGCCGTAATCGCCGCCTTCCATCGTATCCAAGTATTTTGCGCCGAAGCGTTCTTTAAAATACCACAGCAAAATCAGGTCGGCGGTCATCGTCATATAATAAAGGAACGCGCCCGCTCCCGCGGCGAACTTGTTTTTAAGGCCGATCAGGTTAAGTAGCGAGAGCAGCACTCCCAAAAATAAAAATTCGCAGATTAATTTTACGCTTTCCGCCGCCAGTAAATTCGTGAGCGTCATCCGCCCGAGCTGGCCGAGCCCGAACGCACACAATAACAGGGCGGGAACAGATAAAACGAGTAATAATTTCCAGTCGGATTTAAAAGGGGAAAAAAGATATTTTTTTAAAAAACGCATAGCGGTCCGCATACTCCTCAATTTGATATAATATTATATCTTAATTCAAGGACCTTTGACTTCCGGCCCGGTCGTTGTGGCCGGCGGGAGCATAGCGAAAACCAAATGGAAAACAAAGAATTAGAAACAAAACGCCACTCGTGCGCGCATGTTATGGCGCAGGCGGTGCAGCAGTTGTTCCCCGGTACGAAACTCGGTATCGGTCCGGCCATCGAAAACGGCTTTTATTATGACTTTGACTGTCCCAAACAGTTCACGCCCGAGGACCTCAAAGCCATTGAAACGAAAATGAAAGAAATCATCAAAGCGCGCCAGCCTTTTGAGCGCAAAGAGATGACGAAAGCCGAAGCCAAAGAATTTTTCACTAAACGCGGCGAAACGTATAAACTGGAATTGTTGGAAGAATTGGAAGACGGCACGATTACCGTTTACACCAACGGCGACTATGCCGACCTCTGCCGCGGCCCGCACGTGGAACACACGGGTAAAGTAAACAGCTTTAAATTAACCGCTATTGCCGGCGCGTACTGGCGCGGGGACGAAAAACGCCCCATGCTGCAGCGCATTTACGGCCTGTGTTTTGATACGAAAGACGAACTGAACGCCTATATCAAGCAGCAGGAAGAAGCCGCCAAGCGCGACCACCGCAAACTCGGCCCCGAACTGGATTTATTCTCCATTAACGACAATGTAGGTCCCGGCCTTATTTTGATGCACCCCAAAGGCGGTATGCTGCGCAAACTCTTAGAGGACTGGATTAAAGAAGAAAATTTAAAACGCGGTTACGATTTGGTCGTCAGCCCGCACATCGCGCGGCTGCACCTGTTTGAAGTCAGCGGCCACGCGGGTTTTTATTCGGACAGCATGTTCCACCCGATGGAAGTCGACGGCGAAAAATACCAAATTAAACCGATGAACTGCCCCTTCCACGTGGAAATTTATAAAACCCATTTAAGAAGCTACCGCGATTTGCCGCTGCGCCTCTCCGAGCTTGGCACGGTGTACCGTTATGAACGCTCCGGCGCGCTGCACGGTTTATTGCGCGTGCGCGGGTTTACGCAGGACGATGCGCATATCTTCTGCACGCCCGAACAGGTGGAAGAAGAAGTCAAACAGTGCTTTGAATTTGCGATGCACATTTTCAAAACTTTCGGCTTTGAAAAATACGCCGTGGAGCTTTCCACGCGCGACCCCGAACATCCGGAACATTTCACCGGTGACGTGAAAGACTGGGAACGCGCCGAAAACGCGCTCAAACACGTGTTGGAAACCAACAACATTCCTTACACCACGCATGCGGGGGAAGCGGCTTTCTACGGGCCGAAAATCGATATTAAAGTGATGGACGCCATCGGACGCCTGTGGCAATTATCTACTATTCAGTTCGATTTCAACCTGCCCCAACGCTTTGACCTGGAATTTGTTTCTTCCGAAGGCCGCCAGCGCCCGATTATGGTGCACCGCGCGATGTTTGGTTCCATCGAACGCTTTACGGGCGTGATTATCGAACATTTTGCGGGTTGGTTCCCGCTCTGGCTGGCTCCGGTGCAGATTAAACTGTTGACGCTGACCGACGACCAGATTCTGTTCGCCAAAGAAGTGGCCGCCAAAATGCGTGCGGCCGGCTTGCGCCCCGAACTGGACGTAAGACCCGAAAAACTGGGCCTGAAAATCCGCGAAGCGCACCTGCAGCGCATCCCGTATACGGCCATTATCGGCGCGAAGGAAGCGGCCGAAGGCAAGCTGACCGTACGCCTCAAAGACGGCACGAATACGGCGGCGATGAATGTGGACGAGGTGATTAGCAAGATGAAGGAAGAAGCGGCCTCTTTTAGCTTGGTAAACCTGCTTAAATAGGATAACGGCTGTACGTCACTTCTACAATTCGCAGAACGGGCAGAAAGTGTTTTTCTGCCCGTTCTTGCTTATTTAGGATAAACAATTTTCCAAAACCTATTTATTTGGCGGTCTCTTGGGCTTGACGTGCCATTCAGGCATGCCTATACGCCCAACTAAATCCCGCCAACTAAAAACGGTTTTGAAAAATCATATAATCGTCTACAATGTTATTCTAATCCGCACGGCATTTAAATAACGACTAAGGTTTGTTTGGGCCGCTCCGTTTTATCGTTATTCCCGAAGGCTTCCTCTCGCCGTCATTCCGGCCGTGGAGCCGGAATCCAGAATCAGGGCCGTTTTCCCTTTAACAGCTATCCTGAAATTGAAAAATCAGCCGAAGCTAGGCAATGTTATTCTAATCCGCACGGCGTTATTTACACGTCATCCCCGAGAGTCTCTGTCGGGGATCTTCCGCTTTTCCAAAGACTCTTCTTGTTTTTGTGCGTTTGGCGGCGCACCCCGTCCATATTTGGTAAAATAGTATTATCCTATGATAGACATTAAAAATCTTTCCTTCCATTTCGGTTTGCGCACCCTTTTTGAAGATACGTCCGTGATGATTCAAGACGGCCAAAAAGTCGGCCTTGTCGGCCCCAACGGGTGCGGCAAAAGTACGCTTTTTAAATTGATTGAAGGCAAATTCTCGCCCGACGGCGGAAAGATTGATATTTCGCGCGGCACCAAAATCGCGTCCGTGGCGCAGGAAATTGCGGACCCGTCCGTACCGCTATTGGATTACGTTTTGGCGGCTGATAAAGAATTAACCGCGCTAAACAAAGAACTCGAAAACCCCGATATTTCCGGCGAACGAATGGGCGAGGTGTTTGATAAACTCGAATTTTTGGGCGCGCACAGCGCCGAGGCGCGCGCCAGCGCCATTTTAAGCGGCCTCGGGTTTGTAAACCAAGATTTTAAACGCCCTTTGAAAGAATTTTCCGGCGGTTGGCAGGTACGTGCCAATTTGGCGTCTGCGCTGTACGCGCCGTCTAATTGTCTTCTCTTGGACGAACCGACCAACCACCTGGATTTGGAAACCGCGATGTGGCTGGAAAATTACCTTGTCCGTCTGGATAAAACCATTTTTATCGTCAGCCACGACCGTCACATTTTAAACCGCCTGTGCGATAAAATTATCCACGTAGAAGAGGGGCAGTTAAAACTTTACAACGGCAATTACGATACATACGAATGCACCCGCGCCGCCGCCATTGAAGGTGCGCGTCTGGCCGCGGCCAAGCACGAACGCGTGGTGGCGCACTTACAGTCGTTTGTGGACCGCTTCCGCTACAAAGCCACTAAGGCCAAGCAGGCGCAGAGCCGTATCAAGATGATTGAAAAACTGGGCAGCGCGCCGCAAATCCCAAAAGATCCAGAAACGCATTTTCAGTTTCCATCGCCGGAACCGCTTCAAAACTCGCTCATTACGATTGAAGACGGCGCGGCCGGATACGACGATAAACCCGTCCTCTCGCATATTAATTTGCGTATTGAACCCGGGGACCGTATTGCTCTCTTGGGCGCCAACGGGAACGGGAAGTCTACGCTTGCCAAAATTTTATCCCACCGTTTGCTTTTAATGAGCGGGAAAATGACGGTCGCCAAAAAGATGAAAATCGCCTATTTCTCCCAGCACCAAACGGAAGAGCTGGATGTGGAAAAAACGCCGTACGAACAGCTTTCCGCCGTCATGCCGCTCGCCAAGGAAACCGAGGTCCGCGCGCAGCTGGGGGCGTTCGGGCTCAACAAGGCCAAGTCGGACACGGAAATCGGCAAACTTTCGGGGGGCGAAAAATCCCGCCTGCTTTTGGCGCTGATTACCAAGGACGCGCCGCACCTGCTGATTTTGGACGAACCCACCAACCATTTGGATATCCAGTCCCGCCAGGCATTACTGGAGGCGTTAAACAATTACGAAGGCGCGGTGGTGCTGATTACGCACGATTTGCACGTGATTGAACTGACGTGCGACACGCTGTGGATTGTCCGCCGCGGCACGTGCCAGACGTTTACGGGCGATTTGGAAGATTACAAAGCCCAGCTGTTAAAAAATAACGACCGTAACGACCTCGCCAGCGACAAAATGACTTCCAAAGAAGCCCAGCGCAAAGCGGCCGCCGAACGGCGCGCGCGCGTGGCTCCCTTGAAAAAAGAAATCCGCGCGCTGGACGATAAAATCGAAAAATTATCCGCCCGCAAAGCCGCATTGGAGGAACAGTTAGTCGTGCAGTACACGGCGGACGCAAGCATTGAACTCGCACTCTTAAACGGCCAGTTAAAAGACGCGGAAGAAGAGTGGCTGCGCCTAAACGAAGAGTGCGAAGCCGCGCTGGCGGAGGGATAGTAATGAACATGTTTACCCTGCTTCCCGAATTTTTACAAACCGCGTTAAGCCGTCAAGGAATCACGGAGCCGACGCCCGTCCAAACGCGCGCGGTGCCGCCCGCGTTACAAGGGCGGGACGTCCTGGCGACGGCCCAAACGGGCACGGGAAAAACCCTGGCGTTTTTGCTGCCGCTGGCGGCGCGCCTTGCGGAAAATCCGCCCGCCAATGCGCTTATTTTATCGCCCACGCGCGAGCTCGCCCAGCAGACGTATGACGAACTGTTAAAATTGACGGACGAAGAACACCCGTTGCCTGCTGCGCTTATCATCGGGGGGGATAATATCCATAAACAGTTTGCCGCCCTGCGCAAGCACCCGCGCGTGATTATCGCCACCCCCGGCCGCGTAATCGACCACTTGGGCCGCAAAAGTATCGATTTAAAAAACACGCATTATTTGGTGTTGGACGAAACGGACCGTATGCTTGATATGGGGTTTATTTCCGATATGCGCAAAATCGCCGCCGTTCTGCCGCCGCCGCGCCAGACGCTCCTGTTTTCGGCTACGCTTCCCAAAGAAATTACCGCGCTTGCAGGGGAATTTTTAAAAGATCCCGTGCGCGTACAGATTGGCTCGGTGGTTTCTCCCGCCGATCTGGTGCTGCAGGAAATCGTACACGTGGACGTGCGGGAAAAACTGCCTCAGCTGCTGCACGAGTTAAATACCCGCAGGGGAAGTATTCTTATTTTTACACGCACCAAGCACGGGGCGGAGCGGCTGGCTAAACAGTTAAAATTATACGGACAAAAAGTAAATGCCCTGCACGGGGATTTGCGCCAAAACCGCCGCCGTCAGGTGCTGGAATTTTTTAAAAACCAGACGGTGCGCATTTTGGTGGCGACGGACGTCGCCGCGCGCGGTATCGACGTGCCGCACATCGCGCACGTGATTAATTACGATTTACCCCAATGCCCCGAGGATTACATCCACCGTATCGGCCGCACGGGCCGCGCGGGCGCAGTGGGGAGCGCCATTTCGCTGATTTCAGATGACGGCCAAAAGTGGAAAGACATCTGCAAAGCCGCCAAATTTACCGTGCCCGTTAAAACGGTGCAGAAAACCATTGAACCTTTGCCAGAGCCTAAATTTGTGGCGCAGGAAGAGGGCCGTGCGCACGCCAAATCCCGCAAAAAGGAACGCGCAAAATGCGAGGTCCGCCCGTCGAAAGCGACGCAAATCGCCAAGGAACTTCTGGCGGAAGGGAAAGTCTATTTACCGCAGGGCGGAGAACTGCGCACTCCGGCTCCGCTTGCAAAAACCGCCGGAAAGCGCGGGGAAAATCTGCCGGAAAAAACCGCCGGACCTCGGAGAGAAAAGCCGTCAGCCGAACCCGCCGGAACGCGCGGGGCGAAATCTTCATTTAAAGCCGCCGAAAAACATGTGCCCAAAAAAGTAAGCACATTCCGCAAAGCGTCCGCCGCCGCGCGCGTGCTGGAAACGCCGGAGGAAACTGCGGATAAAAATCCGTTCCGCACCGTAAAAGTAGGAATCAGCAAAAAGAAACTGGCCGCCAAGGCGCGCGCAGAAATACGGCGTCCCCAAAAAAAGTTTTCCGCCGCGCGCGGGGCAACACCCAACAAATGGGGTAAACGCAAACGTAGATAGACGGCTGGATTTATTCAACAAAAAACCCGCTCTCAACGAGCGGGTTTTTTAACGGGAACAAATTTTATTCTTTACTCATATTGTATTCTATTCCGCAGGCGTCTCCGGCCCCGCGGATGGGATTGTATGCTATGGCTTCGCATATCCAACTATATTTTCCGGATCCTTGCGATACGCAGGTCATTGCGTCTCGGCCCAACTGGCTGTGGTTATAATACATATTAAAACAGTAGCTGCTGTTTGTGTCGCCCCTGCAGGTGGAAATTCTGTCATTATAAAACGTATACGTGTATTTGCCCATATGGAAGGTGGAGGAGTTATCGTCATCGGCGTCAAAGAAAGAAATGTCCAGTCCGTTTAGTTTGGCAGGTGCAGCCGAATTGGCCGAACGGTAGCGTTTGGCCGAGTCAAACAGGGCTTTTATGTTTACCATTGCTTCCATCGCTTCTGCGCGCTGCACGGAACGGCGGTACTGGGGAAGTGCAACGGAAGTTAAAATCCCGAGAATCAGTACGGCGGTTAAAAGTTCAATTAATGTAAAACCAAAATTATTTGTTTTCATAGCGTTCTCCTTACTTAATTAAGTATATCGGTTTTGAGCATTCTTTTCAACGGTATAAATCGGAAACAGTTAAAACGAAGCCAAAAAAGGTTATAATAAGAGTATATTGTTTTAGACGAGGGGGAATATATGGACCAGTTATTTCTATCTGTTTTTTCGCGCCGCCGCGGTTTTACGTTGACCGAGTTGATGGCTGTGGTTATTATCGTGGCGATTTTGGCGGCGGTGGGTGCGGGATCTTACAAACAGGCCATTGAGCGCAGCCGCTTTTCAGACGGGCTTGTTGCCGCGAATACGGTGCTGGGTGCAGTGGAACGGTATTATGACGACTCCTGTGGCGAAGGACACTGTATTTCGCGTCCGAAAATCAAATACTTAGACATCAGTTTGGCAAACCAAAAAAATTGCACCGCAAATACCGATTTTTGTACGAAAACGAAGTATTTTGAAATTACCGTTTACGACGGTTATGTAGAAGCTAAGCGTATGAAGGGAACTGCTCAGGGCGATTATTCTATCCTCGTTTATCCTGAGTCTTTCGGTGAAAACGGACGTACGGATACACAATGTCATTATAACTCGGATTTGGGACAAGATTTGTGTGTTTCCGTGGGGTATGCCACCTGTTCGGATTCGTCTAAGAGCTGCACAAAATAAGGCTGTTTTTTCTCAAACGTCCGCCTCTTCGGGGGCGGATGTTTTGTATGCGGGTTGTGTGCAGGTAACGGAGATATAAAAAAACCATACAGCCTGCGCTTTACGGATTTCTGTTTTGCCGTTTTAGACAGGCGGAAGATGTGTGTCTTCCCCTGTCCGCCGGCGTTGCAATAAACCGGCTTCAAACTGCATTTTGGCTTCCCGCCTGTGTGCGGTTAGCGGCCAATCATATAATTGGCGCCGCTGACGTTTTCGCCCAGTTTAACAAGGGCTTCGGCGAGTTTTTCCAACATTTTAGCCATTTCTTCTTCTCCTTTTTAAAAATCAGATAAGGAGAATCCTTCTTATCTTTCTAAAATATTATACCAATTTTTATGATGAGTGTAAAATCAGGAGATATATAATAACAAATATCCAAATAAGTTGCAACTGTTTTTTTGAATTTTTCCGTTTGGCGTCAGGGGTTGTTTTGTTTTTTTTTTTTGATAACATAAAGTCATCCCAAAAGATTTTTTGCCTGGGAGCGCCCGATGATGTGTTGTGTGTTTAAAAAAGGCGGATTTCGGGCAGAAATCCGGCAGGATAACTTTTTAATAGGAGAAAATAAAATGAAAGGTTTGTTTCTCGTCATTCTGAATTTATTTCAGAATCCAGTTGTTAATCAAATAAAATCTTCCGCTTGGATACTGAAACAAGTTCAGTATGACAATGCGATTAAAGGTTTTACTCTAATTGAATTGTTGGTGGTGGTACTTATTATTGGTATTTTGTCGTCGGTGGCGCTGCCGCAGTACCAAAAGGCCGTACTCAAAAGCCGTACTGCCGAGGCGTGGACAACTTTAAAAAACCTCAATATGGCAATTAGTGCATACTGTTTGGAGAACCCAAATGCGGGAAACCGGTCGCTGATGTATATAAAAGATTCTTTATCTGTTGAAATATTAGATTCCAAAAATTTTTCCTATACGGGAGATGTAGATTGTTCTCACATTAATAATCCTGTATATGCGGAATATAAAGGCGGAAACGCCCAGTTTAAGTTAGGGTTACACCGCATAACCGGCGCGCGTTCTTGTGAAGGCGCCGATTGCAAACAATTAGGATTTACAAAATATACTACGTCTAATTCCATTTGTATTGTCTGCGGAACGTACAGCGGATCCTGCTATTATGCGGATTAGCGTTTCAGGCTAAATAGTATGCCGATAAATGCCTCCGGAGGGCGGCTCTCTACACCTTGCAGGCCGCCTGCTGGGGCAATAAAGCTTACAGCGGTACCTAGTGTTGTTTCGGTAGGAATATTTTTTCTGCAGATAGGAAAGAAAAATACGAAGGGACTATGTAAATATAAAATATTGTCATCCCCAAGTTCCCGCCCGCGTCATCCTGAACTTGTTTCAGGATCCAGTCGTTATAAATTAGAAGAAGATCCCCGACAGAGACTTTCGGGGATGACGACTGTTTTTCCGCGCCTTGCAGGCTGCTAACATTCGGAGATGACTCCTTTTTTTAATTGGCGGCAGAATGGCTAGTCTGTTGCGGAGGAGGAGTTTCCAGTTTCTGCACCTTGCACACGTTCCACCCGCGTGAATACAGATTAATGTTGGTGTTCACAAACCGACAGTCCTTTTCGTCCGCTTTTAAGCCGTAAGGGGCCAATGTAATGGGGTCGAGCATCATCGGCCAAGGCACGGCCACAATGTAAATCGGCCCGTCGTGCGAAATTATGGCGCGGAGGATTTCGTCCTTAAACTTATACCTGTAGTAGGCCGGCGGAAGCGGGTTGCGCTGGCGGGCGCGTTTTTGGTGTTCGGGCGGATATTTGTCAACGGGGAAGGTAATCCCTCCGACAAATTTCGTTCCTTCCGTAAAGAACGGCGATAAAAAGGACATCGGCGCACCGAAATAAACCACTAAGGCGTTGTTTTCCACCTCCGGCAGTCCGCTTACAGCGATGGTTTGGGCGGCAAATGTATCCTTTCCCCAATTCGGGGCGTCTGTCAATGGCCATATCAGTACCGCCAGTACGGTGCCCGCAACGGCCGTGTGTTTGTAGGACAACCAAGAACGCAGCGCACCGGCCAGTAAAATCCCGCTAAACAGCTCAAGCGGTACGGCGTAGCGCAGCGTGGAGTAAAAATACAGCCACAGCAGGTAAGATATTGACGTAAACAACAGAACGGAAAACCATATCCGTTTTGCTTTCATAGTCCGGTGGAACGCAAGGCGCGCCGCCAAAATAAAAAAGGAAATATATCCCAACGCCAGACGCGGGTCGGCCGTTTCGATTTCCGTTGCTGCGGTAGAAGGGAAGATCCAAAAGAAGGGATAGAATAGCCATTGAAGAAGTGAGCGCGGGTAAAAGCGGGTTTCATCAAAATTGACGCTTTCAAAGAACGGCGAGCGGAACAGCTGGTTGAAAAACGGGAATACGGGGTTTTTGTATTCTTTCCACAAATGCCAGGCAAACCAACCGTCCGTCAGTAAAAAACCCGTCAGGCCGCCGAGTGCGAACAGAAAAAAGTTTTTAACGGGTTTTTCCGTTTTAGATACGTTGAACAAAAATACCGCCGTGAGCCCTAGCGTAAACGGCGCCGCCGTGTATTTGAGTCCGGCGGCCGCCCCAGCCAAAAATGCGGAGAAGAAAAGCATTTTTCCCGTCGGGTTCGGGCGGAAGAAAAACCGGAATATGCCGTAAACGGACAAGACAACGAGGGCAGATAATGTAACTTCGTTGCTGGAAAATCCGGCTTGGGATAACGCCATACTGCCCGTCAGTCCGATGAGCGCGGCGATGAGGGCGGGCATTTTTCCTGTCTTTTCGTCTAATATTAAGCGGCAGGTTTTGTATCCCGCAAAACAAAAGATACCGTAGGGAATACCTTGCAGAAAAGCGGTCAGCTTGGGCCAGTTGTTCAGATAAACAACCATTAAGTAGTACGGGATATCAAGCAGCGGGTTAAAGAAGGTGTGGATGCCCGCCGGTATGACGTCCGTGCCCCAGCGTCCGTTTAAGAAAGCGAAGGGGGTATATAAGTGGTAATTGAGCAAATCCCAGCTGACGTCTTGCCCGCCGGCCAGACTGAAAGCTCCGCCCGCCAAACACAAAAGAAGGAGCAAAAGGATATTTTTGACAAAAGGGGATAATTTCATGTTCTGCGCCTTTCCGCTTTGGAACGGACCTTGTATATCATAGCACATTTTGAGCGGCGTTTTCGCTCCGGCTGCCATACGTTTTTATATAATATTATTATATGAAAATTATTCCTACCGATTGTTTGGTTATCGGCGGCGGGATTGCAGGCTGTGTATACGCTCACGAAGCCGCCAAGAAAGGTCTTAAAACGATGCTCTTGTGCTGCGGGGAAATGACCCAAGCCAACAGCGATTTGGCGCAGGGGGGAATTGTTTACGAGCCCAACCTGCGTATGGACGAGTTGTTAGAGGACGTCCGTCTGGCCACCGCGGGGCTGTGTAACGATTCCGCCGTCCGTGTTTTGTCCGAAGCGGGGTGTAAAGCGGTGGAAGAAGTGTTTTTGAAAGATTTAAACGTTCCTTTCGACCGCGACGAAAACCACGCGCTGCGTTTCACGCGCGAGGGCGCCCACCGCAAAAACCGCATTATTTATTCCAAAGATACCACGGGCCACGCGATGCTTTCGGCCATTCAGGCCGCTGTGCGCAAAAATCCGCTGGTTACCGTGCGGGAATACGCCTCCGCCATTGATTTGCTTACGTTGTCCCACAGCTCCGTTGACCCGATGGACCGCTACCGTCCGCTGACAGTTTTTGGCGCGTATGTGCTGGATAACAAAACGGGCGAAGTGTTTGCCGTTACGGCGAAAAAAACGATACTGGCGACGGGGGGCGTCGGACAGGTTTACCGTCATACCACCAATTCGGAACATTCCTACGGGCACGGCATTGCGATGGCGTACCGCGTCGGCGCGCGTGTGATGAATATGGAATTTGTCCAATTCCACCCCACCGTGTTTGCCAAAGGGAAGAGCTTTTTGCTTTCCGAAGCGTTGCGGGGCGAAGGCGCGATTTTACGCAACGTAAAGGGCGAAGCGTTTATGGCAAAATACCATCCGCTGAAAGATTTGGCTCCGCGCGATGTGGTTTCCCGCGCCATTGAAGAGGAACGGTTGAAAACGTCGCACGATTGCGTCTATTTGGATATTTCCCATAATCCCGCTGAAGAAACGAAAGAACGCTTCCCCGCGATTTACAAAAAATGTTTGGACGAGGGTTTTGATCTAACCAAAGTTCCCGTGCCTGTGGTTCCGGCGGCGCATTATTTTTGCGGCGGCGTGTACGCTACGCCGGAGGGGAGAACAAACATTTTGCATTTAAACGCCATTGGCGAAACGGCGTGTACAGGCTATCATGGGGCGAACCGTTTGGCCAGTACGTCGTTATTGGAAGCGGTGGCAATGGGTTACCTGTGTGCGCATGCGGATGCTGCGGAGATCAAGAGGGAAAATTTTCATATTCCCACTCCCAAAGACTGGGTGGTTCCCTCCGACAAGCCGGACATCAGCCTTGTTAAACAAGATTTGGCAACGCTGCGCAGTACGATGTGGAATTATGTGGGGCTTATCCGCAGTGCCAAACACTTGGGCCGCGCGGAGAAGATTTTACGCCACCTGCATAATGAAATTGATGTGTTTTATAAAGGGGCGGCATTATGTCAGGAGTTGTTGGATCTTCGAAACGGAACGCAGACGGCGCTTTTAATTACGTATGCCGCGCTGAAGAACAAAACCTCGGCGGGGTGCCACTATAGAACGGATAAGTAATATTTTGCTTTGTCAAACTATCCTAAGAAAACGCCCCATATCATTGGGGCGGACAGAACACTATATGCTGTAGCACCCCGTGATTTAGCAAGAGGCTTTTGTATGTAGTGAAAGTACCCCAACGGGCGGCCTGCAAATACGGTGCGCCCCGCAGTTGGGTGTTTATGAGTATTAGTGGCATTCTTCGCGTTTTAGCACGAGATATGGTTGAATACGAATAAATATCCCCCCGCCATGCGGGGGGATATTTATTCGTACAATACAAAAGCTCGCTCGTCTAATTCCTACTGGTACCCGTGCTCACAGTGCAGGAGAAGTTTGTTCGCATCGAGCAAGAATCACTGTTTACCAAACTTAATACCCAAGCCACATTTCCTTCCGTCGTGCAGCGTGGTACCCAACATAAGCGTGAATTCTCGGCTAAAGAGGTAGATCCCGTTTTCTGTACAAAGCTCCCCGCCGGATAAGGGATATCTACCCCTGCCAAGTGAAAACCGTATGTTTGAGAAACCCCATACGTTCCGTCTTCCTGTGTTAAACCGACAGGGTTTTCTCCGTTGCCTGTTATGTTTAACGTATTGGCGTTTAAATTCGTCGTATAATGTTGGTAGTTCGTTCCGTTGAGCGTGCCAACATACGAATCCTGATTCGTAGCAGCAGAAAGGCTACCGCCGTTAAGTCCTACCTCCAAAGTGGTTGTAGGGCCAGGGGTATTTGTGGCATAATACTCGGGCGCGTTGGAGGGCAACGCCGTTCCGCCACGGAACGTGGTATTCGGCATTTCCACAGCTGTGTTGGCTCCGCCTGTAACAGTATCTACTTTATAAATTTTATCTGCGTTGGCCGCGTCCCATTCCATCGATACGGTGCCGCTTGAATTTACATTCAAAGCTCCTCCGGCCGGCACGGACAAACCGCCCTTAAACACGGCGTCTTTAGACACTTTCAAATAGTCATACTGCCCCATACGCGCCGGATTATAGCTGATGGTGGAAACAATTTCCGCTCCTGCCGGAAAGGATAATCCCAATAGTAATAATACCCATAACTTTTTCATAGCTGTATGCTCCTTTATTTAGAACCTAATTATTAGTTTACTAGAAGAAAGGTAAAAAAACAAGAGTTTTTTCCCGCCCGCGAATTAACATATAGCTTTCTAAATGCTACAATAAAAATAATTTATTAGGGGAGAAAAAATATGATACAAAACCGTTTTTTCCGGCGTTTGGCTGTTTGTTTAGCCGCCGCGTGTGTATCCTCGGGAGCATATGGCGCGCCCGCTTTAAAAGTGTTGTCCGCCGCGCCGCAAGGCGCCGTTCCGTCCGCCGGACGTCAAGCCGTCAGCGTGACGTTTAACCAACCGGTGGCCGCGTTGTCCGAATCCGGACGGTTTTCTGCGGAAGATTGCCCGCTTATTATCACGCCTGCTGTAGAAGGATCCTGCCGTTTTTCGGGGACGCAAACCGTTATTTTTGAGCCGTCCGCCGACTGGCCGGCAGCCTCCCGTTTTACTGTGCGCGTAAAAGCGGGGTTTAAATCCCGCGTATCGGGGCAAACGCTTTCCTCCCCTTATTCGTTTATGTTTACAACGCCCGTTCCGCAGGTGCAGTCCGTCCGTCCGTCCGCCGGCGAACATTGGATTGCGCTTAGTCCCACCTTCTACCTTATTTTCAATATGCCCGTTAAGGTGGCGGCCCTGTCCGGCTATGTTACCCTGTCGCCTGCGTCCGGCGCGGCCGTTCCGCTCTCCTTCCGCCCCGTCAGCCAAGTGGAATTTGAAAAAGATTTTTCGTATTACAATAAAAATAATATCGTAGCCGTCACTCCGCTTAAAACGTTGGAAAAAGGCACAAAATATACGCTTACGCTTGCTGCAGGACTAAAAGCCGCGTCGGGCGCGTTGGGAATGGCCCGCCCGTATTCCACGCATTTTTACACGTATCCGGACTTAACGGTTTTGGGAGAGGTAAACACAGGCTGCCTGCCGTATTCTCCTATAGTGCGTTTTTCTACTCCGGTGCGTATGCGCGAACTGGCGGCTGCCGCCTCTGTAGAACCTGCTTCCGCCGTGCGTAAATTGTCGGACCGCGAGCTTGACCAGTTGGGCAGCGACGTGGTCATTGATTCCGTTCCCAACGATTCCGGCCGCAAGTATTATCAAGAACGCTATCACCTGTCCGACGAAGAAATAAACGCCGGCAGTGCGTTCTTCGCCACCGATCTTTCTTTCTTACAATTAGAACCGAACCAAAACGTAACCGTTACGCTCTCCAAAGATTTGCGCGACATTTACGGCAACCGCCTGGGGCAGGATTATACGTTTACCGTATCTAATTCCGGCTATTGCCCCGCGGCGGATTTTTCGGGCGGATTCGGCGTGTTGGAAAGTTATTTAAAACCGCGCCTGCCCATTGATTTGATGAATACGCCTTCTTTGCCTGTGCAGGCCGCTCGGTTTAATAAGGAAAATTTCATTCCGTTTGATACGCGTTCCGCCCGCTACTGCAAACGCACGCCGCTTGCCGATATGACGTTTGACGGCGCCTACGAATTTAAAGACGTAAAAGACAAAATGTTGAAAACATTTTTTGATTTAACGAAATTTAACCCCACCGCCAAAGACAGCATTATCTTCAGCCAAGTGTTGCTTAAAGGTAAAAATTACGGTGAAGAAGGCTGCTGGATTTCGTCCACCGACAATATTACCGATGTTGGGATTACATTTAAAACGTCGCCGGAGAATATCCTGCTGTGGGCTACGTCATTGGAAACGGGCGAACCGATGCCCAACCTGGCTGTGGAACTGCGCGCTAAAGACAACAAAATTTTGTGGACAGGTTCTACGGATATGAACGGCCTCGCGCTTGCGCCCGGGTGGAAAAAGCTGGACGTTCCGTCCGCCGATTGGGGCCAGCCGGAAATTTATGCGTTCGTGTCCAGCGCGGGCGGCGATGCGGTCGTCAGCAGCTTGTGGAACAACGGGCTTGAACCGTGGCGTTTTAACTTAGATTATGACTATAACCCGGGCGCCGAGCAGACGCGTTCCGCGCTGTTTTCGGACCGCGGCGTTTACCTCCCTGGCGAAACGGTGCACCTCAAAGGCGTAATGCGCCAAATGAAGGGCGGCGCGTGGACGCTGCCGGACGCGGTGCGCGGCAACCTGACGGTGGCCGACTCCCGCGGGGAAACCGTGCTGGCCAAAGAAGTAACCGTGTCTTCCGCTTTCGGCACGTTTGACGTTTCGTTTGATATTCCCAAAACGGCCCATACCGGTTCGTGGGACGTTACCTTTACCCCGCAGTTAAAAGGGGATAAGGACCCGCGCGCCGCGTATTATTCTTTCCGCGTAGAAGCCGTCAAACAGGCCGAGTTTAAAGTGACGCTCCGTCCCGAATCGGAAAATTATATTGCGGGAGAGAAAGCCAAATTTGCCGCGTCGGCGCAGTACAATTTCGGCGCGCCGCTGGCGGATTCCAAAGCGTCTTGGACGCTGCGCCGCGAAATGGCGTGGTTTGAAGCTAAAGATTTTGCGGAGTATGAATTTTCGCCTTATTTCTTGCGCGAAAACGAATATCAGGACAATGGTAAACTGCTATTGAGTTCGTCCGGTAAAACGGACGCGCAGGGCGCGCTGTCGTTCTCGGCGGTCATGCCTTCTGCAGTTGCACCCGTGCGGGTGTATGCGGAATTGGGGGTGCAGTCGCCTGCGCGGCAGGAACTGTTTGCCCGTTCTTCCGTAATGGTCCACCCAGCGGATTTTTACCTGGGTACCAAGGTGCTTACGGAATATGCCAAACAAAAGAAACCCGTGGAGGCCGACGTGGTGGCCGTTACGGTGCAGGGCAAACGCGTTGCCGCATCCGTGGTAGCCAACATTCGCAAAGAACAATGGTACAGCGTACGCAAGACGGGCTTGTCCGGCAGGTTGGAATGGGTCAGCGAAAAACAGGTTACCGAACTGCCCGTCCAAACCTTTGAGGTACCCGAAAAGGGTGCAAAATTTACGTTTACTCCGCCCGAAGCGGGCAACTACTTTGTAACGCTTACGTCGTCCGACGCGTCCGGCCGCAAAGTTCTGGGCGGGTTTAATGTAATGGTGTACGGCGAAGGTCAGGCGTATTGGCGGCAGACGGATGACGATTTATTGGTTTTAAAGCAGGATAAAAATTCTTATAAACCCGGCAAGAAAGCGCGCATTAGCATACAGTCCCCGTACGAAAACGCGCTCGCGCTCGTTACCGTGGAACGCGGGGGTATTTTGGATGCGTGGACAACCGTTGTCAAAGGCGGGGCGGATTATATTGAAGTGCCGATAAAGGCGAACTACCTGCCCAACGTGTATGTGGGCGTTACGCTGGTGCGCGGCAGAAGCGGCGCGCCGGTGGACGATAAAGGGGTTGATTTGGGCAAACCGCAGGGCAAAGTGGGGTACGTCAACCTGAATGTGGAGCCCGAAAGCAAACGCATCGCCGTAACGGTTAAACCGAACAAAGAAACCTATCTTCCCCGGCAGGAAGTAACGCTCAAACTGACCGCCAAAGCGGGCGGAAAAGCCGTTCCCGCCGAGGTAGCGGTAATGGCTGTAGATGAAGGCGTATTGGCGCTGACGGGGTATAAAACGCCGGACTTGTTCAGCCAATTTTACGGCTCGCTCCCTATATCCGTATTTACGATGGATAACCGCGTTTATGTCGTCGGCCAACGGAACTTCGGCGAAAAAGGCGAAAACCGCGGCGGCGGAGGCGGAAGCGACGCCAAACTGGGCGGTACGGATTTGAGAAATAATTTCTCGTTTACGCCGTATTTTAACGCGTCCGTCCAAACGGATAAAAAAGGCCGCGCGGAAGTGAAATTTACACTGCCCGACAATTTGACCAAATTCCGCATTATGGCGGTTGCCGTAACGGCGGACGAATTCGGCTCGGGCGAAGCGTCCGTAAAAGTTTCCAAACCCGTAATGGTTACGTCCAACCTGCCGCGCTTTGCGCGCAAAGGGGATAAATTCTCCTGCGGCGCGGTGGTGTACAATTACGAAGATAAAAAAGGCGAACTGACCGTTACCGCCGAAGCCAAAGGCGCGCTCAAACTGACGGGCCCCGCCGAACAAACCGTTACCGTGCCGCTTGGCGGCGCCAAAGAAGTAACCTGGGTGTGCGAAGCCGCGGAAAACGGCGAAGCCGAGGTGTCGTTTGCCGTCAGCGGCAGAAAATCCTCTGACGGTGTACTGGCCAAACTGACGGTTTCTCCCGTGGAAAAAAAGCAAACGCTTGCGTTGTATTCGTTCACGGAAAAAGAGCAGGAGGAACTGCTTGATAAACCAGCCAATTTAAACGCGCAGGCGGATAACCAAATTACGTTCTCGCTTGCGTCTACCGCGCTTATTCATTTGAAAGGTTCTATGGTCTACCTGATGACGTATCCGTACGACTGTTTGGAACAGCAGATGTCTAAGGTTTTACCCGTCATTATGGGGGCGAAATTGGCGGAAGATTTTAAACTGGGCGATATAAAAGACCTTAAAAAACGCGCACAGGAAATTCTGGACCGGCTGCCGGAATACCAATACGCTTCCGGCGGACTGGGTTATTGGAAAGACTCCCGTCCGGATCCGTATGTAACGGCCTATGCGCTGGAAGTCAACTATTTGGCCAAACAGGCCGGATACAAGGTGCAGGAAAAATCGCTTGAAAAGGCCGCAGGGTGGCTGGAAAATGCGTTTAATAAAAATACCCAACGGGCCTATGCGTATTCCATTTTGGAAACGGAAACGGCCCGCGCTTATACCGCTTATGTGCTGTCTCTGTACGGCAAAAAGACCGCAGCCGCTTTTAATACCTTGTATGCCAAACGCAATACGCTGCCGCCTGCCGCGCAGGCTTATTTGCTCAAGGCTGCGCAGGTGTTGGAACGCCCGCAGATGCAAAAAGGTGCGCTTGCGCAGGGGCTTTTCAATAAAGCCGTCTATACGCCGCAGGCCGTATATTTTGACGCACCCGAAGAAATGCCTTGGCTGCATATCGGCAGTGTTAAAACCACTGCGCTCGCGTTGGACGCGCTGTTGTTTGCCAAGCAGCCTTTTGAAAACGCTTTTGAAAGCGCGTCGTGGCTGATCCGCCAGTTAAACGCGCAAGGCAGTTGGGAGAACACAAGCGACAATGCCGCCGTATTTACCGCGCTTAACACCTATTACCGTACCAAAGAAAGCGCGGATCCGGATTTTGCGGCTTCCGTCAAACTGGGCGCACAAACCGTATTTGAACAAACCTTTCAGGGGCGAACGTCAGAAGCCAAAAACGGCTCCGTTCCGTTTGCCGAAGCGTACGGCCAGGGAACGGAAACGCGCGTATCTTTCGGTAAATCCGGCGCGGGTACGCTCTACTATACGCTCAGCCAGGTATACGAACCGCGCGCGTACGAAACGCCGGTAAACGCGGGCTTTGAAATTTCCCGCGAGCTGACGGCGCTCGACGGCACACCTGTAGAAACCGTGCGTGCGGGCGAACGCTACAAAGTAACGCTTACGGTTAAAAACGCTGCGCCGCGCCGCTTTGTAGTGGCGGAAGATTTTGTTCCTGCCGGATTTCAAATCGTCAATTCCGAACTGGCGACGGAATCTGCAGACATTGCGGCGGCGGTAAACGGGGCGGATGATTACGCTTTTGCGCGGAACGAAAAATACGACGACCGTATCGCCGCGTTTGCCGATGAACTGCCCGCCGGAATGCATACGTATTCGTATGCGGTTTCCGCGCTGACGTCCGGTACGTTTGCGTGGCCGAGCGCGTGGGTAAGCCAAATGTACGAACCCGCCGTATTCGGCCGCACCGCGTCGCAAACGATCGTGATTGATTAGCGTGATGAGACGCATTTGGAAGTCTTTGATACTGCTTCTCCCCTGCCTAGCTATCGGCGGGGGGGAAGTTTTTTGTTTAACGCCTTCCAAACAAATTTACGACCGCCGCGGTGCGCCCGTGCGCGGGTTTCTCTCGGAAAATGAAACGTATTACCGCCCCGTAACCTTATCCGAAATTTCCCCGTGGCTGATTGCGGCGGTGGTAGCGGCGGAGGATAAGCGTTTCTTTTCGCACGCGGGGGTGGACATACAGGCCGTTTTGCGCGCCGCGTGGCAAAACGCTTCGGGCGGGAAAATTATTTCGGGGGCCTCCACCATTACCCAACAGCTGGTGCGCGCGGCGGAGCCGCGGCCCAAAACGCTGCGGGGCAAAGCGGGCGAAGCGTGGGACGCGCTTATTTTGGAGCGTAAACTTTCCAAAGAAGAAATTTTAAACGAATATTTTAACCTCTTGGAACTGGGCAATTTAACCCAGGGGGCAGAGTCCGCATCACAATTTTATTTTGGCGTGAACGCGGCGGATTTATCTTTGGCGCAGGCTGCGTTTCTGGCGGGGCTTGCTAAATCGCCCACTTATTACAATCCGTTAAAACATTTGGCCCGTGCGCAAAACCGCCAGAAATACGTTTTAAAACGTATGCTGGACGAAGGCTTTATTGATAAAGAAATGTACGAATTGGCCGCCAGCGAACCGGTGGAACTGCGCGCGCAAAAACGCCCGTTTGACGCACCGCATTTTACGCGGTTGTTAAAACCGCTTATCCCGGAAGGCGCGGCGGACGTAACGTCCACGTTGGACAGGGAACTCCAGCTGTATGCCGAGGGGCTTGTCAAAAATTACGTTTCCCGCATGAAAGACGAAAACGTTACCAACGCAGCCGTAGTCGTGCTGGAAAACGCTACAGGCGCGGTACTGGCGTATGTGGGCTCAGCCGATTTTTACGATGATATTTATCACGGGCAAGTGGACGGCGCGCGCGCTTTGCGCCAGCCGGGGTCTGCCTTAAAACCGTTTGCGTATGCGCTGGCGTTTGAAAAGGGACTTTTGACACCCGCTTCGTTACTGGATGACGAAGATACATTTTTTGAAGGCGGTTTCCGCCCGCGCAATTACGACGAAAGTTTCCACGGTTTGGTTTCCGCGCGCGCCGCGCTGGCCAGTTCGTATAATATTCCCGCCGTCAAAGCGGCCGAAAAAACAGGTGCGCCTGCGCTGTTATCGTTATTGCGTTCGCTGGGCCTTACCACCTTAAACAGGCCTGCCGGTTTTTACGGCCTCGGCCTTGCCTTGGGCAACGGCGAGGTGCGGCTTTTGGATTTAACCAATGCGTACGCCACGTTGGCGCGCGGCGGCGTATATCTTCCCGTGCGGATTGCCGCGGAGCCTGTTATTTCGCTGCAAGGCAAAGAAGGGCGCGTGTTAGATGAAAATACCGCCTATTTGGTAACGGATATTTTAAAGGATAACAATGCCCGCGCACCTGCGTTTGGACTTAATTCGCCGCTGTCAGTACCGTTTGAACTGGCCGCTAAAACGGGGACTTCCAAGGATTATAAAGATAATTTTACGCTAGCCTATACGCCGCGCTGGACAATCGGCGTGTGGGTGGGGAATTTTGACGCGTCCGCTATGCAAAAAGTGTCCGGCATAACGGGGGCGGGGCCGATTATGCACGATTTAGCCGTTTATTTAAACGAAAAATATCCGTCCGCGCCGTTTAAAACGCCGGAAGGCGTTACGCGCGCGCTAGCGTGCACCCAAAGCGGCCTGTTGGCCGGGCCCGCGTGCAAACATACGAAAGAAGAAGTCTTTTTGACGGATAAAATGCCCGCCAAGTGCGACGGAAAACACGCCTCCGCCGCGCCCGCGCTGCAAATTTTAACGCCCTCGGCGGGCGACGTGTTTAAATGGGATCCTTCCTTTCCTGCGGACTCCCAGCAAATTAAATTGTCGGCATCGTGTGCGGAAAATACCTGTAAATGGACAATGGACGGAAAGAATTTATCTGCCCGCACCTGTGAAACGTGGTGGCCGATTGCTGTTGGAAAACACCGTTTGGCGGTAACATGCGGGGGAGAAACGCAAGAAATTCATTTTGAGGTGTTACCGTAATAACTAATGATAAGTTTCCGCTGAAAGCGGGCCGGGCCGAAAGGGCTTGACCCGTTTTTTTTTTGATACCATGGGGAGAATTCCAGGTTTGGCGGTTCTGTCTTTGTGTTGCGTCATTCTGTAGAGTTTTAGTACGGAATCCCGTAGTTACAAAACGACAGATTCCCGATAGAAACATTCGGGAATGACGTAAGTAAAGTAAGCCGCCAAACCGTAATAAGGGGGAATCTATCCTATGTGTCAAAAAGTCGTCATCCCGGCCGTGGAGCCGGGATCCAGGCCGTTTAATAAAAGTTGTAAACCTTATTTAAATCTGGATTTCCGGTTCACCGTGCGGGCCTCACGGTGCCCTGGAATGACAACGCGTGGTTTTACCTTAATAGAACTGTTAGTTGTTGTGTTAATCATCGGCATTTTATCTGCCGTTGCGCTGCCGCAGTACCAAAAAGCGGTGGAAAAATCCCGCGCGGCGCAGCCGCTTACTTTGCTCAAATCCTTGGGGCAGGCCCAGCAAACATATTATATGGCAAACGGCTCGTTTGCCACTCAGTTTGACCAGCTGGATGTAGAGCTTCCCTGGACCGGGAAAGAATACTGGCGTTCGGCTAATAGTGCGGTAAAGGATACGCGTTCCAACGGGGATTGGAGTCTGCAATTATATTCCGACGGAAGCATGACAGGAATTTATATGGGGCGTTTGACGGGGGCCTATAAAGGAGCCGGCTGGGTGTATTGGGTGCAACACGGTTCTCTTCCGCCAAACACGTTATATTGTGCCGAGCGGGTGGGAAGTGGGCTGGTCTTTACCAAAACTGCCGGAGATTATTGCCAAAAGATATTTTCCGCTCCCCGTAAAAATTGGTCGGACGGCGGAATAGCGGTATACGCGTTATAACCTTTGTTTATGTAAAAACAGCCTCTTTCGTAATGAAAGAGGCTGTTTTTCTTGATACTTAAAACTTATTTAATAACGCCGGCGGAACCAAATACATTCTGGTTCTTTTCGGCATACATTTTGATAAGTTCTTCGCGGGCCGGCCCCAAGTATTTGCGCGGGTCAAATTCGCTGGGTTTGGTGGCGAAGATTTTGCGGATGGTGGCGGTCATCACCAGGCGGCCGTCGGAGTCCACGTTGATTTTGCACACAGCCATTTTGGCGGCTTTGCGCAGCTGTTCTTCCGGCACGCCGGCGGCGTCTTCAATTTTGCCGCCGTATTCGTTGATTTGTTTGACGGCCCACTGCGGAACGCTGGAAGAACCGTGCAATACAATCGGGAAACCCGGGAGGCGCTTAGAAACTTCTTCCAAAATGTCAAAGCGCAGTTCGGGCAATTTTTCGCCGGGTTTTACTTTAAATTTGTAAGCGCCGTGAGAGGTGCCGATAGAAATGGCCAAAGAATCTACGCCGGTGCGGGTTACGAAATCTTCCACTTGGGCGGGGTCGGTGTAGGTGTGGTGTTCGGCGGAAACTTCATCTTCAATACCGGCTAAAACGCCCAGTTCGCCTTCCACGGTTACGTCGTGGGCGTGCGCATATTCCACCACTTTTTTGGTGAGCGCGACGTTTTCTTCGTACGGCAGGTGGGAGCCGTCAATCATTACGGAGGAGAAACCGTTGTCAATGCAGTCTTTGCACAATTCAAAAGAATCGCCGTGGTCCAAGTGCAAGCACAAGGGAACGGGTTTTCCGAGTTCTTTCATCATTTCAACCGCGCCGCGGGCCATCCAGCGCAGCAAGGTGGCGTTGGCGTATTTGCGCGCGCCGCTGGAAACCTGCAGAATTACCGGAGAACCGGTCTGCACGCACGCGGTGACGATCGCCTGCAGTTGTTCCATATTGTTAAAGTTATAAGCCGGAATGGCGTAACCGCCGGCCATAGCGTCTTTGAACATTTGGCGGGTGTTTACCAAGCCAAGTTCTTTATAAGAAACGGTCATATACAGCCTCCTAAAGAATATATCTGTCCCCAACATTTTACAATTTTTTTGCGCGGAATGTTCCGCGTTTTTCCGTGCGGGGAGCTTTTGCGTCTGTAAATGCTTGCAAAAAAAAGAGTTTTGGCGTATAATGTACTTACCTTTATTGGCTTTTTGTGATAAAAATGGATTATAAACTTGATTTTTCTATTCTTAAAACCTTGACCGGTTTGGCCGGAGTGTCCGGTCGTGAACACGATGTGCGGGCGTATCTGAAAACCCTGCTCGCGCCGTATGCGGATGAAATGCATACCGATGCGCTGGGCAATTTGATTGTGCGCAAAAAAGGCACGTCGGGCAAAAAAATGATGTTGTGCGCGCACATGGACGAAGTCGGGCTGATGATTCATTATGTAGACGACCGCGGCTTTGCGCGGTTTACCCTGGTAGGGGGGATTGACCCGCGCACCCTGGTGGCCCAGCGGGTACGCGTACAGACCCGCAACGGGGAGTTATTGGGCGTAATCGGCGTAAAACCCGCCCATATTACGACGGAAGCCGACCGCGGCCGCGCGCTTGGCGTCAAGGAACTTTTTATTGATTTAGGACTGCCCGCCGAAGAAGCAAAAAAACGCGTGGAAGCGGGCGACTGGGCCGTATTGGACCGCGAATATGCGGAATTTGGCGACGAACGCATTTCGGCCAAAGCGCTTGACAACCGCGTTGGCGTATTTGTGCTGGCGGAACTTGTCCGCGCGTTAAAGCAGCCTTTTTATGATGTGTATGCCGTGTTTACGGTGCAGGAAGAAGTCGGGCTGCGCGGCGCGCAGACGGCGGCCTATGGAATAGACGCGGACGTGGCACTGTGCCTGGACACGACGGGCGCGGCTGATATTCCCTCGGTTGCTCCGCAGGATTATATTACGGTACTCGGCGCAGGGGCGGGCATTACGGCCATAGACGCGCGCACCATTACGCCGCTTTGGCTGTTTGAAGCCTTAAAACAGATTTGTGATCAATATAACGTTCTCCGGCAGGTGCGCGTAGCGCCGCGCGGCGGTAACGACGCGGGGGCCGTGCATTTGTCTAAAACCGGCGTGCCGACGTGCGGCCTGTCTATTCCAACGCGCAACATTCACTCCAATGTGGAAGTCATCAGCAAGCGCGACACGGAAAATGTGTTCCGGCTGGCGTGTTTGGCTGCGCAGCAGGGGCTCGGGGAGTGCGCTCAAGACTAGGGGGCGTGTATTCACATGAACAAACAATTTGAATGGGGTAAAAAACGCGGTGTTTACTTGGACGTAACCGATTACGCCCAAAACCCCGCTTACCAACTTCCGGCGGAAGAGTTAAACGCGTTTGAAAAACTGGACACGGCTTACCGCGCTCTGGTGGCGCTTTTGTATAATTATGTACCCAATTCCGGCCACCCGGGGGGAAGTATTTCCAGCGGGCGTATGGTGGAACATCTTTTGTATAAAGAGATGGCGTACGAATTAAAGAATCCGCACCGTGATGACGCGGATATGATTTCGTACGCCGCCGGCCACAAGGCGCTTGGGTTGTATGCCATGTGGGCGCTTCGCAACGAAGCGGCGCGGATTGCAACGCCGGAGCTGTTGCCGGAAAACGAAAAACTGCAGCTAAGGTTGGAGGATTTGCTCGGCTTCCGTCATAACAAAGCGCAGGGAACGCCGCTTTTTAAACGGTTTCACGTAAAACCTTTGGGCGGACATCCGGAGCCGCTGATTCCATTTGTGCGCACAACGACGGGCGCGAGCGGCGTGGGGGACGGTTCCGCCGTCGGCCTTGCGTTGGCTGCGGCCGACGCATACAGGGAAAATTGCCCCGCCGTCCATATTATTGAGGGAGAGGGCGGAATGACTGCCGGACGCGTGAGTGAAGCCGCCGCCACCGCCGCTGCTGCGCAGTTAAAAAACGTCATTTTTCATATTGACTGGAACGAAGCGTCTATTGAAAGCGAACGTGTGACCGCCGACGGAGAACACAACGGCGATTACGTGCAGTGGAATCCGATGGAATTCTTTTTTATCCACGATTTTAACGTCATCCGCGTTCCCAACGGGCACGATTTTAACCAAATCCACGCCGCACAGAAACTGGCGGCGGAAATTTCCAACCACCAGCCGACGGCGATTGTGTACCGTACGGTAAAGGGGTGGCGTTACGGCATTGAGGGCAAGGCTTCCCACGGCAGCGGACACAAATTCGTTTCCGACGGGTTTTATGCCGCGCTTAGCGAATTTGAGCAACTGTTCGGCGTGTCGTTCCCGCGTTTTTCGGGCGGAAAAACCGAAGAAAACGTGGAGAAATTTTATTGGGAATCGTTGCTGACCGTGCGCCGCGCGCTAGAAGGGGATAAAACCTTATGCGCTTTTGTTTCCCAGCGGCTGGCGGACGCGGCCAAACGGTTAAATGATAAAAAACGCTCCGTCCGTGCGGACCTAGGAGACTGTGCCCGGCTTTATACGTTTAATCCGTGTGATATTCCCGCAGAATTCGTTTTTGAAAAAGGAAAGCCGTATACTACCCGCGGGGTGCTTGGCAATGTGTTGGCATATCTTAATAAACAAACGGGCGGAACGCTTTTAACCGCATCAGCTGATTTATACGGCTCTACCGGCGCGGGGGCAATTTCCAAAGATTTCCCCGACGGCTTTTTTAACGCCGTTTCCAATCCAGACTCCCGCCGTCTGTCGGCCGGAGGAATTTGTGAGGACGGAATGTCCGCCGTTTGTACGGGTATTTCCGCTTTCGGCAAGCACGCGGGCGTGGCTTCTTCATACGGCGCATTTTTAGCGTTTGAACACGTGGCCGCACGCTTGCACGCCATCGGCGTACAAAGCGCGCGCGAAGCGGGGCTGTGCCCCAATACGTTTATTATGTTTAACGGCCACGCGAGTTTGCCGACGGGAGAGGACGGCCCGACGCATGCGGACCCGCAGTCGCTGCAGCTTTTACAGGGCAATTTTCCCAAAGGCGCGTGCATTACGGCGGTACCGCTTGAGGTGGACGAAATTTGGCCGCTTGTCACCAAATCACTTTCGTTAAAACCCGCCGTGTTCGCGCCGTTTGTCGTGCGTCCTGCTTATGCGTTTTTGGACCGCGAAGCGCTCGGTATGGAACCGGCGCAAAATGCGGTAAACGGCGTATATTATATGCGCCGCGCCAAAGGCAAAGCGGAAGGCACTCTTATCGTGCAAGGGGCGGGTATCGGGCGCATTGTGGCGGAAGAACTGCTGCCCGAACTGAATGCAAACGGGCCGGACGTCAATGTGGTGTACGCCGCCAGCCGTGAGCTTTTTGAACTCTTGCCCGAAGAAGAACAAGAAAAAATCCTGCCGCTTGAATACCGTCATACGGCTATGGGCATTACGGATTTTACGCTGCCTGCGCTGGAAGGATGGCTTTTAAGCCAATCCGGACGCAGACATACGCTGTTCCCGCACAAGAACGGTGTTTACCTCGGAAGCGCGTCGGCTGCCAAAGTATATGCCGAGGCGGGATTGGATGGAAAATCCCTGCTCGAAGCGGTACGCGCCTACGCACAAGATTTAAAACGGGATACCGCTTGGCGGTAGACCCGAACAGGAGAATAAAATGGCAGAAGAAAAACCTTACTTGACCGGACGGACTTATCTTTTTAAACTTCCCAAAGGCAAGGATTTGCTTGAATCCCTCGCTGATTTTTGCCACGATAACCAAGTGAAATGCGGCGTAGTAAGCGTGGTGGGTTCAGTCGCCAATGCTACCGTCGGTTATTATGACCAGTCCAAAAAGAAATACGAGAAAAAAGTCATTAACGAAGAACTGGAACTCTTGAGCCTGACGGGTAACGTCAGCATTCAGGACAATCGCCCGCAGGTGCACGCGCACGCAGTGTTTGCCGGAAAAGATTTTAACGCCGTTGGCGGACACTTGATGCCCGGCACCAAAATCTACGTTTGCGAAGCGTATGTGCAGGAGTTGGTGGGCGAGCCGAAAGTAAGACGTATGGATAAAGTAACCAAACTTCCTTTGTGGGCTTAGTTATCTTATCAATATTTCCGTCCGCTCCGTTTTGGGGCGGACGGATTTTTATACGGAACATTTCCGCTTTTACGGAATGCGGAAGAAATTCCCGATGGAGAAACTCTTTTTTGCAGAGAAGAAAAATACGCGGGATAGATAGGATAACACTTCTTGTTTTCCGTGTCAAGCGGGATTTGTAAAAAAGCTTGAAATCAGTTTTTTAATTAGTTTTAATGAGTAAGTAGGGTAGTTAAATTATACAGGAGGAAATGCTGAATGAAGAAACTATTAGGCTTGCTGTTGGCTATGGCTGTAGCCTTTCCGGCGAGCGCCGACATACTTAAAAACGTGACCCTCAAAGGCGAAATCCAGACGATAGCCTCTGATGTGCGTCATAATGATGTGGAGGCTGGTTCCAGATACAATTCCGGTACCAATGCCCGCGCATTGGCCGGTCTTTCTTTTGACCTTGTTGAAGACGTACGCGCCAACGTACTTTTTCAATACGGTTATGCCTGGGGAACCAACAATACCGCCAACGAAGGTTTCGACAATGCCGACGGTATGAAATTGGTGGAAGCGAATGTGGTGCTTTCAAATTTGTTCTGCTGCTTGGAAGCCACGATAGGCCGCCAATTCTACGGTGATGAAAACAGCGCCGTAATGTATTTCGGTCCCACCCACTACAACGCCGAGGGGATCAACTTGGCCCGCGCGTTGGACGCCGCTAAAATTTCTTACAGCGACGATTTCAAATCCTTCACGATGATTGCCGGTAAAGTGGCTGATTTGAGCGATGGTGAAGATGAATTTACCAGAGACTCCGCCATTTACGGTGCGGATTTGAAACTGAACCTGACCGATGCGGTTTCTTTGCAAGCCTACGGTTATGATCTGCGCAATGTGCAATTCTTTGAAAGCGGCGTATGGACTGACACCGATAAAAATATCGGTTTCTATGGCGCCAAATTGGCCTTCAATCCCGAAGCCGCGCTGTTGAGCGTGGAATATGCCCGCAACTTTGAAGGCGACAGACTCGTCAAAGAACACAAGGATACCGGCTATATGGTAAAAGCGGACGGCGCGATTGACTTTGAAGCCGTTACCGCCCGCGCCGCGTTCCTGTACTCCAACGGCAATTTCTTTGCTTTTGGCAACTACAGACCCGGCCTGTTATTCGGCGATCCGATGAAAGGCGGAATTTTTGACTATACCGAAGACGGCGTGCGTATGTTTAACGTCGGTTTTGACTTTAAACCCTACGAAAAATGGACCGTGTCTCTGGACGGATACACTTTCCAGAGCCGCTTCGCGCATCATACCGCCACCTTTGAAGCTGACCTTACGGCCAAATATGCCCATAACGAATATGTGGAATTGTTTGCCGGCGTCGGCTATGCCAAATACGGCAACGAAGGCGAATACAAAGCTGAATTTGGCAAAGACAACACCAAAGGCCAGCTGGGTATGTTGATTAAGTTCTAAAATCGTCTAACCGCGATAAAACCCCGCTCTTTGGAGCGGGGTTTTGTATTTTAGTATAATACTGGTGTGGCTGATTGGAGAACAAATAAAAATATCAGGCGGTTTTTTACCGTATGTATGAATGAGGCGGAATTGATGAAGAAAATTATTTTTTCGTTGTTATGCGCGGCCTGCGTATTTGGCTGTTGTAAAGAAAGTAACTATCTGGGGGAATGGGTGGAACCGATTCCAGGAATGGACGGATTCCAAGGCGTATTGCTGGAAAAAGACGGCAAAGCGTCTTCCGTCAATATGCAAACATTGGTTTATGAAACGTGGGCGTTGCGGGGGGATTCGCTGGTGCTGACGGGCAAGAGCGTCGGAAACGGGCAGACGATTGAGTTCGCGGAGAATTTTACGCTTGAAAAATCAGATGGCGAATGGGTGTTGCGCGCAGCGGACGGCAGCGTAACCTACCGCCGGAGAAAATAAATCTTTTATAGTGGCGGTTTTCGTAAAAAACGCGTCTGTGGTGATTACACCGCAGACGCGTTTCGGTCAAATTAACCGTTACTGTGCCGCGTGAAACAAGTGGCTGAAGGATAACGATACGCCCACATACACGTTTTCGCCGCGTTTGGCAACGTATTTCCCTTTAGCTGTATAGTACGACACAAAAGGCGCCAAATAGAGATTTTTGTAAAGCTGCACGTCCAGGCGGGCATCGGCTTCAAACTCATAGTTTAAATCGGTTGCGCGTTTTTCGGACGTGCTTACATACTTGCGGTATAAGGCGGAATACTTGGCTGTTACGCCTTCGCGTACGGGCTGTTCCACTTTAAAACCGGCTTCCCACGCCAGTTTGCTGGCGGCGGGGTTATAGGTGTAATCCCGCTCGCCTACGACTGCGGCAAACAAGCTTTTGATGTATTCCCCTTCAAAGAGTTTAATACCTGCCGTACCGCGCAGGATTTTTTTGCGGGGGGAATGGTCGGGTTTGGTAAACTCGGTTTCGTAGCCTAAATTGGCGAATGGACCCACTTCAAAACCGCCTAAAATATCGTCTACCTTCCATAACCGTTGGGTGTATCCGGTGGTAAGCAAAATGGTGTCGGCGTTTTCGTTGGTAATTTTTTCGCCGTTTACGGGGCGCACTTTCGTGCGTCCGTAATCCATTAACAGTTCGTTGGTCCACAGGTAGTGCTGGGCGTGATAGTCCGAAATCATATCAAAAAGGCCGCGTACGGCGCTTTGCGAGTCGGACGTTAGGCGGGCTTCCGAAAAGTCCTGATATACGTTGGCGTTTTTTACTTCGGTGGAGGTAACGTCAAACGCCAGTTTTTTCAGCTCAATCTGCCAGCCGCGTTTACCGTCTTGGGCGTGCAGCAGGCCGGCCGCCAAAAATAGGGCCAGCGTAAGGAATACTTGGTTGCGCAAGTGTTGCATAGTTTCTCCTAATTAATTTTCCAATTTAAAGCGGACGCGCAGCCTGCCGTCCGCATAATCGTAACTGATGATTTTAAACCGTCCGATTTCCGCCGTGTTCTCCACGTGTTTGCCGATACAGGGGCATACGTCGTATGCGCCTATGTACACCAGCCGCACTTGGTCGCCCGCTTCCGGCGGAAGGGAGGATAAATCCACGCGTTTTTCCGCCTCCGCGCGCGCCAATACTTCTGCCCGCACGGGGGCGCGGGAAGCGATGACCTCGTTGACCAACCGTTCCACTTCGTGCATTTGTTCTTCGGACGGCCCAGCGGGGAGAAAATAATCGCACTTGGATTTGTTTTTTTCTATATGATTGGTTTTGCTCCGCGCACAGCCGAAAACGCGCACCATTGTTTGGTTTAAAATATGCTCGGCGGTATGCATGGGGGCAAAATAATCTTTTTTGGGAGATAAAGACGATGTTTCAATCATATTTATATTGTATGGATTTTAGTTTTTGTTGTAAAGATTTAATGACAAATCTCTCCCAAAAATAATAAAATAATGATAGAAGGGGGAAAATGGCGAAGAGCCGGCCCCTTACTCCAAGAAGTAAACTGAGGAAAAGAAATAAATTATGCCGAAAAATACTGACTTTTGTAAAATCGTCGCGACCATCGGTCCCGATACCAGCAATGAACAAGCTATCGAAAAATTGGTTTTAGCCGGAGTTTCCGTATTCCGCTGCAACTGCAGCCACGGCTCTTTACCCGAATATCAGGAAAGAGTCACCAACATCCGCAAAATGGAAAAAAAATACAACTGCACGTTAGGCATTTTGTTTGACTTGCAAGGCCCGAAACTCCGCATCGGCACTTTTAAAGATTACCGCATTAAACTCGCCGAAGGCGACAAATTCCGCTTGGATATGAATCCTGAACCCGGCGACCAGACCCGCGTCTGCCTGCCCCATAAAGAAATTTTCGCCGCGATAAAAGACGGGCTGGAGCTTTTGCTTAACGACGGCGTCGTCCGCTTGCGTGTGGATTCCCACACTGCCGATACCGCCGACTGCACCGTTATTGCCGGCGGCGAATTGTCCAACAAAAAAGGCGTCAACGTGCCCGGGGTAAAATTGCCGCTCTCCGCGCTGACCGCCAAAGATAAAGAAGATTTGAAAATCGCCGAAATGTTGGGAGCCGATTTTATCGGCCTTTCCTTCGTACAGGAACCCGAAGATATCATTGAGCTTCGCAGCTTAATGAAATCCAAAGCCCACATTATCGCCAAAATTGAAAAACCGTCCGCCATTGAACACTTGCGCGAAATTATTGATTTGACCGACGTCATCATGGTTGCCCGCGGCGACTTGGGCGTGGAAACCAGCCCCGAACTCGTGCCGGTACTCCAGAAAAAAATCGTTTCCGGCTGCCGCAAAGCGGGTAAACCCGTCATCGTGGCTACGCAGATGTTGGAATCTATGATTCACAACATTATGCCGACCCGCGCCGAAGCTTCCGACGTCGCTACCGCCGTTTATGACGGTGTGGACGCCGTAATGCTGTCCGCCGAAACGGCTCAGGGCGATCATCCGTATGAAGCCGTCGCCACGATGCGCCGTATTATTGAAACCGTGGAAAGAGACCACCGTTACCGCAAAGGCCTTTCCTTGTTAGAACGCAAGAACGATTCCACTAAAGAAGGCGCCATTACTACTGCGGCCGGCGTAGTAGCGACCAATATGGATACGGCAAACGTTATCGTTACGTTTACCGATTCCGGTTCCACTACTCTGCGCGCTTCCCAACAGCGTGCCGGCGGATTGCCGATTTTGGGCTTGACGCCTAATATCACCACCGCCCGCCAACTAACCGTGGTATGGGGGGTAACGCCGATCGTCATTGAAAACTTAAAGAACTTTGAGGATATGACGGCCGAAGCAAAGAAAGCGGTACTCGCGGAAAAACTCGCCAAAGAAGGCGATAACGTCGTGGTAACCGCCGGTATTCCCTACGGCAAAGCCGGTACTACCAATATGTTGTATGTGCTTTCCATCTAATTAGAAAGTACGAATGTTTTAAACGCCTCCGCCTTATGGGCGGGGGCGTTTTTGATGTACAAGGCAATCCCCCGGATAGGCCGGAGATATTTATTGCTCTACTCCCTGCTGTACGGGGCGTGTCGTTCTCTCCACAAAAAACTCCCCTCGCACGTGAGGGGAGTTATTCAGACATAAACCAATAAATCGCACTCTGTCTAACGCAAGTAACAACTGATTATGTCGTTACGGCATTGAATAGGCACCACTTCCGGCATCCACGGTAAAACCGATTGCTTTACAATCAGCGGCTGTGCCGCTTCCCTCGGCGCGGCAAACGGTTTTTTGATAGGCAGGGCGGCCTTGATACGCCGGCGCTGCGGTTGTAGTTAAGTAGAGCTTCCCGTTGGTTCTATGTGCTTCAATAAAAGCATTTGATATTTGGAATCTCCAATTTTTTGTTTCAGGCCCACATCCTGAACACGTGCGCGGAGTTCCTCCAATAGTAACAGAAGAGGAATTAAATAAGTTATTTCCGCTTGAGTCTTGACTGGTACAAATAGCAGTACCAATACCGTTTTCCATAAAACAAACCTCCTGCGCATCACGCAAAGATTTTAAGGTAGCTATAGCTTCGGCCGCGCGGCTCTTTTCTACGGCTTTTGTATATTGCGGCAGCGCTACGGAAGATAAAATACCGATAATCAGTACAACAACAAGTAATTCTATTAATGTGAACCCTGTTTTCATAAGTATACCTCCAAACAGATGCTATTCCCAGTATACTATCATTTGGTCAGAAAATCAAGCGTGAAAACAGTTGCAGATGAGGACAATCAAAAACCCCGCTCACAGGAGCGGGGTTTTTGGGCGGAAATGATTATTTCTTTACGCCGGCTGATTCTTTCTTCCATGTGGTAGCGATACAAGCCATAGCAATCATACACGCAAATATGCAGGAAACATATACGCCTTTCCAGCCATAATTAACGCTGATAAATGCCGCGCCTTTGCTGGAGAGCATCGCGCCAAAGTAACCAAACATGCCGGTAAAACCGCACGCTGCGGAAACGGATTCCTGCACCGTCACGCGCGAAGCCTGCACGCCGCCGGCCAAGTTCTGCGGGCCGTCTACAAAAAATCCGATAAACGCCGCGAAAACAGCCGTCAGCATAAAGGCGTCTACGGATGCAAATTTATAGAAACACCAGCAGCTTGCGGCCAAAATGACGAGGTAAATCAAGTTCATCTGCGTGCAGCGGCCTTGGAAGAATTTATCCGCCAAGTAACCCGCTACGATACCGCCTGGCATTCCCAAAAAGGGCATAGCCGAAGCCGCGGAAGCGGCTGCCGCTTGCGTAAACCCGCGGTCCTGCACCAAGAAAGTGGTCGCCCAGTCCAACGTGGCAAAGCGCACGTAATAAATAAATACGTACGAAATGGCCAAGGCCCACAGAAAGGGGTTGGTCAGTACGTATTTTTTAACGATTTCCCATTGGGACATATCACTTTTTTCTTTGGTAACGGGCATTTTGTCATTTCTGTATATTTCAATGGCGGGCAGTCCCACGGTAGTGGGTTTGTCAGTCATCGCCCACAGCATAAACAAACTGTAAGCAATACCCATACAGGCCGGAACGATAAAGGACATCTGCCAGCCGCATTTCATCCACGCCAATAAGGAGATCAGTTGCGCCACAAAGAACGCGCCAAACGTGTGGGAAGAGGACCACAACGTCCATTTGGTGGCTCTTTCGGAAGGGGAGAACCAATATACGAGCCCTTTGGCTACAGGCGGAAACCCCATCGATTGGGCGGCGCCGTTCAAACCCCATAAAAAAGCCGCCAGGAAAGTGGCGGACACCGGCAGCATTCCGGCCAACTGCGGGATAAACGCAAACAAAATATTAATAATGGAAGAAGTAAATAAGCCGACAGCCATTACGGAACGGATATTGCACTTGTCGGCAATGATACCGCTGACAAATTTACCGATACCGTACGTCAAATAAATGACCATGCCGATGGTACCCAGCTGTTCTACCGTAAAGAGGTTATTTTCAATTAAGGTAGGTTTGATAATATCCAAGTTTTTACGGGTAAAGTAGAACAAAGCATACCCAAAATACATCGAGAAGAACATCTTGATACGCCACAAACGGTATAGTTTTTTTATTTCCTGTTCATCCGACAGCGGAGCGGCGTCCGGCAGCGGTTTGAACCAATTTGCAATTTTTGCGAACATATAATCTCCTGTTTAGAAATAAAACAGAGACTTTTCTTCCACCTTTCCGGCGCCGGCTCCCCGCCAAAACGCTCACTCGTTAGAAAGAGGGGAAGAATAATCCCCGTTTGTTTGTGAATGATTAGACACTACAATTATAACAAAATTCATTGGGTTTATCATCTTAAATTTTCGAATTTTATCCGTCTTTTCGGCAAAAAAAAATCCCCGACGTAAAAATATCGGGGATTTTGGGTAAATTACGTTAGTTGGCGTAACCGGCAAGCACGTCGCGCAGTTCCTGAATGTCTTGCGGACTGGTGGTGCCTGCGTTGTGTTCTAGAATACCGTATGTCGCGTCTTTGTCTTTTAAGCCTTTGACGATTTTATTGAGCTTCTGCAACTGTTGCAGTACGCGTGCGGAATCGGCGGGGTTTGCCTTTCTGTAGTCGGAAAACAGGTCATTTACGCGCGCCTGATAGGTAATAAACAGGCGGTATGTTTCTTTGCTGACGGTGCCGTTCAAAATTTGTCCGGCCAGTTGGTCCAATTCCGCAAGCAACTGGATGGCGTCTTCGTACTTGGCGTATTCTTTCGGCATCGTATAGGAGCCTTCGGGCATATAGTCGGGGGTCTTTTTCAGCGTTTGCAGGGCGGCTCCGTCCTCGCACAGCGCAGTGGCGAGCGCGTCAAATTCACGCTGGAGCATAATGGACGGGTCGCTGCGCTGCATTAATATCTGGTATTCCTTGAGGACGTTTCTCAAGTGGTTGAAATCAGCCAGTAACGCGGACGACGTTTCCTGCCCCGCTTCGCGTTCCAACTGTTGGGCGGCGACAAAGCGGTTGTGCACGTTAATCAAGGCCTGCAGGTGCTTCGTCATTTTGCGTTCGGAGTTTACGGCGTAGTTGACTAATTCGTCTTCCACTTTCTTCAGGTTTTTGCGTATGCCGACAAGTTGGCGGTCCATCGTTTCGGGCGTTAAGCCGAAATCTTTAGGCGTTACTAGGCCGGCCGCAAGGTTTTCCGCCGTAATTTTTTTCTTGTTAAACAGCGAGAAGAAATCTTTGGTCAAGGCGCGGTTTTTATAGGCTAGCCACATGGCGACACTGGTAGAATAACCCAATACCAAGCGGTTTAACGTGATGAGGGAGGATTTGTCTCCCAGCCAAGAGCCTACATTATCCAGCAAGTCTTTGGTCCATTGCGGGCCGAGGTCGGCAAACAGATAGCCCGCACCAGCGGCCGTAAGAATACCGACTAAGCCGTTACCGTTAAAGTAGGAATAATCGCGCGAGGCTTTGCTGGCCCACGACTTTTCAATCCGATTGAGCAAATCCAACCGTTCTTTCGTTGTGGGTTTGGCAAATACAAGTTTATCCATTTCGTCCCAGTTCGCTTGTACTGTAGTTTGTTCGGCAGGAGATAAGTTTTCGTAATCGGTAACCGCTTGTTTGCGTCTGCTCATTTCCGCAGATACAAGGTTCTGCAGGCGCGCGGCGTCGAGCTGCCCGGGCACGGCGGTGGCGACGTAATGGGCAATACCCAATATCCCGAACCCAAGAATCCAAAATCCGTCGGTGGGAACCAAGGTCAGTCCGGCGGCGGTTCCCGCCAACAGCGGCAGCGACATACCCGTCAGCTGGTTATCCGTTATTTTGTTGGACGAAACCATTTTGGAGGCAAATCTTCTCATCAGCGCGGTGGCAAGCATAAATACGCCTACCAAGAACTGCCCACCCGAGGAACCCAATAACTCGGTCGAGGTTTGCCCTAACATCATCAAGCTGGCCGCATAGCTAGCGTATACTCTTCTGACGCGGAAAGCGATGTCTTTTACTTCACTCTTGGTGCGGAAGATATTTTTGTAAAACCGTTCAAACGATTTTTTGTCTTGTTTCTTGATAAGCGCGGCTTCCTGACGCTCGGCCGTTTCTGCGGCGAGCTGGGAGGGGGTTAAGGACGCCAAACGCGTCTTTTCATTCGCATCGGCCACCTTTTTGGCGGTCTGCGCGGAGTTGAATGCTTTGTATACGGGCGTATTATATAAGAGCGCCGCCGACAGTCCCACCAAAATAAAAGCTATGGGCACAACAACACTCCAGTTTACGTCGAGCGTGGCGCTTAGCAGAGCCGTACTGGTAACCAGTCCCAGACGGGACCACTGTTTGGTTTCCGCAAATCCCAAGTGTGCAGAGGTTCGGGCTACGGGATCTTTAAAGTAGTTTAAAAATACATTCATTTGCGTACCGAGCAAGCTGCCCGCAAATACAGCGGTAAGCATCGGGATTGCCATCAGCCCAAGCGGAATGGATTTTAATGCTTCGGCGGACTGGAAGCCCGTCATTCCCAAACTGAAGAGGGAATAGCCCAACCCTAGTATGGACGCGATAAACAAAACCTGAAGCGTTCTGATGGAGCCGAATTTTGTCATGATCCCTTGGGCCGCGCCGCCCGCCCACGGCGACAAATAGCCCACGCCGCTGACGAGGTTGCCCATCATATTGGCTACGCCCTGGAAGTCTTTTAATGTGGCTTTAAAGGGACCGGTTAAGGCACCGGCGGAGTCCAACCCGATGTAGCTTCCCAGTACTTTTAAGAATAAATTAAGCGAATGCGGGGCTCCCATTATAAGTTCCAAGTTTAAATCGCTGTTGTGCTCCAACAAATTGGCCATAGCCAGCAAGTCGGAAGAAGAATAGGGGGTATCTACGGCGACTTGTTTGGATCCGTTTTCCTGAATTTCTTCCAACAGCTTTTTAGATTTCGGGTTCGATTCCACGATTGCGCGGTTTCCGTTGGGCATTACAAATTTCCACTGGCCCATTTCGTCCAAAGCGAGTACAAACCCTTTGGGAATGGAGAACCCTGGCTGTGTGGCCAGATGAAGATTGGAAAGCAATCTCCCGTACCAGTTGGCCTGTTCCTGTGATAACAAGCCTACGGGTTTGCTACTTAATTTGCCGCTGGCGTAGCGGTAATAGAACGGAATTTGGTTTTGGAAATAGATTTCTCCGCCTTTTTCCACGCCGCTTCCGCGGTTGGTATCGGCCCAACCGGCCGGCCGGAAGGTGGCCAGAATTTCGGCTTTGTCAATGGTGGGAACGGGGGGAACTACGCCCGAAAAGGTGGAGTGAACGACGGGAGTATCGTCATACGCGGCTTTGGCGAGTTCGGCCCATTCCGGACGGGTGACCATATTATCCAACTGCTGCAGCAGGGATTCCTGCCTTTTGGCGTTGGTAATACGGGAAACTCCGTCGAAAATAGTGCCGTCGTTATATAAGCCCAAAAGGCGTTTTCCCAGTTCTTTGCTGCCATACCAAGCTTTGATTCTTTGCTGGGTGGCTTCCGGCATCGTGGCGATTATGTCCTGCAGCATATTTTGTTCATATAGGCGGACAAACGCTTCTTCTTTAAATTGATCGGCGGCGTGGCTTTCGATAATTTGTTTTAAAAGCGTGGGCAGCGGATATGTTTGGGACAAAATCCGTTTGGCTGAGACGTTAGCGGAGGAGGTTTTAAGCCGGCCCGTAAAGCGGGATAAAAAGCCTTCCGTTTTCTTTACAAGCGGAGTTGCGGATTGGGCCGTCAAATTTGGCAAAGCAATGTCCGCCGCCGTGCCGGCGGTTACGTCTGCGGCTTCCGCAGACGTAACGGCGGGGATTTCGGTTGCGCCCAAGGATAAATTTGCCTCGACGGGGGCAGAAATTGTGAGGGGCTCCTGCAGCGACGGCGTTTCAAGCGGTTTAACCGCTGCGGTAACGGCTTCATCTTCAATCACGTAAGACGTGTGCGTGCGCAGTTCAAGCCAGTTTTCGGTGGCTTGTACGGACATATCCGCGTGATACGCGTTGAGCGCGTTCCAAGTTTTTAAGCTTTTAACCGTTTCGTCGGAAACCGCAACCGGTTTCCCTTCGGCAATGGCCGGAAATTTCAAGGCGAGCGCGTGCTTTTTGGCATACTGGGAAATAGGCTGCCAATGCGCGCCCAACGGGCCGTTGAGGGCGCGGACGTCGGCAAATTCTTTAAGCACTTCGTAGGCTTCCAAGCTCAGCAACGCGCGTGCGACGATGATGTCGGTACAAGGAATTAAATATTCCGGTACAGATTGGGCGGCCAATATAATTATTTTCGCATCGGCTTCAGTGCCATAAAGCCCCAAATTGGAGATGGCGGCCATTTTGCGGCCCCACAAATCCAAAATAACGCTGCGGGATTTTTTCTCGGTGGTGTTGTTAAGGGATACTTTTAGCGCGCGGCGGTAATACTGGATGGCCTGATCGTGCTGGGATTTGGTAATCGGGTGGCTTTTGACGATATGCAGATGCGGCAGGCCGTTTAAAAGCAGCAGGGGTTTATCGCTGAGAGAGGCGCCGAAAAAATTATCGACGGTTTCCAACGCCTGTTTGTCGGTCAGCTGAATTTTGGTAAAATCCACGAGCGTTTGGGCCGTTTTCTGTTGGGCTTGTACGCTTTGTGTAACTTTTCGGCTTAAAGTGGCGTTGGGCGGAAGGGCTGCGACTTTGTAGCTGGCGCGCAACGCATTGGGCAGGAAAGCGGCGGGCAACATAATGGGAGCGACCGTTTGCCGTAAAACGGCGCGCGTTTGAGCCGTTAAAATTGGTTTGAACGTGGAGGCGGCACGTCCCGCGGTGATGAGTTGCTTTTGGGCCATCGAAGGCGCAACGCTGCCGAAAATAAGGGAAATGCTGAGAAAGACGGATAGGACTTTATTCATAAGTTTTTTCACAAAAAATATAAAAGAGTTACACAGCCTATACTTTTAATTTAATACAAAACTGTGTGAATGAAAAGGGCCAAAAGGCCCATAATTTTTTTGGGCCCCTTTGACCCTTATGTAAAACTTGAAACACCTTAAAAGGCTTTCCCTCTTTTATGGTATCACAAAGCCGGTTTTTTGCACGGGCAGCGACCAGTGCGGACAAAAATTCCGAAAGAGGGAAACGCGGACTACCAATCGGCATCTTTGCCCAGATGTGATACGGGGAGCTGTTCCCCAAACGTAAATGTGCGCGGCAGTTCATGCACCGTCAGCTTTTTTGTCAGATAGGTACGGATAATGCCCAAGTGGTCTTGGGAATATCCCTCGTTGAGGATGATAAACGCTTTTAAGCGGTTCCCTTCCTCGGGGCGCATCAGGCGCACGCGGCATGCCTTTACGGCGGGGTGATCGGCCAGAACTTCCTCAACGTGCTTGGGATAGACGTTAATTCCCGCCACTTGCACACATTCGTCCGTGCGTTTGAGCGGAATCAAAAAGCGTTCGCTTGTAAGTTCCACTTGATCGGGTAGTTGTTTCCATTCTCCTCCCGCAATACGGCGGATTTGGGGCGTCGGACCGTTAAGCGTTTCCCAAAACGGAAGAATTTCAAACGGTACGGCGGGGGCGTGCCGGCATGCGATGGCGCCTGTTTCGCTGGCGCCGTAGATTTCGGTAAAACCGGCGGTTCCGGCGTCCAGCAGACCCTGTATGACTTCATCTTTACACGGGGAAGTAGACGAGAGTGTGTAAATCCCTTGGGGAAAATGGTTGCCGCAGCGCAGCCAATAATTCCAAAATAGCGGAAATCCTACCACCAGATCGCCCGCATGGAGCAATTTTTCCCACGGCTGGGTGGGCAGTGCGGGCAGAGTAACCACAGGTACGTTTAGCGCCCGCGGCAGTGTGACGGTAAAAGAAAATCCGTATAAATGATTGGCGGGCACCAGCGAAACAATGCGTTTCACATCGGGAAATAAGAATTTTAATCCGTATGCTTCTTCTCTTATCATGGAATCGGAATGGAAGCATTTTTTAGGTGCACCTGTGCTGCCGGAGGTTAAAAAGGTTACTCCGCCCGTTTTAATATAGGATGCAAACGCAAAATCCGTCATAACATCCAAACCGGAAAACGTGCGCGGTTCAAAACCAAAAACGGCTGCGGCGCGCGCAAACACGTTTTGCAGCAGTTCTTGCGGCATGCGTACGAACACTTCATCCATATCGTCCAATTCAAAAACAGCCAGAGCGTCCACCTTTCTTCGGGCGAGTTCGGTGCGCATTAAATCGCCCAGCATGCGTTTAATATCATCTTTAATTAACATAAGGGATAGCCTCCAATGTCATTTCCGCTCCGCCAAATACGTCTTTTAGCGTAAACGCGCAGCCTTGTTCCAAACGACGCACGGTTTCCAGTGCGGGTGCGGCGGCGGAAGAAAAATCAGAGCATGGCGCGGCGGGCGCGTCCGTACGGGAAAAATGAAAATTGGTAACGGAAAACCGCGTGTTTTCTGTTGGTTCGCCGGAAATGACGAACGCAGCAGCCGCGCGCATAAAAGGGCCTTTAGGCCCGCGCAATACAGGGGCAAATAGCGACGGGTGCTGCGGCGCCATACATGCGGCGGCGGGGTTGACATCCTCGGCCACGGCCACAAGGGATTCTTTACACATTTTACGTTTTAAAAATTCGCGCGCGGTAAGCAGGGCACCCGCAAAGGAAAAGTCAAATTGCCCCGTCGTTACGCACGGGCCGTTTAAGCGTAAGAATATGGAAAGAGTCAGGCTGGTGGAATTGTGGACGGAGCCTGCAAAAGCGGTGGGGGAGGAAAATTCGTCTCCGTCGTCAATAATCGTATCCATAAATTTACACGTGCTTTCTAAGGACCCCGCCCCGACGGCGACGCTGAGGCCCGTATCTTTGGGGTTGTGCAGATCTGCCCCCGCCTGCTCAAGCGCGCGGCACGAACATAAAAGCGCATTTTTGGCGATGGATTCCATACGTCTTAGGCGGCGCGCTTCAAAATAAGGCGTGAATAAGTCTGTTTCCGCGTCGCCCGTTAAAGCGGAAAATCCGTTGATGTAAAAATCAGCCATAGTAATCCTCCGCGCCTAAAATTACCGCCGCGTTGCAGCCGCCGAACGCCAGCGAATCGGACAGAGCCGCTTTTTTCGCCAGCGGGAGCGTTTTTGTGGACGGCGAAAACCCAATAGTGTCGTCTGGCTGCGAAAATCCGGTTGTGGGCGGCAGAATTTTTTTATTTAAAGCGCAAATTGTTAGGACGGCTTCCACCGCTCCCGCCGCTCCGAGCGTATGTCCCGTTACCCCTTTGGATCCCCATACGGGAACCCCTTTTAAAAGGGTGTTAAACGCCGCCGCTTCGGCCGCGTCGTTGGCTTGGCTGGCGGTGCCGTGCGCGTTGATAAACGCCAGCTCTTGCGGCGCAAGGCCCGCGTCTTTTAACGCAAAAGAGATGGCTTTTATTAGTCCTTTGGCTTCGGGGTCGGGCGCAGTAGGATGATAGGCGTCGCAGGCGTTTGCGTATCCCAGCACGTAGCCTTTGGGGCGGACGGAAAATTCGCGCGCGGTTTCTTCGTTCATTAAAAGGAGTGCGCCCGCGCCTTCGCCGATATTAATGCCGCAGCGGGTTTTGTCAAATGGGCGGCATCGTTCTTTGGCGGCAATCATCAGGCGGATAAAACCGTCATAGGGAATTAGATTGATTTCGTCGGTGCCGCCGCAGAGAACCGCGTCGCACAGGCCGGACAAAATCCAACTGCGCGCTAGGCCGACGGCGTCCGTGCCGCTTGCACAGGCGGTAACTACGGTTTGAAACGGTCCGTTAAACCCGTAACGGCGGCTGACGGCGAGTGCAGTGGAAGAAGCAAAATAATGCGCCAGTTCTTGTTCGCTTGCGGGGGATGTCTTTCCTATGCGGCGGCTTTTGTATAAGTCAAAACAATGAAACGAAGCGTCCACCGACGTTCCCACAATGACGCCCACGCGTTTTTTTGCGGCCAGTTCGGCGGGAAATACGCCCGCGTTAAAAAACGCTTCGCCGGCGGCGGTTAAAAAATAGTGCAGGCTTAAACTTTCGTCCTGCGGGCGTGCGTTTACGATTTCGTCCGCTGCCAAAAAGACCGGATACGAAGCGGCGTACGCGCTTTCCACCCGTCCCAAGGGAAGCGCAAACCGCGCGCTTGATGTAAGCGCGCCTTCAAAACAAGTTTCCGCCGAGTTCCCGCAAGCGCAAAGACATCCGGTTCCGGCTATTACGGCGGAGTTCATTATTTTTTCCGATTTTGTTCAATATAAGCGGCCAGGGTGCCCAGATTTTTAAAAATTTCACGGCCCTGCTGCATGTTTTCAATCGTAATGCCGTATTTTTTTTGAATAAGCATAATCAGCTCCACGGCATCTAGGCTGTCCAGGCCGAGGCCCTGGTCGCCAAAAATGGCGTCCTCTGCGCCGAATTTGGATAAATCGGCCCCTCCCAAATCAATGCCGGAGGAAATCAGTTGTTTGATTTCGTTAATGGTTTCTTGCATAAGGACTCCTCCCAAAGGTCAAAATAATTAAAAAACTGATACGGATATTTTATACAAAATTCTTCCAAAGCGTCCACGAATTGTTGCGCAAACGCGCGGTACGCGTCCTTGGAGGGGCCGGCATCGGGCACGGAAAAATGGGCGGCCGTCCATGTGGTAAATTCTCCCGAGCCTACCCGCGGGAAGAACATCGCCGCCACGGGTGCGCCCGACACCGCCGCCAGACGGTAGAAGCTATAGGGTACGCGTATTTTGCCGCCCAAAAAATCCGCTTCTACGGCGTTTTTGGGGTCCCCGAAAACGCGGTCCGCCATAGTGCAGACGGCTTCTCCTTTTTCCAGCGCGGCCATCATTTCCATAATTCCGCCCAGCGGCCCCGCCGGATTAATTAACGAAAACCGCGCATTTTTACCGGAATGTTCGGCGACGGTTTTATCGTTGTCCTGCGGATTTTTGTAGTAGAGCACGTGAATTTTTGCAGGAATAAAATCAAGCAAATTAACCGCCGCGTGCCACGCGCCGCAATGGGCGGTAAGCAAAATAAGTCCGCGCCTTTGGGCGCAGAGGCGGCGGCAGAGTTGGCGTTCTTCTTCCGTGGAGTTTACTTTAACGGTTCCCAAAATTCCCAATGCGGCGCGGTCAATGAGCGTGCGGCCGAAATTTAAATTTAACAGATACGTATGTTTAAAAAACTCCCATTTGGAACGCGGTTTGAAACGGCGCGTAATATACGCGCGGGATTTTTGGCTGACAGCGGGAGAAATGGAATAAAAAAACACCACAATATATAAAAACGCGTACGCCAGCTTTCGTCCGCCCGCAGAAATAAGGGCGTACATAAACCGGTGCTTGAATTTGGACCCTAAACTGCGGCCCGTGGTTTCTTTAGACGCGTTCACGCAAACTCCTGTGCAGCGTTAGTCCGATGAGCCACACCGCGCCGAAGGTTATGGCGGCGAGCAGCGGCGCGACAACGAGCGAGCCGAGCACCCACTCCCACACGCGCTGTAAAAACTGGCGGCCGAGGGTGGTCATATTTAGTTCGGTTAAAAAATGTCCGTATCTTAGGAAATAGCCCGCTTCAATGCACAGGGCGGGTACGAACGGACCGATACAAAATTTTTCAAACGAAATGCTTAAAATTTTATTTAAATTCCACCACCCAGCGCCGAAGAACAGCATTACTTGGCGCACCCCGGGCAGCGCGATAGCGCCGCAAAAAATGCCCCAAGCGGCGGAAAATGCGTTTTTAGTAATGCTGTCCGGCAGTTTTAAGTTTTCAATCATCACTTCCCAATACCCGCGTTTGACTTGTTCTCCCGTCGTTCTGTTCGGGGCGTACTGGCGGTGGGGAATGGGAAGCATCGCGCGTACGGTAAGATAGGTGTTGAGTACGCTTAAACGGAAATTGTCTTTCAGCGCGCCGAAATGGGACACGCGGTCCGGCGGGTAGACGACGGATACGGGCACCTCTTGGACGCCAAATCCGCCCCACAACGCTTTGACGGCTGCTTCCACTTCAAACGAATAGCGTTTGCACCAAAACCGTTGGCAGAGGAGCATTTCCACGGGATAACAGCGGTAGCCACTTTGAATGTCGGATACTTTTTTGCCCGTCTGAAGATGTACCCAAAAACCGCCGAATTTCCGCCCGAAGCGCGAGGAAAACGGCACTTTTTGGGAGGCAAACCGCCGCGCGCCGATAATCAGCGCGTGCGGGTTTTGGCGCGCCGCTTTGATAAGTAGGGGGATATCGGCGGCGTTGTGCTGGCCGTCGGCGTCGATGGTAATAATATGGGTAAACCCGCGTGTTTTTGCGTAACGGGCCGCGTCCAGAATGACGGCCCCTTTGCCGCGGTTTTTTTCAAACCGCACGAATGAAACGGGCAGGACTTCCAAAAGCGGTGCAGGGTTCTCGTCGCTTCCGTCGTCAAACACCGCCGCATCGGGCGTATGGCGCAGCACGTCCTGTGCTACGCTTTTAAGCGTGCGGGCATGGTTGTAGTGCGGAATAACGGCGAGAAATTTCATTTCAGATTAATTTTTCCTTCTTTCCAGTTTTGTAAAAACGGACGGGTAAACGCCGGCCATTCAAACAGCAGGTTTTTGTCCTTTTCGTTAATCATTAACTGCACACTGTAGCCGCGCGCCATTATGCGGCTGGTTTCGTCCAAAAACGTGAAATCATAATTCAGCCGCGCCGATTCGGCGTAAAAAAGCCGCGCTTTGATTTCGTAGCATTTGCCGTAAGTTAAGGGGGATAAATAATCCACGTGAAACTGCCGTACGGGAATCACGACACCGTGGTCATAAAAATCCTGGTAGCCGATGCCGAGTTTATCGCCTAGTGCCACGCGCGCGTCCTCAATAAAACTTGCATAGTGCCCGTGCCACATAATGCCCATCGGGTCCACTTCGTTAAAGCGCACCGTGCGGAAAACGGACGTTTCCAACGGATCGGGCGCGCCTTCGGGCGTGGTAAAATAAGTAATTTTTTTCATTTGCTGCGTTCCTTAAAAGAGAGAATCATCTGGCTGAATTTTTGTCCGTTTACCGGATCGGTCAGTTCGCAGAGCGTTTTGCCGTCTGCGCGCGGCGTAAGCGTAAGGCGTAGTTTTGTGCGGGGGAGTATCGGGCGCATAAATTTGGCGCGCAAAACGCTTTTTACCTCCAAACGTTTGCCCGTTTGGCGCGAAGCCGCGTCCGCGCACAGCCCCATCTGGCAGACGGCGGGCAGCAGCGGATTGTTGGGAAAGTGCCCCTCAAACGCCGGAAAATTTTCCGCAATGAAATAGACGAAGGTTGAGCCTTCCGCGCGTTCAAAACAAGCTTGCAAAGATGTTTCTAAAGACATATTTTCGCTCCTTGTACGGACGCTTTAAATACCGCGCGGGTGCGCGGATCCGTAAACGATAAATTTTTCGGCGGGCAGGGCTGCAATAAGCTCGCGCGCGCGAAGCGCCCGAACGCGCCCGCCGCAGCATCGGGCAATTTTTCAAATTTGTAATAGACGGCGGTTTCTTCGGGCGTGACGTTTAGGTCAAGTAATTTCAGCCCGATTTCACTTAGTACAATCAGGCGTACCGAATCGCCGTCCGCCTGCGCGAGCGCCGTAAAATACAATCCCCACGGGTGCACTTCTCCCGTCAGGCGGGCCGTCTGCGCAGGGATTAACTTATCCGCCGGAGCGGTTTTGTACACAAGCCCCGACGAACACCCCATAAACAGAAAAAGTGCGGTAAAAATCAGCGGACGCATTTTTTATTCTCCAAGAGAGCGGGTAAAACAAACTGCGCGGCCAGTATCGCCCCGCAAATTCCCAAAAAGGACGACAACCCCATAATAAAAAGTACCCCGTGCTTGGCAAACGCAAGGACGCCAAACCCCGCTAACGTGGAAAACGCGGCCGTCCACAGCGCGGCGGGAGGATATATGATGCGATCTCCCTTTGCAGAGCGGAATTTCATTACCTGAAAAATCCCGTAGTCTATTCCCAAGCCCGTTAAGAGCGGCAAGAATACGAGGACGAACAGGTTGACTTTTACGCCAAACGCCCAAAAGCACCCAAATGTAAAACCGCCAGCCAGTACAACGGGGATAAAACATAACAGCGTTTCGCGCGCGTTTCTAAACACCAGCAGTACCGCCAGAAAATTAAACACAATCGACAGAAAAACAATTTTTACGGCTTCCCCGCGTACGCCGGCAAGGAGCTCTTTTTTTAACCCTGCGCCTGACACAAAAACCGCGCCGGCCCGTTTGGCGGATGCTTCATATTCCGCCGTATTGGGTACCACGTTGACGACGGCAAACGCGCCGTTTGAAAGCTGTACGGCGGGGTTATAGATTTGCGTAAAATCAAAGGCGTCCGGCGCGGGATTTTTCAGCTGCTGCCAAAACGGCGCAAAAGCGGACGGATTTAAACCGAGTTTGGCGGATTCTTCTTCGATAAGCAGCCGCGCGTACTGTGTGCGGTTGGCGGTCCAGAACGCTTTCCACCGTCCGGCGTTTTCGGCGCGCTGTTTAGCGGACGGAACCACGCCGCCGGCGGCCAGCGGCGCGGGAAAAAAAGCGGAGGCGTGCTCGTTGTTTTCAAGCGCGTTTTCAACCGAGGATCCTTTTACGAAAACAAGCGCGTTGTCGTTTGCCGCTTGGGAAAACGCTTCGTCAAATATGGCTTTTTGGGTTTTAAAGGCGGCGGAAGTGGAGTTTAAATCTTCAATGTCGCCCGAAAAATTTGTATGCGTTACGCCCCACGCGCCGAATACAAGCGCCGCGCAGGCCGCCCCAACGGCCCATTTTTTCGGCAGGGGGCTTACGGGAAAAACGGGAACGGAAACGGCCTCGTCCGTATTCGTCCAAAACGGGGGGAAAACGTACAATGCCAGCAAGAGCGCGCACGTCAGGCCGGTTACTGAGAACACAGCAATTTGTTTAAAAAGTTCTATAGACGAACAAAAAAGCGCGGCGAAACATAAGGCGGACGTCATAAAATTGCACAGGAGGTGTTTTTTCAGGAGACGCACGGTTTCCTGCGCGGAGCGTTGACCTTTTTGAAGCGCAAAAAACAGGTAAATGGAATAATCGGCCGACAATCCCGCCACCACGCTGCCAAAACCGAGCGTAATGCCGGAAATTTCTCCGAAAACCGCATACGTTACGAGCGCGGCGGGCGGTAGAATAACGAACGGCAAAAGATAAATTAAAAGCGCGCTTTTTCGCCGTAAAAAAATAAAAAACACCGCTGCCAGTGCGGCCAGCGCAAGTATGGTTACGCGCCATAAGTCCGCGCGGATAACGGAAATGTTTTCCGCCGTATAGCGCAGTCCGCCCAAATAAAAGGCCTGAATGTTATCGCCCAGTCGGGCGGCGATGGCATTAAACCGGCGGGAAAAATCTTCGGCCCTTTTAAAGCTGTCTTCTCCCGTGCCGTCATACAGCGCGATCAGTGTTTTGCCGTCGGAGGAAGATAAAAAACCGTCCTTAAAATCAAGTCCTGTTCCCGCGCCGAGCGCGGCCAGTTTGTACGTCATCATACCCGTAAGGCCCAGCGGGTCGGCCGCGATAAGCGGTTTTAAGAGTAAGCCTTCCATAGAAAGCAAGTGTTCGTAATTTTCACGCATTTTTTGCGAAACGTATTCGGGCGATAAAATTTGTTTCGACGCCAGTGCGTCCTGCTCGGTAAAACGAGGGGGAAGCGCGTAAAAAAGTTCTAGTGCAAAATCCGGTCGCGGCGTAAACGGCGCGCGGACGAGGTTGGCGTCCGTTAATTCTTGGCGCAGTGCAGTTGCGGCTTTGGCTGCTTTTTCTGCGGTGTCCGCGCGCACGACGGCAAAGATTTTTTTGTTGAGCGGGGAATGTTCAAACAGCTCCACTTTTTCCCGCACGGCGGCGGGAATCATGGCGTGGACGGTCTCCTGCGGCTTAACGCGCGTAAGGAGCGCGCCGCATACGGCGGCGCACGCCAGAACGGCACACAGGCACAGCGTTTTACGCGGGAGAAAAATCGTTTTCACAGAAAAGCGTCCTTGGGCAGTGGTTGGTTAATTTGCGTGTCCGAAAATTTGAGCAGCGTATAATCTCCCCCGTTTTCGTCCAAACGGATTTCGGAGAGCGCCTGCGGATTGTCTTTGGCGAACCAAACGGTAATTTTGTCAAGCAGACGGTTGTCGTTGTTTTTTGGCGTAAGGGTTACGCCTCCTTCAAAAAACGAAATATCGTACGTTTCGGCCAGCGTTTTTAAATCAAACGTCAGCCACACAAGCATTTGCGATGCCACATGGTGCGACATGACGCCCTTGACCTCTTTTTTGACGCCTTTTTCCAAACGGTATGTTTTATCCCCGTCCATTAAAAAACCGTTTTGGAAAGGCTCCGTATATTCCCAACGCAGCCGCGCGCCTTTTTTGGAAAAAGCAAAAGTTCCTTTGCTTGGCACGGGTTCGGCCAGTAAAGTTAAATGTTTTTCCTGCGTAAATTTGCTTTGCAGCGTTTCCACTGCGCCGAAGCGGGAAATGATTTCCTGCGCGTACGGGCCGTTTATTTGGGCGGGGGGTTGCTGCGCCCACAGCACGGCGGAGACTAAAAATAACAGAGCAAACAGCAGTTTTTTCATAATAAGCCTCCAATCGGGGGAGTTTTGCCCTCCCACATAAAAATATAGACGGTTCCCGCAGCCGCTTTTTCTTCTCCGCGGAACACTTCGCCCGCCACAATGCGCGTACCCATAAAATCGTCCTTTAACGTAACGCGGGTAATCAGTTCGTCCCCCGCGCGCACGGGAAGAAAAACCTCAAATTCCCGTACGGAGGCCATATAGCCGCCGCCGTCGGTGGACAGTCCGGCCAGTTCCCGCCTTTGCGCTTCGCACGCGGCAAAGCTCTGCGCCACGGTTTCGATTAACGCTTCGGGCGACAGGGTTCCGTCCGCGCGCAAAAACAGGTGGTCCGGCCGGACGACGCTTTTGACGCGTGCGTCCGGCTCGGTAACGGATAAAATTTCGTCCACCAAAAGCATCGGCTTTTTGTGCGGAACGAGGGTGTCTACGGGGGAAAAGGAAGTCATACTTTATTTTTTCTGCGCGAAGCGGGAAATATTTAAATCCAAATTACGCACCCATTGGTTGTATTTGCGGTGGATGCGGTTCTTTTTGGCGTTGTATTTCATATTTTGGCTGTCTGCATATTCAATGGCGTAGGAATTTTCGGTATACGGGATTTTTACCTCTACCATGTGCCCGCGCAGCATCAGCCGGCCTGTGATGACGTCGGGGGCCGTTTCGCTCATTACCCACCGGCGCCCTTCTCCGCCTTGTAAAATGGCTTCGCGCATGGTTTTACCCTCGGCCAACATGACCGTATGCCGGGGCACGTTATATACCTGCGGCAGGCTTCTGCACCCTGCCAGTACGGCTACAAAAGCCGCCAAAACGAATACTTTTTTCATTGTATGTCCTCCTGTAAAGACCGCATAATGCGGTTTTTGGTTTCGCGTGCCATTTCCAAGTGTACCAGTTCGCCTGAAAAGTCTTTCGGATACACGGCAGGCAGCGATTTTAAAACGATTTTTGCGGGGCGGAGTTTTATAGATCCCGCCGGAAGCATTTCTCCCGTTCCGCCAATGGCTACGGGCACTACGGGCGCGCCCGTTTTTTCGGCCAGATAGAAGGCTCCGCTTTTAAAACGCGCGTTCGGGTTCTTGCGCGAGCCCTGCGGAAACAGTACGATATCGCACCCGTTTCGCAGGGCATCTTGGCATTTGGCGAGCATTTCTTCGGGCGGCGTTTTTTCCGCGTCCAAATAGCCCGCACCGTTCATTACGTAGCGGAAAAACGGCAGTTTGAATACCCAGCCTTTAGTGATGTAGACCACATTGTCAAACCCCAACGCGGCCACGCAGTATAAGTCTAACGATGAGGCGTGGTTGGCCGCCACAATGCACGGTTCCTTGGGTCTTGCCGTTTGCTGCGTTTTCCAGGCGGAAGAACAGAGCCGCATACAACATAAAATTCCGCGCGACTGCCAATAAACGAATTTGCGCACATTCCGCCCTTTTTTACCGGGCCACAGCCATAAAAACGGCCCGGCGACAAGGCCGGAAACAAAAAGCCATAATATGGCCGAAGAACCAATTATGGCGGTGTTAAAAAACGTGCGCAATCGGTACGCCATATTACTGTCCGGATTCGTGTTCACGGGCGAGTTTTTCTATAAAATCGTACAAATCGTTTAACGTCACGATAGAGCGGATATCGTAGCCTTGGCGCAGCGTCATTCCAAATTTCTGCTCCAGCACAACCACCATATCCACAGCGTCAAGGCTGTCAAGCCCCACGTCGTTTTGCAGGTGGGCCGTAGGAATAAGCTGCTCATCGGTCAGTTCAAATTCTTTTTTAAGGGCGTCGTTAGTCAATTTAATAATTTCGTCTCTTGTAATCACAGGGGTCTCCTTAAAACCAAAGAACAGTTGTTTCCGCCGATGGCGAAACTGTTCTTTAAAATCACGTTGAGCGGACGTTCTTCTGTTCGGGTAACGTACGCGAGCGGCGCGCACCGTTCGTCCGCTATGTGTAAATTTTGGGTGGGCAGCACCGTTTGGCGTTTAAGCATTTCTATGCAAGCGATGGTTTCTAAACTGCCGCTGGCGCCCATTGCGTGGCCGATGTGCCCTTTCAAACTGTTAATGCTGACGGCCGGCCCGAATACGGCGGCAGCCGCGTGCGTTTCGGCAATATCGCCCGCTACTGTACCTGTGGCGTGTGCGTTTAATAAGTCCACTTCTTCGGGTTTTATATTGGCGTCGGCTAAGGCGGCAAGCATACAGCTGCGCAGCGTCTGGGCCGACGGATAGGCCATGTTTTCCGTTTCCGTGTTGGACGCAAAACCCGCAATTTCGGCTAAAATAGTGGCTCCGCGCGCTTTGGCGTCTTCTTCCGTTTCAATAAACAGAAGGCCGCACCCTTCGGAGCAGACAAGCCCCGTGCGGTCCTTGTCAAACGGGCGGCAGGCTTCATTAGGTTTATGGTTAAAATTGTGTGAAGTGGCCTGCATAATGTCAAAACACGCGCTGAACATCGGGTGATATTCTTCCGTTCCGCCGCAGAGCGCCTGTTTTACAAGTCCTGTTTTGACGGCTAAATAGGCTAGGCCGATATTCATTAGGCCGGTGGCGCACGCGTCGGACGCGCCCACGCAGGGCCCGTTAATTTTAAGCGCCTGTGATACCGTCGCCAAAGGCGAATGGTTCATAATTTGCAAAAAATCGGATGTTTTGACGAGTTCAAGGTGTCCTTCGTGGCAGTTTTTGCTGATTTCAAGCCAAACGGAAATGCTGTTAAGCGTGGAGCCCATAAAAAAACCCAACCCCTGCGGGGCGGTTTCGTATCCGGCGGATTTTAACGCTTCCTGCGCGGCGGCGTAGGCGTATTTGGCCATGCGGCTCATGGAGCGGCGGTCCCGCCGCGGAATATACGAAAAATCCATTTCCGGCACGGTGGCGGCCACCTTGGTTTTTACCATCGGCAGTCCTTCCAACTCCGGCACGGTGTGTGTGCAGCCTTTGCCTGTAAACAGTCCGTCCGCGAGCGCGGTTACTCCCGCGCCGTAGGGGGAAACGGCTCCCGCTCCGGTAATGACGATTTTTGTATACTTCAGCGTGTTCATAAATTTAATTATACTATTTTAAGCGTACGCTTCGCGCGGAGGCTACATACAAACGCCGCCGTTGATCTGAAACGATTGTCCGGTAATATAGCCGGCTTTATCCGAACATAAAAAGGAAACCATATCCGCCACTTCCTGCGGACGGCCCAGCCGGCGCAGGGGAATTAAAGACAGAATTTTATCCATAGGCAGGCCGTCTAGCATTTCCGTTTCGATAAACCCGGGCGAAACGGCATTTACCAAAATGTTGCGTTTGGCGACTTCCAACGCCAAACTGCGAGTGGCACCCACGATACCCGCTTTGGCCGCCGAATAATTGGTTTGCCCGGGAACGGGCGCGTGCGCGGCGGCGGAAGCGATGTTGACGATACGGCCCCGTTTGGCGTGAATCATCGCCGCGAGTACCGTTTTGGTTACGTTGTGAAACCCGCCGAGCACGGTGGAAATCACTTTCGTCCATTCGTCGTCCTGCATCCAAATTAAAAGGTTGTCTTTGCGTACGCCCGCGTTGTTGACGAGTGCGTAGGGCGTTTGGGTTTCAAGGAGCGGGTTTAACGCCGCGCGCACGGCGGCTGCGTCGGCCACGTCAAACGGAAGGAGCGTACACGCCGCACCGAGGTCTTCGATTTCGGCCTTGGCTTTTTTGGCAGCCGCGTGATTGGAGTGATAGTTCAGCCAAATATTAAAACCGTCTTTGGCAAGCTGTTTGGCAACGGCCAAGCCGATCCCGCGGCTGCCGCCCGTGACGAGCGCAATTTTGCGCGCAGAGGTGTCATTCATTTGTAAACTCTCTCTAAAAAAAATAAAATTTATAGGAATATGATAACTAAAAACAACGCAAAACACAACACTCCTTACCGCCGCCCGCGTACAGAAGCGCGTACGATGGCGGACGTAGCGTTTGACGCGCAAAAAATCGCTTTTGCGCCGATTAGCTTTCAAGCCGCTTTGGCCCTGCGCGACTTGGGAATTTTGGATTTTTTAAATAATACGCCGTCTGATGATAAAACTCTCGCCCAAAAATTAAAACTTTCCCTGTATGCCGTACAGACGCTGTTGGAAAACGGCGTGGCCTTGGAACTTGTGAGCAAGGATAAAAACGGCCTTTATTCCCTTACCAAAACGGGTTGGTTTTTGCTGTGCGACCCAATGACCCGCGCCAATATGGATTTTGTAAACGATGTTTGCTATTTGGGAATGTATTCGCTCAAGGAGTCTTTAACAAAGGGCAAGCCCACGGGGTTAAAAGTGTTCGGCAAATGGAAAACGGTGTATGAAGGGCTTTCCAAACTGCCCGCCAAAATCCGAAAAAGCTGGTTTGCTTTTGACCATTTCTATTCCGATATTGCGTTTCCGGAAATTCTGCCGCTTGTTTTTGAGTTATCTCCTAAGCGTATTATGGATATTGGGGCCAATACGGGTAAGTGGGCCAAAAAATGCTTGGAGTACGACAAGAACGTCCAAATGACGCTGGTGGACTTGGCCGGCCAGTTAAACGTGGCCCAAAAGAACCTTAAAAAGTACGGCGCGCGGGCGGAGTTCTGCTCCGTCAACGTACTGGACGAAAAAACCGTGCTGCCCAAAGGGGCGGACGCGGTGCTGATGAGCCAGTTTTTGGACTGTTTTTCCGAAGAGCAAATCGTTTCCATTTTAAAGAAAGTCAAAGCCGCCTCCGGCAAAAATACGCGTATTTACATTTTGGAACCGCTGTGGGACCGGCAGGAATACGAGGCCGCCTCGTTCTGTTTAAACCATACGTCTTTGTATTTTACCAATATCGCCAACGGCAACAGCAAAATGTACAGCGCGGCGCAGATGGAAGCCTGCATTAAAAAAGCCGGACTGAAAGTGGAAAAAATGTTTGACGGCGTGGGCCGCTTTGCTTATACCTTAATACGCTGTGTGAAATAAAATGAAATTGAAAGCTCCGCATCTGTCCAGAAAATGGATGATTTTTTCCGTTACCGCCAACGGGACGTTTATGTCTACGCTGTCGGCCGGAATTGTAAACATTGCGCTGCCCACAATGTCAGGCGAGTTTGGCGTATCTTTGGAGCATATTCAGCTGGTAGTCAGCTTGTATCTGTTGGTGCTGACGTGTTTTTTGCCCGTTTTTGGAAAACTTTCCGACTTGTACAGCCGCAAATGGATGTATTTGGGCGGGTTTATTGTATTTGGCATTGGCGCGTTATTTGGCGCGGTTTCGGGCAGCTTGGGGATGATGCTTTTCGCCCGTGCGGTGCAGGGAATAGGATCTTCGGCAATGATGGCCACCTCGCAGGCGTTAATTGCGCAAGTGTTTCACGGTGCGTCGCGCGGCAAGGCGTTTGGCGCCATCGGGGCGGTGGTAGCCGGCGGTACGCTTGCCGGTCCTGCCGTAGGGGGGCTGCTGATTCAAGCGTGGGGCTGGCCGTCCGTATTTTGGGTGTCTATTCCTGTTTGTATTTTGGGCGTTTGGCGCGGAATTTATTTAATCCCGCGGTTTAAACCTGTCAAGCGGATGAAAATGGATTATCTCGGCGCGGCCTTTTACACGATTACCAGTTTTGCTTTCCTATATGCACTAAATACTGCGTCGGCCAACGGGTGGACGTCGCCCAAAATCTTGGGCGGGTTTGCGCTCTCCGTTGTGTTTTTTGTGCTGTTTATGCGGAGGGAGAAAACGTCTAAAAATCCGTTTATAGGGCTTTCTATTTTTAGTATTCCGGCTATTTCCTACGGCTGCGCCGTGGCGGTGTTGGGGTTTACCTCCCTGTTTACCAATTCCGTTTTGTTTCCGTTTTATTTGACGGATATTATGGGAATGGACCCTATTAAAATCGGTATGCTTATTTTGCCTTTTCCCGTAACGCTTGCCATTGCGTCTGCCGTATCCGGCGCGCTGTGCGCCAAGTGGCCCGCGCGGATTATTACGACGGCCGGTTTTGTATTTTTGTTGATTTCCTCGCTGATGTTTGCTTTCATCGGGGATTCTCCCAGTATTTCCTATATTATTTTGGCGCAGCTTATTATGGGGGTGGGCAGCGGTACGTTTCAGGTGCCTAACAATAATACGGTCATCAGCGCGGCCCCGAAAGGGAAACTGGGCGTGGTGGCAAGCGTCAACGCACTTTCGCGCAACGTGGGGACGATTCTGGGAATTGCCCTTTCCGTTGCCGTATTTTCTTTGCTGCAAGAATATTTTTTATCTTTGGGGCTTTCCGCGCACGAAGCATTTATCGGCGGATACAAATGGGCGCTTTTATTTGGGGCGTTTTGTGCGGCGGCGGGGGGAATTTTATCTGTCCAACGAGATTAAGTTGTATTCTGTTCGGTGCTGAAAAGACCTAGAAATATTGTAGGTCTTTTTTTTGATGAAACTGGGGCTTTTTTTAACTAGTATTTATGTACATTTTTCTCTATAATAAAAATATAACCTTTTCTTGTACCGGAGTGCATATATGTATATGTGGATATCCCGCCTGATGGCTGTTGTATTTCTGTTAAATGTGCTGAGCCCCGCTTATGCGCAGGTGCCTGCGGATCCGCGTCGTTCGGTTGGAAGGGAGCATTCTGCTGTTACTGAAGCTCGGCTGCAGGCCGAGATCGCGCAAAAGGTTGTGGAATCCTTTGAAGAGTCTCATCAACAATATTTAGAAAGTGTTGTTCCTGTTCAGAATACTGCCCATAATGACTTTCTTAATTCTTCCACTTTTGCAGCGATGAGCGAGTCTTATAAAAGATTAGATAAACTCCGCAACGAGGGTTCCCAGCGCTTGCGTGATTACCAATCCCAGATTAGAGATGCGGAGAACGACGCTCTTCACGCTTCAGGAAATGTTATGTTTGAGCATTATCGGCAAAACCCCCACGTAGCTCCGGACGCTATCAGCCAAACGCTGGGATATGACGCTCGTTTCGGTTCCAATCCCAAAGACTGGCTAGTGCGGGCTGATGAATATTCCAGTAAGTTTGCGGGATATGGATGTCCCTCGGCAGCTGATTTTTTGGAAAACTTAAAAAACAATCAATTTGAAGCGCCGGAAGAATTGTTGGAGTACATTGATCCGTTAGGTTTTAACTGCGCCAACTTTCTTGCCATAGCATACGCGGCCGAAACGCTGTATTATATGTTGGAAGAGTTTACCCGTCCGGATTCTATTTCGGAAGAAGAACGTGAAGAAATGACGGTTTTCTTTTCCCACGTGCGCTACCGTGCGGTGGCTTCATTAGAACATTTGAACGAATCGAAGTTTAATTATGATGAAACGTTATATATGGCACGCGGTACAGTGCGTATTTTGCTTGCGCAGTTGGAACACGCCGCTGCCGCCAATAATCTTCAATTATTGGAAAAGCAGCTTTATGTGCTTACGCCTACTAGAAAACTGTGGCATACTCAATATCCGAAGCCAACCAAAGCGATGCAGGCGGAGGGCGCCAAATATGTGGGGCCTTCATACAACGATTTTGTCAAAAATAATACGATGGTAGTAGAAAAACTTTCGCCCAAGCTGGAAAGCGCGCGTGCTAAAGGCAATGTGACTATTCAGGCAGTAACTTATTCAGATTATCGGAAAAATACGGCTATTCAAGGCGTTTTTTCCGAAGAAGAATTCCCTTCTTTGCGCGAGGGAATCCCAGGTGATTTAGGCACGGAATTTTATAATGAGCTGAAGGAACTAAAAAGCAACGCCTCCGGAGAGGAATCAAAAGAATTTACCCTGCTTCAGTTAGTTGTCCAATATGCCGCCCAGTTTGCCGTATTGACGGGGGATGAAAAATTACTGAAAGATATACTTGCTTTGTTTGAGGACAAGCCGGGGAGCGATATGAAAACCACCTATTCCGAGGTGCTTGCCGCTCTTTTTAACAGTATATACGAAACGTTGCGTAATTTTAACGTAAGTGACCACTATTTCCCTGCGATAATGTTTTTACTTGATGCAGCAAAGGATACCCACGCCACGAATACACGCGTGCTTGCCTTAGCGGTGTTGGGCCGTCTTACGGAAAAGACGGATTCCATTGAGAATACGCCTATGAGGGCTGATTTTTCGGTTACGGAAGAGGGGGACGTTGTTAATAAATACTGGTTGTCTTATGAAGATAGGTTTGATTTGGCGAAATCTGTAGCAAGCTTGTATGAGCCGTTGCAAAATACGACTTCTGGTATGAAAGATTACGGGTTAAACTCGGACGAAATGCTTTCTTTATCTAACGAGTTAGCCGGTATTTATATGCAATTTTTGCCTATGGAAGCGCCTACGGTTACGTTAGGCCGTTGCGGCCACATTGACAAGGTTGATACGGAAAACCGTACAACAATTACCGTGGAGACCTTACAACAGACAAAACAAGGAGCAATTTTTGATGGGGATTGTCCATATCAGTATACCAACGGCGGTATATTTGTCTTTGGCGGCCGTACCGGTATAGTGGAAATGACGGCCCTTAATTACCGCAACAGCCGTAAATATACAGCAGAAGTTACCAATATGGGTATGGAACTCTTTGGCGAGGCATTGATGTGGGTGTTTGGCGGTGCGTTGATTAGCGGTGCTTTCTGCGGGCTGCGTTTGTTGGCCGGCGTGGTAAAGAGCCTGCCTCGCGCCATTCGCTCCGGCAAATTGGTTTATAAGGCCACTGCGGGGACGCGCATCTATCGATTTACGGCGGGTGCCAAACGGGCACAGGCCAGTATGAAAGTGGGTTCTAAATATATGAGCAATTCCAATTTTAACGCACATTTAGCCAAAAACGGAATGGCGTATACAACAGCTACTGACCCAGCCTCCCCCGGTTTAGTGAAAGCCGTCCAACATGGAGGAGATGCAGCCCGTATTTCGTCTCCCTCTACGCGTGTAACGATTACGGCGGCAGACGCTCCCAGCGGGCTTGCTTATCAAGGCACTTTTGGGGTAAGCCCCAATGTCGGACGTTGGGCTCTTCCCGTTCAGCGTGCTCAGTTTTTGCGTTTTGCCCAACACCACGGTTTACGTAACGTGTGGAGTGCTGCGGATAGAGAGATGTTCCAAAGTAATATTATGTGGAGAAATGCCTTTAATAAACTGTGGGATCCGAAGAGTGCGCAATTGTCGTATTATCCGGGGGCTATCATATCAGAACATCCGTGGGTGAATGCGGGATTGAGCGCTTACGGAAAAACATTGCGTTTCTTTGCTTGGTGGAAAGCAGGCGATATTTTTACCGGAATAGTATACAGAGACAAATTTAATCATTGGATGATGGAAAAGCAGGAGGCAGCCGTAACCGCCGAAGCGGCGAAATATGGGGAATCTCTGTCAGAGAAGGCTCTCGCGGATGTGAACGCACAAAATTCCGATGCGCCGGAATCGCAGCCGGGGGACGTATTAACCCGCGTGGGCGGTATTTCTAAAGAATCTTTTAGTTGGATGGATGTGCTTACCTTTCCCAGCTATGTGTGGCAGCGTATTGCTCCTACCGAAATGAATATGACGGACGGCTCTTTAATTTTACCGCCGTTTATGTTTGCGCGCGCGGGATTGGCGGAGGCGGGCGTAACTTCCAATCCTTTTATTACCGATGCCGTTAAACAGCAAATAGCCATTAATGCGCACCGTATGGATTTATCTCGTGCTCAAATTGCCAAAGCCAATTATCTTTCATCTACTGCAACAGAAAATAATATCAATGATTTGGCGCAGGTGCGTGAATCCCTGCAACAGAATATAGCGGTCTTTAAAGCAGATTTTCCCGAGGCTAACTGGGCGGAGGATGAACAGGCGTTGATGACGCTGTTGGATGACTATGAACAGGCCTTACGCTCGGCTGAAAAAATTACCAATATCAGGGAGCGCATTAAACAGAAAGCCGCGGTTGTACAGCAATACGAAAAACAATTTCAGGCTAAGTATACGCAGATAGAGTCTAAGTATAAACAACTTTGCGATAGACAGTTTAACACTGCTGTGGAAGAGCAAATTACTCTTTTAGAGCAGTCTCGGTACAATGATTTGCTCTCTTTGAATGAGGTGGGGCTTGCTCTTTCTCATCCGGAGATATATGAACGTTTAGATGGTATCTATCAGGGAGCGATTTCTGAACTGAAGAATCTGCAGAATCCATCTGTTCCAAGTCAGGTAAAAGTGGATAAATTGAATAGATGTATACAAAAAATTATCTCAGAAAGAGAGAAGATCTTGGACGAGGCCAATAACTTGTTACGGTCGGAGCAGGATAGAGCGGCGTTGTATCCTGACGAAACAACACAAGTTTCTTCGCAGACGTATTAGTTTACATACAACAAACCCCGTTCCGAAGAACGGGGTTTGTTGTATGTTGTTGCATTTAAGGACAGTTTAGTTGATTTCTTTAATTTCCACGTCAAAGGTTAATTCTTTTCCGGCAAGCGGGTGATTGAAATCAAGCACTACTTCTTTATCGGTAATTTCTTTCACTATTGCGCGGAAGGTGTGTCCTTCGTTGCTGGCGCCCACCATATCGCCTACTTTTAAGTTTTCCGCACCGCCGACGGCTTCTTTCGGTACGCGGCGGATGGCTTCATCCAGTACTTTACCGTAGCCTTTTTCCGGTGCGACTTTGACGGTTTTTTTATCGCCTACTTTCATACCCAGTAGTTCTTCTTCCAGCCCGGGGATAATGTGCCCCGCGCCGTGCGTGTATTCCAGCGGGCCGCGTCCGGAGGAGGTATCGGCCACTTTACCGTCAACCGTCAGCGTGTAATCAAATTTAACTTTAGAACCTTCTTTAATCATTTTCTTCTCCTTTGTGCGCCCGCTTGTGTTGGGCGGATATGCTATATTGTAACAGTTTTCGTCTGCCGTGTATAGAACGAAAAGCGTACGGCGGCCAGTCCTTCGGGCAAACTATTTTTTGATATTGTTATCCACGCTGGGGTCGAAATCGAAATACTCATAAGGTTTAAATTCAAACATTTGGGCAATCAAATTCAGCGGGATGATAGAGGCTATAGTGTTAAAATCCCGTGCGGCGCTGTTGTATTTTTTCTTGGAGCGCTGCACTTTGCTTTCCGCTTGAATGATATTTTCCCGCAGTTTTAAAAAATGTTCGTTTTGTTCCGTTTCGGGATGGTGCATTGCGGCGGTAAACACTTTTTTAAATTTTTTGGTAATTTCGTTTTCACATTTTACGCGCTCCTGCAGCGAAGCAGCGCGGCGGCAGGTGTCTTTTAAAGCGGAAAGTTCATAAACAAACGTGCGGTCCAATTCTTCAAATGCGGCGGCCGCAAGGGCCAAACTGGGAATTAGCTCCGCGCGGTTTTTCATGTTAAAATCCAACTTCTGCCACGCGTTGGCGGCTGCCTTATTTAGGGAAACAAATTTAAGATAAGCCAATATTAAAAGAACGACCAACATACACATCGCCCCAAAGATAAACCAGATAAACATTTTTTCCTCCCCGCTGTTGACTAACGGCCGGATTATAATTAGAATAAAAGTAGCGGTGTCACTACTGTAAAGTATAAGAATTAAGCACTGGGAAATCAAGCACCGCTTCCGGCCCGCAAAAGCCGGAGAGCCGTATAAAAATTAACTTGGAGGACTTATGGTACTGACGATTACGTCGTTTGTCGCTTTTACGGCGCTGGTTTTGGGCTTGTCGTATTACCTAACCAGAAAAAAGGACGCATCGTCTTCGGAAGGCTATTTCTTGGCCGGAAGAGGACTGACCGGATGGGTAATTGCGGCTTCGCTGCTTTTAACAAACCTGTCTACCGAACAGATGGTGGGCCTAAACGGCCAAGGATATATGTTTAATATGTCCGGTATGGGCTACGAAGTGGGGGCGTCTTTAGCTCTTATTATCGTAGCTTTTTTCTTTTTACCCCGCTATTTAAAAAAAGGTTACGCCACTATTCCGGATTTTGTGGGAGAACGCTACGATTCCGCCACGAAACAGTTTGTAAACTTTTTGTTTTTGGCCGGTTACGTGCTGATTTTACTGCCCACGGTGCTTTATTCCGGTGCAATTGGTATGGGCGGCATTTTCGATATTATGGGAACCTTTAACCTTTCTCCGATGATGGCGATTATCGTGGTGGTGGTGGCCATCGGCATTTTGGGCTGTTTGTATACGGTTTTCGGCGGCCTTCGCATTATGGCGATTGCCGATACACTTAACGGCATCGGGCTGATTATCGGCGGGCTGATGGTGCCGCTTTTTGCGCTTGCGTATGTGGGCGGCGGCGATATTTTAGGGGGTTTAAACGAAGTGATTCAATCCCACCCCGAAAAATTTAATGCCATCGGCGGGCCGGCGGATCCCGTGCCGTTCGCCACCATGTTTACGGGGATGTTCCTCGTCAACTTGTTCTACTGGGGCTGCAACCAGACGATTATCCAGCGTGCGTTGGCGGCCAAAAATTTAAAAGAAGGCCAAAAAGGCCTGTTGTTTGCGGCTATTTTTAAATTGTTCGGCCCGCTTTATTTGATTATCCCCGGCATTGTGGCATTCCATATTTTCCGCGAAACGCCGCTGGCTGTAGGAGATATGGCGTATCCGATGTTGGTTAATAAGGTTCTGCCCTTCTACTTAATCGGCTTTTTTGCCGCGGTGTTGTTTGGGGCGATTTTAAGCTCGTTTAACGCGGCTTTGAACTCCACCTCTACGCTGTTTATGTTAAACGTCTACAAGCCGCTTATTAAACCGACGGCTACGGATCACGAACTGGTAACCAAAGGCAAGTACGTGGGTATTTTGCTGGCGGTATTCTCGATGTGCGTGGCGCCGCTGATTGCGATGGCTCCGTCGGGCCTTTTTAACTACTTGCAGATGGTAAACGGTTTCTACAACGTGCCGATTTTCACGCTGATTATTTTCGGTATGCTTAATAAAACCGCGCCCGCGTGGTCAGCCAAAGTAACGCTTATCTTCTTTATGGTGGGTTACGGGCTGACGCAGCTAGGCGTTATCAAAACCAACTTGCATTTCCTGCATATTTTGGCTATTTTGTTTGCGGTGTCGGTGGTATTTATGTACATTACGGGCAAACTGTGGCCGGCGCAAAACAAATATGACGACGGGAAAAACTTAAATGTAGTGGACGTAACGCCGTGGAACCTGCGCGTAGCGGTAAGTATCGCTATTGTGCTGTGCGTGTTTGGCGTATATGTGTTATTCTCTTCGTTAGGCATTGCCGCGTAAGAGTATTTCATTTGAAACGGGCGGACGGACTTGTTTTTCCGTCCGCCTTTTTTACTGTCATTTGGCGGATTTTTACGGGTAGCGGGTGGCGAGCGCTAAGGTCTTGACCCGTTTTTTTTTTTTGATACGATAAGGATATTCCGTAGGGTTTCTGAACGGGATATCCCGATTGCGGTTTATTTCGTCAAAATTGGTAGATGCTGCGCAGAAACCCAACAAGATGACTTTTTAATAGGAGAAATGAATATGAAAGGGTTTACCTTAATTGAATTATTAGTTGTTGTTCTAATCATCGGCATTTTATCGGCTGTGGCGCTGCCGCAGTATACTAAAGCTGTAAACAAATCGCGTTTAAGCGAAGTGTGGACGACACTAAAATCCATTAACGACGCGTATGCCGTAATAAATATGGAAAGTGGAACAGATATAGGTAGCGTTACATTTGATGATCTTCCTGTTGCATTTACGGATAAGAATGGTAACACGGCAACAGGAAGAGCTTTTGTGGGGAAAAATTTTACTTATTATTTAGAGTGGAGTTATGTGAAGGGAAGCGCTTCTTATGCCAAGCCGAATACGGGGGAAGATATTACCTTTAATCTGGCCGACGGACTGCGTCATTGTCGGGGATTGTATAATTTGGACGCGTGCAAAAAGTTCGGATTTTCCAGATCTGGAATTGGATGTACCTCAGGATCAGGGGCTTATTTAGAAGAAGGAAATACCTGTTTAGTGGAGTAGTTTGGTATTTTATAAATTAGTAGATTTTGCTTTATAAAATACGCCCCGCGTCTACATAAGACGCGGGGTAAATTTTTGCGTTTTTGCCGCCGGAAACTGCGGAGTCGGCAACAGTTACGGATGAATTTTATCCATCATACGCGGGAACGGAATCGTTTCGCGCACGTGTTGGAGTCCGCAAATCCAGCGCACCATGCGTTCAATGCCCATCCCAAAGCCGGAGTGCGGCACGCTGCCGTAACGGCGCAAGTCCAGGTACCAGCCGTAACCTTCGGGGTCGAGACCTTGTTCTTTAATGCGGGCCAAGAGCGCGTCGTAATCGGCTTCTCTTTCGCTGCCGCCGATAATTTCGCCCGCGCCTTCGGGGCCGATAACATCTACGGCCAGCACCACTTTGGGGTTTTTCGGGTCGCGTTTCATATAGAAAGCTTTGATGGCGGCGGGGTAACGGTGAATCATAATCGGCGTATCGTAATCTTCGCCCAGTAAGGTTTCTTCGTCGCCGCCGATATCTCCGCCCCATTCGGTATTGTTGCCTTTTTTATGCAGAATTTCAATCGCGTCCGTGTAATCAATGCGCGGAAATTTCTTTTCTACGGTGGCTTGGAGTTTGCTGGTGTCGCGCTCCAAGGTTTTTAAATCGTCCGCACGGTTTTTTAACACTTGTCCGACGATGTATTTGATAAAATCTTCCGCCAAATCCATATTGTCGTCCAAATCGTTATAAGCCACTTCGGGTTCTACCATCCAAAATTCGGTCAGGTGGCGGCGGGTTTTGCTTTTTTCGGCGCGGAACGTGGGGCCGAAGCAGAACGTTTTGCCAAGCGCCATAGCCGAGGCTTCCCCATAGAGCTGTCCGCTTTGCGAGAGGAATGCTTTTTCGCCGAAGTAGTCGGTTTCAAACAGCGTGCTGGTGCCTTCGCAGGCGGCGGGGGTTAAAATCGGCGAGTCGGAAAGTACGAAGCCGTTTTTATGAAAGTATTCGCGAATAGCGAAGATAATTTCGTCTCGGATTCTTAAAATAGCCGTCTGTTTGGCCGAGCGCAGCCACAAATGGCGGTGCTGCATCAAAAATTCCGGCCCGTGTTCTTTGGGGGAAATCGGATAATCCTTCGCCATTTGCACCACTTCCAAGTTGGTAACGCCAAGCTCAAAGCCCAAGGGGGAGCGTTTGTCCTCGCGCACGGTGCCGGTAACAATAATGGAAGATTCCTGTGTTACTTTATCGGCCAGTTCAAACAGTTCGGGGGGAACGTCTCCTTTAAACATCACGCATTGGATGATGCCGCTGCCGTCGCGCAGCTGTAAAAAGTGGAGTTTGCCGCTGGAGCGTTTATTGTACAGCCAGCCTTTTAAGGTAATTTCTTGGCCCAGGTATTGGCCCACGTCTTTAACGCGAATTTTGCTAGACATATATTCCTCTTAACGATAAGAAATAGGGTACTTATTTATTTTATCTTTTTACGGGGGAAAAGGGAAATTTTACCCTTTTCGTTTTTGTAAAATCAAATAGAAGGGAAGAAATACGACGGAAAAATCAAAAAATATTTTTCTTTTTGTTTTTTATTATGCTATAATAAATAAGTCGGAAGTAAGCCCAGCAATAAAAAAATACCGATTTTCGGGCGTGTAGCTCAGCTGGGAGAGCGCCTCGTTCGCAACGAGGAGGTCGTCGGTTCGATCCCGATCACGTCCACCATTTAAAACCCTGCGAAAGCGGGGTTTTTAAATTTTATATCGGGTAGCGAACGGGGTGCACTTCGCTTCCGAAGTGAAGCAAGGAGGAGGTCAGCTCCGCCGTCCGCAGGACTCCCGATCACGTCCAAAATTTTAAAACCCTGCGAAAGCGGGGTTTTTAAATTTTATACCGTGTTGCGAATGGGGCGCGCTCCGCTTCCGAAGTGAAGTAAGGAGGAGGTCCGCTCCGCCGTCCGCAGAACTCCCGATCACGTCCAAAATTTTAAAACCTCACGTTAGTGGGGTTTTTAAATTTTATACCGTGTTGCGAATGGGGCGCGCTTCGATTCCGAAGTGAAGTAAGGAGGAGGTCAGCTCCGCCGTCCGCAGGACTCCCGATCACGTCCAAAATTTTAAAACCCTGCGAAAGCGGGGTTTTTAAATTTTATACTACCCGTGGAAACCATAGGCGGGAGCCTATGGAGGAGAGGAAACGCCGCGCTAAAAATCGTAGATTTTTCTTTGTAGTTGGCGCGGCCAAACAGCAAGGCTGTTTGAAACTCGCGAAGCGTAAAAGCCACGGACGGAAGCCCGTGGTAGTTTACACCGTGTTGCGAACGGGGTGCGCTTCGCGCCGCTAAAAGGGGCTTGACTCGTTTTTTTTTTTGATACAGTAGGGGTATCCTATAGGGTTTCTGCGCGGGCGTTTCCAGTTGGTGGTTTATTTCTTTCAAAACGCTAGAATCTGAATAGAAACAACTTAGGGTAACTTTTTTGATAGGAGAAATTAAAATGAAAGATTGTATATTTAGCCGTCATTCTGAACTTGTTTCAGAATCTAGTAAAAAAGGTTTTACGCTAATTGAGTTATTAGTGGTTGTGCTGATTATCGGCATTTTAGCGTCGGTGGCATTACCGCAATACCAAAAAGCGGTGCTGAAAAGCCGTATGTCGGAAGCGTGGGTGCATTTGAAAAACCTCAATATGGCGGCTACTGCGTATTGTTTGGAAAATCCAAGTGCTCACGGTATTCCTTCTTGGGACGATTTAGCCGTTTCGGTATCTGAATCTACTCGAAATACTCGAAATTTCTTTTTTGCAGGCGGGGCAGATTGCAGTGCCGGAGCAATAGCATATTCGGCTGTATATTTGCCTAATCCAAATATTGCTTTGTCTATAAATCCTAAAACGGGGCGTCGCTCTTGCTATGGCAGTTCCTGCAGAGATATTGGCTTTACGAAAAGCGGTTCGGATGCCAGTGTTTGCACGTTCGATGCGTGTGGTTCTACTCCCGCAGAGTGCGGCGCGAGCGCTTCGAGAAGTTGCTACTATGCAGACTAACCGTGTTTGACAAATCAAATGATTCGTTTTGACCTCTCTTTTCAGATACAAAAGAGAGGTCTTTTGTTGAATATACCGCCAGTTTCCAGTCGGATTAAATTAAAATTACCTTATAGAACCTTGCATACTGCAACATTGGGGGATGGTGTTTTTTTATTATGCCCGCCTCTTGCGCGCCTGCGTTAGGGAATGATGCTGGTTTTATCTCTTTCCCAAAAGAAATTTCTATTGCATTGTTTTGGAAAATAAAATAAGTGGGCTATTTTTGGGCGCGCAGTTGGCGGACAATTTCGTCCACCGTCCGCGTCAGTTTTTCATATTCGCCCGTACCGTTGATGTCCACAAACGGAAAGCAGGAAATGCGGACGGAATTCTGCTCTACCGACGAATACTTTTTTATCCCGTCCGCCAAATTGGGTCGGCCCGTGGCGCGCAGGGCGGCGGAAATGTCGGAATCTTTTATGGCGGGGTCGGTTATTTCCAAAGTTAAGCTGGTAAACGAACGTAATTTTTCGTCTTTGATTAGCGGGGCCAGATAATCCGTTCCGGCGGCCCAGTCCAACAGGTAGTTGGCGTGCCGCTTGCATAACGCTTCCATTGCCGGCAGGCCGCCGCAGGAGAGCATCCATTTGCACGCTTCGTTAAACATCCAGATATTGGTGGTATTTGGCGTGTTTGACGTTTGGTACTTTTCCCGCGCAAAGCGGACCGCCGTTTTTAAGTCGAGCGAATACGGCACGGCGCGGTAATTTTTTGTTTCTTCCAAGCGTTTGACGGCGGCCGGACTGAGAATCAGCACGCTGGAACCGCCTGCTGTTCCAAAGCATTTTTGCATTCCAAAGAGCATTACGTCAAATTTTCCGGCGGGAAGCACACGTCCTCCGGCACAGGAAGTGCAATCCCAAGCGATAAGCGTATCCCGCCCGCGCAAACTCCACGCTTCTTCCAAATAATCGTTTGGTATTTGTACGCCTGTAGAGGTTTCGTTGGGCGTCAGTACGACTAGGCTTGCTTGATAATCCGGTTTTTGGCGGGGGAAAAATTCGCCTGCTTCGGTTTCGCGGACAGAAAGCCGCAGCGTATTTTCCAGCCGTGCGGCCATTTCGTGCGTCCACCGTTTGCTAAAGGCCCCGAAAGCGAGGCCGGATAAAGAATCTTTGGTCAAATTCCAAAGCACCGCATCCATTGCGGGGGTGGCTCCGCCTAAAAAGAAAATAACAGTATAATCCGGCGGCACAGAAAGCAGCGTGCGCGCGTTTTCCGCCGCTTCTTTATACAAGCCTTCGGCGGAAATGTCCGCCGCGCGGTGGCTGCGTTCAAAAAGGGTTTGGTCAAGCGGGGTATGGCGTAAGGACGGGTGCCCTTGAGCGGGGCCGCAGGCGAAAGTGGAAGAAGGAAGAATGTCCGGATTGAAGAGGATTTTCATCTTCTTATTGTAGCAAAAAATTGATTTTGATCGTTCTCCCCTTGTTTTTAGGGATTTAATTGCCTATAATAAAATATACTGTTTTATTTTGGAGGCCTTATATGCGCAAACTTACTTTTATTTTATTAGCGTGTGTATTATGTCCATCTCTTGCCGGTGCGTGGGGATTGGAAAAGGAGTGTATTTATCGGGAGAGGATTGAGCCGAAGATTCGGCTTTGTTTTGCATACTACTTTCTTTCCGCGGGTACTAATGCGCGCGTGTCTGTAACGGTTGAGGACCTACAGAATCGAAATTCTTCTGCTGATGATTTAAAAAAGGGAGTTCGTTCTACTGTTAAATCGGGGTTGGAGATGTGGATAAGTGCCGTACGCACGTCTATTCAGCGCGCCGGCCGCACAGAAGAATTTGCCGATTTCTTAAAGCTATTTCCCGAGTCGGTCGAGGTAAAGGGGGAATCCTCCGACGATTACCCCAATATATCTGTATCCGTGGGGCATTCTGTCTCAGGGGGAACTTGTGCGCGGGCGATAGCGCGTCAAAATAGAATTGACTGGTATGCTCATACGTTCACAGATGATTCGTCTTTTGAGGAGGGAGCACGCATTGTTAATCCGTGTGAGGAACATCCGACTAATCTGTTGGCGCACGAAATCGGGCATCTGTTGGGACTTGCCGATTTATATGAACCTTTGGCCGATTTATTAGGTGACCCTTTGAAGGATAAAAGCATTGTTATGGGAGAGGATTTCTCTCTTCGGCGTATGGGTTTGAAAGAAAACGATATGGAGAGTTTTTCCATTATGACAGAGATGTCCTTCACAACCCCACCACAAATTGGTTGCGATGATGTGGATGCTGTGATTAATATGGCGGATATTATACAGGGAAAGAGGGGAAGCTTTTCTCGCCGCGTACAGAATGGTTGGAAAAGCTTCTGCGACAAGTATTCATTTAAGTACGCTTATGGGCAGCCGTACCGGACTGAGGAGGATAAAGAAAAGAATAAAAAACGTTTGGAAGCGATTGCTTTTTTTTCCACCGGAACTTCGGTTTGGGATAAGCAAAAGGCTCGTATAGAAGAGGAACGGGATCGTTTACAAAGGGAAATGAATAATTGGCTCGCCAAGCTTCGCGCAGACAAACTCCCGTTAGATACGAAGGCCTTAATGCTGTCTGCTCGTCTTAACTATTTAGACGCCATAGATAGAGAAATTGCTTTCCTTGGCGATAGCGCGGAATTGCTACTAACGTCGTCAGAAAACTTGTTGACAGCGTACGATAAGGCTATGCGACTGATTGATGAAAATAAAGATCTTCTTCCCGACGCGCCCTTATACAACCAAGAGAAATTGAATAACGCTCAGCCAGATCTTATACCAACGCATATATGTATTGCTTGCGGCGAACCAATTACGGATAAGGATAATGAGGTACAGGGTGAAGTCTCTGTCAAGGGCACATCAGAAAAACATACGTATTATTATCACGACACCGAAAAATGTCGGCAAAAGAGAAAGACTTTGAAAGTAAGCGACTATCGTGCGTATGCCAAAACGTACGGGTATGATAGAAAGACCGAAGCACCGACATATCAACAGCTGTATGCGCAAGCTATAAAAGAGGGTATTAACGTTACTATGGCCAATGCTGATGTGGGGACACCGTTGCGGACTCCGACGGTATCGGGGGCTGCGGGTGCGGCGCCTTTGGCGGATAACACGCGTGTGGGTAAACCTGCGGCTAATACTTCGGCTCATTCCGCAACTGCATCAACAGCCGGAACGTCGGCAACAGGGGCGGGAACCACGACGCGCGTTTCGACCTCTGCGGATCAATTTTCGGAAACCGCTCTGGCAGGCCGTCCGCGTGCAAAGGTAGATCCTATCCCTACACCGCCTGCGGGTTCAGCGACGGCAACAGCCGGTTCGGCGCAACCGCAATCTGCCGCCCCACCTGCGGAACTGGTCTGCTCCGTGTGCGGTCAAAAAATTGCAAGCGAAGCGGACGCTTATATTCCTCCGGAAAGAGGGCGCGGCCCCGTACATAAACATTCGGAATGTGCATTTAAGTATTTTTCGCGTTTCTATTCGGTGGACGATACCAGTTTGGAGCTGTACAACAAATCGTATTTGTTTGGGGGAGAACCCACCGGCGTAACTGCAGCAAAAGGGTTGATGAAGAAGTTGGGGCTAACTCCAGCGGAGGTCAAGGCGTATACGTTAGCAGCGCGTGCGGCGTACCGTGCTGAAGCGGACAGATATGCTCAACAGCAGCAGGCGGACGCGGCGGCGCGGGAGCAGCGTCAGCGGGATCTTCAGACATGCGCTAATTATGTGGTGGTAACGGCGGATGACATCGCACGTTTTGAATCAGCCAACCGCGGGGTATTGGATGCTATAGCCAAACGGGAGAGAGAAAGGAAAAATCTGACGGATAAACAGCAACACGTAAAACGCCGTCTTGCGCAGATGAAAGCGAATCAAGCGCTCACCGATTACTGTCAAAAAATAAAATAAAAGACGGTGATATTATAAAAATCTCCCTGCTGTGGAAATCCGCAGCGGGGAGTTCTTTTTTCGCTCTATAAAATGCTAAAATAAAAATATGGCTAAATTAGTAAGAGGGTTCCGCGATATATTTGAACCCCAATCCAAAAATTTTACTGAATTGGAAAATTGCGCCCGCGGCGTATTTTCCCTCTACGGTTTCGGAGAATTGCGCTTGCCGACGGTGGAACTGAGAGAACTTTTTATTAAGTCCACCGGCGAGACAACCGATATCGTACAAAAAGAAATGTACGCGTTTGAAGATGCGGGCCGCCGCCAACTGGCTATCCGCCCCGAAGGTACCCCGGGGGTGGTGCGCGCGTATTTGGAAAATAATTTCACGCAAAACGCGCCCGTCCAAAAATTTTATTATATCGGCAATATGTTCCGCGCAGAACGCCCGCAGGCGGGCCGCTACCGCGAGTTTGAACAAATCGGCGCGGAATATTTGGGCAACTCCGCTCCAGCCGCCGATGCGGAAGTGATTTTAATGTTAAAGGACATCGTGTCCAAATTCGGCGCGAAAAATTACAAAGTAAAAATCAACAGCCTGGGGTGCGACAAATGCCGCCCGCTCTACCGTCAGTCGTTAATCGATTTTTTGTCTAAAGAAAAAGATACCTTGTGCGAAAACTGCCAAACGCGTCTGGAAAAAAACCCCTTGCGCGTACTGGACTGCAAAATCGACGGCGCGCGCTTTGCAGGCCGCGTTCCCACCATGACTCTGTGCCCGGAATGTCAGGCGCATTTTGACGAAGTGCAGGCGCTTCTCAAGGGAAAAATTGATTTTGAGGTGGACCCGATGCTCGTGCGCGGGCTGGATTATTATTCCCGCACGGTGTTTGAGTTTCAGGCGGGGGACGCTTCCCAAAATGCGATTGCCGCCGGCGGACGTTACGATACGCTCGTTAAAAATATGGGCGGCCCTGCCACCCCTGCCATTGGTTGGGCGATGGGGGCCGAACGCGTAATTATGGCCCGCGGCGAGGTATCTGCTCCAAAAGCCAAAAGCGTGTATTTTGTATCTATGGACAAATCCTGTAACGAAACGGCGTTTAATTTGATGCAAGCCTTGCGCGAAGCGGGCGTGCGTACCGAAGGCGGCCTTTTTGATAAAAACATCAAAGGCCAAATGAAACAGGCCGACCGCTGCGGCGCGTCGTATGCGCTTATTTTGGGTACGGACGAATTGGCCGCGCGGGAGATTACTTTAAAAGATTTACAAAGTGGCGGGCAAAAACGGATTTCGTTTGACGTTTTAACTGATGAGGTAAAAAAACTTTTATGAAGAGAACTAATTACTGCGGCGACGTAACCGCGGCCCTGTTGGGCACCAAACAAACTTTATGCGGCTGGGTAAACAGCTACCGCAACCACGGCGGCGTATTATTTATCGACCTGCGCGACCGCAGCGGTATTTGCCAAGTGGTGGTGGAGCCGGCGAGTCCGTTTTTTGGACTGGCTTCCACGCTTCGCAACGAATATGTGGTGGAAGTGACGGGTACCGTCAAACGCCGTATCGAAGGCGCGGTCAACCCGAATATGAAAACGGGTGAAATTGAAGTGTTGGCGGAAGATTTAAAACTGCTTAATACGTCTATCCCGTTGCCTTTTGATGTGGAAAAATCCCGCTCCGTGGCGGAAGAAATCCGTCTGAAATACCGCTATCTGGATTTGCGCAACCCCAAAATGTTTGCCAATCTCCACCTGCGCCATAAAATTATGCAGGCCGCCCGCCGGTATTTGGACGCGAACGGGTTTATTGAGGTGGAAACCCCCGTTTTGACGCGTTCCACGCCCGAAGGCGCGCGCGATTATTTGGTGCCGTCCCGCGTGCACCACGGGGAATTTTACGCGCTTCCGCAGAGCCCCCAAATGTTCAAACAAACCTTAATGGCCAGCGGCATTGACCGTTATTTTCAGTTGGCGCGCTGCTTCCGCGATGAAGATCTCCGCGCCGACCGCCAACCCGAACATACGCAAATCGATATGGAAATGTCCTTTGTAACGATTGACGATATTCACGAAATCGTGGAAGGGCTTGTGAAAGAAATTTTCAAAACTGCGGGCAAAGATTTAAAAACGCCGTTTGTAAAACTGCCGTTTGAAGAAGCCATGGACCGCTTCGGTTCCGACAAGCCGGACTTGCGCTACACTCTGGAAATTAAAAACGTGGGCGAAATTTTTGCCAACACGGGTTTTAAAGTGTTTAAAGAAGTCCTTTCCGCCGGCGGCGCGGTTTATGCCGTGCGCTGCGAAAAAGGGGCGGAACACTCCCGCAGTTATTTTGACAAGCTGACCGAACTCGCCAAGAAAAACGGCGCCAAAGGCCTCGTGTGGCTGAAAGTGAAAGGGGACACGTTTGAAGGCCCGTCCGCCAAGTTCTTTACAGCGGACGAAATGAATGCGTTAAAAGCCGCTGTCGGCGCGCAGGACGGGGACGCTATTTTGGCCGGCAGCGACGCAGCCCGCCGCACCTGCCAGAACTTTATGGGCGCCATTCGCAAAGAACTCGTCAAAGATTTGCCGAAATTGGAGGAATGGGCCTTTGCGTGGATTACCAACTTTCCGCTGTTGGAATACATTCCGGAAGAAGACCGTTGGGACGCCGCCCACAACCCCTTTACCGCGGCCGTAGAAGAAGACTTGGAACACCTAGAATCTGACCCGGCTTCCGTCCGCTCCCACCAGTTTGATTTGGTGCTTAACGGCAACGAGCTGGCTTCCGGTTCCGTGCGCAACTGCCGCCGCGATGTGCAGGAACGCATTTTGGCTTTGATGAAACACTCAAAAGAGGACGCAGCAATCCGCTTTGGTATGCTCTTAAACGCGTTGGAAGCGGGCGCGCCTCCCCACGGTGGGATAGGACTCGGGTTAGACCGCATCACCGCGCTTTTGTGCGGCGAAGAGTCTATTCGTGAAGTTATCGCCTTCCCCAAAACAGCGCAAGCCTTTTGCCCGCTGACGGAGTCTCCGAACAAAGTGGACGATTCGCAGTTAAAAGAATTAGGCATTGCGATTGTAACAGAGTAGTTTAACCCGCTATCCAGACAACCCCGTGCCGTCCAGACGCGGGGTTGTAGTATTTGCTTATCTCCTAGCGCGCAATCCGCGGGAACCGCAGCCGGCAACCTGTTCTCTTGCGGCCTTATAGGGGGATATTTATTATTTTTACAAAGTGACAAAGCTGCTCTTTTTGGATATAATGGAAGAATGAAAACACTTTTAGGCCGGCTTGCTTTATTTACTGTTATTGCGGGGCTGTGCGGATGCACTCCTCCTGAGGAGGACGTCCACCCCAAAAAAAGTTCCTCCCGTTCCTATAATTTAAAACGCTATATTCCCAAGGGGCAGGAATTGCGCGCACTTGAACAGGCCCGTTCCAAACCTGTGGTGTCGGAGCCGCTCTTGGCGTCGGAAGCGCTGCGGGAATTTATCCCCAAATTGCCCGATACGCGCATTTCACAGGCGGTGGCTTCCCGTCGGGCGGCGTTAAAAGAAGCGGTCCGCGCTTCGTTTGCCCGCCGTGCCGCGGATAAAATGTCTGCTTTGGCGGAACAGTTGGGGAAGGAAGCAGCCGCCGCCGCAGAATCGGCGCAGACGCCGGAGGAAATGCAAACCCGCGTAGCGGAAGTGACGGCGCGTTACATACAGTCTTTTGCCGCTGTGGGAGAGACTGAAACCGCGAAAGGCTGGACGCGCGCGAACGCAGAGCAGGGCCGTTTGTCCGTAGCGGAGTTAAAAAATGTATTTCAGGAGTTGGCCGTCTTGCTGGAGCGCGATTACGGGCCGCTTTGTGCCCGAAAAGCCTTCCCTGTTCTAAAAAAAGCGGCCGACGATTACGGATTGGTACTTTCGTCCGTTAAAACAGAGGAAGATTTTGAACCGCAGCTTGCCCGTGTGGGGCGCGAAGCCGATCAGGCCTTGGCGCAGATTACCGCGCGTTACGGGGATCCCTTATTAATTTTGTCGCCGGAGAAGGTTTCCGTGCTGACGGCGCGGATGATTTCCGCACACCAGCGTGTGGAACAGGTATTTGAAAAATTATACAGCAAAGAAGCCGTCTTGCAAACGCGTGACATCTTTGAAAAGTATTTGAAGGGAGCGGATAAATTGTTTGCTGAAGCTGGAAGACTGTCCGAGTATTCGGAAAAATTGGACGCATTAAATAATGCTTACCGCGAAGAAATGACCTCGTTGCAAGTGAAATTAAACGAAGAATTAGAACAAAAACTTTTATTAGCGCGCCAAACGCGTGCGTTGTAATCATATGGAAAAAAAGAATCGTCTGCTGCAGCTATCGTTTGTGATTGTTGTATTTTTGGCTTTAGGGCTTACGTTTATGCGTATGTCCGGCACGGATACAGGGGGAGAAATTCCATTTTCTTCCCGCCAAGAAAAAGACGCTCCCGGGGACCGTTTTATCCCGCCGGAAGCGGCGCACAGAACGGTGGAATCGCTTAAAAATGAAGAGCTGTTGGGGATGCCTCCCTCTGCTGCGGAAGGGAGTCTTGGTTTGGTTCCAAACTCCAAACGCGCCCAATTATTGCGGCGTTATGGACGGAAAGGCAACGCTTTGGAGGCGGGAGGGGGATACTCCTCTTCCACACAAAGGGATTCTGGGCGAAAGAGGGCCGGAGCATCTGTTGGCGGAGATACCGTGCTTCGCAATGTAGCGGCGCCTTTGCCGTCGTCCGTGCGGTATGGCGGGCGGGAAGATGCGGCGATCAATTCTCCTTCTTTTGAGGGGGCTTCCGCTGCGGCCCGCGCCGGCGGGATATCTTTTCGGCCAAATGCTTCCGGTGCCCTGGGGCAAAATAATATGCGCGGCGCCGCAATAGCCGGCGTAGCGCGTCCGACGGCGGAAGAAAGCTCGGCCCGTACCTTTTCTCCGTATTTGACTTCGCTCACGCCCGAAGCCGCCGCGTCTTTAAAACGACAGCTGACGGGTCTTTCGTCCCGCGTGGAACGCGCCGTATGGCAGGCTATGCTTCCCAAAAGCCGTAAAGACGCCAATATCGAAAAATACCTTCAGCGCAATTCTTCTTATTCTGCTTCTTCCGGCCCGTTTGCAAGCGTGGCGAACCAGATGAACGCCCAAAAAGCGGGTATTATGAACAGTATGAACGGGGCATTCGGCAAGGAAGCTGCCGACGAAGCGGGGAAAGTGATGGACGCGTATCAAAAAGAATTGTTGGGTGCGCTTTCCCAACCCGGGCTGACGCAGGAGCAGGCCGCCCAAAAGGCGCGCGCCATTGGAGCCAAGTATGAAAAAGAATTGGAAAAAGTCGGACAGAAACACGCGTTAAAAGATTTTAAAGAACAAAGAGAAGCCAAAGACAGCACGTTTCAAAACCAGTTGGCCCAAGCCTACGGGGCGGATATCTCTGCGCAGGCGGGGGAGATTTTAGCCTCTTGGCGGGAAAAAGACATGCAGCTTGCGCTGGCCGGCCTGCCAGAGGAAGAGTATTATAAACAACAGTTGGACAACCAACGCGCCTTGCGTAAAGACTTGGAGCACATGCTTTTGCAAAACGGTAAATCATTGCAGGGACTTCAAGGCGCCGAGAACGAAATGGAACGTCTCCGTGTAGCGCAGGCGCTGAAAGATGAAGAAGAAGGCAAAACTTTACCGAAAGAACATCATTTTGATGAAAAAACGATTGCAGCCGTGTCTGCTGATTTACAACGGGAACGCCGCGAAAAACTGGAGCTGGCTGAGCAGATTTATGGAGAAACGGGCGGCGCGGCTGTCAGCGCCATTTACGACTTGCACGAATCCCGTATGAATGAAGTAATGCACAGCAATTTGCCGGTTGCCGCCAAACAGAAGAAGATGATGGAAATCCGCCAAGATACTAATGCACAAATTGAGGCTGTGCAAAAATCTCCCGAAATGCGCGAAGCGCGCGAACAGGGGCAAGTCAATTCCACCATGGCGCAGCTGATGCAGGACCCTGGCCTGGCCAATGCGTCGCCCGAAGAAAAAGAGGCCTTTGAACGTTTGGCGCGTCCTGTTTTACAAGATATGTTCCACCGGATGAATGAGATTTCGGAAACAGATTTACCGGATGACGAGAAACAGCGGCGTATCGCCGCTTTGCAGGAGCGTGCACAGCGGCAGCTCGGCGGGAGGCAATAGATAAAACGGCAGGATGTATCTTTTATAATTTACCAGGACGGGCGGGAAATATTTTTCTGCCCGTCCTTGTTTTTTTGGGCAGCTTAACTCCCCTTATTTTTTGTCGCATTTCCAAAAAATGCGGTTCAATAAAACAAACGAATGCGGATAATCTCTGCGGCCTGGGGCTTGCAGACTGGCAGATACTAAGTGGTAAGTACCGTCCATTACTAAACCCTGGTCAAGGACGCTGCGCGCCGCCCAACGCCTGCCCCCGGAAAGTGTTGTTACGCAGATAAGCAACATGTCAGTAACGGTGTGGCCCATCTAATCAAAAGAGTACGAACAAGAAGGGAGCCCTGGCCCAGGGTCTTGACCCGTTTTTTTTTTTTGATAAATTAAGAATAATTCCAAGTAAGGGAGTAAATATGACGACAAGCCGTTGTTCTGAATTAATGTCAGTATTCAATCCAAGAGGTTTTACCTTAATCGAATTGTTGGTTGTTGTGTTGATTATCGGCATTTTATCCGCCGTTGCGCTGCCGCAGTATCAGACGGCGGTGCGCAAGGCGCGGTTAACGGAAATGCAAACGATAGTCAAAGCCGTAAAAGACGCACAGGAAATTTATTATATGTCCAACGGCGAGTATACGTGCGATTTTTATGCTTTAGATATTACTCCTCCCGCCGTAGCGCGGATAGAGGCGAACGGAGATATTACGCTGCCCGGCGGGGGCTTATTAGAGGTGGGTGATGCGTGTGGCAGTACGGGAAATCGCGTATATGCGTTTCACTATCGGGAACATTTGGGATTTGCCCTCTATATGGACCACAGCCCAACGTGGGCGGGAAAGTCCTTTTGCGTGGCGTATGCGGATGCAACCAGCCGTAAGGTATGTTCTTCCGTTAGCGGCGGCGCGCAAGGGTTTTCCGCTTGTAATGGGGACGGGATGTCAGAAGGCTGTATGAAGTACGAAATTCCTTAACCTTTTTTTAGTCTTCTTCTTGTGCCGCGCTGGCAAACTCCGCCAGTGGGAAATAGTGGTGTAAAATGGTTTTGTAGTCCTGCCCCGCGTCGGCCCTTCCGGCCGCGCCCGTCTGGCAGAAGCCCACGCCGTGGCCCCACCCGCCGCCGTAAAACACAAAGTATTTTAATTCGCGGTTTTCATAATGCGGTTCTACAATAAAATAACTGCTGCGCAGCATTCCCAGGCTTAAATTGTTGCGGATAACGTTTTCTTTATTAAGCGTTACGGTGCCTTTGGTGCCTTTGACGAGCAATCGGCTGACGTAACCCGAGCGTCCGCGCCGCAGCGGAATCAAGGCCGTAATTTTGCCGATGTCTTTTTTTTGCTTTTTAATGACGGCACGCAATTCTTCTTCATCTACCACGCGCGTCCAACGGTAAGCTGCCATACTGACGTGCTTATCGTAACGGCTGTAGGCGTCGTGCGGATATTGCAAAAGTTCCTTAAAATGATACGGCTGCAGGTTGTTAAAATCAAAATCTTTATAGTCCGATACGGGGTTTAAATAGGGCGTTTCATTCCAGCCCGCTTCTTTGGCACTTTGCGTAATGCCGCCGCAGTTGGCCGAAAACACACTTTCAATCGGCTTGTTTTGGTAGTTGAGCGTTTCTCCCATTGTGGATTCCACCGCCGCGTTGCCGCGTTCGCTTTCCGCGCTTACACCGCCGTACACTTGGCAGTTTTGTGTGTCGCATACGTCATATCCGTACGCGCGGTGTTTGCCCAAATGTTTTAGCGCGTACGTCCGTGCGAGTACGGCTTGGGCGCGCAGCGCGTCCATTGGGAATTTGGTCGGCATTTCGGAGGAAATAACGCCTTGCAGGTATTCCTCCATATTGACGATATTGACGGGCACAAGCGTGTTTTGTCTGGCATTGTGTAAAATTTGCAGTTTGCCGCGGTATTCTTTATCGTCCACGCTGGCCCACGTCATTCCCGCCCCGCTCATCAGGCTTTTCACGATAATCGTATGGCCTTCTCCTTCCGTTTTGGAAGAGGGGACAATGGTAACGGATTTGGAGAACGGATATTTTTTACCGTTGGGGGCCGATAGATGCGCTTTGCCGTTTTGCAGAACGGCTACCCAACTTTCCCGCGCTTTGCCGCGGGCGATAACTTTCCCCGCCGCATCTGTTACCGTAAAATCGTGTGACGGAAGAAAGTGTATCGTATTCCGTACGGCGGGTTTGCCGGTTTGGCGCATTCCGAGGCCTACTTTTATCTCCCGCGTGCCTGCGGGGGGGATGACGGGTTTTACAAACGTGTGTTTCAGCAGTTCTTTCCCGCCGGTAATTTCTTTTTCCGTACGCGTCAGGCGCGGGCGGAGCCGTTCAATAGCGCGGGCGACTTCGGCGCTTGATTTGTCGGACGAGTAAATCATCCGGAACTGGCGGTAGGCTTCGTTGTAATTCCCTATTTTTTCCAAAGCGGCGCCGTAATGTTTTTTCGCTTCAATAAATTGGTGGTCGTAGACGGAGGCTTTTTTAAACGCTTCGGCGGCGTTTTCATAGTCTTTGTCTTTTTCGTATAAAAGCCCCAATAAATAATTGGACAAGGCTGTGTGCGTTTTTCCGCGTGCTGCCATTTTCAGGTTATATTTGGCCAGGCCGTTTTCGCCTAAGCCCATTTGCGCGCGGGCCAGATTGATATATAAAAATTCGGTACGGGCGGGATCGTCCGGCAGTTCGGAAAGCAGTTTCTCCGCGCTGGCATATTGCCCGTCGGCCAAGTAAGCTTCAGCGGCAGTTTCAATAATTTCGCGGTCTTGCGGATGGGCGCGGTAAGCGGCGGTGGCGATATCGGCCGCTTTTTTCGGTTCGTTCTGCTCCATAGCAATATACGCCGCATTCAAAAAAGCTTGCTTGTTTTGGGTTTCTTTGGAAAGGCTGATATAAGCGTTTAACGCCTTTTCGGGTTCGTAGGAAAAATATAAATCGCCCGCTTCTTTCAGCCGCTCCGTTTCTGTTTCGGGCGTATCGGCTGCGGCAGAAACGGTGGAACACAAAAAGCAAAAACATACAATTTTTAACAGGAATTTTTTCACGGACACCGCCTCTTTTTCTCTTATTATATCATAATGCCTTTTTAGTATAATAGGATATATGACCCCGATTCCTCAATGGCTTAAAGATTTAGTCGGCCGCAACAAAGCGGCCTTGCATTCTTCCGCTGCGTTAAATGCGGAAGATTCCATTAAGCGCCATACGCTTCATACGGTGTGCCACGCGGCCAAATGCCCCAACAGGGGAGAATGTTTTAACTGCGGGGACGCAACGTTTATGGTATTGGGCGATATCTGCACGCGCGGCTGCCGTTTTTGCGCTGTGGGGCGCGGCAAACCGCTTCCGCCGGATTCGGGCGAACCCGCCCGTGTGGCGGAGGCCGTAAAAGAGTGGGGTATCCGCTATGCCGTTTTAACGATGCCCACCCGCGATGATTTGCCCGACGGCGGAGCCGCCCATTTCGCGCGCGTGATTGAGGCCATTCATCAAACCGCGCCGGACGTAAAAGTGGAACCGCTTATTTCGGATTTACAAGGAAATTTAGAGGCGTTAAAAACTGTTCTTGACGCCGCGCCGGACGTGCTTGCGCATAATGTGGAAACGGTGCCGGAATTATACGGGGCCGTGCGTATCGGCGCGCAGTATGAGCGGACGCTTAACGTTCTGGCTAAAAGCAAAAAAATTGCACCGCATATTCTTACCAAAACGGGGTTTATGGTAGGGCTTGGCGAAACGGATGCGCAGATTAAAAACTTGATGAAAGATCTTCGCTCAGCAGGCGTAGATTTGCTGACAATCGGGCAGTATTTGGCGCCGTCATCTGCGCACTATCCCGTGGCGCGTTACCCCGAGCCGGAAGAATACCGCGCGTGGGAAGCGTATGCGTTGTCCCTGGGTTTTAAAGGGGTAGCAAGCGGCCCTCTGGTGCGCAGCAGTTATCGTGCGGGCGCATTGTATGCACGGGCAAAAGGAATTTCCGTTTGCGCGGATAAATAGGGTATAATAAACGTATGAAGAAACTTTTACTGTTGTTTCCCGCCGCTTTTTTAGTATGCGCTTGTTCCGGAATGCCACCCGCGTGGTGGAACCCGGGCAATACGTATTCCAGCACGTCGCGCCAAACGGTGTCGGACGAAAAACCGCGCGAACGTGTGATTACGCCTTCGCCCATTGAACAAATGCCGGCGGAAGAAAATATATCCGTGCCGGACGAAAGTTTTGAAGAAATGATTTTAACGCCTTTGCAAGATGAGGAAACCGAGAACGACACCGGGGACTCATCGGCACAGAGCGTGCCGCAGGAGGGAAATAGTTTGCCTCCGCCCAGCGTGCTAGAGTGAAAAGGGCGATACTTAACTTCTATAATTCGCAGAAGGGGCAGAAAGTGTTTTTCTGCCCCTTCTTGCTTTTGGCCGCTCTTTCCCACTCGTCATTCCCGAAATCTGTAATCGGGAATCTGTCGTTTCGCAACAACGAGATTCCGTACTACAACCCTACGGAATGACGTAACTTTAGTTTAAGCGGCCAAAATATCCGTGAACGCTTTTTCTAAGCGGAGCAAAAGGCGGCATAAACGACGGAGAGACTATATGATTCTGCGCTGCACGGCATAGTTTTGTCTCGTCATCCTGAACTTGTTTCAGGATCCAGTAGTGATTCTTTTCGTATAACTGACCCGAGCAATTTGAAGCGAATTTATCCAATTAGGCATCTTCTATAATATTATTCTGTTCTGCACTGCATTTATTTTTTGTCGTCATTCCCGATTATAGTCCTCGGGAATGACAAATGGGTACATGCGGCTGACATTTACGAAGCGTTTGCCGGAAACAGCACAAAAATAGCCCCTCGGTTGCTAAAACCGAGGGGTTTAACTATTACTCATCTTTACTCCTTTGCTTCTCCTCTTTGCGTCTTGCCGGCCGATACCGGGATTTATGCCGCCCATTGCGTCCGGTTATCCTCCAAGCAATCTATGGCGGAAACCCGACGACAGTCGTCTTACTTGCTTACAGGCGTGAAGCGGCCACCGCCTCCGCTCACCCCTTACCGCTTTATGACGTCTTACGAAACGGAAACCATAAACGGAAAAATAACACTTAACGCATCATTTTTCTGCCGCCGTAACATCTTGCTCTGCGCCTTTCAAGCACCCGTCCGGTTCTTGACGAACCGTTCTAGCCGCCCGAGCGCGCAGGCCAACTTCTTCCGGCGCTGCTGCCGTTTCTGTTGCGGTAACGATTGCCGCTACCGCCATCCGCGTACTGCTAAGGGCGACACCCTGTCGGACCCTGCGGATAAACTTCTTATGAACTAGTATAAGCGAATTTGGAAAATTGTCAAGGGGTTGACCCGTTTTTTTTTTTGATACTATAGGGATAAATTAGGGTTTGGCGGTTTTTTCGTCTTGTTGCATTCCGTAGAGTTTTAGTGCGGAATCTTGTAGTTACGAAACGACAGATTCCCGATAGAAACATTCGGGAATGACGTAAGCATCGTAAGCCGCCAAACATTATTAAGGAGATAAGAAGATGAAAGGTTTTACGTTAATAGAATTATTAGTCGTCGTCTTAATCATCGGTATTTTATCGGCGGTGGCATTGCCGCAGTATCAGAAAGCGGTATTCAAAAGCCGTGTTTCTACCCTGTTTCCTATACTGAAATCTATTCGGGAAGCCCAAGAAGTGTATTTTTTATCTAATGGTACGTATGCCTTCTCGCTGGAAGATTTAGATGTTACAATTGACTCTTCCTGCACAAAAACAAATGATGCCTCTATCATAAATTGTCCTTATGCTGTTATTGATAACTTGGTAGGGACATTCGACAATCCCGTTGCTTTGCGTGTTGCGGCAAGTGTTTCACAAAACAGAAACGCTGATTTTGCAAAAAGAGAACTTCGTTTAAGTTTCTATTTTGCGAACTCTCCCTATCCAAATCAGATTACTTGCGAGGGGTTGACACCTTTAGGGAGATCTGTATGTAAAAGTTTAGATCTTGAAGAAAAAGTATTTTGAAATAAAAAATCCCGGGTTTATGTTAAAAGCCCGGGATTTTTTATCTGTACTTGATAATCTTACAGCTTGGTAATGTCCGCCACCGTTTGCGTTAAGTAGCGGCGTACGCGCGCCAAGAGCGCCAGACGGTTGTTTTTTACGGCTTCGTCGTCGGCGTTGACCATCACGTCTTTAAAGAAATTTTCCAGCACTTCTTTAAACGCACCGTACGTTTTGAGTATGTTCAAATATGCTTCTTTGTCGGCAGCCGTATGCACGCGGCAGCCCAGGGAAGCGTCTACTTCCTGAATTTTGTCATACAACGCTTTTTCGGCAGGGAGTTCAAACAGTTTTTCATCCACGTTTTCGTTTACGTCTCCGGCTTTCTTTAAGAGGTTGCACACGCGTTTGGCCGATTCCAGCACAGCGGCAAACTCTTCGCCCGTTTTAACGGTTTCCAATGCGCTGACCAACGCTTCAATCTGCGGCAGCGGCATTTCGTACCAGTTGGAAACCGCGTCCAGCACGCGCGCATTGTGGCCGCGCTGTTCAAGCACCAGGGCCAAACGCTGGAATAAGAAGCCCTGCAGTTGGGCGAGGCCTTTATCCTGCGTGCCGGCGGGGTAAAGGGACGACGCCGTATCCACCAGTTCTTTTAAGGAAACCTTCATCCCTTTTTCCAACATAATGCGCACCGCGCCAAACGCTTGGCGGCGCAGGGCGAAGGGATCCTCGCTTCCGGTAGGAATTTGGCCTATTAAAAAGTTCCCTACCAGCGTATCAATTTTGCCTGCCAAGGAAACGATTTGCCCCGCTTCGTCCGACGGAAGTTCGGAAGAAGAGGTCAGCGGATAGTAAAACTCTTTCATGGCGGTGGCGGCGTCTTTATGACCTTCCAGTTCGGCGTAACAGCCGCCCATATAGCCTTGCAGTTCCGGAAATTCGTACACTACGTGGCTGGCAAGGTCGTCATACGCGTGCGAAGCGGCAAAGTCCACCGTTTCTTTCAGCTGTGTTTTACCCAGTTTTTCACACAAATACGCGGCCAATTTTTGGGTGCGCTGCGCTTTTTCGTACATTGAGCCAAGGCCTTCCAAAAACTGAACGTTTTTCAACTTTTCGTGAAATTTGGAGAGGCCGTCTTTTTTATCGTTTTCAAAAAAGAACACCGCGTCCGACAGGCGGGCGGACATTACTTTTTTAAATCCTTCGGACACTTCGCTCTGGTTGACGGAAATCCCGTCGCGCACAGCAATAAAATAAGGCTGCAAGCCGCCCTCCTTGTTTACTACGGGGAAAATTTTGATTTGTTTTTTAAGTACCGTTGTAACAAGTTCTTTAGGCAGCGTTAAAAATTTAAGTTCGAAATCTCCGCCCACGGCCACCGGATGTTCCGTAAACCAGACGGTTTCTTCGATTAAATTTTCGTCCAAATCCGCCAGATATCCGCGTACGGCAGCTTCATTGGAAACGGTTTTGATTAAGGCTTCTTTGCGATCTTCCGGCAGTGCTAAAACGGGCTGCGGCTGGTTGCGCAGCAGTTCGGCGTAATAGGCTTTGTCGGCGTGAGCCACTTTAATCGGTTTGCGCCCGAAGGAAGAAAGCGGATAGGTGCTGCGGTCCGATTTTACGCCGGCGACGGAAAATTTAATTACTTTGTCGCCGTATAAGCCGATAAGGGAACGGATCGGGCGGCCGTAGCGCAGGCCGGATTCTTCCCACACCATATTTTTGGCAAACTCAAGGCCCGTTACAAGCCGTGTAAAAATTTCCGGCAGGAGTTTAGCCGTTTTTTCGCCTTTAATTTTAACTTTGGCGTAAATGAACGGTCCTTTTTCCGTTTCTACGACGGTCAGCCGTTCGGGTTTTAAACCGTTTTTTTGTGCAAATCCCGCGCTTTGGGGGGTAAAGTTGCCGTCAGCGTCTTTTAACAGTTTGGCGGGCGGCCCTTTGACTTCTTTCTGTACGTCAGCCGACTTTTCTGCCAAACCTTCAATGACCGTTACCAGACGGCGGTAAGTGCCGAAGGTTTCTACCGAAGTATAAGAAATGCGCTTTTCGGCCAGCAAATCTGCGGCCAGCGTTTTTAATTGTTTCAGCGCCGGCGCCATAAAGCGGGCGGGTAAATGTTCTACGCCGATTTCAAGTAAAGCGTTCATTTGGCGGCCTCCTGTTCTTCTTTCTTTTCCACACTTTCCACATAGGCTTTGGCGCAGGCTTTGGCCAGGTTGCGGATTTTGGTAATATTGTTCGTGCGGTCGGAGACGGAAATCGCGCCGCGCGCTTCAAGCATATTAAAGTATTGGGAAAGTTTCATCGTATCGTCGTATGCCGGAAGGTATAATCCTTTTTTGCACAGTTTAAGGCATTCCTCTTCACATTCCTGAATGTAGCGGCGTAAGCGTTCGGGGTCGGTTTCCTCAAAATAGTAGTGGGAGAACTGGCGTTCTTCTTCGTGGCGCACATCGCGGTAGGTGATTGTATCGTTCCAGCGCAGGTCAAAAACATTATCCACTTTTTGGCAGTACATTGCAATGCGTTCCAACCCATAGGTAATTTCCACCGTAATCGGGTTTAACGCATATCCGGCCATGTTTTGGAAATATGTAAACTGCGTAATTTCCATACCGTCGAGCCAAATTTCCCAGCCGACGCCGGACGCGCCCAGGGTGGGGGACTGCCAGTCGTCCTCAATCCAGCGCACGTCGTGCTGTTTAGGGTCAAGGCCGATGGCTTTTAGGGAATTTAAGTAAATCTCCTGAATGTTAGCCGGAGCGGGCTTCATAATAACCTGATATTGGTAGTATTTGCCCAGACGGTTTGGATTCTCGCCGTAGCGGCCGTCGGCGGGACGGCGGCAGGGTTCCACGTATGCGCGGTTGACGGGTTTTTTGGTAAGCGAGCCGAAAAAGGTTTCGGGATTGTAGGTCCCTGCGCCTTTTTCCAAGTCGTAGGGCTGAACGAGGATGCAGCCTTGTTTAGTCCAGTAATGGTTAAGGGCGGATATCATATCCTGAAAATTCATACCGTATTTCATAAGTAGTTATATTATATAAAATAAAGGGGCGGTAAGGCGTTGTCTGCTTCCTTGGGAAATTTATACAATAACACTATATGATTTCAACTGTAATTTTTGATATGGACGGGCTTCTCTTCAGCACCGAGCCCATTTATTTTGAATGTTATAAAAAAGCCGCCTCCGAGGACGGTTTAACCTTTACTTTTGAACTGTTTGAAACCTGCGTCGGGATGAGCAGTAAAGACGCGGGTGCGCTGATCAAACATCATTTCGGCCCGCATTTTGACGTGGAAAACCTCTACCGTCGTACATATGCTCATTTTGAGGATTACGTATCGTCCGGCCAAGAAATAGAGTTTCGCCCGGGGGCTAGCGAAGCGGTGAAATTTTTTTATAAACGCGGTTTAAAAGTGGGCTTGGCGTCCAGCAATATCCGCCGCTGGGTGGATTATTTGCTTGAACAGAAGGGGATAAAACGGTATTTTTCGTCCATTACGACGTCTGATGATGTTTCTAATCCCAAGCCGGATCCGGAAGTATATTTGAAAACGGCCCAAAAGCTGGGGGTGGATGTAGCTGAATGTTTGGCCTTTGAAGACTCCATCGCCGGCGCGACGGCCGCTATCACTGCCGGAATGCGTACTTGCGTGGTTCCGCAGATTAAACAGCCCAATTCTTTCGTGCGGCAGCACGCGTTTAAAGTATATCATTCCCTGAAAGACATCTATCCGGATATGGACGAATTATTATCGTAACCCGCAATAAAAAATGCACTAAAGCCGACCCGTAACAGGTCGGCTTTTGGCTTAGATTCGCGGATTTAGGTCTTTTGCTACGCGAGTTGGTGTATATCGTCAGCCGGTTCCGTTTCAAATGCGGCCGTCGCGTCTTGGTCCAAGGTAAAATTACGCAAGGTATTTAGCGGGTAAGTTAAATAACGGTTCAAAAAGCGTCGGCAGACGCTGTTGCATTTGGACAGGGACAGCAAATCTTCCGGTTCCGTAAATTGCAGATTGGAAAAATCGTCCTCGTGTATTTTGCGCCAGAATTCAGATGCAATGTTTAGTACGGGGTGGTCCAGCCCGAAGCCGGCTAATGCCATCAGCCGGAGTGTAAAGGCTGCTTGAAAGGCGGGAGTAACGTCTCCGTATTCCAGTTCGGTCAGTGCTTTGCATAACAGATCGAATTTTCCTTCGCTCGGTTGGTGCAGGGGCGTCAGCCTTAACACCAGTTCGCACAGGTGCATTGCTAATACGGTTCGTTTGAGGTTGCTGCGGATATTGGGGAAAATGTTGGATATTTTTCCGCCCGTTATCGTGCCGATTACGCCCCCGCGCCGCACATAAATGCGGTAATCCCCAAAGGCAAACGGTTCGCTTAAGGCTTTCAGTTTTCCGGCCGCCCGCATCACCCCGGGCAGGCGCGCGTTAATGCGCCCGTGTTCGCGGGTGTAAAGGGAAACGATACGGTCCGCTTCGCGGAATTCCTGCCGGAACAAAATAATGCCGGAGTCGGTAAATATCATACTGTTATAAGCATAGCATATTGCGCCGCTCCCCGCGAGTAGGTCTTTGGACCTAGAGCCGGATAGGTCTTTGGACTCTGGCTTGAGCATTGCAAAACAGATATTATATATATCATAATTTATTTTTCAGCGAGGGCATATTATATGAATAAAATGGTAGCAGTAATCGGATTGTGTGTGTTATGTGCGGTATCTTCTTTTGCCCAGAGAAATCTGTGGAAAGGCGTGTTACAGACAGGCCGTATACAAACAAAATTACTTGCCGGAGTACAAAGAAATGTGGCTGCGTCCGGGTTTGTGCAAAAGCAATCACTTTCTTCGGTAGTGAACGGTTATTTGCGTATGCCAAATGTTACCCATTTTTCTCTTTCCACGGGGGAACCCTTGCGCGCGGTGCGTTTTTCCCGCAATATTGCATTGGAAAAAGAAAACTTACTTGTTCCCAAAGGCTCGTTGGCAGTAGTAAATCAGGCGGGCGATATTACCCTTTATGCACCGGAGGAGGTTTTGCCGGCGGATATTCAAGCGGGGTTGGATGCGGCATCCCCTGCGTTGTTGGATTTTGTGTTGGAACCCGCTGCGGAACAGACGGCAAAAGCTTGGAGCGGAAAACTTTCCTATGATAATCAAGTTGATCTAGCCAAAGACATTGACGCGTATTATGAAGGAAAAGCGGAAAAAAAGGTTTTTAACCGTGCAGTGAGGCAGGAAGGAAAAATTTACCGTGTGCCCTTCAGTAATATTTATTATCATCCTGCCGGCAATACCAGCAGATATTTAGATCCAAATGAAGATTTGATTATCTTTTATCCCGCCACCGGCGAAGGACAAATTCTTTTTGGCGGGATTCCTAATAAAACATGGCGGAAATTTTTTGTTCCCCTTCAGTAGGAGTTTTTGCAAAGAACGGCAAGAAAAGCTATAATATCAATAAGTTTCATACAGAAACCATTTTAAATTAATTAGAGGAGATACGTTTTTTCCAGTTCGCACGGCGGGCCAGAATTAACGTATATAAAGAGATATGTTACCGACTTACAGACCTAACAAAAGAAGACGTGCCAAACACATCGGATTCCGCGCCAGAATGGCAACTGCCGGCGGCAGAAAAGTGCTCAGCGCCAGAAGAGCCAAAGGCCGTCACGAACTTATCAGAGCCTAAGTTTTATGCAGCCCAACGGTCTGCCGCGTTTGTGCCGCCTGCACCTTAAAAGAGATTTTGAGGGGATTATTCGGGGCGGCATTAAACTGCAGTACAACGGAGTTGTGCTGTGGGCACGGTCCGGAATGCGGGAGGATTCGCGTCCGGTCCGGTTTGCGGTGGTAGTATCCAGGAAAATGGGTCCGGCGGTTGCGCGCAACCGCGCCAAAAGGCTGCTGCGGGAAGCTTTCAGACTGAACAGGAAAAATATTTTATCGGGAACGGACATTATCGTAAGTCCCCGCGACGGCGAAAAGCTGGGCAACGTGCACGCAGCGCAGAACGCGCTCATGACACTGTGCGCAAGAGCCGCATTGCTCAGCCCCTCTTCAGAAAACGCTTAACTTGATTATTGAAGAGTTATGAATAAAATTTCGCTTTTGTTTAAAAATTTGTCGCTTTGGCTGTTTCGGGCGTTTATGCTTTTGGTGCGCCCGTTATTAGGCCCGAAAGGGGTTTGCCGGTTTACGCCGACCTGCAGCCAATATGCGTATCAAGCGGTCAACAAATACGGCGTCTTTAAAGGCGCGTGGCTGGCCGCAAAGCGGGTGCTGAAATGCCACCCGTTTCATTCGGGCGGATACGACCCGCTCCCTTAAATCTTTTCCGAACGTCTGTTCTTTCCGCCTCCGGCAAGGAGGTTGCTTTTTGCCGTGAATCCAACAGGAGTTTTATGAACAGACAGTTTTTAATTACCGCAATGTTGTTTTTGCTGGTAATTACCGGTTACAACCAGTTTGTAGCCCTGCCACGGGCGCGCGCCGCGCAGGAAGCGGCCGAAGCCCGGCTGAAAACAACGACCGAAGAAACCGCCAAAGATTCCGCTTCTGCGGAATCGCTTGTTTCTTCTTCCGCTTCCGTCATTACCAAAGAAGCCCCTAAACCCAAGCCCGAAGAACTGTTTACCCTTTCTTTGCCGCAGGCAGAGGTTACATTTTCTTCCAAAGGCGCGGGGATTAAAACGTATTTATTTAAAGATGTAATTGCCGATGTGAACCTTACCCCTTATGAAGGCGCGGGATATTTTGCCACGATGCCGCAAGTGGATTTTACCGAATTTGCGCGGACAAAAAATTCCATCACTTTTACGGGGGACATTGTCTCCGGCCTGGTAGTTTCCAAAATGTACCGTTTTAACGAAAACGGTATTAATAACCTAAGTATTACTTTTGAAAACCGCACGAATCAAACCTTCACGCTGGGCCAGTGGGATTATAATTTCGGCCCCGGTCTTGCGACGGTAAAAAGCGAAATGAAGGACAACGAGCGCGAGTCCAAAGCCGTTTATCTCGTGCAGGAAGCAGGGAAAAAGAAACCCACCTTGGAGACGTTTACCCAAAAGTCCAAACAGCCGGATTTGCCGTGGATTTGGGCCGGTGTAGAAAACCGCTACTTTCTGGCGGTGCTGATTCCGCAAGGCTGGAAAGCGGGCGATTTCGCCGCGGATAAACCCGTCATCGGCAAACAGGACGGTATGCTGTGGGGCCTCTTCGGACAAAATGATTTGACCGGCCCTCAGTTTACCGTGTCCGTTCCTTCGGCTGTATTGGAAGCCAAATCCAAATTGGAATATAATTCCGATTTCTATTTCGGCCCGAAAGATTATCAGCAATTTTTGGAGTTGCCGTATCATCTGGACCGCAGTATCGCGTTCGGCTTTTTCGGCGCGCTCGGAAAAATCGCCCGCAACGTGTTGGAGACGTTCTACGGTTGGACGGGCAACTACGGTGTGGCGATTATTATGATGACGGTGCTGCTGCAGGCGGTTTTATTCAAGTTTACCTTGATGCAGTTTAAATCGGCCGCGCAGATGAAAAAAATCCAGCCCGAAATGAAGCGTTTGCAGGAAAAATACAAAGGCAACGGACAAGCCTTGAACAAAGCCACCTTGGAGTTGTACCAAAAGCACAAAGTAAATCCCTTGGCGGGGTGTCTGCCGATGCTTATCCAGCTGCCTATCTTTTTGGCCCTGTTCAATGCGTTGCGCACGTCGTGGGCGCTTCACGGGGCGAAATTCGTGTTTTGGCTGACGGATTTGTCCTCTAAAGACCCGTACTATATTTTACCCGTCTTGATGGGGGCGGTAATGTTTTTTCAGCAAAAGGGAAATATCCCTGCGGGAACGGATCCTTCCCAAGCCGCGATGTTTAAATATATGCCGCTTATTTTCACGCTGCTGTTTATGAACTTCCCTTCGGGGTTGGTACTGTACTGGCTGACCAACAGCCTGCTGTCGTACGGTATTCAGACGTTTGTCAACCGTAAACTGGCGAAAGCCAATTAAATTTAAGGAGCATTTTGTTATGCCGATGAAAATTAAAGTACAAGCTAAAGAAGTGGCCGATGCTATTGCAAAAGGCCTAAAAGAAATGGGTTTAAGAAGAGATCAAGTGGAAGTTACCGTTTTGGAAACGCCTAGAAAAGGCTTTTTGGGAATCGGTTCCCGCCCCGCTGTGGTGGAGCTGCGCCAAAAACGTTGGACGTCCGCTAACCTTGACGCGCAAATTTATATGGACGTGCCGAAACGCAAAAATAAACCCGCCCGCGGCGGACGCAACAACCGTAAAGAACGCGGCGATTTCCGCGGCGGCAAACATAGCGGGCACCGTGCGGAACGTGCCGTCGGGCGCGAAACGCGCGAAAAAACGCCCAAAGCCAACGAAATTCAGCTGCTTCCGTGCGACGCAATCCGTAACGCCGTCATTCCGGAACAGTTGAAAGCTCCTATGCAGGAAGCCAGAGAATACTTGGAGAAAGTGCTCACACAGATGGGCGTAAAGACCGAAAATTTAAATGTTTGGTGGGATGAAAAACAACAGCGCATTTTGCTGACGTTCGACTGCGATCATCCGGCTATCGTCATCGGTAAAGAGGGCAAAACCTTGGAAGCCATCCAGTACCTGTGCACCTTGGCGCTCAGCCGCCATTTTGACAAACCGATCTCCGTCATTACCGATACGCAAAATTATTGGAGAAAAGCGGAAGATAAAATAGACGCCGAAATTGAAAAAGGGATTGATATGATTAAACACGGCTACAGTGTATTCCGCTTCCGCCCGATGAGCGCGCAGCTGCGCCGTTACATTCACCGTGCCGTGGAAGAGAATGAATTTGTATCCACCGCCTCCGAAGGCGAAGGCAAATGGCGCAAGGTAACTTTCCGTCCAACAGCCAAAGCCACCGAAGCGTTTAACGCAAACAAAGCTCCGGCAGATTTTGTGCCCGGTGTAATCGGCGAAGATGTGCCGGAAGCTCCGTCCGAAACACCGGCACAGGAAGCTGTAGCACAGGCAGAAGCCGAAAAAGAAATGCAAGCATATCACGAATCGTGCTCCTGCTGCGGCGGAGAAGAACACGCGTGCGAAGCGTGCGGCGAAACCGTGCAGCCCTCGTCGGACGAAACTGCGGTTTCTCCCGTTGAGGCCGTTCCTGCTGCGGAATCCGCTGTTGTTCAAACGGACGAAGCGGCGGGCGAAGCTCCCGTTGAAACCGCTGCGCAAACGCCCGTAGAAACTATAACTGACGACGCGCAGGGCGGCACCTGTCAAGCGGAAATTGCCCGCAACTGTACAGCAGGCGAAGAGCAGACCGGCTGTGCGTGCGGGCCGCTCTTTGAAACGGTGCAGACGGAAGCAACAGCGAAAGAACAGAAATAAATTTTATTAGGCTGTATTTATCCCCGACTCCCTAGTGGAATCGGGGATTTTTTTGTTGTATGTTTTCAAGTTCAAAAGGGGGTTGACCCTGTTTTTTTTTTTGATAACATAAGGTTATCCCGAAAGGTTTTTGTTTGGGAACTCCTGATTGAGTGTTGTTGGCTTAAAATCGGTAGATGCTGAGCAGAAACGACTCAGGATGACTTTTTTGATAGGAGAAATAAAATGAAAGGTTTTACGTTTTGTCGTCACCCTGAACTTGTTTCAGGGGCCAGTAAAAAAGGGTTCACATTAATTGAATTGTTGGTTGTTGTATTAATTATCGGTATTTTGTCGTCAGTTGCCTTGCCTCAATACCAAAAAGCCGTATTTAAAAGCCGCACCGCGGAAGCTTGGACGAACTTAAAAAACCTGAATATGGCAGGCAATGCGTTGTGTTTGGAAAGCCCGTCCACTTCGGGGATCTACGAAAGTCTGGAAGATCAACTTGCTGTTGATGTAAGGGAGTCTAAGAATTTTTATTATGGCGGGAGTATCAGCTGCAATCACAGCACGCCGGTAGCATTCGTGGCTGTTTATAAAAATAATCCGTTTGTGGAATTATGGCTGAATGCCAAAACGGGCCGTCGTTCTTGCAGAGATTATGGCTCCGGTGGTTGCCAGCAATTAGGTTTTACCAAGTATTCTTCCGATTCCAATATCTGTACGTGCGGTGCCACCTGCGGCGCTTCCAACTGTTACTACGCAGACTAAATACTCCGTCCGCACCTTATTTTAAACGCCCGAGGCAATTTCCCTCGGGCGTTTAGCTTTTTTTCCACTATATCGTTTTTCCCAGTTCCAACGCTTCTTTTAATTTTCCCGTATTAATAATTTCTCCCGCCTCCCACGTTTTGCCCGCCAGTACGCGGCCGCGGTCCGTCCATTTTAAGTAATCGGCGATGGATTTATAGGTGGCTTTTAAACCTTCAAAATTGCCGTCTTCTTCGGTGCCTTCGGCGGTGCATAACAGTACACATTCTTTGATTTTCAGCTTGCGTTTGGCATTGGGTTGCATATAGGCGTATAATTTGTCCACCGCCGCCTTTAACTGGGCGCTCATCGTAAACCAATACAGCGGCGTGCAGAGTACCAGTACGTCGGCTTCTTCCAGCATTGGGGCGAGTTTGGAAAAATCGTCCTCAAAAATGCAGGGTTTGTCATTGCTCCAGCATTTGTCGCACGCCTTGCACGGAAGCACGGGATGAAAGGCGGTCTCAAACACTTGTACGGCGTTTCCGGCGCTTTTGGCCCCTTGAATAAAGGCATCGGCCAGCAGGGCGGAATTACCCAGTTGGCGGGGGCTTCCGGTCAGAACCAAAATGTTTTTGCTCATATAAAAATCCTCCCAGCAAATTTTACCATAAAACCGCGCTGCCGCAAAACCCCGCTTTTCCGTCGGATAAATTTGTGCTAAAAAACCCCCAAAAACGAGGCCAAAATTGATAAAATATAACCATGCAAACAACCATCTGCGCGTTGGCAACGGGAATGGGCGGAGCGGTCGCTGTAGTTAGGACGAGCGGTCCCGCCGTTTTGCGTATCTTAAATGCCCTTACCCGCCGCCAGAATTGGGAACCCCGCAAACAGATTTTTTGTACGATTTACGACGGCGAATCGGTGCTGGACAAAGCACTTGTCTCTTATTTCCCTAATCCTCATTCGTTTACGGGGGAGGACGTGGCGGAGTTTGCCGTACACGCGTCGCCCTATATCAAAGGCCGTTTGTTGGAACTTTTATGCGCGGCCGGAGCCGTGCCCGCCAAACGGGGGGAATTTTCCCAACGGGCGTTTTTAAACGGCAAAATGGATTTGTTGGAAGCGCAGGGGCTGTGCGATTTAATCGCGGCGGGCAATAAAGCGTCGCACCGGCTGGCGATGGCGGGATTGGACGGCGCGCTTAGCGCGCGCGTGGGCGAAATGCGCACCAAACTGACCGAGCTGTTGGCGCAAATTGAAGTCCGCTTGGACGATGTAGACGAAGAAATGACGCCCCTTTCTGACGAATTTATCCGCACGGAAATTAACAGTGTGCTTGTGCATATTAAAGCCTTGGCGAACACGTTTTCCGTCGGGAGATTAATTAAAGACGGCCTGCGCGCAGCGATTGTGGGCGCGCCCAACGGCGGCAAATCCAGCCTTTTAAATGCGCTCGTCGGGTTTGACCGCGCGATTGTGGCCGACGCGTGCGGTACCACGCGCGACACCGTGGAAGAAACCCTTGAAATAAACGGTCAAAAAATCATTTTAACCGATACCGCCGGTATCCGCGAACACGCATTAGACCCCGCAGAGCAGGAAGGAATGCGCCGCAGTGCGCGCGCGATGCAAAGCGCGGATATCATTTTGTTTGTACTGGACGCTTCCCGCGCGCTGACGGACGAAGAACGTACGCTTTGGGATGAAATCCGCCGGACGGGTAAGCGCGCGCTTATCGTACTTAATAAAACGGATTTGCCCTATCAGCCGTGTGGGTTGGAGCAAGCGGAGCAATACGCGGTATTGCCCGTGTCGTGCAAAACGGGCAGCGGGATTGACGCGCTTAAAAAAGCCATAGTGCGTGATACGGACGAAGCACACACCGCCGACGGACTGATGATTTCCAACTTGCGCCATTACGAGTCGCTGCTGCGCGCACAGACGGAACTGGAAAGCGCTCTTTTACGGCTGTCCGCAAACGCGGGGGGAGAAATTTACGCCGAGCATTTGCGCGGCGCGCTCAACCACTTAAAAGATTTAATCGGAGAGGTTACGCCGGACGACGTATTGGGCGTCATCTTCTCCAAATTCTGTATGGGAAAATAATATGTTTGTTTGTGAAGAACTTTACGATGTAATTGTAATCGGCGGCGGCCACGCGGGGAGTGAAGCCGCGCTTGCCAGTGCAAAACTGGGCGCGAAAACGCTCCTTTTAACCCAAAGTTTGGATACGATTGCGCAGATGTCCTGCAACCCGTCTATCGGCGGGATTGCCAAGGGACAGATTGTGCGCGAGATTGACGCGCTCGGCGGCGCAATGGGCCGCGTGACGGACCACGCCGCGCTTCACTACCACATGCTCAATACGGGCAAAGGCCCTGCCGTCCATTCGCCTCGCGTCCAGTGCGATAAAAAACTTTACCAGTTTACCTTTAAACACGTTTTGGAATTACAGCCTAATTTAGAAATGATGCAGGACGAAGCCGTCAAAATCGCCACGACGGACGGGCGCGTCAGCGGCGTGGTAACTTTGCGCAATACGTTTTACCGCGCCAAAGCCGTGGTGCTGACGACGGGTACTTTTTTGGCGGGGACTATTCATATCGGCACCGACATGTTCCGCGGCGGCCGTTACAACGATATGCCGTCGGACGGACTGGCTAAAAACTTGCGCGAAGAACTGGGCCTGCATATGTTACGCTTTAAAACGGGTACGCCCATGCGCATTAACGCGCGCGGGCTTGATTATTCCAAATTCCGTCTGCAGCCGTCGGACGACCCCTTGCAGCCGATCTCCCATTTTACTGATGTAAACGAACAGAAAAAACGGAAATTTTTAAGCTGTTATATTACCCGCACAACGCTCGCCACCGATAAAATCTTGCGTGAAAACGCCCACCGCTCCGCCATGTACAGCGGCAATATCCACGGTTTGGGGCCGCGTTACTGTCCGTCGGTGGAAGACAAAATTAAAAAATTTCCGGACGTTACCAGCCACCCGCTCTTTTTGGAGCCGGAAGGTTTTTATACCGAAGAATACTATATCCAGGGTTTTTCCACCAGTATGCCCGAAGAAGTCCAGCGCGCGCTGATTAAATCCGTCCCGGGAATGGAACGTGCGACGATTACGCGCCCCGGCTACGCTATTGAATATGACTTTTCCGACCCAATGGATTTGTATCCGCATCTGGAAAGCAAGCTGATTCCCAGCCTGTTTATGGGCGGCCAGATTAACGGCACCACCGGTTATGAAGAAGCCGGCGGACAGGGGTTAATGGCTGGAATTAACGCCGCCTTAAAAACGCAGGGGAAAGATCCGTTTGTTCTGCGTCGCGATGAAGCGTACATCGGCGTGCTGATTGACGACCTTGTCAATAAAGGCGTCAACGAACCGTACCGGATGTTTACCTCCCGCGCCGAATACCGCATTTTACTGCGTAACGACAACGCGGATTTGCGCCTTACCCCGTACGCGCTGCGGCTGGGAATGTTGGGCGAAGAATATCAAAAACCGTTTGAAGCGTATCAATCGCTTACGCAAAAACTCATTGAAAACCCGCACGCGGACGTGCAGGACGACCCGGACATGTTCCCGTGGACGCTTGAAAAAGCCCGCACGCACGCGGATATTCACAACAAGTATGCCGGATATTACGAACGCAATAAAAAAGACGCCGAAAAACTGGCCGAAGCCGATAACATCAAAATTCCGGAAGGGTTTGACCCGTCTTCCGTGCGCGGCATTTTGTTTGAGACTTCCCAAAAACTGCGCGAAATTAAACCGCAGACGTTAGGGCAGGCGGGGCGTATCCCGGGTGTAACGCCGGCGGATATCCAGCTTTTGGCCGTGCATATTGAGCGTTTCAGGAGGATGCAACATGCAAAACAGGCTAATTAATTTCGCCCAAACCCTCGGCCTGCCGCTGACGAACGCGCAGGCGGACACGCTTGTAAAATACGCGGAGCTGGTGCTTCAGAAAAAGAATTTTTTAAACTTAACGGGCGCGGCCGATTTGCGGGAAATAGTAGAACGACACTTGTGTGACGGCCTTGTTTGCGCCGCAAAAATAAAGGGTTTGGCCGGAGCGAAAGGACTTTCTGCTTTTACAGCAGCTGATATGGGCGCGGGGGCCGGGTTTATCGGGCTGACGCTGGCTGTTGCGCTGCCGCAGGCGCGGGTTACATTGGTTGAAAGTATCGAAAAACGGTGTGCGTTTATGAATTGGGCCGCATTGAATGCGGGCATCAAAAACGCCGCCGTCAAAAACGCCCGTTTGGGGCAAAATGCCGCAGGAAAATTTGATTTCGTAACCGAGCGCGCAATGGGGCAATTGCCCGATATTTTGGAGAACTGTCTGTCCGCCGTCAAAGCGGGCGGTGCGTTTATCGCCTATCAAGGGGAACGCCCGCAGGCGGACCAAACGGATCCGGGCAAATATAGTGCATCGCTGGCGGAAGTGGAAACATACAGCTTGCCGGTGCAGGACGACAAAAAACGTCACTTGGTTTTATTTATTAAAAACGGATAAATGAATATTATAAAGAAATTGACGTGTATGCTGTGGATGGTGGCGCTCCTGTTGGCAGTGCCGCCTTTGCTGCGTTCTTTTGGCTTCAAACCCAACGGCGTTTTAAACGCGTTGTTTGCGGCCAACTCCCGCCCGTCTGCCGTTTTGCAAAACAACGCCCAATCTTTCGCACAGCACGATGATAATTCACAGCGCGGGCACGCACAGGATCTACGGCCTGATATTAACGTGCCTCCGCCGCCGGAAGAGTCTGCCGGTTCGGAGGCTCCGGCTCCCGCGCAAGACAAAAAAGCTTTTGAGGAGATGATTTCAGGCCTTGAACAAGCGGCTTCCGTGGCGCCGAAGGAAGCGGCAGCGCCTAAAAATTCGCTTGAAGGATTGCCCGTACAAGCGCACCGTCCTGCCGATTCGTCCAAAAAAGTGCGCTGGTCGCCGCCGCCCCCCGGGTTTTTGACGGCGGAGACGTTTAACTATTTAATTTACCGCGAAGAGCACCCCGTTACGCCGACGGTTAAAACTACGCTGGATACCATTCACGGGAATTTAATGTTGGATTTGACGCCGTTTACTATTTTAATCAAACCCAATAAAATTTTAGTAATGCTCTTTGGGCAAAAAGAAAGTTACAGCGCGTTTACCAAACTGCCTCCATGGTCCGGCGCCGCGTCCGATTTGCGCGCCGACACGATGTACGTGGTAGAAGGAAAAAGTTTTTATCCGCTTTCCGTGCACGAACTGACGCACCTGTATTTTGACGGCTATTTTTTGCCGGCGATTTCGCCCTTGTGGCTTTCGGAAGGAATGGCCGTATATATGCAAATCCATACGACAAAGCAAAAACCCTCTTGGATAGACCATAGTATGCAGCGCATTGTGGAGGGGAACATTATTCCGCTTTCCGAAATGACGGTAACCGAGGATTTGAACTCCCTCTCTACGCCGCAGGCCGAACTGTGGTATACGCAGGCATACAGTTTGGTGGAGTATTTGCTGACCAAGCGCACGCGGGACGAATTTTATAAATTCGCCAATGAATTAAAAGCGGGTACGCCTTTGCATCAAGCGTTATACCGTGCCTACGGAATGCCGTTTACAAAAGTAAGCGTGTTGGAAAACGTATGGCTGCACGATGTGCAAAAAGCCTATAAAAGCGGCGGTATGCAGCAGAATCAGCACCCTGGCGCGGCGGCTGCGCCGGCTAAAAAAACGCTGCCGCAGCAAGGACGCGTGGCGCCGCCAGCCAAAACGCAGAAAACGCAAATTAACAAGCTGGAAATGGTTCCCACGAACGGATATTCGGGAGGATTTTAATTTTTATGACGCAAGAGTGGACGCATATTCCCATTATGGCCCCGCAGATCGCCGATTTTTTGCTGACGCGCCAAGACGGTGTGTATGTGGACGGCACGCTGGGGCTGGGCGGTCATACCAAATACTTTTTAAGCCGCCTTGGGCCGCAGGCGCGCGTACTCGGGTTTGATAAAGACGAAGAAGCTTTAAAAATGGCGCAGGAGCGCGTAGCCGACACGCGGCTGAGAGCTTTTCACAAAAGTTATACCGAAGCTCCGTCCGTCCTCAACGAACTGGGGATTGACGGAGCGGACGGCGCACTGTTTGATTTGGGACTCAGTTCCTATCAGTTGGATAATCCTGTGCGCGGATTCAGCATTATGGCAGACGGGCCGCTGGATATGCGTTTTGATTTGCAAAGCCCGCTGACTGCGGCCGTTATCGTAAACGAATGGCCAATGGCAGAACTGGAACGCATTTTAAAAGATTACGGCGAAGAACGCAATTATACCAAAATCGCCCTGGCCCTTATGCACGCGCGGCGGGAAACGCCCATCAAAACAACTGCGCGGCTGAAAGAAATCGTTGAGAGTGTATCGCCGCGCCGCGGCAAAACGCATCCGGCTACGCAAACTTTTCAGGCACTGCGCATTGCGTGCAACGGGGAACTTGACGCGGTGGAACAAGCAATGGCGTCTTTGGAAAAAGTGGTCCGTACGGGCGGACGCGCAGCGGTGCTGACATTTCATTCGCTGGAAGACCGCTTGGTCAAAAACCGTTTTAAAGCATTGGCTCAAAGCGGCGCGTGGAAACTGGTAACTAAGCATGCGCTCAGCCCCGAGTATGCGGAAATCCGCCAAAACCGCCGCGCCAGAAGCGCCAAACTGCGCGTCATCGAGAGGGTACAATAATGCGTGTTTTGGGAGTTGTTATCTTGCTTGCGCTGTTTAGTTTTGGCATTGTGGTAATGCGTATTGAAATCAACCGTTCGGGCCGTGCCATCAGTCAGGCGCAGAACGAAGTGGAAATTAAAGAGGCGCGAAACCAATACTTAAAATTGGAAATTTTGCGTCTTTCCAGCCCGGAAAATATTTCGCGGCTGGCGCAGGAAAAACTGGGCCTTGTTCCGGTAAAACCGCACGAAGTAGTCGTTTTGGACCAGCCTAAATAATATGTTACGCAGATCCGTTTCTCTTCCTTTTACTTTTGACCTCAAGAGCCGCATGCGCTTGGCGGGCTATATTCTTTTATTGGCACCGCTGATTATTTTGCTGCGCTTGGCATATATGCAAACTTTTTTGCACGAAGAATTTGCCAGCAAGGCAGAACGTGCTATTTACAATTATTTGGCCGAAGACCGGTTAAGAGGAAAGATCTTGGACGTGAACGGACGCGAACTGGCCGAGTCCGTCCGCACCCACTCCTGCGGCGTCAACAAGCGTTATGTGAAAGATAAAGACAAGACTATTGATTTTTTAGCCCAAACGCTTGATATTCCTAAAAGCCGGATTATGGAAAAATGGAACCGCGCAGGCAATTTTTTCTTCGTCGCCAAAAAAATAAAACCGGACAATTACATTAAAATCTCCAAAATTTTACGTACTCCGCTGGGGGAGGGATTGGAACTTACGCCGGAATACGAACGTATTCACCCATACGGATACAGCGCACTGGACGTAATCGGCGCGGCTAACTCTAAAAATTTGGGGCTTTCGGGCGTGGAACAGATGTTTAACCGCGAGCTTAGCCAGGACATCAGCAGAAAACGCGCCAAGCGCGCGCGCCGCGGCGAAATTATTTATGACCGGAAACTAAAAGAAGAATTATCCGTCGCCAATGTTTATTTAACTATTGACGAAGTGGCCCAATACTATGCCGAAACCGCGCTAAAAAAAGCGGTGGAAGACGTGGGCGCTGAACGCGGCGCAGCCCTCGTGCAAGAGCCGTCCACGGGTAAAATTTTGGCGGCGGCCTCTTATCCGGTAAAAGACGGACAGTCAATGGCGTTTCAGTTTGCGTATGAACCCGGGTCTACATTTAAAACGATTTCCGTAGCGTCTGCTTTAGACGCAGGCGTCATCAGCGTGACCGACAGTATCGATATGGAAGGCCGCCAGTGGACGGTGGCACGCGGCGTGACGCTTCGGGATAAACAGCACGACAAGGATTTCCTGTCCGTGCCGGAAGTGCTGCAGCTTTCTTCCAACATCGGCGCGGGCAAAATTGCGGTGGAACTGGGGGCCAAAAATCTGTTTTACTATATTAAATCGTTTGGATTTGGTACAAAAACAGATGTAAACTTTAACGGAGAGTCTAAAGGAAATGTGCCCCCTTACAATACGTGGACGAAAGTGGATTTGGCTTCCAAAGGGTACGGTTACGGCGTATTGCTTACGCCTATACAGTTAATTGGCGCATATTCAGCAGTCGCTAACGGCGGTACGCTGATGCAGCCTCATCTGGTTGACCGTATTGAATATGCCGGCGGCAAGGTGGAAAAACTGTCTAAACCTGTTAAAATACGCCGCGTGATTCAGCCGGAGACTTCCCAAGCGATGATTAAGGTACTTCAAAGCGTGGTGGAAGTCGGCTCCGGCAAACGCGCCAAAATCAAAGGATATAATGTGGCGGGAAAAACGGGTACCGCCGAGAAACTGGGAAAGGACGGCTACGGCAAACGCCAGCACGTAGTATCGTTTTGCGGGTTTGTTCCCGCGACAAATCCGCAGTTTACCATTCTTGTCGTGTTGGATAACCCGAGCAAATACACGTTTGGCGGTACGGCGGCCGCCCCCGTGTTTAAAGAAATCGCCGAACATCTTTTGGCTTTAAAAGGCGTCAAGCCGGATCAGTTGGATTTTGAATAACATAACCGCGCGGTTTTGTCCGCCGGAAGATTTTTTATTTAAGGAGAAGTAAACAGTATGAAGCTTAATCTTACGCTTGGTAAAATTGCGGAAATTATGCAGGCAAAACTGATTTCCGCCTGTCCCGAGGCGAAAGTCTCGTCTTTTGTAACGGATTCGCGTGTAGCGGCGCAGGGAGACGCATTCATCGCGCTCAAAGGACACCATCACGATGCGCGGCGTTTTATTCCGCAAGTGTTGCAGAAAGGCGCGTCCGTCGTAGTGGCCGAAGCGGAAGGTTTTACCGTGCCGGAAGGTACTCAGGCTTCCTTTTTGCTGGTGGAAAACGCGTTGAAAGCGCTTCAGTCGCTGGCCCGTTATCACCGCTTAAACAGCACGCTGAAGGTTGCCGCCGTAACAGGCTCCAACGGCAAAAGCACCACCAAACAAATGCTGCGCGCCATTTGCGCAACGGCGGGCGAAACCGTTGCTAATATGGGAAATTTTAATAATCAGTTTGGTGTTCCGTTTTCCCTTTTAGAAATACAGGAAAAGCACAAATACGGCGTATTTGAGCTGGGCGCGTCCAAGGAGGGGGATATTGAAGAAATTGCGTCTTTGGCGGTGCCGGATGTGGCGGTAATTACGAATGTGGGGCCCTCCCACTTGGAATTTTTCCACAATATGGAAACGGTATACCGCACGAAAACGGAAATCGCCAAGTGCTTAAATTTTGGCGGGACGCTGGTGTATAATGCCGACGACGAATACCTTTCGCGCTTGAAAACGGAGTTTAAAGGGAAAAGTATTTCGTTTGGGTTTACAGCCGGTGCGGATTTGCAGATTTTGGAAACGGATAATTTTTCGTTTACGTATAAAGGGGAAGCGTATGTGGTCGACGTTAAACTGGAGCGTCACGACAAACTCAATGCGGCAGCTGCTTCTGCTGCGGCGATTGCAATGGGCATTTATATGGATAATGTAAAAAAAGGTCTTCTGTCTTTTACGCCGATGCCGATGCGCTTGGAACGGGTAGAAAAAAACGGCGTACATTTTATTTTGGATTGTTACAACGCCAACCCCGCCAGTATGAAAAACGCGTTGGAAATTCTGGGCCGCGCGGCCGATTCTCCCCGTGTGGCGGTACTGGGTGATATGAAAGAACTGGGCTCTTCCTCTAAAGACTACCACCGCCAGATTGCGCGTTATGTGCTGGACAACCGTGTGGAGTACGTATTTTTAGCCGGTGCGGAAATGGCGTATGCGTATGAACTCTTAAAAGCGGCGCCGGAGATAAAATCGTTCTATTCTCCCACGCCGCAGGGTTGGCTGAAAGAGCTGTCCGCCGTGCTTGCCACAGGGGGGACGTGTCTTGTTAAGGCTTCCCGCTCGATGAATTTTGAAAACGTGTTTAAGGAGATTTAACTCATGCTATACTACCTATCGCTGTTTAAAGACGATATCAGTTTTTTAAACATCTTCAGTTATATTACGTTTCGCACGGGCGCGGCGATTTTTACGTCGTTCTTTCTAACGCTTCTGATCGGGCCGCGGGTGGTGGCCAAATTGCGTTCCTACAAGATCCAGCAGATTGAGCGGGAATACGGGCCGGCGTCGCACCTGTCCAAAAACGGTACGCCGACGATGGGTGGTATTCTGATTTTCGCCAGTTTAATTGCCAGCGTGCTTTTGTGGGCGCGGCTGGACAGCAACTACATTTGGCTTCTCGTATTTACCACGGTTACTTTGGGCATTGCGGGCGTGATGGACGATTATACCAAGCTCGTTAAAAAGAATCCGGAGGGAATGAAATCTTCCATTAAACTGGCGATACAGCTTTTTACCGCGTTTGTCGTGGTGGGATATTTGGCCTTAAATCCGCCCAACGGCGCATACGGGACGTCACTGATTATACCGTATATGAGCAAGATGTTTATTGATTTGTCGGTCTTTTACTTTGCTTTTGCAATGTTGGTAATTGTGGGCGCGTCAAACGCCACCAATTTGACGGACGGACTGGACGGCCTTGCTAGCGGGTGTATGGTATTTACGGCCGCCACATACGCTATTTTTGCGTATTTGGCGGGTAACGTAAACTTCGCCGATTACTTAAAAATTATTTATGTTCCGGGGGCAGGGGAAATTACCGTGTTTATGGGGGCGCTTATCGGCGCGTGTTTGGGATTTTTGTGGTTTAATGCGTATCCTGCGCAAGTGTTTATGGGCGATACCAGCTCGCTGTTTTTTGGCGGTGTGATCGGGGTGGCTGCGCTGTGTGTCAAACAGGAGCTGCTGCTGCCGATTGCGGGCGGAATTTTTGTGCTTGAAACCGTCTCCGTAATGCTGCAGATGGGATATTTTAAACTGACTCACGGAAAACGCCTCTTTAAAATGGCGCCAATACATCATCATTTTGAACTGTTGGGCGTGCCGGAGCCAAAGGTTATTGTACGTTTTTGGATTACAGGCGCAATGCTGACGCTCTTGGCTTTGGCGTCCTTAAAAATCAGGTAGTTTATGGTTACGTTATTTAGCAAAACTTCCAAGCGCAAAAACACATTTATCAAGAAAAACACTCCGGCTTACCGTCGGAGAACAGGGTTTTCCGCGCGTACCAAAAAGGACGGTTGGAGCCCCCTTAAACTGGATCAGAGCGTGGCGTATGTCAGTTTTATTTTCGTGTTGGTGGGACTCATCTTTACGTATTCCTCCAGTGCGTTTGATTCGTCCGCTTTTTTTAAACGCCAGCTGGTATTTGATGTTTTGGGCCTTTCGGCTGCGTTATTTCTGTCCCAAACGTATACAAATCTCCAGAAAATTAAACTCTTAAAACCCATCAATTTGATGTATATCACGTGGGTACTTTTGATTCTTGTGCTTTTTACGCGCACGCAGGCCAATGTACACCGGTGGATTGATTTCGGGTTTTTTAAACTCCAGCCTTCCGAAATCGCTAAGGTAACGCTGGTGATTTATGTGGCGGATTATTTGGACGGCGTATCGGGCAAACTGGCTAAAAACTGGAAACTCCTGATTAAACCGATTGCTGTGGCGGGTTTTACACTCGCACTTATTTTGGCGGAAAAAGATATCGGCACGCCGACGCTTATGGGCGCGGTATTTGTATGTATGCTGTTGGTGGCCGGCGCGCGTTTTTTGCATCTGTTCGTGCCGGCGCTTATCATTTCACCGCTTCTTATCCAACAGTTGTTTTTTGTGGGATACCGCCGCCAGCGTATTTTTTCATTTTTGAACCCGTTTGAAACGGCGGGAAGCACGGGTTATCAGTTGGTGCAGTCTTTTTTGGCGGTCGGTTCGGGCGGATGGTTCGGCAAGGGTCTCGGGAACAGCGAGCTGAAATTGGAGTATCTTCCCGCTGCACATACGGACTTTATCTTTTCCATTATGTGTGAAGAGTTCGGGTTTTTCCGTGTTGCGCTTGTAATCGGCGGATTTTGTTGGCTGCTCATTCGCGGAATCAGTTTGGCGCGCGTGGCCAAAACGACGTTTCACAGTCTGCTCATTTTCGGGCTGACCATTACGATTTGTATGCAGGCGTTTTTTAATATGGCGATGGCTATCGGCCTCTTGCCTACGAAAGGGATTGCGCTGCCGTTTTTTTCATACGGCGGTTCGTCCGTCATTATGACGTTGGTGATGATGGGCATTATTCTAAACGTAGCGGCGGTGGACCATACGCAAAACAACCTGCGTGACGATGTGACGAATTACAAACACAGGAATAAATAATTATGAACAGACGTTTTATTATCGCTTCCGGCGGAACCGGAGGGCATTTTTATCCGGGTTTTGCACTGGGCAAACAACTTCGCAAACAAGGGCTGCCGGTTCTTTTTATCATACGTAAGAACGATCCCGCCGCCCAAACTTTGGACGCGCATAAATTGCGTTATAAAGAAATTGATTTTACGGGACTGCCGCGTTCAGTGAATCCGCTGCGCCATATCCGCTTTTGGGGAAAATTTGCAAAGGCCCTGTGGCAGACGCGGGCGATTTTAAAAAATTACCGTCCGGACGTGGCTGTAGGTACGGGAGGATATATTTCATTTCCGCTGATTTTTACGGCGCATTTTATGGGGATAAAAACCGCCGTACACGATTCCAACGCGCGCTTGGGGCTGGCAAATAAAATTTGCGGCAAGTTCGCCGATTTGTTTATGCTGGGACTTCCGGTAGATAAAAAGATTAAAAAGTCCGTCTTGACCAGCACTCCAATCCGCCGCGAGTTTGCCGACCGCGTGGACCGCGCCGCTTTATTGGAAGGCTTGGGCTTGTCGCCCGACAAAAAAACCGCGCTTATCGTGGGCGGCAGTCAGGGGGCGAAAGGTTTAAATAATGCCGTAGCCAAAACGCTGAAACAGGCGGCGGACTGGCAGTTTGTGCATATTACGGGGGAGCGGTGGTTTGGCGTGATGAAAGAAGAATATGCCGGCATGAAGAATGTGGCCGTATTGCCGTATTCGCACGAAATTTACGCCATTATGAAAACAGCCGATTTGGCTATCTGCCGTTCCGGCGCAAGCACACTTGCGGAACTGATTTACTGCCGCGTTCCGGCGGTACTCGTACCGTTTCCATACGCCGCAGCGGATCACCAATTCTATAATGCCAAAATTTTGGAGAACGCGGGCTGCGCGTTAGTGGTGCGGGAAGACAAAAACCTGACCGCTAACTTGCAGCTGGCATTTGCGGATTTATTCAAACGCTCCGGCGCACGGAAGCTGTCCGCTATGCGTAGGGCATATCATAAACTGGATATTCCCAACCCGATGTCGGCCGCGAAAGAAATCGTTAAATTACTGCGTAATTTATAAGCTTAATGAAAAAAATGAAACTCCCCGTCAGAAATATGATGGGGAGTTTTGCACTTGGCACAGGTTAAGTGTTTAAATGTTTTCAAACAATGCGCAAATAGGCGCATAGTCTTCTATAGTAGGGACGCAGCTCGGCTCTCTTTTGCTGGGGTCATCATGGGAGTAGAATGCCACTTGATATAATTCTTCTCCATTGTCGACTCTCCGCACAGTCAAAGAAGCGTATCCATTGGAGGGGGTTAACAGATAAACGAAATTTTTCGTGGCAAATACGTTTGCGCTGATACTACCGCCTTTTAAGTCTATGTCGCCCAGTTGGCTAAAGGTGGTCGGCGTATTATTCGGGTTAGCTTGCTCATAGCGTTGTGCGGCGTCCATAATGGCTTTGGCCACTACAAATACTTCCGCCGTGCGGGATTTTTCCACCGCCAGTTCGTACTGCGGCAAGGCAATCGCCGCCAAAATGCCGAGAATCAGCACGACCACCAATAGTTCAATAAGGGTAAAACCTTGATTCATATCCTCTCTCCTAAATTAAAAGTTTATACAAACAGTATACAATTTTTTACTGTTTTCTCAAGCAGGAAATTCTTGGCCCCTTGACGTTTGGCGCAAATCTTGTTATACTAATACATGAACATATGTTCATATATTAGTATTTTTGTTTGGGGAAATTTATGAAAAAGAAAACCGCGCCTGCACACGTTTGCAAAGCCGCGCTGACGATTGCGCCGGAAACGTTGTACGATTTAGCCGATCTCTTTAAAGTATTTGGGGACAGCACCCGCCTGCGTATTTTGTGCGCGCTTTTTGGCAGCGAACGCTGCGTACAGCACATCGCCGAAGAACTGGGGATGACACACTCCGCCATTTCGCACCAGCTGCGCTTTTTAAAGCAGAATAAACTCGTTAGAAACCGTAAAGAGGGAAAAACCGTATTTTATTCTTTGGCGGATGAGCATGTACAAACCATTTTCAACCAAGGATTAAAACACGTATTGGAGGATTTATGAGCGAACACTGTCACTGTCATTCCTGTGGCTGCACGCACGGCAAAACGGAAAAACGTATTTGGCTGCGTTTGTGGTTGGCCTGCGCGCTGTTTGTGGTGGGGTTATTTATTGCTGCGCCATGGGCAAAAATAGCGCTTTTGACGGCATCATATCTACTCAGCGGATATGACGTCCTTTTGCGTGCCGGACGCAACCTTCTAAAAGGGCGCGTGTTTGATGAACACTTTTTAATGTCCGTCGCCAGTCTGGGCGCGTTTGCGATTGGTGAGTATCCGGAAGCGGCCGCCGTAATGCTTTTTTATCAAATCGGTGAAACTTTACAGGACCGCGCGGCGGGGGCTTCGCGCAGGAATATCGTTAAACTGCTTGATTTGCGTCCTGCGTTTGCGCGGGTGACGGAAAACGGACGCGAAGTGAAAAAGGCGCCGAAAGAGGTTCAAATCGGGCAGGAAATGCTGGTTTTTGCCGGCGAAAAAATTGCGCTGGACGGCGTAGTGGTTAAGGGTAAAAGCGGTATGGATGCGTCGGCGCTGACGGGGGAATCCCGTCCGGTCAGCGCGCGCACGGGAACTGCCGTTTGGGCCGGAAGCGTGTGTGTGGACGGAACACTGACGGTGCGCGTAGAAAAATTATATCAAGATTCCGCCGTTGCCAAAATTTTGGAACTGGCCGAACACGCTTCGCAAAAAAAATCCGCCGCTGAGAAATTTATCACGCGTTTTGCCCGTCTGTATACGCCCGTTGTGGTAGGCGGCGCGGTGTTACTGGCCGTACTGCCGCCGCTGCTTATTTCGGACGCCTCCTTTAAAACCTGGTTATCCCGCGCGCTTGTGTTTTTGGTGGCTTCGTGCCCGTGTGCACTGGTATTATCCGTTCCGTTGGGGTTTTTCGGCGGGATTGGCGGCGCGGCGAAGCACGGTATACTGATTAAGGGTAGCGCTTTTTTAGAACGCTTGGCGAAAATCGGCACGCTAGCCTTTGATAAAACCGGTACGCTGACCCAAGGCGTATTTGAAGTATTGGGTGTCCGTTCCGCAGAGGGCGTCACGCGCCGGGAGGTTTTGCGTTTAGCCGCCCGGGCAGAGCGGTATTCCAATCATCCTGCGGCCAAGGCTCTCCTTCGCGCCGCACGGCAAGAGAATATTTCAGCTGACGGCGAGTGTAATGTCAAAGAAATTGCGGGCGAGGGCATTTGCGCCCAGGGGGAAAAAGAACAAATTTTAGCCGGAAACGCGCGTTTGATGTCGCGTTATCACGTGTCCGTGCCTGCGGCGGAAGGATCCTGCGTTTTTGTTGCGCAAAACGGCGTGTGGAAGGGAACAATAGTATTGGGCGATAGACTAAAAGAAGGAGCCGCATCCGCCGTGAAAACGCTCCAAAACGGGTTGGTGCGGGATATTGTTATTCTCAGCGGGGACGCGCCGTCCGCCGTGCGGAAAACCGCCGGAGAACTGGGGATAACGCACTCCTTCGGTGGGTTATTACCGGCGGATAAAGTGGCTAAGCTGGAAAGTTTTATAGCCCAAACTCCGCGCGGATATGCTACGGCGTTTGCCGGAGACGGCGTAAACGACGCGCCCGTGTTGGCGCGGGCGGATTTATCCGTTGCGATGGGTGGCCTCGGCTCCGACGCCGCCATTGAGGCCGCCGACGTGGTGCTGATGACGGACGAAATCGGAAAATTGGTTACAGCAGTGCGTCAGGCGCGTTTTACAATGAAGATTATCCGCCAAAACATTGTGTTTGCGCTCGCGGTAAAAGCGGTTGTATTGGCGGCGGGTGCATTGGGCTGCGCCAATTTGTGGGAAGCGGTGTTTGCCGACGTGGGAGTATCTTTGTTGGCGGTGGCCAATTCGTTAAGGCCGCTTTATTTTAAAGAAAATATGCTACAATAAATATCATTTAGGAGATTTGCAGTACGCCGCCGTACGCGGCTAAAATACAATTTAATCTGTTTTTTGGAATCCTATGAAGAATAGGAAGGCTTTGGGAAACCAAAGTTCTGAGAGAGTCCAAAAAACAGCTGGTTTAGGCAGAAGGTAGAGGGAAGTCATGAGCCCTTTATCTTCTGCCGAGTGTTTCGCGTATTTTATACGCGAGACCACGGCTGTTTAATGGCAAGGCACTCTCTCAGACTTGCGTTATTCAGCCGTTTTTTCTGCTTCGTTTTCCTATTGTTATCCTTTTCTTCGGATTCCTTCTGTTTCCATACGTTTCAGCACAGACGTATGGAAGAGAAAGGGGCCGAAGACCTCCGCCAAGAGTCCGGCCTCTTTCTCTCCACGGTTAAATCCAAGAGAGGTTTTATGGAAATTTCTGTCGTTATCCCTTCAAAAAACGGACTGCATCATTTAAAAGACTGCTTGCCCTCGGTGATAAAGGCCGCACAAAAAAGGGGCGGAAATATACGGCTTGTAGTGGTGGATGACCATTCCTCCGACGGCACGTTGCAAGAAGCTCCGCGTTTGTTTCCGGAAGTGACGTTTATTGCCAACCCCTCGCAGGGGGCGTGTTCGGCGCGGAACAGCGGGGTAAATAAATTTTCGTGCGACTGGATTTGCTTTTTGGATAACGACGTTTTTGTAGATGAAGATTTTTTCATCACGGCGGAAAAATATCTGCGGCCTGACGTATTTTGTGTTACTTGCGCGGGATATTCCGCTTATCCAAAAACGGCGGGCGAATGGGAACAGTTGGACGGCCTTAAATTATTAGAATATAAAAGCGGTTTTTTGCGTTTTACCAAGAACCTTTACAATCGTGTTTTGCCTGCGTTGGAGGAGTATCCCTCCTGGGGGGTGCAGGGGGCATACTTTTTTTGCAACCGTAAGCAGTTTGACGAATTGGGCGGATTTGATGAAATATTGGCGCCGTATTTGTTGGAAGAAACAGACCTTGCCTACCGCGGTTTAAAACGCGGCTGGAAGATCCTTTACGCTCCCGACACGCGCTTAAAACATAAGTGCGGCGGCACCATTAACAGCAAAAAAAGTAAGCGGACACAATTTTTGTCCAAACGGAACCGCATTTTGTTTATGTGGAAAAACGTACAATCTGTACAAATGCGGGCAATGTGCTGGGTGCGGTTTTTACTCTCGTTTTCGCCCCGCTTATGGCGGGAATGTTTGCGCCTGCAGGGCAAAATTCGGGAAAAAGCGCGGGAGGAATCCCGTGCGGCGCGTGTTTCTGATAATGCGTTGTTAACGCAATCCTCCGCATTTTTTGCCCACTATTTTAGCGGCAGTGTTTTGCGCAGGGCTTTGAATGTGTCTTGCCAACTGACATATTTACAGGAGAGATTGTTTCGGTATGGGGACAAGTACCATTCTGTTTGGCAAATTGCGTTTCATATGTTATGGGCCTGTTTAATCAGTTTGCGTTTCAATCGCCGCAGCAAAAACAGCTTAAGCGGGCCGGTGCGGATATGTATTCAGTTTGAGGGTGGAATGGGGGATCTGCTTATCGGACTGAATTGGCTATGTGCGTTTTATGAACAGTTGGGCAGAACGGCGGAGGTAAGAATTGACGCCGCTTTTCCCAATAAAAAATTATTGGAGTCGTTCGCGCCTGATTTTATCCGCAGAAAACTTACCCGGAGAGAATGGGAACGTTATTCTTATGATTTGGTTCTGTCTCTTATGCGGTGTCCTGTTGTTGTCAGCGCGGATGAGAAACGTCTGCCGCCGGACCTTTTGGCCTATGTGGAAAAGTTACTCCGTTTTGAGCGCGATAATAAGGAACTGCTTTTATTAACGCACTATAAAGATTCCCTTACCCATAATGTCTTTTCTTCTTGCTCCAAACGCTGGCACCAGCCGGATATAGTAGATGAATTTAACCTGCGGGAAGAGTTTGTTTTTACTCCGCAAGTAAAAGATGAAGCAGCGGTTCTGCGAAAATTTAATTTGCTCGGAAAGAAATATATTACCGTCAACCGCGAAGTGGGACATGAACGCCTTGCGGAAAGTACCAAATTGTGGCCGCTTGTTTACTACCGTAAATTAGTGAAAAAATTAAAGAAATGTTATCCTAATTATGAAATTTTGGAAGTCGGGTCGGGGAAAGGAGAAAGAATTGGCAATACGCACCGCAATTTGGCGGGGAAAACTTCTTTGGAGGAAATTAAGGCTGTTTTGAAAAATGCCGTTTTGCATATAGATTGCGAGGGCGGACTGGTTCACTTGCGCCACGCGTTAAAAGGCGGGCCTTCCTGCGTGTTTTTTGGTCCTACTTCTCCAGTAGTATACGGGTATGGGGAAAATCTTAATTTACGTTCTTCCGCTTGCAGCGTATGCTGCGAATTTTATTCCAAAACGTGGCAGCAAGCCTGTATTAAAGGGAAGCACGTCTGTATGGAATCGCTGTCGCCGGAATATGTATTGGAACAAATAGAACACTCCCACTTGTTAGCGGGTAAGGAGAACACAAAATGACAGAAAGAGAAAAAGCACTTTTAAAAAATAAATACGGACATTCCAAATTTTTACTGGCCGTGCATTGTTTGGGGAAATATATTAAAGATATTTATCATCCTTCGGATTCTTCTAAAAAAATAATCATATGCGGCGAAAATAACCATATTCCTTATGTGCCGGAGGGTTGCGGAGTGCGGATTTTTGGAAAAAATAATATCTTGGAAATAGACCCTTCCGTTAAGAGCTGGAACGGTGATATTAATATAGGTAATTTTGATTATTTGGTTGATGGTTGTTATATTCGTATCGGTAAAAAGTGTTCTTCTAACGGAACGAATATAGTTTTAGGGGATAACGGCTCCCGTGTGATTATCGGCGACGAGTGTATGTTCTCTTGGGGTATTAACATTTGGGCGAGTGATACGCACAGTGTTTTTTTGCAAGGCACCGGCGAAATGATAAACTGGGGCAAAGAAGTTTTTATCGGCAACCACGTTTGGCTAGGGATGCACTCCACCGTATTAAAAAATTCCTATATTGCGGATAATTCTATTGTGGGAGCATACGGGGTGGTAGCTAAACAGTTTAAAGAACCGGGTTGCGTGTTGGCCGGAAATCCCGCCAAGGTGGTAAAGCGCGGAATAACATGGAGCCCCGAACGCCCGAATGATTTTAAACACAAAGCCCCGTAATGTTTTATTACGGGGTCTTTTGATAGGAATGGATTTGAGCGGTTAATGTGCGCCTGCCGCAGCCAGCATGGCGGCGATTTCGGTATGCCCGCCGTCTTGCGCAATTTTAAGCGGCGTAAGGCCCGTTTCTTGCCCGTTCATAACGTGTTTGGCGTTGACGTCCGCTCCCGCGGCAACCAGTATTTCCGCCAGTTCTTTGTTGCCCGTTTGGCAGGCCATCATTAAAGGCGTATATCCCGTATCTCCGGCGGCGTTTACGTCCGCTTTTGCGTTGATCAGCAGGCGCGCCGCTTCCGCATTTCCGACGGTGCACGCATACAATAAGGGCGTTCCCATATTGGGCGCTTTGGCGTTTACGTCCGCGCCGGACGCTATCAGCTCTTTTACTTTTTCCGTTTCGCCCGCTAAAAGTGCGTAGTGCAGCGGCGTGATTCCCATCGAATTGTAAACGCTTTGCGCGGCCTGTTCGGCTTCGGCGGAAGGGGTGATTTCTTCCGCGCCCGCACGGCGCAGAATATCTGCGATTTCGCTGTTGCCGTTATTGACGGCCGCCGTCAAGGCGTTCTCGTCCAGTTCCTGCCCGTACAAAAACACACGGGCGTTTTTATCGGCTCCCGCTTCAAGCAGCATTTTAACGATTTCGGCGTTTCCGGTCATCGCGGCGTCTATTAGCGGCGTGCGGCCGGAGGCCGTATTGCGCTTGTTTACGTCCGCTCCCGCGGCGATTAATTCTTTGGTAAACAAGACAAAGTTGCCGTCAACGGCCAAGCCTAACGCCGTTTCGCCCGATGGGGCCTGATAGTTTACGTCCGCGCCTTCTTTAATCAGCGTGGAAACCGTGTTTCCCGCGTTTTTACGTATGGCGTTCATCAGCGGCGTAAAGCCGTCTTTATCCGGCGTGTTTATGTCTTGCGCGTCCGGTAGGCCCTCAAAGATGTTTTCGAGATTTTCTTCCCAGTAATTAACGTCCGGTCCGTCGACGGGGCGTCCGTTTTTCTTTAAATTTTCCGCCGCCTCGGGGAAATTTGCCAGCGCGTATTGGCGGTATTCGTCCCAATTTTTTGCCGGAGTTTCGCGGTTATCGTATTCTCCGAAAACCTGTTGAAACCGCTCAAACGGCGCGTCCTCTGTTTTCGCTTCAAAAGAAGCCAGTTTCTCTTTTTCGTTATTGGTTTGGTTGAACGCATACAGCGTTACTTTGCCGTACGGCTCAAGCGTAAATAAAAGCGCGTCCCATTTTCCGGCGCCGCCCAAAATTTTGGCTTTTAAGGTTTCGCGCGGCAGTTCCGTTTCCAGGGCGTAGACTTTATTTTCCGTAATGGAATACCACATTAAATCCAGCTTGTAGGGCAGGGGCTTTTCGTTTTCCAGGCGGCTGGAATTAAGGGAAGAAGGCGCTTGGTTTGTGAAAAACACCGCCGGGTAGCTGTAGACGGCCTTTTCATCGGTGGGGCTTAACGCAAATTCGGCAAACATCATTTCCGCCGGATACAGAACGGGGCCTACAAAATGCACCGTATATTCGGCGACGCCTTGTTCCCTGCGGTGTCTGTCCTCAAACGAGTCCGGCGTTTGCCCTGCTTTGCGCTGCTGCAGGGCGGTTTCGAAGTGGGCCAGCAGTTCCGTGCGTATTTTTTGGAAAAATTTGGCAGTGTCCTCTCCGCCCCATTGTTCAATATACTTTTTGGTTTCTTCTTCGCCGGGGGGAATCGGCATATTCCCTAACGCCATTCCAATCATAAACTTTCTGGCTTGGTCCACTTCCGTCAAATCCGGCGTATATGGATGGGCTTTTTCGTAGTCCAGTACGGCGGAAAGTACGGCGGGGGAAATGGCCGTATCCTGCAGTTGCTCATCCAACAGGTCCGTATCTTCGGCTGCCAGCGCGGCCGCCGCCGCCATTTGCAGGCGCAAAGCGGCCAGTGTTTCCCAAAATTGTTTTTCTTCAGTCGTATTTAAAACGGAAAGAATTTCGTCCTTGCGTTCGTAAAACGGCCCATAATTAAGCGTTTCGAAATAATCTTTCGGTACGGTTTGCAGTTCGGGATTGATTCGTTTCGCCAGTTTTTCCTGTATTTCGGCGGTAGCGTAAGGAGGGAGTTCCGCGTCGTTTGGTTTGGGGCCGATACAGCCCGTTTGCGAAGCCAGTACGGTAAACGCCAAGGCAATTAGATTGAGATTTTTCATCATTTCTCCTTGAGGGAACAGAATATGCTTCTTGTATATTTTATCAAAAACAAAAACGGAACAACTGTTTTAGGGGGCGGGGAGATTCTTTCTATTTTCCGCGGATACGTTTGATGTTGCGGCGGTGTTCGTCAAAGGTTTTGGAAAAAACATGCCGTCCGCCCGATTCCGCCACAAAGTAAAGCGCGTCAAAATCCGGCTGCGGATTTAGCACCCCGAGTACGGATTCGTAGCTGGGGTTGCAAATGGGCCCGGGCGGCAGGCCGGCGTTACGGTAGGTGTTGTAGGGAGATTTAATTTTTAAATCTTTGTAGGTAAGGCCCTTTTTCCAATAGCGGTTTTCTTTTAAGTTAAATCCCAACGCATATTGGACGGTCGGGTCCGCCTCCAAGCGTTTGCCGATGCGGAAGCGGTTTAAATAGACGGCGGCGATTTTGGGGCGTTCGTCGTGCACGACGGCTTCGCGCTCCACAATAGAGGCCACCGTTAAAACCTGCTGTTCGGTTAAATCGGTTTTGTATGTTTTAAAAAGCGGACCGATTTTTTTCTTGTATTGTTCCACCATTTCATTTACCACGTTGCGCGCGGGCGTATTTTCGGCGAACAAATACGTGGAGGGGAATAATTTCCCTTCCAGATTTTCTTGGCGGACGATATCCAAAAACGCGTGCGGATCCGCAATGCCTTTTTCGCCCAGCATTTCGGCGATTTCTTCGCTCCGCCACCCTTCCAAAAAGGTCACTTTTTCGTAGTGCGTGCACTTGCCGCTTTTAATGCAGTTGATGACTTCAAACGAGGACGTATTTTTGCGCAAATCAAACCGTCCGGCTTTTAAATCGCGCGCGGAGGAGGTAAGTTTGAGCAGAATTTTAAACGCCAGTTCGCTGCGGATAACGCCCTTGGCTTTGAGCATTTTCGCCACGGACGATCCGCTTTGGCCGGGTTCAATGGTAACGACGGTTAAATCCCCTTTACTGCAAAAATACGTTTTTGCGCCCCACGTTAAAAACGCGAGCGCAAAAACGAAGATTCCGCAAAAAAGGAGAAACCGTTTCATCCGTTATTTCACCAGTTTAAAGAAGTGACGTTTGCCTGCCTGCAGTACGTCGCCCGTTTCGAAAGACAGCGGGCCGTCCTGCGTCACTTTTTCGCCTTTTAGGCGCACAGCGCCTTGTTCAATCAGCCCGCGGGCCTTGTTTTTGCTTGGGGCGGCTCCGGCGGCGAATAAAACGGCGGAAAGCGTGGCGCCTTCTTCCGGTTTAAATTCGGGGATATCGGTGGGGAGTTCTTTTTTGGAGAAGACTTTTTCAAAGTTTTCCAAGGCGGCCTCGGCGGCTTTTTCGTTGTGGAAACGCGCAACCAAAATACCCGCCAGTTTCTTTTTGGCGGCCATTGGATGCATCGCTTTTATTTCGTCCATATTTTCGCTTGTCAACAGTTCGTAGTACATTGGCATCAGTTCGTCGGGTATGGACATCAGTTTTCCGAACATATCGTTCGGTTCGTCGTTAAGCCCCACGTAATTGCCGTAGGATTTGGACATTTTTTTCACGCCGTCCAACCCCACAAGAAGCGGCACCGTAATGGCCACCTGCGGTTCCTGCCCGTGGTTCTTTTGCAGTTGGCGCCCGACGAGTAAGTTAAAAATCTGGTCCGTGCCGCCCAGTTCCACGTCCGCGTGAAGCGCGACGGAATCCTGCCCCTGAAACAAGCTGTAAAGCACTTCCAACAGACTGATGGGGTTGCCGGAAGCCATACGTTTTTTAAAGTCGTCGCGTTCGAGCACTTGCGCCACGGTTACTTTTTGGAGCGTTTGAAGCAGTTCTTTACCCGTTACGAACGGGTCGAGCCATTCGCCGTTAAAGCGGATTTCGGTTTTGGACGGGTCCAATACTTTAAAAGCTTGGTCCGTATAGGTTTTGGCGTTTTCCAAAATTTGTTCGCGCGGAAGAACGGGGCGGGTCGAATCGCGTCCGGAGGGGTCGCCCACGGCGGCGGTAAAGTCGCCTATAACGAGCACTGCCGTATGCCCCAAGTCCTGAAACCGGCGCAGGAGCGAAAGCGCCACGCTGTGCCCGAGGTGCAGGTCTGCGCTGGTCGGGTCGCAGCCGAGTTTTACTTTTAGTTTTTTGCCACTTTCGAGTTTTTTGGCAAGGTCGGCCTTGGATACAACATCCACGCAGCCGCGCGTTAAAAAATTAATTTGTTCTTCAACGGTCATGAGGATTTTCTCCATAATAAAAACGGGTATTTTTTATATTCTAGCATATACGAAAGACCGTTGCGCACCAAAAGAAAACCGTCCGGCAGGGATTTGTGCTCCCGTCCGGACGGCTTTGCAGAAAGATATTACGGCCGCAGGCCGTAGAGGTTTTCTCCCTGCGTACCCGGCCACAACCAAAGCACAATCACGCTGACCGGCAGTAAGTAGACTAAAATCACCCAAAATCCCGACGCGTTAAAATCGTGCAGTCTGCGTACGCTGGCAGACCATAACCACGCAATACCCCAAATCATGATCATCCAACCGATCGCCCAAAAGAACATAGACGGCACAAAAAAATTTACTGCCGTTTCGGCGCGCCAGAAATAATAGGCGGGAAAGCTGAGCAGAATCCAGCAAAATACAGAAGTGAAAAAATAGGACAATCGTCCCATACGTCCATTCAATCTAAACATACGCTACCCCCTTGTAACGACTTTTCTTTTTTTAGAATAAGTTAAAAAGCGTTTTTCATCAGGGGCAAAAAAAGATTAGAAACGCGCGGACTGTGCGGCCTGTTGCCGTTGGGAAACAGCGGAGTGTTCCATAGCGTATTTGGAAAACCCTGCCATGGCGGCAACCACCAAAATCCCGAGCGCGGCCGTTAAGCAAAATACGGGGAAACCAAAGCTGTGCGGAAAGAACGGTTCGGCTTTTTCGCCAAAGCGGTTTTCTTCGGCGGGGCCTTTTTTTAATGCTAAAAACGCCCACACGCAAACGCCCAGCGCGCTGACGAAAAGCGCTCCTGCTTTGGAGAAAAGCGAAATCCCCGTGGTGATAACCACATATAAAATATACCACCACAGCGACAAATTAAAATCGTGCAACCGGCGGGAATAAAGCGCAAGCCCCACCCAAAACGCCAGTAGTGATATGGGGAGTGAAAACAAGTGAATAAGCAAGACTGGCCCCGACGAAAATTTATTGGTCACTGGCAGAAAGGACAACAACAGGTTGCCAAACGTCAGCAGGTTACAAACAAGGCCCACGGCGGCAAATTCTTCCCGTCCGGCGCGGGGTGCAAAACGAAAGAGGTTTTTCCAGTTCATATTTTCTTCTTAATAAAAATCATACGGGTCGGCGGCCAGTTTTATGGTAACTTTTTTGGCGGGAACAAAACTGTCCAGTTCGGCCAACAAGTCCGCGCGGCGGGCGTCGTCCGTCTTAAACAAAAGGTATTGTTTTTTTAACGTATCGGTCTTTTTTGCGCACCACACGGGGCCGAGCACTTCCGTTGAGAGCGGCGCGCACAAACGTTTTAAGCGCGCGGTTTCGCTGTTAAGCAAAGCGGTTTCTTTCGCTTTGATTACCACTTTAAACAAGTGAACAAACGGCGGATAGGAAAAACTTTCGCGCAGCAGGATTTCCGTTTCCGCGGCTGCGGTATAGTCGCCCGCCAACAGGGGGGAATAATCGTACGCTTCCTTATCCGCCGCCTGAATGATGAGGCGTCCGCCTTTTATGCCGCTTAAATGACCGCGCAGGGCAAACAAGGTCTGCCCGAATTTTTCGGAAGCGCGGAAATCGGGACTGTCGAGCTCCAATTCCGCGTCCAACACGGCGGCAAGCGTTACTTTTGCGCCGCGAAGCGCGCCCGAAGCCATACGCGTGCCCACAATAATATCCGCATTTCCCGTTTTAAGGGCGTTAAGCGCTTCAAAACCTTGGCCGGATTTCGTTTTCAGCGTGTCCGATTCCAAGCGCAGCAGTTTGGCGTTGGGAAAAAATTTGGTCAGCTCGGTAATGATTTTTTGCGTTCCGCCGCCGCGCGATTTAAAAATCAGATTTTGGCACTTGGGGCATTTCTGCGCGAGCGTTTCTTTGCGGCCGCACTTTTTGCAGACGAGCGTGTCTCCCGTTTCCGGCGTGTTTTCGCGCGCCAGAATCGCGCCGCATTTTTTACACTTGGCGTATGTTCCGCAGTTTAAACAATAATACGCGTTAGCATAACCGCGGCGGTTTAAAATTAAAAGAGCGGTTTCTTTCCGGCGCAGATTTTCCGCCAGTTCGGAAAGTAAAAAATCGGATAGGAATTTCGATTTTTCTCCTTTTTTGTCCGTAACTTTAATCTGCGGCGTAAACGCGTGGCCGGATACGGGTTCTTTAAAATCGAGTTGTTTCACTTCGCCCGTTTGCACCAGCTTTAACATTTCTGCGCTGGGCGAGCCGGAAGCAAACAGGAGTGCGGCGCCGTGCATTTTTGCGCGGAACATTAATACGTCGCGCAGGTGGTAGAAAGGTTTGTTTTCTTCCTGTTTATAGTTGTCGTCTTCTTCGTCCAACACGGCAGCAAGGCGCAGGTTTTTAAAGGGAAGCAACGCGCCCGAACGGGCAGAAATCACTACACACGGAACGCCGTTGGATACTGCGGAAAAGTATTTTTTCTTTTTGGACAATAACATTTTGCTGTGCCAGCAGAACACGTTATCCGCGCCGAACCGTTCTTCGGCTTCGGCAATAAGCTGCCTTGCGCCCACAATGTCCGGCACCGTAATTAACGCTTGGCCGTAACCGGACAGCACGTCGCCCGCCAGACGCAGTACGGTTTCTGTTTTCCCCGTATAAGCGGGGCCATTTAACAGCACGGGATGAAACTCATACGCGGGGAAAGCGCGTACGGTTTGCAAGGCCTTTTTCTGCGACGGCGTAAGTGCAAATTTCGGCGTTTTTACATCGATGTGCAGGGACGCAGGCGGCATATCCAATTTAAAATACGGCTGCGGGGGAACGAGGGCAAAGAGAATTTGCCCGATCGGGCCGCCCCAGCGGGATTTCATAAAACGGGCGAGGGGGAACAGGTCCGAACCGAAAATAGGGCGTTTGTCTACCAGAGAAGCGATTTCTTTTAAAGCGATTCCTTCAGGGGCGGAGGAAATTTCAGTCACTTGCGTAACCATTCCGCCCGTCAGCACACGGCCGAACGGAGCCGTCACGCGCGCACCGGCAAGAATTTTTCCTTCCAATTCGGCGGGAACGGCGTAATCGAAATCGCGGTCAAGCGGAACGTCAAAGACGACTTTGCAAAACATAATTTTTTATTTAGACGCGCCTTTTAATCCCAGTTCGGCCATTACCATTTGCAGGTCAACCCACGCATCCTTTTTCCAACTTGGGTTGCGCAAAAGCGCGGCGGGGTGAAAGGTGGCTAAAATTTTAACGGGGCGGGGGAGTTTTATAGTGTCCAAACTTAAATCATAGAAGCGGCCCCTGAGTGCCCCCAAGGATTTGGCATCCGAAATCAGAGCTTTGGCCGATACGCCGCCCAGCGCGACGATGTATTTCGGACAGATAATGGCGATTTGCTGTTCCAAATACTTGCGGCAGCAGGCGATTTCGCCCGCATTCGGAGCGCGGTCGTTACCGTGTTTTTCGGGGTGCAAAGGGTCGGTCATCGGGTGGCATTTGGCAATGTTGGCGATGAACACCTGCTCACGTGTAAGACCCATCGCCGCAATCATTTTATCCAAGAGCTGGCCAGCGCGTCCGACGAAGGGACGGCCTTGGCGGTCTTCGTCAAACCCGGGGCCTTCGCCGATGAACATCAGCTCCGCGTCCACATTCCCTTCACCCGGAACGGCGTTAATACGCGTGGCGCCCAGCGGGCAGCGCGAACAATTTTTAATGGTGTCGGCCAGTTCCGCCAACGCGGCGGTTTTTTGGGCGGTATTCATAAGGGCGGGTTCCTGTCGGTCTGAAAAGGTTTTTTGCGCCGCGGGCTCTTGTGTAAAGGCGGGAGCGGTCTTTGCGGCGTGCCGGCGCGCTTGAGCGCGCGGAAATTCAACGGTTAAGGTTTCGCCTTCCGGCATAGGAGCGGGCATCCGGCGGACGCAGTTTTCCGCGGGTTGTTCGTCAGCCCGTGCGGACGCAACGCAAACGGCGGCGGGGATTGCCGCCGCCGTTGCAATAAATTCATCTTCGTCCTGTGCGGCCAAAAAGTTTTTCAACTCTGCGGCCAAACGGATAAGCGAATCCTGCGCCATTATAATCTCATCGGTTCTTTGGCTTTGCGTTCCGCTTCTTTGCGGGCTTCTTCCTGCGCGCGCAGTTCCGCTTCCAGATTTTCTTTGCTGATGCGCAGCACTTCGTCTTTGGTTACGCGGCCGGAAAGGATATCGTCCAGCGCCACTTTAATCACTACGGCGTGGGGTTGGTTTTTGTATTCCTGTTTCTTTTTAAGTTCTTTTGCCCAAGTGGATGCAAGCACGACAATATCATAACGATCGCCTTCATAGTTCATCAACCTGGCGTCAAATTCTTTATCATTTTTTGCGGACATATTCGCTCCCTCGTATTACTTAAGATTTTTAATCTTTTTTAAATCTTGGCGGTTTACGCGGCACTGTTCGGCGGCCACAATCCCGGCCATATCGTTTACGGCTTTTTCCAAATCATCGTTGAGGAGCGCATAGTCGTAACGGTCTAGCTCCTGCATCTCTTTTTTGGCGGTTTCCAAGCGGATTTCGATATCCTGCGTATTGTCGTTTCTGCCCAAAATGCGCTTTTTAAGCTCTTTTAAACTGGGCGGAACGATAAACACCGTGGCGGCCTGCGGATATTCGTTCTTGACCGTTCGCGCACCTTGTACGTCGATAACCAAAATGGGACAAATTCCTTTTTTCAGCAGCGTGTCTACGGATTTTTTGGGAATCCCGTAATAGTGCGTATGCACTTGCGCCCATTCAAGCATTTGGCCTTTTTTAATGGCTTGTTCAAATTGTTTAATCGTCAGAAAATGGTAATCCTTGCCGTCTTTTTCGCCTTTGCGCGGTGCACGGGTGGTGGCGGTAATCACGCGTGAAACGGATTTATCGCGCTTTAATACGGCATCCACAATAGTGGTTTTTCCCGCGCCGGACGGGGACGAAACGATAATAGGAAAAGCATCCATAATTATATTTTAGTAAATAATCTCTCTTGCGTAAAGGGAAAAAGGCATAAAAACGGGCAAATGCCCGTATAGTTGCTGTCTGAAAAATTATGACTATCGCGTTTTGGAGGAAACAGCGATAAATTCCATACTCATAATAAGCAGATTGTCCGTATTTGTTTGCATAAACTATCTCCCGTATTAAAGTTGCCTATATACAGTATGGCTGTTTTTGGTGTAAAAAAACAGGGTCTTTGGACCCAGAAGGCAGGGTAAAAAGGTCCTGGTGTTATGGAGAAAAAGAGCAAAAAGGCCCCGAAATTCGGGGCCTGCTAAAAAACTTAGTTGCCTTTAACGACAGTGCAGGCTTCTGCCCACACGGCATAGCTTCTGATTTCTCTGTCCACAGAAGCCACTTTGGTGATTCTGCCGTTTTTCTTGGCGGCTTCAATAGACATATCGCCGGAAATGTAAATTCCCAAAATATTGGTGGCGCAGGCGCGGCCGACTCTGGAACCGGAATTAGCGGTAACCAACATCGGTTGACTGGTCTGGCTGAAGAGGGCATTGCCTACATAAGTGCTGGGGGTGGCGCAGGCGGCCAACATCAAGCTGGCTCCCGCCAAAGCGAACAGTTTTTTCATAGGAAAAAGCTCCTTAATCAAAGTATACGACTTCCTATTGTAGCACCTTTTGAGCAGGTTTTCCAGTTGTTTTCTCTAAACAAGATAATGTTTCCTTATGGCCCTGAGCACGTGCCCAATCCGCAGGTGTTCGGCCTGCATTGTCTGGTGCGGGGGAATGTACCGTTTTTTAAACGCGCAAATAAGAGTTTTCAGTTTATTTTATGACACACTCTTTTGCGCTCTCACTTCCCACTAAGATTAGAGACAGTTCCGCCCCGTTGCATATACTGCGGCATAAAGAGTATGTGGCCGGATTTTCCGCATGGCAAACATAACCCGTTTCATCCCTGTAATAAATAGTATAGGATAAAGAAGGAATATTTTGCGGATTATTGCGCTTGGCATATATCCTGTAACATGTAATATCACTTATGGAGTAGGTAAACAAATTAGAGGCTAATTGTTTATTGTTTTGGCTTAATCTACCCGTTAAATCTATGTCCAGCTGACTTAAATCATCGGTAATCGTTCCATTTGCCATTTTATATACTTTTAAGGCGCTAACCAACGCCTTCACATTAACCAACGCTTCAGAGGACCTTGCACGTTCCACCGCTTTTTGATATTGCGGCACGGCAACCGCCGTCAATATGCCAATAATAAGAACAACCACCAACAATTCAATAAGCGTAAATCCGTTATGTTTTATTGCCATACACTTTTTCTCCTATACTCAGGGCTCAGTTATGGCAATAAAAACGGCCATTATCCTGAGCCCACAAACAGTAGCCCAAATATAACAGCCGTGGTTTGCCGATAGACGACAAACACTTGGCACAATACGGGCAAGGGATCAGCTTGCGTGTATTGTGCCTAAAACGACTGTTTTTGAACTGTTTGTGAACTTTATTCAAGTACCCGTCTTCCGTTCAGACGGCTTCAAAAACAGATAAATTTTTCCAGGCCGGTTCAGGGCCTTTTTCAGCCAATATTCTCCTTAATCTAAGATATGTATATTATAAGAAACTTTTTCTTTCCTGACTATTTATTTTAAACTTTATCGGCTTGCCGGCGTAAGAGGAAGTCGGCTCACTTCGGTTTTAATTAGATAAAAAACTCCCCGCTAGCAACAAGCGCGGGGAGCTTTTTTATATGCAAGAACTTATTTGCGTTTTTTGGCAAGCACGTCTTTGGCGGCGGCTTGCGCGGCGGCCAAACGGGCTATCGGCACGCGGAACGCCGAGCAGGATACATAGGTAAACCCTTCGCGGTGGCAAAATTCCACACTTTCGGGGTCTCCGCCGTGTTCGCCGCAGATGCCCACTTTCAGGTTGGGTTTCCGGTCGCGCCCTTCGCATACGGCGTGTTGGATAAGCATGCCCACGCCGCGCTGGTCAAGCGTTTGGAACGGGTCAGCTTCCAAAATGCCCTGTTTCAAGTATTCGGGGAGGAACGAACCGATGTCATCGCGCGAGAAACCGAACGTCATCTGCGTGAGGTCGTTGGTGCCGAACGAGAAGAAATCCGCTTCGCCCGCCACTTCGTAAGCAAGAACGGCGGCGCGGGGGATTTCAATCATCGTACCGACGGAGTAGTTCAGCTTTTTGACTTTCGTTTTCGCCACTACTTCGTCGTAAGCCTCGCGGATGAGTTTTTTCTGGGCGACGATTTCGTTTACGTCGCAGGTCAGCGGAATCATCACTTCCGGCACGGCTTTATGGCCTTCTTTAATCAGTTCGGCGGCGGATTCAAAAATCGCGCGGGACTGCATAAGCGTAATTTCCGGATAGGTTATACCCAAGCGGATACCGCGGTGGCCCATCATCGGGTTGACTTCGTGCAGGCCTGCGGCGCGTTCTTTGAAAACGTCCATTGTGATACCAAGTTCTTTGGCCAGTTCCTGCTGTTTTTCGGGCAGGGTGGGCACAAATTCGTGCAGCGGCGGATCCATTAAGCGGATGGTTACGCTGTAGCCGGACATTGCTTTCATCGTAGCTTTAATATCCCGCTTCATAAAGGGGAACAATTCTTCCACGGCGGCTTTGCGTTCTTCTTCGGAGCCGGAGAGAATCATCTTGCGCAGAATGAAAAGCGGCTTTTCGGAATTTTTGCCGTAGAACATATGTTCAATACGGAACAGGCCGATGCCTTCTGCGCCGAATTTGCGGGCTTTTAAGGCGTCTTCTTCCGTATCGGCGTTGGCGCGCACTTTTAAGGTGCGCACTTTGTCGCACAGGGAGAGGAACGCGGCCAGGTTTTTGTTTCCTTCTCCGGCGGCCAACATTTTAAGCGCGCCGTCGTAGACAAAACCTTTCGTCCCGTTCAGGGTCAGCGCGTCGCCTTCTTTATACGTTTTGCCGCCCATTTTGACGGTTTTATCGTTCAAATTGATTTCCAACTCGCCGCAGCCCACAATACAGCATTTGCCCCAGCCGCGCGCCACAAGCGCCGCGTGCGAGGTCATACCGCCGCGCTGGGTAAGAATACCGGCCGCCGCGCGCATACCTTCAATATCCTCGGGGTTGGTTTCTTCGCGCACCAAAATAGCGTTTTGGCCCGATTCCTGCAGTTTGATGGCGTCTAGGGAGCTGAACACAATCGTTCCGGCCGCGCCGCCCGGGCCCGCGGGGAGACCTTTGGCTACAGGCGTGACGCCCGCTTCGGCTTTGGGGTCAATGGCGGGCAAAAGCAGTTCTCCGAGCTGCGCCGGCGTAACGCGCAGAACGGCTTCTTCTTTGGTAATAAGGCGTTCTTTTACCATATCAAGAGCCATCTGTACGGCCGCGGTGCCGTTTCTCTTGCCGACGCGGCACTGAAGCATCCAGAGTTTTTGGTCCTCAATGGTAAATTCAATATCCAGCATATCGTGGAAATGTTTTTCCAGTTTTTTCTGGATAGCGTCAAGTTCCTTATAGGCTTTGGGCATTACTTTTTCAAGCGTCGGCAGATGTTTGGAGTGCGCGTTGGCAGACCACTTATTCATCGGAGAGGGGGTGCGGATTCCGGCCACCACGTCCTCGCCCTGGGCATTGACCAAATATTCGCCGTAGAAATGGCTGTCGCCGTTGCCCGGGTTGCGGGTAAACGCTACGCCCGTGGCGCTGGTGTCGCCCATATTACCGAATACCATCGTTTGCACGTTGACGGCGGTGCCCCAGTCGTGCGGGATATTTTCAATGTTGCGGTAGGCAATGGCGCGTTTGCCGTTCCAAGACGCAAACACCGCGCCGATGGCGCCCCAGAGCTGTTCCATCGCGTCGTCCGGAAAGTCTTTTTTGAGCACTTTTTTGACGGTTTTCTTAAATTCCGCGCAGAGTTTAATCAGTTCTTCTGCGGGGATTTGCGTATCGTCTTTCACGCCGAGTTTGGTTTTTACATCGCCGAGCAAACCGTCCAAAATCTTGCGAATGCCTTCGCCGTCCTTGGGTTCAATTCCGGCGGCTTTTTCCATTACTACGTCGGAATACATCATAATCAGGCGGCGGTACGCGTCATACACAAAGCGGGGATCGCCCGTTTTGGCAATCATCCCCGGGATCGTTTTTTCCGTCAGGCCGATATTTAAAATGGTTTCCATCATACCGGGCATAGAAGCACGTGCACCGGAGCGGACGGACACCAAAAGCGGATTCTTTTCGGAACCGAACACTTTTTTTGTTTCGCGTTCAATTTTTTTGAGGTTGGCTTCTACGTCGGATTTTAAGGTTTTTGGATAGGTGCGTTTATTATTCCAATAATAGGTACACACTTCAGTAGTAATGGTAAAACCGGGAGGAACGGGGAGTTTTAACTGGCCGGACATTTCGGCGAGGTTGGCCCCTTTTCCACCCAATAATTCTTTCATTTTGCCATTCCCCTCGGCTTTTCCTGCACCGAAAGAATAAACGTATTTGACGGCTTTAACGGCTTTTTTTACAGTCTTTTTGGCGGCGGGTTTGGCCGCTTTTTTGACGGATTTTTTTACCATATATAGTCGTTTCTCCAATGTAAAATAGCACGGCACGGACGGGTGTCCGCTTTTGTCTTCTATATTGTAATACATTTCTGATTTAAAGAAAAGATGTATCTGAATTTTTTATGTTATAATAAAAGAAATTTCTTTGAGAAGATAGTTTATGCGCGATATTATTTCAACTCTTTGTATTCTTATATTTATGATGGGTTCTCTGTTTTTTGGCGGCAAATTTTTGACCAGAGAGGTTGCCTACTATCAAAAAGATAGTAGGGCGCACTCCGCGCAGTCTGTACCTGCTGCCCCCCTTGCACCTGCTGCGGCCTCCCGACGTGCTCCCAGTACGGCGGGACTAGCACATACCAAACTTGTTTCAATTCCCGCCAGCGTGTATAACGGGATAAAATCCAACCCCGCTTACAAACAGTATTTGTCGGGAAATAAAAAGTATGTGGTGCAAATAATGAACCCTACTTGCCCTTATGCCCGCGCACTGCGGACACGCGTATGGCAGTTACTGCGCGATGAATACGGGGATTATTATGACGAAGGAGTAATTAAAGTGCGCGGCGCGGTGTCTTTGTCTTGCAACGGTGCAGAGAATTGCCCCACGTTTTGGATTTTTGATCATTGTTCCGGTCTGTGCCTGATTAACCCGACCACCCGTCAGGCGGTGGTGTATTCTTCCCGCGAAACACAACCGGTAGAAGCAATATTGGAACGCTTTAAAAACTGGTAAGTATTCAACAGGAAATTCCCTGGCCCGTTTTACTTTCCTTTTAAAAAGTCGCCGTGGAAACCGTAGGAAAAATTGACGGTGCGCCCAATACTTTCTATCTTGCGCTGAATGCACGCGCGGCATTGTTCCGGCGCCTCCCCTGTGCAGATTTTCCCGGGATATAATTCATACTTGATACGCGCGCTGCCTTCCGTGGCGTTAGGCATTACCACGTTGGCCCCGCACGCAAGCGCAAGCAGCCGTCCGCGCGGGTGAAGCGTTTCCATCGCCGTGGTGGCGGGAATGTTGATATCGGGCAGTAAAAGACGCATAACAGCCATCATTTTTAAAGACAGTTCAAAGTGTCCTTGCGTACTTTCGGCGGCAAGCGGCGTTTGCGGGTGGGGGATAAACGGCCCGATTCCCGCCATATCCACGGGCAGATTTTTGAAGAAAATTAAATCGTCCGCCAAACTTTCAAGCGTTTGGTTGGGCAGGCCGACAAGCGAGCCGGAGCCGACTTCGTAACCCAATTCTTTTAAATCGTACAGACAGCGGACGCGGTTGTCCCAGCTCATAGCGGGATCCAATTTTTCGTACAACGCTTCGTCGGCGGTTTCAAGGCGCAGCAGATAGCGGTCCGCACCCGCCTGACGGTAAGCGGCGTATTCTTCGCGCGTTTTTTCGCCGATACTCAGCGTAACCGCCGCGCCCAGTTTTTTGATTTCGCGGATGATATGGCATAGTTTATCCGTGTCAAACCATACGTCCTCGCCCGATTGGAGCACTACTGTTTTATAGCCAAGCCCTACGGCTTTTTGCGCCGTTTGGATAATTCCCTGCGGCGTCAGCCGGTATCGTTGCGCCGCCGCGTTGGAACGGCGGATTCCGCAATACAAGCAATCATTTTTGCAATAATTGGAAAACTCAATCAGCGCGCGCAGGTACACCTCATCCCCCACAAATTTCCGGCGCACTTGGTCGGCTGCGTCAAACAGCGGGGCCGGTTCAGGAATAGAAAGAAGGGAAACTATGTCCGTTTTGGAAAGCGTTTCCTGCCGCAGGGCACGTGCTAAAATGGGTTGCATATCCATCATATAAGCAGTATATCAAATTGGAAAGTATAGGTCCAAAGACCTATTTTTCGGCGGGACTGGCGCGGGAAATCTGGTTGGGTCCAAATTCCAGAGGTATATGGGTCCAATGACCCTGTTTTTTCCCGTCTATAAGCGCTATTCTTATAGTATAAAATTTATAAATTATAAAAGGAGGACGCCCTTATGGAAACCAAAAATGCAGAAACGGTGGCTGTGCAGGCTCTTAAAAAACAGCGATTAGACAGGGAGTTCTCTTGGATTTCCCGCGAATTTAATCATTTTCGCACTTTGGCGGATTTGGATTTGGAAAATGCCCCTTATAAGCAAGCGGTTGATTTGGGGCTTGTGGATTAATTTTAAATGTGTGTTTCTAACCTCCTACAAGAACACCCCGTGCCCGCCGGAATTTCCGGCGGGCGTTCGTTTTATATACCTTCCCTTCGGCGCTCGTCTAACGGACGAATGAAGTGATGATATACCGGCTGCGGCGCAAAAATTTTTAATTCGGTAAAATTTTATTTATTATAATACTTTATATGATCTTTTTATTTAACGCCGTAAAGTATTCGTTAAAAAGCATACTGCTGTTTTGGTATCCGTTCGGCCGCGCGAGCGCGAAGGAGTACCGTTATTGCATATGGACGATATCTTTTGTGATGCTGTCGGCAGTACTATTCATTTGGATATTGGATTATCGGTTTCCGGACAGTAAAATCTTTCGCCTTATTACCGGTGCAATCGACCGGACGTCTCCTTCTTATGGAGTGGCGGCCCTGCTGGTTTTATTTTTTACTATGCTATCCGCCGTTATACGCAGAGGACACGATTTGGGGTACAGCGCATTCTATACCGTTACACATGGTTGCAGGGGGATTCTGGGCATGGACTTTGCGCGGGAGTTGACTTCCCAAGAGGGTTCCCCTTATGCCAACGAATACGGCCCCGCACCGGAAGAAAACCGCCATTTATAAAGGGCTTTCCCTCGGCCGGATTAATTTGTTATAATTAGTATGTACTTTAGTAAGTATAAAAATTAAATATAGGAGAAGGCTGTTCTCCGGCTCGGTGTTCTTTCGGATAAAGAACGCTTGGTCGGCAGGGTTCAGTCTAAGTGTACAAAACAATGGTACTTTCGATGCAAGACAGAAAAAATATCATCAGCAAATTCCAAAATGGCGCCAACGACACCGGTTCCGCTGCGGTGCAGATTGCGCTTATTACGGAACGCATCCAATATATTTCCAACCACTTGAAAGCCAACCCGAAAGATTTTGCGGGCGAAAGAGGCCTCAACAAATTGGTCGGACAAAGAAAACGCCTCTTGGCTTACTTGAAAAGAACCGACTTTGAAAAATACCAAAAACTTACCCAAGAACTTAAATTAAGGAAATAACACCTAATGCAAAATTTTAACCATAAATTCGACATCCACGAAGTGGAAGTAACCGTCGGAAACGAAACCATTAAACTGCAAACCGGTTTAATGGCTAAACAGGCCGACGGTGCCGTCGTAGCCACGATGGGCGATACCATGGTGCTCGCGGCTTCCGTTTCCACCAAAGAGCAAAAACCGGGCATTTCCGATTTTATGCCGCTTACCGTCAATTATAAAGAAAGAACCTACGCCGCGGGAAAAATCCCCGGCGGTTTTTTCAAACGCGAAGGCAGACCGAGCAAAAAAGAAACGCTCTCTTCCCGCATTATTGACCGCACCATCCGCCCGATTTTCCCCGAAGGCTTCGCCTGCGAAACCAGCGTAACGGCGATGGTCATTTCCAGCGACGAAAAACACGACGCCGACATCTTGTCCGTTTTGGCCTCGTCCGCGTCATTAGTCATTTCCAACATTCCGTTTAACGAACCCGTAGCCGCCGTGCGTATCGGCCGCAAAGACGGGCAGTACATCGTCAACCCCACCAAAGAAGAACAAGAGTCCTGCGATATGGACCTTGTTATCGCCGGCTCCAAACAGGGGCTTTTGATGGTGGAAGGCGGCGCCAAAGAAGTGGAAGAAGAAGCCATTATCAAGGCGATGGAAACCGCCAAGCCGGAAATTGACAAAATGTGCGACGTGCAGCTTAAACTGCGCGAACTGGCCGGCAAACCGAAATTTGAATACGTCGTGGAAAAACTGCCGCAGGAAGTGGTCGATTTGGCCAACGGCAAATTCCGCGAAGAAGCCAAAAAGATTCTGCACGCGTTTTCCGACAAGCAAACCCGCGACAACCAAGTGGCTGCGCTGAAAAAGTCCTTCACCGAAGAACTTACCGCCGCTTACGGCGATAACGCCGCTATGTATGCCGGTATCGCTTTGGAAAACATTATGTATGAAGAATCCCGCAACCTCGTGCTGCACGAAGGCGTGCGCGTGGACGGCCGCAAACCGACCGAAATCAGACCTTTGAGCTCTATGGTCGGCCTCTTGCCGCGCGCTCACGGTTCGGCTTTGTTCACCCGCGGGCAGACCCAGTCCTTGGCCGTAGCCACCTTAGGTACGCCGGACGACCAGCAAATGGTTGAAGGGTTGGACGACACCACCTACGAACGCTTTATGCTGCACTACAATTTTCCGGGTTACTCTACCGGCGAATGCAAACCGGACCGCTCTCCGGGCCGCCGCGAAATCGGTCACGGGGAACTTGCCCGCCGCGCCTTAATGCCGCTTATCCCGAGCGAAGAAGAATTCCCGTACACGATTCGCGTCGTGTCCGACATTATGGAATCCAACGGATCTTCCTCTATGGCCAGCGTCTGCGGCGGTTCGTTAGCCTTGTTTGACGCGGGCGTGCCGATGAAATCGCCCTGCTCCGGTATTGCGATGGGCGCCATTTCGGGCGACGGCAAATTTGTTGTTCTGTCCGACATTATGGGCCTGGAAGACCACTTGGGCGATATGGACTTTAAACTGACCGGTTCCCGCAAAGGTATTACGGCCTTCCAGATGGACGTAAAACTGAAAACGGGTATCCCACTGGATGTTTTACATCAAGCCATCAGACAAGCCACTGAAGGCCGTATGTTCATTATGGATCATATGGAGAAAACGATTGCCGAGCCGAAGAAAGAAGTTTCCCGCTTTGCTCCCGTCATCTTCAAAATGAGAATCCCCGTGGACAAAATCGGCGCGTTAATCGGCCCTGGCGGCAAAAACATTAAACGCATTACTGAAACCACCGAAACCAAGATTGACATCGCCGAAGACGGAACGGTAACCATCGCCGCCGCCAACGCCGACCGCTTGGATATGGCCAAAGCCGAGATTGATATGATGACCGCGGAAGCGGAAGTCAATAAAATCTACAAAGGAAAAGTGGTTTCCATTCAGCCGTTTGGCGCGTTTGTGGAAATCTTGCCCGGCAAGGACGGACTCTTGCACATTTCCGAAATCGAAAAACACCGCATCAACAAAGTGGAAGACGTGCTCCACTTGGGCGACATTGTCGAAGTAAAATGCGTGGAAATCGATAATAACGGCAAAGTGCGCTTATCCCGCAAAGCCTTGCTGAAATAGTTTCACGCAGTAAAATAAGAAACTCTCCAGACTTTTTTCGTCTGGGGAGTTTCCTCTTTTTTATTCAGTAAGGAGTTTAGTTTTTATTCTCCAGGAGATCCGTGATGACATTTAACATTAATGATTGGATGGGCGAACTGACTCGCCGCCTGAAAGACGCTTTCGGCGCGCGTTTGGCGGCCGTAGGTCTGCAGGGCAGTTTTAACAGGGGGGAAGCGCACGAACAAAGCGATATTGACGCCGTCGTTATCCTTGACGATTTATCCCCGCAGGATTTGGCGGTTTATAAAAATCTGCTGGCACAAATGCCCGCTTCTTCGCACCCCGCATGCGGGTTTATTTCCGGACGGGAGGATTTGAAAAATTGGCCGCGTGCGGAGCTTTTTCAATTTTCTTTTGACACGAAAACGCTCTACGGCTCTTTTGAGGATATTTTGCCTAAACCCTCCCGAAAAGACGCTTTGGAAGCGGCACAAACAGGGGCCGGAACGCTTTTTCACTCGCTTTGCCATACGCAAGTACACGGTACAATGACGCCGAAATTTTTGGCACAGTTATATAAAGGAGCGTTTTTTGTGCTGCAGGCGGTACATTTTGCGCGGAGCGGAAGATATCTTTCTTCTAAAACAGATCTCTTGCAAGAATTGGAAGGAATGGATGCGGAAATTTTAAACATTCTTTTAGAAGGGAATTTTCCGGCCGGCTCAGATGAAAAACTGTTGACTTGGACTCAACGCGTATTGGCGTATACGGCTGGAGAATTAAACAGTTTTTCTCTCCAGTAACGTTGCCGTGGAAGGAAGCGTTTTTTGATATAATAAATTATTATGAATTTCCACGCATCCCATTTGTGCCGCGCCGTTTGCGCAGTGCTTGTTTCCTTATGTTTCTTGTCGGCGGGGTGCACTTATCACGGACGCATCCGCTGCAACATCTATAAAAAACCCTCTTTTCCGGATAAAATTGATTTGTCCGTTTTGGTAGTAACGGACCGCTTTATCCAACAAACCGTAACGATGGACGGGCTGGACCGCTATATTCCTGCCCAATATATCTTCCGCACGGATGACGGCGCCGCCGTTGCGGCGGCTGATGCGCTCGGCACTCTGTTCACGCGGGTGGAGGCGGGAGGAAAACGCTTATCTTCCCAGTATGATTATGTGGCGGAAATCGATTATTCCGTAGAAGAGAATAATATTCATTACCGTTACGTTGTGGCGGAAACGGATCATTTGGCATGGCGTGAAAAACGCTACCACCCGGGGTTTAAAACGACCGTGCGCTTGACGCTGCGCCAGCCCAACTCCCGTCAAGCTACCTTAGTATTGGAAGCTTCCCGCCGTCACGATATATCCTTAAATGCTCTGTCCCAAGGGTTGTATTGGTTCAACCGTGTTACGCTGACGCTGTTGTATCCGGTACTGTCGCCGGCGTTTATGCAAAGCAGCGGCAGCAGTTTGCGTAAAAATTTGGAGAAAGATTTACGGGACTGTTTATCCGAAATTATGAATAATTTGGAAGAAAACCGCGCTACGCTTTCCCGCGCGCACGATCAGGAATTATTGCCGCGGCGCGACGGAGCTTATCGGGAAATGCTGGAAAAAACGGTTTATTTAGAAACGTCCGACTCGCACGGAAGCGGATTTTTCATCAGCCCCAACGGATATATACTGACTAACGCCCACGTGGTGGAAAACCATCGGGACGTACGCTTCTACCTGTATAAAGATTTTCCTTTTACGCCTTTTCAAAACGAACCGCCCTTCCGTTATGCCCGCGTGGTCAAAGTAAACAAACAGCGCGACGTTGCCCTCTTAAAAGCGGAGGGGGAATTCCCGTTCTTTAAATTGGACGCGGACCGTTCGCATTATCAAACGGGCGACACGGTACTCGTGCTGGGCAGCCCAAAGGATAAATTCTGGACAGTAACGCAGGGCATTATCAGTGCGCTGAATGATTATAACGGTACGGATGAAATTCAGGTAGACGCGGCCATCAACAGGGGCAACTCGGGCGGGCCGCTGGTGCTGAAAGCCACGGGCAAAGTTATCGGCATAAACACCCGCACGCTCAAACCGGAACTGGGATCCGGTATGGGGTACGCCGTGTCCGCTTACGAAGCGCAGCGCACCTTGGGAATTGCGCAGCCTGTCGACGAAGACAAGCTGCGGCGGGAAGAAACAAAAAACGCGCCGGAACAGAAGTAAACAGCCAAGCGTCTAAAAATTATGTAAAATAAATAAAAGCAGTTTTGGTTATTATCAAGGAACAGAGGTTATTTTTGTTATGAAAAAAACAACAGCCAAAAAAACGGCTCCGGCCAAAAAAGCCGCCGCCGTAAAAGAATCTCCGATTTTGAAAGAAGTCAAACAGCTTTACGGTTTTATGCAGGACAATAACATTGATACGATTGAATACGATCAAAAAGGCCTGTATCTGCGCTTGGTAAAAGCCAAACCCGCGGTGGTTCCGGTTCCCGTTCATGTCGGCGGTACCGCAGCCGCTTCCGGCGCGGTTTCCGGCGGGGTTGCGGCGCAAGAGCAATATAAAGATGTCATCAAATCTTCCCTTACCGGTATTTTCTTCCGCGGATCCACCCCGTCCGCCCCGCCGTTTGCCAAAGAAGGCGCGCGCGTAAACAAAGGCGACGTGATTTGCTTAATCGAAGCGATGAAAGTATTTAACGAAGTCCGCGCCGAATTTCCTTGCATTATTAAAAAAGTGCTTGTGGAAAACGGCAAACCGGTTAAACAGGGCGATGCATTATTCGCTTTCGAACGGGTATAATTATGAATCCGTTACAAGAGAATATCCAAACCGCAGTAACCCGCATTAGCGAGTTTTTGGCGCAGCGCGGAAAAGCGACCTCGTGGCAGCTGAAAGTGACGTTCCGTTTGTCAGCGTCCGTACTGTATTTGGCGCTCGGCGCGCTGTACCAACAGGGCAAAATCTCGCTGGAAGCGGACGGTATCAATTACCACGTTACGTGGACAGCCGGCGTGAAAACGCAGCCTGTTGCGGCTCCCGCTGCTCCTCAGCCGCCCGTCAAGTAGTTTTACCCTTTACCAAAAATCCTCCGGACGCCGTTTTTCGGCTTCGGGGGATTTTTGTTGCACCGTATCGGCCCGACTCCGCGCGGGCAGCCAAAAAACCTTACCCCAAGCTACCTAAAAAAAGGTAAAATAAGCTATATGTATAAGTATTGCTATACCGCCAAGAAAACCAGACGAAAAACGAAAAAAACATCTTCCCGCGCATGGATGACCGCCGCCCTTTATATTTTAGGCGGCACATTGTGTGTGTGGCTGTTTTGTATTTTATGGTTTAATGTTTCAAGCGGCCGCATCGGCGAAGAAGTATCGTTATATTTGTCCGCACTTTTGGGGCAGGCGGCGGGGCTCTTGCCGCTGTTTTTGGCGTATTGGCTGGTGCAAAGTGTGCGCAAAAAAAGCGCATCGTTTTTATTTTTTTTATTGGGAACTGGCCTGACGCTGGCCTCGGTTTCCAGTTTGCTTACGCTGTTAAAACTGATTTTTACGGATTCGCTTATCAGTGGGGGAAAAATCGGGCAGGACGTATTTTATGCGTTTAAAAGCGTGTCCGGTTCCGTCGGTGCGGCGCTCTTTTCACTAGCTTTTGCACTCGTCGGGCTGCACATTCTGTTTGCCATTCCGTGGTCTGTGGTATTATCAACAACAATCCAGTTTGTTCGCAACGATTTTGACGGCTGGATGGAAGCCCGCGCGGAACTAAAACAAAAACTTAACGAAGGCCGCGCCGATATTAAGGAAAAGGCCGAACGCTCCGCCAAAGAGAAAATCGCCGTGCCCGTAGCCGAAGAAATTCACGAGGCGCCTGAAATCCGCCGTTCCAAGCCCGAAATTCGCCGTCCGCAGGCGGTGGTGGCCGAGCCCATAAAACTGCCGCGCCGCGAGGATATTTCCGCCGCGCATTTAACGCAGGATAACCCGAAAGAATCTTCCGAAAAAGCGGTGGATGAAAACGGCGAAGTAAAAAAATTTGATCCCAAAACCTTTCAGCTTCCGCCGCTTTCTTTGCTGGCCGATCCGGTGGGAGACGGTATCGTCGGTCCGACGGACGATGAAATTGCCCAAGCCACCCGCCGCTTGGAGGATACGCTTAAAAGTTTCGATATCCGCGCCACCGTCACGGGCGTATCCCCGGGGCCTGTGGTTACCCGCTACGAAATCAAGCCCGACGCCGGCGTGACCATCGCCTCCATTACCGCCCGCACGCAGGATATTCAGGCCAGTATGGAAGCGCGCGCGATTCGCGTCCAAGCCCCTATCCCGGGCAAAAACGCCGTCGGATTCGAAATTCCCAACGACCGTCCCGTTATGGTAACGATGAAAGAAATTCTGCAGTCGCCCGTATACGCGTCCTCCAAGGCCGTTATGCCCATCGCTTTGGGACGCTACGCCGACGGCGATCCGGCCGGCTCGGTGGCAGAAAAGTGGCCGCATATTTTGATTGCCGGCGCCACCAACAGCGGTAAATCCATTTGTCTGCATACCATTATTATGTCGCTTCTGTACAAGCACCGTCCGGATGAGGTGAAATTTTTGATGATTGACCCCAAACGCGTGGAGCTTACGCTGTACGAAGGGATTCCGTACCTGTATGACCCCAAAACCTCGTGCGACGACGTGGATGTGGTAACCGACGCCAACGGCGCGGCGCAGTCGTTGCAAAAACTGGTTAAAGTGATGGAAAAACGCTTGCAGATTATGCAGCTTGCCAAAGTAAAAAATATCGAGGGGTACAACCAGTGGGCCAAAGAACACGGCGAAGAAAAAATGTTCTACATTTTCGTGATTATCGACGAAATGGCCGACCTTATGCTGCAAACCAAAGCGTCCATAGAAGATTCCATTCAGCGTTTGGCGCAGATGGGCCGCGCACTTGGCATTCACCTGATTTTGTGCACGCAGCGTCCTTCCGTAAAAGTGATTACGGGTATCATTAAGGCAAACTTACCTTCCCGCATTGCGTTACAGGTGGCTTCGGGTATAGACTCCAAAGTCATTTTGGATGCCACGGGCGCGGAAGATTTATTGGGCCGCGGCGATATGCTCTACCAGAGCACCTCGGATAAAACGCCGCTTCGTATTCAGGGGGCGTATGTGTCCGAAAAAGAAATCAACGCGGTGGCCGATTTTCTGCGCGCGCAGGGCGGGCCGGATTATCCCGTCCAAGTCGTCAGCGAACAGCCCGCCGGACAGCGTCCGCAGGACGGCCTTGGCACCAGCCCCGAAGAGCTTTTACAGGCGTTAAACTTAATTAAAGAACGCCGCCGCGTCTCGCAAGATTTACTTAAAGCGCACTTTGGTTCCAGCGCGCGCGCGACCAATATGTTAAGCGTACTGGAAATGAAAGGGTATATTTCCAAGCCGGAAGGCTCCAACCGTTGGGAAATCCATTACGAAATGATTGACCAAGCCATTGAAGACTTAAACAGCCTTCCCTATGATAAAGACTATCAGGAAGAAACGTATGAAACCGTCTATAAATAAACTTTTTTTAGTTGTGCTGTTGGCCTGTTCTCTGGCCGCCTGCTCGGACGATAAACCTCAGCCCGTGCCGGAAAAACCGCAGGAAACTGCGGCTCCCGCCGCGCCGCAAACGCCGGCCGAAACGCCGAAACCGGCTGCCGAAAAACCCGCCGCAAAACCGAAACCCCAACCGAAAAAGAACGTTGTCTATACGGCCGCGCAGCTGGCCGCGCGTTTAAAAGAATGGGATAAAAAACTCGGTACGCTTTCCACGCAGTTTAAACAAACCACTTCTTACGACGGCGTGGAGGTTAGCCGTTCTCAGGGCGCGCTGTTTTACGACAAGGCGCAGAATTTTTTGCGGCTCGATACGTTTGCCCGCACGGGAGAAACGGAACAGTCGGCCATAACGGATAAAAAAGAAATTATTATTTTGGACGAAACGGGCGCAAAGGTAACTACGCTTTCTTGGAAAGAGTGGCAGCAGGGGCAGCCTAACCAAGCGCTTTTTGATTTCGGCAACTATACCGCGCTTGTGGATAAGCACAACGCGTCCGTACAAAGCCAGAACGCGGACGAAGCCGTACTGGTTTTGACGCCGAAAGAGGGGAGCGATTATACGCTTTATCTGACGCTTTCCAAACGGGATTTTTTCCCGTCGGTTATTGCCGTTGAGGCGGAACTGATGCTGACGCGGGCGGAGCTTTCCGGCGCGCGCAAAAATACCCCGCTCGGGGCGGATGTATTCGGAGGATTTTTTAAATGAAGATGACGCTTGCCAATAAAATTACGCTTACCCGCGCCGCTTTGTCTATTGTAATGTTTCTGTTTATTTTACTGCCGTACGGCTGGGCGCGCCTTATCGCCACGCTGATTTTTATTTTGGCCGCCAGTACGGACTGGGTGGACGGAAAAATCGCCCGCGAAACCAATACCATTACGCCTTTTGGCGCAATCGTAGATCCGTTTGTGGACAAGATTCTCGTCGCGGCGGCGTTCTTTGCGTTTGTGGGCATTAAGGAACTGGACGTGCCGATTTGGGCCGTTTTCTTTATTCTTTTACGTGAGTTGATGGTTTCCACACTGCGCGTGATTGCCGCCTTGGAAGGCAAAGTGATGGCGGCCGAGCGGTGGGGAAAATTCAAAACCGTTATCCAGATGACGGCCATCGGCGTCATTTTCTTTGTGTTAGATGTTTACCACCTGTCGCACCTGCTGACAGGCTGCGCAAAAAGTGTGTGTGTATTTTTGTTTATCCTGTTGTGCAAAATTCCGTACGCCATTACGGCGGTTGCAGCTGTAATTACGTGGGTGAGCGCCGTGTCCTACTTAAAGAACAACTGGGAACTCTTGAAAAAATCGTGGAGTCTGCCGTGCAAATAATTTGGCGCGCCTTCGCAACGGGATTTTTCATCAGTTATCTGCCCGCTTTGGTAATTCCGTTTAAAAAAAATACAGGGGCCGGTTTTTTGGGTACGCTCGTCGGGATTCCGCTCGTACTTATAATGCCCGAAGACCAGATACTTTACAGCATAGGTATGTTGGCGGTTTGGGCGTTTGCGGTAGTGGTATGTAAAAAAGTACAATTTAAGGGATACGCGGGACACGATAACCCGAAAATCGTGATAGACGAAATAGCGGGATACGTTACGGCAATGGCGTTTTTACCGCGGACGTGGCCCTGTTTGTTGGCCGCATTTGTGCTGTTTCGGACATTTGATACGTTAAAACCGTGGCTCGTAAAAACCTTTGACCGTATGGACAACGCCTTCGGCGTAGTGTTTGACGACGTAGCCGCGGGGCTGATGGCCAATATTTTAGTACAGATTTTTATTCTATTTTTTGTTCGGGCGTAACACCCCAAGGAGATTACAATATGGATTTTTCCAATATGACTAACCTGCGCGAGCTGCTGGCCGCCGGCGGACCGGTGCTGATTTTACTGCTCTTGTTGTCCGTTTATTCCATTTCCGTTATTTTGGAACGTTACTTTAAATTGCGCTCTGCCGTCAGCCTGTCGCGCAAGCTGATTTCCTATTCCCGCCACCCGCTTCGTTCCGAAAACTATCAAAAAGTGGAAGAAGCTTGCAAAAAGGAAATGGTCAAAAATACGCCTGCCGCGCAGCTTTTGTCCCGTTTGTTGCAGGAACGCAGCCGTCCGCAGGCTGATCTCGAAAAACTGGCCGATAATATCATCGATTGGGAAATTTCCAAACTGCAGCGCCGTTTAACCGTGCTGGGCACCCTTGGAAGCATTACGCCCTTTATCGGGCTTTTCGGTACGGTTATCGGCGTAATGCACGCATTTAAAGATTTGGCTTCCAGTGCGGCGGCCAACGCCGGCGCGTCCGTGGTGGCTGCGGGTATTGCCGAAGCATTAATCAACACCGCCGCAGGGCTGTTTGTGGCTATTCCGGCGGTTATTGCGTATAACTATTTCCTGTCCAAAACCAATTATTTCGCCAAGGAGCTGGAAAACGCCGCGAACGAATTTATCTTCCGTCAGGAAAACGGCGGTTTTTAATTGCCTATGCGTACGCACAAAACCAGAACCGTTATGGCGGAAATCAATATGGTGCCGTTTATCGACATCACGCTAATCTTGCTGATTATTTTTATGGTAATGAGCCCCATGTTGGTGCAAATGCAGTTGACGGTGGATTTGCCCAAATCAAACGCCATTAATACGCAGGAGGACGATAACGTTATCCGCGTGCAGGTACAAAAAGACGGAACAATTTCCGTCATGAATAAAAAACTGACGCTTAAAAATTTGGAGCGCGAACTGATTTTACGTTTGGGAAAAGCCAACAAGAAAACAATTTTAGTGGAAGCGGATAAAGACGTGCCCGTCCAGCAGGTGGTGGATGTGTTTGACGTAGCCAAAAAATTGGGAGCGGCCAAACTGGGAATTGGAGTCCTTTCTAAAAACTGATGATAAACAAGTATACGTTTGTTTCCGGCGGACTACATATACTGGCGGCGCTTTTTTTGCTGTTAGCCTTGTCCCCTTCCGCCAAAAAGGCTTCCTCTACATATACGATTGATTTTATCGGCACCGGCAAAGTAATCGCCACCACGGGGCAGGAATCCTCCGCCCCCAAAGCGCCCAAGGCGGCCGTACAGGCGCCTGCTCCCGCTAAGGAAGCCGAAGTAAAAAAAGAAGCCCCCAAACCCTCTAAAAAAGCTTACGCCGCCAAAGAAGAAATTTCTGCCAAAAAACAGCCGGTTAAAAAAGCTGCGCCCAAATCGGTTCCCGTAACCGAGCCGCTCGGCGCTCCCAGTGTGCTGGATGACGAACCGGCCAAGGGGGAAAACACCTCTTCAAAAGAAGGCGAATTTGAGGGCGGAAACATTCAAACCGATTTTGCAAATTTCCCGTATCCGTGGTATATTACACAAGTGCGCAACTCGCTGTGGATTGAGTGGGAGAAACGCCGCCCCGCCGGCTCCACTCTTTCCGCGCTTGTTACGTTTGCTATTGCACGCGACGGGAAAGTGAAAGATTTGAAAGTGGAACGCAAATCCGGAGACGACACCTTTGATTTTGCCGCTTCGTCCGCTGTTATTAACGCGGGGCCGTTTGCGCCGCTTCCAATGTATTACGAAAAAGACGAACTTACCGTTAGCGTAGAGTTTAAACAGGAGAAATAATTATGAACGGATGGCAGCGTTTTGCAATTTTGTTGTTGTGTTGTTTTGCGGTTATGGTGTGTTATCCCGATTTTGATGCCTCGGGGTGGACGTTTATCGGTATTTTAATCGCTATGTGGACAGGGGGGATTCTCGTCCTTTCCATTATTTCCAATATGTTTGGCATTTACCGTCTGGAAACATTCAATAAATTTATCAGCTTATTATTTATCGCAGCGGTAATGTATACCCTTTTGTGGTATTTCCCTCAGGAAGATAAAGTTACGCCCATTAATAAATTAAAATACGGCGAATTTCCTACTAAAGCCGATATCAATAAAGGCTTCAAACGTTTGACCTTTAATTTTGATTTTCTCCACCGTACTGTACGTTCCTCCGAAAACTTCATCAACCAAGATATGGACGGTGAAAAAGTAAAAAAAGAAATCAAAAAGAAAGTATCCAAAAAAACAGATGAATTAGTTGATTCCATCCAAATTGACGTGGAGTAACCTATGAAACCCACTTTACTTATTACCGGCGGAAACGGCTTTATTGGCCGCGCGTTGACGGATAAACTCCTTAAAGAGGGGTATAACGTCCGCATTACAACCCGCAGGGCACCCAAAAAGCAGCCCGCCAATCCGGCGGTAATGCTGGTGCAGGCCGATTATAACGACGTTAAGTCGCTTCAGAAAGCGATGGAAGGCTGTTTGGGGGTGTTCCATTTGGCGGCAGCTATTTTTGGATTTAATTTTCAGGATTTCGAAAAAGCTAACGTAACCGCCACGCAAAACGTAGTGGAAGCCGTCAACAAAACGCCATCTGTGTCGACGTTTGTGCACGTTTCCAGCTTGGCCGCCAGCGGGTTTGCGGCAGATAAAAATATGCCCCGTACCGAAGAAATGCAGCCTGCGCCGGTATCCGATTACGGAATTACCAAATTGGGCGGCGAAAAAGCCGTCAAAACGCTCCGCGACGGCGTAAAATGGACGATTGTCCGTCCGCCGATTGTATACGGGCGGAATGATTCGGGCGTATCTAAAATCGCGTCGTGGGTCAAACGCGGGCTGATGGTAAACACCTCCGGCAACGGACTTTTCAGCTTTGTACACGTGGATGATTTGGTAGAAGCGTTATGGTTGGCTTTCAGCCGTCCGGATACGGGGGGAGAAACCTTTTTTATCTGCGAACCGGACGTATATAGCTGGGATTATTTTATCGGAGAAATGGCCAAGGCAATGGGCGTTAAAAAACCGTTTATGCCTAGCGCTCCCCAGTGGATGATGCGCGTTGCGGCGTGGATTTACGAAACCGCCGCCCGCGTAACGGGCGTGCAGCCCGCGTTAAATTACGACAAGGTAAAAGAAGCCGTTATTTCCGGCCATTGGATTTGTTCCAACGCCAAGTGGGTCAAGCTGACGGGGCAGAAATTTACGCCCCTTGCCGAAGGACTAAAGAAAAGTTTTTAATGAGTTGACACAATTATAAAAGCGCCTCTCCAACACTTGATAGGAAATGAAACCTTTGCGGTTCAATATCTACAAAGTTTGTAGGCGCTGTTTTTTTATTTAAATAAGAGAAAATTCCTATTTAAAAATCGACCATATATTGGATAGATACGGACAAGAAGCAATAATTCCTATACCATCAAATAAATATCCCCGTCGGAGCTAAACTCTAACGGGGATAAATGCTAATAATCAAAAACTAAAACACGGAGAGGGAGGGATTCGAACCCTCGATACGGGAATTAACCCGTATAACGGTTTAGCAAACCGCCGCTTTCGGCCTCTCAGCCACCTCTCCAAAATTTTGTTGTTTTCGCCGGAAATGCTGCTCCCGACATATATATTATAACAAAATTTTAAATTTATTTCTTTGTTTTACGGCACGGGGCGTTTATTTCTCGACGGCCAAATGAGAAAAATTACTGTACGTAACAAATTTTTCTTCATATGCGATAAACGCTTCCTGCAGGATTTTTATGGCCGTTTTTTTGTCAAAGATTTTTTCCACTACCACGGTTTTGTTTTCCAACTTTTTATAATCTTCAAAAAAGCTCATCGTTTCGGAAATTAAGTGTTCGGGCAGCTGGGAAACGTCCGTATAATGGCTGACGTTCGGGTCGCCTTGCGCCACAGCGATAATTTTGTCATCGGCTTCCCCGTTGTCAAGCATTCGCATGACTCCGATAATGCGCGCCGGAACGATACACATCGGCACCACTTCGGCCTGGGATAAAATCAAGATGTCGAGCGGGTCTTTGTCGGCGCCGTACGTGCGCGGGATAAAACCGTAGTTGGCCGGATAATAGACGGATGAATATAATACGCGGTCCATCCGCAACAACCCGCTGGCTTTGTCCAATTCGTATTTGGCGCGGGTTCCTTTCGGTATTTCAATAATGCCGTTTACCACATACGGCAGTGTTTCTTTATCTCCCGGGGAGACGTGGTGCCACGGATTAAAATTAGCAAACATTTTTTCCTCTTTATACGTAATCTTTTTATTATTATAGCAATTTAAAAGCATTAGGAGACGGCGTAAAATACGGCGTTCCGTGCGCCGTTTACCTTCCGTTTGCGCGGCGCGATTTTTAACTGTTTTACCGTCAATAAACAGACAGGTTTTATTGAATTTTATTTGTGCCTTTTTGTATAATATACCGAGCGGTAACTTACCGAGCGGTAAGTTTTTTCCGAACGTGATATTTTCAAGTAATCTAAACGTAAAGGATGAACGCAACAATGAAAAAATATATTTTACTCGCGGCCGTTGTCTGTATGGCTTTGCCTGCGGCCGCGTTGGATCCGCTGGGGGCTTATCATACTAAGCCGCCGGAGGGGTGCATTGACAAAAATGCGGCGCAGGAAGAATTGGAACTGGCTGATTTAATTCAAATCAGTTTGTGTACCAACCCTTCTTTAAGCGCTCAATATATGGGGGTAAAAGCGAGTGAAGCGGCCGTTGGGGCTTCCCGTTCGCAGTATCTGCCGTCCGTAACCGTTACGGGAACCGGAAACATTACCGGCGAACGTATGGAAAAACAGGACTATATCCAAAACGAACCGTACCAAGCTAAGGCGGAAGCCGCGTGGCTGCTGTTTGATTTCGGCGGACGCGGCGCGCGTATTGACGCGACGAAAGCTTATTTTAAAGCGGCCGATTATACGTATAACGCTGCGCTGCAGGAGCTTGTTCTGTCCGTGCAGACGGCCTATTTAAACTTACTGGCCGCACAGGAATCGTGGACCAGCGCCCAAGCCAGCTTGGCGACGTATAAGCAATCGTATACGGAAGCGCAAAAACGCTACAAATTGGGAATGGTGTCGCTGAGCGATAAACTGCAAGCCCAAACCAAGTACGAACAAGCTTCTCTTACCGTCGTGCAAACCGAAAACCTGGTTAAACAGTATAAAGGAGCCTTGGCGGTATTGTTAAACCTTTCGCCGGATACGGAAATTAAACTGGCCAAGCCGGAACACGACAAAAAATTCCTGCAGCTTGAAAACGACGATATCAAATCCCTAATGCAGACGGCGTTAGCCGAACGGCCGGAAATCAAGAGTTCGCAAAGCGCCGCAGAAGCGGAAAAAGCGAACTTGTATACGGCTAAAACCAATGCGCTCCCGTCCGTCAGCGCGGTGGCATCCGTATCGTACAGCGACAACTGGAAACATTCCAGCCCCTACGCCGCCGATAATGCCGCGGGCCTGCGTTTGTCGTGGCCGCTGTTTACCGGCTTTGCCAACACGTACAATATCCAGCAGGCTTCGTACCAATACAAACAGGCGCAGCGCAATACGGACGCGCTCAAACTCCAGGTGGAAAACGAAGTATGGCAGGCCTATCAAAATTATAAAACGGCCGTCCGCTCATACGAAATCAGCCAAACCATTTTGGCCAGCGCGGAAGAAAACCACCGCGTAGCGTTCCGTTATTACGAAGTCGGCAAGGGCGACATTTTGAATTTGCTGTCTGCCGTCTCCCAGCTGGCCGAGGCCCGCCAAAACAAAATTACGGCTTTTTACGGGGTGCTTCGTAACAAAGCCAGTCTGTACAGAAGTATCGGGAAATATTAATTTATGAAAAAAAGAACTGTAATTCGTTACACAAAATATATTACCGTCCTGCTTATTGGAGGACTGTTTGGGTTTGTCATTAAAGGCAAACTGTCCTCCGGCGCGCAAATGCACTTTGGCGGCGCCGGCCAAACCAGTGTGCTTACGCAGACGCTGCATAAACGCCCCGTAGCGCTGGGAAAAACCTTTATCGCAAAAGTGGAAGCCATTAACGCTTCCGACGTTACACCGCAGGTTTCGGGCTATATTGATAAAGTGCTTTTTAAAGACGGTTCGTTTGTAAAAGAAGGAGACGTCCTGTTTATCATTGACCAAGCCCGCTACAAAGCCGCCGTTACCGCCGCGGAAGCCGCGCTGGACAAAGCCGCCGCGAGTGAAAAACAAATTGCGAGCGACTATAACCGCGAACTTTCGCTGTATAACGAAAAAATGCTCTCTAAGGCTGACCTGGAAGTGGCCGAAAGCAACTTGGCTAACGCCAAGGCTAACGTGAAATCCGCCCAAGCCAGTTTAGATTTGGCCAAACTGGATTTGGAGTATACCGAAGTCCGCTCTCCCATCAGCGGCTACATCGGCAAAGCGCTTTTGACGAAAGGCAACTACGCCAATGCGTCCGCCAGCAGACTGGCGCGCGTGATCCAGATGGATCCTATCCGCGTCGTGTTTTCCATTACCGATAAAGAACGCCTGTCCGGTATGGACCAGCTGACGACGCACAAGCCGGATATCCAAATTGAACTGCCCAACGGCGAACGGGTGAACATTCCTTCCGCCTCCGTATTTGCGGATAATGAAATCAACGCCCAGACCGCCACGATGGCCGTTTATGCGCAGTCGGACAATAAAGACGGCAAATTAATCCCTGGCAACTATGTAAACGTAACCGTCAGCTTGGATAAATTCCGCCCCGTCATTTTGATTCCCCAGACCGCCGTGGCGCAGGATTCCAGCGGCCAGTACGTAATGACCGTTACGCCTGAAAACACCGTCCTGCAAAAATACATTACTGTAGGCGATATGGTGGAAAATAAATATGTAGTCGTTTCCGGCTTGGAAGAAGGGGACCGCATTGTTCCCGTCGGCCACCAGAAACTTCAAAACGGCCAGCAGGTAAACGTCAGCGAAGGGGACAAGCCCGTGCTGCCTGCCGCCTTGTCGTCCGCACCCGCGCAGGGTAAGACCGAAAAAACATCGGCCGCCGAAACGGAAGCTCAGGAGGCGTAACCCCGTATGTTTTCTAAATTTTTTATTAAAAGGCCCCGCTTTGCAATCGTCATTTCGCTGTTACTTTGTTTAGCGGGTTTGATTGCGGTCAAATCGCTGCCAATCGCCCTGTATCCGGAAATCACTCCGCCCGAAGTAGTGGTAAGAGCCGTTTATCCGGGTGCAAGTGCGGAAGTCATCGCCAAAACGGTGGGTATCCCGTTGGAGAACCAGGTAAACGGCGTGGAAGATATGCTGTATATGAGCTCTTCCTCTACCGACGGTTCTTATATGCTGACCGTTACGTTTAAAACCGGCGTAGACCCCGATATTGCACAAGTAAAAGTGCAGAACCGCGTTTCGCAGGCCACGTCCCAGCTTCCCGGCGACGTTACCCGCCAAGGGTTGTCCATTTTCCGCCGTTCTTCCAACGTATTGGGGTTTGTTTCGTTTTCGTCTCCCAGCGGGCAGTTGTCCGAATTGGAAATCAGCGATTATTTGAACAACAACGTAGCTAAAAATCTTACCCGTATTTCCGGCGTAGGGGAAGCCCGTGTGTTCGGGGCCAGCAAAAGTATGCGCGTATGGCTGGACCCCGATAAAATGGCCGCTTTGAACATCTCTCTTGCCGATGTAACCAACGCCATTTCCAGCCAAAACTACCAGCCCTCTTTAGGTAAAATCGGCGCGCGCCCCAATGACGGAAACGTGCTGACGGTCTACGCGCTGCAAACACAGGGGCGCTTAAATAATGCGCCCGATTTTGAAAACATCATCGTCCGCACCGACGATCAAGGCGGACAGGTGCGACTCAAAGAAATCGCTAAAGTGGACGAAGGACAGGAAAACTACAGCTACTCCGCCCAGTTTGACGGCAACGCCTCTGTACCGATGATGATTAACCTTGCTTCCGGCGCGAACGCGGTGGAAACAATGAAGCTGTTAAAAGCGGAGCTTGCACGCTTAAAACAGTTCTTCCCGGGAGATTTAAAATACGAATTTTCCGTAGATACGACGGACTTTATTTACGCGTCTATTTACGAGGTCGTGGAAACCTTACTTATTACCTTTCTTTTGGTGGTGCTCGTTTGTTACGTATTTTTGCAGGACTGGCGCGCCACTTTGGTGCCGTCCGCTACCATTCCGGTATCTTTGCTCGGCACGTTTGCCGTCATGATGGCCTTGGGTTATTCCATTAACCTGTTTACGCTGTTTGCGTTGGTGTTGGCCATCGGCCTTGTGGTAGACGACGCCATCTGCGTGGTGGAACGCGTTATTTATTTGATGAACCGCGAACGCAAAGGCGCCGTGGAAGCCGCTACACAGGCGATGGAAGAACTCTCCGGCGCGCTTATCGCCACTACGCTGGTGCTGTTGGCTATTTTCGTGCCGATCTGTTTTATGGGCGGAATCACGGGCGAAATTTACAAACAGTTTGCCGTTACGATTTCGGTGGCGGTGTGTTTTTCTACGCTTAATGCGCTGTCCTTATCGCCGGCCATCTGTGCTACGATGCTGCGCCCCGTGCCGGAAACAAATGTATTCTTCCTGCGCTGGTTTAACGTTGCCGTACAGCGCGGCGCGCGCGGTTATAAAGGCGTAGTTAAAAAAATCGCCCGCAAGATGATCATTATCGCCTTGTTGTTTGCGGGATTTTTACTGTTGGACGGAGTCTTTGTCAAATTCAGCCAAACGTCGTTTATCCCGACCGAAGACCAAGGCGTTATTATGATGGATATCCAACTGCCGGAAGGCGCGGCTTTCGCGCGTACAAAGGCGGTGTTGGACCAGATTACGCCTATCGTGCAGAAAATGGACGGCGTAAAACATTTAACGGGGGTTATCGGCCACAGTATGTTGGGCGGAAGCGGGGAAAACGTCGCTATGGCGTTCGTATCGCTGACTCCGTGGGACAAACGCAAAGGAAGCGACCTGCATCAAACATCCATTGTAAATAAGTTGACGCGGATCATGTCCACGATTCCCGAAGCCACGATCCGCGTGTTTGAAATGCCCTCTATTCCCGGGCTGGGTACCACGGGCGGGCTTGACTTGCGCCTGCAAACGCTCAACGACTTTGACTATCAGCAGCTCGCCGCTACGGCGGACGGTATGGCTTATAGAATGATGTCGGACCCGTCTATGATGCTGGCGTATTCCACTTTTAAGGCCGATACGCCCAACATTTACTTGGATGTGAACCGCACCAAAGCCGAAGCGATGAATGTACCCGTTTCCAGCGTATATTCCGTATTGGAACAATACTTGGGGTCTTCGTATATTGGCGACGTAAACTTTGGCACGCAGGTAAATAAAGTCATTATTCAGTCCGACTCCAAATACCGCGTCACGCCGGAAGATATTAACAAAATGTACGTGCCCAATACAAAAGGGGAGCTCGTACCCTTGCGGGCGCTGGTAGACTTGCGCTATATTTTGTCTCCGCGGCAGATTACGCGCTATAACCAATATCCGTCCGCTACGATGAGCGCGTCTCCCGCGGCTAACTCCAGCACGGGAGAAGCAATAAATGCAACGGAAAAAATGATGAAAAATCTGCCCGCCGGTTACGCTTACGAATGGAGCGGTATGAGCTATCAGGAAAAGCAAAACCAAGGACAGCTGGGCCTGTTAATTCTGCTGGCCGTAGTATTTGCATATCTGTTCCTGGTGGCGCAGTACGAAAGCTGGACGATTCCCGTTCCGGTATTGATGTCCGTGGTGGCGGCCGTAGGCGGAGGGCTTTTCGGATTGTGGATTACCGACCTACCGCTGAGTATTTACGCGCAGCTCGGCTTGGTACTACTCGTTGGTTTGGCCGCAAAGAACGCGATTTTAATCGTGGAGTTTTCTAAGGAAGAACGCGCCAATGGTGCAACCGTCTATATGGCGGCCTTGGACGGCCTTACCCAGCGTTTCCGCCCCGTACTGATGACGGCGTTTACGTTTATTTTGGGTATGCTGCCCATGGTAGTGGCCACAGGCGCGGGTGCGGCCAGCCGCCGCGCACTTGGCGTACCGGTGTTTTGGGGTATGTTAGTGGGTACTTTGTTAGGGCTTATCTTGATTCCGCTGTTCTATATTTTGGTACAAACCTATGTAGATAAATGGACGAACCGGAACAAAAATCCGGCAGAGCAAACGCCTTCCGCCCCGCAGCAAAATTAATCCTGCTGAAAAAGCAGTCTTACATACAAAAGCCCCGGATTGGAAAGTCCGGGGTTTTTATTATCATCAAGTGCGGCAAGTAAAAAATAGTCCGGCAATACGACAGAAACCGTATTGCCGGAACCGTTCATTCTGCTAAGTGCAGGGATTATTTCTCCAAAACCGCCTTGACGTCCGCGGCGATTTGTGCGGGCGTTAAGCGGCAGCGTGTGAAAATTTCTTCCAGCGGCATACGGTCGGTAAATTCTTTTTTGCCTCCGCGGCAGAGTACTTTCATATCACTGTTCCCATAATAGCGTGCCACTTTCTCGCCAAATCCGCCGTCGAGCTGCCCGTCCTCTAGCGTAACCACTACACGGTGCTCAGCTTTTAACGAATCAAGTATTTCCGCGTCCAAGCCCGTAATAAAACGGGGCGCGATAACGCTTGCCTCTATACCAAGCGTGTTTTTGATTTCTTCAGCCGCTTGCTGCGCGAGCCCCAAAAATCCGCCTAAACCCAAGAGTGCCACGTCTTTGCCTTTACGCACCGCGTGAAAGCGGTTGTGTTTGGCATAGTCCGTTTCGTCCTTTACGCCCGTGCTGATAACGGGGCCGGACGGCACGCGGATCGCCACCGGGCCGGATTTTTGCATCATCGCGTATGCCAGCATGGCTTCGTACTCTTCTTTATTGGCCGGAGCCAAATACGTTAAATTGGGAATGTTGCCCATCACCGTCATATCAAAAGAACCCAAATGCGTGGCGTCCGCCCCCGACAAACCGCCCGCATAAATAAGCAGCGTAACGGGGGATTTGTTCAAACATAAATCCTGTGACAGTTGGTCGTAGGTGCGCTGAATAAACGAACTCATCACGGCCAGTACGGGGCATGCGCCCGCTTTTGCCATTGCGGAAGCGTAGGCGACGGCGTGTTCTTCGGCAATACCTACATCTATATATTGGCTGCCCATTTTGGCGCGAAATTCCTTGGTAAATCCGTAAGCCCCCGGGGTGGCGGGGGTAATCGCCGTGACGGTTTTGTCCTGCTCCGCTTTCTTTAAAATAAAATCCGTGGTAATGGAATGATATGTTTCCGGCATAGACGCAGCGGACCGCCCCAGGCGGTCCAACGTGCCGGGTAAAATCCAATGGAACATTTCTTTGTTCTTTTCCGACGCTTCACACCCTTTTCCTTTCAGCGTATGCAGGTGGACTACTGTCGGGCGGGGGGAATCTTTTACTTTTTGGAACGCTTCAATCAGTTTAGCCGTATTGTTTCCTTCGTCCACATATACGTAATCAAATCCCAACGATGTAAAAAAGTTGAGCTCGGCTTTCCCTTTTGTTTCGCGCAGCAGGCGGAGGTTTTCGTACAATCCGCCTTGGTTTTCGGCGATAGACATTTCGTTATCGTTTACCAAAATAATAATGTTGCTGCCCAGTACGGCCGCGTTGTTGAGGCCTTCGTACGCTTCCCCGCCGCTTAAAGAGCCGTCGCCGATGAGCGCAAGGACGTTGCCTTTTTCGCCCTTCAAATCGCGCGCTTTGGCAAGGCCGACGGCCAAACTGACCGACGTGGACGTGTGCCCCACTTTAAACCAGTCGTGCACGCTTTCTTCCGGCGCAGTATACCCCGTGTATTTGTTGTATTGGGCCGAATCGGTAAACCCTTCTTTGCGGCCCGTGAGCATTTTGTGCGGATAGCACTGGTGCGATACGTCAAATACGATTTTATCTTCCGGCGAATTAAACACGTAATGGAAAGCAATCGTCGCCTCTACGATGCCCAAATTGGGGCCGAAGTGGCCGCCCACCGTATTTACTTTTTTGATAATCGCTTCGCGCATTTCCTGCGCCAATATGTCCATTTCCGGCAAAGATAATTTTTTTACGTCTAAAGGCGAATTGATTTTTTCTAATACCATATTTATTAAAACTCCTATTGATATTCTCCGTTCGTTACGGCTCACAGCCATACGGCCGTACCTGTGGACCAAATGGAATTGATCCCCCGTATAAATAATATTATAAACGCTGGACTTAACTCCAAGTCAAGGGGGCGCTGCCTCCTTACCTATTACGCTCATCTGATTACACGGGCCACACTATTTGAGGAATGACGCTTCCAAAGAAAGGGCTAACCGTGTATTTGGACATATTCCGCCAAGACGTTGAATCTACCCGCAAGCGCGGGTGGACCTATGCAAAGACTGGGTCCAAATTCCATTGGACAACACAACAAAATAATACTATATTAAAGTATAGCCGCCTGTTGGAGGAGGCCCTGATGAAACTGTTACTCTGCCTGCTGACTTGTATTGTTTTCTCCGCCCCTGCATTTTCCCAGAGTGTGTTTTCTGTTGTCCGCAAGTCAAACAAACTTGCCACCGCCTTCAAACCCATTGTTATTTCCCGTTCGGTTTCAGTTCCTTCCGCCCAACTGCCTTTGGCTACACGAGTATGCATGGCACGAATGCAGGGCACCCTGTCTTCCCCCGAAAAATTATCTATCCGGCTAAACACTATCATTTCCACAGCGCAAATAGAAACGCAGTTTGCAATTCCCCGTTTAAACCGGCCGGAAAACATCTACGGCGGATATAACTATTTGCGTACAATGACAAAACTTTCTCTTAAATTACCTAACAATGTGGAAAAAGCCTATCAAGAAACGTGGCAAAAAATCAACTTGACCCGTACTTATAACGGCGCACACCATATCGTGAATAAAACGACGTTGGAGGAAATCTTTTTACGGATGAAAGAACAAGCCCGCGCCCGCAGCGAAGAATTTAATGTCAATTTGTCGGAAATGCAAAACAATGCGCCTGCCATTTTCCACCGTTTGCACGGAAATCCCCAATTCAACCATATCTTTCATAACCGAGAACGCCAACTCCAAATTTATTACCGATCGGGGATGAAAGCGGTAATTGAAGATTTTTTTGAACAGGTAAATATGGTGGCGGAAGAAAGCGGCGGCCTTATTCTACAAGTACCGCAGTCGGTTATTGAAGGCACTTATTTGGAAGCCGAACTGTGGTGCAAAACATTCAATCTGCGTTGGGAATAAACACGCCAACAGAAAAAATAAAAACATCCGCGCAGAAAAATTGTAAAATATATTGGAAGTAAAAATCCTTTGGCAGTAAAAAATCTATGGAGGATGTACAACTATGACTATTAAAGTAGGTATTAACGGTTTTGGCCGCATCGGTCGTTTCGTGTTCCGCGCGGCACAAGAACGCAATGATATTGAAATCGTCGGTATTAACGACTTGACTCCGGTTGACTATTTGGCTTATATGCTCAAATACGATACGATGCACGGCAAATTCAACGGCACCATCGAAGCGGACGTTGAAAACAGCAAACTTATTGTCAACGGCAAAGCCATCCGCGTAACCGCCGAAAAAGATCCGGCCAACTTGGCTTGGGACAAAGTCGGCGCCGAATACGTAGTGGAATCCACCGGTCTCTTCCTTACCGAAGAAAAAGCTTCCGCCCACATCAAAGCGGGTGCGAAATATGTGGTAATGTCCGCTCCTTCTAAAGACGCCACCCCGATGTTCGTCGTCGGCGTGAACGAAAAAACCTACAAACCCGGAACCCAGTTCGTTTCCAACGCGTCCTGCACCACCAACTGCTTGGCCCCCATCGCCAAAGTTTTGAACGATAAATGGGGTATCAAAGACGGTTTGATGACCACCGTACACTCCACCACCGCCACCCAGAAAACGGTTGACGGCGTGTCTATGAAAGACTGGAGAGGCGGCCGCGCCGCTTCCGGCAACATTATTCCTTCTTCTACCGGCGCCGCCAAAGCCGTGGGTAAAGTAATCCCCGCCTTGAACGGTAAACTGACCGGTATGTCTATGCGCGTTCCGACTTTGGACGTTTCCGTCGTTGACCTTACCGTCAACCTCGAAAAACCGGCCAAATACGAAGAAATCTGCGCTGCGATGAAAGAAGCCGCCAACGGCGAACTCAAAGGCATTTTGGGTTACACCGACGAAGCAGTCGTATCTTCCGACTTCTTGGGCGATCCCCGCACGTCTATCTTTGACGCCAAAGCCGGTATCGCTTTGACGGACACTTTCGTGAAAGTCGTCTCTTGGTACGACAACGAAATCGGCTACTCCAACAAAGTGCTCGATCTCGTGGCCTATATGGCTTCCGTCAACAAATAAGTTTCCTGTAAACTTAAAAGCCGCTCCGCAAGGGGCGGCTTTTTTGCGTCTAAAAATAAAAAGTCATCACGGAGAGTCGTTATACGGGATTTATTCCTTTTTCCCCGCAGATACCGTATAACAACCCGACGGGAAACAAATAAATATCCCAGGCATAGCCGGGGATTTTCAGTAGACAACATACAAAAACCCCGCTGTTTGGCGGGGTTTTTGTAACAAATTCAAGCGGAAATTAGAAGTTTTCCGGATGAATCATAAAGTAAGCTTGCGGATGCGCGCAGACGGGGCACACTTCCGGCGCTTTTTCGCCGATGTGGACGTGGCCGCAGTTGGCACATTCCCACATTACGATACCGGCTTTTTTGAATACTTCCTGTGCTTCCACGTTGTGCAGCAGTTTGCGGTAGCGTTCTTCGTGCATTTTTTCAATCTTGCCTACGGCCTCAAACAGATAGGCCAGTTTGGTAAAGCCTTCTTCTTTGGCTTCTTTGGCAAACGTGGCATACATATCGGTCCATTCATAGTTTTCGCCGTTGGCGGCGTCAAGCAAGTTTTCCGCTGTAGCGGGAATGTCGTTGCAGTGCAACGCTTTGAACCACAGTTTGGCGTGTTCTTTTTCATTATTTGCGGTTTCTTCAAAGATTTTCGCAATTTGAACAAACCCTTCCTTTTTCGCTTTGGAAGCGTAGTACGTATATTTGTTGCGGGCCTGAGATTCGCCGGCAAAAGCGGCCATCAGGTTTTTTTCGGTTTTCGAGCCTTTAAGTTCCATTTGTATTATCTCCTTTTACAACTGCAATTCTTCCGGTGCGTTATTTCCGGCACGGTTTGCAAATTCCTTTAAACTGCACGCTGACACGGCAAACGTTTCCAAACGCACGCACTTCCCGGGGCACGTCCGGAACATCATATTGCGGGGGGAAAATATCATAAACGGCCCCGCATTTCGTGCATACAAAATGCGCGTGCGGACATATATTACCGTCAAAGCGTTCTTTGGGCGCAGCTCCCACGCGGTTTAACAAATCCATCTCTTCCAACGAATAAAGAGTACGGTAGACCGTATCAAGTGATACTTTGGGCAATTTCTTGCGTACTTGTAAAAAAACGGTTTCGGCACTAGGATGTTCGCGCGAAGCGGCCACAGCGCAAAAAATTTCACGCCGCTGGTTGGTAACACGCAGTCCCCGCGCCCGACATTTGTTTTCAAACAAGTCCAGACGCGCTTGTAGTTCTTGTGCAGAGATGAAAAGAGAAGTATTTTGCATATTATTAATAATAATTCTTAATAAAGTATAGCATAATTTATAAAAAATGCGTATCAGTTTTTATATTAGCTATCCACTTCTCGCGCAGATTGCTCAAATGAGAAGAACACGTCCCGCACGTTAATTTGGTATCCTTATATATATGGATACAAACGAATTAAAAAATACGGTTTTTCATACGGTTATTATTGGGGCGGGAGCCAGCGGTTTATTTTGCGCGGGCAGTTTTAATGCGCGCAAAATTGTGCTGGAAGCCAATACAACGCCCGCTTTAAAAGTAAGCGTTTCCGGTGGGGGAAAGTGCAATTTTTCCAACATGTCCGTCTCCGCAGACGATTACATCAGCCAAAACAAACATTTCTGCAAAAATGCTCTAGCCGCCTTTACGCCCGCCGATTTTATCTCACTTTTGGAGCAAGAACATATTCCGTGGGAAGAACGCCCAAACGGACAGCTCTTTGCAAAAAACGCCCGCGATATCGTACACTTTTTGCTCAAACGCGCCCGAAAGAATCATTCGCAAATTGCGCTTGGCGTACGTGCGCTCTGCGTCAAAAAAGAAAATGGCCTTTTTGTAATAGATACTTCCTCCGGTCAGCTTCGGGCGCAATACCTCGTACTGGCAAGCGGAGGGCTTTCCTATCCTGTACTGGGAGGAAACAGTTTTGGCTTCAAAATTGCGCGGCAATTTGGTTTGTCCGAAATTGAAGAGCGGCCCGCACTCGTCGGGCTTACGCTTCCCAAAGAACTCCGCACGCGGTTTGGCGTCTTGGCCGGAAACAGCCTGCCGGCGCGCATTGGGTGCGGCAAAAGAAGTTTTGAAGGACCAATTCTGTTTACGCACGACGGAATCAGCGGACCGGCGGTATTGCAGGCTTCCCTATTTTGGATGTCCGGCGAAACCGTATGGATTGATTTTCTGCCCGGCAAAAAAGCGTCCGATATTTTTGCCGCTTATAAAAATACGGACAAAACATTTTGCAGTGCGCTCATGAAAGAAGGCCTGCCGAAAAAAATCGCCAAAGCGGTTTTGGGCGGACTGGAACGTGATTTGGCCAACGCTTCCCGTGCACAGTTGGAAGCCTCATCGCTGGCAGTAAACCGTTTTGCATTTATTCCGGCGGGTACAGCCGGACTGACAAAAGCCGAAGTCACGGCGGGGGGAATCGACACGCGGGAAATCAATCCGTCCACATTTGAAGTCCGCCGTGTGCCGGGGCTCTATATCATTGGCGAATTAGTGGACGTAACAGGCCGTTTGGGGGGATTTAATCTCCAATGGGCGTGGAGCAGCGGTTTCGCGGCGGCCAAAGCGTTGGAAAAGCGCTTTTAAAATACTGTTACACGCGTGCGCGTTTTGCTATAATATCAGTACAATATAATTGCTTTTGGGGAGGAGTATGGAAATTAGGAAACGATATAGTTTGCTTCGCCTTTTAGGAGAGGCCTTTGCGCTGGTTGCCCGCTGCGGCGGTGCAATCGCGGGATATATCCTTATCTTTTTGCTTTTTACCACGGCAAAATTTGCGCTGCTTTGGATGGGCGTGCCGCTGTTTATGCTTAAACTGTCTAACCTCTTTTTTTCCGCTTATGTTACCGTCGGACTCTTTCGCATTTTCGCTGCAAAGGCGGAACAAACGGGCGAATCCTTTTTCACTTCCTTGTCCGCCGCGCTATTTCCCTCTTTTTACCAAGTAATCCTCAGCATTTTGTACGCGGCCGTTTGGTTTATATACTCTTGGATGATTTTCTTTTCATTCAAAGACAAACTTTTTGCATTGGTCCGCTTTACCTCCGTTCCGTTCTCCGAAAGTATATTTGCCGTGCTTACCTTGATTGCCACAATTACGGTTCTGCTGTATGTAACAGCCCGTCTACTCTATGCCCCCGTTTCCATCGCGCTGCGTAATCAAGGGCCCATAGCAGCTATTTTATACAGCTTCCAAATGACAAGCGGAAAAGACATCGTTACCGCGTTGGCCGCCCTTCTGATTTCCTTTTTTCTGCCTATCGTATACCTCGCCGCCGTGTTGTACGGCGCATATACAATGATTCCGCTTTACTTTGCCGACAGTTTTAATCTGGCCGCGCTGTCGCCCGTATGGTGGGCGGTTTTGGCGGTGTTGGCAGTAGGCTACTTATTTGTGCTGCTTTTGTGTCCCGCTTTTTTAACGCTCGTATTTTTAAACCAAGACTATGGACAAAACAGGGAGTCTTTTACCCCGCTGGCTGAATTAAAAATTGCCAAAGAGCCAAAGCAGGTTTTTGGTCCGGACAATAATATTCTGCCGCCAAGTGCAGGTAATTTGGTGCGTCCGGAGGATGTAGGACATGTAGACATAACCCAATCTTCCGTCAGCGCCACACCGGACGACGGCGTAACCGAACAGCACTTGCAGCAGGTATACCAACCGCAACCCGAAGAACCGGTGCAATATATAGAGGAAGAAGACCGTATGCCCACAATTTTATTTGATGACGATATGGCCCGCCAAATCGAAGAAGAGCGCGCACGGTGGCAGCAAAAATATGAGCAGGATAAAACCAAAAAAGGAGAAGATGACGCACCGTCGGTCAAAATGTCCAAATGACATGGTCCGCATGCTATTATTCCATAATTCCAATTCAACCTCGCGCCGCACAAATATCCGGCGCGGAAGTCAATTTGTTTGCGTCTTATTGTTCGGGAGATTCCGCCATGCGGGTTCTCCCTTTTTTAACTCTTATACTTGAAAAGGAGAACAACCCCGTATGTCTACCCTGTTGACCACCCTCAATTTATTTGGAGGTTTGGCCATATTTTTGTTTGGCATGAAATTAATGAGCGACGGCTTACAAAAAGCCTCTGGCGAAAAACTGCGCCAGCTGTTAAGCGTCGCCACTGCCAACCGTTTGGCCGCCACTCTTTGCGGCGCGCTCGTAACGGGCATTATTCAATCGTCCAGCGCCACGACTGTTATGGTTGTGGGGTTTACAAGTGCCGGACTGTTGACGCTTTATCAGGCTCTGGGCGTTATTTTTGGTGCTAACATCGGTACTACCCTTACCGCGTGGGTGGTCAGCTTGTTTGGGTTCAGCGTTCAAATTTCGCTCTTTGCGCTGCCTGTTATCGCCGTCGGTTTTTTCGTACAATTCATTCCGCGCTTTATTTTGTTGCGCCGCATCGGTGAAACGATGGTGGGTTTCGGTCTCTTATTTTTAGGGCTTGATATTATGAAAAACGCCATTCCCGCCGATTTTGCCCAAAACCCGCAGGTGGTGGCGTGGATTTCAAAGTTCCGTCCCGACAATTTACTTAACCTAATCACGCTGATTTTCAGCGGTACGGTGCTGACAGTTATTTTACAATCCTCCAGTGCGGTAATGGCGATGACGCTTACCTGCGCCGCCGCCGGAATTATTGATTTCCCTACGGCCTGCGCGCTGGTGTTGGGGGAAAATATCGGCACCACCGTTACGGCCAATCTGGCTGCCTTCGGGGCCAGTAAAGACGCCCGCCGCGCCGCATTGGGGCATTTTCTGTTTAATTTCATCGGCGTATTGTGGGTAACGTGTATTTTCCGGCATTTTGTTCACTTGATTGATTGGCTGGTACCTGGCTCTCCGTATACCAAAGAAACCGCCGTGCTGACGGCTGTTCTGCCTTATCACATTTCCGCCTTTCACACGGTGTTTAACCTCATCAATACCCTGCTGATGCTGCCGTTCTTAAAGCAGCTGGCCAACCTGACGCTTGTATTCATCCCCAAAACAAAACGCGAGGAGAAAAAAGAACACGAGCTTATCTTTCTCTCCACCCGCTTTACGCAAACGCCTGAACTGGCACTTATTGCCGTGCGCAAAGAAGTGGAACGCATGATGAGTTTTGTTACCAAAATGACAGACAAATTAATCCACGCCGTAAAAGTAGACGACGATAAAATGTTCGAACGCTTAATTGAGGACGTTAAATCGGCCGAACACACTACCGACGTACTGGAACATAAAATCAATCTCTATTTAACTACACTTACACACGGCAACCTTTCACGTCATGCGGTGGCGCAGGCGTTTTCGCTCTTTGACGTGCTAAACAGCATTGAGCGTATGGGCGACTGCGGCGAAAAGATTGCGCGCATTTTGGAAAAATTCCACACCAAACAACCCTTCACGGGGCAGGATGTGGACGATTTGGAAGAAATCGCTAAATTAACCAAAGACATTACAAAACGCACCCGCCGCGTGCTGGTGGATTTCCAACAGCCCACCAAGCAGTGGCAAACGACCGCACGCTGCACATTTGCAGACGCGGTTAGGGATGAAGAAAAATTAAACGCGATGAGAAAGCAATTCCTCCGCGCGCGCCGCGAACGCATTTTGGCCGGAAAGGCCCAAGCCACGCCGGATTCCATTACCGCCTACGCCGATATTTTGAACAATTTTGAAAGAATCGGCGATTACGCAATGCGTGTCAACGAAAACCTGCTGGGCCTGCGCGCCGAGGACGTTGCAAAAGAAACGGGGAAAACCCAAACCGCTCCCCAAGGAGAAGTGAAACGTGAAATTTAATCCGCTTGAACTGTTGACGGATTTTACGTATTTTTTCCCGATGATGTGGAATGTTTTGCTCGGGAAATTTAAAATGCCGTGGATCACGCTGTTTTGGATTATTTTATGCCTGGTTTACGTCATTAGTCCGATTGACCTTCTGCCGGACGTATTGCCGCTGTTGGGCATAGCCGACGATGGAGCATTTATCCTGTTTGTACTTTCTCTTGTGCATAATGATATTCAACGTTTCCGCGGACAACCTGCCTCGCCGGAAGAAATTATTGAGGCGGAAGTGATTCACACAAAAGACGAAGAGGAAAAATAACCTCTTTTGCGGGATGGACAAAATTGTACCGCAGTGATAAAGTAAGAATATGAAAAAATTGTTTAAACTGCTGTTAAAAACCGTCCTTGTATTGGCGGTGTTGGGGGTAGCCGCACTGGCAGCCCTGCGGATGATGTTTCCGCCCGAAAAAATCAAGGCGATGGCGCTTGATTATGCAAAAAACACGCTGCACCGTGAAATTGCGTTCGACGGGATATCTTTCAATATCATCGGCGTAACGCTGGAGAATTTTGCGCTGTCCGAAGATCACTCGTTCCAAGCAGGTACCTTCGTAAAAGCGGATAAACTGTCCGTTAAGGTGGCGCTGATGCCGCTCTTAAAAAAGCGGGTGGAAATCGCCGCCGTTACCGTAAACGGATTAGACGTTAACGTCATCAAACAAAAAGACGGCTCATTTAATTTTGACAGCCTGATTCCCGCAGACAGCGCAGAACCTGCGCCGCAAAATGCCCAACCGGAAGCGGCCGAAGCGTCCGCGTCCGCGTTCGTGCTGACGGCAGAAAAAATCGCCGTAACCGACTGTAATTTCTCCTATAAAGATTTACAAACCGGTATGACCGCAGGCCTGGAACATTTAAATGTGGACATCAACGGATTTGATTTGGATAATCCCTTTGACGCCAAAATCACGTTTACTACGGAATTTCAACAGCAAAACGGTCCCGCAGTTTCCGTTCCCATACATCTTGCCCTGCGCGTATTTCTGGCGAATTTGGAACTTAAAAACGCTTATGTAACGCTGAATAATCTTTCCGCTTCTTACAAAACCGTCAAGTTCCAATTAAAGGGCGGAATGAAAGATTTTACCGCTCCGCTGGCTGATTTTTCCGGCACGCTCAGCGGCCTCAACCACACTATTTTTGCGGATTTTTTACCCGATTTGCCGAATTTTTCGCTGCCCGTTATCAATATGAGCGTGCAGGCCGCGGCCGATCTGGAAAATTCTTCCGCCGTCCTCCAAAACATTGCCTTAAGTGTGCAGGACAGCGGACTTACCGCCAAAGGTACCGTCGGCTGGGGTTCCGCTTCGCCGGCGTATAACGTAAGTGCAAACTTGAAAGCGGACTTAAAACAACTCGTTCAAATGACCGACGTCGCAAACGGATTTAATCCTGCGGGCGTCATTTCCGGCTCATTCAAAGCCACCGACAAGCTGAATGGACAAGACGTAAGCGGTACAGTAACGCTTTCCAATGTAAGTGCCTTGTACGAGCCTGTTACGCTGTCGGAAACAAACGGCGTAATTAAAGTCGCCTCCGTGAATGACATTTCCTGCGATAAACTGACGGGCCGTTTAAACGGAGAAAAATTTACCACGTCTTTTTCGTATAAAAACATCAAAGACGTAATGAATATTATATTCAAACTGGATTTGGAGAAACTAATTCTTGACTCTTTCCCTAAGAACGCTGCGCAGGAAGAAGAAACGCAAACGGATAAACCGGCCCAGCAGCAAACCGCCACTTCCGGCCCCGAAACGAAAATGAACATAAAGGCCGACGTAAAAGTGGGCGAAATCCGCGTGCCGTATTTCCGCGCGGACGGCTTTGAGGCCGCAGCCTCGCTGAGCGGCGTCACGCCTTCTATGACCCAAACAAACGGTTCCGTGTCGTTTGTGTTACAATCCGGCGCAGTAACGGATATTGATTCTTTCGTAAAAGAAAATAAAATTGTCAAAATTCTGCTGCTGCCCATTACTATTATCCGCAAAGTAACCGGCGTGTTAAACATCGATCTCTTCCCTGCTGAAAACAGCGCCCAAAAAGGCGAAATCGCCTATTCTAAGGCAGAGGGAGTATATACCTTCACCAACGGCGTGATGAACTTGGATAAAACGGTGCTGGAATCCAAACTGACGAATATCAACGGTAACGGAAACATCAATTTCCACACCAATAAACTGGATATGAAAGTTTCTGCCACTGTACTGACGAGTCAAACTCCCATTGTCATCAAAATCGGCGGAACAATGGATAATCCCAGCGGTAAACTGGATATGCTCAATACCGTAGGTTCGGTGCTGGGGGGAATCCTTAACCATAAAACGCCGACAAAAGTAATATCCGGTACCACGCAAACGGCGGGATCCGTCGCCAACGGAGCCGTTAAAACCGCCGGCAAAGTAACCGATGCGGGCGTGGATGCGGTAAAAGGAACCGTAAACGCTGCTAAAGATACGTTAAAAGGAATTGGCAGCCTGTTCAAAAAGAAGGACGATTCCGCCGATAAATAAGACGCTTCCTTTTGCTTTAACTCCTCCGGACGCTCCACGCGGCGGGGGAGTTTCATTTATAGCGGAAGTTCCCCGCCGTGCAGCCCCCCGAAATTGCCGCCCGCCGTGCGCTAAATATCATATAATGAGTATATGGGACTTATTTTACTGATTCTAACCAATTTGTTTTTTCCTTTGGCCGCCTTGGGCGTAATGTTCGGCTTTTTGTTTTCGGGCCGGCGCGGACTCTTAAAACACCTTTCCCAAGAACTGCGAGAGCGGTTCGGGCTGGAAAAAGAGGGAGAAATCCCCCAAAACGCCGTTTGGCTGCATTGTGCAAGTGTGGGGGAAGTAATGTCTATGAAAGGGATTATTTCCCAGTTAAAAGAATTTTACGGCAAAGATATCATCGTTACCACCTCCACCCAGGCCGGTAAAGACACCGCCTTAAAAAACCCGCAAATTACCCGTGCCATATTAGCTCCTCTTGATTTTTATCCTTCATGCAAACGCTTTCTGCGTATCGCCAAGCCTTACCGCCTGTTTGTGGTGGAACGTGAAATTTGGCCCAATATGTTGGAAACCGCCCGCCAAGCCGGCGTACCCGCCGCCCTGATTAATGGCCGTATTTCCGCCAAGTCCGCGCGGGCATACGCGTTAGTCAAACCGCTTTTTAAGCGCGTGCTCGGGTCTTTACGTTTTGCCGCGCTCCATACCCAAGCGGCGGCGGAACGATATGAAAGATTGGGAATTAAAAAAGAAAATATCTATGTTTGCGGCAACGTCAAGTACGATACCCTGAGCGACAGCCCCGCCAAACTCGCCGAAGTTGACCGTCTGCTTACGGCACTGGGGTGGAACGGGAAACCGATTTTAGTAATGGGCAGCACGCACCCCGTCGAAGAAACAATGCTGCTGCGCGCCGCGCCGGACTTAATCAAAAAAGGAATCAAAATCATTTTTGCGCCGCGCCATCTGGAACGGCGCACTGAAATTGCAGACACACTGCGCCAAAGTGGCCTGCATTACGCGTTTGTCAGCGAAGAAAATTTTGATAAAAAAACCGATATTCTCTGCGCCGACGTAATGGGCCTTTTGCAATCGCTCTACGCGCGCGCCGCGCTGACGTTTGTGGGCGGTTCGGTTGCTCCTCGGGGGGCGCATAACCTGCTGGAACCCGCCATTCTCAGTAAAACCGTTTTATTCGGCAAACATTTTTACAATGCGCCGCTTACCGCACTGGCGTTGTTGGAGTCGGCCGGCGGCGTACTCGTGAATGAAAACAATTTTAAAGAGACGGTTCTGCGTCTTACGGCCGATCCGGCCCAGTTGGAAAATATGTCCCAAAATGCGCGTAAAACCGCATTGAGCTTTAAAGGAGCTACCGACAAAATTATGGAAGTGGTGAAAACTTATGAACGAAAAACAGCCTAAAATTTTAGTTGTACGCTTATCCTCGCTGGGCGATATTGTATTATCCTCTCCCGTCTATAAAAACATCAAAGCCGCGTGGCCTGGCGCACATATTACCCTGCTTGTCAAACCGCAATTTGCAGATGTATTGGCCGGACATCCGGACATTGATGAAATTATGGTGGCAAAAAAAGGTTTATTGGGCAATATCCGCCAAATCCGCGCGGGGCATTTCACACATTTCTTGGACTTGCACGCCACGCTAAAAAGTATACTGTTCGGTTTTTTCAGCCGTATTCCCAACCGCGTCCGTTATGACAAGAACTCCGTCGCCCGACGCTTATACGTGCGTTTTCGAAAAACCTCTCCTGTGCTTGAAAAACATACGCTTGAAAAATATCTTGAGGCGTTAAAAGAGTGGAACATTCCAATAAAATATAAAACGCCGAAACTGGGCGACTGGGCCTACAAAAACGTGGAAGAAAGCGGAAAAAAGGTAAATAAAATAGGCATTTTCCAAACATCGTTTATTGGCGACAGCGTGCTGACTACTCCGTTGGTGCGCAAAACGGCCAAACTATTTCCGGACGCAAAAATCGTGGTGATTACCCGCCCCCAGACAGAAGATATTTTCCGTCCGATGAAAGAAGTTTCCGAAATTATTCTAAACGAAAAAACAGGATGGAACAAAATCTTCGGCGTTTGGAAAACCGCCAAAGCCATCCGTAAAGCAGGTGTGGATATCTTGCTTGTACCCCACCGCAGTTTTAGAAGCGCATTGATTGCGTGGCTTTCGCGCGTGCCGGTGCGTATTGGGTTTACCTCCAGCGAGGGGTGGTTTTTATATACCAAAACAGTACCGTTCTCGTGGATGATTCACGATGCGGAGCGCAATCTTTCCTTATTACAGGGTATTGTTAAAGAAAAATTTACGGCTGAAAAACTGAATATGCGTTATACGACCACGGCTGAAGAAAATGTGGCACGCTTAATGAAAGATTTTAATCTAGAAGGCAAAACGCTCGTCGGCATTCACGCCGGAAGCGCGTGGCCGACCAAATGCTGGCCAATGGACTATTTTGTCCAGCTCATCAGCCGCCTGCAAACGGAACTGGGCGTACAGGCCGTGCTGGTGGGAGGGGGAAAAAAGGACGCGGATTTAGGAGAAAAAATCTGCCAGTTATCCCAAGGACACGCCGCCAATCTGTGCGGAAAAACGAGTCTGGCCGATTTAATGGCCCTTATGCAGCATTTTAAACTCTTCATTACCAACGATTCCGGCCCGATGCACATCGCCACCGCGTTCGACGTACCGACGTTGGCCATATTCGGCCCCACCACGCGCGAATTGGGATTTTTCCCGTATGGGGAAGGCCATCGGGTGGTAGAAGTGAAAGACCTTGCTTGCCGTCCGTGTGCGTTGCACGGGGGGAAGAAATGCCCCCTGGGCCACTTTAAATGTATGAAGGACATTCACGCGGACGAGGTATTCAGAAACGCTAAAGAAATGCTGATTGAAAACCGCGTCATTGAAAATAAAAAAGACGGGAAAGAAAATTAGCCGCTGATTGGAAGGCCTCTAACGGCGGCCCGCTTTTCAAAAGCCCCAGTTTTAGCTGGGGTTTTTTTTATTTGTACGCGGTCCGTATGATTTCAGAATCCACCGATTTTAATAAAAAATAAAATTCTGCAAACTGCTGCGAGCCCCTGCTCCATCAAGTCTTTTTCTGCAAATGAAAACCCCGCCTGTCGGCGGGGAAAATATACAAAAGCATTAAAATTCGTCCAACTCCGGCGGGGCATCATTTAACGCATCTTTTGTAGCGGAAAAGAGTAATTTGATATCTTTAATTTTCTCCAGCGGAATCCAAATGCCTTTTTTTGTACGCACAGTATCCTCTTGCCATTGACGCAAATCCACCCCTCTGCGTCCGCGGAAAGTTCCTACCGAAACCACCACGCAAATCCCTGGCCGTTTGGCAAATTTTCCAAGCACACCGTCTTTAATTTGTTTAGGATCATCCGGCAAGGCAGCCACCAGCGGCGCCAGCACCTGCACAATTTCCGGCGTAAGCGTAATCCCGTCGCGCGTGGCGCCAGCGAAAGAATCCGTTTGAATATAACGACGGACCGATACATAACGGTAACCGCGGTAAGCGTCAATGCTAAAACGCACCTCTTCGCCGTTTTCCAATAAAAGAGAACCAATATCCCGAAGCAAAGTAAAGCTGCTTTCGCTCATTTTATTTTCCGGTCTGCTCTGCGCAAACCGCCCCCTGTTCTATATGACCAAAATATGATATGATTAAATGACAATTATATTTTAGTGTTTGACTGGGATAAAATCAAGCAGTTTTTGTATAATGTTAGAAAGATTTTTATATTATTTTGTTAAGGACTCATATGAGCGAAAATTCTTCTCTGGTTGGAACCAATATTTCCGGTTGTGAGATTTTAAATAAAGTGGCTGAAGGCGGTATGGGATCCGTCTATAAGGCGCGCCACAAAGCACTTAACCGCATTGTATGCGTCAAAATTTTAAGCCCCTCCTTGGCAAATGATAAAAAAGCTGTGGAACTGTTTTTGACCGAAGCCCGCGCTATTGCCGAATTGGACCACCCTAATATTGTCAATGTATATAACGTCGGAAAAGAAAAAGGATATTATTTTATCGTAATGTCTTATATAGAAGGGCAGACGCTTTCGATGATGCTCAAGAAAAACAAAGTGCTGCCTATCGGCCTTTTGCTAGATTTGTTTGAGGGAGTCCTGCTTGGCCTGAACGCAGCGCACGAAAAGGGTATTATCCACCGCGACATCAAACCTTCCAATATCATCATTACGCCGCAAGGACAAGCCAAACTGCTGGATTTCGGTATCGCCAAAAAAGTCGATAAAGAAAAAGGGTCCACCAAAACGACTGAACTCGCGGGAACCGCTTATTTTATCGCGCCCGAACAGGCGTTGGGCCGCGAGATCGATATCCGCGCGGACTTGTATTCTATAGGCGCCAGTTTGTACTACGTGGTAACAGGCCATTTCCCCTATAACGGCAAAAATACGATAGAAATTATCCAAAAGCACATCAACGATCCTGTGCCGGATCCGGCTAAAATCCGCAAGGATATTCCGGGGTGGCTGTCTTTGGCCATCCAAAAGTTGATGAGCAAAAATCCAGACAACCGCTTTCAGACTGCCAAAGAAACCTACGATCATTTTAAAAAAATGCGCGCAGAAGATTTGCTGCGCCTCAATGTCGGCAACGCAGGCCGTGCTATTGATTTAGGGGAGGAATCTTCCCTTAAAATCGTCAAAGAAGACAGACTGACCGCCGAATCCATCAGACGCCAACGCGTGAAAGACCGTGAAGATTTCGCTAAACCCGTAACAGCTTCATCTTCCCGCCTGCCGCAAATGCCACAGCTTGACGCGTTAGGCAAGGACCTTCCTCCCGCGCCGGAACCCGTCCAGTCGACTAAAACGCCGTCTGTCCAGCTGCCCAGTGCGGAAAACGTCAAACCCGTTAACGTCTATACGCCGAATAAAAAACCGATGATTATGCGCGGAACCATTACCAAAACTGCCGCGGATATGGCTAAAGACGTGAAAACACTCTTAAAATTGGTTATTTTTGTGCCGTTGTTCTTGGCCTTTGCCGGAGGAATTACGTATTTATTCCACGCCTTGGGGAAGGTGTCCTCGGTACACGTGTCCGGAAGTGACGGCCTATTGCACAATTTAGTTGCGCCGTTTATCGCATCCCAATACGAGCCTAACCAAATGCTGCTGACGGGCCTCGCGGCCGCGGCGTTGGCGTTGATTTTCGCCTCGTCCACCATTAAAGCGTTCTCCCGCTCCACCACTACGCTTTTAGTAATGGCTTTTGTCGCGTATTTGGCGGGTCTGTTCACGCCGAACGTTCCTTTTATGGAACTCGCCAATGCGGGAGAATTTATTTTCACGCCGGAGTATTATTTATGCTTCTTGCTATTCGGATTGGCGTGGGCAATTTCTTTGTGTTGGACGATTAATCGTTCTGTTGCGCAAGGCATTTTAGGGGCGTCGCTCATCATATTCTGTATGGTAATGGCTTACTTAGCTTCCCATTTGGCCATTGCGCCCAATATAACAATGCTGCCTATTAAACTGATATTCTACCTATCAATCATTTTCGGGCTGATGGCGGCGTACTATTTGGCGTCGCGCCAATCGAAAGATTCCATTTTTGCCCCGTTCTTGCTAACGCTTTTGGGCGTTGCCGGCGTGTGGGTATATACGACCTCCGGCTTGGCGGGAGAACTCAGCGGTACAATGGACATTTTTGTTAATCGGATAGACGTTAAATCTTCCCGTGCCGCCGCCTCCAATGCGCGCGTGGAAGACGCGCTGGGCATTAAATCGAACCGGAAATTCTTCGCCCATTTCGACCGCACCACCGAACTGACCAATAAAGACTCCGAAGAATTAAACGCGTTTTTTGAAGAGCAAACCCGCCGTATCGCGCCCAACCTTATTACGCCGGAAACCAAACCGTTGTATTTTAATTTCTTGCGCCGTTACTATCGGGGCGGGAACGCCAGTATGCGTTTAGCTGTATGGGAGTACGCGTTAAGCTATCCCATTGCCAACTTTAATAAAAACGCACAGAATAACAATGCGTATTTCTTTCTGTTAGCACTTTTGTATACGTTTGGCACCCTAAGTTGTATGGGAACCCTATTATTCGGAGACGAATTATGAGCAGCTTCGACATTGAATTTGCTGCTATAACCGACATCGGCAAAATTCGCGAGAAAAATGAAGACAATGTTCTGATTTCCTCCGACTTGGGCTTAGGCGTCGTTGCCGACGGTATGGGGGGGCACAGTGCGGGAGAAATTGCCAGTAACATCGCCGTCTCCGTGCTGGCCGAAACAGTGCGCAAAGTAAATAACGGAAAATTAAAAATTCCCCCGACATTTCTGCCCAAATTAGACGATACAGAACGCAAAATCTTAATGGCGGCAAATCTTGCTAACGCCGCTATTTATTCCACCGCCCAATCGTCCGAAATTTATAAAATGATGGGCACCACCCTTACCGGCGTTATTTTTGACAAAAACTTTGCTACCGCCGTTCACGTGGGGGATTCCCGCTTGTATCTGTTCAGAAACGATAAAATCGTGCAAATTACTACGGACCATTCCTTGGCCATGGAACACGTACGGCGCGGACTTTTAACACGGGCGGAAGCGGACCGTTCTAAAATCCAAAATGTGCTTACGCGCGCCATGGGAATTAAGAAAAATATTGAATTTGATCTCTTGAAATTCCCTATTAAAGAGGGAGATGTGCTGCTGTTGTGTTCTGACGGACTCTACAAAGGACTCAGAGAAAGCGATATGGCCCGAATCTTGCATACGGGCAGAGATATGGCAATCGTTAAGCTGTGCCGCAGTTTGGTGCGCGAATCAAACGATAAAGACGGGCAAGACAACATCTCCGCCGTGCTGATTAAAATTCTGCCGGCTAAAACTATTACGTTTAAACAGCGTTTAAAACGTTTTTTTCACCGCGGTTAATCCACAACATATCTTCAAAAAACAATCCCTTTATTAGCACTCAAACAAAAGGGTTGACAATTATGTTATATATATGCTAAATTAGCATTAAGCTAGCGGGAGTGCTAATACCCCGCCGAAAAATGTGCTTTTAACTTAAAGTAAAGGAGTGAATGGAATTATGGCAGAAGTAAACTTCAAACCGTTGGGCGACCGCGTGCTGGTTAAACCCATCGAAAGAGAAACGATGAAAGGGGGAATCATCATTCCTGACACCGCTAAAGAAAAACCGATGGAAGGCGAAATATTGGCTGCAGGGCCAGGAAAAATGACCGACAAAGGCGAACGCAGCGCGATGGACGTTAAAAAAGGCGACCGCGTGCTGTACGGTAAATACTCCGGCACCGAAGTAAAGCTGGACGGAGAAACGTATTTAATTATTCACCAAGACGAAATCTTGGGTATTTTAGGTTAATCAGGGGGAAAAACTATGGCTAAACAAATTATTTATGGCGATGAAGCCCGCGCCAAAATGAAAATGGGCATCGAAAAAGTGGCCAATGCCGTAAAAGTCACTTTAGGGCCCAAGGGCAGAAGCGTTGTACTGGAAAAAAAGTTCGGTTCTCCGCTTATTATTGACGACGGCGTGACGATTGCCAAAGACATTGAGTTGGAAGATAAATTTGAAAATATGGGCGCGCAGCTCATCCGCGAAGTCGCTTCCAAAACCAACGATGTCGCCGGAGACGGTACCACTACGGCCACCGTACTTGCTAACGCAATGCTGAGTGAAGGGATCAAAAACATTACCGCCGGAGCCAATCCGACTTTGGTAAAAAAAGGTATCGAAATGGCCGTGGAAGCCACCAAAGAATCTTTGGCTAAAATGCAGCAGCCTGTTAAAACCAAAGAAGAAAAAGCGCAAATCGCCACCATTTCTTCCAACGACCGCGAAATCGGAAATATGATTGCCGAAGCCATTGAAAAAGTGGGCGCGGAAGGCGTAATTACCGTAGAAGAAGGCAAAACCGCCGAAACGCAGCTTGACATTGTGGAAGGTATGCAGTTTGACCGCGGGTACATTTCTCCTTATTTTGTGACCGATTCTGAAAGAATGGAATGTGTGCTTGAAAATCCGTATCTGATTATTACGGACAAAAAGATTTCTTCGATGAATGACCTTTTGCCGGTTTTGGAAAAAATCGTACAGAGCGGCAAACAGTTCCTCATCATCGCTGAAGACGTGGACGGCGAAGCGCTTGCTACGCTCGTGGTAAACAAACTGCGTGGCACTTTGAAAGGCTGCGCCGTAAAAGCCCCCGGGTTTGGCGACAGACGCAAAGAAATGCTGGAAGATATCGCTATTTTAACGGGCGGAGAGGTGCTGTCCGAAGAACGCGGCATTAAGCTCGACAAAGCCGAACTGGCGATGCTCGGCCAGTGCGCCCGCGTGGTCATTGATAAAGAAAACACCACCATCGTCAGCGGAAAAGGCAGCAAAGAAGCTATTTCCGCGCGCGCCGAACAAATCCGCAAACAGATTGAAAATTCCAAGAGTGAATACGATAAAGAAAAACTCCAGGAACGCTTGGCTAAACTTTCCGGCGGCGTAGCCGTCATCAGCGTAGGCGCTGCCACGGAAACCGAATTGAAAGCCAAAAAAGCCAAAGTGGAAGATGCCAAAAATGCCACTAAAGCGGGCGTGGAAGAAGGTCTTGTTCCGGGCGGCGGCGTAGCACTTGCCCGCAGCCAAAAAGCCTTGGATGCCTTAAAAACCGACAATGAAGACATCCGCACCGGCATCAATATTGTGAAAAAAGCCCTGACGGCTCCTTTGAAACAAATCGCCGTCAACGCCGGCCTCGACGGCGCGGTAGTGGTTGACAATGTACTCAAAATGAAAGGGGCAGCCGACGGGTACGACGCCGACACAAATACCTACTGCGATCTCTTGAAAGCGGGCGTAGTAGATCCGGCCAAAGTAGTCCGCACCGCTTTGGAAAATGCGGCCTCCATTACGGGCACTGTTCTGCTCACCGAAACCTTGGTGGCGGACGCTCCGGAAAAGGAAGGGCACTCGCATGGTCCGGCTATGCCCGGAATGGGCGGTATGGGCGGAATGATGTAATTTGATGTCCGCTATAAAAAAACCCCGCTTCGCAAGAGGCGGGGTTTTTTGTATGTAGTAAAAACTCCCAGACGATGCGCGCCGCCCGCTGGGGGATATTTATTTGTATATTGAGAAAACCGCAAAGGCCCAACTCCACCGAACCGGTTTCCTAGGACGAGAAGGCACATTATTTTTCCTGTTACGAAAGGAAATTCCATAGGTATTTTGGCCCTAAGCATTTAGGCCCTTTGCCCCATAGACAATTTACCGCTAATTATTTATAATAAAATAAAGGGAATTAAGGAGAACATATGAAAAGAACTTTAGTATATGCCGTAATCTTGTTGTTGACAGCATGCCCGTTATTGGCTGCTTCCAAGGCCACATTAGAACAGAAGGTAGAGGAGCAAGTAAAAGTAGCTGTCACGCCCAATAAAGGTGCTATTGAAAAAAATTTGCGGATTGATTTTGAAATTGCCGAATCGTTTTATGACGAAAGATACGATCAAAATAACGGTCCCTACAGAGCCGATATCGCCTGTAAAGCTTATGCCTTGGACGCTCATTGGCTGATTTTGTCCGGTACGTGTATGCGCTACAGCTCGGGGGATATTCGCGAACCTGGAGACCACGAATTTATAGAACGGTATGGCCGCGTAATTAAAGATAAGATTGAGTATAGCTATAACGATAACGTAATGTTGATTTGGACCAATGAAAATAAATATGAAGCGCCCTTTGTAAACGTGTTGGCGACCTCTTCTCCTGTTCAGTTATTTACGCTTAGTGCCAATCACAAGATTAAAATTAATACGGCCCGCCTTGGAACAGATGCTGTCAGAAACAGAACCTTAAAAACCGGATCCATTAACGGGAACCGCTTCCAGCTGAATGAAGGTTTGAGCGACCTGTCCGGTACGGCGACGGACCCGCTGTTTCTCATTTCGCCGGAAGAAAACGAATTTTTGGCCGCTTACAATAATGGAGAAATTTCGTATGCATTACAAATGAGATCGGATGATATACTGAAGACATTTGACGGCCTGACTTCTAAAGACTGGTTTTCTTTAAACAAAAAGGACTTGGAATTTATTAAAGTAACCGTCCAAGCCAACCGCCCGAACGATTGGAACAAAATCAAACAGCGTTTATTCTTCGACAACACGAAAGTGCCATTCTTTTCAAATAAATAGAAAAATCGTTTAAAAACCGGCCGCTGAATAAGGCGGCCGATTTTTAATATAACGGCAATCCCCCTGCATATCTGGGGGTATTTATTTTGAGCAGAGAGGAACTCTGCTTTCCGTCGTTTTCCTGACGAAACACGCCGGCAGCCCTGCCTCGCGGTTTTTGCCTTGCCTGCCGTGAGACTTTATGCTGGCACACAAAACATTGCTCCGTGCTTCTCGTCGTCCCTACACAGGCAGGCGGCCCGCAGGGTCAGTTGGTGCGCTCTCTGTCTTAATATTTAATAAAAAACCCAGGTATTTAACCTGGGTTTTTTATTAAATATGCGCAGAGAGGGACTCGAACCCTCAAGCCTTGCGGCATGCGCCCCTCAAACGCACGCGTATACCAATTCCGCCACCTGCGCTAAAATCGTTTCACTCCGAGGGTTTGTAAAGAACTATTCCCTACTACTGTTATATTTTAGCAAAAAATAAACGGTTCCGCAAGCATTTTTCGGACAAAATTCTCCCCGCAGATTGCGGGGAGAAAAATTATTTTCCAGCTTGAGCCGGAGCGGACGAAACCGGAATTTTTACATTGTCCAACACGGAAGCGGACGATTTTTTATTGGAAGAAATCGTCAAAATGATGGACGTACACATAAGGATCAACGCCAAAATGGCCGTAAATTTATTGATCGCGTTAAAAGCGGTAGGGCTGGCGAATAAATTATCCGCGCCGGAAGCGCCGAAAATACCCGCAGCAGAACCTTTTCCGCTTTGCAACAGTACGAGCAAAATCAGCAGAAGGCAAACGATAAAATGCAAGATCAAAATTAACGTATACATTTAAAAATTCTCCTGTAAAAATGACATTTTTATTATAGCATTTTTTTAGCATTTGATGCGTATTTATAGTGCGTACAATTGTTTTACCGTCATTTGTACAAGGATAAAATGAAACTCCCCGGGCTCACGCCCGGGGTTTCTTTTCATCCGAACAATTCCATTGTTCGCCCCAAATCTTCTTTTCCCTGCATATCTATGTATTTTCGTATCTGCTCTTCGTTTATCCCTACCGTGGATACAAAGTATCCATCTGACCAAATACCATCACTCCCATAATAACACCGCTTTAGAAAAGAAAATCGCCTCTTCAGTTCGCGCACCAAATTACTCTTGATTATCCGTACCGCTGCTCCTACTGCTATTGTGGGTGGAATACTCACTAATAAATGAATGTGGTCTTTATCGTGATTTTCTTCTAAAATCACGATTAACGGATGATGTTCCGTTATCTCTTTGGCGCGCTCCTTGAAGTAGGAAAAAATACCGTCATTAAATATCTTCTTCCGGTATTTGCTCACTAACACTATGTGATAGCGGCAGTGATAAACGCAGTGACTTAACCGGGTTACTCTCATTCTTTTATGGTACTAAATGTAGAAGATTTGGGGATATTCGCTCCACCTCTCGGGCTTACGCCCGGAGTTCTTGCGAGCGGAATGTATAAACCCGCCCTCCAAACATCAGAGGGCGGGTTTGTGTCGGTTAATTATTTAACACACCGAAAATCTTGCCCGACTATTTCGCTAACGCTACAAGTCCGGGCAACTCTTTTCGGTATAAAATAGACCCGCCCTCCAAACATCAGAGGGCGGGTTTGTGTCGGTTAATTATTTAGCAAACCGAAAATCTTGCCCGACTATTTCGCTAACGCTACAAGTCCGGGCAACTCTTTTCCTTCCACAAATTCCATACTTGCACCGCCGCCGGTGGAAACGTGAGACAATTCTTTCTGGTTGAATTTGCCTTTTTTGAGCACGTTTACGCTGTCGCCGCCGCCGATAATCGTCGTGGCGCCGGCTTTCGTGGCGTCAATCATTGCCTGGGCAACCGCAAAGCTGCCTTTGGCAAAGTTCGGGAATTCAAATACGCCCATCGGGCCGTTCCAAAAGATGGTTTTGCAATTCAAAAGTTCGCTTCTGAACAGTTCAATCGTTTTAGGTCCGATATCTAATCCCATCAAATCGGCCGGAATGTTGACGTTTTCTACGAGCACCGGTTCGGTGGTTTCGGCAAATTCTTTGCCGCAGATGTGGTCCGCAGGCAGCAAGATTTTAACGCCTTTTTCCTGGGCTTTGGCCAAAACGGCTTTAGCTTCGTTTTCTTTTTCGGCGTCAAACAAGGATTTGCCGATTTCGTAACCCTGTACTTTCAGGAACGTGTACGCCATACCGCCGCCGATGACGAGGACATTTACTTTATCCATCAAATTGTTAAGCAGCATGATTTTGTCGGACACTTTGGCGCCGCCGACTACGGCCGCAAACGGACGGGCAGGGTTTTCAAGCGCTTTGCCCAAAAATTCCACCTCTTTCTGTACGAGGTAACCCGCGCAGGCCGGTAAATCGTTCGCTACGGCGCTGGTGGAAGCGTGGGCACGGTGTACAGTACCGAAAGCTTCCTGTACGAACACTTCGCCGTGTTTGGCGAGCTGTTTGGCAAATTCGGGATCGTTCTTTTCTTCCTCGGGATGGAAGCGGAGATTTTCCAAGAGAGCAATTTCGCCGTTTTTGGTTTCGGCTACCACTTTGTCGGCTTCGGGGCCTACACAGTCAGACGCAAAATGCACCGGCACGCCAAACAGTTTTTCCACTTCGGCGGCCACGGGAGCCAAGCTAAATTCAGGGCAGACTTTGCCTTTCGGGCGGCCCAAGTGGGCAATGAGCACTACGCGGCAGTTGTTTTCCAAAAGGTGTTTGATGGTTTTTTCGGTGGCGACAATGCGTTTGTTGTTATCCACTTTACCGTCTTTCAAAGGTACGTTATAGTCCACGCGTACCAAAACTTTTTTGTCTTTCAGGTCCATATCCTGAATTTTTTTGATGCTGTCAAAATTCATATTTTTCCTTAACTCCTTTTTTAACTTTTTCCCGCATAAAAATACGGGTTCTTTATTTCTTCAATTTTACAAAATTTAGACTCGTCCAGCACGTCGTTTATCTGCGTTTGCTAAGCAGCCGCAAAATTTCAAGATACAGCCATACCAGTGTAACAAGCAACCCAAATCCCGCATACCATTCCATATATTTTGGCGCGGCATAATGGCCGGTCATTTCATCTATGAAATAAAAATCCATCAGGAAATTAAACGCCGCTACGGCGCATACCACTACGCTGATTCCAATGGAAAGAGGCGAAGATGATGTTAAATACGCGGTGCTGACGCCAAAGAGCGACAAAACCATAGAACCCAAGTACAAAAGCGAAATCGCCGCGGTGGCGGAAAAAATCCCCACCATTAATCCGCGTGACATTTTGATAAGACCCGTACGGTATACAAACAACATGACAAAAAATACCAAAACAGTGGCCGCTACGGCATTAAATACAATGCCTTGAAACTGCGCGTTATACACAGCGGAAACAGCGCCTAAAAATAATCCTTCCAAAAACGCGTAAACAGGCGCGGTAAACGCAGCAACTTTGGGTTTAAACGAGGTAATAAGCGCCATGACAAAGCCGCCAATAGCGATCGGCCATACGAATCCCGCCCAGCTTTGGTAATTCGTCCAAGAAATCATTCCTCCCAATACGCAGATAAACAGCAATGCGAAAGTTTTGTTTATCGTACCTTGTACGGTCATCACTTCATAAGCGGTACGCGCATTTTCGCGGGCGCGTTCAAACGCTCTTTCATTTAACATCGGATTTGTTGCCATAAACAACCCCCTTATCTTGAGATATTTTTATTGTAGAAAATTTTAATGGAAAAAACTCTGCGATTTTTAGTTAGGGGATTTTTACGGCACTACGGACTGAAAACTATCCGTTTTCTACGCATTAAAATGATAAAATGTAAAATATGAAAAACATCTTCTTTTCTCCGCTGGCCGCGGCCTGGGTCTGCTGGGCCATTGTCGGGCTTTCGCCCGTAGCGGGCAAATATGCCGTCGGCGTCATCAGCCCCGCGTTACTCGTTTTTTTAGGCACGCTCATCGGCGTACTTTATTTTACCCCGTGGATTACCAAAAACAAAAAATGGGGGGAATTATTAGCGCCCGAAACGCGCTTAAAATTCCTGTTCATCGGTACGTTTGGCACCGCGCTGCCGTTTACCATTTCGCTGATTGCGCTTCATTATACCACCGCCGGAAACGCCGCCATTTTGCAGCAGTCCGAACTGTTTTATTCCCTGCTTTTTGCCGCCGTATTTTTGAAAGAATTTCCCAGCAAAGCGCAGCTGGCCGGAAGCGCGCTTATCGTGGCGGGGGTATTGATTATCCTTATCAAAGAACAATACACGCCGCGCTGGACGGGCGATCTGCTTATTGTCGGCAGCACGTGGATGCTGCAGGCGGGGTCTACCGTTGCCAAAAAGCTCCCCAAGAATTTGGACCATCGCGTCATCAGTATGGCGCGCAACTTATTTGCGCTGCCCGCCCTCGTGGTTATTCTGGGAGTGATGTGGCTGTTAAAAGAAAATTTTACATTGGTACCGAACGCGCAGATGTTTTCCGTACTGGCTTATACGGGGATTTTTAAATACGGCCTGGCGATGGTGGTGTGGTACAAGGCCATCCGCGCGCTGGATTTAAGCAAAGTGACAGCTATCTACCTCTCTTACCCCGTATTATCTCTGTTAATTTCCGCCGTACTCGGGCTGGAAATACCCACCGTTTACCAGTTAATCGGACTGGCGGTTACATTTGCGGGGGCATATTGGGTCAGTACAACCGTAAAAAAAGAAGGGCATTAATACCCCATAATGAAGTACAATATAAATAATGTTTAACATTTCGCCTGTTATTGCCGTTTGGATTGCTTGGTTTGCCACCGCCGCTAATTTAGTTATAGGAAAAGCTGCGGTGCCGTATATTACTTCCGCTCTGTTTTTATTACTTGCCTGTTTGACAGCCGGCATCTTTTTTTTGCCGTATTTACTAAAAAACAAGAACTGGAAAATCTTAACGCAAAAAAATGTCTGGCCACAGTGTCTGGCGATGGGGACATTCGGCACTGCTCTGCCGATGACGGTGTTTATGATCGCTCTAAATTACACAACCCCCGTCAACGGCGCGATTTTAAACCAGTTTGAAATTATCTATTCGCTGATCTTATCCTATATTATCTTAAAAGAGCGCCCAAATTTACGGCAGCTGGGCGGCTCGCTGCTTATCATCTTGGGTGTGGGGCTTTTGCTGTGGCAGGCGGGGACGGCTGTTCAGCTCAAAGGCGACCTAATGATTATCGGCTGCCTGTGGATGTTCCAAGTCAGCCACATTTTTGCCAAAAAACTGCCGGCCCATCTGGAGCCGCAGCTGATATCGGCCGCGCGCGCGCTGTTTGCCGTACCGGCTCTGGCGGTATTGGTAGCTTATTTAGCCGTATTTCAAGGACCGCTTATGTTTGAAGGAAATACCACGCTGTGGAGTATGCTTATTCTGTGCGCGTTTGTAAGCTATTTTGTAGGAAATACCTACTGGTATCGTGCCATACGCAATATGGATTTAAGCAAAGCCACGGCCATTATTTTATCCTATCCGGTCATGACGTTTATTTTATCCGTCTGCCTGGGACAGGATACGGTTTCCCTATCGAAAGTGCTGGGGATGCTCCTCGCCGTCGGCGGGGCGTATATGGTTACTGGCATCGTAAAACAACAAGGAGAACAGAAATGAAGAAGCTCGTTTTATTTGATTTGGACGGAACGCTCGTCAACGCCGGAGGCTGCGGCCGCACCGCGCTTACCAAAGCGATTCAAGAACTTTACGGCGTAAAACCCGAATTTGACCACTCCCTCATCTCCGGCCGCACGGATACGGACAATTTTGCCCTTGTCTATTCGCTCGTTAAAAAGGGCAAAAAACCCACTGCCGCCGAAATGAAAAAAATGAAAACCAAATACTTGGAGCTTTTGCCGCAGGAAGTACACGCGTCCGTACGCTGTAAACGGTATGACGAAATCGCCGGAGCGGAAAAATTCCTGGCATTTTTATCCAAAGAAAAAGACGTTATTTTGGGCCTCGGCACGGGAAATTTGGAAGAAGGCGCCAAACTAAAACTGGAACCCAGCGGTTTCGGCAAATTCTTTACCGTCGGCGGCTACGGCGAGGACGGCCACACCCGCGAAGAAATGTTACAAGCTGCCGTCAAACGCGCGGAGAAAAAATTTAAAACCAAAATCGCGCCGGAAAACGTCTACGTCATCGGCGACACCCACCGCGATATCGTAGCCGCCAAAAATTGCGGATTTCACTCCGCCGCCATTACGGGGGGATTCGGGGAACCGCAAAAGCTCCAGCGCGCGGCCGCGGAACTGGAAATGAAAGATTTTAAAGATATTACAACCTTTTGCGTATGGCTCGGAATCAAAACCGATCCCAAAGGCGTCAAACGCGGCAGCTATATTATGCCCGCAAGCGCCATAGAACACGTGTTCTTCAGCCGCACCGGAATTGACGAAGACCGTTTAAAAATGCTCCGTATCAAAAAATACGAAGATTTGGAATCCGGAACCATTATGTAAGGAGGACTGCATGGAATGGTATACTGCCGCTGATAAATTTACCGAAGCGCTGGCCTCGTCTAATCCCACCCCGGGAGGGGGTGCCGCCGCCGCACAAACGGGGGCAATGGGCTGCGCCCTGGCGATGATGGCCGTAGGCACTACACTTAAACGCAAAGCTACGCCGGAAGAGGACAAACCCTTTTTGATGCAAAGCTTAAACCGTTTGGCATCCTTAAAAAATGAACTGAAAAACTACACTAAAAAAGACGGCGAAGCCTACGACGCATTTCTTGCCGTGCAAAAGCTTCCCAAAGACAACGCCGGCCGCGAAAATGCCGTGCAGGACGCGCTTTGGCAAGCCGCCTGCGTACCCGCCGACGCGGCTACCGCCGCCGTGCGCGCGCTTAAAGAGGTGGAGGCCGTCAAAGAAAAAGTGGCCTCTATCATTTTTTCCGACGTGCTTTGCGCCAAATACTTGTTGCAGGCGGCTGTCCGGTGTGCGGTGGAAAATATCCGCGCAAATCAAGCCTGTCTGAAAAATCCGGACCGGACGGAAGAACTCGAAAAACAAATCAATACGTTTTTGAAATCTTGTTAGCAAAATAAGGGGAATTATGAGCGATAAAGCAAACAAACGAAGCGGTATGTTAGGCACCATTTATAATATGCTGCCCGGAATTGACGACGATTACGCCGCCAAGCTGGTGTACACGTTGGAGAATAAAAAATCACTTCCGCAGTTACAGCAGGACATTGCCGATATCGCCGCCCGTTTAAATTCCGACTCCCCGATGACGGATACCATCGTCGCCAAAATTTTATTGGACGAAATTACCTTAAACGCCGCTTTACGGCAGCTGCGCATTTATAATAATTCCACCACCATTACCGAACTCTGCGCCGCTTTGGAAGTTCCTGCCAAAGATACGTCAAAACTCTTAGACGTGTACGCCTCTTTCGCCACGCGCAACTACTTTGACGAAGAATTTGCCGCCGCGTTAAAAGACGTGCAGGACGCGGATATGCCCGATAAAGACAAAGCTCTCTTTGCCGTAAATGTACTTTTGGAAAAAGCCGATATGCTCCTCGCTCCTTCGGCCAAGAACGCCAAACAGAACCGTAAAGAGGTTTTTAAATTCGCCGACAAATACGGCTTGTCCGTCAAGCTGACGGCGGGATTGGAAATTTTATATATGCGGCCCGCCGCGGTTTCCTTTAAACAGGAATCGCGCCGGTTAATGGAACAGCTGCTTAAGCACAATCCGGACAATCGGCTTTGCGCGTCGCTCACGGCGCGCGCGATGCTCTGCCAGATTACGCCGAAAGACGCGCAGGAAACGGCGGTGCTGTCCAAACTGTTAAACGGGCACATTTTGGAAGAGGATTTAATGATTATTGCCTGCCGCTATCTGAAAGCCAAAACACCGGCCGATATTGCAGCCACCTTTGAAAGCGTGCTTAAAAAATTGCCACATGTTTCTGATCCATACGAAAATTTGGGTTTAGCGGTGCGCGTACTGGTGGATGGAACGGCTGAAAGCTTTGAAACCGCCACACAAAAAGCCGCTTTGAGAAGGGACCGCGAAATCTTGCGCAAAAGTCTAAGTAAAAAAGAACTCTATACAGGATACGAATACGATTTGGCCGAACGATTTGGCGGCAAGAAAACATTCGTCCAACTGGAACGGGAGATGAAAGACCTCCTCAAAACGCTGCCCTACTGCACCGATGAAAAAGACAACAAAGAACTGGCCTGTAAAGTGCTATTAGGATCTCTGAGCTATGAAGAGGCCGCCAAACAAGCCCAATACTTGCGCGAATTGAAAGCCCAAACGCTTACACAGGGCCTTGCGCCGGAACTGATTAAAAGTTATTTGGGCACAAAACCGGCGGATGAAATTTTACATTTTTTTGAAGAAAATATTGCCCCTTACACCTTTTGGAAATCCGACCGCGAAAAACATATCTTCGCCCTGCGTACGCTGGTGGGGGAACTCAACGGCACCTACAACCGCCGGATTTCACAATTTGTACTGGATATGCTGGAAAACGGATCCTCTTTGGAACTGATGACGGATATGCTTTCCAACATTCAGACGAGAAAAGCCGGTAAAGAAGAGTTGGACAACCTGCTCGAAATGTACAAACAGGCGCGGGTAAATTCGAACCAATAGCCGCCGGAAAAAAAGTTGTGAAATAACAGCATAATTTGCTATGCTGTTATTGTGCCGTTTTATATTTATGTTTAAGGGTGAAAAAACAATGAGATACTGGGTCTATATCAGTGACAAAGTAGAGGGTCCTTTTGAAGAGGAAAAACTGGTAACGCTGCAAGGCTTTACCCCGGACACGTTAATCTGCTCCGAAGACGCCGCCTCCGGCGGGAACCAAGAATGGGTGAAAGCGTCCTCCATTTTTGAGTTTGACCAAGTCACGCCGGAACCCGCCGCCGTAACTGCGGCGCCGGCCCAAACGCAGCCTGCAGAACAACAACCCTCCACGCAAACGGATGCGCTGGCCGCGTTGCTTATCTCTAAGTTGGACGCTTTAACCGCCCAAATTACTGGTATGCAAACCAAACTCGACACCATGCAGACCAAGTTGGACGGTATGCAAACCAAATTTGACGAAGCTGTTACCGCGGCGAGCCAAACGGCAAAAACACCCGACGATATTCCTTATGTTCCTCCGCAAGATGAGGAAACACATAATACCATTACCTTAACCCGTCACGATTTAACTCCCGAAACAAATGATGAGGCTTTAATTACCAATACGGCCAGTCTGGTCTCAAAAGCCGAGGACCTTGTCGCCTCCGCCGAAAAAACCAAAGATCCGGTGGTGGATATGCTTGAACCGGTGGACTTGAACGACACCGACAATGAAACCGATCTCGGTACAAACGGCGCAGATATAGTGCTCCGTTCGGCACTGGATTCTTTATACAATGCACAAACCCTTGAGCAAAACCAAGAGATAAACGAAAGCACATTCCAAGACCTGTTAACTCCCGCGCAAGCCAAAGCGCTTGCCGAACAGGCGGAAACTTTAAAAACCCAAACAGCTGAACCCGATGCCAGCCTGAAATCCACCGAAGACGCAGAAAAAGATGCGCTGATTTCTCAGTTCACGGTACAACCAAAAGAGGATGTGGTGGATCAGGTCATCAAAGAAAGAGAAGAGGAAAAAGCCGGGACTATTCACGCGGCCGACGCCTCCGCTGATGAACCCATTGAACTACCTTCTGAAGAAGACCCCAAACCGGCTGAGCCCGTTGTCCAACCCGAACAAGAATCAGAACCGGCGTCTGCGACTAAAACGAACGAAGAATCCGTCCAGCCGCTTGATTTTAACAAACCGGAATCCGCTGCCGTATTAACGATTGCGCCCGACGCCAAACAACCCGAAGTGACGGAAGAAGTACACCCGGCGTCACAGATGCCCGCCGATGCAGCGCAACAACAGCCGGCTCAACCCGTTCAAACCGCACCCGCACCGGATATTCCCTCTTTAGACGAGATCAACGCGCCTGCTCAAAAAGCCGAACAAGAGAAACCAGAAGAAATGGTGCAAGAGCTTGTTCCCGGCGCCAAGGAGGAAAAACCAGAAGGCGTATTAATTACCGACCAAGACTTAAAGGACGCTTTTGCCGAACGTGATGCCCACAGCGACCAGACAGTTGAACAGTTGTTTGGCGTCAATAAGCAAGCCAATCTTCCCCGTGAGGCCCAACAGCCGTCTGTTGAAGCACAGCAAATTCCGTCTTTAGATGCCATCTCCCAGCAAACGACTGATCAACCGTTGCCGGTAGGGAATCCCAACGATTTGACAGAAATTGAATTGAAAGAAGGTTCTACCTACTTGATTTCGGATTTCGTACCGCCCTCACAACCCACTCCGGGTGTGCCGCCCCAAGAGTTGAACACTTTAACACCCTCCTCCCACAAGACGGATCAAGCGGCCGAAACGAATAATACGGATGCGTTTACCGAAATTCTTTCCAGCGCCGCTATACCGCAGCCTGCCGCGCTGCGCTCGAAAGAAGCGCCCTCGGACGTAACCATATCCCAAGTGATTTTGGAAAACACCATCAAAACCAAACGCGGAGCGACGTTGGACATTAAAACGGTGCCGATGGTACCGGAACCGGCCCAGTCCGAACGGCTGCAGATTGACGGCTTGGATGACGACATCAACGCCCAGCACGACATCAAACCCGCCGATGAAAAACCAGCCAGAAATAATAAGATGATTTTGGGCATATTGGCCGCTTTCGTACTGGCCGCGCTCATTTACGTGATGCTCGCATTTATGAACTTGATTCCGGCCCAGTTTAACCTCTTGTCGGGAAATAAAGCGCAGGAACAGCAAGCCATTGCCTACCAAGCCCAAATGGAAGAAATGCTTGCCGAAGAACCGGCGCAACAACCGCAAGCGCCTCAACAAGAGGTAATAAGCCCGATGGATGCAGCCTTAACGGAAGTACAAAATTATCCGCTTGTCAACGGATTGACGCTCAAGGAGTTTATTGAAGCCAAACATCCTACGGCGCAGAGCTTGATTACGTGGGATATCTCCACTGCCGTTGATCCGGACAATTACTCCGTTTTGGTCAAAGTGCCGCCGGAGAATCCGCAGAGTTTTAAAATTTCGTATCGTTTTAACTATAATACGGTAACGAAAACCTTGGACCCGACGATTTCCGACGCGAAAAATCTGCTGGACCAAGCCAGTCAAGGCGTTGGCGTACAGCAGCGTCCGCAACCGGCTCCGGCAATGTAAACGGAAGAATCTGACGCAAAAAGCTCCGTTCGAAACGAACGGAGCTTTTTTTGTCTAAAGAACGCCCCGAAGCATTAGCTTCGGGGGGAATATGAACGCACAAAAAACTATTTTACCGCGTTTTTGGACACGCTTTCCAATACGCGGAACGCTTTTTCCACCCAATTCATACTCAGCCATTCGTACGGACCGTGCGGATTTTCGTATCCGGCAAACAGATTCGGCGTCGGCAGTCCGCGCAGAGAGAGTTGGGATCCGTCCGTCCCGCCGCGGGCCTGCGTCAAGCGGTATTCCACCTTATTTTCCTTTAACGCTTCTTCCAACAGTTCCATTGCGCGGGGGTGTTCTTTCAAAATTTCGCGCATATTGCGGTACTGTTCTTTAAATTTCACTTCAATTTTGGCAGCCGGATATTTTTTGCGTTTTTCTTCCGCCAAATTTTCCAGCATTACTTTGAAATGTTCAAATTTAGCCAAATCGTGTTCGCGCACAATACCGCGCAAGGTGGCGCTTTCCAACCCGCCTTCAATGTCTTTAAACAGAATAAATCCGTCCTCGCCGTCCGTCGTTTCCGGCAGTTTGTCCTCCGGCCAAGACGATACGATATCCGCCGCAATACGCACCGGATTGGCCATAAATCCTTTGGCAGACCCCGGGTGGCAGGATTTGCCCGTAATGTGAATGGTTACCGCATCGGCGTTAAAATTTCCGCAGTCAACCTCGCCCAAGTTGGCGCCGTCAATCGTATACGCAAAATCCGCACCGAAGCGTTCCACGTCAAAATAACCGATTCCGGTGCCGATTTCTTCGTCAATGGTAAACGCGGCTTTAATCGGGCCGTGCTCAATTTCGGGATGCGCCAAAAGATGTTCGGCCAATGTCATAATGACGGCGATACCGATTTTATCGTCTCCGCCTAACAGCGTGTTGCCGTCCGCGGTCACAATATCGTCCCCGATACAAAGCTTCAAATTCGGGGCGGTTTCGGGCGATAAAAACATATTTTTTTCGGCATTAATCGTCAGCGTGCCGCCGTCATAATTGGGGTGTAACACGGGGCGGATGCCGTTTCCGTTATAATCGCACACCGTATCCATATGCGCCAAAAATCCGATGACGGGGGATTTTTTGTCCGTATTGGCGGGCAGCAAGCCGGTAACGATACCGAACTCGTCCACTTCCACCTCCTGAAAGCCGACGGTTTTCATTTCAGCGGCCAGCATGTGCGCAAACGAAATTTGCGACGGCGTGCTGGGGATGGATTTGCTCGCCGGATCGCTGGTAGTTTCTACGGCGGCGTAACGGATAAAACGGTTATAAATTTTTTGTTGTAAAGGATTCATAAATTCTCCATAAATGTTTCATTTTATTATACAATTATTTTATATCCGCCCGAAAGAAGCGGAACGCACTTTGTGGAGGTTTTATGAAAAAACTGTTTTTATGTTTACTTTCCGCCCTGCTCCTTACGGCATGCGCCGGCGTGCAGGAAGCCCAAAATTTGGCCAACTGTAAATTCGCGCTTAAAAGCGTGGAGCTGACTAATTACAATTTAACTTCGTTTGATTTTGACGTAGTGATCGCCATTACCAATTTAAACAAAAAGCAAACCGCCGCGCTCAAACGCTTTGACGGAAAACTGACCGTAAACGACGATTATATGGCCGACATCACGCTAAGGGACATCCGCATTGAACCCAACTCCGTCAAAAACGCCAAGGCCAAAGTAAAAGTGCCCATGGCCACGTTCAGCAATAAAGTTTTGGGGCTTATCAGTATGGGCAGCGGCACGCTGGACTACCATTTGACGGGTACGATGTATTTTGAAGGCCCGCTGGGAACGGAAATTCCCCTGCCGGTGGATATCGGCCGCTACGGCAGCTATACGATTACGGACTAAGAGGATTTTTTAAGAAGGACCCGTGTATATAACACGGTAAAAATTTATCTGTTTTTGGAATCCTATGAAGAATAGGGGTATTTGGGAAACCAAATTCCAACCACGTCCAAAAGCAGCTGGTTTAGGCAGAAGATATAAACGGGTAGCTCCCGAATGTATCTTCTGCCGAATGTTCCTTGCCATTATTTATGGCAAGGAACTACGGCTGTTTGATGACGGGACCGTGGTTGGACCCTCATTTTGCAGCCGTTTTTTTTGCGGCGTGTTTTCCAAAAACGGAGACTCAAGGAGAACGTCATGCAAAAAAATAAGAGAGGGTTTACCCTTATCGAATTATTAGTTGTGGTACTGATTATAGGCATTTTGGCGGCCGTCGCGCTGCCGCAATACGAAAAAGCGGTAGAAAAAAGCCGTATGAGCGAGGCCCTGACGATTATGTCATCTTTGCGCACGGCAGTAGAAACTTACGTACTGGCGAACGGTTATACCGGAACAACTTTTTTGGGTGACGGAAGTACGGATGAATTAGATATAGATCTGACACACGCCCTTTCCTGCCCGACCGGAACAGAGGGGTGCTCTTCTAAAAATTTTCGCTATCAGGCTTTCTGTTCTGCAAATACCTGTTATATTATAGCTACACGCCTACACTCCAACGATAATTTTAGCTACCAGTTATGGAATACGTTAGAAGAAGAACAGTGGAAATACACGTGCCGGAGAAATACAGGCTGGCAATATATTTGCCTTTCGCTGGCTTCCCAAGGTTATACGGATACCCATTACTGATTGATGTACACCAAAAAACGCTTCCGAGAGTGAAAGCGTTTTTTGGTCTTTTGTTTACATCAAAATCATTCTAAGTACGCCCGCCGAGACAAACGCCAAAGAAAGCGTCAGCGCAACCACACGGAACGTATCTTTCCAGCCGCTTTCGCGCAGCATTACAAAAAACGTCGCCACGCAGGGCAGATACATCGCCATAAACACGCACGCCACTACAAGCGCCTGCGGCGCAAGGTTAAACGGCTCCAACAGCGCGATAGATACATCCTTACGCAAAAATCCTAAAATCAACAGCGGCGTGGTTTCGGACGGCAAACCGAGCAGTTTTTCCACGGGCCAGCGGGAAATTTTCGTCACAAAATCCGTCACGCCGGAAAGCTGCATTAAGTCCACAAACACAATACCGACTAAAATCAGCGGCAGCGCGTCGCACAGGTATTCTTTCATACGAATCCACAATTTACGCAGCAAAGGCCGCCATTGGGGGATTTGCCACGAAGGAATTTCCATAAACAGTTCGGGCGTATCGCCTTTCATCAGTTTATTAAGTACGGTTCCCGCCAGAATACCGTTGATAAAGAGCGCGCCGAATACAATCAGCATATATTTAAGGCCGTAGGGCGATAAAATGGAAATAATCATCGCCGTTTGCGAAATACACGGCGCAAGCACCAAAATCAGCGCAAGCGCGATAATCCGCTCCCGCCGCGTTTCCAATACGCGCACACCCATCACAGCCGGCACTTTGCACCCAAAGCCGAGCATAATGGGCAGCGACCCGTATCCGTGCAAGCCGATTTTGTGCAAAATTCCGTCAAGGAGCACGGCGAGGCGGGGGAGATATCCCAAGTCGCCCAAGAAGCCTAAAAGCGCATAGAACGCAAGCACGTAAGACATTACGTCCACGAGCGCAATTTTAAGGCCGTCCGTCAGCACTCCGAAATAATGTTCGCCGCCGTCTCCCAACAACAGCATACCGGCGACGTTGTCTGTCCACGGGCCGAACAAGTTTTGCAAAAACGGAACGTAATAATTTTCGTAGAAAGGATCTACAAAATTAATAATACTTTCGCCCACAAACCGCACCAAAAAGAACGATGCGATAAGCACCAAAAAGGCAATCGGCAGCCCCGTGGCGGGCGTAGTGGCCCACCCCTGCAAGTGTTCCCAAAAAGACGGGTGTTTGTGTTTTACCGTCTGCACTTTTTGAATAATATTCCCGATGATATGCCATTTTTCTTCCGGCGATGCGGGAACTGCAAGCGGGCAGCGCGTTTCCTCCCGTTCGGCCACTTTGGGGGCCGCTTCGGCCAGGTCTTTGAGGCCTTCGCCCGTAGAAGCCACCGTCGGGATAACGGGGATTCCCAACATTTTGGAAAGCGCTTTCACGTCAATGTGAATCCCTTTGCGCTGGGCTTCGTCAAATTTGTTCAAGAGTAAAATGACGGGTTTTTTAAGCGACAAAATTTCCAACACGAAATACAGGTTACGCTCTAAGTGCGACGCGTCGGACACGCAAACGATAAAATCGTACTCCAGCTCTTTAAACAAGTTTCGTTTTTTGCCCTCAATAAGCCATTCTTCTTCCAAGCGGTAGAGACCGGGAATATCAATAATATCGTATGACTCGCCGTCAAACTGCGTCTGCCCGTAGTTAAGCCCAACGGTGGTGCCGGGGAAATTGGACGAGATAATGCCGATTCCCGTCAGGCGCGAAAAAATCAAACTCTTGCCGACATTGGGGTTTCCCGCCAACAGAAACGTGTTTTTCTTGGCGGTAACGAGAATTTTTTTAGCGGTTTCGCGTCCGATGGCTACCTCAGTACCCGATACGCTGACCACGACGGGGGTGGAACCTTTTTTACGTGTCACAAATTGTCCGCGGACAAGGCCCATAGCCGCCAGCTTTTCGGCCATTTTGGGAGAGGTTTGAATCTCGCGGATTTGGGCGGTATTGCCCGCTTTTAATTGGTGTAAAGTTCGGAGATTTTCTTTTTGCATAAAAGTTAGTTTTTCCTTACTTTTAATTTTACCACTATTGAACGTGCTTGACAAGGGGGAGTTTATCGACGACCGCGCCGAAAATACCGTTATTTTTTGTATAATTTAAATATAATTTTACCGAAAATAGGAGACGAATTATGGCTTACAAAGTAAATCCGGATGTTTGCATCAACTGCGGTGCTTGCGAATCCGCCTGCCCCGTGGCCGCCATCAGCGAAGTGGACGGCAAAAGAAACATTGACGCGACCAAATGCATTGAGTGCGGCTCTTGTGCCGGCACCTGCCCTGTAAGCGCGATTTCTCTGTAAGAGAAGAGCGCAGGGCAGTTATGCAAGCTTCAAGCGAAGCTGCCCTGTAAGCGCGATTTCTCTGTAATTTGGAAGTTGCGACGATTTGGAACCACCCCGCAAAGGGTGGTTTTTTATTGCCTTTATGCCGCATGATATCCCGCCCTTAGTCCTGCTTATAACAAGCGTCTGAAACGGAGCAGGCGTTTTATTTGTTTGAGCGAAGCGAGTTGTAAAACGCCCCGTTTCAGACTGCTTTTTATAGGACCCGGGCGGGCAGTCTTTTTGGTTCTTTTTCTGCTGCCAGAAAAAGAAAGAAGAAGAGTTTGGTTTACTTTTTTGCCGACGCAAAAAGTAAAGAATGTTTTTGATTCTTTTTATGCTGTCATAAAAAAGAATAAGAAAGTTTTTTGGGTTTCTTTTTTACAAAAAAGAACAAAGAAAAAGCCCTGGGGGATGTGCCCAGGGCTTTGTTCAGAACCGTTCGGGGGGTAAATCGAAAGGTTCTGGGGGATAAATTGGTACACCAAACTATTTGGCTATATTTCTATCATACATCGTAAATCAAAAAAATGCAAGTGTTTTTCAATAAAACTTTACTTTTTTACTGGTTTGTAACTACATTATAAAAAAAATCTACAAAATTTTTATAAAAAATTTTTCCCGTTTTGCTATTATATAATCATTGGAGGAAAATCTATGAACAAATTAAGTGCCGTTTTTGTTTTAACAATACTGGTTCTTCCGCTTTGTGCGCAAAATAACAAAAAGGAAACAGAGTATTATACAGGGTATGAAGGCGTGGTGTTGGGAGAAAAAACTCCGCGTTCCGCTACGGACTCCATCGCCCAGCAAGCTGTACAATCCCAAGGGGATATTTACCGCGGAACCGTATTCGGCGCGGAACAGAAAAAATACCACAGCGATACGCTGGGCAACCGTCCCCGCGCCACTACCAAATACGTTTACGATACATCCTTGGTGCGCGCCATTAAAATCAGCGATGCGGACCGCGTCCGCACGCTTATGTATACCAACGTAGACGTAAACGAAAAAAACTATGCGGGCATCACGCCGCTGACCATTGCCGCCGAAAAAGGCAATATGGAAATTATTAAAATGTTAGTGGAGGACGGCAACGCCAAGGTAAACGATAAATCCAGCTTCGGCATTACGCCGCTTATCGCGGCGGCCGCCGCCGGAAAGGAAGAAGCGGTAACGTATTTAATTGCCCACGGCGCCAATGCCACAGTCAAAGACGATTTGGGTAAAACCCCGCTCCTCTACGCCGTGGCTTACGATAATCCCAAGCTGATCAGCAGCTTAATTAAGCTGGACAATAAATCCGTCAACCTGCCGGACAAGACAGGCAACACCGCTCTTATCTATGCGGCCCAGCGCGGCCAAAACGCCAACATTAAAACGTTGCTCGGGTTTGGGGCCGACCAATCCTACCGCAATCCTTCCACGGGACTTTCGCCCCTCTCAGCGGCCGCTGCGGAAGGCCACAGCGACACCATCCGCCTGCTCGTCAAAACCGCCAAAGCAGACGTAAATATTTCCGATCTGTCGGGCCGGACGCCTATTTTTTACGCCGTTGAACAAGACCGCCCCGAATCCCTGCGCACGCTTATCAACCTGGGTGCGGACGTTAACGCACAGGACAACACAGGGGGTACCGCTTTAATGCGCGCCACCGCCAAAGACCGTCTTGAATGTATACAACTCTTACTCAAATCCAAGAATACCAATCTTCACATCCAAGACCGCCAAGGCCGCACGGCGATGACCTATAGCGCCTACGCACCGACTACCACCACCGCCAAAGAATTATTAGCCGCCGGAGCGGATCTGGATCAACGCGATAATGAGCGCAATACGCCGCTGATGCACGCCATTAAAGCAAAAAACGACCATACTGCCTTGTTTTTTATTCAGCAGGGTGCTGATTTGACCGCTGTCAATGACGCAAAGCAAAACGCATTTACGCTGACGGAAAAATATCTGCCGGGGTCCGCTACCTCGCGCGTATTGGACATGAAAAAATTATCCGTCCAACAAGCAGCGCTGCAAGTGCAGGCGGAAAAACTGGCCGAGGTCCAATCGCTGGAGCAAGATCTGGCTGAACAGGAAGCCTTGGTATCCCAACTCCAGCAAGAAAAAGACGCTTCCGTGCGCGCCGAATTGGAGGAAGAATTTCAAGCGAAAACAGCCCAGTTGGAAGAAGATCCCGAAATATTGCGTTTACAGCAGGAATTGGAACAGGCCAAAGCGAGAAAACAGGCCGCTTTGAAAGAAGAAATGGACCGCGAGTTTGCGTTAAGAACGGGCCAAGCGTTGCCTGATTCCGCCGCAGCGGAAGAAGAAGCGGCCGAAGCAAAAAAAACCGTTTCCGCCGCAAAAACGCAAGTAAAACAAAAAGCCGCAGCTGCAAAAAATACTGCCGTCAAACGCCGCACCAATGTGCGCAATAAAGCGGCAGCGGTAACAAAATCATCCACTAACACCACTTCCGCAGCTAAACAAACCGTAACAACACAGCCCTAATAAGGCAAGCTTGCTCATCAGACTTCACAACCCCAGTCAAGGCCATCTGCTTGCTGGGGTTTTCTATACAATAAAAAATATTCCTCAACCGCACCGAGGAATATTTTTTCAAAAAAGGCAAACAAGCATACCGCCTTACAGGGGATTCTTTTTGGCCCATCCTACAAATTTACGCCAGTTCTGGTACTCTTTATCGGCCTCCACTCCGAAAATATTAGGGGAAACGGTACGGCTGGCGCAAACCTCTTTCCAACCGCGCTCAACCCCCAGACAGTGCGCCGCCAGTCGGGCCGCGCCCAATACAGTACTTTCGCTTTCGTCTAACACCGTTAGTTCTTTCTGTAAAATATCAGCTTGAAACTGCACCAGTGCGCCCACGCGGGAAAGTCCGCCGGAAACAAAGATTTTTACGGGTTCGCAGCCCGCTTGTCTCAAATAATAGGCAACATCCGCCACCGAAAAAGCCACGCTGCGTACGGCGCCGGCTACCCAGTCATCTGTTTTAGTCTGGGCGGAGAGTCCGGCAACGACGGGAGAAACGGAAAAATCCCAATACGGCGCGCCCAAGCCGCCCAAGGCAGGCAGAAGCCAAACGGGCCGCTTGGCACTTTGGCACAGCACGTCAATTTGAGAGTGTTCAAACGCAACTCCCTGCGCGTTTAGCCACAAAAATACGCTTCCCGCCGCATTGACGGGTCCTTCCAATAAAATATCTTCCGCGCCTTCTTCGGTTGACACGGAAAGCGAACTTAACACGCCCGCCAAGCGTTTTTGTTCCGCTCCGGCGTTGTAAAGCAGAAACGCGCCCGTACCGTAATTAACGGCACACATACCGGCGGTAACGCCCATTGCATACGCGGCGGCCTGTTGGTCGCCCGCGCAGGCGCGAATGGGAATTTTAAACCCTTTATAGTCATAAACGCCGTAATCCGCCGCAGAAGGTAATACAGCCGGCAGCGCCTCAGCGGGTACGCCGAAAGCGCGGCATAACTTGCCGCTCCAAGAATGCTTGTTGATATCAAACAATAAAGTACGTTGGGCAAGCGTCGGGTCGCATGCGAAAACCGTGCCGCCGGTAAGACGCCAAATGAAATAAGAGGCGACGGGAGCCGCAGCCAAATTTCCGCCTTGTAAAGACGCGGCGGCCTGAGGACAATTTTTTAAACACCACGCAATTTTCGGCGCGGAAAAATACGGCGTTTTATAAAGGCCCGTCAGCGCGTGAATTTCCGGCTGGGTAAGCGTGCACGATTCCGCCTCTTTGGCGGCGCGGCCGTCTTCCCATGTTAATACAGGAGCAACAGCTTTGCCGGAAGATTTATCCCATAATACGACGGTGGAACGCTGTGAAGACAAAGAAAGCGCCGCTACATTTTGCGGGCCGGTTTCATCCAGCACCGCATTTAAAACTTCCCGTTGGGCGGAAAATAACGCTTCCGAGTCGTATTCGGATAAACCACCCCCGCGGCGCACAGGAACCAACGCAATGCTTTTTCGTTTTTTTATAACGCCGTCTAACGACACCGCCGCAGCGCGGCAGCCGGAGGTCCCCAAATCAAGCGAAACAATCATTTTGTCCGTCACGATTTTCTCCTTACGCGTACCGGAAGACATCACGCTACTGCGTTTTTTCCAAATTCAGTTTGACGTCCTGCGCTTTAACAGTAAATGCCTGAAGCCGTGCTTTTGCCTCTTCCGGAACGGACGCATCCGTCAGCAGCCCCGCCACAGTGCTGTAGGTGGGAACGAGCGTTTTGGAAAGCAAGTTTAAAGTGCGCAACAGTTCCACCACTTTGTTTTTGTCGGTAAATTCCAATTTTTCGATGCGGGAAAGCTCTGCTTTGTAATTTTTGCCGAAATGACGCTCAAAATTCTGCTCCCGCATCAGCGCGATGATTTCTTTTTGAAGCTGTTTGGCCTCGTCTAAAAGCGCGCCGCAGCGGTCAATTTTATCGGACAATTCGTCCTGCACCGTTTTGGGCTGCGGGTCCGGCGTTGCGGCAGGGGGGAAAGATGCACCGCGCGCCGCATACCCTGTGGGGCCGTTATACTCTTTGCCCGTAAAAACGGGGCAGATGTTGCGGTAATCGCACCAACGGCATTGGTTTTCCCCCGGGGTGGGGTCAAATTTTCCGGCGCGGATATTGTCCGCCACGTTTAAAACGCCTTGCCAAAAATCAAAAATTTCCTTGTCCGGCGCGCGCTCAAACGTCATCTCGTGCAGCGTAGGCAGGTGATAAAAACTTAATTGTTCCACGCGCAATTCTTTTACGCCCGGATCTTTTTGTTGGACGAGCGATTTAATGGCGGGGGAATTTTCCACCACTTTTTGGTACATATACAGCTGGTCCGGCTCACGCTGGACGGTTTTACCCGTTTTATAGTCCAAAATTTTAACTTTTCCGCCGCCCAAATAGTCAATACGGTCCAAAATACTGATTAAGCTTAGTCCGTCAATATCCAAAGTGCTTTTCATTTCCACCGACAAGGGATGAAAAAACGATTCCGCGTTTTTGGCGTAATAGGCTTCAATAATACGCCGGCCTTCGGCATATCCGGCCAGCTCTTTTTCAACGGACGCATAGCCCTTTTGTTCAAACGAGGTTTTGTTCCAGTGATTGTCGAAAAACGCAAGCGCCTCGGGCAGGGAGGGGAAAGCGGGATTTTCGGGATTATAAATGTACTCCATCACTTCGTGCAACGCAGTACCGAAAGCGAAATAATACTTAGGCTGTTCGGGCAGCATATGGACGTAACGGAATTTGTACTTCTGCGGGCATTCTTTGTACATACCCATTTTGGAATAAGAAAACGATAAATTGCGCACCATAAAGCGGCTCCCTGTATGAGATAAATTATTGTAGCATTTTAGCGGCTTTACACGCCCAGCAGGATTTTCCTCGGCTTGCAAGAAAGCAGAAGAACATATTTATACGGGCGGACAAAAACACCGCTCCTCCTTTCGATTCCTACCGAAACGCAAAGCAGTTTGCATTTCTTTGTAGCTAAATAAAAACCCGCTCGATAGAGCGGGTTTTATATTTACCCCCAATAGGAATCGAACCTATATCCCCTGCTTAGAAGGCAGATGCTCTATCCATTGAGCTATGGGGGCCAAAACATTTATCTGATATTATATTCTACAAAAAAACAATCAAACATTCAAAAATTTTGCATTCTTACGCCCCAAACTACTTATAAAAACGGGAAAATACTTTCAGCGCTTCCGCCATTGCCTGCGGACTTACACCCGTTTCCGTTTTTTGGTAATTCTCGTCGTAATTTTCCAAATAACCGTAATTGTCGATAACCGAAAGCTTGTCGCCCTCCCGTATGGCCTTTTTATTATAGCTTGAAATAATCACAAACGGACGGGGAGAATCATCAAACAAACTCCGTCCGGCGGCGTAATCCTCCGGCGGATTGGTGCAAAAAAGCGCTTGGGACATTAACGTAGGAACCACATCGTAATGTGTGGTACGGTACGCCAGTTCTTTGCCGTCCTTTTCCGGCCACCACACCAGCATAGGCACGTGCGTCTGCCACTTGGAAAAATTGCTGTTGTGGCCCCAGAAATTATTGCGCGTATCGTTAATTTCCTGCCCATGGTCGCCCGTCAAAATCACAATCGTATCTTTTGCAAGCCCTTCCTTTTCAAGCAACGCAAAAGTCTGTTCCAATAAACCGTCTATAAAATATACCGAATTTTTGTAATTGTTCATATACGGAGCGGGATCGGTATGTTTGGTAAGCATCAAATAATTCATTTCTTCAGCCGTCGGTTTAAACACCTCTCCGTCTTCAGGATAAATCTGTCCGTGCGGGGAATCATAGAACAAAAAACCGAAGAAAGGTTTTGTTTTGTCCCGAGTTTTGATAAAAGCGGTAAAGTCTTGCTGTAAATCCCGATCCCGCTCTACTTTGGTGACGCCTTTAGACCCTAGCCGTAAATCCGGTATGGACGAAAAAATATTGGAATTAAATTCCGGACTGTTCAGCCGCGCACTGGAAAAAATCCCCAGCTGATAATTTTCCTCCTGCAGGCGGCGGATAAATACGGGGGCAATCCGCGCGCCGGAAAACGCGTTCCAATAGGCGTGGGGCAGCGAATAAAACAGCGAAAACACACCCGCTTCCGTGGCATTTCCTCCGGCCAGATGAGCGGTAAAACGCAGCGCGCGGCGGCTGCGGCGGTACGTATTAGGCATTACCTCGGGCGAAAAGGAATCGGCGCGCCAAGAATCCACCAAAATCAGCAGAATGTTAAAGCGTTTCCCCTGCGCGCAGTCAAGCGGATGAAGCGGATAGTTTAGCGTTCCCGCTTTAGGCAGCGAATACGGTTCGTTTTTCGGCTCGAAACCTATTTTTCTTAGGCGGCGGTTGGCGCTCATCGGGTTGGCCCACGGCAAGTAAGACACCTGCGCCAAAACGGAAGGCACCTGCATAAATTTTCCCCACGCGTGCAACCCGTTATACCCAAGCGTACAGCACACCAAAACGGCGGCGGACGCACAGACGGCTTTCTTTCCCCACGTAATTTTCCGTGCCAAACGCGCCAGCACAAACACCACGCCCGACAAAAGAAGCGCGCCGGCGGCCACCATTGCATACATTGACGCGGGCAAAACAAAAATCTCCCGCCCAGCCGGCCCGAAAAACAACTCCAGCATCGCCATACTGATATGAAAACGGTATTGTGTATATATAAAAATATCCAACGCAAAAAAGAACGCAAAAAATGAACCCCACACCCACGCGGCCCAAAAAGCGGCGCGCGGACCGATGATCCGCCACGGAAGCACAAGCGTTAATAAACCGGCCATAAACAACGTCAGCTGCCCCGTAATGGAGAAAAAAGCGAAAAGCACGCCGGATACGTCAAGCCAAAATCCGCCTATATAAAAATAGATGAGCGCAGCCGCGCACCATAGGAGCAAATTACACACGCAAAACCAGAAGATATTTCGAATACTCATTGTTTGATTATAGCTTTTTTAAACGACTAAACGATATACGCGCGGATTTTGTATAATAAAAATAAGGTTTTTATCTTTACAGGAGGGGTACTATGCCCGCTAAAAACAACGTAAAATGCGCTTGTTCCCAGCTGCAACAGCACCGCGGTAAATTTCAGCCCGTGCTGCCCAACATTCTAAAAAAAGGTCCCGCCGCCGTAAAAGCCAAACTCGGCAAAGCCACCAAATCCGTGGCCGATCAGGCGACCGTCCGCAAAATCTTCCCCAACACTTACGGACTGCCCGAAATCACTTTTGTAAAAGGCGCCAACAACGCCGTATGCAAAAAAGCCGTACGCGTGGGCGTAGTACTCTCCGGCGGACAAGCCCCGGGCGGGCATAACGTCATCGCCGGCCTGTTGGACGGACTCAAAAAAGCCAATTCCAAAAATAAACTTTTTGGTTTCCTGGGCGGTCCCAGCGGGATTGTAGACAATAAATTTATTGAAATTACTCCGGCTTTGATGAAAGACTACCGCAATACCGGCGGTTTTGACCTTATTCAATCCGGCCGCACCAAAATCGAAACGGACGAACAGCTTGCCGCGGCCAAAAACAATTTAATCGCCAACAAAATGGATGCGCTCGTAGTAGTGGGGGGGGACGACTCCAACACCAACGCGTGCGTCATCGCGGAATACTTAAAACAACAGGGCGTGGAAATCAGCGTCATCGGCGTACCGAAAACCATCGACGGCGACCTGAAAAATAAACAAATTGAAACCTCTTTCGGTTTTGATACCGCCACCAAAATTTATTCCGAACTCGTGGGCAACATTCTGCGCGACGTCAACTCCGCCCGCAAATACTGGCACTTCGTGCGCTTGATGGGCAGAAGCGCGTCCCACATCACGTTGGAAGTGGCCTTTAAAACGCACCCCAACGCCGTACTCATCGGCGAAGAAGTCCTTGCCAAAAAGATGACCTTGGCCCAAGTGGTCGACGGTCTTGCGCAGCTTATCGCCAAACGCGCCAAAGCCGGCAAAAACTTCGGCGTGGTGCTGGTGCCGGAAGGATTGATTGAATTTATCCCGGAAATGAAAGAACTCATCAGCGCGCTCAACGATTCTTTGGCCGACAACGAAGAAAAACTTTCCCAAATGAACACCGTGGCGGAAAAGAAAGAATTTATCCTTTCCATTCTGCCCGCCAAACTGGCTGCGCTAATGAAATCGCTGCCGGAAGGCATTGCCGCCCAGCTGATGCTCGACCGCGATCCGCACGGCAACGTACAGGTTTCGCTCATTGAAACCGAAAAACTGTTGGTGGAAATGCTCCGCACGCAGCTTGCCGAAATGAAGAAAGCCGGAAAATACGACGGTAAATTCTCCGCTATTACGCACTTCTTCGGTTACGAAGGCCGCTGCGGCGTACCTTCCACCTTTGACGCCAACTACACCTACGCGCTCGGTTACAACGCCGCCGTACTGGCGCTCAACAAATGCAGCGGTTATCTCTCGTCCGTGCGCAAACTGACCAAAAAGGCGCAAGACTGGGAATGCGGAGGTATTCCGCTGACGATGATGATGAACATTGAACGCCGCAAAGGCAAAGAAAAACCGGTCATCAAAAAAGCGTTGGTGGAACTCAAAGGCGAACCGTTTAAGCACCTCGCCAAGAACCGCGCCGCTTGGGCGGAGCTGGACTTGTATGTATTCCCTGGCCCGATTCAGTTCTTCGGCCCTGCGGAAGTAACGGATATGACAACGTATACCTTAATGCTTGAACAAGGCAAAAAAGTAAAATAAGTTGTTTTTAATACCCAACCACGGCAGACTTTTACAAGTCCGCCGTGGTTATTTTTTATATACAAATATGATATAATAAGAAGCCTTTATAGAAAGGTTTAAGTCGTAGGCACACTACAATTTAATCTGTTTTTGGAATCCTATGCAGAATAGGAGGTCTTTAGGAAACTAAAGAGCTTATCAGGTCCAAAAACGGTCGTTTTAGGCACAACGCAAACGGACTAATTACCCGATTGCGTTGTGCCGAATGTTCCTTGCCATTTTATATGGCAAGGAACTACGGCTGTTTTTTGTCAAGCCCTGATAAGCCTTGGCACTGGACGGCCGTTTTTTGCATCGTGTTTTCCCAAAACAGATATACAGGAGAACACTATGCAATACACAAAACAGGGCTTTACCCTTATCGAATTATTGGTTGTTGTACTGATTATCGGCATATTATCCGCCGTCGCATTACCGCAATATCAAAAAGCCGTAGCCAAAAGCCGGTTTACGCAGTTGCAAACTGCCGCAAAATCACTCAAAGACGCTATGGAAGTGTATTATATGGCTAACGGGAATTATCCCAACTACTGGAGCGAATTGGATATTGAATATCCTGGCTGTACAGACGGGGGGGGGGCGTTATATGTTATGGTGCGATAAATTTGCTGTAGATATGTTTGCTGATGTACACGCCGATTTAGTATTTTGGGATACGCACGGTATTCCCGACAACGGCAAAAATATGAATACCACCCCACTAGATCAGCAGGCAATTTCCAAATATATTGTTTGGTTGGACAATTCCGCAAATCCGGGCAAAACGGAGTGTAGCAGTAAAATTTCAGGGTTATGCAAAAGTATGGGATTTTAAGTTAGCATTTGGCAGTTGATTATTGGGTTGAGTTGTCATTATGGGGTTCTTTCTCCCCGCGTCATTTCCGAGCGGAGGCTTCTTACGTCATTTCCGAGCGGCACCTTCTTACGTCATTCCGGAAGGCTGTAATCCGGAATCGGCTGTTATTAAATGGGATGAGATCCCGTATAAAGACTTTACAGGCTGACTTTTTATTTTTTATACGAGTGCCCCCCGAGAGGAATAATCCGCCCGGGGCACTTTTTGAAAAACTCTTTTTATTTGCTGCGCGTCAAATACTTATACGGCCACAACACCAGGTATTTTAAAAAGCGCACGGGGTGCATTTTCGGGTCCGGCGATCGGTCAAAAAAGTCCAGGCCGCCCAAGTTATACTTTTTAATCAGCTTTAGCCACCCGTGTTCCGTATCCGTATGCGGTTCGCCGCCCATTTTTAAATACTCGGCATATAATTCCTGCCAGGGAGCGTTCCAGGTGTACGTCCAAAACCGCACGCCGCCGCCAGCACAGTGGTAAATCAGCACGTCTTTGCGGTTTTTATCCAAGTATTTGGGGTTGGAAGGAAGGCAGTTGCAAATGTCCGGCAGCACTTCCATGGGAATCCCAAACTCCTGAATCATCACGTTTACGACGCCCTGGTCCGGACAGACCAAATTTTCCAGCCACTCAGCCGTTTTGCGGTAACACCACATACGCAGTTTTTCGCGGTCTTTCAAATTATTGCAAAACAGCGTTACGCCCGCATTGTAGCAGGGGACGGTCATATCGTACTGGGGGAGAGGGTTCACAAAATTTTTGGTAATCAGCGTCAGGCCTTTCTGCGTATCTTTGCACATGGCGATGCCGCTCTTGTTACCGTAGTTTTCAAAAATATAATCCAGTTCGCCGCCAATCATAACGTCCACGTCAACGTACAGCACTTTTTTATAATGGGCCAAGAGATCAAAAATTTCGTAGCGGGCAAAAGTAAGTTGGGTAAATTTTTTGAAATTGACGTTTTCAAAATCCGTATCCACGGCAAAACGATATTCCGTAAATTTGCAGGGGAGAATTTTGTTTAAAAACGTCTGGTCATCAGCAGTCAGCCCTTGATGATAAACCAAAATATCCGCTTTTTGACAGATTTTGGGAGAGTTTTTCTTTAAACTGAGCAAGCAAACGGCCAAAGAAAAAAAGAAACGCCGGTTTGTCGCAAAAAAGATGGCATAATCCTTATGCATATATCCTCCGCCAAGAGTAATATGCTAGAATTATAACATAATTGAGGGGAAAATTCCGATGATAAAAAACCTTTCTTCTTTTAAATTAGCGGGCCTTCGGGCAGGGGAACTGGTCCGCGCCGCCGCGCACGACAGCGCGCCCGTGCGCTGGGCGATGGCGTTTACACAGCGGCGCAAACATTTTAAAACGGCCGTCAAACGTCTGTTTTACCCGCACCGGGAACCCAAAACGGACGTTCTGCGCATACTCGTACACATTAAAGGGGGAATTGGGGATGTGGCGATGACGCGCGTTTTTATCAAAAAACTGCGCGAAACCCTGCCCCAGGCGGAAATTTCGTTTTGTTTCGACAGCAAAGCCGTGGCGGACATGATTTTTTCGGACGGACTTATCAGCCGTTTTCAGGACCGCCGCTACCGCCCCGAAGATTACGACCTTGTCATCTCCGGCTGCCACCTGTTGATGTTTGATTATGTCGACCGCGCCCGCCTTGAAAAACTGGTACCCGATTTTATCCCCGCTTTGGAACGCGGCCTTGAGGTGCAAAACTGTTTTAAGGATTTTGCGCTTTACACGCCGTATTTGGACGGAACCCTGGCGCAAATCGCCGTAGCCCACGGCGGTTCGCGCGTGCAAAATTTAGGCTGGTTTACGGGCCTGGAAGTGGGCCAAAACGACCGCGCGGAAATCAATCTTTCCGCCGAAAAAGCCCGGGAAACGCTGGAAAAACTGGGTCTTTCCGGCCTAAAATACATCACCATTCACGACGGAATTAACACGAATACGGACACGTCGCTCGGCCACCCCACCCGCTGCTGGCCGCGGGAAAACTGGCGGGAATTTGTACGCTTATTTAAAGCCGCGTTCCCAAATATAAAAGTAGTTCAGCTGGGAGGAAACAAAAGCCAAATTTTTGACTTTGCCGACATCAGCTTGGTGGGCAAAACCGCCGTAGCCGATTTGCCGTATATTTTGGATAACGCCCTTTTACACGTAGACGGGGAAAGCGGTATGGTGCAGCTTGCCAACTTAACATCCACCAAAAGCGTGGTTCTGTTCGGGCCGACCCTAGAAAGCTACTTTGGCTATGCGCGCAACGTAAACATTTCCGCACCCGTTTGCGGCGGGTGCATGAACATCAGCAAAAATTGGATGACCACCTGCCTGCTCGGGCTTCCGCCCACCGAACAATGCCTGGCGGCCATTACGCCGCAAACGGTGTTTGAACACGTCAAACAGCGTTTATAGCACATAAACAGTCCTCTACGAAAACACGCTTCGGAAATTGTGCCGTCTACAACAGCCGCTTAATCGCCGCGCCGGCCCCAGGATATCTTCCAGGACACGCGTTCTGTTTCCACGCCCAGGCAGGCATAGCGTTTGCGCAGGCGGGGGAAGAAAATCACTTCCACATTTCTCCACCCGCGTTTGCGTACCGCAAGCGGCGAAAATACGTGCGTCAGCAAAAACTGTACGGGCGTTTTCCAATACGCACGGCGCGCAAAGTGAATGAACTCTTTTAAATTGCCCCACGCTTCCCGCGCAGTCGGGCGGTAGCTGAGCAGCGGCACATAGGTTTGGTGGTTGGTGTCGCTCGCGTGAAAAATAGCGGCCATCTGCCGTGTGTCTTCTTTCGTCGGGTGCAGGAAAAACCAGTTCAGCCAGTTGATTAAGAAGGGGGCTGTCAAAAAGATGTCCTTCCTGCCAAAAATACGGTAAACATCCTCTGCGAACGCGGTCATTCCGTCAGAGAGTACCCGGTAGGCGGCAATCCGGCGTTCTTCTTCCGGCGGCACGTGCGGCGCATGCACCGCCTCTCCTTTTGCCGTAATGTTTTTAACAGGCGGTTCCGGCGCAGTAAACAGAAATTCCATAAAATCCCAACGGTGGGTGAAAACGCGGCTGTCCTCTATGCGGTCTGTTTCCGGCAGAAAATGCTCATAACGGTACGCGGTACTGGCAGACGAAGGTATGACCGACCAGTAATATCCCACGACACTCTCTTTCCCCAGCACAGCTTCAATCAATTTTTGGGCCGAAAACGAAAACGTAATACTATCCACAATTCCCACATCTCCCGCGTGTTTGATGTAGCCCGCGAGGTATTTTTTATAATTTGCAAACTCCTCTTCCGCCAATGGGCGAATGAGGTGTATATATTTTTGGATAAACGCGTGTCCCTCCTGCGCGGATAACGGCTTTTCCGGCGTTACGGCTGCCAATTCTGGCGATTTATTCTTAAAATGATTGATAACCGCCTGCGTCTGGTCCTGCGAACCTTTATGGTAATCCAAGCGGCAAATGCGGTTTAAAAAACGCAGCGCGTAAATATAGCCGGAAGAAATATCGGGGTTTTTGAAGGTTTCAAATACGCGCGCCAGCGTATATCCGTCCCGCGCGGCGAAAAGCAAATTAGGCGTATGGTTTTCTTTCGCCTGTTTTTCAATCCAGCGGGCGAAACCGTACGATGTCGCTCCGCCGATGCGGTAGCCCAGACGGAAAAAATAACCGGGCCGCGCGGACGAACGCATTTCCTTCTGCCACGCCAACGCCAGTACGCCCAGCACGACGGACGCTTCAAAAGACGGATTTGCGCGCCAAAATTTACGTTCCGACGGAAAAGCCTTAAAGAACTGTTCCTTAAGCGGAGTATACAACAAAGCATCCATACCCGCTTCGCGCGCGCGGCGGACGTCCGACTTTTCGTTATCGCCGATATGCAGCACGCGGGAGGGGGATAATTGGGCGTCCTGCAATACGTGGGCGTATAACTTGCCGGTGGCTTTTAGTTTACGCGGCCCGTTGGAAACGTATACTTTTTCTATCCCGGCAAAGCCTTTTTCGGCCAGTACGTCCGCCAAGAATTTTTCCGGCAAATACATATCGGAAATTACAAAAATCCGCTTGCCTTGCGCTTTGGCATAATTAAATACTTCCAGCATATCAGGGTTGGCCTGCAGGGTTTGGCGTTCCAGGGCCAATTCCTCCGCTTTTAATGATGCTTCCGCGCCGGAAAGTTCGTCATAAATTTCATCCAGGGTAATATCTTCCAAATGGGCGTATTTTTGGCGGGCGCGCGTTTCGGCCGCCGCGCGGTGTTTGGCAAAAGACGGAATTTTGAAAAGTTTTTCCAAATGAACAAACAAATCCGCCGGACGTAAATACGGACGGATAAGAAGCGTGTCAAAAATATCAAACGAAACAACATCGTGCGAATCAATAAGTTGCTTTGCTTTCTCAATAAACATAAATTTTCTCCTCCCCAAGAAATCCCACAGTTTTAATATGGTACAAGTTTAAAACTTAAATGTAAAATTGGCGAGCGAAAGAGGGGGGCCTTCCTAACTAAAATAATAAAAATCTAGTATAATGTAATGAACAGTATTACTCTTGGCGGAGGAAATATGAAAGGCATTATTTTGGCCGGAGGGACGGGCAGCCGTCTGTATCCGGCGACGTTTGCCGTATCCAAACAACTCATCCCGGTTTATGATAAACCGATGATTTTCTACCCTTTGTCCGTCTTGATGCTTGCCGGAATCCGGGATATCCTTATTATTTCTACCCCTGCGGATCTACCTCTTTACCAAAAACTGTTTGGGGACGGGGCCGCATATGGAATCCACTTATCTTACACAGAACAGCCCCGTCCAGAAGGCCTCGCCCAAGCGTTTATTTTGGGTGAAGAATTTATCGGGTCGGACGGCGTCTGCCTGATTTTGGGCGACAACATTTTCTACGGGCGGGATTTAACAAACCTGGTGCAAAACGCCGCCAAACGCACACAGGGCGCGTCCGTTTTTGCGTACCCGGTCAAAAATCCGAGCCAGTTCGGCGTGGTGGAAGTGGACGCAAACCAACGCGCCGTTTCCATTGAAGAAAAGCCCAAAAATCCCAAATCCAACTGGGCCGTAACGGGATTATATTTTTACGACAACCGCGTAGTAGACGCCGCCAAGCACATAAAACCTTCCCCCAGGGGAGAATTGGAAATCACGGCTATCAACCAATGGTATTTGGAACGGGGGGAATTACGCGTGGAACTGATGGGCCGCGGCATGGCGTGGCTGGATACCGGCACGCATGCGGATTTAATTAAAGCCTCTATGTTTATTGAAGCCATCGAAAGCCGCCAGGGGCTCAAAATCGCCTGCTTGGAAGCGATTTCGTTCCGCAACGGGTGGCTGACGATACAGGATTTAACCGCTAGAGGCAACTCCATGAAAAACACGGAATACGGCCAGTATTTGTTGGGGATTCCGCAAGACCTTAAAAACGGATTTTTTTAACGCTATGAACACACCTACCACCACAGTTTTAATTACGGGCGGGGCGGGGTTTATCGGCTCCAACTTTGTGCCCTATTTTTTGGAAGCGTTCCCGCAGTATAACGTTATCAATTTGGATAAACTGACCTACGCGGGCAATTTGGATAACTTAAAAGAGTGCGAGAACAACCCGCGCCATACGTTTGTAAAGGGCGATATTTGCGACGCTGAACTGGTAAACAACCTGTTTGCCAAGTACGATATTCGCGGCGTATTCCACTTTGCGGCCGAATCACACGTGGATAATTCCATTACCGGCCCGCTGCCGTTTATCAAAACCAATATCGAAGGCACATTTACGCTGTTGGAAGCCGCGCGCAAGCATTGGATGACAGGGCCGAATCAGGTAAAAGAAGGCTACGAGAACTGCCGGTTCCACCACATTTCCACCGACGAGGTTTACGGTACCTTGGGCGAAACGGGCTTCTTTACCGAAACCACCCCCTACGCACCCAATTCGCCCTACTCGGCCAGCAAGGCGTCCAGCGATTTAATCGTACGCGCCTACCACCACACGTACGGGATGAACGTCACCACCAGCAACTGCTCCAACAACTACGGCCCCAAACAACACGACGAGAAACTAATCCCAACGATTATCCGCAAAGCGTTATCCGGCCAAGCTATTCCGGTATACGGCGACGGCAAAAACGTGCGCGACTGGCTGTACGTGCTGGACCACTGCAAAGGCATCGCGCTCGTGTGGCAGAAAGGCCGCGCGGGGGAAACGTATAACATCGGCGGATGCAACGAACGCCACAATTTGCAAATTGTGGATACGATTTGCACGATTTTGGATAAAAAACGCCCCGCAGCGGACGGTAAATCCTACAAACGACTGATTACGTTTGTAAAAGACCGCGCCGGACACGACCGCCGCTACGCCATTGACGCCACCAAACTGGAAACAGAGCTTGGTTGGAAGGCGGACGAGAATTTCGACACGGGCATCGTCAAAACCGTGGAATGGTATTTGGGAAAAAACAAGGCTTAATATGCACACTCCCCTTAATCAAGCCATCCGAATGATTGATTTTACCGTCCGCGGAGATGAGCGGGGTTCGTTGGTCGCCCTGGAAAGCGGATCGGGCGCAATTCCGTTTGAAGTACAACGCGTCTATTATATTTACGGCACACAGGCGGACATTGCGCGGGGTAAACACGCGCATTATGCGCTCAAACAGGTATTAACCTGCGTATCAGGCGCGTGCAATATTCTGTTAGACGATGGAAAGGAGCGCACAACCGTCCGGCTGGACAGCCCCGCAAAGGGCCTGTTTATCGACGGATTTATTTGGCGGGAGATGAGCAACTTCTCGCCCGATTGCGTACTGTTGGTGCTTGCCAGCCAACATTATGACGAAGCCGACTATGTGCGCGATTACCAACGCTTTTTAACGGAGGCTTCCCGATGATTCATCCTTTGGCGGACGTACAAACCAAAGACATCGGCACGGATACGAACATCTGGCAGTTCTGCGTCGTACTTGCCGGAGCGCACATCGGAGCAGGGTGCAACATTTGTTCGCACGTGTTTATTGAAAATAACGTGAAAATAGGCAATAACGTTACCGTCAAGAACGGAGTCAGCCTGTATGACGGCATCGTTATTGAAGACGGCGTTTTTATCGGCCCCAACGCGTCCTTCTGCAACGACCGCTATCCCAAATCCAAAAATAAAAATTTCAAACTGGAACCGATTGTTATTAAAAAAGGCGCAAGCATCGGGGCAAACGCCACCATTTTACCCGGCGTAACCATAGGGGAAAACGCCTTGGTGGCGGCAGGAGCCGTGGTTACAAAAAATGTGCCGGCCCGTACAACCGTAAAAGGGAAATTTTAATGCCAATTACCTTAATACAAGACGTTATAGATTTGCTAAGAGGAAAAAATTGCAATTTACTCAAGATTGCAAAAGTTCATCTATCCTATAAACGCGCCCTAAAATCCCCGAGGAATATACCTGCATACAAGATTATTCTTAAATTTGACGACCTGGTTGATTACAGTCCAAAAGTCCGAACTCTTGATAAATTTATTAAACGGGAAAATATCAAAGCCTGTTGGGGAATCATCGGCAGTTCAATGGAAAAATCCACCCCTGATTATATTGCATTTATAAAAGAAAACAACGGAAAAAACTACTCTTTTTTTAACCACGGCTATTTACATTTGTGCGGGCCGGAATACGAATTTCAAAAGCAAAGCACGGAAAAACAACTGGAATATATTACAAAAACCCAAAACATCGTTTTTGCAAAAACCGGCATAAAATTAGATGCTTTTGGCGCGCCCTGCAACCATATTGACGAATATACAAAAAACGCATTGGAAAAAGTGCCGGAAATTACATATTGGTTTTACGGGTTGGACAATTTTAACGGACGCAATCTGAAAAGGACTGCGGATATCGAAAAAGGAGTGGGGCATCCGGATTTTAGGTATTTGTTAGAAAATATAAAAAATCTGCAAAATCCTCCAAAGGTACTGATATTACAAGCCCACCCGTATCAGTGGGGATCCGTGGGATGGGTTCACTTTCGCTTAATCATTAAATTTTTAAAACAAGCCGGGTGCGAGTTTATATTACCAAGCGAATTAGGAGAAAACAATGATTAAAATAGGAATTATAGGCTGTGGAGTGATCGGCGGGGTAATGAAAAAATGGATTGAAAATCATAACCCCGAATGCACTATTTTGGTCTCAGATCCGCCCAAAGGATATAATGACGATTTGTCCAAAGCCGATGTTATTTTTATCAGCATTCATATCCCGACAGAAGAAAATCATACGCAGGATTTAACCTTATTAAAATCTCTCATCAAAGGCTGCCCCGATATTCCCATTTTTATCAGAACGACTTTGCTGCCGGGAACTTGCGACCGTTTATCTAAAGAATTAAATAAAAAAATATATTTTATGCCTGAGTTTCTCACAGAAAGAACCGCTTATGAAGATTTTTGCATTCAAGCTATGATTTATACAGGCTGTGAAAATCTGATGAAGCGGATATTTGTCGGCAAGAATTACATCACTATGAGTAATCTGGAAGCTGAAATCACCAAATATTCCCATAATGTATTTGGCGCGGTAAAAGTTACCTATTTTAACGGAATTTACGAATTGGCAAAGCAGTACGGATGTGATTTTGAGAAAATTAGAAAGGGAACCCTGCTGTCGGGCTATATTAACGAACCGCACACCCTTGTTCCGGGCCCCGACGGAAAAACCGGCTACGGCGGAAAATGTTTTCCAAAAGATGTTTCCGCTTTCTCAAAATTTTGCCAAACGACTAAAATCGGGAAATTGCTTGATGATGTAGAGAAAATCAACAAAGAATACAGAAATCTTTAAATTAACAAAAATCGTCAGAAAAAAGTGTATGGAAAAGATAACGGCTGATATTACTATAATAATGCCCTCCTATAATAAAGAAAGATATATTGTCCAGGCGTTGGATTCTGTTTTTGCACAGGAAACCAATTATAAATATCATATTATTGTAGCGGATGATTGTTCGCAGGATAAGACGGTTGAAATCGTTAAAGAGTACCAAACTAAATATCCCGATAAAATTACACTTTTAACTTCAACTCAAAATAACAAATTATATAGAAATGTCTTAAGAGCTTATGAAATAACAAAAACGGACTATTTTTGCGTACTTGACCCCGACGACTATTGGACAGATAAACGCAAAATTCAAAAAGCATTGGACTTTCTTCAAGAACACACAGACTACACTATTTATGTAACCGGCACGGAAATGCTGTTGCCTGACGGTACTAAAAAAGATTTTCTCAAGTATAACAAAGTAATCAATTCATCGTTTGCGGACTTTTTAAACGATAAGGCGGCTTTAGGCTGCACCCTTGGCTCCACCTTTAGAAATGTGGTGTTTAAACATGGCCTCCCCGACAAGATGAGAAATCTTGAAAGCGACACGATGGAACGCTCCTTTCGGGGGGACACCTTTAGAAACATACTACACTTACATAGCGGCAAGGCTCACTGTGTACCGGAAACCGATGCAGTATACCGTATCACGGAAGAAGGTATATGGCAGGGAATAAGCGAACTGGAACAAGATATATTAAATGCCAACATTTTCAAAGATTTATGGTTATATTTTGATAAAAAATATCCGGAATTATTGGTCAAGTCCTATAAGATATCAAATAAAATAAACATCGATTTGTTGATTAAACTATCGGAAATAAAAGATTCCGGCAAATTAAAAGATATTACAGAAAAATTGATAAATTTACAGCTTATATTTACAAAAAACCAAGACATCATAAATAAAACGTTTTTCAAAAGTATAAACTTAAAGTACAAGATGATTTTTCTCCTATATAAAAATCTGTATAACAAATTGATGAGAAAAGGCTTAATTTAAATGAAAGTTGTCAAAAGAATTAAAAATTACTTTCGCAATATAAGAATAAACAAACTTATTTTAAAATATAAATTTGTTCATATTATGTTTAACGATAAGTTCAACAAGCCTTTTGTTGACTTCTTAAACAACCATTTTAATTCAACCGAACACCTCGTTTTATGTAAAAGATTCTTTAGCGAGACTCCGTTTCCGCAGGGAGATAATGTGATTGAGATTTCCTCTTTAAAAGGGTTACGGTTTGAAACGAATCAAAAACTCATCTGTCATTCTCTGTTTGACGCGGAACTGGTAGATTATCTGTATAAGCACCCCAATATTTTAACGGAAAAGGCCTACTGGGCAATCTGGGGAGGCGATTTGTATCAAGCCAAAAGAGATGAGAAGAATGATTTTGTAAGGAGTCATTTTAAAGGATATTTAACTGATGTTGATACCGAAGTGGCAAAAAAACAATATAATTTGGCTGAAAAGCCGTTCTATTGTATTCACGCCATTTTCCCGATATCAAAAAATGCGATTCAAAACATAACGAAAAAAAGAAAGGATTTTACTCAAATTCAAATCAACAACTCGTGCGATGAATCCACCCTTCAAATGTTGGACGTTTTGGCCAAGTTTAAAGAAGAAAATATAAAAATTACCACCATTTTATCTTATGGGAAATTAGAATTTAAAGACGAAATTATACAGAAAGGCCGGAACATTTTTAAAGACAAATTTGAATATCTTGACACCCGCCTTGCCCCGCAAGAATACGCCCTGCATTTAGCCCAAAACGACCTGTTGATTTTAAATCAAAATCGCCAACAGGGCGTCGGAAATACGGTAGCCTCTTTGGCGTTGGGAAACAAAGTGTTTATTAAATCGGAAATTTCAACCTACAGTAAATTAAAAAATTTTGGCTTGACCGTTTTTGACACCAATGAAATTGCTAAATTAAATTTTGATTGTTTTATAACAAATCCTTGCGCAAAGAGCAATCAAGAGCGCGCCATGATGTTTTTTGACGACGAGTATAAAGCTTCACTATGGAGGACGGTATTTAATGCAGAATAAAAAAGTGGCAATTTTGCAGTCTAATTATATTCCTTGGAAAGGATATTTCGATATTATAGATTCCGTCGATGAATTTATATTTTATGATGAAATGCAATATACCAAAAACGATTGGCGTAACAGAAATAAAATTAAAACCCAAACTGGCTTACAATGGATAACAATACCTTGTGCAACCAAGGGGTTAATTTCTAATTCACAAAGAATTTGCGACACCAAAATAACAGATAAAAGATGGACTAAAAAACACTGCAATACTATAAAAAATGTCTACGCAAAAGCACCTTATTTTAAAGAAAATAAAGGGTGGCTTGAAGATATCTATAAATCACTAGAAAATGAAGATTATTTATGCAAGGTAAATTATAAATTTATTTATGAAATTTGTGATTATTTAGGGATAAAAACCAAATTATCATTTTCGCAAGATTATGGTTTGATTGAAGGCAAAACAGAGCGATTGGTTGATTTAGTAAAAAAAGCAGGCGGAACCGAATATCTTTCCGGCCCCGCGGCCAAAGATTATATTGATGAGGCGCATTTTAAAGATGCCGGCATCAAACTAACGTGGATGGATTATTCGAAATACAAGGAATATCCGCAGTTATATCCGCCTTTTGAACACGGCGTTACCATCTTAGACTTAATCTTTAATACCGGCAAAGATGCCATCAAATATATAAGAGATAAATATGAATAAAAAAACAAAAGTTCTAATTATTGGTTCAAGTGCCAATCTGGCCTGCTCTTTAAACAAAACCTTAAAAGGCTATAATATTTATTTCGCGGGAAGAAGAAATGCCGATTTTTACTTTAATGCTTTAAACGAAACTTTGGATGAAGCCCTCGTAAATAATACTTTCGATGTTATTATAAATACGATGGCGGCTTTTGGCAACAACGATACCAGCTCGTTTTATGAAACGGAAAAAATAAACGCTTTAGGGACACTAATGGTTTGCAAGCTGGCTAAATTGACGCATGGCAAACATTTAATTCATCTATCATCTCTTTCTAAAAGTTATGCCGAAAAAGACTTATATTATGGGATATATTCTATTTCAAAAAAGCACGGAGATGAACTTTTAAAACTTTATTGTAATAAAGAAAATATTCCTTATACCATACTTATGCCCTCGCAAATTTTTGATATAGAGGCGAAATGCAGAAAACATCAAGAATTTTTATATACTATCATTGAAAAAGTAAAAAATAATGAAAATGTTACCATATATGGCGAAAATGACTTTAAAAGAAATTATATATTTATAGATGACGTATCCCAAGCGATTGAGGAAATAATCAAACAAAAAACTACTGGCGAATATAATATATGTGCTGTTAAAGACACTGCGGTAAGTGAAATTTTCAGCATTACAAAACAATTGACTAACAGCTCAAGTAAATTGATTTTCGATAAATCCAAAAATAATGTTTTGGATTTACCCCAAAACACATATCCGCAGATTTATTCTAAAATTGCCTGTATGCCCAAATGCCCCATAGAAGATATGATTAAATTTATATTGGAGAATATGACACATGTATAATATTTTAGTTACCGGCGTTGGAGCTATTATTGGCTATGGTATAATTAACAACTTAAAAAAATCCAAGTTTAATGTAAATATTATAGGGATGGATATTTATCCCGACGCTTACGGGCGACATCTGTGCAATCAATTTATCCCTGCGATACTGGCTAGTGATGAAAAATACCTTGATTTTATAAAAGATATTATAGATACTTATCACATCGATTTGGTTATGTTTGGAACCGAGCAAGAGATTATTCGCCTTGTGGAAGCAAGAAAAGAAATGGGGGAATACTACTCAAAACTAGTTATAAATAAAGAAGAAATAGTTAAATTATCTCAAGATAAATGGCTGACTTATAATTTTTTGTTAAAGAATAACTTTTTACCCATTCCTACAAAAACAAATGGAAATTTTAAAGAAAATGCCATAGAACTCGGCTTGCCATTCTTATTAAAGCCCCGCCGGTCATACGCGTCAAAAGGAATTAAAAAAATTTATACGGAGGAAGAGTTTGAATTTTATAAAAAGAAAAATCCCGATCAATTTATGGTTCAAAAAATAATTGGGGATAACAATCATGAATATACGACAGCCGTATTTGGTTTTGGAGATGGTGATTATGCGGGCCCCATCACTTTCAAACGAAAATTAAGCGCAGAGGGGGCAACTGCAAAAGCGGAAGTGGTAAATGTGAATGAAATAAATCAGCTCATTAGACAATACTGTAGTATTTTAAAACCAATTGGCCCGACAAATTTTCAGTTTAGAAAAGACAACGATACTTTTTATCTTTTAGAAATCAATCCGAGGATTTCATCTTCCACCTCACTAAGAGAAGGCTTCGGATATAACGAAGCAGAAATGTGTATTGAATTTTTTATAAATAAAATACGCCCGCTAAACAAAGCAATCAAGAAAGGATACGCGGTTCGCTATATTGCGGACTGTATAACATATAATGATGATAGGAATAATATCTGACATACACGGTAATTTGCCCGCCCTTGAGGCAGTTGTTAACGATCTGGAAAGAAAACGGATTTCCAAGATCATTTGCCTCGGGGATATTTGTGGCTACTATACACAAGTAAATGAAAGTATAGCGCTTGTCAGAGAATTAACGGAAAATGTCATTATAGGCAATCACGATTATTACATCATAAATAACGAAAAATGTCCCCGTTCGAATGCCGTAAATAAATGTTTAGAATATCAAAAAAAAATTATAAAACCGGAATTATTAAATTGGATTTCGAAAAAACCGATGCAAGCAGTGTACTATAACATGAATTGCGTTCACGGCGGATGGAATAATTATATTGATGAATACTTTAATTTTGACATTTTGGACAGCTTAAATTTTAAAGAAAAATATATCGTTTCGGGACATACGCATATTCCTATTGTACTGAATAGTGCCAAAATTAAATATTGTAACCCGGGGGCAGTGGGTCAACCCAGAGACGGAAATTATAAAGCAAGTTATGCAACATTGAATGACAACGGGAATTTTGAAATTCATAGAATTAATTATGATTATAAAAAAACGCAAGATCTTATGCGAAAAGCCGGTTTTGACGAGTATTTTTATAAAAACTTAGCATATGGATTAAAAATTGGAAGTTCAAAAGGAAAAAATGATGATAAGTTTTAACAACCCGCTTTTAATAAAAATGGATTTAAATACATAGAGTAGTAGGAGAAGATTATGCTAGGAATATCAGGTTTCATAATAAGTGATAAATTTCACTTAGACAATGTTCCAAATATTAAACAAATTAATCCAGATGTTAAAAAAATTTATAAATACGCAGATTCTTGTCTTCAAGCTGAACACTATAGTCTAAATTTATTCAACAATGAGTGTATTGATAATGAAAATTTTTTGATTATGGTTGAAGGATGTTGCTATAATCCAGATGAATTAAAACAACTTTTTAGTACAAATATATCTCAATTTCCGGAATTTATATTATGGGCATATAAAAATAATCAATTAAAAAATTTTTTAAATAAAATGGATGGTTGTTTCCATGGTGTTTTGTATGATAAAGGAACAAAGCGAATTATCTTATTCTCTGACAGATATGGAATGAATCCTTTATATTATTATTGCAAAAATGGTGAGTTTGCATTTTCGCCTGTTATTGATTATTTTTTAAAACTTGAATCTATTGATAAAGAGGTTGACGAGCAATCGTTTGGCTGCTTTTTAAAATTCGGTCACTTATTAGGAAATAACACCTGGCTAAAAAATGTAAAAAGCATTAAACCTGCGACTATTTTAACTTTTGACACTACAAATAAAAATATGGTTCAGGAATATTATTGGACATTTGCTGAAGTAAAGAAATCCGATTTGTCTTTAGATGAAGCTGTTGATAGAGTGTATAATTTATTTAAAAACGCGATAAAAAAACAGGTTAATATAAATTTAAAACCTTGTATAGGGCTCAGTGCCGGCTATGATTCAAGATTAATTTTGGCAGCGATGAGAGAAGTAATTCCAGAATATAAGCCTTATACTTATACATTTGGAGTAAAGAATTGCAGAGATATTCATACTGCAAAAAAAGTAGCCAAAATTGCCGGGGTTGAACTAGATGAATTAATTTTTAATTTTGATGACTGGTTTGAAAAGCGAATCGATAAATTGTGTGGCTTTGGATGTGCCCATCAGATACTGGATTTACACGGATGTGAATTTCAAGAATATATTTCAAAAAAATCACAGTGTATGGTTTCAGGATATTTAGGTGATACCGTATTGGGCGATGGATATATTTCAAGTTTCCCAAAAGAATATTTTAATAGGCGACCTGATAAGGAAATCGCGATGCAGCAATGGGGCAAACATTATATGCTTTCCAATTATCAGGATGAATATTTTAATATTGAAAACCCGCTTCCCTTACGCTGGATGAATCGCGGAAAAAATTGTATAAATATGTCGTTGACTATTTGTTATGCTTATATGAATATTGCTCATCCCTTTTTTGATAATAAATTGATTGAGCTGATTTCAAGTCTGCCTAATGAATATTTGGATAAGCATTTATTGTATAAAAAATTAGTTTTAAAATATTATCCAAAATATTTTAAAACAATACCCCGCAATTCAGGAAAGCTCTTTTTCTTTAGAAAAGATTTTAAATATAGAATAAATAAAATTAAAAACATTATTAGAAAAAAGATGGAAAAATGTCATATTCTTCCAGAAATAGTAGCCAATTATACCGATTATGATAGTTGGATTAAGGTCCCGTCTTTATCAAAATATTTGTGTGATTTATTAAACTATGAAGGTTCGCAATATTCAAAGTACACTAGTTGCGATAAACAAAAATTATTGCTTTCGCATCTGAAAGGAGAGGTTAATGCTGCTTCTGATATTTTATCTATAGCTTCTGCCGAAATATATTTAAGACATATTGCTGATATATCTAAAAAAGGAAACCAATGATGATACCATTTAACAAACCGTTTATTATTGAAAATGAATTTAAATATATAGAAGACGCCATCAATAACAAAGGCATCTTGAGAGGGGACGGCGTGTATACAAAAAAATGCCACGCCTTGCTGGAAGAAAAATTAGGCTGTAAAAAAGCACTGCTTACCCATTCTTGTACGGCCGCGCTTGAGATGGCAGCGGTTTTGTTGGATTTAAATCCGGGGGATGAAGTAATTATGCCCTCTTATACCTTTGTATCCACCGCCAACGCATTTGTTATGCGGGGCGCCGTACCTGTTTTTGTGGATATCAGGCCGGATACACTAAACATAAATGAAAATTTAATTGAACAAGCCGTCACTCCCAAAACCAAAGCCATTTGCTGCGTTCACTATGCGGGCGTTGCTTGCGAAATGGATAAAATTATGGAAATAGCGCGCAGACACAACTTGAAAGTGGTGGAAGACGCCGCCCAAGCTTTGGGAAGTTTTTATAAAGGGAAACCCTTGGGAACAATTGGAGATATGGGCTGTTTTTCGTTTCATGAAACAAAAAACGTTATATCGGGAGAAGGCGGAGCGATTATTATTAATAATGAACAATTCCTTGAACGGGCCGAAATAATCAGAGAAAAAGGAACCAACCGGTCTAAATTTTTCAGAGGGCAGGTTGATAAATACACGTGGGTGGATATCGGTTCCAGTTTTTTGCCTTCGGATATTGTGGCGGCATTTTTATATTCTCAACTCGAAAATATGGATAAAATCAACCAAAAACGTCTTGAAATATGGAATCAATATAACGATTTTTGTAGTTCGTATGCCCACATTATCAAACGGCCGGTAATTCCTGCTCATTGCCGGCATAACGCCCATATGTATTATATTTTGTTTAAAGATTTGCAAGCCCGGACAAGATTCATAGACTATATGAAAGAAAACGATATTTTAACGGTATTCCATTACATTCCGTTACATTCGTCGCCTGCCGGCAAAAAATACTGCAAAACGGCTGGGAATATGGACGTGACCAATACCATTTCCGATACGCTTGTCCGCCTGCCGATGTTTTATACATTGAATGATGAAAAATTAAATCAAATTTTTACAGCCGTAAAACAATATATGGAACGAAATAAATGATTAAATTCTTAGACTTACACAAAATAAACGAACGCTTCCGCGCGCAAATTGATGTGCGTTTTAAATCAATTTTAGACGACGGCTGGTATATCCTCGGCCGCCAAAACGAAAGGTTTGAAAAAGATTTCGCCGCCTATCTGGGCGTAAAATACGCTATCGGCGTGGCCAACGGGCTAGACGCGCTGAACCTGATTATCAAAGCCTACGGCTTCGGCCCTGGGGACGAAATCATCGTGCCCGCCAACACGTACATTGCTACCATTTTGGCCGTCAGCGAAAACGGCGCTACCCCCGTTTTGGTGGAGCCGGACCTGAACACCTATAATATCAACCCTGATTTAATTGAAGAAAAAATCACGCCGCGCACCAAAGCGATTATACCCGTCCATTTATACGGCCAAGCCGTGCAAATGGAAAAAATTTGGGAACTTGCCCAAAAATACAATCTGAAAATCATTGAGGACGCTGCCCAAGCCCACGGGGCCGAATACCAAGGCCGCAAAACGGGCAATTTGGGCGATGCGGCGGGATTTTCCTTCTATCCGGGCAAAAATTTAGGCTGTATGGGCGACGGCGGCGCCGTTACCACGAATGACGACGCGCTGGCCGAAAGAATCCGTGCGCTCCGCAATTACGGATCACTAAAAAAGTACGTCCACTTGTACAAAGGGATTAACTCCCGCCTGGACGAACTGCAAGCTACCGTGTTGGACGTAAAACTCCCGTACTTGGACACGGACAACAACCGCCGCCGCGAAATCGCCCGCTATTACAGAAACAACATCAAAAACCCGCTCATCACGCTGCCGCAACCGTATGATGAAAACGCCCACGTATGGCACATTTTCGCCGTCCGCACGCCGGACCGCACCGCTCTGCAAAAATATATGGCGGATAACGGTATTGAAACCAATATCCATTACCCTACGCCGCCGCATAAACAAGGCGCATACGCTGAATGGCAAGAGCGGTCTTACCCCATCAGCGATCGGATTCACCGCGAAGAACTCAGCCTGCCCATTTCTCCCGTCATGACGGACGAAGAAGTAACACGGGTAACGCAAGTTATTAACGGTTTTAAGGCCAGCAAATGAACCCAAACACCTATCCGCTTATTTCGGTCTGTATTCCCGCATATAACCACGAACGTTATATACGCAAATGTCTGGAGGCGGTTTTAACCCAGGATTATCCCAATATAGAGCTGATTGTTATTGACGACGGCTCCAAAGATTCTACCTGGTCCGTCTTGCAAGAACTGCGGCCCGCGTGCGAAAAACGCTGCCGGCGGGTGGTAATGCTTCACCAGGAAAATCAAGGCACCTGCATCACACTCAATAGACTTTTTTCTCTAGCCCAAGGAGAATATATTGCAATTACCGCGTCCGATGACGCTTTTTTGCCTCATGCTTTTATAAATTTATCGAACTTTTTATCATCCCACCCGCAAACCGGCCTGGTGGTGGGTAAAAACTTAATTATGGACGAAAACAGCGTCCGCTGTTACTGGGACGCTCAAAGGAATAACGTATACGATAAAAATCAAGCCGTCTACCGTTCATTTACAGAATCGCTTACTGAGCATACCAATCGCACCCAATTCGGCACGTATTCGGAACTGCTTAAAGCAAACCATATCACCAACGGTTGGATGTTCCGTAAAAACTTATTGTCCCAAATACCTCCTTTTACGCCCAAAGCCCCTATGGAAGACTGGTGGTTTATGCTGCAAATATCCAAAGTCGCCCGGATTTCGGAAATACCGGAGGAAACTTTTTCCTACCGGTGGCACGCTGCCAATACAATCAAACAAGCAAAAAAAATGCACCAGCTGTCTCTAAAAACCCTGCAGTACGAATGGAAATGCGTGTCAAAGCAAAAAAAGTCGCGGTGGGCAAAAGAATTTAGAGAGATATGCTGCAAAAAAATTTCAATCTTTAAAATTTTTAACCTCCTTCATTTCTATAAACTAAATACCCCGAGGAGAAAACTCAAAATTTTAGAAATTGCCGGTTATAAAATTAGAATATTAAGCAAAAAACCTTAATAATACGCTAGGTCCAAACAATCCGCTTGTCTGGACCTTTTGGCTTATTGTGCAACGAACAGAATTCTTTTATAATTAAAGCAGGAAGCCCAAATATCGTTATGCGTATAAATACAAATTATTTATTTTTCCGGTTGCACGGTTGCTTTCTCTTTTTATGCACGGGATCCTTATGAAAAATCATACGCTCCTGCAGCAGGCGCGCCGGCTCCTGGCGGCAGAAGAATTGCCCCGACGACAAGAATATCTATTTTTGATGCATTTTTTCGCACTAATTTGGGCCCATAAAATGACGGGCAACCCGCTCGCGGCGGTGGAACAGGACCTAAAACCGTTTCTGCCGGAAAATCCGCCTAACCTATCCGAAGATACAACCCAACGGTTACACGCGCTTTTCGATCCCGTAAAAGCGGGAGCGGAAGGCGCAGAAAACGCTTTCACGCCCGAAATTTTATCCCTGCTGCACGAAACGTCTGTAAAAAAACAAGGCGTTTTTTATACTCCTTGGCCCCTTGCCGCGCAACTGGCACGGGAAACATTAAACACTTGGAAACGCGCCCACAGATTTGAAAAATCGCACAGCCGCGCGTTTTCGCAGGCCTTCTCCCGTTTTACCGCCTGCGATCCGGCGGCGGGAGCGGGGGGATTACTGCTGCCGCTTTGGTTGGAAATGGAAAAATTGACGCCGGAAAACGGCGCACATAAAGCCGAACGGCTGATGGAAATTTCCCAACGGCTTTACGCGGCGGATACGGACGCGTCCGCCCTGCAAATTCTGCGTCTGCGCGCAGCCCTAACGGTTTACGCATTAGGCCAAACACCGCCGGCTGACTTGTTTGCCCACTTACTGGCAGGCGACGCCTTGGCGGGGGGAAAAAACTCCGTCTGGCAAGAGAAATTCCCGTCCGTTTTTTCGGGAGGCGGGTTTGAGGCTGTCCTTTGCAATCCGCCTTACATCGGCCAAAAAGGTCACAAAGAACTGTTTACACCGCTGAGAAAAAATCCGCGTTGGCAGCCATATCTGACGCCAAAAAGCGACTTACTGTATTTATTTTTTCACCTTGCGCTGGAAATATTAAAACCGGAGGGAATCGGCGGTTTCTTAACAACCGCTTATTTTGCCCAGGCGGCTTCTGCCGCCGGACTGCGCGCGCGTCTGAAACAAGAAACCGCTCTTTTGCGCCTGATTGATTTTGACGATGAGCAGTTATTTCCCCGCGCCGCCGGCCAGCACAATTTGATTACCGTATTTCAAAAAACCGATGACAAAACCCCGCTCTGCCTGCGGGGGGAAACCCTCCAACCCGTCGCACAGCAGGACCTCTATTCAGCCCCCGCCGATTTTTTAAATACGCGCGAACAGAACGGAGAAATCTCCGCCGCGCTGCGCAAAATGGCCGCCGCTCCCCTGCGCCTAAAAGATGTTGCCCGCGTGAGCAACGGGTTAATGACAGGGTGCGACAAAATCTCCGCCGCCCATTTGTCTAACCACCCGCTATTCGGCGTACAAAAAGGGGAGGGCGTGTTTGTTCTTTCGCAAGCGCAGAAAGACGCGCTCGGCCTATCCCGCGCGGAAGAAGCAAAGTTAAAACCTTTTTTCAAAAATTCGGATATTTCGTCTTATACTGCTAATACTACTGCCAAATACTGGCTGATTGATTTTTTCTACCCGAACGACCGCCATACCGATATGTCCCGATATCCCCGTTTAATGGCGCATTTGTCCCGTTTTAAATCCGTTCTCTTGGCGCGCAAACAAAACAACAACGGTATAGACAACCTGCTTAAAAAAGGGATTTATTGGTTTGCGTCCGTCCGGCGGAAGTTTGATTTTGACGCTCCGAAACTGGTTGCACCGCAGCGTTCCCGCACCAATACGTTCGCCTACGCTCCGGAGCCGTGGTACGCCAGTTCCGACGTTTATTTTATCTCCCAGCCGCAAAAAGGCATAACTTTATGGTACCTGTTGGCGTTACTCAACTCCGCCCCGTATTACGCGTGGCTGTTTTACAACGGCAAGCGCAAAGGCAAATTACTGGAGCTGTATGCCCAGCCGCTTTTGGCCCTCCCCATCGTGCGGGCGGATGGGGAAACTCAAGCCGAACTGGAAAGATTAGCGCAGGAAATATACGAGGCGAAAAAGTGCAGCCAAACGGCAAATACCAATGAAAAACAATATCGTATTGATGCAATCACCGCACGCTTGTTCGGGCTAAGCCAAGCGGAACTCGCCAGCATAAAACAGGCCCCAAAAAATGATTAAAATTTCTTGTACCCCCGCTGATTTTTCTGGTATGATATAGAATTATAAGCAATAACTTATTACCGGAGGAATTATGAACGCTGTAACAACGTATTTTATTGACGTCATTAAAAATCAGTATTTTAACTTTAAAGGCCGCGCCACCAGACAGCAATACTGGATGTACACCCTGTTCTATTTCATCTTATATGTCGTTATCAGCATCCTCGGTGCCATTTTGGGCGACACCGTGCGCACTATTTTGTTAGCTCTTTTCAATTTAGGCCTTTTGCTGCCTTCGTTGGCTATCGGCGTACGCCGCTTGCACGACACCGACCGCAGCGGCTGGTGGTATTTAATCGCTTTGCTTCCTTTCATTGGCTCTATTGTGCTTCTTGTATTCTTCTGCTTGCCCTCTACGGAAGGCGAAAACCGCTTCAACCAATAATTTCCGTGTGACGCTTACCGCTCCCGTTTTGGGAGCGGTATTTTTATTTAAGGAGAAAATATATGGACCGCGACCAAGCTTTATCCCTTTTAAAAAAATACAATAAAGAACCTTTTCATCTGCTGCACGCGCTGACGCTGGAAGCCGTTATGCGCCGCTTCGCCCAAGAGTTGGGCTACGCGGACAAGGCCGACTTTTGGGCTTTGTGCGGCCTCCTGCACGACGTGGATTTTGAAATGTTCCCGAACGAACACTGCAAAAAAGCGCCCGGGCTGCTAGCCGAAATCAACGCGCCCGCCGAACTGGTGCACGCCGTGTGCGCGCACGGCTACGGCCTTGTAAGCGACGTAAAACCCGAACACGAAATGGAAAAAGTCCTCTTTGCCGTAGATGAACTGACGGGCCTTATTCAGGCGGCGGCGCGGATGCGGCCTTCCAAAAGCACGCAGGATATGGAGCTTTCCAGCCTGAAGAAGAAATTTAAAGACAAAAAATTTGCCGCCGGCTGTTCGCGCGACGTCATCAAACAAGGCGCGGAAATGTTGGGGTGGGAACTGGACACCCTCTTGGAACGCACGTTAAACGTAATGCGCGAAACGGAAGAAGAAGTACGGCAGAAAGCCTCGCAAATGGCTTAACAAAGGGAAACACTCATGCACTTTTTTACAAAACAATTAAAATGTGCGTTTGATTTTAAAGGCCGCGCTTCCCGACAGGAATTTTGGCTGTATTTTCTGTGTGTGCTTGTGGCGTTTGGGGCGGCCTGTTTTGCCATTATGGCACTTACCGTCTCATCTTGCTCGGTTGTTTTCAATGATATGGGGGCCCAGCAAGGATGCGGCTGGATTGGCGTATTTATTTGTATGATTTTGGGCTGGATTGGACTGCCGCTCTTACTAATAAGCGCCGGAGCGCGCCGCCTGCACGACAGCAACAAAAGCGGCTGGTGGCAGCTGTTGCTTTTGATTCCGCCAATTGGGGTACTTGTTTTGGCCGTCTTAATGGCACTGCCCGGTACCCAAGGGGAAAACCGCTTCGGCCTGCCGCCCAACGCGTAATTTAAGCAGACAAAAAATCCGGGCCCAAAGGCCCCGGATTTTTTAATACCACTCATTTTAAATTTCTTTTTCCAACTCAGCGAAAAACGCGCCCGCGTTGATGGGAAAATATAAATCCGTAATCACACCCGTAAACGCGGACGGCTGCGGGTTGACCTCAATAATTTTGGCCCCGTGTTCTTTGGCCGTCAGCGGCAGCGAACACGCCGGCATTACCTGCCCTGCCGTACCTACAATAATCATTACGTCGGCATTTTGCGCCATTTCCGCCGATTTCTGGTACGGCAGATACGGGATGCCTTCCCCGTAAAACACAAAATCCGGTTTTAGTACGCCGCCGCAAATACAATAAGGCGGCTCTTCGGCCAAATCGATATCGTCCAAACTGTATTTTTTGCCGCAGCCAAGGCAGGAAAGCGTATGAATGGTGCCATGGAATTCCTGCACGTTTTTACTGCCGGCCTTTTGGTGCAGTCCGTCTATATTCTGCGTAATAACGCCCTTTAAAAAACCTTTTTGTTCCAGTGTAGCAAGGACTTCGTGTGCCTTGTTGGGCTGAGATTCTTCCATATCGGTAAAAAAGATTTTCTTCATTTCCCGCCAAGATTCTTTCGGGTGCTGATGAAAAAAATTGATTTCAATAAATTTAGGGTCGTACTGGTTCCACAAACCGCCTGCGCCCGTAAACGGGGCGATACCGCTTTCCACGCTGATGCCCGCCCCGGTAAACGCCACGCCGTAACGCGCGTTTTTAATTAATTCTGCCGCCTTTTTAATGTTTTGCATAGTTTTATTGTACAATTTCTAACCCTAAAAACGCCTGGGGGGGGTAAAAAACGGAAAATGACAATAAGATATTTTCAGGGGGAAGGAAGAAAAGAAGGAAAAAGCAGCCCCGCCGCAGATTTAACGGTTATTTAAACACATATCGGTCATAATCCGGATAGGTACGGACATATACAGCTCCTAAAGATTTACAAATAGAACCGGTTCCGTCGGCATTATTTGGCGCCGTACGGCATTCCCGTCTGTCATTGTAATAATGGTAATAACTAAGGCTCGTATTTGCCATACGGCCGGAAACTACCCAATGTCCTTCATTTAGTTGATTCAGATAAAACTTGTTATAAGATACATTCAACCCGTCCACACTCCACGTTCCTCCGGCGGGAAGATCAATATCCAATTCGTCTAAACGCGGAGCATAAGAACCGTTGGCCATATAATACACCTGTTGGGCGCGGTATACTGCGTCGGCCAGCGTCATTAACTGAACGTACCGTGCCTTATATACCGCTTTCTTATACTGCGGCAAGGCAACGGCTGACAAAATACCGATAATTAATACGACAACTAACAATTCTATTAACGTAAAACCGCGTTTTTGACACATGGGACCATATCTCCTATAAGCCGTCATTCCGTGAGGACGCGACACGGAATCTTCCGTTTATAACAACAGAACCCGTATAACAACTTTACGGGATGACAACTTGAATTTTCCCTATGTTATCAAAAAAAAAAACGGGTCAAGGCCCAAAGTCTGGGCTCCCCTCTTCTCCGCACTCTCATGATTCACTGAGCCACACTGTTTAGGACATATCGCAAGGTTATGCAGTACTTTTTGTATCGACAAAAAGTAAGGATTCTAATTTGGCAAATTGTTGGCCCTAATAAGCAACGAAACGCAAAGAATTTTTCTTTGCGTTTCGTGCGTATACCGACAGTTAAGTACAGCCGTTACTCATCAAATACTCACGAGCCCGCGGGCAAAGACGTACACCGCCGCCACCGCACATAACACCAGCAGCGTTACCACCGCCACTTCTCCGTGCGTAAATACGGGAGAGCCGTCCTTTTTCTGCTTGCGCGCCCACATAAATACCGGAATCCCCAACGCAAGGAAAATCACCGCCAGGAACAGGTATTTCAGCCCCGCCGCATAAACAAGCCACAGCGCATACACCGTTCCCAGCGTGGACGTAATCAGCGCGGCCGCACGGCCCTTGGGCGAAATTTTGGCATATTCTCCGTCCTCGGTCAGTTTCCACAAATACGCCGTACTGGCCAAATACGCGGGCAGCACCATCACGCCCGTAATGGACAGCATCGTATTCCACGCGTCATTGGAAAAATACACCAGAAAAATCGCCAGCTGCATGAAGAAACTGGTTACCCACAACGACACGGAGGGCGAACCGTTTTTGTTCTGCACGGCGAACTGTTTGGGAAAAGTTCCGTTCTCGGCTGCGGCGGCGGGAATTTCGGCGGCAATCATCGTCCAAGCCAGCCAAGACGACAGCACCGCCACCAAAAGACCGATGTTCATCATCCACGCGCCCCACGGACCGACGACTTTTTCGAGCACCCCCGCCGTAGACGGATTGGCGACGGAAGCGATTTCCTCCTGCGTCAAGAACCCGAACGGCAAAACGGACAGACCAATATAAATAACCAAACACCCCAAAAAGCCCAATAACGTCGCCTTGCTGACGGCGGACTGGCTTTTAGCACGGCTGGACAACACCACCGCCCCTTCGATACCGATAAACGCCCACAGCGTGACGAGCATTGTGCTCTTTAACTGGGCGGGCAGACTGCCCAGCGTTTTGCCGTTTTCGGCCATTTTGCCCCAAAAGTTAAAGTCAAACTGATCAAAATGGAAGCAGAACAGCAGAATCAGACAGAACAACAAAAGCGGCACCAATTTGCCAATCGTACCGATGATGTTCAACACCGCCGCCTGACGCACCCCGCGCAAAACGACAAAGTTAAACAACCAAATTAACAGCGACCCGCATACAATGGACAGCAAATTATTCCCGCCCGCAAAATACGGGGGGAAAAAGTAATTAAGAGCGTCCATCGTAATTACGGCATACCCCACATTACCGAAAATCTGGCACAGCCAGTATCCCCAGCCGATGGTAAACCCCATATACGGGCCGAAACCCTCGCGGGCGTACATATAAATACCGGCGGTCAAATCCGGCTTTACGCGCGACAGTACGCTAAATGTATTCGCGATAAAATACATTCCGATTCCGGTGATTACCCACGCCAAAATAACGGCTCCCGCGCTGGCGGCGGCCGCCATATTTTGGGGGAGGGAAAACACTCCTCCCCCGACCATAGAACTGATGACAATGCTGGCTAAACCGATAACGCCCAGCTTGGACGCCGTATCGTTCTTCGTTCCCATACGCTACCCCCAAACGCGCGTTACTTTACCACCGCCGGATCGGCGAATTTAAAGTTCAAAAATCCCATTACCGTCAAGCAGTACGCAAACGGCTGGGTAATATTCACATAGTTATGCCAAATTTGAAATTCGCTGTGTTTTTCCACGCCGCGTATTTCCAGCTCGTGGTTAAGCGATTTATTCAGCCACATACGGGCGTGTCCTTCGGCAATTTCATCGTCAATAAGCGTATCAAAATACTCCACATACTCCGCAGCCCAGCCGCCGATCAAACGGCCGTGTTGGTCCTTGCCCCAGCATACGCCTATCCCCGTGGCGATGGCTTTATGCTCCTCCATACGCGCGCCGTTTCCGGCGATAATCACTTCCAGCACCGCGCCGTGTTTAAATGAACTTACCACTTTATCTACGGGTACAATGTTGCCGTATAATTCTTTTGACAGTACCGACGTATACGGAATGATGTTAAAATCCTGGATTTTGGCTTGCAAGAGCGCAGAATCGTAACAGAAGGTTTCAAACGGCTGGGGCGGAATACCGTCCGCCGCTTGCCCCGCGCCGCCGCTGATAAACGCGAGCGTAGGATATCTGGTCCCCAAAGTGAAGTTGTTATTTTCCATAGTAAGTCTCCTTTTATTTTGATTACCCCTCTACAACATTACTGTTGTACGCAACCCGAATACCGTAGTTACCCCCTGGTTCGGGTTGAGTGCGGCCTGCGGATACAACTGCAAATCCGGCGTGACCGTTACAAATTTGCCAAGGCCAATTACCCATTGAAACTCCAATACCGTTTCGCTCCCGCGCATTTCTGCCGGAAAACCAAGGCCCTTTGCGCTTAACCGGTTGTATGCCACTCCTACTGTCAGCGCGTCCTGCGGGTTACGCTCAAACGGATTTAACCACGCAGCCCCCATCGCATAGGAATTTTTAATCCCCGTCACGCCACCCGTGGAACCGTTGGCGCGCCCGAATACAGCCCATTTGTCTCCGAAGTTCTGCTGTGCGTTAAACGACCAGCCGTTGACGCTTTCCGGCTGTGCGGAAACGGACGGCTGGTAATAATATAAAAAACTGTACTGCCCCGAGCCGATTTTAAAAGAGGGAGTCCACGCCAAGGACGCAAATGCAGTATATTTGCCGTCAAACGCGCTTGACAGGTGCGCTGTTTGGCCGGATACATTGGTTGCGTCCTGATACCCCGCCGCAGCGGTAAACAAATTATTTTGCGCCTGAACATACGCCCCCAGAGAAGCCGACGGATAGGCCGAGCTTGCGTTTTGCGATAAGGAATAATTCATCAACGCGGTCTGTTGGTTATCCAGAAAAGAAGTACCGTCAAAGTTAGAAATGGGGAACTGCCCCGCCGTAACGGACAGCCAATTCCACTCGTCGGGCAGCGTATGCGTATAGGAAAGCTCAAAGAAAATTTTTTGGTTGGAGGTATAATCGTTCTGTGCGGAAGCGACGTTTAAACGCTCCTGTAGCGTTGCGCCCGAGGCACCCCAATAATGCGATAAATTATAGCTAAAATTAATTTCGCCGGATCCGGCGGAACGGTCTTTAAACAGCGTCCAGTTAGCATAGGGATAATAAATGCCCTGAACGGAAGTCTGCTTACCGTTAGGCGCACCGCGCTGGATTGAATAAGAAACGTCCAATCCCCATTGTAAACCCAATTCTCCGGACATTTGATTTTTAAAATCAATATATTCCTGCCCAAAATCTGAAAACGAATGATTTTTAAGTTGCGTATCAGCCGCCAAACGCTGTTTATGCTTGGCTTGGGATAAGGGTTCCGCGCTCTCCTGCGCCCAAACCGTGGAAAAAGTTCCCAACATACAACAAATAAACAACCCCGCAGCAGCCTTTATTGTGCCCGTATTCATTCCTTTACCCCCAGAATTAAAAATATCGGTTACCCCCCGATACGGTAAGATAGCCGCCCAAACCGTTTTTAACAACACGCAAAAAAGGATTAGTTTTAGGTACAATAAGAATATGACAGACAAATGCGCGCCCTATACCGAAGGAATCAAATATGCGGGTTCCAAACGCAAATTACTGCCCCATATTCTGGCCGCAATCCGGCCTATTAACGGTCTAAAGACGGTGCTGGACGGATTTTGCGGCACCACGCGCGTTTCACAAGCGTTTGCGCAGGAAGGATACAAAGTTACCGCTAATGATATTTCCGCTTGGAGCGAAGTCTTCGCCCAATGTTATTTAAAAGCGGATAAGCCGGACGCATTTTACGAAAAAATTCTTGTGCATTTAAACGCGCTGCACGGCAAAAACGGTTGGTTTTCCGCGCATTACGGCGGAGAGAAAGCGGACAGCAAAAAACCGTTCCGTTTAAAAAATATGCAAAAACTGGACGCAGTGCGAAACGAAATAGATCAACTGGGCCTGGCTTGGCCGGATAAATGCGTCCTGCTGACCAGCCTTATTCTTGCGTTGGACAAGGTGGACAGTACACTCGGGCACTTTACGTCTTACTTGGCGCGCTGGTCGGCGCGTTCCAAAAGAGATTTGGTTTTAAAAATGCCCGTTCGGCCGCCGCAAAACAAAGCGCACGAAGTTTTGCGCGGAGATATTTTTGACACCATCAAAAACCGCCGTTGGGACCTCGCCTATTTTGACCCGCCTTACGGTTCCAGTAACGATAAAATGCCCTCCAGCCGCGTGCGCTACAACGCCTATTACCACTTTTGGACTACCGTCATAAAGAACGACTGTCCGCCCCTATTCGGTGCGGCGGGCCGCAGAGAGGACTCGCGCGACCGCGCGGAAGAAAACCCGTTTGAAGATTTCCGGCGGGGGGAAAACGGACGCTTGACGGCTTTAAACGCCGTAGACCGCCTGATTGGGCAAACCGACGCACGCTATATTCTTTTTTCGTACGGCTCCGGCGGCAGAATCCCGCGCGAAGAACTTCTGCAAACCTTAACGGCACACGGAAAATTACTGGAAGCAAAAGAAATTGACTATAATAAAAACATTATGGCAAAGTTAACGTCCACCAACGCGTGGACGCAAACGGGAAACAATAAAGAATATCTGTTTTTAATTAAAAAAGGAGTTTAAAATGCGTAATTTATGGCATAGTTTTTGGGATATAGTTGACCCATACCGCCGAGGCCCGCTTTTCCACAAATACGGCTGGAAAGGAGTTTTATTCATCGCCGCGGGCACATACTTTTTGTACCGATGGTACGTCGGCCCGCGACACTGCCCGTTTGCGGGCGTACTTTGGCTGATGACTATCGGTATTCACGAAGCAGGGCACCCCATTTTCCGTTTTATTTCGGGCGGAAACTTTGTATGGACAATTTGGGGCGGAACGGTAATGGAACTGGGCGTGCCGATTTTGGCGTATCTGTCTTTTTTACGCAGGGGGAGAGAAATTCAGGCCGACATCTGCCTGCTCCTTTTATCTATTGCCTGTTACAGCGTGGGACATTACGCGGGGTGCAGTTTGGACCCTGTCATCAGCCTCTTAAACGCCGGCCCCGAAACGCTGCCGGACTGGGATTATATGCACAAATGGCTGGGAACGGAAGGGTATGAGTGGCATTTCCGCCACGCGTTTTACGGGTTAAGCGCATTTTTGGCCGCACTGGGCGTATATTTAACCGCGGCAGACTTTTGGAAATGGACTACCCCCGAAGGCCACGACTATACCGATGATGACGACGGGCACGACCGCTTTTTTTCGCGCGGATAAAAATGATTTGTTCTTTCCCGCCACTTCCGCCGGTTTATCAGCTGCCGCTTGGCAAAAGTGCGGGGAAAATTATAAAATAGAGCGTTAGAAAATTACCACAGGAGTATAACTATGAACAAAGCTTTGTTTTTAGCCATATTCGCCATTTTCTTGGCCGCCGGATGTGCTTCCACCAGTACATCTTCTACCGCTGCCTCCGGCAATACGATTACGCTTGAGGAAGCGTTGCAAAAATCAGCCGAAACCCGTCAGAAACTCATTGACGCCAAACAGTCCTACCAAAACGCTAAAACGGCCGCCGAAGTGGCTTCCGGCCAAAAAACGGCTGCCGACGCCGCCAAAGAGCAGTTTCAGCAAAAAGCTGATGCGGCCAAGCAGCAAATCGAAAATGAAAAAAACGCCTGGAAAGAACTTTTGGCAAAATAAAAAGTTTACCTTGTACGCAAAAAACGGACGCTTGTAAAAAGCGTCCGTTTTTTATGACGTAAAAGCTCCTTATTTCGCTTCTGGAGCAGGCCCGTGACCTTCGGGAAAAGCATCCATACGCGGCCCCATCGGGCGCGGGCCGTCACCCATCATTTCCGGTCTTTCGAACAAAACGTCCAAATCGCCGTCGTCGGCAATCACTTCGTCCGTTTTTTGTTCCACCCACGCTTTTTTGGCTTCGTCGGATTTTTGCTCCTCAAGGCCCTTTTTCATCTGTTCCAAGCGTTGGGCAAATTTGTTCAGCTGTTCTTCTTTGAACTTAATCTGCTCATCGCGGATAGAGGCCACCAAGGCGGAAATTTCGGCTTTTTTAGCGTCTTTTTTCTTGCCGGGTTTCATTTTATTGTACTCTTCCACCAATTTTTCCATTTGATCTTCAGTGGCTTTCATTTTAGCCTTATGTTCTTTGCGGGCTTTTGTAAAGGCTTCCGCACGGGCGTCTTTACCTTTGCGGTGTCCGTCACGCATTTCCATACGGCCTTTTTTCATCATAGGACATTTGTCACAGTCACATTCCACATCTTTGGCAAACGCGGGCAAGCATAACGCGCCCGCCAATACAGCCAGTAACACTTTCTTCATTATTCTACCCTCCAAAATCAGAATTCCAATTCTAACGCAGACAAATCATCCGCAAAAGACTGGTATTCAGCGTCCAAATTTTCGCTCATATACGCAATCACTTCTCTTGCGTCAAAAGCGGCTTTGTCCGGTTGCAGTCCCGTCCAAAAGATTAACATCCCTAATCCTAATACGGCGGCGCCTGCCAATGCCGGCTTCCAACGGAGTCCGGCAAAAAACGACGGTTTACGCGAAGTTTTAGCAAACAACCCGTCTACCGCGCTTTGCGGGGCGGAAAAAGGCGTCAAAGCCGCCTCCGTCTTGCGCAGAAATGACAGTTCCTCGCGGCACGCTTGGCAAGAGACCAAGTGCATTGCGAAACGGTCCCGTTCCGGACCGGCAAGCTCTCCCTTAGCGTATAATAAAAGTTGTTCACATTCCTTCATAAAGTTACCTCTCCGGCCAACAAAGTCTGCATTTTTTTAACGGCCCTGTGGCAATCGGCCAGTACCGTGCCTAAAGGACGCTGCAACATCTGCGCAATTTCTTTAAATGAAAAATACTGGCGCAAATAAATCATTTCCCGCTGACGCACCGGTAAGGCTAACGCCGCACGGCGGATTTGTTCCTCCGTTTCGCGCCCGCTTAACGCTTCGGCGGGAGTGGGAGAAGAATCCGGCAGGGCGCTTAACAAATCGCATCCCTCATCGTCCGTTTGATCCAGCGAAAAAAGCTTATCCCTGTCTCTAAAAAAATTAAGCGTCCGGTTGCGCGCCGCCAAAAACAGCCAAGCTTTAAATTTTCCGCGCGCCTGATATTTATCCGCGTGCTTAAAGAACGAAATAAACGTCTCCTGAAACAAATCTTCCGCAGCGCCGGCGTCGCGCGTCATCGCCAAAATGTATTGGTAAAGCGAATTTTTATAACGCAGCACCAATTCTTCAAAAGCTTTAGAGTTACCTTGCTTAAAAGCGTCGACTAATTCGTCGTCCGTATACGTTTGAAATCCGGCTTCCATACTTCTATAACCCCAAAATTTATTATTTTATTGCATCTATTTTACTTTAGCAGATTAATCCGCACGCGTCAGTTCCAAAAAAAGATTAGAATTTCGTTACAACTACTGAAAAAATTGCTATACTTTATATAGTTATATTTTACACGCGTTTAAAATGCGCGGGAGCAAAACTAAAAAATGCAAGCAAACATTAGCCGCTTTTTGATGCATCTCTCCTATTCCATGCTGATTTCTAAAGGCATGGAAAAAGTCTCTATTATGCAAAAAAGAGCGGGGAGGTTTGTGTAAAATAATGTAATTTTAATTTTTATCATAAAAACCCGCTCTGAAATAAAGAGCGGGTTTTTTGTGTATCTCACAGGAATCGCGTAATATGAAAAAAATAATAGCTTTATTCGTCATTCTCAGTTTACTGGCAGGCAATTTTTCCGCCACCGCCCAAGTACCCGGAAAATTTCTATGGCCACGAAACTTTAAAGGAAACATAAAAGGCCTCAAATATATTCCGCCAAATACTTCCTTTTCCGGTATCTCCTCGGCCAACATGTTAACCCGTGTAGAGCGCGCCGCCCACGCTGCCGCTTTAAACCAAGCCGTTTCGCTTAACGAGCTGCAGCAACATCTATCGGTAGGAAAGATTAGCTTGACGCCACACGTCATTTTAAACCATCCCATAGTAGACGAGAGGGCCGTTCTCTTACGCCGAATTTTCCCCACATTAGGAAGCCACGCCTCGCAGGAAGAGCGCAAACAAGCCGCCGCCTTTTGGCGTGAAGATTTATCCCATCAAATGGCGCGAATGGCCGACAAAGACGCTTCCGCCGCCAACGATGCGTTGGCTGATGCGGCTTCTCTGGGTCTGTTCGGCCCAAAAGAGGATATTGCCTTACTGGAGGATTTTTACCAAACGGCCAAAACCTTGCCGCTGGCGCCCCACGCCGCCGCCGTGCTTACACGAACGCTTTTGGCACACGGGGAATACGAAAAGCTCGAAAAATTTTTTTCCGTCGAAAACGGCCTTTACGCCGGACTGCAAAACGGCATTGCCCAATACATTCAGGAAAAACAAATAAACGCCCACGTTGCCTTCGTTCCTTTACCGAAAAATTATAAAGAACAAGCATTTCAAACACAGATTACAAGTAACGGTCTTTCCGCCGCTCTGGCGGCGGATCCGTCCGTAAAAGCTACCGGCATTTGGGTCCATGTAACCCATTTCCATCCGGCTGTACCTGACGTGGCGCCAATGCCCGCTAAAACCCCGCGGCCTCCGCTTGAATGGCCGGAGTTGCCGCTCCAAGACCCGCAGGGGTTACAGTTATCCGCACAGGAAATAATACAGCCATCTGTAGAACAAGAGTTTGGGCAAAGCAGTACAAATAATTTCCCCGCGGGAAATAATATCACTCCGACAACCGCAGTGACCGTTGTGCCCGCGCCCGAAACAACACTTCCGGTTTCTGCTCTGCCACAACCCAAAAAACTGATTCCGTTTTTTAAGAAAAAAGCTCCGCACACGCAAGCTGCCCAACCCCATACGACAGCTGCCGCCGTTTCCGCGCCGCGCCTTCCGGCCAAGACAACGTGGGGAAAAATCAAAAACTTATTCTCCAAAAAGCCGCCGGCCGCACAAAATGACGCCCCTGCAGCCACTAAACCCAGCCCGAAAGCAGCCGCCTTCCAGCGCGCAGGCATTTATATGGCTTCCTATGTAATGGGACTTGAGGTGGCAACTCCGGTCATCGCAAATTTTGGAAGCAGTTTCAGTCTGTCGCTCGAAGAAAATATTTTAGTGGCTGTGGCCACCTATTTTCCTTATTCCGTAGGCGCGATTTTTTCGAATTGGACAAAAAAAGTATTGGGAAGAAAAAACTCTATGAATTTAGGGCTCGCGCTAATGGGAGGGGGCTTGTTAGCGGGCGTTCTGCTTTGCGGGCTCAATGGCGCATTTGTGCCGGAAACAGATACCTTGATGCACTTTTACAAAGCACTCGCCTGTATTACGATAGCCAGTTTGGGCGGCGTACTTGTACACAATTCCGTCGGCCCCATCATGACGGAGTTAAGCGAAAACGCCAGCGAACTGCTCAAACAAAAGCGCAATTCTTACACGGAACTGAGTCGCGCGCTGGGGATGGCGTCGTCGTTTGCATTCCCCTATTTGGCGACAAAAGTGATGGGAATGGACTGGAGTTTGGCTTTCGCGCTGCCGATTCCGCTGATTGGTGCCGCCGCATTAGGCGTTAATCTGGCTAAACTCCCCAACACAAAAACAGTTTTGCAAAAGGCAGCTAAAACGAATCTTCAACCTAAAAAGACGCTCAAAGACTTCATTAAAAACAACGAATACATTCGTTTATTCAAAGAAGAAAAAGGCGTGGGGGCATTTTTAGGCGGGTTAACTATTATGAATGCGGTGGAAATGTCTTACAACAACGGATTTTTATTTATGCTTCCGTCGATGACGACAGACCAGTCCGCCCAATATCTCTTCGGTCTCGCGCAATTTGCCGCGCCGTTTATTCTAGGCCGCTACTTGGCGGGGAAATTCTTACAATGGTTTCCCCAACATAATATGAGCTTGGCAACGCTCCTGGCCGCCGGAGGAGGGGCAGCGTCTCTCTTTGCGCTTGGTGACCCATATGCCTTAACCGCCGCACTGTTTTTAGCCGAAACGGGCATTTCCACCGGATTTACACTCGGTTTTGCGCGCACGGCCAAAAATCCGGCCACGCAGGACCGCGTAGTGGCACTTATCGTGGCGAGTGCGATTTCGTGCGCATTCGGGCCGCTCTTGTTAACCAAATTAGCACAGTTGTTGATTGACGCCGGCATAATGGACACTTCCGCAGCTACAGCTGCCGCAATGCTTGGCATTCCGTCCGCCTTGGCATTATTTTCGGCTGCGCTCTTCAAACGAATGGAGAATATGGGAGCGGTAAGTTCATCGGTACTGAAGAAAATTTACTCATTTATCAAAAAATCGGTATTTTTTCCCAAGCAACGACGAAAACGCTCTTAACACAAAAAGCAGTCCGAAACGGGGCGTTTTACAACTCGCTCCGCTCAAACAAATAAAACGCCTTTTCCGTTTCGGACGCTTTTTATAAACAGGACAAAGGGCGGGAATAAAATAAGGAAACGGATTTTATAGACGGGTTAAGGCCTGCATAAATGAAAACAATAGGACAAAAACCGTCCTTACGCAGCGTATTTATACGGAATCTCGTTGTTACGAAACAACAGATTCCGGATGACGACTTTCCGGAATGACCTAAAGGGTGTTTCCGCAATAACGTAAGGAGCGCTTCCTCAATGACAACGCTTACACTATTCATTAAGCCGTCATCCCGTAATGTTTCTATATGGGATCTCGCCGTTATTAATTAGGTCATCCTGAGTCTGGCGGCCCGCAGGCTGGGGCGCACAGCTTTTGGAAATTTACCTTTTAAAAAAGTGGCCTAATTGCCAAAAAGGTCATCCCGTAGTGTTTCTATACGGGATCTTTTCCTCATAAGCCAACAGACTCCCGACTATAATCCCCGTGAATAACGCCTCACCAGCAAGCCGCCACACATATTAAGAAGTCATCCTGTAAACGTCACAGGATGACTTTTCTGCAAAAAAACAGCAACAGAAACTCACTCTTTATTCGTAGCGCAACGCATCAATCGGCGTCAATTTGGAAGCTTTATACGCCGGATAATAGCCGAAGAAAACGCCCGTCGCAGCCGAAAACCCGACGGACAGCAAAATGGACCACACGCTAAGTTCCGCCGGAATAGACGAAGAATTGGCCGCCACAATAAGCGTAATCCCTACGCCAAATATCACGCCGATTAAGCCCCCGATACAGGAAAGCGTTACGGCCTCGGCCAGAAACTGCAGGCGGATGTCCGCGCTCGTCGCGCCGATAGCCATACGGATGCCAATTTCCCGCGTGCGCTCGGTAACGGATACCAGCATAATGTTCATTACCCCGATACCGCCTACAATCAGCGAAACCGCACCGATGACGCCCAGCAACAGACTCATCGTTTTACTGGCGCTTTTGGCTTCTTCCACAAACGAGGCGAAATCGTCCAGTTGGAAATCATCTTTAGCCAGCGGATGAATACGGTGCGTGTTGCGAACGGTATTTTGAATATCCTTTTTTGTGTCCTCAATGGCGTTAAAATCTTTCACGCGGATAATCACGCGGTCCAAGGCACGGCGGTCGGAATTGTTCCAGCCGGCGTTCATTTTTACTTTACCCGTAGTATACGGGATTAACGCGCCTTCGTCCATATCAAACCCCATACCGCCTTGGCCGGATTTTTTCATTACACCCACCACTTTAAAGGGAATTTCGTCCAAGACTACAGTACGGCCCAGCGGATCCATATCGTTAAAAATAGTCTGCGCAGCCGTCGCGCCGATAACCATGACCTGCCCGTAATCGTTCACTTCTTTTTCGGTAAACTGGCGTCCCGATTCCAACTCCCAGTCGTACGTCTTAAAAATATCCGTATCCGTGGCAAGCACGGAAAGCGAAGTGGACGTATAGCCGTATTTAACATCAAAACCGGAGCTGATGTACGGCGCGGCGGAGGTTACGCCGGAAAGTTTCCGAATAGCACGCACATCGTCCATCGTTACGTCTTTGGGGGAGGAAATGCTTTCGTCCAAATTCCACGGCTGGCGCAAATACAAAATGTTGGTGCCGAAGCGGGAAAACCGTTCCGCCATACTTTTTTGCGTACCGGACCCCACAGCTAACATCGTAATAACCGCCGCCACACCGATCACAATACCCAAGCTCGTCAGCGCGGCGCGCATTTTGTTGGCGGCAATGGCCTTTAACGATAAACGGAACATAGAATAAAACGCATCAAACATACTTATTTCCTCTCGTCGCTGATTTTTTGGCCGTCTTTAAACTTGATAAGGCGTCCGGCGTATTCGGCGATATCCGGCTCGTGCGTAATCAAAATAATGGTTTTGCCCATTTCTTTATTTAAGCGCGTAAACAAATCCATTACCTCTATACTCATTTTGGTATCCAAATTTCCAGTCGGCTCGTCGGCAAAGATAATCGGTGCGTCGCACACCAAGCTGCGCGCAATCGCCACGCGCTGCTGCTGCCCGCCCGACAGTTGGTTGGGCAGGTGGTCGGCGCGCTTTTCAAGCCCCACGGCTTTTAAAGCGGCAAGCGCTTTTTCGCGCCGCAGGTGCGACGGCGTATGATTATAAATCATCGGCAGTTCTACGTTTTCCAAAGCGGTGGTGCGCTTAATTAAGTTAAACCCCTGAAACACAAAGCCGATTTTGCGGTTGCGCACCCCCGCCAGTTTGGATAAATCCGTAGCGGTAACATCGATACCGTCGAGTATATACTTACCGCGCGTGGGCTTATCCAAACAGCCCAAAATGTTCATAAACGTGGATTTGCCCGAGCCGCTCGGCCCCATTACGGCCACAAATTCGCCCTGCTCCACACTAACGCTGACGTCGTTTAAAGCGCGGACTTCCACGTCGCCCAAGCGGTAAATTTTAAATAAATGCTGCGTATCAATAAGAGGCATTATCTTCTTCTCCCGCCAGGGCGCGGAGGATTCATAGAAGATGTGGCCGCCGCAGCATTATTTTCGCGCACGATAACGCGGTCGCCCTCTTTTACGTCGCCCGAGGTAATTTCCGTCTTGTCCGCACCGATAATTCCAATCGTTACATCCACGCGGCGGGGAGCTTTTTTAGGCTCTAACACCCACAAGCCTGTAGTAGTGTATTTCTCCATATTGAAAGAGGGGGAGAAACGCAAGGCTTCGTTCGGCACCAAAAGCACGTCTTGTTTGTCCTGCGTACGAATCGTGATAGTAGCCGTCATACCCGGCATAAATTTGCCGTTTTCGTTATCCACGTCAATGACCACCGTATACGTCGTATTGCTGGAAGAAGCGGACGATGACGAGGAAGAATAATTCGTGCGCACCTGACGCACCGTACCCTGAAATTTTTCATCGGGGTAGCCGTCCAGCGTAAAATCGGCCGTCTGGCCCGCTTTAATTTTTACGACATCAGCCTCGGATACTTTGGCTTCAATCTGCATTTTCGTCAAATCCTGCGCCAAGACAAACAGTTCCGGCGTGGAGAAACCGGACGTTAAAGATTGTCCTTCGCTGACGGATTTAGACAAAACCATTCCGTCAATGGGGGAAATGATTTTGGTATTGTCCAAGTCTTTTTTGGCACTGTCCATACGGGCCTGCGCTTGAATAACGGAAGATTCCGCCGAATTGAGCGCACTTTTGGCGTTTACATACGCCAGTTCATACTCCTCCAAATTGGATTTAGAAACGTACTCTTTGGCGTACAATTCCTGATAGCGGGAGCGGTTGAGTTTGGCTAAATCGTACGAAATTTTGGCGGCGGCCAAATTTTCTTTGGCCGAAGAAAGGCTGGCCACAGCTTGATTATAATCCGCCTGTACCTGAGTAGGGTCAATGACGGCCATCAAATCGCCTTTTTTAACAGGCGTATTGTAATCCACCAGAATTTGCAGAATTTCACCGGAAACCAGCGCGCCTACTGTCGTTGTATTGACGGGATTAATCGGGCCGGAGGCTTCCACGATATCCGCTATATCGCCCCGTTGGATTTTAGCCGTGCGGAACGGCGGCATTTTCGGCGCGGCGAAAAAGTGCGCCTTTAAAAAATACGCCGCCAGCAATACCGCCGCCAGCAGGAGGAGTTTCTTCCACCAAGAAAGCGTTTTGAACGCTTTCCAAATACGTTTAAACAGATTTTCTTTTTTCATATTAATAAGTCCCCATAGCTTGTTTTAATTCGGCCACCGCCGAAGCGTAATCATAGCGGGCGGTCAGCAGGCTCAGTTCCGCGTCCGTGTACGCCACCTCCGCGTCTTTTAGTTCAATAATATCCCCGATACCCTCGTTATAGCGGCCGCGGGATAGGTCCAAATTTTCCTTGGCTTTTTCCACATTTACCTCCGCCACGGGAATACTCTCTGCGGCTTCCTGCATTTTGATATACGCACTTTGCACTTCCAAAAATACGTCATTTAGCAGGCTGCGGTTGGAGTTGAGCGTACTCGCCATAGACAGTTTGGCCTGTTTATAATTGTTATACGTTTTAAAAGCGTTAAAAATAGGGAATTCCACCGAAGCCATCAGCTTGGTTTCTTCATTATCCAAACGGAAATCATCGCCAGACTTGCCAAAACCCGCCGAAAACGAAAATGTAGGAAAAAATCCCGCCTTGGCGCGGTTTAACTTAATTTGGCTGATTTTTACGCCCGTACGGGCCGACAGTACGTCCGGCCGGTTGGCGTATGCCGTTTCTACGGCTTTGTCAAACGGAAGGTCCATTTTTTCAAAATCTTCCACTTCTTTGATGTTTAAAATATCCGGCGCGGTTACGCCCATTGCGTTAGCAAGCTGGGCCGAAGCTGTTTTGACGAGGTTTTTGGCGCGGATAAGGCTTAATTGCTCGTTATTTAAATTTACTTCCGCCGTCGTCACATCCACTTTCGGGCGCAGGCCCAGGCGAAAAAATTCGGCAGAACGGTTATACTGGTCTTGATATAAATCGCGCGACTGCGTGCGGATAGCCACCGCGCGCTTAGCGGACAACAGCGCGTAATAATACTTTTTCACGCTTCCCGTAATTTCGTTTTTTACGCCCCTTAAATCCGTTTGGGCCTGTTCCAACGTAAGTTTACTGATTTTTACATTGCGCGCAATATCCGTAATCCCGCTTAAAGACAACTGCGCCTGCGCATATACGTCCGACGTTCCGTAGTCGCGGCGGGGGAAACCGTCCGTTTTTTGGTTATTGTAATTTTGGGAAGCTCCCGCCTTGGCCGTGGGAAAAAATTCCGAACGGGCCAAATTCAAACTTACCTGCGCGTCCTGCACCGCCAGTTCCGCCGCAACGGCGCGCGGACTGTTGGACAATGCGATATCAATACAATTTTCCAGCGTCAGCTCTTCTTTCAGCCGCGCGGACAAAACGTCTTTCGCGCCGCCCGCAGAGAAAGATAAATCCGTTTGCCGTCCCGCAGCGGACACCAAGCCGGACGAAGAGAATAAATCGTCCGTTTGGGCTGAAGCGTACGGTACAGCGGATAAAATCAGTAAAATTACTGAAATTCTAAAGTTTTTCATACGTTATATTATAGTAATTTATGGATATTTGCGGCCTAAACGCACCGGAGTACGCCGCTTTTATACAACACCAAACCGCACCGCTTTATTGCATATTGTATATGGATGATTTTTGTAGAACCGGCAGGCGGCTGTTTAAACGGTTCAAACGCTCGGCCGAAAAAACGCGCGCGTTTAATCCGCCGCGACGAAACGTTCCGCTTTGTACTATAATATAAGTAATATGTGGAAACCGATTTTGCTGTTGTGCGCCTCCAACTTATTTATGACGGCGGCTTGGTACGGACATCTTAAATTTAAAAACAGTGCCCTGTGGCTGGTAATTTTAACCAGTTGGGGACTCGCGTTTTTTGAATACTGTCTGCAGGTGCCCGCCAACCGTTTGGGAAATACGTATTTTTCCGTGACGCAGTTAAAAGTAATGCAAGAGGTAATTACGCTGGTTGTATTTGCCGGTTTTTCCGCCGTTTATTTTAAAGAAAGCCTGAAATGGAACCATTTGGTCGGTTTTATATTATTGGTGGCGGCAGTATTTTTTGTATTCAAAAAATGGTAAAGGATTCCTATGAAAAACAAACACAGACTGTTTATTAAAATGGCCGAACTGGTGGCCGAGCAATCCACGTGTCTGCGCTTGCAGGTGGGGGCGGTGCTCGTGAAAGACAACCGCGTCATTAGCATCGGGTTTAACGGTACGCCGACGGGGCAGCTGCATTGCGAAGAAAATTTCCGCGAAGTGTACGAACAAGAATATAAAGACAAATTCTCTACGTACGAAGAATTTTTGGCCAGCCGCACGTTTTACGATTTGCATGGAAAATGGTCGATTGAAAACGAACTCCACGCCGAGCAGAACGCCATTTCGTTTGCGGCGAAAAACGGCATCGCCACACAGGGGGCGGACGTATACGTAACGTGGTCGCCCTGCGTACATTGCGCAAAAGTCATCGTCAGCGCGGGGATCAAAAAAGTGTTTTATAAAAATACGTATGACCGCAGTCAGGAAGGGATTTTCTTCCTCGCCAAAAACGGGATTGAATGCCGGCAGCTGACCGATGAGGATATCGCCGCCGCCTAGGCTGGATTTTACCAAGTTATCCATATTTACTATAATAGAATTATGACTAAAAAAACTACCGCCGTTGAAACTCAAAATACTGATTTGGTCGCCCCGCTTTTAACGGGCGTTATCCAATTTTGCAAAAAGAATAAACAGGGCGTTTTAACCGCCTTGGTTATCTTGGTGCTGGCCGCCGCCCTGGGCTCCTTTTACTCCGCACGCCAACAGAAACTGGCAGAAGAATCTTGGGCCGCTTATTACACCGCCCAAGTCGCTATGCTGACCGAAGGAGAAGATGCCGGATTTAAACAAATTGACGCCCTCGCCGAACAATACAAAGGCACGAACGCCGCGCAATACGCCCTTTTGTTAAAAGGCGATATATTGTATGCAAACGAAAACTTCGCCCAAGCGGCGGACGTATACAAACAGCTGGCCGACGCTAAAAACCCGACGGTCAACGCCGCAGCCGCTTTATCTCAAGCCGCTGCCCTGCAGGCCGCGCAGGATTACAAAGGAGCCATTGACGTAATCAGCAAATTTATTGAAAACAATCCCAAACACTTCGCTTTGGCCCAAGCTTATATGACGCTGGCCTCCAGCCAAGAATTGGCCGGTAATAAAGAAGAAGCTTTGGCCGCCTACAAACACTTGTTGGAAGCGTATACCAAAACCTATTTTGGCGTATACGCAAAAGACAAAATTACTGAACTTCAAAAATAATTGAACATATCCGCCGGAGGCCCTATATCCGGCGGATATTTTTTATCCACAAGGAAAAATTATGAAAAAATCAGCCGTACTGTTGTCTCTTTTACTGCTTGCCGATTTGTCGCACGCGGCGGGCTTTGCGCTGTACGAATTTAGCGCACGCGGTACCGCTATGGGCGGAGCCGTTATGGCAAACAAAGCCGAACCCGCCTCTTTAGCCACAAACCCCGCGCTCATTACCGAGTTGGACGGCACCCAAGCCCAGCTGGGTTTGACCGTCGTTACCGCCGACGCCAAAACCAGCGTGGCGGGGAACGCCCGCAGCCTTAAAGACGACGTATGGCTGCTGCCGAACTTTTTTATTACCCGAAAATGGAGCGAGGACATTACCTTCGGGCTGGGCGGTTTTTCGCGCTACGGTCTAGGAGGGGAATACAAAAACTGGCAGACGTGGACGGGCAGCGCGCTCGCGTATAAGGTAAAATTGGAAACCTTTTCTTTTACACCTACGATTGCCGTTAAAGCCAATGACGAATTGTCCGTTGCGATGGGCTTGGAAGCAATGGTTATCGGGTTCAGCCAAAACTCCACGCTTCTCCCCGGGGCTGCAGCAGACGCTACTGCTTACAAAATCAGCGGTTCGGGGGTTAGCTGGGGGGGAAATTTCTCCTTTGTATATAAACCGCAGTGGGCGGAAAAATGGTCTTTAGGGGCAATGTACCGCACCAAAGTAAAACAGGAACTCAGCGGACGTATTCATGCGGGAATGGAATATCCTGCACGCAATATCTATTCCGCCGATGCCAAAGGCTCCATCGCCCTGCCGGATTCCATCTCCGCCGGAATTTCCTTCCGCCCGACCGAAAAATGGACGTTGGAAGCGGGTATCATCGGCACATTCTGGAGTTCGTACGACCAAATTCTTATTGAATATAAAGATATGGAAAATACGCCCACTATCCACAATAAAAAAGATTATAAAGACGCCTACCGCCTGAACATTGGTACGGAATATCAACTCCACACAAATTGGGCGGTGCGCGCGGGGTATGTGTACGACAAATCCCCGATTAACGAAAAAGCGATGGATACGCTGGTACCCGTGGACGACAGGCATATCGCCAGTATCGGATTCGGCTATAAAAACGAACGTTGGAGCGTGGACGCGGCGTATGCGCACGTCTTCAGCAAAGATTTAACGGGCACCACCAGCTCCCAGTTTGGAAATCTGCCCGTCAAATACTCCGACGGCAGAAGCGATATGTACGCGCTGACCGTAGGCTATAAGTTTTAATTTAATTTGCCCCAAAAAATGCGCCGTACTCTATGAGATTTCCGATAAAAACTTTTGGGAATGATAAAAAGAAGTACGGCGCGTTCATTTATCTGCTTCAAAATTTTTACGGCAGGCGGTATCGCGTGCTCAGCCCCTGAACCAATACCCCGCCCATACTTTTGCACACTTTATGGGCCAATGCCGAATCATCCTCTGCGATACACATCCGTTCCCCCGCAAACGTAGGGCTGTACTCCAAAAACTGAACATATCGCAGGATTGTGGCCCCATTCATAAAAACAAGCCCATCGACGCGGTCCTCCTTGTGGGTATTATGCCAGGTTCCCCCTGCATTATAATCATATCTGATCGTTCCGCAATAAATATTTCCGCCGTACACATTACTACATCCTGAAATATTTGAAATATCCAACGATGTAATATCATCCGGTGCATATTCCCCATTGGCCAGATAATAAACTTCCGCCGCATCTGCAATCGAACGAACGGTAGCCATAGTTGTAGACAAGCGGGATTTTAATACCGCCGCTTGGTATTGCGGCAACGCAACGCTTGCCAAAATACCGATGATAAGCACCACCACTAATAATTCAATTAAGGTAAAACCTTTTTCGTCATCCCGGACGCGAATCTGGGATCCAATCTGTTTATTAAGCATTGTTCCCCTTTGATATGGATGCTGAAACAAGTTCAGCATGACGGCATTTTTATACATATAATATCTCCTCCTATATTATGGTGTGGCGGCTTTTGTCTTTGCGTTGCGTATAGCTCCTCGCTGTTATGAAACAACAGATTCCGGATTACAACCTTCCGGAATGACGCTGTGAGTGCTGCCGCAATGACGCTGTGAGTGCTGCCGCAATGACGTAAGGGGGCTTCCGGTATGACACTACGAGTATTTCCGGAATAACGATGCTTACACCCTTCATTAAGCCGTCATCCCGTAGTGTCCTTATACGGGATCTTTTCCTCAAAAAACAACAGACTCCCGATTATAATCCCCGTAAATGACACTACAAAAACCAAACAGCCCAAACCCATTAGGTCGCGTCGGATCAGGATCTACCGCTTTTAAGCAAATAAACCCTAATCGAGAGTTCCCGTACAGAAACATTTTGGGATAACCTTATCGTATCAAAAAAAAAAACGGGTCAAGGCCCAAAGTCTGGGGTGCCCCACCTCCCACCACACTCTTTTGATTAGTGGGCCCACACTGCTTTAGATATACCGCAAACTACTGGAATGTAAGTCTCTTATTATTAATTAGGTCATCTTGAGAAGTTTCTGCTCAAGATCTACCTTATATCAAAAATAAAGTAGATCCCGTGACACTGCGGGCCGCCAAACACCACAGGATGACGTTATAAACAGACTGGACTTAAGGCTCCACGTCCGGAATGACGGCTTGGAAGGGGATTCCTGTTTCGGTAGCCCACTGGGCGGCACAAACCCGCCCAAACGGTTACAATAATTCCGCTTTTTCCAACAATTTCTGTACCAAGCGGGAAACCGCATAATCTTTTACCCGCGTGTGGGGAACGCGGATAAATTCCGGCGGAGTTTTTAAGGAGGGGGGAAGCGTTACCTTATATAAATCGGCATAAATAATCCGGTGCGACAACACGTGCTTAACCGGTGTTACCAGCAGAACCGGTTTACGGCGGCCGAAAAGCGTTTTATATTCGGGCAGAGCGGAAAGGTCAGCCGGTTTCTCCGGGGTTTCCACGAGAACGGGCTCATATAAGTTTTGCCAAATATCTCCCGCGCCGCGTTTGTGGAGCCACGTATCAGGCCCCTGTTCTACATATATATAATGGAACCGCCGCACAGCAATTTTTGTTTTCTGGCCTTTAACGGGAAAATCCTCTACCCGCCCCGTTTTATACGCCCCGCACCGTCCGGCCAGAGGGCAAGCAGTACACAGCGGCGTTTTGGGGGTACATACCATAGCCCCGAAATCCATCACCGCTTGGTTATAATCTCCCACTCGTTTTGTATCAAGCAGTTTTTGCGCCAAAGCAGAAAATTCTTTTTTCCCCGCGGGAGAATCTATCGGCACGGAAATGCAAAACACGCGGGAAAGCACGCGGTAGACGTTTCCGTCCAACACCGCATAGGGCATATTATAGGCAATGGAGCATATCGCGGCGGCGGTATAGTCGCCCACGCCCTTTAGTGCGCGCACGCCTTCGTAGGTAGAAGGGAACACTCCGTTCATACTTTTGGCGGCCGTATGCAAATTGCGGGCACGGGAGTAATATCCTAATCCCTGCCAGAACTTTAGTACCTCGTCCTCTGTGGCATCCGCCAACGAACGGGGGGAGGGGAAATGCTCCGCAAAACGCAAATAATAACCAGTCCCCTGCGCTACGCGCGTTTGCTGGAGAATAATTTCCGAAAGCCAAATCAGGTACGGGTCGCGGGATTTCCGCCAAGGCAGATCCCGCTTATTTTGGTCATACCAATCCAGCAAAACGGAAGAAAAAGATTTCATACATTTTATTTTATAATTTTTCCATGACAGCGCAAAATGCGTTTTAAGCGTTTGGGGGATATATGGATACCCCTTAAACAGTTTTCAGGCAGATTTGTTAGTCTGCAAATTTAACTACGATTTTGCATGCAAATATCAGAGATTTTTAAAGATGCAAATTTAACATCAATTTTGCGTTTTTTTGTATCTCACGCCAATCGTCTATTTTTACAAATCAAAGCCTACCAGCCATCTTTCTATCGTTTCCAAAACGAGGGGTGAAAAAATCAGAACTGCAAAATCTTTATCGTTTTTAAATTTAAAAATTCTACAAAAAATATTCTCTTTCGTTCTTATTTTAAGTTTGATTTTAAAATAAGACCTTATCAAAAATATAAGCGATGGTGTAATAGGCCCCATTTAATGCCACATCCAAGCATTTTTTCTTATTTTTCAGCTCAGATATACGTGCTGATTAAAACATTTTACCGTCTAAGAACAGGGGTTTTAAACAGGTTTTGTCATAAAATGTCATATAATTAGCCGTATTGACAAATGTCAGAAAAAAAATTATTATATGTCATACGCTGGGGAAAACCCGAGTGGATAACTGTTTTTTAAAAGAGGATTTTGTATGGCAGAAGAGGCGGAAAAATACTTAAAAATACGGCTGAGGTTCTCCGGAGGAGAAGAATTTGAAGCGCAAGGAACGCCGGAATTTATTGAACAACAACGAAACTACTTCTTAACGCTGATTGGAAAACAGAATCAGGACGCGCAACCGACGGTTCAACCCAAGATGCAAAACACCGCCCCTCTTGTTTCCGCACAACAGCTTCCGCCACTGGAAACGAAGCTTTCTCCGGTTCAAGAAGCTTTTCCTGCCAAAAGGCTGTGGGAAAAACTTTTTAAAGAGGAAAACGGATTAGTGATCCTGCGCAGAAAAATGCGCTTGGAAGCCCACGAAGCCGCCCTTTTGTTATTGGCCGCCGCACGTGTCTTACTCAACCAGTCGGCTTGCAAAGCGTTAGATTTGGCGAAAATGCTCCAGAAATCCGGATTTACCCAAACAGGGCGGCTGGACCGCCTAATGCAACAGAATACAAAAAATGATTACTTACAAAGCGAGGGAATGAAACGAGGAAGAACCTACCGTTTAACCAATGCCGGTTTTGCCCGCGCATTTGTACTGGCCGAAAAACTGGCGGGGGAACTGCTATAAAAGCACATTGTGCTTGCTTTTTCAATTATCGGAAAACACCCCTGGCGCGTTACCACGGCGGGACTGCCAGTAGGCGTTTCAAAACTGCGTGGGGGAGATCCCGGATCCGGCGAGTATAGTGTGTATCGTGTCTAGCGTGCTGTGAAAAATCACATCCGTACTAGTATTTCTTCCTACAACTAAATCTAACATTACTAACGGTTTTTCTTTTTAATACTTTTATCAAATTATTACAGGATAATAAATATTTTTTAAAAATCTAATTTATCAAATTAGATTTTTATATAAAAATTCGTTGTTAATCAAACCATAAGAGAATAAAAAATATCTATTTAATAAAAATAGATATTATTTTGTATTTTTTATAAAAAACATATTATATGGAATTTTTGTATTTCCCTATATATTTTAACCTACGTATGTAAATAAATTTAAAAGCAATCGAATCTAACATTTTAATTATAAACAACCCCAATCTGGAGCGGCATAAAATCAGCTTCCTTATGGCAAAAATGGGGATAATTGTCTGGCTTATTTTACTAACGATAATTTTTATTATGTTAATTAAAATGTATACAATTCTTCAAAATAAAAATCTATTATGTTTATTAATTTTTATTCATTTATACTTTAATTATAATCTTTTTTTATATTAATTTAATAAATTTTATAGATAATATTTTTTAGCATTCTTTCCTATTAAGCTTCTTAAAAAATTCTTTGCTCAATTTGATTTTTTGTAACCCACAAAAATCAAATTCTGTCAGCCAACCAACACAACTTTTTTTTGATTTTTCTCCCTTATCATTCCTTTTACCCAAAATAAAATATACCCAACTAATCTGTTTTATAACAAATACAAACGCAAAATTAAATCTATTTTTTATATTTTATTGATAAAATATACAGAGCACCACAAAAATATCAAAAAAGTTAAAATATAAAAAAATACTTATTTATTAAAGATTTTTAAATTATATACTATTTTTTATTTAATCGCTAAAATTTCCCCAAAACGATTTTAGGGTATCTATGGTATAGGCAAAACGGAAATAGGCAATTTTAGGATTTTTAAGAAATTAGGTTTATAAGGACTTTACAAATGTTAAATTACTAACAATATTAACTTAGAGAAAACTAATGATATTAGAGAGAACCCGTTCTTTACATCACACCAAATACAAAAGTAACATCTTCAACCCGCTCCAATTTTAGAGAAAACATAGAGGCGGACTGGAAATCCTTTCACAACCAAAGACGGAACACACCGAAATTAAAACATTCTTAAGTTTTTGATCGGGTAAAATGAAAAAAGGGGATATTTCAAAAGCATTGCAGGGGGGATATCTATGCCACCTTTAATCACAGTGCTATATACACTCCAACAGCGAAACAACTCTTATCCGTTTAAAGGATTTTCCCCCACACGCGGGAATCATGAAACTTGCCAAATCTTAACGTTCGGGAGTTCCTTATTTTACTGTTTTATATTTCACTTGGGCAGTTAAGGAGACGATAACGATTCTTCTTGCCTCGGGTTCATCCATCCCCCTATTTGGAACATTTGTTTAGAGTAGTGCGGTTATAAATAACTATTCCCCAACATACGGGGAGGCATATTGTGGGGCAGCACGGCCGCTCCTTGCGGGATCACCGGTTATATATTTACTGCCCCAGCATAGCCGGAGGTTTGCGGTAGACAACAAAAAACCCCTCGGAACAAAGATTATGCCCGAGGGGTTTGAGACAAAATACATTATTTATTCCAATACGGCGGCAGTCTGAGTTAAACCATTCCTAATCGCCAAATCATACGCAGTATCAAAAGAATAAACACACTCCTTTGTTTTCCTCCAATTCTCCTATCAAACCGAGAAACTTTTTCTTTTTGTACTCCCACCAATATACCATAAAAATGCAAACCGCCTATATGTCACTCAAGCGAAGTCTTATTCATTCTGAGCAAAGGGCATACACAAAAAGTTTATATATTATACCTAACACAATTTAGTCTAACCTTACTTTTTCAATATCTTTTCTAACCCTTTTGCGACACTTGAGTTATTTAGCTCGCCCGATTTTTTTAAAATTTCTACTAACGACGTTTCCTGCCCTTTCGGTATATTTAGCGACGCGGCGGCTGCGTCTTTAGCGGCTTCATTGGTTTTATTTCCCAAACCGTTTTCGCCTCCGCCCAAGTTAGAAGCCTTAAAATTTGTCGCTTTCGGTGGTTGGTAACCGCTCATCGAAGTAGAAGAGGCGGAAGATGTCACCGCCGCCGCTTGCTTTCCGCTTTTGGAAGGCGTCTGTTCCCCCTTGTTGGGAGATACCTGTGCCGCCGGATGCAGGGCTTGAACGGATGTAACAGGCCGCGATACTACCGTCTGCGTGACGGGATGATACGATACCGACTCCGTCTTTGGATGATTGACCGTAACAGACGTGGCCGGTTTAATTACCTGAACCGAAGTTTTGGGATGAAAAACAGAGGACGACGTTGTTGGCCGTGAAACCTGTACGGAAGTGACGGGTTTCTCCACGGAAACCTCCGTACGCGGACGGGCCTCCAGCGTCGAAGCCGCCATCAACAGCCCCCCTAAAATGCCTACCAAACCGTAAAAAGTCATTTTTCCCCCCCGCTTATTTTTTACCGCTTGGCTGTCCGGCCGCCGCGCCGCCCATCAATGCAGACAAATCGGGCATTCCCGCCGGCAATCCGGCGGCTCCGGCAGCGGCATTGGCTCCCCCGCCTGCTGCGCCGCCCAAGGCTTTCATCATATCCTGCATTCCCTGAAGCTGCTGCATAGCGGATGCAGCCTCTGGCGGTATAGCGGCAACGGGCTGTTTGTCTTTCTGAGACGGTTGGGCCGGCGCAGACGGCGCCGCTTGGGGGGCAGCTGCGGCATCCGCCCCTGCTGCTTTTTTAATTGCTTGGGGCGCCTTTTTTTCAATACGGGCCACAGCGGCAGGTTCGTCATTGGTTTCTGGCGCGGGCGTTCCGGCTGTAGCCGTTTGCACCCCTTGGGTTTGCACGCCACGGCTCCAGGTATGTGTGGCCCCATAATTGGTAAAAGTACGGGTTTTTACAGAAGAATTAGCCCCGGGCACAGCGGACTTTGCTTCTCCAGTTTGCTGTTGCGACGGCTGACCGCCAAAATTAGCACGGCGCGTATTGCCGGCACGATAGGTTTGCGCAAAAACAGCGCAGGAAACGAACAAAACAGATAAAAGCGTTAACAATTTCATAATAACCTCCTATATTCCTCTCTTTTAATAGTATATTCTTATATGGAAAAGTGTCAAGCGGAAAAAAATGTTTTTTCTCCCTCTTTTATGCTAAACTGTAGACAATGAACTCCGTTATTTATGACGTTATCATCATCGGTGCCGGCGCAAGCGGCCTCGTATGCGCGCGGGAATGCGCGCGGCACGGGCAAAAAACACTTGTGCTGGAAAAGGAATCTTCAGCCGCGCGCAAAATTCTCGTCAGCGGTAACGGCCGTTGTAACTTAACAAACTCGCGCGTCTCTCCTGCGCATTATTACGGCAATGCGGAACTGGTCCGCAATGCACTGACCCATTTTCCATATCAAGCCGCATACGCTTATTTTACAGATTTGGGTTTGCTGCTAGTAGAAGAAGGCCTTGGACGCATTTTCCCCGCTACGGGCAAGTCTACCGCCGTGGCTGAAACGCTGAAGTTGGCGGTATTGGAAGCCGGTGCGCAAATTCGGACAAATACCGAAGCCGTACGCGTGAAAAAAGGAAAACTGTTTACGGTAACCGCCGCAAACGCAGAACGCTTTGAGGCCCGTAAACTGGTACTGGCGTGCGGGTCGTGCGCATACCCGCAGGCGGGCGGAACTCAGCGCGGATACGAACTGGCCAAAATGCTGGGGCACTCTGTCAATACGCCGCGGCCGGCGTTAAGCGGCCTTTGTTTAAAAGAAACCGCTTTCGCCCGATTAACGGGTATACGCAGCCAAGTGCGTGTAAGCGTTTTGGAAAACAACCGCGTATCAGACAGTGCGGAGGGCGAAATTCTGTTTACCAACTACGGCATTAACGGGCCGGCGGCGTTAAACGTCAGCTCCGCCGTATCGCGCGCGCTGAAACACGGAAACGTAGCGATGGAAATTAATTTTTTCCCGCAGCTAGCCGACGGACCGGCTTTTTTAAAAGCGCGCGCGGAAAGATACGCCGGCCGCAAGCCGAAAGATTTTTTCGCCGGAATTTTACACGAAAATTTAGCCAATTTATTAATTGATTTTATCGGGTTGCGCAAAACGATACCTATAAGCGGCCAAACGCTCCACACGCTGGAGCGGATGTGCACTATTCCCTGCCGCTGGCCGGCAACCGCAACGGCCCTGCGCCCGTGGAACGAGGCAATGGCGGCAACGGGAGGTGTAAAAACCGAGGAAATAAACTATAATACATTTGAGTCCCTTAAATGCCCGAACCTTTATATTACGGGCGAATTACTGGACGTAGACGGAAAAAGCGGCGGATTTAATTTACATTTTGCCTGGGCCTGCGGATTTACCGCGGCGGGCGCATTGTCCAAGGAGAACTAACGTATGGCAGAAATCGTCAGAAAAACAACCAGCTTAAACGACCCTCTTCACGTGGGGTTTGTACGCACCTACTATATAGACGGAAAAGAAGTATACAGCGAGACATTGGACAAAAATCTGGATATTGAAAAACATTCCGGCAATATGCCCAACGGCATCGTGAAAGAATTTTTTGAAAACGGCAAAACCTATTTTGAATGTGAATTTAAAAACGGACAGCGCAACGGCGTATGTAAAATTTATTTTGACAACGGAAAAGTCAGTATTGAAAAGTTTTACGTAAACGGCCTTTTACAAGGCAAAGCCCGCGTATTCCAACCAACCGGCAGGCTGTATAAAGAGTTTTCCTACGTAGATGACATTCAGGACGGCAAACAAGTAAAATACTATCCCGACGGAAAAGTAATGGAAACGGCCGAATTTCACAAAGGTTATTTAAACGGCGTATGCAAAGTGTATACGCCGGACGGGGATTTGCGCTCAGAATGTACATATAAAAATGATAAAATCGTAGGCGATAAAATTGTTTATCATCCCAACGGAACAATCGCACTGATATCCCCCCACAAGGACGGCAAACCCAACGGCGTAACAAAAAAATTCAACGATACGGGCGATCTGATTGAAGAATGGTTTTTTGAGGACGGTATTTTAACGCTCAAAAAAGCGCATTAAATATTTTAAAAGCTAAAAAACCCCTTCGCAAACCGAAGGGGTTTTTTACTTCCCGTCCAATAAATAGACGGGAAGATTCTAAATTTAATTAATCGGCCTATTAATCTATTACTGTTATCCCCGGCCCTACTATTATATCGTCATTCTTATCTATTATATTGCCACTTCCATTATTGATTACATTAGACTTACCAACACAGACTTCTCCAGCCTTACTTCTCAGCGGACCAGATATACAGCGGGAATGCGACTTCAGGACACACTTCAAACAGTACCCTCCATATGCTGCCATCTCCTGCACTACGCCGGCGACTGCCTGACACTGATGAGGCCTATATAAATATTTTTTACCCACTTCACACGTCGATCCATCCAAAGATTCAGTGAGTTTTGCACCCGCCCCGCAAACCAATGAAGCCTCCACCGGACCTTCCTTCCACGTTGACGAACCTGCGGCCCTTGGCACCACCGTCCACTCAACAGAGAGTCCATCAAAACAAGTTTCTTCTTCTTCTTCTTTTGTACAATTATCACTTCTCAAATAGCGACAAAATTCGGGAACCCACGTATAAACTATGTTTCCCGTATACCCCTCAGGACAATCCTCCGTATATTCCAGATCCCCATTATGTGTAGGCTCGCAAGACCCTGTTTTTGAGGGGGTTCCACATACCAAATACAGTTCTTTGTTGCTTGCGCCGTTCAACTCCAACATCTGCCAGCTTACCTGCCCGTTGCTCTCGCTGTTGGCTTCGTTACAGCTCGGAAACGCTCTGTTAAATAAGTTTAATTCGGTTACGGTCATGGTCGCTGCATTGTTTATGCTTTCCATAGTTCCCGCATTTATCCGCACATTACTAAACGCTAAATGACCCGTTGTGCTATTGACAGTACCTAACTCAATAGTATTTCCCAATATCCCCAATCCGCCGTTTAACTCCAATTTACCCGACTGGACATTTACCGCAGGAGTTTTAAGCGGAGGCTGCGGGCTTTCCTCACACCCCAGCTTCATTGAACACGCTTGTGTTAAACCTATGTCCATTTGGTCCGCACTCACGCGCGAATAGGCCACATACGGTACAGGAAAATAAGTGACCATCTTAATTTTATTGGCCGCCGCCATTAAAACGCACGGTACCAAAGTTAAACATATCGTTAATAATTTTTTCATAAACGCTCCTAAACACCCTAGTTGGCAGTACACCAAGCACTGCTTCCTTCCGAATCCATACCAAAAATTTCACAATCGCCGGTGCTGCCGTTATGACAAGAGAACGACACCTCCCCATCGGATGTAAACTCCCCCCCCAGATACAAAAAGTTCGTCTGGGCGGCGTCCCCGTCTCCAATCCGAACGGCACAGATGCCGTTGGGCGAATCGTTGGGATGAATCCAAAAAGTAAAGTCTTTCGTCGTACATTTCATTAAATGTCCCGAAGAAGGACGGGATTCCCTACAATTCAGGGCAAAATCCAAATTTTCAAACCCGAATTGGTCATTATATGTATCTAAATCCATTGCATCCATTAAACGCATTTTGGCATCAAACAGCTTTTTGGAAGTTGTACGAACCTCGGCCAAGCGGGATTTTTCAATGGCTTTATCATATATTGGGGCGGCCATGGTTACTAAAATAATCACAATCAGCACCGCCACCAAAATTTCAACCAGCGTAAAACCTGTATTATTCATAGTCCTCCGTTAAAATGAAACGCCGGCGGATACAAGATCCAGCCCTAAGATATCGCACGCGTCCTCCGTGCCTTGACAGACAAGCTCCATATTGCTGCGGTTCAGCAAAATATATGTATTTTCTAACCACTTGTTTTGCGTTGTTGGCTTTATTTTTGCCGCGACATATCCCAAAATGGAAATTCTATATGAAAAATGGGTGCAGTCCAATGTTATTTTGTTGGACAATATTTTACAGCCAGTAGGGAGATTGGAACCGTCAAACATATCCAAACGCGTGAACCCAACTGTAGCCGCCCCTTTGGCTTCCACCAATTTATCATACGAACGGTAACCGAATTCGCCAGCCAACCGTTCACTGGAATCATAAATTATACGAAGCATTGATTCCGCTTCCGCCGCGCGCGATTTTTGCACCACGCGACGGTACTGCGGCAAAGCTACCGCGGTTAAAATAGAGACAATAAGCACCACTGTCAAAAGTTCAATTAACGTAAAACCTTTTTTCATAGGCATCACTAAGCTCCGCAGTCCGATCCGCAAGCCCCGCATTCCGATTCGTCTGTGCCGCAAGAACCGCATAGACCGGAGGAATCCGCGCCCATCCCAAGTAATACACACGCTTCCGTATTCGTCGGCGAAGAACAAGAAACCTTTGTGTCTCCGTCATATTCAAATACGGTTCCTTGATATGTTCCCTGACGCAATGTAGCGGAAACTTTTTTCACTGATGAGCCAGCAAACAATTTGTAGTCATAATTTTCCGTTCTCCACGTATGATCATCAACGGGATTGCCTTTAAAAGAAACATCCAGCTTAGAAAAAGACATTTTCCTTCTATCCGTTGCATAAGTCACTTTATAGTTATTTTCCGTCATCAGCCGATCTCTCGCATCATAAATAACAGGCAGCATTTGAAGTGCTTCCGCCACACGCGCCCGCTCCACGCTCTTACGGTACTGCGGCAGTGCAACAGACGTCAACGCAGCCATAATCAACACTACCGCCAATAATTCAATTAACGTAAACCCTTGCTTTATCATATTTCCTCCGCTTTAATACAGTATAAGGAGTTTTTACTGTTTTTACAATACCTATTATAGCTAAAAAACATCTCTGCTGCCAAATCATTTTCCGCGCAAACGCGGTAAATTTTGTATGATATATTCCGGTTTGGACGGGTCCGCCCGCCAAAAGATATTTCAGGAGAAAACTGTTATGAGAATTCACGACGATATCCAATTAGATTACTGCGACGTACTGCTGCGTCCTAAACGTTCCGCCTTAGCCTCCCGCTCCGAAGTGGAGGTGTTGCGCGAATACACTTTCAAATGGTGTTCCCGCACCCTGAAAGCCACGGGGATCGTGGCCGCCAATATGGCCACGACCGGCACTTTTGAAATCGCGCGCGAAATGCAAAAACAACATTTGATGAGCGCCCTGCATAAACACTATTGCGCAGAAGATTTACTGTCCTTCTTAAAACAAAACGCCCAAGATTTCGGCAGCAACGAACTGCTGTTTGTCAGTTCCGGCGTGTCGGACGCGGATTTTGCAAAGTTGAAAACCGTTATGCAAAGCGGACTTATCCAAAATATCTGCGTGGACGTGGCAAACGGTTATTCTCCATACCTTATTAACTACATCCGCAAAGTACGCCAAGAATGGCCCGACGCGCTGATTATGGCGGGAAATGTAGTTACCGGCGATATGTGCGAGGACTTGATTTTAAGCGGCGCGGATATCGTAAAAGTGGGAATCGGACCTGGGTCCGTCTGCACCACCCGCAAACTGACCGGCGTAGGCAGACCGCAGTTCTCCACCGTTATTGAATGTGCCGACGCGGCCCACGGCGTAGGCGGTATGGTATGCGCCGACGGCGGCTGCACTGTTCCCGGGGACGTGTGCAAAAGCTTCTGCGCGGGCGCCGATTTTGTAATGCTGGGCGGCCTTTTGGCCGGACACGCCGAAAGCGGCGGCGAATTGTGCACTAAATCGTTTCAGACGGGCGAAGTGGATATGATTGATGATAAGACCTGCGCCATGCGTATTGTGGAAAAACAATATAAAAAATTCTACGGTATGAGTTCCGAATACGCACAGGACAAACACTACGGCGGCATGAAAAAATACCGCGCCAGCGAAGGCAAAGTGGTGGAAATTCCTTTCCGCGGCCCTGTGGAAGCGACGCTGTTAGCCATTTTAGGCGGTATCCGCAGCTGTATGACGTATATCGGCGCCAAAAGGCTGAAAGATATGCCTAAATGCGCCACTTTCTACCGCGTCAATCGTCAGCTGAACACCATTTTCGGCAACGAATAAGTATCTGTGCGTTTTAAAAAAGCCGCTCCGTTCGGGGCGGCTTTTTTACGGAAAAACTAATTATTTTTTCAGGTTGCGGGGCGGAGTACAAAAAAACATACTGATAATAACGCTGGGGAAAACCCAGTATATTTACGGCGCATTGCAGGCAAAGTCGCCGAATAAACTGTGGGGGACAAGACGAAATATTTTTCCCCCAACCAACGTTGGTCCCCCTGTTCTTCACGGAGCAGGGGGTTTTTACTCTTCCTTAATCTGCGTAGTAGCAAGAACGCTTTCCACTCACGGTGCCGCAGCTTGCATATTCTGGTGTGGTACCGCTCGAACCAAAAGTACAAATACTTGAATCTGAAGTAGTATGAGTAAAACCAATATCGTCGCATATCTCACCAACACAAGAACGGCGCCCCGTCTTAGGATTCAAATACAAAAGCGTCATATATCCTCCCCCGAACAATCTCTGACTCAAATCCGCTGCGATAGCTATTGTTCCGGCATTGCAATTAATCTCAGCTACATCATACCCAATTGGGCGGTCGCCCTCTGCCTGAATCTGAATGTCCAAATCTTCTAACGAAGCACTCGTAGCACTTGGGTTTTCCAAACAGTACGCAGTAGCCGCCATATTGATATTTTTCAAATTTGCCCACGCTTCCGCCGTACGGCTTTTCAGTACCGCTTTTCGGTACTGCGGCAGTGCAACAGACGACAAAATGCCAATGATAAGTACAACCACCAACAATTCAATTAGCGTAAAACCTTTCATTTTATTTTCTCCTATCAAAAAAGTCATTCCTGGCCGCTTCTACCCAGGATCTACCGATTTTGGCGAAATAAGCCCTAATTGGGAGATCCCGAACAGAAACATTTCGGAATGACCTTATGTTATCAAAAAAAAAAAACGTGTCAAGACCCAGCGAGTGCCGGCGGTGCTTGTCCGCGATCGTTGGATTAATGGAGCATATTGCTGGGGAATTGGCACCACGTTATGCTCTATTACAGGAACTGCCAAAAAACAATCGCCCCGAGGATTTTCCTCAGGACGATTGTTCTTGGCATCATAATTGCTGTGATTAAGGCTGATAAAAAATACTATGGTTACAAATATATGGATTATTTTGGGGATACGTTAAAATTTCCTCATAATGGAAATGCTGGAAAAAATTACTTGCCATATCATCTTTAACGAATCTCCCTTGCTGTTGATCCCAACGGTATTTCGTGTCTATCTCGTGCTTTCCGCGGCGCAAGCTTCTACCATTCCCCAACGAAGCGTTCGTTATCTTTCCTGCCAACAAATCCTTAACCGTATCCCACATTGATTGGATAAATATTTTGGGTAAATCTTGAACAGCATCAGTATAACGTATGGCGACTTCGGCTTCCGGAATCCACTTTCCAAAGTAAAAGGCCCTAGTAAACAGTTGTTCGCCTGTATCCTGCGCATAGAATGAAGATGCCACCCTATTTACCTCAAGCAATTGATCGAGCTCACCGGCACAGGCAACATCTGTCAAACTAACATTTTTTAACAAGATATTGTTGCACTTGCTAAAAAATGCCTTTTGAGCCTGAACAGCCTTCGGGCAATAAGTATTTCCCAAACACTGGAAAATCAAATACTTTTTCTGTGTTGCCGACCTAGTATCCCCGCCATTTATATACTGGTCTAAGTTTCTTAAATTCCAATCATCAGTCTGGGGAACGGCGCGGTATGTACACGTCCGATCTTTTTTACTCCTCCCCTGTGAGCTTCCGTTGCGTCCTCCTCCTCCTCGGCCGACACCCAGCAACCTCATCGACCAGTCCCAATTAATAGTAGCCGTGTCTATTATCGCATCAAAAATGTCTGCAGAAATGTCAGAAACACGCCCTACTATTTCATAGCTACCATCAACGATATCGTTCCAAAAGTCCATTTTAGCAATACGCAAAGCTTCTGCATATATAGGCGCTAGTGCATCATCAACCGCCATATACACTAAAACCGCCGTTCCTACAACTACCCCGATGACCCCGCCCCGGCTAGCGACCTGAGCTGTACGAGATCCCTTAGAAACCGTCGTCGTAATGCTCCTCATTTCTTGAGTCGTTTTTCCAATAGACTCCAACGCTCGCGGAGTACTAATTGTTTTCCCAGAGCCACCAAAAGACTTAGAAAGATCTAAGGTCTTTCCTATTGGAGAGACTATGCGTGGAGCCTCTTTAATAACGTACTCAGTTGCCGGGTCAAGTAACATTTCAGCGGCGCTTGCAGTACCATTTGCAAGGTACCCGATAGCTTTAGAAGCCGCCGCCATGCTAACGAGAACAAAGGATCCTGCTATATAGGCAGTTTTCAGATCATTATAATCAGCATCAGTAAAGGAAAATTTCTTTTCAATCGCATGAGGGTTTTTTTCCGCAAAGCCAAACAGTGCCTTCTCCGCCGCAGACTGCATATTGGATCGATGAGCTTTGTCTCCGATTGACGAATAAAATCCGTGACGCCAATGTGGCACAATATAGTTTTTTTCTTGTGGGGTTATTTTTTGCGCAAGTGCCAAAAACGCCGTGTCTAAAACTATTTGTGGGATATAGTTCGGATCGTTTGGATCAGCACTTCCGCTAGCTGCCATCGCCTGTATTGCATCATTCAGAGCCACTTTATCCATAGCGAGCAGACGATGTACTGTTTTTGTCCATTCCTCATCCCCCTTATCGGCGCCATATAGAAAATCTAGCTTAGGGCCACCTTCGTAGCCGATACTGATTGACTCCTCATCAGCGCCCCCGTGCCCTTGTTGCGAATTTCCTTTCTGCGAAGGGTTATTTCCGCGCATTTGTTTAGAAATTTCTTTCCGTGCAGCTGCCCCCTCACGACAACGTATTAAGTCGCCAGTCTGTCTAGATACACAGATGCGGGACCAAGGCAACTTAAGTGCGCTCCCTAAAGAAGCATAAGCATCTGCTAAAGCCTCAGCCTCTGTTATTCTTTTCTTTCGTACAAGATCCTGTATGTGGCTCAGCGCTTGCTGGCTTGCAATTATAGCCGCTTCACGCTGCTTGGATGATGCTTTATGATTTTGATAATGATTAGCCCTTCTATTTACCCAGTTAGAATCGTACCATTGAGCACACGAGGGATCTTGTGAGCAATCCGTTGCCGCAAAGCCAGGAGAAACCGTATTAAACAAAAAACAACACATAAGAAATACTGCTATGACTTTTTGCATAAAATACCTCCCGTATATAGGGTCTTTGCTTTACTGTATCAAAAAAAAAAAACGGAAGTCAAGATTCAGCGAGTGCCGGCGGAGCTTGTCCGCGCTCACTTGATTCGTTGAGCCTCATTGTTTTAGTTATGTTGCGAATGAATGGACGACAACAAAAAAGCGGGAGATCCCGTCCAGACACACTACGGGATGAGTATTAAAAAACAACAGATCCCGGATTACGACCCTCCGGAATGACCCTGTGAGTGATTCCGGAATGACCTAAAGGGTGCTTTCGGAATGACGATAGGGGAGTGATTCCGCAATAACGCTAGGGGTGGTTCCGCAATAACGCAGGAAGCATAAAAAATGATGCGATTGGGTAAGCGTTGAGATGAAACAAACCCAAATAGGTAAGTTTTTATTTTGAAGTCATTTGCGGTTTTTTCGGTTTAGCGGGTTGTTCGCGGGGAATACAAACTTCTTTTCCGGCTTGCTCATTATGATGATAACAAACCAAGGTGGCCAAGCGAAGACCGTCCTCTTTCAGCGGCGTTACAAGGCCAAAATCTCTCAGTTGGCCGGTTGCCATAATCGAATTATCGATATGCCCAAAACCAAAAAAGTGCCCCCATTCGTGCGTCATGGTATGCTGATTATTCATCGCAAAAGGACCTTTATAAACCCAGTCTTTAGCAGGCAGGGCGGCCAATTCGTCCAAACATTTTTCTTCCTTTTCTGCAAGCGGACGATAGCGGTTGTGCCAACGGACAGCCTCCAACGATGTTCCCTGTAAAGTGAGCTGATCCCAATAATCATTAGGCCCCGCCGACACATTACAAATCATATTGCGGTATTCCCCTTCCATTAAGGCACGCCGGAAAGGGTCCGTATCCGTAAACGATAAGTATGTAAGCAGGTGCATGGGCAAAACTAATTCAATCTGGTTGCCTAAGGGCGAATACCTCCCTGCACGGTTAATATGAGTCGATGGAAAGTGAACAGATAAGTAAAGAAAAATAGAGTTTTCCTCATCGCCCGTTACACCGCCAAGAGACATATCGTCCGCCAAAGTAAAAGAGAGCTGCGGCAGACGGTATTTCTTGGGCAGATATGCGTTGGCCGCCGCACGCCATGCGTTCCAGCCGGATACTAAATAGTAATATGCAATTTCTTGCGAACGGCGCACGGCGGAAAAAGTTTTTTCCGTCCACACAATTTGGTCAAAAGGAGAATCAAAATCCGCCTGCGGATAAACCGTAACGGATCGTTTTCCCTGAAAAATGATATAAGGCAAAATTCCGCTGTATTGCTGACGGACCGCATACGGGCCGGCGCGGCGAACAGTCGTCTGCTCCAAAACCTGCTCTTGGGCGTTAACAACCGGAATAAAAAGGATACATAATCCCCATAATACTATTTTTTTCATACAACTACCCCTTTTAGAAACGCCCCAAACACAATAATTGAGAATGACATTTAAAAAGCTGCCGTCTTATAGGGCGGCAGCTCGTCATCTGAATAAATCAGCGTTTTTTAGCCGTTGTTTTTTTGGCAGGAGACTGGGCAGGAGCTTTGAGCGCCTTAGCCGCCGCAGGCTTGGCTTTACATTTGGCCATTAAATCCGCGGGAGATACAAACCCGAGCAGGTTAGGCGTCGTCTGGCGGACGCCAGGGCGCGCACCGACGGAAATTAAATAATCGTATATTTCTTTATTGCAATCAAGCGCGGCAAAACCAAGCGGAGAAAGCGTTCCCGCAATTTGCGATTCTTTAGGCGGAACCGTCTTATATTCAAGCATCATCGCCAAGCGGCCGTCTTGACGGGAAAGTTGGACCAAATGCTTCAGCATTTCCAAGTTCTGCGCTTTCACGGCAATATGAAATACATTGCCTTTGGCAGAAGCTTCAAACAAGCGCGCGCCGTTATTAACTAAAAAATCCACCATGTCGGCATGTCCGTTTTCCACCGCCACCAAAAGCGGAGAATCGCCCGACGCATTTTTATCCCACAATACGGCTTTGTTGGCCTCCACTACGCGCCGCGCCAGATCCACATCGCCTTTTTCGGCGGCTTTAAAAATGTCTGCATCTGTTACCTCTTCCTCCGGAGTTTCGGTCAAGGAAGAAATGTCGCGCCCTTCGGCTTTGGCCTGCGCAATCAGGGCGGCGTTATCTTCTTCGATTACGGCGTTTTTAATCTCGGTTAAACTCTGTTCAAACAGCGGCAGCACCTTGGTACGGTTATTTTTCTGCGCCACAGCGTAAGGCAGCTGCCCGTTTTTGGCGGGCAGGGTGGAATCGGCCCCCGCGGCCAGCAAGCGGCGCACCACTTTATCATATCCTTTAGAAGCGGCCCAATACAAAGCTGTTTGACCCAAGTTATTTTGGGCGTTTACATCGATGGGCGCCTGCAACGTCTGGGGTTTTAACAGTTCGCGCACCACTTCGGGATGGTTATAACGCGCGGCATAAATCAGCGGGGTATTTCCGTCGTTATTTACGGCATTGACGTCTGCACGGTATGCAAGAAGCGAACGCACGCTGTTCAAATCTCCCAAAGAGGCCGAAATAATCAGCGGCGTATTGCCTTTGGCGTTTTTTACGTTAGGATCAATCCCGCCTTTAAGCATAGCCAGTACGCCCACGGGATTTTTTTTGGCGGTTGCGCGTAACAGATAGTCCGTGCTGAGCCCTTCTTTGACGCCGCTTGTTAAAAACAAATCAATAAATTCCCCCTTTCCTTTCTCAAGTGCCAAAAACATCGGGGAATGATTATAATTATTTTTGGCATTAATATCTGCACCGGAATAAACGAGCAGGCGGGTAATTTCCGAATTATCTCCATACAGGCTGCGTAAAAGAGCAGTATCTCTAGTAAATGCGTTCTTCTTATTTACGTCCGCGCCCGCCAAAATAAGCTGTTGCACGGCTTCCAGATTACCAAACGTAGTAGCGGCCAACAGAAGCGTATCCCCTTTGCTGTTTACTATATTGATGTTAGAACGGACTTCGTTATTTAAAATATCCAAGAAACCTTCCGTATCGCCTTTTTGCAAGGCTTCAGTGGCCGCATCGGCGATTTCGATAGGTGTCCTTACGACAACGATTTTCTCCATTTTCCCTTTCCGGCCGGACGGAGAGTAACCGCTCTTAAACGTGAACGCCAACATAATCAGCACCGGCACCGCGGCGACCACGCCCAATAAAATAAGCGGATTTTTCGTCAAAGCGGAAACAGCCTTAACCGGAACGTTGTTCTCCGGTTGAAAAGCTGATTTCCCAGCAGGGGTCTTCTTTGACGAAAACATATTCTTCTCCCGCTAAACTATTTTTTCATACGCTCAAAAGCGTTTTGGGCTGCGGCTTGTTCTGCCATTTTTTTGTTATGGCCTTTGCCGATGCCCAGCTCTTTGCCCGTCAGGCTGACACGCACAGTAAATGTTTTATCATGTTCAGGGCCGACGGTTTGGACTACTTCATAGACGGGCGTTTCGGGACCGCGTTTTTGTAGGTGTTCCTGCAAAAGGCTCTTAAAATCCCGCACATCTTGTGTGAGGGCCTGCGTTTTAACCCACGGCAAAATAACAGCTTCGGCTGCCAGATATCCACCGTCCAAATAAACGGCACCGATCACGGCTTCCACCGCATTGGAGATAATACTATCGCGCTCCCTTCCGCCGGTGGCCAGCTCGCCGTGACCCAAGCTCATATATTTGCCTAAGTCCAGCTTTTTGCCCCACAAATACAAGTTCCGCCGTGAAACCAAATTTGATTTTATTTTAGAAAGCACTCCCTCTTCCACGTGAGGGCATTTGTTGTAGATATAATCCGCAACAATGGCTCCTAATATGCTGTCCCCCAGAAATTCCAGCCGCTCGTTGTGTTTGGAGCTTCTGTGTTCTCCTGCGTAGGACTTGTGAGTGAGTGCTTCCTTTAAAATGTCTTTGTTTCCAAAGCGGTACCCGATGATATTTTCTATATCCGTGTACACTTTTATTTATTTTTTGGCGTTCTGTTCAATGTATTCGATAGCTTCGCCTACGGTTTTGATTTTTTCGGCTTTTTCATCCGGAATTTCAACGTCGAATTCTTCTTCCAAAGCCATAATGAGTTCCACCGTGTCCAAGGAATCAGCGCCCAAATCGTTGACGAATTGGGCTTCCGGTTTTACCTGATCGGCTTCTACGCCCAACTGTTCCACAATGATATTTTTAACTCTTTCTTGCACGTTTTCTACAGACATTTTAGTCCTCCGTAATTTAAAAGGGCTTACCCTTGTTTACATTAAGTAAATCTATATATAAAGCCCGCCGTTGACGGCGAGAACGTGCCCCGTAATGTACGAGGCGTCTTCGCTGGCCAAGAACATAACTGCCTTGGCGATATCCTGCGTTGTGGCAAATCTTTTAAGCGGCACGTTTTCCAGTGCCTTCTCTTTTACGTCTTCAGGCAAAGCGTCCGTCATAGCCGTTTGCACAAACCCGGGGGCTACGGCATTTACGCGCACGTTGCGCGAGCCAAATTCCTTGGCAAGCGTTTTCGTCAGCCCGATAATGCCCGCTTTGCTGGCCACATAGTTGGCCTGGCCGGGGTTGCCCATTTCCCCCACCACGGAAGAAATGTTGACAATGCTGCCGCTTCTTTTTTTAAACATTACTTTTAACGCGGCTTTGGACATCAAAAAAGTGCCTTTCAAGTTGACGGCAATGACGTCGTCCCAATCTTGCTCGCTCATGCGTACGGTTAAATTATCTTTCGTAATGCCCGCGTTGTTGACGAGTACGTCCAAAGAGCCTAATTCTTTCACCGCGTTTGCAACAAACGCGTCGCAATCTTCCGCACGGGAGACATTAACTTTTTGCGTATACACCTTCACGCCGAAACCCGCCAATTTTTCGGCGGCGGATTTTAACGCTTCTTCGTGCGTACCGCACACGGCCAAGTTGGCTCCGGCCGCAGCAAACGCTTCAGCCAAGGCAAGGCCGATGCCACGCGTCGCGCCGGTAATCATTACGTTTTTACCTTTGAAATCCATTATAAATCCTCCTGATGAATTTCCTGCTCAATCAGGTCAAAGGTCGGTTTCAACGCGGCCATTTTGGCGGCCACGTCGCCGATAAAATCTTTTTCCACCAACCGCGCCGCCGTTTTAATGGCGTTGTAAATGGCAAAATCGTTCGATTTGCCGTGCGCGATGATAGCCACCCCGTTTACCCCCACCAGCGGCGCGCCGCCGTAGCAGTCGGGATTGGTATGGTCTTTTACTGCCTTAAACGCGCTTTTGGACAGGAGCGCGCCCAAGAGGGCGAGCGGCCGTTTTTTAACCTCGCGTTTAATCATCTTGATCATCGTTTTGGCGAGGCCTTCGGCCATTTTCAGCACAATGTTGCCGACGAATCCGTCGCAAACGATGACGTCCGTTTCGCCGGTGTTTACGTCGCGTCCTTCCACGGTGCCTTTAAAATTTACGCCGATATCGCGCATATGCGGAATGGTATGTTTGACGAGAAAGTTGCCTTTTGTTTCCTCTTCGCCGATAGACAAAATACCCACGGACGGAGCCGGAATATCAAACACTTTTTGCATATACGCCGAACCCATTACCGCAAATTGCAGCAGGTGAATGGGTTTACAGTCGGCATTGGCGCCGCCGTCCAAAAGGAGGCTGACGCCTTTATAGGTGGGCATAGGCGTGGCAATGGCCGGACGCTGAACGCCTTTGATGCGCCCCATACCGAATAAAGCCGCCACCATAGCCGCACCGGAATGTCCGGCAGATACAAACGCGTCCGCCTGGCCCTTGCGGACCAGGTTCGCGCATACCACAATGCTGGCGCCTTTTTTGTTGCGGCATTCCTTTGCGGGTTCCGCGCCCATATCAATGGTATCGGGTGCGTGAACGACGGAAATTTTTTCCGGCACGTTCGCGTATCCCAATGCGCTTAACTCGCGGCGCAAGACGGCCTCGTCCCCCACCAAGATGACCTCCAAGTCAAGGTTCTTGACGGCTTTCAAAGCCCCCAACACGTTGGGTTTTGCGCCGAAATCTCCGCCTAAGGCGTCCAAGGCTATTTTCATAACGGATGTTATTTCGTTTCGGGTTCTTCGGTTTTAGCTTTTTGGGCTACAACCACTCTGTCTTTATAGAAACCGCAGGCAGGGCAGACGTTATGAGGCAGTCTGGGAGATTTGCAGTTCGGGCAGGCCACGAGCTGCGGAACCTCCACCCCGGAATTGTGGGATCTTCTCATATCCCGGCGGGAACGAGTGTGTTTTTTCTTCGGATTCGGCATTTGAAATACTCCTGTTTATTCCGGCAAAAACCGGAACGATTACTTAAATTTTCCTTTCAGCTCGGCGAAAGGCGACAAATTGTCCGGCTTGCAATCACACGCTGCGGCATTTAAATCCTGCCCGCATTTCGGGCACAATCCCTTGCAATCGGGCGAACAAAGAAAACGAATTTCTTCGGTCAACGCCAGCGTTTGCCGTACAAGATACATTATATCAATTATTTCTAATTTGTTGCTATATGTTTCCAAAAATTCTTCAGAAAAAGCCTGCTTGACCGTTTTTAGACAACGGGCGCACTGCACTTCGCGTTCGCCGCTGACGGACCCGCGGACTAAAATTTCTTTACTCGCTACCGAAAAAGAAAGCGTTACCTCCGCTTTAACGATTTTATTGGGCGCGGTAAAAATATCTTCCAAATATTTCGGACTGATTTGGGAAGAACAATCCAGCCCGCCCATGCGCAGAATGTCGGCGGTTTTAAATTGCAAATCTTGCGGAACGTCATAATCACGGTACATAGAATTTTCGTTCATACATATATTTTAGCAAAAAACGCGCGGATTATAACGGCGGACACAACCGCACGCCGGCCCGATATTTTATAAGTTGATTTTCTTAATTACGGGCCTTACCGCCGACACGCACGAATTGGACGACACCTGCAGGCAGGGCGCGGTTTGGCGGCGTTTTAAATCGGCGCGGTTGACGCGAGTTAATACATCAAGGACCGTTTCTTTTTTAATGCGGAATTTTTTAACGATTTCCTCCGCTGTCAAGCCGTCCTCCAGATACCCCTGCAAGATTTTATCCAGTACCGCATACGGCGGCAGAAAATCCTCGTCCTTTTGGTTGGGAGAGAGTTCCGAGGTCGGTGCGCGTTCGATAATGCCGTACGGAATCAGCTCGCCGTCTTTATTCAGGTACTCGGCCAGCTCGTAAATTTCCGTTTTATACAAATCCCCCAACGGCTGCAAACAGCCCCCCGCGTCGCCGTACAGCACCACAGATCCGACGGAGTTTTCGCTTTTATCATCCGTTGAAATCAGCATCGCATTATATTCTCCCGCCAAAGCCGCCAAAATAACCGTGCGAAGGCGGGATTGCAGTTCCTGCGCCGTGGCGTCCTTGGGGTGGGATACGATATGGGATAACGCTTCTTTGACGGAGTCCAATACGGGCCGGACGCCCACTTCTTCCAAATTGACTCCCAGCGTAACGGCCAGCCGTCCGGCCAGACTTTTGCTTAAATCGCTCGTAGCATACGACTGGAGCGACACGCAGTATACGCTTTCCCCGCCAAGCGCCCGCGCCGCCAGCGCAGCCGTAAACGCCGAATCGATGCCGCCGCTGACGCCGAATACCACTTTGTCGGCTCCGCTTTTATGCACGTAATCGCGCAGACCGAACACAAGTGCGTCCAGCAGTTCCTGTAAAACGGGTGTTTGATAGGAAACGGGCGTGTATTTTTTCTCCAAATCCACCGTATGGACCTTCTCGCAAAAGAGCTCCGAACAAAACACCAACGCCCCTTGTTTACCGGCCATCGCGCAAAGTCCGTCAAAAATCATTCCGTCGCCTCCGCCTAATAAGTTGCACAGCAAAGCGGGAACAGCGTTTTTCTTGGCAAACTTTTTAAGCGCTTCCAAACGCGATGCGATATTCCCTTTTTGATAAGGACGCGCCAACAGGAAAATGACGGCATCCGCGTCCGGATCGGCCGGCGCGTTTTGCGGGTCCTCTAATGAAATCTGCAATTTTTTACCGTTAAACAAAACTGTTTCGGTATCAAAAATTTTTGTAATCTTCCCTTTATATATAAACGCCGCTGCGGATACGCTTTGGCCGGACTGACGGTCCGCATACCCCAACACGCAGGCGGAGTTTTTTGTCTCTTTGGCAAGTTCTTTTAATACGGCGAGATTTTGCGCGCAAAGACGTTTGTCGTCAAACAAATCAAACAACGGGCACCCGCACAAGGCGGCCTCGGGGAATACGAACAAATCCGCCTCAGGCGCGGGCGCGTGTAAAATTTCCGCCGCTTTACGGGCGTTCCCCGCGGCGTCGGCGGCCAACGGGTTGAAGGAAATCAAGTTTATTTTCATTAATTATATTTTACCACTTTAAAAGCGTGTAAAACTGCTACAATGTATAAGTATTGGATTAAACAGGAGGAGTTTTTATGAAAAAATTAGCGGTTTTGGCATCGCTGCTCTGCGTCGCTTTTCCCGCCGCGGCTGACACGGGGGTATTGAAACTTTCTTTGTGGAACCAAACAGCTATTGCCACGCCGCCCAACACGCAAGACATCACGGGTATCGACTTTGGCATCGGTTCCACCTCCGCAAGCGTAACGGGCGTTCAGCTTGACCTGCTATTTTCCCAAACGGAATACGAACTGAACGGCGTAAGCATGGCGTGGGTAATCAGCATGGCCAACGAAGTGCGCGGTGCGCAGCTGGCAATACTCACCAAATCCGAAATGATGCAAGGCGCGCAGTTAGGGATTGTGAACATGAACCGCCAGGAACTGACGGGCCTGCAGTTTGGGTTCTTCAACCAAGCCGAATACGCAAACGGTTTACAGTTGGGTTTTGTAAATTATGCCAAAACGATTGACGGCCTTCAAGTGGGAATTTTAAACATCGCCGAAAACGGCTGGTTCCCCGCCATGATTTTCGTCAACGGACGATTCTAACACGTTTTCCCGTGCAAACGGGATATTTATAAGGAGATGACAAAAATATGAAAAAACTGGCAGTATTGTTAGCCTTAGCGGTATGCGCCGGCCCTGCTTTTGCGGGAGACACCGGCGTTTTAAAACTCTCCCTGTGGGGTAAAAGACTGGCCCTCGCCGTTCCGGCTAACACGCAGGAAATTACCGGTATTGATTTCGGTATCGGTTCCGACGCCGCCTCCGTTTCCGGCGTACAGTTGGACCTTGTTTACGCCAAATCCGATACGGTAAAAGGCGTTCAGTCCGCCATCGTCACCCGCGCAGACCGCTTTACCGGCGCGCAGCTGGGTTACGTAAACTTCGGCGACGGCTACTTAAAAGGCGTACAGTTCGGTTTGTACAACCAGGCCGACGAACTGCACGGCGTGCAGCTCGGGTTTGTCAACAACGTCAAAAACATTAACGGGCTTCAAATCGGTTTGGTCAACATCGCCAAGAACGGTTGGTTCCCCGTAATGGTGATTGTAAACGGACGCTTCTAGTTTTTCGTCCTTTACCACACCGCGCTTTTTATAAGCGCGGTTTTTTATGCTATAATATATAAGGTGTAACTTGAGCGGGAGAGCGAAAAAGTTTGTAAATCAAAGCCTGTCCCGACGACACCAACGGCCGGCGCCACCGAGGGAACTCCCTTAATTTAGGCGCAGGCCACAGGAGAATATAATGAGCAACGTATCTATGAAAGCCATGCTGGAAGCCGGCGTGCATTTCGGGCACCAGACTTCCCGCTGGAATCCTAAAATGGGCCGCTTTATCTTCGGAGAAAGAAACGGCGTCCATATCTTAGACTTACAAAAAACCGCCAAAGAACTGAAAAAAGCCTGCGCTTTTATTAAAGAAGAAAGCAAAAAAGGTTCCAAATTTTTGTTCGTCGGCACTAAAAAACAAGCCCAAGAAGCTATCCAATCCGAAGCTGCCCGCTGCGGCGCTTATTGCATCCACGAAAAATGGCTCGGCGGTACGCTGACCAACTTCCAAACCGTTAAAAAATCCGTCGAACGGATGAACGAATTGGAAAAATGGGAAGCTTCCGGCGTGTTTAAAGCCATCTCTAAAAAAGAAGCCAGCCGCTTGTCCAAAGAACTCGCCCGCTTGCAGAAATTGTTGGGCGGAATCCGCGATATGAAAGTATTGCCGGATGTAGTATTTGTTATTGATCCGGTGGACACCGCCGGAGCCGTGCGCGAATCTTACGCTTTGGGTATTCCGGTAGTGGCCGTCTGCGACACCAACGCCGACCCCGATATGATCAGCGTTCCGGTCCCCGGCAACGACGATGCCGCACGCTCCATTAAGCTTTTCTGCAGCGCGATTGCCGATTCCATTTTGGAAGGTAAAGCCGAAACGGAAGCCGTCAAAGCTGCCGAAACCCAAACCGCCGATAATCCGGTAATGGCGCAAGCGTTTGAATCTGCGATGCTCGCCGCCGAAAGTGCTGAACCTGCCGCCGCACAAGAAGTGACGGTGGAAGAAGCGCCCGCTCCGGAAGCGGTAAAAGCCGAAGAAACGCAAGAAGCCAAAACCGAAGAACCGGCGGCCGAAGAAGCGAAAGAAGAAGCCCCTGCTGAAGAAAAAAAACCGGCCGCTAAGAAAAAAGCCGCCGCTAAAAAACCCGCTGCCAGAACCAAAAAAACCGCAAAAGCCAAAGCTGAAGAAGAAGTAAAAACCGAAGAAGCTCCGGCCGCAGCGGAAGAAAAAGCCGCGGAAGAAGCCAAATAACTTTGCTTCGATGGGAAGTTCCCCCCGCGGGAACTTCCCCCCAGATTTACCTATATCAGGAGAAAGAAATGTCCTTAAACGATATTAAAGTTTTAAGAGAAAAAACCGGCGCCGGTATGCTGGATTGCAAAAAAGCCTTGGCCGAATGCAATAACGATATGGAACAAGCCATTGTCTACTTGCGCAAAAAAGGTTTAGCCGCCATGGCCAAACGCGCCGAACGCGAAACCAAAGAAGGCAGAGTGTGCGTAAAAACCGACGGTAAAAACGTAGCTATGCTCTATTTGGGCTGCGAAACCGACTTTGTGGCCAAAACCGAAGATTTCATCAAACTCGCCGAAGAATTGACCGGCTATGTGCTCGCCCACCCCGGCGTAGACTATGCGGCCGACGAACACATCAAAGCCGAAATCACCGAAAAAGCCCCCAAATTTGGCGAAAACACCACTTTGAAAGGCGCTTTTAACTGGGCTCCGGCCGAAGGTTCCGTACTGGCTTACTATGTTCACTCTGACAACAAAAAAGCTTCCATTTTGGAACTCGCCGTCTCCGGCGCCTGCTCCGATACGAATGCCGTAAAAGAAATCGCCCGCGGCCTGGCGATGCACACCGTAGGTATGCAGAGCGGCTGGGTAGACGCGAAAGACATTCCGCAGGAAGTTATTGACCGCGAACTTGACATCTACAAAACCCAAGCGCAGAACGAAGGCAAATCCGCCGAAGCCATTGAAAAAATGCTCCCCGGTAAAGTGAAAAAATTCGCCAAAGAAAACTGCCTTTTGGAACAGCCGACCATTAAAGACAACAAAAAAACCGTTGCTGATTACTTGGCCGAAGAATCCAAAAAACTGGGTTGCGAACTTAAAGTCGTACGCTTTGTACGCTTCTAGTTTTAAAAAAGGGCCCCGCGTTTGCGGGGTCCTTTTTTATGTGATACTTTTTCTGCAAAAAAGTATCTGCGTCTGTAAGCTCCAAATATTCCGTTTTAAAGACGGCTTTAAAAAGCCGCTGATAAAAACCACCGCTTTATTTATTTTTTGTGCTACAATAATTGAAATATATGTTTAAGGAGACCTTTATGGAACCCTGCTGCCAGCAAACGAAAAAGAAAAGAGTCCTGTTAAAACTGTCCGGCGAGGCCTTGATTACCGAAGGCCACCGCGGCATTAACCCGCAAGCGTTAAAGGAAATCGCCGAAGAAATTGCCGACGCTTACCGCTGCGGCAACTGCGAACTGACCATCGTGCTAGGCGGCGGGAACATCTGGCGCGGCGTACGCGACGGCGGCGGCGTTATCGACCGCGTCAATTCCGATAATATGGGTATGCTTGCCACCGTTATCAACGCGCTTGCCTTGCAGTCCGCGCTGGAAGATGCCGGCGTACCGACACGCGTGCTAACCTCTATCAACATTTACCAACTGGCCGAACCGTTCGTCCGACGAAAAGCCGAACGCCATTTGGAAAAAGGCCGCATCGTTATTTTTGCGGGCGGTACCGGCAACCCGTTCTTTACCACCGACAGCGCCGCCGCGCTGCGCGCCTCGGAAATTAACGCCGACGTACTGTTAAAAGCCACCCAAGTAGACGGCGTGTACGACAGCGACCCGCGCAAAAATCCGGACGCCAAACTCATACACAAAATCACGTATGCGGACGCTATCGCCAAACAGCTCCAGTTTATGGACACGGCTGCCCTCGCGCTGTGTCTGGAAAATAAAGTTCCCGTACAAGTATTTAACCTGCATACAAAAGGCAATATCAAAAAAGCCCTGTGCGGGGAAGAAGTCGGCACCGTTATTTATTAAACCTGCGCCCGCCGCCAAAACGGCGGGCACTTTTTAGATATGGATATACTGAAAAAACGAATTTTTATCACGCTCCTCCTACTTCTCTTTACGGGAATGGGAGGACTTTGCCTGTTGCTTACCAATGTTCTCCGCCAACATGAATCTCCGGCGGAGGCCCCCGCGCAAAAAATCACGGAAACGGAACAAAAACAAATCTCCGCCAAGCCCGCAACACAAACCCCTGCGGACATTCCGCCCTCAAACGACTCTACCTCCGCACAACTGGACGAAGAAGCCTTAACCCGTCTGGAATTGGAAGAATTGAAACCGTTTTTTCAAGATGAATCGCACCTGAAAACTGTTTGGGGCCTCAATAAAAACGCTTTCACGCGCGGGGGTGCGTATGCGGCGGGGATGAACTATTTTACCCAACAACTTGCCAAAGGAGAAATTTCCCAACAAGAATTGACAAGAAAAATACAGTCGTATAAAGAAACGCTGGACAGGATGTGGCGGCGCCGCTTGGATAATATTCCGCAAGAAGTCCCCATGCCGGAACCCATCACACCGGACACGGACAATGAATGGACGGAAGGCCCGTGCGAAGGATCCGTATTTCCCGCCGAAAACCTGCAAAGTTTTACTTGCCGGACCGGAGCAAAAGGATTCTGCGCGTTTTTTGAAAATGGCGCGCCTTATTTTTGCCAAACAAAAGACGGACAAACCGCCTACCAATTAAACCAGTGGGGATCGTCCATTACCGTTACGCAAAAAAGCCCGCTCGGCCACCTGCTGTCGGAACGGTATTATGCTGACGGCCAACTCGCCCGCGCCACGGATTATGATAATGAGCGAAACAGCCTGACCTTCCGGTTTGACAGCAGCAATTCAATCCGCCTGACGAAACAGGATAAAAACGGAAAAGTGCTGGATAAATACTATTTCTTCCCCAAAAAACCGTATGTTCATTATCCGGACGGCAACGATATGGGCGAAACCAACGGCCCGTGGATGGTGCAAGACGGCCTGCTTTTTATAGACGGAAAACCGTTCCGCAAGCTGCCGGGGCCTAAACTTGCGCCGGACGTATGTATGATTTTTAACGGCTATTGTCCGCTGCAAAAACGGGTGGTATTCAAACCATAAACCGTTAAATCCGCAAAATCTTCCGGCAAAACCGTAAAGAATTTTTTGCCAAACCACCCTGCGCGGAAAATTGCTATAATTTAAAAAACACTTCATTTAAAGAGGAAACTATGGAAGGGATTACCAATTTACTGAGCAAAACCAAAACCTGTATGGCCGAACACGTCGCCCGCTTGGAGCGCGACTTGGCCACTATCCGCACCGGCCGCGCCAGCGCAGGACTGTTGGAAAACATCCGCGTAGACTATTACGGCACCCCCACCCCGATTAAACAAATGGCCGTCATCAATATATTGGACGCCAAAACATTGGAAGTGCAACCATGGGATATTTCTTCCTTAAACGATATTGATAAAGCCTTGCAAAAGGCTGACCTCGGCGCAAGCCCCGTAAACGACGGCAAAGTCATCCGCATTACGCTGCCTTCTATGACGGAAGACCGCCGCAAACAGCTGGCCAAAAACATTTCCAAAATGAGCGAAGATTTCAAAGTGGCTGTACGCAACGAACGCCGCGACGTTTTGGAAAAACTTAAAAAAGCCCAGAAAGCGGCCGAAATTACCGAGGACGATTTGAAACGCTACGAAACCGACGTGCAGAAAGCCACGGATGCGCATATCGCCAAAATTGATCAGGTGATAAAAAACAAAGAAGCCGAAATTATGAAGATTTAAGCTGCTGATTCCAAAGAAATATCCCTGCCCTTTGAATGGGCAGGGATATTTCTTTCTATAACTCAGCATCGGAGTATTTATACCCCAACGGTTCAAAATAGGATCAATAAAAGACCAATACCAAAAATTTTTACTACGCATACCTCCATAATCGTTGAGAGGAACAGGAAGCGTTACATCCGCAAAGTCCGGATACAAGACACGCCCCGTACTGGGATACCCATTACTTAAAATATACAAATCAATTTGCTTTTTTAATAAAGACATATTTTGTATCGCTTCCGTTGCGCGGCTCTTTTCTACCGCCTTTTCATACTGCGGCAGCGCCACTGCGGACAATATGCCTATAATTAGAACGACAACCAACAATTCGATTAAGGGAAACCCCTTGTTATGGGATTTATTAACAACTGGATTCTGAAATAAATTCAGAATGACGGCAAATAATTCTTTCATTTTGTTTTCTCCTAACTATAAGTGTCATTCCGTAAGGTCTTTATACGGAATCTATTCCTTGTTTTATAACCGCAGATCCCGTATTACAACTTTACGGGGTGACGCCAAGAGGAAAAAGCGTCAGTTCAGGATGACAGGGAAAAACAACAAATTCCCGCAGCGTGCGGACAGCACAAACGCCGCCAAAAAAGCTAAAATATCTATTATGTCCGACAATTTACCCAATTCCACCCCCCGCCACATAGCTATTATTATGGACGGCAACGGCCGCTGGGCCAAAGAACGGCGTCTGCCGCGTTCGGCCGGGCACAATGCCGGTGCCAAAGCCGTTGAACGCACACTCAAAGCCGCGCAAAAAGCGGGCGTAAAATTTTTAACGCTTTACGCGTTTTCCACCGAGAATTGGATCCGTCCGCAAGACGAAATTGACGGGCTGATGAAGCTCTTGGAACAAACCTTGGATCGTTATACTAAAGACGCCGCCAAAAACAATATTCGTTTATGGGTCAGCGGAGAGCGGGAACCGCTTCCCGCCGGTGTACTCAAAAAAATAGATTACGCTGTTTCTGCCACCGCCCAAAATACGGGGCTGACACTTAATCTGGCCCTTAATTACGGGGCGCGGCAGGAAATCACGCACGCCGTCAACACACTCATTGCCGAAGGGAAAACCAATGTAACCATACAGGACATTCAAGCCCGCCTCTACCAACCCGATTTGCCGGATCCGGAATTGATTATCCGCACGTCCGGAGAAGAACGACTTTCCAACTTTTTATTATGGCAGGCGGCGTACAGCGAATTTTATTTTACGTCCGTTTTGTGGCCCGATTTTACCGAAGAAGAATTTAACAAAGCGCTGGACGCGTACCGCGCGCGTACCCGCCGTTTTGGAGGTTTGTAAGATGAATCCTGTTACCCGCGCGCGCGCCGAAGAACTGGTCAACCGCATTAAACGCCACGCTTCGCCCGCATTTAAAACGCAGATGTCCGCCCGCTTCGGCATTCAAACGGAACTGGCCGTCGGCACACCTGTTACCACGCTTAGACAAATTGTAAAAGGGCTGCCCCGTCCGGATCAGGAACTGGCCGACGCGCTGTGGGCCAGCCGGATTCACGAAGCGCGCATTATGGCGTCTATGCTGGCTGATCCCGCCCAAATGACGCGCGAAAAACTGGACGAATGGGCGGCGGAGCTCAACTCTTGGGATATTTGCGACCTCTGCGCCAACAACCTTTTCTCCAAAGTAAAAAATCCCCTTAAACTGGCCGAACGGTGGATTAAGCGGGAAGAAGAATTTGTCCGCCGCGCGGGTTTTGCCGTGCTCTGCTCGCTTGCGCTGCCGCGCGCCAAAACGACGGACGAAGAACTGGTTAAACTGCTGCCGCTGATCAAAAACCACGCCGCAGACGCACGTCCGATGGTATATAAAGCCGTCAACTGGGCCTTGCGCAATATCGGCAAGAAAAATCCGCGCCTGACGCCTAAAGCCGTCGCCTGTGCGCACGAAATTTTGGATCTGTACGAAGAAAATAAATCCGCCCGCTGGGTGGCTAACAACGCCCTGTGGGAACTAAACAGCCCCAAAATCAAAGCGATGATTTCCACCCGCAAATAACCGTTTCCCCCGTACGCGCGCAAATGTAGTAAAATAGTAGTATGCTATTACCCAGAATTTTAACCGCCCTGATTGGGATTCCCGTTGTATTGGCCGCTATTCATTTCGGCGGCGTGGTTTATATGGCTTTTGTGGGCTGTGTAATCCTGCTGTGCTTATACGAATACGGCTTGGCGCTTACCGCCGGAAAAAAGCCGGTTCATCCGGTAAGCTTAATGCTTTTCGGCCTCTTAATGGCAGTAGTCGCCATACTGGGCCGCGCTGAAATTTCCGGTTTTTCGCTGCCCGACAATCTATATCCGCTTTCCGTAAGCATTGTTATTTTCGGCGTGCTTTTTATTGAAGTGCTTACCCCCAAACGCTCGTGGGAACGCGTCTGCAATACGTTTACCGGCGTATTTTTAATTCCGTGGTCTTTGGCACATTTAATCAACCTGCGCGCCATTCCCACCTACGGCGAATATCTGACGATTTTTATGATGGTCACCGTCTGGATTTCCGATTCCGGCGCATATTTCTGCGGACGTTTTTTGGGCCGCCACAAATTAAATCAGGAAGTCAGCCCGAAAAAAACGTGGGAAGGCTCCGTCGGCGGGACTATCTTGGCTGTGGGCGGAGCCGTCTTCATGCGGCACTTGTTTTTGTCCACGTTGTTTTCCGTCAAAGAAGCCGTTACAATGGGTCTTTTGATCGCGGTTGTCGGCCAAGTGTCCGACCTTGCTGAATCCGTCCTTAAACGCTCCACGGGCGTAAAAGATTCTTCCAATTTACTCCCGGGCCACGGCGGCTTTTTGGACCGCTTTGACTCGTACCTCCTGCTTGCGCCGTTATTTTATTACATTGTGCTTTATACGTTATGAAACAAATCGTTATTCTGGGTTCCACAGGGTCTATCGGTACGTCCTCGCTGGACGTCATTGCGCGGCTGGGCGAAGAATACCGCATACTGGGGTTGTCGGCCAATAATAACACCGATCTGTTTTTAAAACAAATTCATCAGTTTAAACCCCGCTTTGCGGCTGTGTTAAATCCGGCCAGTTATGAAAAAATTAAGGACCAAATTCCGCAGGGCACGCGCCTCTTACCGCCAGAAATAGACAGCCTGTCTTTTATGGCTTCGCTGCCGACGGCGGACCTCGTCGTCAGCGGCGTGGTGGGAGCGGTGGGCTTTACGCCTTTGGTGGCCGCCGTTAAAGCCGGAAAAACGATTGCACTGGCCAACAAAGAACCTATGGTCATGGCGGGCAAGACGCTGATGAAAGAATGCGAACGGTGGGAAGCCGCCATTCTGCCCGTAGACAGCGAGCCTTCGGCCATTTTCCAATGCCTCGCGGGCGAAACCGACGAATACAATTATCACAAAATTTCGCGCGATATTTCCAAAGTATTTTTGACCGCCTCCGGCGGGCCGTTTGCCAAACGCAAAGCGGCTTTATCCACCGTTACGCCCGAAGAAGCGTTAAACCACCCGCGCTGGAAAATGGGCAAAAAAATTACGATTGACTCCTCCACCCTGATGAACAAAGGGTTTGAAGCCATTGAAATTATGAACCTGTTTAATCTGCCGGAAGAAAAAGTGCAAATCGTCATTCATCCGCAGTCTATCGTACACTCGGCCGTGGAATTTAACGACGGCGCGATTTTGGCGCAAATGGGCGAACCCGATATGCGCGTGCCGATTCAATACGCCATTACGTACCCCAAACGCGTAGCGGGGCCGGTAAAAAAACTCAATTTGTTTGAAGCCGCCAAACTGGAATTTTTCGAGCCGGATTTTGACCGCTTTCCGTGTCTGGAGCTCGCGCTTGCCGCCGCACGCAAAGGCGGTATTTTGCCCGCCGTGTTAAGCGCATCGGACGAAATTGCGGTGGACGCGTTTTTAAAAGGACAAATCAAGTTTACGGATATCCCCAAACTGATTTACACCGTTTTACAGGCCGCCCCGCAAACGCAAGGCGACGCGACGCTCAACCAAGCCGCCGAGGCCGACCAATGGGCGCGCGAAGCCGCGGAAGCCGTCCTTGCGGACAAAACCTATAAAAAAGCCGCTATTTAGGAGAGAATTATGCTTTTATCCATTATCGCCGTTATCGTGGTGTTAAGTCCTATCGTCATTATACACGAATTTGGCCACTACATTGCCTGCCGCCTGACCGGAATCCGCGTCAACGAATTTGCGTTTGGGTTCGGCAAAATTTTGTGGCATAAAAAAGTGGGAGATACCGACTATCAAATCCGCGCCATTCCGTTTGGCGGATTTGTGGAACCTGCGGGCCCCATGTTTCACCCGCAGGACGCAAAAGAGCCGCCCAAGCCCTATGAATTTGCGGCGAAAAAATGGTACGCCAAATTTTTTATGGTCGTCAACGGCGCGTTGTTTAACTATCTGCTGGCCGCGCTGATTTTCGGCGTACTCATTTATATTAAAGGTATGCCGGAAACCGACCCTGTCAAACTCCCCGCCGCCGTGGGCACGGTGGCCGACGGCTATCCCGCCGCCAAACTGGATTTAAAAGAAGGCGATATTATCCGCCAAATCAACGGAACAGTTATCAACAACTGGGAAGAATTAACTAAATCGCTGGCGGACCGCAAAGGAGACTTACACTTAACCTACCAGCGCGGCGCGGAAACGTTTTCCGCCACGGTCAAAGAAGCAGATTTCAACGGCAAAAACGTGCTGGGCGTTACCGTCATGCCCGTATTTAGTGCGGTGCCGTGGTGGAAAGCGGCGGGCCTCGGTTTTTACCAATGCTGGTATTGGACGGAGTATTCCCTCTCCTCGCTATGGAAAAGCATCAGCCGCAAAAAAGCGCCGGAGCTGGCAGGGCCGATTGGTATTGTAAACGTCATTCATCACTCCGTACACCGCAGTCTGTTTGATTTTGTCTTTTTAATCGCTATGTTGTCCGTAGCCGTAGGGATGTTCAACTTATTTCCAATTCCAATACTGGACGGCGGATACGCTTTCGTCTATCTGTGGGAAGGCCTTACCAAAAAACTGCCGACGGAAAAAATGCTCAACACCGCCGGCAACATCGGTCTGGGCTTTTTGATTTTGTTGGTAATTTACGCGTCATATTCGGACATCAAGCGCATTTTCTTTAAACCCAAAACCGCCGCTGTACAAACTACTGAAGCGGCGCCGGAAAACACTTCGGAGAAAACAAATGTACAAGACTAGAGAAGTAAAAGTAGGGCCTTTCACGTTAGGAACCGGCCACCCCGTGCGCGTGCAGAGCATGTGCAATACCGATACGCGCGATGCCAACGCCACCGCGGCGCAAATTATTGCGTTAGAGAACGCCGGCTGCGAAATCAACCGCGTAGCCGTGCCGGATATGCAGGCCGCCCTTGCCATCGGGGACATTAAAAAACAAATCCACACCCCCTTGGTGGCGGACATTCATTTTGACTATAAACTCGCGCTAGAAGCCATTAAACAGGGCGTAGATAAAGTGCGCATCAACCCCGGCAACATCGGTGCGGCGGAGAACACGAAAGAAGTCGTCAAAGCCGCCAAAGACAACGGAGTCGCCATTCGTATCGGCGTCAACGCAGGCAGCGTAAAGTACCTTAAAAGCGTGGAAGGCAGAATGGAACTTTCCGACGACAAATGGGCCGAAATAATGGTAAACGAAGCCTTGGAACAGGCCAACATTTTGGAACAGCTGAACTTTAAAGACGTGGTAGTTTCGCTGAAATCGGACAATTTCAAACGCACCGTACTTGCCAATGAATTATTTGCGAAACAAAGCGATATCCCATTACATTTGGGATTAACCGAAGCGGGCAGTTTTTTAAGCGGCACCGTCAAAAGCGCGGTGGCTTTGGGAACGCTTTTGCAAAAAGGAATCGGCGCGACGATTCGCGTTTCGCTTACTGAAGACCCGCGAATGCAGGTCCGCACCGCGTACGAAATTTTGAAAGCCGTCGGCCTGCGCGAGTTCGGCCCGAATTTAATTTCCTGCCCCACCTGCGGCCGCACGCAAGTGGACGTGACGGGTACGGTACACGCGCTGGAAGAAAAAATTTACAACGATAAAGACCTGCTTAAAAAAGCGACAGGGCTTAAAATCGCCGTAATGGGCTGCGTAGTCAACGGCCCGGGGGAAGCGCGCGACGCGGATTTCGGCATTGCGGGCGGCAAAGGCGAGGGCTTATATTTTGAACACGGGCAAACGATGTTCAAACTGCCGCAGGAAAAATGGGTTGATTTTTTAATTGATAAAATCAACACGTGGAAGAAATAATATGAAAAAAATATTACTATTCTTACTCGCTAATTTACAGTTAGGCTGTGCGTTATTTACCAGTCAACCTACGCCACAGCGCGAGCCAGATACATCCTATAATATTCCTCGTTCCGTAGATAAAATTATCAAAGGATTGGAAGGATGTACCAAAGAATTTGTCTTTGAAGCTATGGGGTTGCCTGATGATGAAAAAATAATTGATGGGAAAAAATATTTCTATTGGAGCCTTAATGAAAACAGTACAGGCTTTTGGACCGGGGAAGTTAATTCTCATCATTGTACCATTCACGCACAGGTCAATAATGAAGGAATTATTGAAAATATTAGTTACACCGATTTTAGAAATGGTTGTAAATATAGATATGCGCAAATTGTACGTTACTACCGCACACATCCGGCACAATCGCCACAGACGTGTCCTAACAGAACTGATTTACAAGGAAATCACAATATTAAATAAGGAAACCTAATATATGAAATTATCAAATTATTACTTACCTACTTTAAAAGAAGCCCCAAAAGACGCAGATACCCTGTCGGCCAAACTGATGATTCGCGCGGGGCTCATCCGCAAAGTGGCCAGCGGACTTTACGAATGGCTGCCCCTCGGTTTGCGCGTACTTAAAAAAGTGGAAAACATCGTGCGCGAAGAAATGGACCGCGCCGGCGCAAATGAAGTCTGGCTGCCCGTCGTACAGCCCAAAGAATTATGGGAAGAATCCGGCCGTTGGACGTTCTACGGCAAAGAACTCCTGCGCTTTACGGACCGCAAGGAAGCGGGCTTCTGCATTTCCCCCACTGCCGAAGAAGCCATTACCGATTTAATCCGCAAGGACGTATCTTCCTATAAACAGCTGCCCGTGTGCCTGTATCAGTTCGGCACCAAATTCCGCGACGAAATCCGCCCCCGCTTCGGCGTCATGCGCGCACGCGAATTTTATATGAAAGACGCCTACTCCTTCGCCGCTACCGATGAGTCCGCCAACGAATGGTATCAAAAAATGTACGATGCGTATCAACGCATTTTTACGCGCTGCGGATTCAATTTTAAAGCGGTGGAAGCCGACACCGGATCAATCGGCGGAAACTTTTCGCACGAATTTATGGTACTGGCCGACACGGGAGAGGACGCCATCGCCGACTGCACCTGCGGTTACGCCGCCAATACGGAAAAAGCCGAAATTTTGGCTCCAGCCGATATTGAAATCAACGAAGCCGATTTAAAACCGATGGAACAAAAAGCCACTCCAAAAGCTTATACCATTGAAGCCGTGGCCGAACTGCTGGGTGTGCCGCAGAGCCAGCTGATTAAACTTTTGGTCTTTACCGCCGACGGAAAGCCCGTCGTCGCCTTGGTGCGCGGAGACCACGAGCTCAACGAATTTAAATTCAAAGCGCTCTTAAAATGCAACGAGCTGGAAAAAGCTTCCGAAGAAGTTTATACCCAAGTGACGGGTTCCTTCGTCGGGTTTGCGGGCGCGCAGGGCCTGAAAGAAAAAAATCCGAACGTAATGATTTACGCCGATAACTACGTTAAAAATATCGTAAACGGCGTGTCCGGCGGCAACGAAAAAGACGTGCATACGATTAACGTCACCCCCCGCCGCGACATTCAAGTAGACGTTTACGCCGATTTAAAAATGGCCTCCGCCGGCGATAAATGCGCCCGCTGCGGCAAAGAATTTTCGTTCACGCGCGGTATTGAAACGGGCCACATCTTTAAACTGGGCACCAAATACTCCGCCGCGATGCACGCCACTTTCTTGGGCGAAGACCAAAAAGAAAAACCGATGATTATGGGCTGCTACGGCATTGGTATCAGCCGCGTGGTGGCCGCCGCTATTGAACAAAGCCACGACGATAACGGTATTATCTGGCCCGCGCCGATGGCTCCGTTTGACGTGGCCCTCGTGGCGATTGACTACGACTCCAACCCCGAAGTCAAAAAATACGCCGACGAAATTTGCGCCAAGCTGGAAAGCGCGGGTTTATCCGTCCTGCTCGATGACCGAGACGAACGCCCTGGCGTAAAATTTAAAGACATGGATCTTATCGGCCTGCCTTACCGCCTGGTAGTCAGCAGCCGTACGGTAAAAGACGGCCAGTGCGAATACAAAAAACGCACGGACAAAGAAGCCGTCCGTTGGAATTTGGCCGCCGCGGCGGACAATTTGCTTGCCGAAGCCGGAAAATAAGTTTGTAAAACGGTAAGGCAAAGCGCCTCTAATTAACGATCGGCGCAGAGTGGTGTCTATAGGAGAAATTTTCAGTAAATCTGAATACAGATACAAAAAACTCCGGCAACTAATAAAGTTGCCGGAGTTTTTGCATCTTACTTTACTAAAATGCCACGCCTGCTTTTATACCCCATTCGTGGGTGGTGTTATACGGTTCAACACCGCCATAGCCCCAACCGAAAAGTTCGTCTATATAGTAGTAATCTACATTAGAATTTTGGATTTTCCAATAACGGTAAAACGGTTCAGCAAAAACTGCCACTTTGCCGATTTCCTGTTCCACCCGCAGGCTTGCACGCAAGCCAAAGCCTTCTTTTTGTGTGTTTCTAAGATCAGAGAACGCAGGATCAAAACGGCTCATTCCGCTTTTTTGTTTACCTTCTAATAACCAATCAAATTCGCCATTTAATATCATACGAAAGGTATTTGACACATTCCACGTAAACCGAGCCCCAAACGGCGCATATACATAGTTGGATTCACGCAAATAAGCACTGTCCGACTTTTTCTGTCCGTTGTCTTGCAAAAAACGATACGCTACCCCCGCAAACGGTTCTAATATAAGCGATTGTTCGGCAAACTCATAGCGTTGCCCGAAAAGCAAACGTCCGTCTATGTACCAATCGTCTATATTGCTGATGGTAATCGGAGTACCGTCCATACCGCCGCCCTGCAAATAACCGTCGTAATCGTTTTTTCCCTGCATATAAATACCTTCCACGCGCACAAAAGCAGCATTTTCCCCAAAATACGATTCTAGTAATGAACGATGCGTCAAGGCTGCGCTAACCCCTGTCATATGGCCGGAAATTTTAATAGGGTACTGCATATGAGGTTCACGGTATGTATAATTGGACATTTCTGCCGAGACTTCAAAAGAAAGACGCTCTGCGGCCATAGCCGAAAGCGAAAAAACACAAAATAAAACCAGACAACAAAATTTTCTCATTTGTCCTCCCAAAATAATTTATATTATTATAGCAAAAAAACTATAATGGCGGAAAAGTCATCCTATTTTTCCGCGCTGTTCTTCAACACTACTGTCGCCGACTTTTCAACAAGGGGTATAAAGAATCCCCCGGAGCCGAAACGCCGGGGGTTCTTTTTTGCAATACAAAACTAATCCGTATAGCATTGGCTGGTAGACAGCCCGATATTACAATTATCACTCGTAGTTTTATTTGGAAACCCCAAATTTAGACACCCTGTTCCGCCAGAACATTGGATCGTACCACTCGGATATCCGATACCCAAATTATAATAAGAAGCATTATTTCGCAAAGTCCAAGCCAATATGCCAAAATGACCGTTCGCGGACTCTATTGTATATCTAAAATTTTTAGTAGAAAAAGGAAAAGCAGCAGCCGTTCCGTTCACATCCGAAACCGAGATATTTAGCTCGTCCAGCGGATAGGCGACTCCTTCCGTACCCATCTCCAAATTTCTAACCATTTCCGCATCGTACAGTGTTTTTAACATCGTGCGGGCTTCCGCAACACGGGATTTTTCCACCGCTTTGGTGTACTGCGGCAAGGCTACCGACGACAAAATACCGATGATTAATACAACAACCAACAACTCTATAAGCGTAAAACCTTTCATATTATATTCTCCTATTAAAAAAGTTATCCTGCGATGTTTTTGTTCAGCAACTGGCGATTTTGATGGAATAAACTACAACAGAGAAACGCCAAACAGAAAACCATCAGAATAACTCTATCGTATCAAAAAAAAAAAACGGGTCAAGCCCCCGTCTTTCTTGTTGCTGCTACAAAAAATAATAAACAGATTTCCTTCTTTTCTCCCCGCCCTTAGTCCTGCTTATAAAAAGCGTCCGAAACGGAGAAGGCGCTTTATTTGTTTGAGCGAAGCGAGTTGTAAAACGCCCCGTTTCAGACTGCTTTTTATAGGACACGGGCGGGCAGTCTTTTTGCTTTTTTTTCTAATGTTAGAAAAAGAAGAAATATTTTCTTTGTATTTCTTTCTTTAACCAAAAAGAAAGGGAGCGTCAGGATGACGCTCCCTCCAGCCCCCTATGCAGATTCTTGGCTGTGTAGATGTTTTCCTTAAAACCGCGTACCCAAGCGTAAGAATACGGAATGGAACTGCAGGTCTTTGTCGCGTCCAAAGTCGGACAGGTGTTTATCGCTGATGAAGGCATAGGTATAGCGGTATTCAAGGCCGGCGAAGAGGTTGGCGCTGAAATCATACTGCAAACCTAAACCCGCGTAGAGCGAGGCGCCCCATTTGTCTTTGCTGGTGTTTCCGGAAGCGGCATTGGTTTTCAGATGCGCATTCATCAAACCGGCACCCATCGGCATATAGACGCGCAAGTTATCCCATACGTTAATCGTATATTTGCCGCCCAAGGCGATATTGTGCGCGCGGAATTGGTGATAGTTGCGCCCGTTATGGGATTTGCCGTCCGGATGCAAGAACATATAGTCAAGCCCCATACCAAAATGCGGAACCATATCCCACAACACGCTGGCGCCGGCGGCGATACCGTTAGAGGCGTAGCGGTCTTTATCCGAGTCTTTATTAAAAGAATAGGTCTGCCCTACGGCAAAAGATATTTCAGCGTGTTTTTCGTTCGCGCGGGCCGCACGGCTGGGCGTATAGTTGCTGTAGGCTACGCCGTCCGTGGTGGTTTTCCCTTGGGCGTTGGTATAGCTTTCTTCAATAATACCGTAATCGGAAGTGCCTTTTTTGTCTTTTATGCTTACGTCGTAGACGTTGGTCGTCGTAGTCGTGGTATTTACTTTAAGCTTAGGCTCGCCCTTTTTTAAAGAGGCTTCGTTGGCTGCTTGGGTTGCTTTGTCTCCGGCCGCTTGTTGTTTGGCTTTCAGCTGGGCCTTGGCGGAAGCCTTTTTGGCTTCGGCGGCTTTTTTAGCGGCTTTGGCTTCTTTGCCGGCAGTAACTTCTTCCCCCATTACCACGGTGCCGTCAGCACCGCTCACAACAGCAATTTCGCCGTAAGTTACACTGTCCTGAGCAACAGCGGCACCGGCAAATAAGCATACGGCAGCCGCAATCATCCAATGTTTATTCATTTTATTTTCCCCCTGTTTTTTCGGTGAAACAATTTTTTGCTACATCTTCATTCTAAAATTCCGCGTACAAAAAGCCAACGCAAAAAAGTAATTAGATTTTTCCCGTACGCGTAAAGATTTTTTAAACAAAAAAATGTAGAATAAAAGAACCTACTTTGTTTTGACTCCTCGCTTACAATTTTCCCTTGCAAAAGGAGTCAAAATATGCCTCATAATCTGAAGAACGCCGAACGCCGAACGCCGAACGCCGAACGCCGAACGCCGTTCAGACGTTCACCGTTCGGGCCTGAATAAAAACTTAACAAAAGCAAAAAAGGCCAAGAACGACGAATTTTACACCCAATACCACGATATAGAAAAAGAAATCCAAGCCTATTTGGATTTTAACCCCGATGTTTTCCGCGGTAAAACCATCCTCCTTCCGTGCGACGACCCCGAATGGAGCAACTTTACCCGTTACTTTGCCCAAAATTTTGAGCGTTTCGGGCTTAAAAAATTAATCAGCACCAGTTACGCGGCGGAAAGTAAAAATATAAAATTTCCGTACCAACCCTCTTTGTTTGAAACGGAGTCCCCCCACTTTGACAAGGCAAAAACCGCCGTGAAAGGCAAAATTTTCATTTTAGATAAAGACTCCAACAAAAGCGGTAAAATTGACATTGACGACTTACAATGGGACTATCTAAAAGGCGACGGCGACTTTAGAAGCCCCGAAGTAAAAGCCCTGCGCAACGAAGCCGATTTTATCATTACCAATCCTCCGTTTTCCCTGTTTCGGGAGTTTTTGGCGTGGATTGTGGAAGCGGATAAAAAATTTGTCATTATCGCCAATAAAAATGCCGTCACGTACAAAGAAACTTTTAAATTAATACAGCAAAATCAACTATGGGTAGGTAAAACTCCTATGAGTATGGATTTACTCTTTAATATACCCAAAGAATATGAAACAGAATTGAAATCAGAAAAAAAATCAGGTAGTGCTTACCGAATGGTGAATAATCAACTATTTGCCAGATCGCAAGCTATTTGGTTTACCAATTTGGACCACGGCAAACGCCACCAACCGCTAAAACTGATGACAATGGCCGAAAATCTTAAATTCAGCCGCCATAAAGAAATTAAAGAAAAGGGCTACCAAAAATACGATAATTACGACGCTATAGAAGTCCCTTTTACGGACGCTATTCCCTCCGATTACGAAGGCGTAATGGGCGTACCCATCAGTTTTTTGGACAAATACTGCCCCGAACAGTTTGAAATTGTAGCATTCCGCAAAGGTACGGACGGTAAAGATTTAGTCTATTCTTTCAACAAGGAAACGACAATACAGACAGACAGACAGACAGACAGACAGACAGACAGACAGACAGACAGACAGACA